>CAVOFY010000001.1:0-107493 GCA_963695125.1 uncultured Actinomycetota bacterium
TGGGCGAGGCGCTCGGCGAGCTCGCGGGCCATCACGACGGAGCGATGCTTGCCGCCGGTGCAGCCGACGGCGACGACCGAGTGCCGCTTGTTCTCGCGCTGATAGCCCGCGAGCACGGGCTGAGCGCCGCGGCGTAGGCGTCGATGAACTCCTGCGGCGCCCGGCTGCTCGAGCACGAACTCGCGCACCTCGGCGTCTTCGCCCGTGAGCGGCGCGCAGGTCCTCGTTCCAGAACGGGTTCGGCAGGAAGCGCATGTCGGCGACGAGGTCGACGTCGGGCGGCAGCCCGTACTTGAACCCGAAGCTCATGATCGTGAGCGTGTGCCGGGCCGCGTCGTCGTCGGAGAAGAGGTCGCACGCTGCGTCGCGAGCTGGTGGATGTTGTACGACCGACGTGTCGATGATGACGTCGGCGCTCTCGCGCACGGCCGTCGAGCCGCTCGCGCTCGTGCCGGATGCCGTCGAGGATCGTGCCGTCGCCCTGGAGCGGATGCGGGCGCCGGACCGCCTCGAACCGTCGCACGAGCACGTCGTCGGAGGCATCCAGGAACATCAGCCGGATCTGGCCGCCGGTCGCGCAGCGCCCGCATGACGTCGGGCAGCTCGGCGAAGAGGTCGCGCCCGCGCACGTCGACGACGACCGCGACCCGCGGCAGCGACGCCGCCGGCGAGCTCGGTCAGATCGAGCAGGGGCTTGAGCATCTGCGGCGGCAGGTTGTCGACGACGTACCAGTCGAGGTCCTCGAGCGCGTTGGCGGCCGTCGACCGGCCGGCACCGGACATGCCGGTCACGATCAGCACCTCTCCGGCGCTGGCGCGCCGTGCCTCGTCGCTCATGACCACCCCCGTCGTCCGGACCAGCCTACCGAGCGCGAGAGGTGCGCGTGGATCGCCGCGGCGAGCTTCGGACCGATGCCCGGCAGCTCGGCGATCTCGTCCGGCGTCGCCTTCTTCAGCGCCGCGACCGAGCCGAAGTGCCGCAGCAGCGCCTTGATGCGGGCCTCGCCGAGGCCCGGGCACCTCGGAGAGGACGCTCTGGATGTCGCGTCGGCGCCGCCGGCGCTGATGCGTGATCGCGAAGCGGTGCGCCTCGTCGCGCAGGCGCTGCAGCAGGTACAGCGCCTCGCTCGTGCGCGGCAGGATCACCGGGTACTCCTCCCCCGGCAGCCACACCTCCTCGAGCCGCTTCGCGATGCCGCACAGGGCGATCTCCTCGTGCCCGGCATCGCGCAGCGCGCGCGCGGCCGCCTCGACCTGCGGCTTGCCGCCGTCGACGACGAGCAGCTGCGGCCGGTAGGCGAAGCGCGGCGGCTCGCGCTCGGTGACGACCTCGCCGTCGGCCGTCGGCTCCGGCGCGGCGTGCGGCTCGTCCTCCTCGGGACGGTCGAGGTAGGCGAGGCGCGCGTCGAGCACCTGGTAGAGCGAGTCGGTGTCGTCGGTCGTCTCGGGCACGCCGAACGAGCGGTACTGGTCCTTGCGCGGCAGGCCGTCCTCGAAGACGACCATCGAGGCCACGACGTTGGTGCCGCCGAGGTGCGAGACGTCGAAGCACTCGATGCGCAGCGGCGCCTCGGCCAGGTCGAGCGCCTCCTGCAGGTCGGTGAGCGCCTGCGTGCGGGCGACGTAGTCGCTCGTGCGCCGCGTCTTGTGCAGCATCAGCGCCTGCTGCGCGTTGAGGCGTCGCCGTCTTCATGAGCTCGGCCTTGCGCCCGCGCTGCGCGACCTGGATCGTCACCGTCTTGCCGCGGCGCTCGCGCAGCCACTCCTCGAGGTCGGCCGCGTCGTCGGGCAGCGCCGGCACGAGCACCTGCCGCGGGATGTCGGCGCCGGCGGCATCGCCGTAGGTGCGCTGCAGCACCTGGTCGACGAGGTCGGCGCCGGAGATGTCGAGCTCCTTCTCGATCGTCGTCGCCCGCACGCCGCGCACGCGTCCGCCGCGGATCACGAAGTGCTGCACGGCGGCGGCCAGCTCGTCCTCGGCGATGCCGAACAGGTCGGCGTCGGTGTCGGGCGCGAGCACGAGCGCGCTCTTGTTCGAGCACGGCGTCGATCGCCTGCAGCTTGTCGCGGTACGACGGCGGCGGCCTCGTAGTCCATCGCGGCGGAGGCCTCCCGCATCCGGGCGGTGAGCTCCGCGTGAACCGCTGGTCGCCGCCGGCCATGAACGCGACGAAGTCGTCGACGATCGCGCGGTGCTCCTCGATCGTCACCTTCATCGAGCAGGGACCGCCGCAGCGGCCGATCTGGCCGGGGAAGCACGGCCGCCCGGTCGCCATCGCCTTCTTGTACGACGAGTCGCTGCACGTGCGGATCGGGAAGACCTTGATCATCAGGTCGATCGTGTCGTGCACCGCCCACACCTTCGGGTACGGGCCGAAGTACTTCGCCCCCGGGATCCGGCGGTTGCGGGTGACGATGACGCGCGGCGCCTCGTCGGCGAGGGTGATCGCCATGAACGGGTAGGACTTGTCGTCCTTGTAGCGCACGTTGAAGGGCGGATCGAACTCCTTGATCCACATGTACTCCAGCTGCAGCGAGTCGACGTCGCTCGCCACGACGGTCCACTCGACCGACGCGGCGGTCGTCACCATCCGCCGCGTGCGCTCGTGCAGCGTGCGCAGCGGCGCGAAGTAGTTCGACAGGCGCGCACGCAGGTTCTTCGCCTTGCCGACGTACAGCACGCGCCCGTCGGCGTCGCGGAACCGGTAGACGCCCGGGTTGGTCGGGATCTCCCCCGGCTTCGGCTTGTACGCGACGGTGGGCGCGGTGCGGCCATCGGCTCAGCCCGCCTTGCGCGGCCGCCTGCGCCTCGCCCAGCACCTCGGCGAGGAACGCGCCGGTGTGGCTGCCCTCGACGCGCGCGACCTGCTCGGGCGTGCCCGTCGCGACGATCTCGCCGCCGCCGGAGCCGCCCTCGGGGCCGAGGTCGATGACCCAGTCGCGGACTTGATGACGTCGAGGTTGTGCTCGATGACGATGACCGTGTTGCCCTTGTCGACGAGGCCGTTGAGCACCTCGAGCAGCGTGCGCACGTCTTCGAAGTGCAGACCGGTCGTCGGCTCGTCGAGCACGTAGATGCTGCGGCCGTTGCAGCGGCGCTGCAGCTCGGTCGCGAGCTTGACGCGCTGCGCCTCGCCGCCCGAGAGCGTCGTCGCCGACTGGCCGAGGCGCACGTAGCCGAGGCCGACGTCGACGAGCGTCTTCAGGTAGCGGTGGATCGCCTGGATCGGCTCGAAGAACTCGGCGGCCTCGTCGATCGGCATCTCGAGCACCTCGGCGATGTTCTTGCCCTTGTAGTGCACCGCGAGCGTGTCGCGGTTGTAGCGCTTGCCGTGGCACACCTCGCAGTCGACGTAGACGTCGGGCAGGAAGTTCATCTCGATCTTGATCGTGCCGTCGCCCGAGCACGCCTCGCAGCGGCCGCCCTTGACGTTGAAGCTGAAGCGGCCGGGCTGGTAGCCGCGCACCTTCGCCTCGGGCGTCTCGCTGAACAGCGTGCGGATGCGGTCGAAGACGCCGGTGTAGGTCGCGGGGTTCGAGCGCGGCGTGCGGCCGATCGGCGCCTGGTCGACGTGCACGACCTTGTCGAGGTTGTCGAGGCCGGTCACGCGCGTGTGCTTGCCCGGCGACGCGTGCGCGCACCGTTGAGCCGCGACGCGAGCACCTCGTAGAGGATGTCGTTGACGAGCGAGGACTTGCCCGAGCCGCTGACGCCGGTGACGGCGGTCAGCACGCCGAGCGGGAAGTCGACGGTCACGTTCTTGCAGGTTGTTCTCGCGCGCGCCGACGACGCGTGAGCATGCGCTTCTTGTCGATCGGCGACGCTTCTTCGGCGTCGGGATCTCGCGGCGGCCCGGCGAGGTAGTCGCCGGTGATCGAGCGCGTCTCGTCGAGCAGCTGCGCGAGACGGCCCCGAGTGCACGACGTCGCCGCCGTCGACGCCGGCGCGCGGGCCGATGTCGACGACCCAGTCGGCCGCGTGGATCGTCTCCTCGTCGTGCTCGACGACGATGAGCGTGTTGCCGAGGTCGCGCAGCGTGAGCAGCGTCTCGATGAGTCGCCGGTTGTCGCGCTGGTGCAGGCCGATCGAGGGCTCGTCGAGCACGTAGAGCACGCCGGTGAGCCCCGAGCCGATCTGCGTCGCCAGGCGGATGCGCTGCGCCTCGCCGCCGGACAGCGAGCCGGCCGAGCGGCTGAGGTTGAGGTAGTTGAGCCCGACCTGGAGCAGGAAGTCGAGCCGCAGCCGGATCTCGCGCAGCACCTGCGCGGCGATCTTCGCCTCGCGGTCGGTCAGCTCGAGCTCGGCGAAGTACTCCTGCGCGTCGGCGAGGCTCAGGCGCGAGGCATCCGCGATCGAGTGCCCGTGCACGAGCACGGCGAGCACCTCGGGCTTGAGGCGGTCGCCGTCGCACACGGGGCACGGCACCTCGCGCAGGTACTCGCGACCAGCGCTGACGCTGCGTGTCGGACTCGGCCTGCAGCGTACTGCCGCTCGATGTAGGGCACGACGCCCTCGAAGCCCGACGAGTAGCGCATCTCGCGGCCGTAGCGGTTCTTCCACTTGACGGTGACCTTGTAGTTCTCGCCGCGCAGGACCGCCTCCTGCACGTCGGCGCGCAGCATCCGCCACGGGGTGTCGAGCGAGAAGTCCGAGGTCGTCGGCGAGGCCCTCGAGCAGTCGCTCGTAGTACTGGAAGAGCCCCTTGCCCTGCGTCGTCCACGGGATGAGCGACGCCCTCGCGGATCGAGAGCTCCTCGTCGCCGAGCATGAGGTCGACGTCGACCGACATGCGGGTGCCGAGACCCGAGCAGGCCGGGCACGCGCCGAACGGCGCGTTGAACGAGAACGTGCGCGGCTCGATCTCGGTGAGCTGCAGCGGGTGCCCGTTCGGGCAGGCGAGCTTCTCGGAGAAGGACTGCCACGCGTCGTCGCCCTCTTCGTCGACGAAGTTGACCTGCATCGACGCCGCCGGCGAGGCCCAGCGCCGTCTCGACGGAGTCGGTGACGCGGCTCGAGGATGTCGGGGCGGCGACGAGGCGGTCGACGACGACGGCGATGTCGTGCTTGTAGCTCTTCTTCAGCGTGGGCGGCTCGGCGAGCTGGATGAGCTCGCCGTCGACGATCGCGCGCGGCGTAGCCCTTCGCGCCGAGCTCGTTGAAGAGGTCGACGAACTCGCCCTTCTTCTGCGAGACGATGGGCGCGACGATCTGGTAGCGGGTGCGCTCGGGCAGCTCCATGAGCTGGTCGGCGATCTGCTGCACCGTCTGGCGCTGGATGACCTCGCCGCACTCGGGACAGTGCGGCACGCCGATGCGCGCCCACAGCAGACGCATGTAGTCGTGGATCTCGGTGATCGTGCCGACGGTCGAGCGCGGGTTGCGGTTCGTCGACTTCTGGTCGATCGACACCGCGGGGCTCAGGCCCTCGATGAAGTCGACGTCGGGGCGGTCGACCTGGCCGAGGAACTGGCGCGCGTACGCGCTCAGCGACTCGACGTAGCGGCGCTGGCCCTCGGCGAAGATCGTGTCGAACGCGAGACTCGACTTGCCCGACCCGGACAGGCCCGTGAACACGACGAGCGAGTCGCGCGGGATGTCGAGGTCGACGTTCTTGAGATTGTGGACGCGGGCACCGCGAACACTGAGCTTTCCGCTGACGGTGTTCCCGGGCGACGGCGACAGGGACGATGGGCACCCGACAAGTCTAGGCGGGGCCTCCGACACGGGCTCCGGAGTCCCCGCCTTCACTGGCGTGACACGCGGCCCGCTGCCAGACGAGTACCGAGCACGCCGGACTCTTCGACGCCTGCACCGTGCCGCGTGCCGGCGTACGACGCCGCAGCAGGTGCACGACCCGTGCCGAGCGCCGGCAGCGTCAGCCGTGCACGACGCCGCGGTCCCGCGGCGAGCGTCGCGCGTGGCGATCGACCGTCTGCCGTCGAGATCGTGACCTCGCCGGTCGGGCACTGCCCGTCGCCGCGACGACCGTCGTGTACGGTCGCCGGCGCTTCCGCGCGAGGAGCTTGCTCGGATGCCGACGGTCGACCGTGGCGCCTTCTCGAACACCGTGATCGGCACCGAGACTCGTGCCCGTCGGCGTCGTGATCGTGAGCGGCACCGTGCCGCGACGCCGTCGGCACGGTGACCGGACGGTCGCGGTGCCGTCGACGTCGTGACGACCGTGGCGGTCGACCGGGCGTGCCGACGGCGTGCCGCCGATCGCACGCGACGGTCCCGCCTTCGGCTCGGTCGTGCGTGAAGTCGCAGCGACGAGAGCGTCGAGCGTGATCGTCGAGCCCGCCGTCGTAGCCGACGGTGCGCAGGCGAGGTCACGCCCGATCGAGCGCTGCGCGTAGTCGGGCGTCGCCGTCTGCCGAACGCGGCCAAGTAGTCGACCATCGCCTGGAGGTCGACCTGGCCGGTGTCGGCCTTGCCCGTGCCCTCGCGAAGGCGAAGAAGTTGTCGCCGCCGCGCTGCGAGGAACGAGTTCACGCCCGACGCGAGTAGGTCGCCGCCGGGATCGATCGGCACGCCGTTGAGCGGCAGGTGTCGATGATGCGCGAGCCCGGCGGCGCGGTCGGGTCGAACGTGTAGGTGAGGCCCTTCGAGACGCCGAGCTTCAGGAACGGACGCGCCGCGCCGGCCGGCTGCCACTGCTGCTCGAGCGCCTGTCTTGATCTGCGCGCCCGTCAGCGTCGAGCGTCGACGAGCGTGTTGGCGAACGGCTGCACGGCCGCCGCCTCGCGGTAGCGTCGAGCACGCCGTCCGGGCGCGAACACCATGTCGGCGCGCAGACCTCCGGGGTTCATGAAGGCGATCTGCGCTGCCGGGTGCCGTCGCGCTGCAGCCGCCCACAGCTGCACGTCGGCGACGAAGTTGCCGAGGGTCGACTCGCCGCCGCGGTTCTCGACCGGGGCGGGTCGCCGTTCGCGGTGCCGGGCAGCTGCGCGCGGTTGACGTCGGCGGTGATCGTCGCCGACGGCTCGACGCTCCGAGCTCGTCGGCGACGGCGATCGCCTCGGCCACGATCGGCGACGATCGCCGGGTCGGGCTCGGTGAGCCGCGCCGTCGCGCGGTGCCGGCGGCGATCGACCGTCGGTCGCCATCGTGTACATCGTGTTCGTCCATCGACGGTGATCGTCCTTCGACGTCGGGGTCGACCTGATCTGCCATGTTGCGAGAACCGCTCGCCGTACTGGCCGCGACGAGATCGACCGGGCCGGCCGTCGAGGCACGTGGTTGTACGCGAGGTGGGTGTGCCCGGAGACGATCGCGTCGACGTTGTCGTTCGACGTCCGTTGACGATGTCGCCGAAGCCGTGTCGTCGGATCGGTCGCGGACTCGACGGACGTCGTGGCCGCGCCCTCGTGCACGAGCAGGACGATGACGTCGGCCTCGCCGTTGTCGGCGTCGCCGTCGCTGAGCTCGTCGGCGACGCGGTTGACGCTCGACGACGATCGTCCGCACGTCGAGGTCGCGATGCCGCGGGGCTCACGAGCGACGGCAGCTCCTCGGTGACGGCGCCGATGAAGCCGATCGAGACGCCGCCGAACGTCGTCGATCCAGTACTCGGCGCGAGGGCGGGGTCGCCGGTCGCCGCTGTCGTAGACGTTCGCGCCGATGTACTCCCAGTCGGCGAGCGGCCTGCACGCGGTCACGCAGGTCGGCCCACCCCGCGTCGAACTCGTGGTTGCCCACCGCGCTCACGTCGAGTCCGGCCGCGTTGAGCGTCTCGATCGTGGGCACGTCCTGCTGGATGAAGGACGTCGAACGTCGAGGCGCCGATCAGGTCGCCCGCGGCGGCGAAGACGGTGTTCGGGTTCGCCGCGCGGAGCTGCTTGACCGCCGTCGCGAGCGCGCGCGATCCGCCGGCGGCGGTGCGGACGCCTCGATGCGACCGTGGAAGTCGTTGATCGTGACGAGGTTGATCTCGACCGACGTCGGCCGTCGCCTGCGCGGGGGCGTCGGGGGCCGCGGGCGCCGCCGAGGCCGCGACGCGACCCCGGCGAGGGCGAGGGCGAGGCGGCGCGGTCGCCGCGAAGGCGGACCGTGGCGCGGGCCGGCGGTCTGGTGGGACCGTGATGCGCATGGTGGCTTCCTCTGTTCTGACCGATGGGGACGACGGTGCTGCGCGGCATCGTCGCGCACGCAGCGCTCGCCCGAGCCTAGGACGCCGTTCCGAGACTCGCCCAGGGAGTGGCCGCACGTCCAGAACGGCACGAGACCAGACGTTCGCGCACCGGTGACGCGGCGGGCCTCGCGCCGCGAACGGGGCGAGCGGCCTCGCGCAGCGCCGCGACTCGGCGGCATCCATCCCGACGCGCGCCATGACCTGCCGCGGAACCTCGAGCGCTTGTTCGCGCAGCGCCGCGCCCTCGACGGTGAGGCCGATGTCGAGCACGCGCTCGTCGTCGGCGCGCCGCGCCTGCGACCCGTCCCCTGCGCCTCGAGCCGCTTGACGAGCGGCGAGAGCGTCGCCGGCTCCATCGCGAGCTCGTCGGCGAGTTCGCCCAGCGACCGCGGCGACCGCTCCCAGAGCGCGAGCATGACGAGGTACTGCGGATGCGTGAGACCGAGCGGCTCGAGGATCGGGCCGGTAGATCGACACGACGTTGCGCGCCGCGGTCACGACGGCGAAGCAGACCTGGTTCTCGAGCCTGAGCAGGTCGTCGTCGGGTTCATGCGAGGCATCCTATCGGCACTAATCGTTAGTACACTAATGATCATGACGCGAGATGGATGCCCCGCAGCGACGGCACGCTGCGGGAGCGCGTGCGAGGCCGCCGGCGGCTGGTACGCCTGGTCAACACCAAGCTCATCCGGCTGGCCGGTCCCGCCGCGGTCGGTCCGTACGAGACGACTCCCCCGCCCGTCCGCACCGAGCGCGCCGCGGCGTGCCCGCTGTGCGGCGCGCCGATGTCGAGCCACACGTTCGACCGCTCCGGCCCGAAGCCGCTCATGCACTGCCCCTGAGCGCAGGCCGCAGCCGCCGCCGCTCCGGTCAGGCGTGCCCGGCGCGCTCCATGGCGCGCAGCTCCTTCTTCAGGTCCTGCACCTCGTCGCGCAGCCGTGCCGCGAGCTCGAACTTGAGCTCGCCGGCCGCCGCGAGCATCTGATCGCTGAGATCGGCGATCGTCGCCTCGAGCTGCTCGCGCCCTCGGCCGCGATCCCCTCGCGGCGCAGCTGCGGGGTCGGCGACTTGCCCTTGCCGCGACTTGCGTCTTCGCCGACGCTCGCGACAGCATCGCCGTCGGTGTCGGCGCCCTCGCGCGCGAGCACCTCGGTGATGTCGGCGATCCGCTTGCGCAGCGGCTGCGGGTCGATGCCCGTCTCGAGGTTGTACGCGACCTGCTTCTCGCGTCGCCGGTCGGTCTCTTCGATCGCCTTGCGCATCGAGTCGGTCACGGTGTCGGCGTACATGTGCACCTCGCCCGAGACGTTGCGCGCCGCACGGCCGATCGTCTGGATGAGCGACGTTCCGCGAGCGCAGGAAGCCCTCCTTGTCGGCGTCGAGGATCGCCACGAGCGACACCTCGGGCAGGTCGAGGCCCTCGCGCAGCAGGTTGATGCCGACGAGCACGTCGTAGACGCCCGCGCGCAGCTCGCTCAGCAGCTCGACGCGGCGCAGCGTGTCGACGTCGGAGTGCAGGTAGCGCACCCGGACGCCGTGCTCGCCGAGGAAGTCGGTGAGCTCTTCGGCCATCTTCTTCGTGAGCGTCGTGACGAGGACGCGCTCGTCGCGCTCGGCGCGGAGGCGGATCTCCTCCAGCAGGTCGTCGATCTGGCCCTTCGAGGGCTTGACGACGATCTGCGGGGTCGACGAGACCGGTCGGCCGGATGATCTGCTCGACGACGCCGTCGGCGATGCCCATCTCGTAGCGTCCGGGCGTCGCCGACAGGTACACGGTCTGGCCGACGCGGTCCTTGAACTCGTCCCACCGCAGCGGACGGTTGTCGAGCGCGCTCGGCAGGCGGAACCCGTGCTCGACGAGAGTGCGCTTGCGCGAGGCATCCCCCTCGTACATCGCGCCGATCTGCGGCACCGTCGCGTGCGACTCGTCGATGACCATGAGGAAGTCGTCGGGGAAGAAGTCGAGCAGCGTGTGCGGCGGCTCGCCCGGCATACGGCCGTCGAGGTGCCGCGAGTAGTTCTCGATGCCCGAGCAGAAGCCGAGCTGCTGCAGCATCTCGAGGTCGAAGGTCGTCCGCATGCGCAGTCGCTGGGCCTCGAGCAGCTTGTTCTGCGACTCGAGCTCCTTGAGGCGCTCTTCGAGCTCGTGCTCGATCGTGCCGATGGCGCGCTGCACCGTCTCGGTGCCGGCGGCGTAGTGCGTCGCCGGGAAGATCGGGACGGAGTCGAGTCGCTGGATGACGTCGCCGGTGAGCGGATGCAGGGTGTAGAGCGCCTCGATCTCGTCGCCGAAGAGTTCGATGCGGATCGCGTACTCCTCGTACACGGGGATGATCTCGATCGTGTCGCCGCGGACGCGGAAGTTGCCGCGCGAGAAGTCGACGTCGTTGCGGTTGTACTGCATCGCGATGAACTTGCGGATGAGCGCGTCGCGGTCGTACCGCTCCCCCACCTGCAGCGCGACCATGGCCCGCAGATACTCCTCGGGCGAGCCGAGACCGTAGATGCACGAGACGGTGGAGACGACGATGACGTCGCGGCGCGAGAGCAGCGAGTTCGTCGTCGAGTGGCGCAGCCGCTCGACCTCGGCGTTGATCGAGGAGTCCTTCTCGATGAAGGTGTCGGTCTGCGGGACGTACGCCTCGGGCTGGTAGTAGTCGTAGTAGCTGACGAAGTACTCGACCGCGTTGTGGGGCATGAGCTCGCGGAACTCGTTGGCGAGCTGGGCGGCGAGCGTCTTGTTGTGTGCCAGCACCAGCGTGGGCCGCTGCACGGCTTCGACGAGCCACGCCGTCGTGGCGGACTTGCCGGTGCCGGTGGCGCCGAGAAGCACGACATCGGTCTCGCCCGCGTTGATGCGCGCCGCGAGTTCGGCGATCGCCTGAGGCTGGTCGCCGGACGGCTCGTAGTCGCTCACGACCTCGAACGGCCGGACGGAACGTGTGGTCTGCACCACTCCAGGCTAGACGCGGGTTCCGACACTCGGGCCGGTGACGGCACCGAGCCTCAGAGCGGCACCGTGCGTCACGGTAGAATCGTGCGACATCCCACACTCAGGCACGCTCACACAGTGCCGCACATATCGCGAGGAGACCGCCATGGCCGATGCTCAGATTCCCGACAAGCCCGCCCTCGAAGGTCTCGAGACGAAGTGGGATGCCGCGTGGCGCGAGCAGGGAACGTACCTGTTCGACCGCATCCGCGCCGCCGAGGCCGGCCGCGCGGGCATCTACTCCGTCGACACGCCGCCCCCCACGGCATCCGGATCACTGCACATCGGCCACGTGTTCAGCTACACGCACACCGACGTCAAGGTGCGCTTCGAGCGCATGCGCGGCAAGACGGTCTTCTATCCGATGGGCTGGGATGACAACGGTCTTCCCACCGAGCGCCGCGTGCAGAACTACTACGGAGTGCGCTGTGACCCGTCGCTGCCGTACACGCCCGACTTCGTGCCGCCGTTCGAAGGCGGAGACAACAAGTCGAGCAAAGCTGCCGACCAGGTTCCCATCAGCCGCCGCAACTTCATCGAGCTCTGCGAGAGCCTCACGCTCGAGGATGAGAAGCACTTCGAGGCGCTGTTCCGCCAGCTCGGTCTGAGCGTCGACTGGACGCAGACGTACCGCACCATCTCGGACGAGACGATCCGCACGAGCCAGCTCGCGTTCCTGCGCAATCTCGAGCGCGGCGAGGCGTACCAGGCGCTCGCACCCACCCTGTGGGACATCGACTTCCGCTCGGCGATAGCCCAGGCCGAGCTCGAGGACCGTGACCAGCAGGCCGCCTACCACCGCATCGCGTTCCCCTTCGCCGACGGCTCGGGCACGATCGAGATCGAGACGACGCGCCCCGAGCTGCTCCCCTCGTGCATCGCGCTGGTGACCCACCCCGAAGGTCCGCACAAGGACCTCATCGGCACGACGGTCAAGACGCCGTACTTCGAGGCGCCCATCGAGGTCCACGGCCACCACCTCGCCCAGGCCGACAAGGGCACCGGCGTCGCGATGGTCTGCACGTTCGGCGACGTGACCGACATCGTATGGTGGCGCGAGCTGCGCCGTGCCGACGGCTCGGAGCTTCCGAACCTCACCTCGCTCGGCCTCGACGGACGCTTCCTGCCCGAGGCGCCCGCCGGCGTCGCGAACGCCGAGGCGATCGCGTGGTACGAGGCCGAGATGGCGGGAAAGACCGTCTTCAGCGGACGCAAGGCGATCGTCGAGAAGCTGCAGGAGACGGGCGACATGCTCGCGGTCTCGAAGCCCTTCTCGCACGTCGTCAAGTTCTACGAGAAGGGCGACCGCCCGCTCGAGATCGTCTCGACGCGCCAGTGGTACATCCGCAACGGTGCACGCGACGGAGGGCTGCGCGACCGACTCATCGAGCTCGGCAAGGGCATGGCATGGCATCCCGACTTCATGCGCGTGCGCTACGAGAACTGGGTCGGCGGCCTCACGGGCGACTGGCTGGTCTCACGCCAGCGCTTCTTCGGCGTGCCGATCCCCGTCTGGTACGGACTCGACGAGAACGGCGAGCGGGACTACGACGTCGTGATCACCCCCGATGCCGCGTCACTCCCCGTCGACCCGACGATCGACGTGCCGCCGGGCTACACGGCCGAGCAGCGCGGCGTCGCAGGCGGGTTCGAGGGCGAGAAGGACATCTTCGACACGTGGGCGACGTCCTCGCTCACTCCCCAGCTCGCCGGCGGCTGGGAGCGCGACCCCGAGCTGTGGAGCCTCGTCGCGCCGTTCGACCTGCGTCCGCAGGGCCAGGACATCATCCGCACGTGGCTCTTCTCCACGATGCTGCGCAGCGCGCTCGAAGACGACAGGGCTCCGTGGACGGATGCCGCGATCTCCGGTTTCATCGTCGACCCCGACCGCAAGAAGATGTCCAAGTCGAAGGGCAATGTCGTCACTCCGGCCGACATCCTCGCGCAGCACGGCACTGACGCGGTGCGGTACTGGTCGGCCTCGAGCCGGCTCGGTGCCGACGCGGCCTTCGACCCGCAGAACCCGACGCAGGTCAAGATCGGCCGGCGCCTCGCGATCAAGGTTCTCAACGCGTCGAAGTTCGTGCTGTCGTTCCCCGTTCCCGAGGGCGCGCAGATCACGCATGCACTGGATGCCTCGATGCTCGCAACCCTCGACGGCGTGGTGCGCGAGGCGACCAGAGCCTTCGAAGCGTATGACCACGCTCGCGCGCTCGAGGTCACGGAGTCCTTCTTCTGGACCTTCTGCGACGACTATCTCGAGCTCGTCAAGGAGCGCGCCTACGACCAGACGGACGTCGGTCAGGCATCCGCGGCCCTCGCGCTGCGCACGGCGCTCTCGACGCTCCTGCGGCTGTTCGCGCCCGTGCTCGCCTTCGCGGCCGAAGAGGCGTGGTCGTGGTTCGAAGAGGGATCCGTCCACACCGCCGAGTGGCCCGCGCCGCTCGGCATCGACGGCGACCCGGGCGTCCTGCGGGCCGTGAGCGAGGCGCTCGTGAGCATCCGTCGCGCCAAGACCGAGGCCAAGGCATCGCAGAAGACGCCCGTCACGCGCCTGACGATCGCCGCGCCGACCGGCTCGGTGGCGGCCATCCGGCTCGCCGAGGGCGACCTCAAGGCCGTCGGCCGCATCGCCGAGATCACCTACGCCGACGCGGAGTCCCTTGCCGTCACCGGCATCGAACTCGAGGAGTCCTGATGCAGCTCGGCACCCGCTGGACCTCGGGCGATGAGCCGCCGAAGGCGGTCCCTGCGGCGCTCGCTCGCGGCATCCGATCCGTCGACGACGCCGTCCCGAGTGACGACCTCGGCCAGCCGCGCCCCCGCTGGACGCTCACGTGGCTCGAGGGGCGCCCGATCGCCGAGCTCGACACGGGTGTCATCGTGACGCTCGGCGCTGACGGCGAACCCGTCGTCCGGCACGATCCGGATGACGGATTCGCCTGATCCGTGCACAGGATCGGGCTCGGGCCCAGATCAGTACTCGGGCTCGGAGTGCCGCGAGGCCTCGAGCAGCAGGCGGACGCAGACCGCCGTCGCGGCGAGCGTCACGATTCCCGCGATGAGGGAGGGAAGTCGCAGGTCGACCCGAGCGACGAGTCCACCGAGGAGCGTCGCGAACGGGAACATCCCCCAGGTGAAGGTGCGGATGATCCCGAGCACGCGCCCGAAGATCGCGCCCGGCACGATCGCCTGACGCAGCGCCCCCCACGGGACGTTCCAGACCGACACGGCGCCGCCCATGACGGCGTACGCGATGATCCCCGTGATGAGTTCAGGCGCCGCCCACACGGCGAACAGCGCGATCCCTGCCGCGACGTTGGCCCCGAGCATGACCTTGCCGCGGCCGAAGCGCGCCACGAGCGGCGCTGCGACGAGCGACCCCACGAGCGCGCCGAGGCCGATGCCGGCGGTCACGACGCCGATCGCGATGGGCGCGACGCCGAGCTCGTCGAGGAAGTACAGCACGGTCGGCGCCTGCGCGAACGAGAATGCCGACCCGATGATCGAGGTGAAGACGACCATCGAGCGCAGGAAGCGATGCGTCCACAGGTACGAGATGGCGTCGCGGGCCGAGACGCGCGATGCCACGGCCGGCGTCTCTGCCGGCGGGAGCGGCGCCGCCTGACCGGGCGCGGTCTCCTGCGCCCGGCGCGGAGCGGCGAGGGGGCGTGCGGCCGACAGCGGGAGCAGCACGGCGAGGGCGATCGGGATCAGGTATCCCCCCGCACCGACCCAGAGGGGAAGCGCGAGCGACACCGCGAACAGCACGCCGCCGATCGGCGTGGCGATGAAGCTGTCTATCGTGATCTGCGCTGCCTGCATGTACCCGTTCGCACGCTCGAGGGCCGGCCGTTCGACGATCGACGGCACGATCGCGTTCGTCGCGTTGTCGAAGAGCGTCTCGCCGAGGCCGAAGACGAGCACGCCGGCGAACAGCCACCAGATCGTGAGGGAGCCGGTCACCGTGAGCACTGCCAGCGCGACAGCCGTCCCACCGCGCAGAGCATTGGCGATCGCCATGATCCAGCGGCGATCGCAGCGGTCGACGAGCATGCCCGCGGGTATGCCGAAGAACGAGCCACGGAACGAACGCGAGGGCGCCGATCGCGGCGATCGCGAGAGGATCGCGCGTCAGCGTCGTCGCGATGAGCGGAACGGCCGTGCGCCCCACACCGTCGGCGAGATTACTGAAGGCGGCTGCCGTCCACAGCTTGCCGAAGTCGCGCGAGAGCCGTGGCTTGGTCGTCTGCGGCGCAGGGGTCGCCGAGACGGTGGTCACCGCAGGCCGATGGGAGCGTGCAGCGTCGCGCGCGCGCGGACGTCGAGCGCGGAGGCGGATTCGGTGGTGCGCACGGAGGCGGCGGTCCTCGTCGCGCGGCGCTCGAGCCGGTGGGCGACGACACGGTCGAGCTGCGCCGCAGTGCGGAGCAGGACACGCTCGAAGCGGGTCGCACGAGTCAGCGCCCAGCGGGTGTCGATGGCGGTCATGGCTTCTCTCCCAGGTCGGGAAGCGGGAACAAATCGGCCCGGATGGAGACGGGCCGGACGTTCTCGCCGGTCTGATTGCGATAGGTGTCCACGGCGTCGTCGATCAGCGCCATGATCTTGAGCGCGAGCTCCTTGCTCTGCTCGGGGGTGAGGCGTGCGGTCGCGGTCGAGATGAGCGTGCCCGCCTCCCACGCGTCTTCGAGCCCTTCGAAGCCGCGGTCGACGAACTGCACGAGCTGTTCGTGGCGGCCGCGGAGGAACTCGTTCATCACGATCTGCGATGCCGCGCGCCCTGCGGGCGTCGTCATCGCCTCGGGGCTCGCGAACGCGACACCGCCGACGGGGCGTTCCCACCATCGCTCACGGCCGGTGCCCTGATCGGGGAGCTCTCGGATGAGATCGTGCTTCGCGAGTGCGCGCAGGTGGTAGCTCGTCGAGCCGCTGGACTCCCCCAGCATCTCGGCGAGGGAGCTGGCGGTCTGCGGGCCGTACTGGCTCAGGATGTCGTACATCCGCACGCGCAGCGGGTGCGCGAGAGCACGCAGGGCGCCGCCGTCGAGGACGCGGTCCTCACGGTGGCGGTCCTCGGTGCGTGCCTGGGCATCCAGCTCTTCTTCCATGCCTTCACCGTAGCCATGCAAATACTTCTTTGCAAGTACTCTTTTGCAATCGCCAGTTTGCAACCGCAAGTTTGCAAACTTTCGGAGGCACACGAAGTGAGCGCGATTAGGCTGAGGGGATGGCGTCAGACAACCCCCTCCTGTCCCCCTCCCCTCTTCCGTACGGCCTGCCCGATTACGCGGCGATCCGCCCCGAGCACTACCTCCCCGCCTTCGAGGCGGCGTTCGCGGCCCACAAGGCAGAGATCGCCAACATCACGCGCGTCCGGTCGATGCCGACCTTCGAGAACACGATGGTGCCGCTCGAAGAGAGCGGCAGGCTGCTGGGCGACGTCGCCAGCACCTTCTACACTGTGTCGTCCGCCGATGCGACGGAGGACATCCAGGCGATCGAAGAGGAGCTCGCGCCCCTCATGTCGGCGCATCAGGACTCCATCCAGCTCGACGCGCAGCTCTACTGGCGCATCAAGACGCTGCACGATCAGCTCGACTCCCTCGACCTCGACGACGAGCAGCGCTACCTCGTCGAGCGGCACTACCGCGAGATGTCGCACGCCGGCGCCGGGCTCGACGAGACCGCGAAGGCGACGCTGACCGAGATCAACCAGCGTCTCTCGACACTCACGACGACCTTCGAGAAGAACCTCCTCGCCGATACGAACGACCTCGCCGTGGTGTTCGACTCCGCTGAGGAGCTCGACGGACTGACCGAGGGCGAGCTCTCGGCAGCGGCTCAGGCGGCCGCAGACCGCGGGCTCGACGGCAAGTGGGTCGTGACGCTGACCCTGTTCACGGGGCATCCGTACCTCGCGTCGCTCACGAACCGAGACAGCCGCAAGCGGATCATGGATGCTTCGCGCGCGCGCGGCAGCCGCGGCAACGCCCACGACAACAGCGCGGTGCTCCTCGAGATCGTGCGCCTGCGAGCACAGCGGGCCCAGCTGCTCGGCTACGACTCGCACGCCGCCTACATCACGTCCGACGAGACGGCCGGCTCTCCCGAGGCTGTGCACGACCTCCTACGCCGGCTCGCGGCACCTGCGGCCGACAACGCACGCCGCGAACAGGCCGCACTGCAGCGCCTCATCGATGCCGAGGACGCCCCGTTCGCGCTTGAGGCACACGACTGGGCGTTCTACACCGAGAAGGTCCGGCAGGCGGAGTACGAGCTCGACACGGCGGCTCTGCGTCCGTGGTTCGAGGCCGAACGGGTGCTGCAGGACGGCGTCTTCCGGGCGGCGACCGAACTGTACGGTGTGACGTTCACGGAGCGCAGCGACCTCGGCGCCTATCACCCGGACGCACGGGTGTTCGAGCTGCACAACGCCGACGGCTCGGCCCTCGGGCTCTTCATCCTCGACCTCTACACGCGCGACTCCAAGCGGGGCGGTGCGTGGATGAACTCGATCGTGCTGCAGTCGCGCCTGCGCGGCACCGACCCGATCGTCGTCAACAACCTCAATGTGTCCAAGCCCGCCGCCGGCCAGCCGACACTGCTCACACTCGACGAGGTGACGACGCTCTTCCACGAGTTCGGCCACGCGTTGCATGGACTGTTCGCGACGGTCACCTACCCCCACTTCGCCGGCACCAACGTGTTCCGCGACTTCGTGGAGTTCCCGAGCCAGGTGAACGAGATGTGGATCTACTGGCCCGAGATCCTCGCGAACTACGCCAAGCACAGAGAGACCGGCGAGCCGCTGCCTGCAGACGTCGTCGCGAAGCTCACGGCGACCGAGTCCTTCAACCAGGGCTTCGGCACGAGCGAGTACCTCGCCGCATCCTGGATCGACCAGGCCTGGCACTCCCTCACGGCCGATGAGGCGGCATCCACCCTCGACGTCGCCACGTTCGAGGCATCCGCCCTCGCCGACATCGGACTCGACAACCCGGCCGTCCCGACGCGGTACTCGTCGACGTACTTCGCGCACGTCTTCTCGGGCGGCTACAGCGCGGGCTACTACTCCTACATCTGGAGCGAGGTGCTCGACGCCGACACGGTCGAGTGGTTCCGCGCGAATGGCGGCCTCACGCGTGAGAACGGCGAGCGGTTCCGCCAGCGCCTGCTCGGCGTCGGCGGGTCGAAGGACCCCCTCGAGGCATACCGCGACTTCCGCGGTCGCGATGCCGACATCCAGCCGCTCCTGACACGCCGAGGCCTCGCGACCTGATGCTCACAGGGCTGCGTGCGAATGCGTCGTGCGCAGCCCGCCGGGTCAGCGCGGGCCGAGGCGCTCGATCAGGCGCTCTTGCGCTTCTCGCGCAGCACGAAGGTCGGCGCGGCGCGCTCCACGACGGAGGCCCTCGTCACGATGACCTTGTCGACGTCGTCGGTGGACGGGATGTCGAACATGATCGGACCCAGGACGTCCTCGAGGATCGCTCGCAGACCGCGGGCACCCGTCTTGCGCTCGACGGCAAGGTCGGCGATGGCCTCGAGCGCCTCGATGTCGAACTCGAGGGCGACCTCGTCCAACTCGAACATGCGCTGATACTGCTTGACGAGCGCGTTGCGCGGCGACGTCAGGATCTCCATGAGCGCCTCGCGGTCGAGCGGCGAGACCGAGGCCACGACCGGCAGACGACCGATGAACTCGGGGATCAGGCCGAATTTGTGGAGATCTTCGGGGCGCACTTCGTCGAAAAGGCTGAGGTCGTCGCCCTTGGAGTGCAGCGGAGCGCCGAAGCCGATGCCGTGCTTGCCCACCCGGGCCGAGATGATGTCTTCGAGGCCGGCGAAAGCACCCGCGACGATGAAGAGCACGTTCGTGGTGTCGATCTGGATGAATTCCTGGTGCGGGTGCTTGCGCCCGCCCTGCGGAGGAACCGAGGCGACCGTGCCCTCGAGGATCTTGAGGAGCGCCTGCTGGACGCCCTCCCCCGACACGTCGCGTGTGATCGACGGGTTCTCGGCCTTGCGTGCGATCTTGTCGATCTCGTCGATGTAGATGATGCCCGTCTCGGCGCGCTTCGTGTCGAAGTCGGCGGCCTGCAGGAGCTTCAGGAGGATGTTCTCGACGTCCTCGCCGACATACCCGGCCTCGGTGAGGGCCGTCGCATCCGCGACCGCGAAGGGCACGTTCAGGCGCTTGGCGAGAGTCTGGGCGAGATACGTCTTGCCGCAGCCCGTGGGCCCCAGAAGCAGGATGTTGCTCTTGGCGATCTCTACCTCGTCCGCGCGCTGCTCGGCCGGCTGGATGGTGCCGTGCGCGCGCACACGCTTGTAGTGGTTGTAGACCGCGACGGAGAGTGCGCGCTTCGCGTCCTCCTGCCCGACGACGTACTCCTCGAGGAAGGCGAAGATCTCACGCGGCTTGGGCAGATCGAACTCCGAGACGACGCCGGACGACGACTCCGCCATCCGCTCTTCGATGATCTCGTTGCACAGCTCGACGCACTCGTCGCAGATGTAGACGCCCGGGCCCGCGATCAGCTGCTGGACCTGCTTCTGGCTCTTTCCGCAGAAGGAGCACTTGAACAGGTCAGCACTCTCACCGATGCGCGCCATCAGGCTCCTCCTCTTCGGCTCGGGGCCAGTCCCCCGGCTGTCGTACGAGCCTAACCTCTGGGTGCGACATGCGGCGGGATTGCGACGCGGAAAGCGGAACCCCGTCGGCGCGTCGGATCGCGCGCACACGCGGACGCCCCGCTGCCGACGGAGCGGACAGCGGGGCGTCGATGCGTGCGGACTCAGGCGGGCAGAGCAGCCTGGCCTCGCTTGCGCGTGGTCAGCACCTGGTCGACGATGCCGTACTCCATCGCCTCCTGTGCCGACAGGATCTTGTCGCGATCGATGTCCTTGTTGATCTTGGCGACGTCCTGGCCCGTGTGGCGGGCCATCGTCTCCTCGAGCCACGTGCGCATGCGGAGGATCTCCTGCGCCTGGATCTCGATGTCGGACGCCTGCCCGTGACCGGCCTCGCCCATCGCGGGCTGGTGGATCAGGATGCGGGCGTTCGGCAGCGCGAGGCGCTTGCCGGGAGCGCCGGCCGCGAGGAGCACAGAGGCCGCCGAGGCCGCCTGGCCCAGCACGACCGTCTGGATCTGCGGCGAGACGTACTGCATCGTGTCGTAGATCGCCGTCATGGCTGTGAACGAGCCGCCGGGCGAGTTGATGTACATGATGATGTCGCGGTCGGGGTCCTGCGACTCGAGCACGAGGAGCTGGGCCATGACGTCGTCGGCCGACGCGTCGTCGACCTGCACGCCGAGGAAGATGACGCGGTCCTCGAACAGCTTGTTGTACGGATCCTGGCGCTTGTAGCCGTACGCGGTGCGCTCCTCGAACTGAGGCAGGACGTAGCGGCTGCTGGGCATCTGGAGGCCCTGCGGGCGCCCGAATGAGGGGGTGTGCATTGCGTGTTCTCTCTCTTTCGCGTCCGTCAGGCCGTCGTGCCGCCGCCGCCGACGACGTCGGCCGCCGACTCGCGGATGTGATCGACGAAGCCGTACTCGAGGGCTTCCTGGGCCGTGAACCAGCGGTCGCGGTCACCATCCTCGTTGACCTGCTCGACCGTCTTGCCCGTCTGGGCGGCGGTGATCTCGGCGAGGCGGTTCTTCATCGAGACGATGAGCTGTGCCTGCGTCTGGATGTCGCTCGACGTTCCGCCGAAGCCGCCGTGGGGCTGGTGCAGCAGCACGCGCGCGTTGGGCGTGATGTAGCGCTTGCCCTTCGTGCCGGCGGTCAGCAGGACCTGACCCATCGAGGCCGCCATGCCGATGCCGACGGTGACGATGTCGTTCGGCACGAACTGCATCGTGTCGTAGATCGCCATTCCCGCGGTGATCGAGCCTCCGGGCGAGTTGACGTAGAGGAAGATGTCCTTCTCCTGGTCCTCGGCTGCGAGGAGGAGGATCTTCGCGCAGATCTCGTTCGCGTTTTCATCGCGCACCTCGGACCCCAGCCAGATGATGCGGTCCTTCAGCAGCCTGTCGAAGACGCTCGTCGCGACAAGTGGTTCGGCCATGTGACTCTCCTGTTTCCGTGGTCGTCGCATCGAATCTACCGGCGCGGAACGAGCGCCTCGGCCGTGTTCGCCCTGGGCAGATCAGGTGTCGTCATGCACGAGGTCTTCCCCGTGCGCAGGAGGCCCGCAAAAGGAAGGGGACGGATGCCGAAGCATCCGTCCCCTGTTCGATCGCCTGCGGCGACCTACTCCTTGTCAGCAGCCTTCTTCTTGGCCGGAGCCTTCTTCTTGGGCTTCTCCTCGGCCTCGATGACGGCGTCGGCGTCGGCGGCGGCATCCGCGATCTCCTGCGCCTCTTCGACGACCTCTTCCTCGGCGAGCTCCTCCTCGTCGACCGCGACGAAGCCGGTCAGATCGACGGGCTGGCCGTTCGTGTCGACGACCGAGACCTTGCCGAGCGCGACCGCGAGGGCCTTGTTGCGCGCGACCTCGCCGATCATGGCGGGAAGCTGGTTGCCCTGCTGCAGCGCCTCGACGAACTCCTGCGGAGCCATGCCGTACTGCGCGGCGGACTGGATGAGGTACTGCGTCAGCTCGTCCTGCGAGACCTGCACGTTGGTCTGTTCGGCGATCTTGTCGAGGATCATCTGCGTCTTGAACTGCTTCTCGCTGGCCTCGGTGACCTCGGCGCGGTGCGCGTCGTCCTCGAGACGGCCTTCGCCCTCGAGGTGGTTGTGGACCTCGTCCTCGATGAGCTGCGGCGGGACGGGGATCTCGACCTCGGCGATGAGCTTCTCGATGAGGGCGTCGCGCGCGGCGGAGCCCTGCGTGAAGACCGACTGCTGGCCGACCCGCTCGGTGAGGCTCTCACGAAGCTCGGCGATCGTGTCGAACTCGCTCGCGATCTGCGCGAAGTCGTCGTCGGCGGCGGGAAGCTCGCGCTCCTTGACGGCCTTGACCGACACCGCGACCTCGGCCTCTTCGCCGGCGTGGTCGCCACCGATGAGGGTCGAGCGGAAGGTCGTGTCCTCGCCGGCGGTCAGCGAGTCGATGGCGTCGTCGATGCCCTCGAGCAGCTCGCCCGAGCCGACCTCGTACGAGACGCCTTCGGCACGGTCGATCTCTGCGCCGTCGATCGTGGCGACGAGGTCGAGCTCGACGAAGTCGCCCTTCGCGGCGGGACGGTCGACCGCGATGAGCGTGCCGAAGCGGGCGCGCAGGCGGTCGAGCTCCTCGTCGATGGCGGCCTCGTCGACCTCGGCGGCGGGAACCTCGAGCGTGATGCTCGTCGAACGCGGGCAGCTCGAACTCGGGCCGCACGTCGACCTCGACGGTGACCTCGAGGTCGCCCGAGAAGTCCTTCTCGCTCGGCCACGTGACGACCTCGGCCGACGGGCGGCCGATGACGCGCAGCTCGTTGGCCTCGGCGGCCTGGCGGTAGAAGGTGTCGAGGCCCTCGCTCACCGCGTGCTCGAGCACCGCGAGGCGTCCGACGCGCTGGTCGATGATCGGGGCGGGCACCTTGCCCTTGCGGAAGCCGGGGATCTGGACGTCCTGCGCGATGTGCTCGTAGGCGTGCGCGATGCTCGGCTTGAGCTCTTCGGGCGTGACCGTGATGGTGAGCTTCACCCGGGTCGGGCTGAGCTTCTCGACGGTGCTGGTGACCATGCCTGTTCGTTCTCCTCGGATTGGACCGCGCACGAGCGCGGGGGCTGAAGTCTGGGGTAAGGGTCGTGACGTCGGGGCGACAGGATTTGAACCTGCGGCCTCCCGCTCCCAAAGCGGGCGCTCTACCAAGCTGAGCTACGCCCCGGGCAGGTCGCGCGCGCACGCGAACACGAAACGGCCCTGAGAAGTCTAGCCGACCCGCATGGGGGTGTCCGGTGCGGTGCTCGGCGTCCAGTAGACTCATGGATGCCGCGGCTTTCCCACCGCGGTCGATCCGGCGCTCACCCGCTGGATTCGGGGCTGTAGCTTAGTGGTAAAGCCTTAGTCTTCCAAACTAATGATGCGGGTTCGATTCCCGTCAGCCCCTCCGACTGCCCTGATGTGCCGCCGTAGGCGATGCAGCAGGGCACGCGTGCTTCACACGCGTTCCGCTCACCGCGGCGCGTCGCTTCCCCGCATCCCGCGCAGCATGCGGCATCCCGCGCAGCATGCGGCATCCCGCGCACAGATCACCGCGCGGCGATGCAGGAAACGGCGCGCGAAGCGCCGCGCCGGCACCGGCGCGCGCACCGCCCCGCTCACACCGGCGGGGTGATTTCGCTGTGCGCGCCTTCCGCTCGTGCGCCCGCGGCGGGATGATGGCGGCGTCCCGACCTCGTGGAGGCGTCATGGCTGCCGTATCAGGACCGCGCAGGCTTCCGCGCCGGCCCGCCTCGTCGCTCGCCGAGAAGTGGACCCAGGTCGACGGCGTCGACGTGTTCTACCGCGAGTCGGCGAACGCGCCTCGGGATGCCCGGGTGCTCGCCCACCTGCACGGGTTCGGCCTGTCGGGGCGCTACCTCCTGCCGACGGCGGAGCGGCTCGCCGACGAGTTCCGCACACTCGTCCCG
Organism: uncultured Actinomycetota bacterium; assembly: GCA_963695125.1. GTDB lineage: Bacteria > Actinomycetota > Actinomycetes > Actinomycetales > Microbacteriaceae > Microbacterium. The sequence goes on from CAVOFY010000001.1 coordinate 23,701, forward strand.
GACCTGCCCGGGTTCGGGCGCAGCGGCAAGCGCGGCGCGATGCTCGACGTGCCGGGGCTCGCCCATGCCGCGAACGCCTTCTTCGACGACCGGGGCGTCGGCCAGGTGTCGCTCGTGGGCAACTCCATGGGCTGCCCCGTGATCCTGGAGTACGCGCACCACTACCCCGAGCGCATCGAGCGGGCCGTGCTCGTCTCACCGGCGGGCGGCCTTTTCAACCGCCCGCTGCGGCGCGCGATCGCGCAGCTGGCGATGGATGCTCCGCGCGAGCCCACCCGCATGGCGCGCGTCGCAGTGCCCGACTACATCCGGTTCGGTGTGCCGAGCACGACGCGGCTGTTCCGCGCGCTGACGCAGTACCCGTCGCTCGAACGCCTGCTGCAGCTCAAGATCCCGACGCTCGTCGTGCTGGGCGAGAAGGATCCTCTGCTCCCCCATGCCCACCGCATCGACGAGGTCGCCGGCCAAACCGATTCCCATGTTCTCGTCGTGCTGCTCGCAGGCGCGGCGCACGCGATCAACTTCAGTCATCCCGAGCAGCTCGCGCACGTCATCCGATTGTTCATGGACGACAAGCCGATCGGCGAACGACCCAGGCTGGCCAGAGCACATGCGCGTGTACGAGGTGCACCGCGGCCGGAATCACCCACCGGCGAAGGGCGACTGAGACTCAGTCGAGCAGTCGCGCGAAGGACTCCGGCAGGACGACGTTGGCGGGGGCATCCGCGAAGAATCCCGCGACCTGCTCGGGGGTGTAGCCCGCGATGCCGCAGCCGACCTCGGTCACGAGGAAGCGCAGTTCGGGATGCTCCGCGGCGAAGTCGACGAACCGCCGCGCCTGCTCCTCGAAGACGGCGAGCCCCGACATCGTGTCGATGCCGTACGACTGCCCCTGAAGGCCTTCTGCCTGCCCCCACACGGCACCGAACCGCTCGTGGGCGAAGCGTGCCGCTCCCCCGCCGTGCGCGCCGCTCGCGTTCGACCCGAAGACGAAGATCTCGTGCGGCTCGAGCGTCTCGATGCGGCTCATCCCGTCATCCGATCACCTGCCCAGGGGGTGCACAAGTGCGGAGATCCCGCCCGACACGCCGGGGTCGGACCCTGTTCGACGGCGTTTCGGGCGGGATCTCCGAAGTTCGGCACATCGGGATCTCCGAAGTTCGGCACGTCGGGATCTCCGAAGTTCGGCACACGGAGGTCCGAGGGGACGGAGCCGGCTCAGACCTCGACGGCGTCCTCGTGCTCGACCGTGTGGGCGATGTAGGCGTCGGCGTTGCGCAGGATGCCCTCGCGCTCCTCGGCGGTGAGTTCGCGGCGCACCTTGGCCGGCACACCCGCGACGAGCGATCCCGGCGGCACGACGGTGCCCTCGAGCACGACGGCACCCGCCGCGACGAGCGATCCCTCGCCGATGACGGCACCCGACAGGATGACCGAGCCCATGCCGATGAGCGATCCGTCGCCGATCGTGCAGCCGTGCACGACGGCGTTGTGGCCGACCGACACGTTCTCGCCGAGACCGGACGGGTGAGCCGCGGTCGACGTGCACCGAGACGTTGTCCTGCAGGTTGCTGCGCGCGCCGATCGTGATCGTGTCGCTGTCGGCACGCAGCACGGCGTTGTACCAGACGCTCGCGCCGTCGCCGAGGGTCACGGCGCCGATGACGCGTGCGCCTGCCGCGACGAAGGACGATCGGATGCAGGTCGGGAGAGGCCCCTCCGACGGACAGAATCGAGGCTCCTTGCGCAACGGTCATGGTCCGACCCTATGCGAGCGCGTCGCGGATCGAGCGTCGGCGTACGAACGGCGCGAGCGTGTCGGCGAACGTCACGGTCAGGTGGTCCTGATCGCGATAGATGTTCGCGCCGCCCACGACGGGCCAGCAGACGTTCTCGTCGCAGAACACGTCCGTGAAGTCGAGCAGCGTCACGCCGTCGAGCCCTGATGCCGCGCTGCGCAGCGGATCGTCCTCCACGAGCAGGTCCGTCGCTGGGGCCGTCGCACACCGACACGTCGCGCGTGCGCAGGCACTTGTTGGGGTCGGTCTCCCACACGGGGTTGTCGACGACGGTGATGACCGGGATGCCGCGATCGAGCACTTCGCCCCATGCACTCTGGTAGCCCGGCGACAGCGGCGTCGTACGACGAGTCGTAGCCCGCCGACGAGTACGGGCGTCGTCGCGATCGCCGCGGTGAAGACGGCGTCGAGGTCGGCGTCGGCCAGCGCCGAGCGGCACGCCGTCGCGCCATTCGGTGCACGCTGCGCCGAAGGCGCCCGGCGTCGACAGCGGCGTCGTGTTCCACGGGCACGCGCCCTTGAACCAGGTCGTCAGGTGCCAGCCGTTCTCGTCGGCGATGCGACTGGAACGTCGACAGGAGTTGGTACGCGTGGCTGTCGCCGATGAGCGCGACGCGCGGAGCATCCGGATCATCCGACCCGAACTCGCACGAGACGGGCCGCGCGTCGTTGAGCTGCACGAAGCACTCGGGCGTCGCCGGGGCGGTCGACGCCCGCGAAGCCCGGGGCCGGGAGGATCGTGTCGCCGAAGTCGGTCGACGCGCAGGCGCCGTCGAGCACGACCGCCGCGCCGAAGCAGTCGGGCGGACTCTCGCGCAGCTCGTGCAGCGCACGCACGCCCTCGTTGTAGGTCGAGGCGTTGACGGCCCAGGCTGCTCCCGCCGTGCCGGCGACGAGCAGCATCGCGGCCAGCGACGACCACAGCGTCACGCGTGCGGGGCGCGAGGTCAGGACCTTCCAGCTGCGCGCGGGGTCTTCGACGAAGCGCTTCGTGAGCCAGGCGAGTACGAAGCAGAGCACGAGCAGCGCGACGCGGTGGTAGATCGTGAGACCCCAGAACGGCACCGACGGCGCGATGATGATGAGCGGCCAGTGCCAGAGGTACAGCGAGTACGAGATGTCGCCGACGAACTGCGCGGGCCGCAGCGACAGGATGCGGGTCGGGTACCACCAGCGGTCCGTGTTGGACGCCGCGATGACCGCCGCCGCCCCGAGCGTCGGCAGCGCCGCCATGTAGCCCGGGAACGGGGTCTGGCCGTCGAAGCGCGAAGGCGACGAACAGCAGGACGAGCACGCCGCCCCAGCCCAGCACGAAGCTCCCGATCGCGTTGCGCACCCGCAGCATCGGGATGAGCGCGACCATCGCGCCGACGCCGAACTGCCACATGCGGCCGAACGTCACGAAGTAGGCCGGCGCGGGATCGGTGATCGTGAAGACGACGCAGAAGACGAAGGATGCCACGGTCACGACGCCGAGCCCGACGAGAACGGCCCTGCGGCGGGCGCCGCGGAAGTACTTCACGCCGATCCATGCCGCCAGCAGCATGATGAGCGGCCAGATCACGTAGAACTGCTCTTCGAGCGACAGCGACCAGTAGTGCTGGACGGTCGTCGGGTCGCCCGAGTGGTTGAGGTAGTCGGCCGAGTTGAGCGCGAGGAACCAGTTCTCGACGTAGAACGTCGACGCGATGATCTCGCGCACCTCGTTGGGCAGTGCCGATGTCGGCGTCAGATACGGCGACATGGCGACGAGCGCGCAGAAGAGGAGGACGAGCAGGGATGCCGGCAGCAGGCGGCGCGCACGACGCGCCCAGAACTGTCCGAGCCGCACAGTGCCGGTCGCCGTGAGTTCGCGCATGAGGTGGCCTGTGATCAGGAATCCTGAGATCACGAAGAAGATGTCGACGCCGACGTACCCACCCGGCAGGCGCGCGGGCCAGAAGTGATAGAGCACGACGAACAGCACCGCGATGGCGCGCAGTCCCTGCACATGGGGCAGGAACCGCGAGGGCTCGGCGTGCTCGGGTGAGCGGTCGCGCGACTCGCGCAGCACCCGTCGGGACGGGGAGCCCAGGTTCTGGGGTCCGAATTCGTGGTCTGCGGAGGGCACCTCTCGACGTTAGCGTTTGGCACGTGGCATCCCGAACCGCCCCTCCGCGGCGGAGTTAGCGGAGCCTGTGCTTGCTTGCGGAATGCCGGGGCCTGAGTAGCGTTGAAGCCACAGAGGGCACTGCCGGACCGGCAGCATCCGCCCCGAGATGGAGGCGCCAGACATGACGAAGACGACCACGATCCCCGCAACCGCCGCCGACCCGACGGTCGCAGCCGCGACCGCCCAGTTCCTGACGCCCGTGGCGCTGGGCCTGCAGGCCCTCGCGGTCAACGGCAAGCAGGCGCACTGGAACGTGCGAGGCACGAACTTCATCGCGATCCACGAACTGCTCGACACGCTCGTGACCAACGCGCAGGAAGGCGCCGATCTCGCCGCGGAGCGCATCGTCGCCCTCGGGCTCCCGATCGACGCACGCGTCGCGACGATCGCCGAGAAGACGAAGGCCACCGCCGTGCCCGCAGGCTTCACGCAGTGGGAGACCCTGATCCGCAACGTGATCGCCGACATGGATGCCGTGATCGCCGACGCGCAGGCCGCGATCGACGGTCTCGACGAGTTCGACCTCACGAGCCAGGACATCGCGATCTCGATCAAGGCGAGCCTCGAGAAGGACCGCTGGTTCCTCTTCGCCCACCTGGCGGAGTAGGACGCACGATCTGACGGGGTCGGGGCCTTCGGGCCTCGACCCCGTTCGCGTCCCACCCTAGGGTGAAGGCGTGCCCGAAGATCAGGCGTCGCTCAGCGCACCCCGCGTCCGCACTCTGGTCGTGCTCGCGGTGCCGTCGATCATCATCGGAGTGGTCTGCGCACTGCTGCTGTGGGGTCTCGAGCAGGTGGCGTCGCTCCTCGAGACGGCCGTCTGGCAGAACCTGCCCGACGCCGTCGGCATCCCGCGCGACAGCCCATGGCTGACCCTCGGCATCCTGACCCTCACGGGACTCGCCGTCGGGCTCGTGGCGCAGTTCGTCCCGGGACACGCCGGCCCCGACTCCGCGACGACGGAGCTCGATACACCTCCCCCGTCGTTGCGCGAGGTTCCGAGCATCGCGCTCGCGGTGATGCTGAGCCTCGCGGGCGGCGTGAGCCTCGGACCCGAGAACCCCATCATCGCGATCAACTGCGCACTGGCCGTCGCGGTGTGCGCGCGGTTCCTGCGCGCCGTGCCCGCCAAGGCTGCCGTCCTGCTGGCCTCGGCGGCGACGATCGGCGCGCTGTTCGGCACGCCCGTCGCGGCGGCGCTCGTCCTGACCGGCACCGTCGCAGCCGTGCGCGGCGGTGGCTCGCTGTGGGACAAGCTCTTCCTGCCGGTTGCGGCCGCGGCATCCGGTGCCATCACGATGCATCTCCTCGGCTCGCCGAGTCTCATGTTCGATGTGCCCGCATACGGCGGCCCCTCACCTATCGACTTCGCGACGGGCCTTCTCGTCGCGCTCGCATCCGCAGCGCTCGGGGTCTTGGCCGCATTCGCGCTGCCGTGGGTGCACCGCGCCTTCCACGCGCTCCGCTCTCCCGTGCTCTTCACGACGCTCGGCGGGCTGCTCCTCGGCGTTCTCGGCATCATCGGCGGGCAGATCACGCTGTTCAAGGGTCTCGAGCAGACGGGCGAGCTCATCGAGAACCCCGGCGACTACACATCAGGTCAGCTCGCGCTCTTCGCCGTCGTCAAGATCGTGGCGCTGCTGATCGCGGCCAGCGCGGGGTTCCGCGGCGGACGCATCTTCCCCTCCGTCTTCATCGGGGTGGCCCTCGGGCTCTTCTTCCAGTCCCTCATTCCCGGGATGCCGATGGGGCTCGCGATCTCGTGCGGTGCGATGGGCATCGTGCTGCTCGCGACCCGCGACGGGTGGATCGCCCTCTTCATCGGCGTCGCGCTCACGGGCGATCTGACGCTCCTGCCGATGCTGTGCGTCATCGTGCTGCCCACGTGGCTGCTCGTCACGAAGGCACCGGCCTTCTCCGTCGCGCCGCCCGGTCCGCCCCGGGGCTCGACCGACTCCTAGCGCTGCAGGACGACGAGCACCGCGAGCGCGCGGCGATGGTCGGGCCGCGCCCCGATGGGGGTGCCGTCCCCCGTCCCGCTAGGCCCGATGCGTCGGTCGACCGCCGAGGAGCGTCGCGACGACGTTCATGTCGCGCAACCCCGCCTCGCCCGCGGTCAGAGGGTTTTCGGCGCACAGCGCGAGATCAGCGACCGCACCGACCTCGATGCGGTCGCCCGCCGTGGATCCGCCGTGCGTCGAGGCAGCGAGCGCCGTCGCGGCGTCGATTCCCTGCTCCAGCCGCCACGGTGCCCGCCCGTCGCGCGTGCGGTACACGGCGCCGGCCACTGCGGCCCAGGGATCGAGGGGGGACACGGGGGCATCGGAGCCGAACATCAGATTGGCCCCTGCGTCGGCGAGCGAGCGCAGCGGATACGGCAGCGCGGTCTGCCCGGCCCAGAGCGAATCCGTCAGATCCCGATCGTCGAGCGCATGCTCGGGCTGGACGCTCGCGCCCACCCCGAGTCGAGCGAAGCGCGGGATGTCTGCGTGCGCGACGAGCTGCGCGTGCTCGATCGTGCCCCACGCGCCGGTCACGGCGAAGGCATCGAGGGCGTGCGAGTTCGCGACGTCGCCGATGGCGTGCACGGCGCACGAGAGCCCAGCGCCGGTCGCACGCGTCATGAGCTCGACGAGGGTCTCGGGATCCACCGTGAGAAGCCCGTGGTTGAGGGGGTCACCGGGATACGAGTGCGAGCACGCCGCCGTGCGGGTGCCGAGCGAGCCGTCGGTGATGACCTTGAGCGGCCCCACGCGCGCGAGGTCGGATGCCGCGCCGCGTGCGACGTCGCCCGAGCGGAGCCCCTCCGCGATCGCGCGGTCGAGGAACTCGGGGTAGATGCCGAACTCGACCCGCAGGGCGTCGAAGCCCGCGTCCGTCCGGCGTGCCCATGCGTCCTCGTTCCACGCCATGTCGAGGTCGACGAGCCCGACGATGCCGCGGGTCGCGGCATCCCGAGCCATCGCGGCGACGAGCCGGTCGCCGTCTGCCGGATCGACCGCGTTGAGTCGGCGCGAGATCTCGAATGCCGGAGCCTCGCGGAGCATGCCGCTCGCCTCGAGCGCGTGACCCTCGCGACGGAGAGCCGCGGAGTTCAGCCAGACGCTGTGCACGTCGGCGTTGATGAGGTAGGTCGGCACATCGCCCGTCGCGGCGTCGAGCACGGCGAGGGAAGGCTCGTCGGGCCACAACGCGTCGCGGAAACCGGTGCCGACCCGCCGGCCGTCGACGAGGACGGGCGCGGAGGCCATGATGCGGGCCGCGTGCGCCGCGGACGTCGCATCTCCGAGCGGCACGCGCTGCGAGGCGAGGGCCCACTGCACGACGTGCACGTGGTGGTCCCACAGTCCGGGGACGAGCCAGGACCCGTCCGCCTCGAGTGTCTCGCCGCGCGGGCGCAGCGCCTTCGTCGGCGCGATATCGGCGATGACGCCGTCCTCGAGGAACACGTCGACGGCGCCGTCGTCGGGCAGGAGCTCGCGTCCCGCTCCCGCGACGCGGGCGCCGATGATCGTGCCGATCATGAGCGTGCCTCGCGTGCCGCGGCGAGCGCATCATGCGCGCGGCGCATCTCGGCCGCGAGCGGCGGGTTCGCCCAGCGCTCGTCGCCCGAGAGCTCGGCGATGATCGTCTCGACGACATCCGGGGTCTTGTTCTGGCTCAGCTTGCGCTTGGCGACCACCTTCGTCGGCGTGAGGCGGAAGCCGATCGTGCCGCGCTCGAGCCGCTCGACGAGCGCGGGGTCGTTCGGCGGCTCCCACATGAGACGGGGCTGCGGCATCCCGCTCTCGAAGTGCGCGACGAGCTTCTCGAGCACCCGCAGGTTCTCGTCGCCCGAGAGAAGCTCGGGCACGCCCGACAGGTGGGCCGAGACGAAGTTCCAGGTGGGCACCTGGGTGCCCTCGCCGTACCAGCCGGGCGAGATGTAACCGTGAGGACCCTGCACGACGACGAGCAGCTCGCGCTCGCCGAGGCCGTGGATGAGGTCGTCGGGCCGGCCGACATGGCCCACGATCGTGAGGTCGTCCCGCTCGTCGTCGAGGAGGACGGCGTAGTGGGATGCGACGAGCCCGTCGTCCGTGTGACTCACGAGGGTGACCCACGGATTCCGCTCGATGAGACGGCGGATCTCTCCGACGTCCGTCATCGCGAAGCTGGGGTTCTGGCGCATGGCACCAGCCTACGATTCGTGGCCCCCGGTTCAGGCCTCGTGCGTCAGGCCTGGCAGTACGGGCACCAATAGAGCTTGCGGGCGGCCGCCTCTTCCACCACGATCGTCGTCCCGCACACACGACATGGCAGGCCGGCACGGTGATAGACCCAGTGCCGATCGTCGCGGCTCGCCATGGCGGCCCGCCAGTCCTCGGGCGAGAGGTCGTCCATCGTCATCATCTGACCCGTCTCGACGCCGATCGACAGCAGGCGCACCCAGTCGCGCCAGAGGTGGCGGACGACCTCGTCGCGCACGTCGCGCCCGGGCGTGTGCGGGTTCTGGCGTGCACGGAAGAGCAGCTCCGCGCGGTAGACGTTGCCGATGCCGCTCACGACCGACTGATCCATGAGCAGCAGGCCGATCGCCGTGGGCTTGCGCGCGACGACCGACGCGAAGCGCTCTTCGCCCACGAGCGGGTCGTCCACGAGCGGATCGGGACCGAGTTTCGCGATCGTCGCCGCGACCTCGTCGGGAGTCTGCAGCTCGCACGCCGTCGGACCTCGCAGGTCGGCGCACGTGAGCTCGGTCAGCAGGCGCAGCCGCACCTGCCCGACGACGGGCGGCGGCCACTCCATGTCGTCGCCGCCGAGGCCCGTGGTCTGCTCCGACATGCGCACGCGCACCCGTGCGCGGCGTGGGGCGCCGATCGACGTGAGCGAGTTCTCGCCCGTGGCATCCATCACCCGCTCGTCATCGATCGCCGTTCCGTCGAGGACCGGGCCGTCGAGCACCGTCCCGCGTTGATTGGTCTGGCCCATGCGGCCGTTCGCGGATGCGATCGTGGGGTCGGCGAGGATCTCTCCCGCGAAGTCCCATGCGCCGTAGAGGCCGAGGTGAACGCGCAGCCACAGGTCGTCGTCGAACTCGAGGAACATCTGCTTGCCGACCGCGCGGACGGCGGTCGCCGTGCGCCCGTCGATCATCGCGGCGCCCTCGGCGAACCGGCCCTGCGGGCTCGAGGCCGCGACAGCGCGGCCCACGAAGTTGCGATCGAACTGGCGTGCGATGCGGTGGACCGAATGACCCTCAGGCATCGAGAACCCCTGTCATCAGCCTGCTTCGGGGTCGAACGAGCTGTCGGCCGCCGCGAGGACGTCGGGGCGTACCAGCGTCGCACGCGGGTCGGGCTCGAGGCTGCCGTCCTCCTCGAACGCCGCGATCTGCCCGATGCGCCGCACATGACGCTCTTCGTTCGAGAACGGCGTCGCGATGAAGCGGTCGATGAACGAGGCGGCCTCTTCGAACGTGTGCTGGCGCGCGCCGATCGCGATCACGTTGGCGTCGTTGTGCTCACGCGCGAGCTCGGCCGTCGCGATACTCCACACGAGTGCCGCACGTACGCCGACGACCTTGTTCGCTGCGATCTGCTCGCCGTTGCCGGAGCCGCCGAAGACGACGCCGAGCGCCTCGATGCCGTCTGCCTGATCGCGCACGACGGCTTGAGCGGCCCGGATGCAGAACGCCGGATAGTCGTCGAGCGGCTCGTACTCGAGCGGACCGTGGTCCACGATGTCGTGCCCCTGACCGGCAAGGTGATGCAGCAGCTGCGTCGAGAATTCGAGGCCGGCGTGATCGGTCGCGATGTGGATGCGCATGCACTCATCCTAGAGATCCCGGATGCCCATGGACGCGGCCATGGACCGCTGATACCTTGTAGCTCTACGTACATTGCAGCTCTAGGTATAGGAGGGGCCAGATGCGCATCGGCAAGGACCTCGTCGCGGCCGCCGCGACGCCGCTCGTCCTCGGCATCCTGGCCGAAGAGGAGTCGTACGGGTACGCGATCCTCCAGCGCGTGCGCGACCTCTCGGACGGTCGCCTCGAGTGGAGCGACGGGATGCTGTATCCGCTCCTGCACCGCCTGGAGCGCCTCGGTCAGATCGAGGCGTCCTGGGTCACGGCACCGAACGGCCGCCCCCGCAAGCACTATCGCCTGAGCCGGTCGGGCCGGGCCTTCCTCGAGGAGCAGCGCGTGCAGTGGACTGTCGTGACCGACGCGCTCGCTCGGGTGTGGGATGCGGGCGACCCGCGACCCTCTGTGGCGTGGGCGGGAGCATGAGCATGCGCGAGTGGGACCTCGAGGAGCACGTCAAGGAGTGGCGGGCGGCCCTCGCCGGCAGCGCGCCGCTCGGCGCCGACGCGGACGAGCTCGAGTCGCATCTGCGCGACCGCATCGACGAGCTCGAGACCGCGGGGCTCGCCCCCGACGAGGCTTTCCTCATCGCGGTCAAGCGGATGGGGCGGCTGGACGACCTCACCGAGGAGTTCGCGCGCGAGCACTCGGACCGCTTGTGGAAGCAGCTCATGCCCGCCGTGCCGAAGGCGAACCGCGGCGTCACGTCGCTCACTGTCGCACTGCTGCTCGCGGTCCTCGCGGGGATCCTCGCGAAGCTCCCGGACCTGCGGGGAAGCGCTTCGGACCCGACCGCCTTCGGAACGGGACTCGATGCGATCGTGACGAGCGCCGTGCTGGTGCTCGCCGTCCTCGCCACGATGTTCGCTCTGCGGACCCGTCCTCCCGCGGTCCTCGTCACGGGCGTCGGGCTCGTCTTCGTCGCCGCCGCGGCCGCCGTCAACCTGTACCCGTTCACGAGCGACGGCATGACCGGGCCGCTCGCTGCGATCCATGCCCCCGTCGCCCTGTGGCTCGCCGCCGGTGTGCTCTACACGGGCCGCGAATGGGCCTCCGGCCGTGCACGCATGGACTTCATCCGGTTCACGGGCGAGTGGGTCGCGTACTACGCCCTCATCGCACTGGGCGGAGGGGTTCTGATCGCACTCACGCTCGGGCTCTTCAGCGCACTGGGCGTCGACGTGGCGTGGTTCGTGCAGGAGTGGATGCTGCCCTGCGGCGCCGCCGGCGCTGTCATCATCGCGGCCTGGCTCGTCGAGGCCAAGCAGTCGGTGATCGAGAACATCGCGCCCGTCCTCACGAAAGTGTTCACGCCGCTGTTCACCGTCCTGCTGCTCGCCCTCATCGTCGCCGGCTTCGTGCAGGGAAGCCTCATCGACGCCGATCGCGACATCCTGATCCTCTTCGACGTGACGCTCATCGTCGTCCTTGGCCTGCTCCTGTACGGCATGTCGGCACGGGACTCCCGCGCGCCGGCCGCGTGGTTCGACCGTCTGCAGCTCGTGCTGCTCACGAGCGCCCTCGTGGTCGACGCCATCGTGCTCGTGGCCATGCTGAGCCGCATCGGCGCGTTCGGCGTCACGGCGAACAAGGCGGCATCCCTCGGTCTCAACCTCATCCTGCTCGTCAACCTCGCGTGGGCGGCCTGGCTGCAGACGAGGTTCGTGCTCGGCCGCACCCCGTTCGCGACGCTCGAGCGGTGGCAGACGTCGTACCTGCCGGTGTACCTCGCGTGGGCGGCCGTCGTCGTCTTCGTCTTCCCGCCGGTCTTCGCCTACTCCTGACCCGAGGGCGCCCGCGAGTAAGGTAGTCGGGTTGCCGTCGGCGCCAGCAGCGCCATTCGCGGCATCCGCCATCACCCCATGGGAGCCCGCAGTGCCTGGAGAGAACCTCACCCGAATCGAGGCGCAGGAGCGCCGCGCCGTCGTCGACACGCAGTCGTACGAGATCGCGCTCGACCTGACGAAGGGGGCCGAGGTCTTCGCGTCGCGCACGGTCGTGCGCTTCTCCGCCACGCCCGGCGCGTCGACGTTCATCGACCTCATCGCGCGCGGCGTGCGCGAGATCACGCTCAACGGACGCTCGATCGACCCCGCGACGGCCTTCGCCGACTCGCGCATCGCGCTGGACGGACTCGAGTCCGAGAACGAGCTCATCGTCGACGCCGACGCGCTCTACACCAACACGGGCGAAGGCCTGCACCGCTTCGTCGACCCCGTCGACGGCGAGGTCTACCTGTACAGCCAGTTCGAGGTGCCCGACTCCCGTCGCGTGTTCGCGGTGTTCGAGCAGCCTGACCTCAAGGCGACGTTCCAGTTCACGGTCACGGCTCCCGCGGCGTGGAAGATCATCTCAAACTCCCCCACGCCTGAGCCCGCGCCGCGTGGCGACGGCGTCGCGACCTGGGCCTTCGAGCCGACTCCGCGCATCTCGTCGTACATCACGGCCCTCATCGCGGGCCCGTACGAGTCGACGTTCTCCGAGCTGACGAGCGCGTCGGGCCGCGTCATCCCGCTCGGCGTCTACGGGCGCAAGAGCCTCTGGCAGCATCTCGACGCCGACTACATCTTCGACAAGACCCGCCAGGGCTTCGCGTACTTCGAGGAGAAGTTCGGGTTCCCCTACCCCTTCGCGAAGTACGACCAGCTCTTCGTGCCCGAGTTCAACGCGGGCGCCATGGAGAACGCGGGCGCGGTCACCTTCACCGAGACCTACGTCTTCCGCTCGAAGGTGACGGATGCCGTCAAGGAGCGTCGCGTCGTCACGATCCTGCACGAGCTCGCCCACATGTGGTTCGGCGACCTCGTCACGATGAAGTGGTGGAACGACCTGTGGCTCAACGAGTCGTTCGCCGAGTGGGCATCGACGATCGCGACCGCCGAGGCCACCGAGTGGACCGAGGCGTGGACCACGTTCAACGCGATGGAGAAGACCTGGGCCTACCGCCAGGACCAGCTCCCCTCGACCCACCCCGTCGTCGCCGAGATCAACGACCTCGAAGACGTGCAGGTCAACTTCGACGGGATCACCTACGCGAAGGGCGGCTCGGTCCTCAAGCAGCTCGCTGCATGGGTCGGCATCGAGCAGTTCTTCGCCGGCGTCGCCGCCTACTTCGAGAAGCACCAGTGGGGCAACACCGAGGTCGGCGACCTGCTCGCCGAACTCGAGACCACGAGCGGCCGCGACCTGTCGACATGGTCGAAGAAGTGGCTCGAGACCGCAGGCGTCAACACGCTGTCGCCCGAGATCACGACCGACGCGGACGGCGTGATCACCCGCTTCGCGATCGTGCAGACGGCTCCCGCCGACTACCCGACGATCCGCCCGCACCGCCTCGGCGTCGGCTTCTACAGCCTGCAGGGCGACGCGCTCGTGCGCGTGCACCACGTCGAGCTCGACGTCGACGGAGACCTCACCGAGGTCCCCGAGCTCAAGGGCATCGCACGCCCGGACCTGGTCCTCCTCAACGACGAAGACCTCGCGTACGCGAAGATCCGGCTCGACGAGCGCTCGCTCAAGACGGCGATCGACCACCTCGCGAAGATCAGCGACCCGCTCGCCCGTTCGCTGGTGTGGGGCGCCGCGTGGGATCAGACACGGGATGCCGAGGCATCCGCCACCGACTACATCGACCTCGTGCTGCGAAACATCGCGAGCGAGACCGAGTCGACCACCGTGCGCACGACACTCGGCCAGCTGCAGCTCGCGGCCAACGCGTACGTCGCGCCCGACCGTCGCTCCGCCGCGCGTGAGAAGGTCGCAGACGGACTGTGGGCCCTCGCCGAATCGGCGCAGGCCGGCAGCGACAGCCAGCTGCAGTTCGTGACGGCGTTCGCGAGCGCGGCCTCGACCCCGGCGCAGTGGGAGCGCGTGCGCGCCCTCCGCGACGGCGAGAAGTCGCTCGAGGGTCTCGAGATCGACACCGACCTCTCGTGGCAGCTGCTCGTGTCGCTCGCCGCCGGCGGCGCCGTCACGGCGAAGGACGTCGACGACGCCCTCGCAGCCGACAACACGTCGAAGGGCGGTGAGTTCGCGGCGCAGGCGAAGGCCGCCCTCCCCGACCTCGAGGCACGTCTCGCGGCATGGGATTCGCTCATCGAGAAGGACGACGCCCCGAATACGATCGTGCGTGCCGCCGCGCTCGGGTTCACCCATCCCGCGGGAATCGAGGTGCTCGGCGAGTTCGTCAAGCCGTACTTCGACATGCTGCTGCCGATCTGGAACTCGCGGACCTACCAGATCGCCCAGTACCTCATCGTGGGCCTCTACCCGGCGGCTCTCGCGAACGTCGAGCTCCGCGACGCGACGCGCGCCTGGCTCGCGGCGAACACGGATGCTGCTCCGGCCCTCCGCCGCCTCGTGAACGAGAACCTCGCGGGCGTCGAGCGCGCACTCTCGGTGCAGGAGCGCGACGCGCAGTAGCCGATCCGACGAGAGGCCCGTCCGCGACCCGCAGGCGGGCCTCTCGCCCTTCCCCGCTCGTCTCTGTGAGGGGATGTCCGGACTCGGTCGTTAGGATCGTGGCGATGAACTGGATCTTCACCGACACGGGCACCGACACCGCACCGACGATCATCGACCCCGACTTCTGGGCATCCGTCGGCAAGTTCTTCGTCGACGTGGGCTGGAAGGTCCTCGCCCTCGTCTGCATCGCGATCGGCGCCGTCATCCTCGCGTGGATCCTGAAGCTCGTCATCCGCCGCGTCGTGCGACGCATCGTCAACGGTGCGAAGTCCAAGGCCAACGTCGACGACACCCAGGCACTCGATCGCTCTCCGCTCGCCTCCGTGCGGCTCGTGCAGCGCACCCGCACGCTCGGGTCGATCCTGCAGAACATCGTCAACGTCTCGATCGTCATCATCGCGAGCCTGCTCGTCATCAACGTCGTGGCGCCCAACGCCCTCGCTTCGCTGACCCTGCTGACGGCGGCGATCGGCGCGGGCCTCGGCTTCGGCGCGCAGAACATCGTCAAGGACGTGCTCAACGGCATCTTCATCGTCGCCGAGGACCAGGTCGGCATCGGCGACGTCGTGGACCTCGGGCTCGCGACGGGCATCGTCGAGTACGTGAGCGTCCGCGTCACCCACGTCCGCGACGTCAACGGCACGCTCTGGTACGTGCGCAACGGCGAGATCACGCGGATCGGCAACATGTCGCAGGGCTGGTCCCGCGTCATCATCGACCTCGCCGTGCCGGCCGACGCCGACATCGACCAGGTCGAGAGGCTCATGCTGGATGCCGCGAAGTCGATCGCGAAGGATCCCAAGTGGCGCACGCGGGTCCTCGAGAGCCCCGAGGTGTGGGGCCTCGAGTCGGTGACGGGTGACGCTCTCGTCATCCGGGTCGTCATGAAGACCCGCGCGAACGCGAAGGACGACGTCGCGCGCGAGCTGCGTATGCGCCTCAAGCACGCGATGGACGAGAACAGCATCACGCTCCCGGCCATGAACTCGATCATGCTCTCGGGACTCGAGGGAGCCGGGCGCGTGCGTGGCGCCCAGCCGCCGAAGACCAGGCCGCAGCCCATCACGACCGTGACCGGCGACCCCGTATGGAAGCCGAAGAAGGGCGTCGGCAAGAAGACGCCGCCCGCCACGCCGGGAGAGACACCATGACGGATGCCACCCCCCTGAGCTTCTACGACGAGGTCGGCGGACACGAGACATTCGTCCGGCTCGTCGACGCCTTCTACCTCGGCGTCGCCGACGACGAGGTCCTCAGGCCCATGTATCCCGAGGAGGACCTGGGGCCCGCCAAGGAGCGGCTCACGCTCTTCCTCGAGCAGTACTGGGGTGGACCGACGACGTACAGCGAGAACCGCGGTCATCCACGCCTCCGCATGCGCCACGCGGCCTTCCACGTCAACCCCGACGCCCGCGACCGGTGGCTCGCGCACATGCGGGTCGCAGTGGACCAGCTCGGGCTTCCCCCGCTGCACGAGGCGACGCTGTGGGACTACCTGCAGCGCGCCGCGCAGGCCATGGTCAACACGTTCGAGCCGACCGGCATCGGGCCGAGCTCAGGCGGAAGGGACGCTGCATCCCTCCCCCTGCATCCTCGCGACCCCTCAGCCTGAGAACCGCACACCCCACGCCGACGAAGGAGTCGACTCATGACCGCAACACCCACGACCCGAACGACGGATCTGCTCGTCATCGGCTGGGGTCTCGCCGGACTCGTCGCGGCGAGCGAGGCGGTCGCCGCCGGCAAGCGGGTCGTGATCGTGGACCAAGAGCCGCGCACCAATCTCGGCGGGCAGGCGTGGTGGTCGTTCGGCGGGCTCTTCTTCGTCGACTCCCCCGAGCAGCGGCGCATGGGCATCACGGATTCGCTGGATCTCGCGCGGCAGGACTGGTTCGGCAACGCGGGCTTCGACCGCGAGGAGGACGCCTGGCCCCGGCGCTGGGCCGAGGCGTACCTGCAGTTCGCCCACCACGAGAAGCGCGCGTGGCTGCGCGAGAAGGGCGTCGGCTTCTTCCCGATCGTCGGGTGGGCCGAGCGGGGCGGCTACACCGCGACAGGGCCGGGCAACTCCGTCCCGCGCTTCCACATCACGTGGGGCACGGGGCCTGGGATCGTCGCGCCGTTCCAGGCAGCCGTCGAGGCGGCGGAAGCATCCGGCCGCCTCACGATCCTCCCCCGCCACCGCGTGACGTCTCTCACGCTCACGGACGGCGCCGTGACCGGCGCGACCGGCGACATCCTCGCCCCGTCGGGCGCGGGGCGCGGCTACGCATCCTCGCGCGAGGTCGTCGGATCGTTCGAGATCGAGGCGGGAGCGACCCTCGTGTCCTCGGGCGGCATCGGCGGCAACCACGAGCTCGTGCGCAAGAACTGGCCCGCCCGCCTCGGCAAGCCTCCGCAGTCGATGATCACCGGCGTCCCCGCCTACGTCGACGGCGCGATGCTCGACGTCAGCGCGCAGGCCGGCGCACACCTGATCAACGGGGACCGCATGTGGCACTACGTCGAGGGCATCCGCAATTGGGACCCGATCTGGCCCGACCACGGCATCCGGATCCTCCCCGGCCCGTCGTCGGTGTGGCTCGACGCCACCGGCCACCGTCTGCCGGTGCCGCTCTTCCCCGGCTTCGACACGCTCGGCACCCTCGCGCACTTGCGCGCGACGGGATACGACCACTCGTGGTTCGTGCTGTCGCAGAAGATCATCGAGAAGGAGTTCACCCTCTCGGGCAGCGAGCAGAACCCCGACCTGACCGGCCGCGACGTGCGCCTGCTCGCCAAGAGCCGCCTCGGCAAGGGCGCCGCGGGGCCTGTTCAGGCGTTCATGGACCAAGGCGCGGACTTCGTCGTCCGGGATGACCTCGACAGCCTCATCGCCGGCATGCAGGCGCTCCCCGGGGGCGACGCCCTCGACCCCGATCGCGTGCGGTTCGAGGTCGAGGCACGCGACAGCGAGATCGACAACGACTTCACCAAGGACGCCCAGATCGCGATGCTGCGCTCGGCGCGCGCGTATCGGGGCGACCGGCTCATCCGCACGGCGAAGCCGCACCGCATCCTCGATCCCGCGGCCGGCCCGCTCATCGCCGTGAAGCTGCACGTGCTGACCCGAAAGTCTCTCGGCGGCATCGAGACGGACCTCTCCGGCCGCGCGCTGGCCGCGGACGGCTCGGTCATCCCCGGGCTGTATGCGGCGGGTGAGGCGAGCGGCTTCGGCGGCGGCGGCGTACACGGCTACCGTGCCCTGGAGGGCACCTTCGTGGGGGGATGCCTCTTCTCCGGCCGCACGGCGGGCCGGGCGATGGCGACCGAGGTCTAACGCGCGCCGGTCGTCCGCACTTCGGTCAGGCCCATGCGGGCGGGGCCGCGCACGATGACGTGGCCGCGGAGGAGAGTCACGCGGGTCCACGTGCCGGCCGTGCGCACCTGAGCCTCCTCCTCGCCGCCGATGAAGCCGAGCGCGAAGGCCGTGAACGCCGTGCCCAGCGGCAGTCCCGCGAGAGCCTCGTCGTGCTGACCCCAGACGGCGGCGCGCACGACACGGACGGCGTCCTCCCCTGCGTCCTTGGGCACTGACTCTGCGACGTCCGCGATGCCCCACTGGGCGCGGCTCGCGAGTACTGCCGCGGCGAGCCCGGGAGCCGGCATCCATCCGCTCCGAGGCGGCGAGATGCCCGCCCACGACGGCGAGAGTCCCGTATCGGGCAGCACGATGGCGCGCGCGTCATCGTCGGCGATCGCCAGCGATGACGCCTCGACCACGACGTCGCAGACGAGTTCGCGGTCGACGGCGAGGACTCGCATGCCGAGGACCGTGGGGGTCGCGTCGAAGAGTCCGCGCGGGCGCGAGCGGAGCGCTCGTCATGGCGAGGACGCCGTTCTCGGCCTTGAGGCGGACGGCGCCGTCGCCGAGTGGCGCCGTCCGACCGGCGAAGGTGAGGGCGTCCGCCGCCGCGTGGGCATCAGCGAAGAGGAGGCGTTGCGACATCCGCCCTAAACTACCAAGGGTTCCACCCATCGCGGCGGCCGACCCGGCCGCTCGACCCCAGAGACGGAGAGCCCGTGACCGACGCGCTGCAAGCGGTCCCGACGGATGCTGAGCCCGAGGCCGACCCCGTCGCCTCGATGCTCGCGGTCCTCGACCTCACGGGCTCCGACGCACGCACGAACGAGGACATCTTCACGGGCGTCTCGCAGTCGATGCCGCTCGGCCGCGTCTACGGCGGGCAGGTGCTCGCGCAGTCTCTCGTCGCGGCGTCCCGGACCCTCCCCGAGGACCGCTCCGTCCACTCGATGCATGGGTACTTCCTGCGCCCGGGCGATGCATCCAAGGGGATCACGTTCGCCGTGGACCGCATCCACGACGGCCGCTCCTTCTCGACGCGCCGCACGCAGGCGTTCCAGGATGGTGTGCCGATCTTCTCGATGATCTCGTCTTTCCAGGACGAGGATCCCGGGCTCGAGCACCAGGAGCCGATGCCCGAGGGCATCCCCGCGCCTGAGGAGCTCCCCGACATCGAGTCGCAGCTGGGCGGCCTTCACCCGATGACCAAACGGCTCTTCCTGGACCGGCCGGCAGACCTTCGGCACGTGCCCGCCCCGATCTACCTCGCCGCCGACCCGACTCCCGCTCCGCGCCAGGCGGTGTGGATGAAGGTGCGCAAGCCCATCCCCGATGACCCGGAACTCCACCGCGCGGCACTCGCGTACTTGAGCGACCTCACGATCCAGGAATCGATCCTGCGCGCTCACGGGGTCTCGTGGGGCACTCCCGGGCTCAAGGTCGCAAGCCTCGACCACGCGATGTGGTGGCACCGCCCCGGGCGCGTCGACGACTGGCTGCTGTACGTGCAGGAGTCGCCCAACGCGCGAGGTGGCCGAGGGCTGGCCACGGGACGCGTCTACACGCGGGACGGCGTGCTCGTCGCAAGCGTCGCGCAGGAGGTCATGGTCCGCGTCCCTGCCTCGTTCTGAGGCCGTGGCCGGTGCCTCGCTGTGAGGCGGGCGGTCAGCGCCGGTGGGTGTAGATGATCGGCTCGCCGAGGAACGGCGTCCAGGCCGCGCGCTCCTCGGGGCTGAGCCGCAGCGGGCGACCGGTCGCCGCATCCACCTTCACGACGACCGACGTCGCGCGCGCGTAGACCGTCTGACCGTCGTCTCCCGCGGTCGCTGCGGGACTGCAGACCTCGTAGCAGACCTCGATGCTCGAGCCGCCGAGCGATCCGAACCACATCTGGATGTCGAGGGGATACCTCTGGTACGGCACGGGCGCCAGGTACTCGATCTCCTGCCGCGCGATGAGCGTCAGGACTCCCCCCGCGAGACTCGATTCCAGGACCGCGGTCCCCGGCGCGTCTTCGCCGGCTGCCGGCGCCCAGAAGGCGCGCACGCGCGCCTCTTCCAGGAGCTTGAGCATCGACGTGTTGTTGACATGGTTGAACGCGTCGAGATCTCCCCATCGCAGGTGGATGGGGATGTGGAGCCGCGGGCCCGGAGCGTCAGTCACGCGTGAGCTTGCGGTACGCCGAGCGATGCGGCTTGGCTGCATCGGGCCCGAGGCGCTCGATCTTGTTCTCCTCGTAGGCCTCGAAGTTGCCCTCGAACCAGTACCACTTGTCGGGCTTCTCGTCCGTGCCCTCGTACGCGAGGATGTGCGTCGCGATGCGGTCGAGGAACCACCGGTCGTGGGTGATGACCACGGCGCAGCCGGGGAACTCGAGCAGGGCGTTCTCGAGGCTCGACAGGGTCTCGACGTCCAGGTCGTTGGTGGGCTCGTCGAGGAGCAGCAGGTTGCCGCCCTCCTTGAGCGTCAGCGCGAGGTTCAGGCGGTTGCGCTCACCACCGGAGAGCACGCCGGCCTTCTTCTGCTGGTCCGGACCCTTGAAGCCGAACTTCGACACGTACGCGCGCGAGGGGATCTCGGTCTTGCCGACCGTGATGATGTCGAGACCGTCCGAGACGACCTCCCACAGCGTCTTGTTCGGGTCGATGTTCGAGCGCGACTGGTCGACGTAGCTGATCTTGACGGTCTCGCCGACCTTCAGGTCGCCGCCGTCGAGGGGCTCGAGTCCCACGATGGTCTTGAACAGCGTCGTCTTTCCGACACCGTTCGGACCGATGACGCCGACGATGCCGTTCGGCGGCAGGCTGAAGCTGAGTCCATCGATCAACGATCGGCCGTCGAAGCCCTTCTGCAGGTTCTTGGCCTCGATCACAATGCTGCCGAGGCGAGGACCGGCGGGGATCTGGATCTCGTCGAAGTCCAGCTTCCGGGTGCGCTCGGCCTCCGTCGCCATCTCCTCGTAGCGGGCCAGACGAGCCTTCGACTTGGTCTGACGGCCCTTCGCGCTGGAGCGGACCCACTCGAGCTCGTCCTTCAGTCGCTTGGCGAGCTTCGCGTCCTTCTTGCCCTGGATGGCGAGGCGCTCGCCCTTCTTCTCCAGGTACGTGGAGTAGTTGCCCTCGTAGCCGATCAGGCGTCCCCGGTCGACCTCGGCGATCCATTCCGCGACGTTGTCGAGGAAGTACCGGTCGTGGGTGATCGCGATGACGGCACCCTTGTAGCTCTGCAGGTGCTGCTCGAGCCAGAGCACGCTCTCGGCGTCGAGGTGGTTGGTGGGCTCATCGAGGAGGAGCAGGTCGGGCTTCTGCAGCAGGAGCTTCGCGAGTGCGACGCGGCGGCGCTCGCCACCGGACAGGTTGGTGACGTCGGCATCGCCGGGCGGGGTCCGCAGCGCGTCCATCGCCTGCTCCAGCTGGGAATCGAGGTCCCAGCCGTCGGCGGCGTCGATCTCTTCCTGGAGCGTCCCCATCTCGGCCAGAAGCGCGTCGAAATCCGCGTCGGGGTCCGCCATCAGCGCCGAGATCTCGTTGAAGCGGTCGAGCTTCGGCTTGATCGCGACACCGTCCTGGATGTTCTCCAGGACCGTCTTGGACTCATCGAGCTCCGGCTCCTGCATGAGGATGCCGACGCTGAAGCCAGGGCTCAGCTTCGCCTCTCCGTTGGAGGGGGCGTCCAGGCCCGCCATGATCTTGAGGATCGTGGACTTTCCCGCGCCGTTCGGACCGACCATGCCGATCTTCGCGCCCGGGAGGAACGCCATCGTGACGTCGTCCAGGATCAGTTTCTCGCCGACCGCCTTGCGGGCGCGGACCATCGAGTAGATGTACTCAGCCATGGGTGTGCTGTCTCCTTGCGTGCGACGTCAGCCTCCCAGCCTACCGGCCGGAGGAAGGTCACCAGTCGATGGGGCGGGTCTTTCCGATCAGGCAGCCCCCCGTGGGCAGTGCCGGCATGACGACGGCGACGGGCTCCCCCGTCGCCGGACCGACCTGGCCCATGAGGCAGGAGTCCTCCCACTGAACCGAGAACTGGATGCTTTCGGCGGGGTTGCCTACCGTCGACTGGTCGTTGGTGACCTGCATCGTGGCTTTGTCGAAGCCGGCGGCCGCGAGGGCATCGACGTAGGCGCGCCCCTGGGCCTGCGCGGGAGTCGCCCACACCGCAGACACGACAGACGCGAAGAGCGGCAGGTTGTCTTCCGCGGTGCCGTCGGGGACGAAGACGGGTCCGGCCTCCAGGGTCGGAGTCGGCGCGGGCTCCGTGGCCTCGGAGTGCGAGGGCGACGGCCTCACATCTGGAGCCTGTGCGGCGCAGCCGACCAGGAGAGCGGCCGCGAGCAGCGCCGCCGAGACCGCTGAGACACGCCGCCGCGAAAGGCGAAGAGGGCGCTCGAGGTCGTGGGGCACGGACAGAGTCTAGGCCGCGCGCCCTCGAGCGCCCGCCGTGGTCGCTCAGTAGGGCGTCTCGACGTCGACGAGCTCCCGCGCGTCGTCGGGTGCCACCGGGACGGGCCATTCCGTCGAGAGGTCGGCGCTTTCGGACTCCTCGGCCGACTGCGCAGCCCACTCCTCCTCGCTCGAGGGCGCTGCGGCCCGCGTGGCGGAGGCATCCTTGACGAAGGTCGTCGTTCCCCAGAGCAGATCGTGCCCGAGCGAATCCGCGTCGATGTCGACGCTCGTACCCTGTTTCGTTCCGTTGTCCCACTGGCGCACGCGGAGGCGGCCCGTCAGGATGACGCGGTCGCCCTTCCTGATGGATGCGAAGGCGTGCTCGGCCAGGCCCCGGAAGGTCGAGACCTGGTACCAGTTCGTGCCCTGCTCGCTCCACGTCGCGGTGGCGCGGTCGAATTTGCGCTGGCTGCTCGCGACGCGGAACGTCGTGATGGGCAGGCCCGCACCGGACCGTTTGAACTCGGGGGTCGTGGCCACGTTGCCGGTGATCGTGATCGTGTCGCTCATCGTTGTTCCCTTCCCGTCGGGGACCATCCCCGGCTCGGCGGTGGTGCGCGGGTGCCCGCCGTGCACCACCGCCTGGATCGAGGATGAGGCGACCCGGGTGCCAGAGCCGGCTCAGCGCCCCGATTGGGGAGGCGGGCCGCTCGACGCCCCGCTGTGGAGGAGACGACAGGGAGCCGTCGCGATCCGATGTCGGAGGTCGAAGCTATGTTCGAACTCGGAAAGGATGAGCAATGACCACCGTCCTCGATTCACCCCCGGACCGGGCGCCTTCCCTCTCGCACGCCACCGACCTGCGGCTCTCGCGCGCCTCCGCCCTGCTGTGGCGCGTCACCGACCGCACCGGCCACGTCGTCGGTCATCTCCAGGCGTTCACCGCGAGCGGCGGCGTCCGCTACCGTGCACGCCGCTTCCACTCCGCCTCGCACGGGTTCCGCGACCTCGGCGAGTTCTGGTCCGCCGACGATGCCGTCGAGTGCCTCCGATATGCGCGCTGAGGGATCAGACGACGGATTCGTAGTGCTCGACTCGCGCGATCGGAGCCCCTCCGCGCACGTGGTCCCACGAATCGCGCAACAGCTCCACAGCACGCGTGAGCTCATCGACAGGAGCGGTGAACGGGATGCGGAGGTGCCTGTCGTGTCCGCCGTCCACAGAGAAACGCGGACCGGCAGAGAGCAGCAGGCCCCGCGCGCGCAGATCCATGACGAGCCCTGCGCTGAGCGGCGCGTCGAGCTCGATCCAGTGCGAGACACCGCCCCGCGTGTGCGGGATGCCCCACTCCGGGAAGGCGTCAGCCAGACGCGAGGCAGTGGCGTCTCTCCCTTCACGCAAGAGCGTCGATCGCTGCGCGACGATTTCAGGGAGTCGCGTGAACAGCTGCGTCGCGACGGCCTGCTCGAACTCGGGCGTTCCGAGGTCGTGGGTCGGCCGCGCGGCCATGAGCCGTCTGATGAGGTCGGCGTCAGCGCGGATCCACCCGACCCGCAGTCCGCCCCAGACCGTCTTCCCGAGCGAGCCGATGCGCACGACCTCCGAGGAATCACCGTCGTCGAACCCGGCCGGCAGCTCCCCCCGATCGATGTCGAGATCGGCGGTCGTCTCATCGAGTACGAGGATGGAGCCGGCCCGGCGACCGGCCTCGGCGATGACCGCGCGCTCCTCGCGCGTCATCGAGCACCCTGTCGGGTTCTGGAAATCCGGCATCAGGTACGCCATGACCGGCAGGGTGCGCGCGAACGCCTGCTGGGCGCGGTCGAGATCCCATCCCAGCCCGGTCGTGACGGGCAGGCCGACGAGCCGCGCACCCGCGCGCCGCAGCGCATCGGCCGCGTGCGGATAGGTCGGAGTCTCGATGAGCGCGCGATCGCCCCGCCCGAGAAGCACCGCGGCCAGCAGGTGGATCGCGCTCTGCGCGCCCGTCGTCACGAGAATGTCGTCCGCGTCCGTCGGCAGACCGCGCCGACGATAGCGCGCTGCGATGGCCTCGCGGAGGTCGGGCCGACCGAGCACGTCATATCCGACCCGCGCCACGAGCGTCGCCGACGACTGGGCGACCTCCGACATGATGCCGGCGAGACCGGGCCATGCCGGAGGGCTCGCCTGCTGAAGGTCGATCGAGCCTTCCATCGGGGCAGCCCGACCCGGGTCGCGGCGACGGAGCGGCCTCGTCACGCTTCCCGACCCGCGAATGCTCGCGATGTGCTCGGTGTCGCGCAGACTCCGATACGCAGCTGCGACAGTGCTACGGCTCAGGCCGAGAGCGGCCGCCAGCTCCCGCTCGGCGGGCAGCGCCGTGCGCGGGGCGAGACGGTTGTCGAGGCACAGGAGCCGGATACCGTCGGCCAGCGCTTCATACGCGGGTTCGCGCGTGCGCCACCCGCCGAGCGCCGCCGCCAGTGCCCGAGCGGAGATGCGGGAGTCCATGCGGCCACCCTATCGAGATTGGACTGCAAGGCACAGGCCAATCCTACGATTGGATATGGACATGCCTCGCCGCATCGTCCAACTGTTCATCGGGCTCGTGCTCTACGGCACGGGCTGTGCACTCACGGTCCAAGCGGGCCTCGGGGTCGACCCATGGACTGTGTTCGCGCAGGGCCTGTCGGTGCGCACGGGGATCGGCATCGGCTGGATCACCAACATCGTCGGCTTCCTCGTGCTGCTTCTGTGGATCCCGCTCCGACAGAAGCCCGGCCTCGGGACGATCGCGAACATCCTGCTCGTGGGGACGAGCATGCAGGTCGTCCTCACCGTTCTCCCCCCAGTCGAGGGCACCCTGGCTCAGTTCGCCACGCTGCTGGGAGGAATCCTGCTCGTCGCCATCGCCTCCGGGCTCTACATCGGGGCGCACTTCGGACCCGGACCGCGCGACGGACTCATGACGGGGATGAACGCGAAGCTCGGGTGGCCCATCTGGCTCTGCCGGGCAATCGTAGAGTTGACCGTGCTGCTCATCGGGTGGCTGCTCGGCGGCGCAGTCGGCATCGGCACGGTGCTGTTCGCGGGTCTGATCGGCCCACTCGTCCATGTCATGCTTCCACTGTTCGACACGCGGCGACGGCGCCGCGCGGCGAGTGAGCCGACGGTCACCGCCGCAGAGGCGACCACGGGTTCGGCGGAGTGATCCTCAGCCCAGCCAACGGGCGGGCGAGATGCCCGCCAGCGACAGTCCGCTCAGTGCTCGCGGAACTGAGGCCAGTCGCTGCCGGGTGCCATGCGTGAATGGAGCGCGTTCTTGGCGATCTCCATCGTCGGATACGTCCCGGCAGGTGCTTCGGCGCCTGCCATGGTGACGGTGTATCCGGATTCGTCTTTGCGGATGCTCCCCTGGACCCCGCCCGTGCCGTAGGCGACCCAGAGCGCGTGGTGTGTCTCGGCCGTGCTCATCATGAACTCCTTCCGATGACTCCGACGCTACGCCTGACGCGATGCAGACGCCACCGATCGAGTCCGGTCGCACGCCGGACGCGGCGGGGTGCACGAGGAACGGCGGCGATCCCGCGCCGCGCGAAGAAGCCGGAGAGGCGCCCCCGGCACGATTCGAACGTGCGACCGGCGGATTAGAAGGCCGCTGCTCTATCCACTGAGCTACGAGGGCTGACGTAGATACGCTACCTTCCGGCCGGATCGATCGGGAAACTCACGCCTCGGGGCGCGCGATCCCGCGTCGGAGCACCCGGTTAGGCTGGTGCGCATGGTGGGAGCTTCCGAGAATGATCGACTCGTCTGGATCGACTGCGAGATGACGGGCCTCGATCTCGCGATCGACGAGCTCGTCGAGATCGCGGTCGTGGTGACCGACTTCGAGCTGCGAGTGCTCGATCCCGGCTTCCAGATCGTGATCAAACCCGATACGTCGGCGCTCGAGCACATGAACGACTTCGTCACGGCTATGCACGAGAAGTCGGGGCTGCTCGACGAGATCTCCCAGGGCGTATCGGTGGCCGAGGCCGAGTTCCAGGCGCTCGAGTACATCCAGAGGTTCGTCCCCCTCGCAGGCAAGGCTCCGCTCGCGGGAAACACGATCGGCACCGACCGTATGTTCCTCGCGAAGTACATGCCGCGCGTCGACCGCTGGCTCCACTACCGCAACGTCGACGTCTCGAGCATCAAGGAGCTCTCGCGCCGCTGGTATCCGCGGGCGTACATCCACGCGCCGGCGAAGGACGGCGGCCACCGGGCGCTTGCCGACATCCTGGAATCCATCCGTGAACTCGCGTATTACCGCCAGGCGGTGTTCGTGCCTCAGCCGGGTCCGACAAGCGATGGAGCGCGCGCCGTCGCGGCCTCGGTCGTGTCATCGTTCGCTCCAGAGATATGAGAGAATCGTCTGGTCGCCTGCGCAAGCAGGGAACATGGTGGGTATAGCTCAGTTGGTAGAGCGCGGCCTTGTGGTGGCCGATGTCGCGGGTTCGAGCCCCGTTACTCACCCGAAGAGGGCGCAGCAGCGTATGCCGGTCGCCCTCATGCCGATCCGACGAGCGAAGCCGCGAAGCGGCACGAGCTCAGAGTGATGGGTCATCGTATGGACATGGATGCCGCTTCGTTCGAACAGCTTGTCGTCGACGAACTGGATCAGCTGCCCGATGACATGGTCGACGGTCTCGACAACGTCGTATTCGTGGTCGAAGACCGCCCCGAGGACGGCAGCCTCGATCTCTTCGGCCTGTACGACGGCTGGGCGCTGACCGAGCGCGAGCGCTACGGAGTGGGCGAGCTGCCCGATCGCATCATCATCTACCGCGAACCGCACCTGGCGGCATGCGACGATGAGCCGGCGCTGCGCGATGAGGTGCACACGACGCTCGTGCACGAGATCGCGCACTTCTACGGAATCGACGACGACCGGCTCCACGAGCTCGGGTGGGCATGATGGTGGCGCTCGCACATCCCGACATCGATCACGATCTCCGTGAGGTTCTGTCGCCGTCTCGTCCGTGGCAGACCGTCGTGTGGAACGACCCCGTCAACCTCATGAGCTACGTGACGCATGTCTTCCGCGAGTACTTCGGCTTCTCGCGGGAACGGGCGCACGAGCTCATGCTCGCTGTTCACCACGAAGGGCACGCCGTGGTCGCCGAAGGAGCCCGCGAGCAGATGGAACTCCACGCGCAGGCCATGCACGACTACGGACTCTGGGCGACGGTGAGAGAGTCCCCGCAATGACGCCCGACACGATCGTGCTCGAGCTCGCCCGCATCGAAGCAGCGCACCTGGCAGGTCTCGTCGGCCAGTTCGACGAGCTGCTCGAGGAGTCGAGCGACACGGTCGACGATCCCGCCGTCCTGCGACTCGTCCCCGACGCCTACGAGGATGCCGAGGCCGCACGCGAGTTCCGCGAGATCACCGAGAGCGACCTGCTGGGACGCCGGCGCGCCGACGCCGCGCGCGTGCTCGCGAATCTGGCCGCGATCGGCGACCTGGATGGCGACCTCGAGGACCCGGCATTCGTCGAGCAGGTCGCGATCGTGCTCGACCGCGAAGACCTGCAGGCCTGGCTTCGCACGCTCGCAGCAGTCAGGCTCGTGCTCGCGACCGACTCGGCATCGTGGACGAGGACGAGTACGACCACGACGACCCCAAGTACGGCATCTTCGATTGGCTCGGATACCGCCTCGACGGCCTCGTCAACGCGATCGACCGCTGATCAACCGGATTCGAACACGAGTGTCGCACGGCTGCGCGGCGCGTCCCGCGCGATGTGCGCGTCCTCTTGCCGCGCCCACCGATCCCAGTGCGGCCGGTAGGTGTCTCCATCGCGCTGGAGCGCACGGCGTCGGCGTACTCGTTCGGATGCTTCGAGCCAGACCCGCACATCGCCGAGTCTCTCCGTCACAGGCGTGAGCAGGCCCGATCCCTCGACCACGAGCGGAAGCGCGGGGTCGACCGCATGTGCCTCGGCGTACTCCGAGGCATCCCAATCCCATCGCTGCCACACACCGACGAGCCCTCGCGCGTGGGGACGAAGGATGAGATCCTGCGCGGCGAGCACTCCCGCATCCAACCCGTCCCACCCGGGGTACAGCGAATCGAGGGCAACCAGCTGCACGCGGCCCATCAAGGGCCACCGGGCGACGATCGCTCGCGCGAGGCTCGACTTGCCCGCGCCGCTGCGACCGTCGATGAGCACGACGGGATTGCTCGCGCCGATCGCTGAGACGGCGGCGACCACCCGGTCGGCCGCGGCGTCGAGGAGTGCCGTGCTACTTCTTGAGGGCTCGGACGACACGACTGAAGGCTCGTCCCGCGAAGAACACGAACGGGATCGCGACCGCGAGGAGCGCGACGATGTTCGGCTCGAACCTCAGGTCGTCGCCGCGGCGGATGTAGGCGCCGATCGGGATCGACCAGCCGCCGCCTCCACCGCCGCCGTTGCCGGCCTCGTCGGAACCGCCGCCATAGCCCGACCACGAGGCCGCGACGGGGATGAGGGTGACTCCGCCGACGTCCTGCTGCTCGCCGTACGCCCCCTTCACGCCGAAGGACGCGGACTGCTTGCCGAGCTCGAGTGCGATGTTGGGCATGCCCCAACGCTACCCCTGCACGGCTCCGCGCGCACGGGGGCGGGCCGGAGTCAGTCCATCCGCGGCGGTCGCGGACTCGACGGGAGCGTGCCCCCGCCCCGGCTCTTGCCGAGCAGGTTCGCCCGTGTCACGACTCCCTTGCCGAAGCGAGCCGTCGCGTCGTCCAGCGCGCCCTCGATGCTGCGCCACTCCGCGTCGTCGTCCCACAGCGCCGCGGCCGCACCGCCCGCCGGACGCAGCTTCTCACCGCGCACGCCCACGAGCCGCACCGGCTGGCGCTGGCCGACGAGGTCGAAGAGCGCGTGCGCGGCATCCCCGATCCGCTGACCGACCGCTGTGGGCTCGGAAAGCGTCTGCGAGCGTGTGATGGTCGTGAAGTCCGCGAAGCGCACCTTGATCGAGATCGTCCCCGCTTCCCACCCGTGGGCGCGCAGTCGAGCGCCCACGCGGTCGGCGAGGCGCCGGAACTCGCTGCGCAGGATCGCGGTGTCGGCGATGTCGGTGTGGAAGGTCTCTTCGTGCCCGATGCTCTTCTCGATGTGCTCGGTCTGCACCGTCCGCGCATCCTGACCGCGGGCGAGGTGCCAGATGCGATCGCCCATCGCCGCCCCGAGCGCGCGCTCGAGCACGGGACGAGGCGTCTGCAGGATGTCGGCGACAGTGTGGATGCCGCGCCCTTGCAGCATGTCGGCGGCCTTCGGACCGACACCCCACAGGGCGCCGACCGGCCTGGCGGCGAGGAAGGCGCCGGTGTCGGCCGCCGCGACGATCAGCAGGCCGTCGGGCTTGCTGAGCGTCGAGGCCATCTTGGCGACGTGTTTGGTGGCGGCGACGCCGACGGAGCACACGAGACCCGTCTCGTCGAGCACACGCGCGCGGATCATGCGCGCGATCTCGCCGGGACTCCCCCACAGCCGGCGGGCGCCACGCACGTCGAGGAACGCCTCATCGATCGAGAGCGGTTCGACGAGCGGCGTGAAGTCGCGGAAGATCGCCATGACCTTCGCGGACTCGTCAAGGAAGCGACCGAAGTCCGGCGAGACGACGGTCGCTGTCGGGCACAGGCGCAGCGCTTGTCCCATCGGCATCGCCGAGCGGACGCCGAACCGCCGCGCCTCGTACGAGGCGCTCGAGACGACCCCTCGCCCCTCGGCCCCTCCCACGATGATGGGCTTGCCCTTGAGCGAGGGATCGTCGAGCACGGCGACGGACGCGTAGAACGCGTCCATGTCGACGTGAAGGATGCCGGTGCCGGCGTCGTCGGCATCAGGTGGCGACGTCAGCCGACCCGATCCGTCTCCGCGTCCCATGGGTCCATTCTCACCGCGACCGCGGACATCGCCGGATGACCGGCGATGTCCCGAGGGTCACTGCGAGGCGCTTGCGCGCTCCAGCACGAGCTCGCGCACGCGCGCGGCGTCGGCCTGGCCCTTCATGGCCTTCATGACGGCGCCGATGACGGCTCCTGCCGCCTGCACCTTGCCGTCGCGGATCTTCGCGAGCACATCGGGCTGCGACGCGAGGGCATCGTCGATCGCCGCGATGAGCGCACCGTCGTCCGAGACGACCGCGAGGCCACGGGCATCCACGATCTCCTGCGGCGTGCCCTCGCCCGCGATCATGCCTTCGAGCACCTGACGGGCGAGCTTGTCGGTCAGCGTGCCCGCGTCCACGAGCTTCTGCAGCTCGGCCACGGCAGCCGGTTCCACGAGCTCGACCGGCTCCTTGCCCTGCGCGTTGGCGACGCGCGTGAGTTCGCCCGTCCACCACTTGCGGGCGGCTGCGGGAGTCGCGCCGGCTGCGACGGTGGCCTCGACCTCCGCGAGGAGACCGCCGTTGACGACATCCTGGAACTCGAGGTCGGTGAAGCCCCAATCGCCCTTGAGCCGGCGACGGCGGACCGCAGGCGCCTCAGGCAGTGCCGCACGCAGCTCTTCGATCAGCTCCGGCGCAGGTGCCACAGGGAGAAGGTCCGGCTCGGGGAAGTACCGGTAGTCGTCGGCGTCCGACTTGGGGCGGCCGGGCGAGGTGGTCCCGGTGTCCTCGTGCCAGTGACGCGTCTCCTGGGTGATCGTGCCGCCGGCCGCCAGGATGGCGGCCTGCCGCTGGATCTCGTACCGCACGGCACGCTCGACCGAGCGCATCGAGTTGACGTTCTTGGTCTCGGTCCGGGTGCCCAGCTTCTCCTGACCACGCGGTCGCAGCGAGACGTTCGCGTCGCAGCGCAGGTTGCCGCGCTCCATGCGCGCTTCGGAGATGCCGAGGGAGATCACGATGTCGCGGATCGCCGAGACATACGCCTTCGCGATCTCTGGCGCGCGGTGCTCGGCGCCGAAGATCGGCTTCGTGACGATCTCGACGAGGGGGACGCCTGCGCGGTTGTAGTCGACGAGCGAGTACTCCGCACCCTGGATGCGGCCGGTCGAACCGCCGACATGGGTGAGCTTGCCGGCATCCTCCTCCATGTGCGCGCGCTCGATGGGCACCGTCACGATGTCGCCGCCCGCGAGCTCGATCTCGACCGAGCCCTCGAAAGCGATCGGCTCGTCGTACTGCGAGATCTGGTAGTTCTTGCCGAGGTCGGGGTAGAAGTAGTTCTTGCGCGCGAAGCGGCTCGACGGTGCGATCGAGCAGCCGAGCGCGAGGCCGAGACTGATCGAGTACCGCACGGCTGTCTCGTTGACGACCGGCAGAGCGCCCGGAAGACCCATGTCCACGGCGGCCACGAGGGTGTTGGGCGCGGCGCTGTGGTTCGCCGAGTGCGCGGGGTTTGCCGCCGGCGAGAACATCTTGGTCTCGGTGTTGAGCTCGACGTGGACCTCGAATCCGAGCACGGGCTCGAACAGCTCGAGCGCCTCGTCGAAGTCCATCAGCTTGTCCTTGCCCATCAGCGGGCACCTCCCAGGATCGGAGCGCGGTCGAGGAGCGGTCCGCCCCAGCTGTCGACGAGCACGGCCTCGAGGGCTGCGCCCACGCGGTAGAGGCGCGCATCCTCGCGAGCAGGAGCGAGGAACTGGATGCCGACCGGCAGCCCGTCCTCGGCGGCGAGTCCCGACGGGATCGAGATGCCGGGAACGCCCGCCAGGTTCGCGGGGATCGTCGTGACGTCGTTGAGATACATCTGCAGCGGGTCGTCGATCTTCTCGCCGAGCGTGAACGCGGTCGTCGGCGCCGAGGGCGTCGCGATCACGTCGACCTGCGCGAAGGCGCTGTCGAAGTCGCGTTGGATGAGCGTGCGGACCTTCTGCGCCGAGCCGTAGTACGCGTCGTAGTAGCCGGCCGACAGCGCGTAGGTGCCGAGGATGATGCGCCGCTTGACCTCATCGCCGAAGCCGACCTCACGGGTCGCTGCCATGACCTCTTCGACCGTCGCAGCCGCGTGGGGCGTGACGCGCAGCCCGAAGCGGACGGAGTCGAACTTCGCGAGGTTGCTGGATGCCTCGGCCGGAAGGATCAGGTAGTACGCCGCGACGCCGTACTCGAAGTGCGGGGCCGAGATCTCGACGATCTCAGCGCCCTGGGCCTCCATCGCGGCGAGGGCCGAGCGGAAGGACTCCGAGACGCCCGGCTGGAAGCCGCTGTCGGGCAGCTCCGAGATGACGCCGACTTTGAGCCCCTTGAGCACGTCGCCGGATGCGCCCTCGCGGGCGGCGGCGGCGAAGGACGGCCAGTCCTCAGCGAGCGATGTGGAGTCGTGCGGGTCGTGACCGCCGATGACGTCGTGCAGCAGGCCTGCGTCGAGGACCGTGCGGGTGACGGGGCCGACCTGATCGAGCGAGGAGGCGAGGGCGATCGCACCGTAGCGGCTCACGCCGCCGTACGTCGGCTTGACACCGACCGTGCCCGTGACGTGCGCGGGCTGGCGGATGGAGCCGCCCGTGTCGGAGCCGAGCGCGAGCGGGGCTTCGAAGGCCGCGACGGCAGCCGCGGAGCCGCCGCCCGAGCCGCCGGGGATGCGGTCGAGGTCCCACGGGTTGCGGGTCGGCCCGTAGGCCGAGTGCTCGGTGGAGGAGCCCATGGCGAACTCGTCCATGTTCGTCTTGCCGAGCGGCACGAGACCCGCCGCGCGCGAGCGGGCGACGACGGTCGCGTCGTAGGGCGACATGTACCCCTCGAGGATGCGGGAGCCGCTCGTCGAGGGCATGTCGGTCGTGACGAGCACGTCCTTGACCGCGAGAGGCACACCCGCGACGGGGCCGAGCTGCTCGCCCTCCGCCCGGCGGCGGTCGATGTCGGCGGCAGCGTCGAGTGCATGGTCGGAGACGTGCAGGAAGGCGTGCAGGTCGCCATCGACGGCGGCGATGCGGTCGAGGTGCGCCTGGGTGACTTCGACGCTGGACACCTCGCGCGAAGCGAGGAGTCCGGACAGCTCGGCGGCGGAGAGCCGGGTGAGGTCGCTCACTGCTCCTCCCCCAGGATCGCCGTCACGCGGAAGCGGTCGTCCGCGGCATCCGGAGCATTCTGCAGCACCTGCGCGATCGTGAGCATCTCGCCGGGCACATCGGCGCGGAAGACGTTCTCGAGCGGGATCGGGTGACTCGTCGCGGGGACATCCGGGGTCGCGACCTGCGACACCTTCGCGATGTTGTCGACGATCACGTCGAGCTGGCCCGTGAGGCGCTCGACCTCCTCATCGCTCAGCTGGATCCGGGCGAGCACGCCGAGATGGCGGACGAGTTCGGGAGTGATTTCAGACACCACGACAGTCTAGTTGCCGCGCTCGGGCCGACTCGCGGCCGGGCCTGCGCGCGAGCCCTGGCGGGGCATAGGCTGATCGGCGTGACGACGTACGACCCGCCTCGCCCCTGGATCGCCAGCTACGCCGAGGGGGTGCCGGCGGAGCTCGAGCCGATGACGGGCTCGCTCGTCGACATCGTCGAGGCATCCGCCCGCGAGTATCCGAATGCTCCCGCCCTGCAGTTCTTCGGCCGCGAGACGACGTACCGGCAGCTGAACGAGCAGATCGAGCGCGCCGCGGCCGGTCTGAAGGCGCGCGGCGTCACGGCGGGCGATCCCGTCGCGATCGTCCTGCCCAACTGCCCGCAGCACATCGTCGCCTTCTACGCGATCCTGCGGCTCGGCGCCGTCGTCGTCGAGCACAATCCGCTCTACACGCCGCGCGAGCTGCGCAAGCAGTTCGAGGACCACGGCGCGAAGCACGCGATCGTCTGGACCAAGGTCGTCTCGACGATCCAGGAGTTCCCCGCCGACCTCGCCGTCTCGACCCTCGTCTCCGTCGACATCACGAAGGCGATGCCGTTCGGTACGCGCGTCGCGCTGACCCTCCCGATCGCGAAGGCGCGCGAAGCTCGCGCGGCCCTGCACGAGCGGGTCTCGGGCGCGACGCCCTGGGAGCAGATCGTCGGGTCCGATCCGCTGCCGCCCACGCACCCCAAGCCGGCGACCGACGATCTCGCGCTCATCCAGTACACGAGCGGCACGACCGGCACGCCCAAGGGCGCGTCGCTCACCCACCGCAACCTGCTCGCCAACGCCGCGCAGGCGCGGGCGTGGGTGCCGTCGATCACACGCGGCCACGGATGCGTCGTCTACGCCGTCCTGCCGATGTTCCACGCCTACGGACTCACGCTGTGCCTGACGTTCGCGATGTCGATGGGCGCGCGGCTCGTGCTGTTCCCGCGATTCGACCCCGACATGGTGCTCGAAGTCACCAAGAAGCACCCCGCGACCTTCCTGCCGCTCGTCCCGCCGATCGCCGATCGTCTCCTCAAGGCCAGCCGCGAGAAGGGCATCTCCCTCGCCGGCACCGAGGTGGCCATCTCGGGCGCGATGGCGCTCCCCCACGACCTCGTCGTGCCGTTCGAAGCGGCGACCGGCGGCTACCTCGTCGAGGGCTACGGCCTCAGCGAGTGCTCGCCCGTGCTCATGGCCAATCCGGTGGCCGACAACCGCGACGCCGGCACCGTCGGACTGCCCCTCCCGGCACGGAGTGCCGCGTCGTCGACCCCGACGAGCCCACGATCGACGTGCCGGCCGGTGAGCGCGGCGAGCTCCTCGTCCGCGGGCCTCAGGTGTTCAGCGGCTACTACGGCAAGCCCGAGGAGACCGAGCGGGTCTTCGTCGACGGCTGGTTCCGCACGGGCGACATCGTCACGATCGACGAGGCCGGCTTCGTCCGGATCGTCGACCGGATCAAGGAGCTCATCATCACGGGCGGGTTCAACGTCGCCCCGACCGAGGTCGAGAACGCGCTGCGCCAGCATCCCGACGTCGTCGATGCCGCCGTCGTCGGCCTGCCGAGCGACCACTCGGGCGAGGAGGTCGTCGCGGCGATCGTCGTCGAGGACGACAAGGATGTCGACGTCGAGGCCGTGCGCGAGTTCGCTCGCAGCATCCTCACGCCGTACAAGGTGCCGCGCCGCGTGTACGTCGTCGACGAGCTGCCGAAGTCGATGATCGGCAAGGTGCTGCGCCGTCAGGTGCGGGACTCGCTCCTGAAGCTCACGTCGGGCGGGTCCTAGCCGGGGACCATCTCGGACCTGGCCGGAACGACGCGATAGCGCCGCTGCGCCATCGGCGTCAGCCCGCGTCGGGGATCAGGGCGTCGAGGGCCGCAGGGCCCTGCTCGACGAGGATGCGGAACTGCGCCGCGTCGAGGATGCGCACGCCGAGCTCCTCGGCCTTCGCGAGCTTCGACCCCGCGCCGGGCCCGGCGGCGACGAAGTCGGTCTTCTTCGAGACGCTCGACGCGGCCTTGCCGCCGGCCTCGATGATCGCCTCCTGCGCGCCCTCGCGGGAGTAGCCCTCGAGCGAGCCCGTCGCGACGACCGTGAGCCCGTCGAGCACGCCGCCCTGCGACCGCCGCGGCACCGGGGCCCGGATGACCCGGCGTGGCGAGCTGCGCGCCCGCGGCCTCCCAGCGCTCGACGATCTCGCGGTGCCAGTCGACGTCGAACCAGTCGATCAGCGAGTCGGCGATGATGCCGCCGACGCCCTCGACCGCGGCGAGCTCGTCGCGGGATGCCGCGCGGATCGCGTCGACCGAGCCGAACCACTGCGCGAGCGCACGCGCGGCGACCGGGACCGACGTGCCGGATGTTGAGCGCGACGAGGAAGCGCCACAGCTCCTTCGTCTTGGCCTTCTCGAGCTCGTCGAGCAGCGTCAGCGCCTGCGCGGAGGGCTGAGGAGCCGGTAGTCCTTTCGCACGCCGGCCGCTCGCCGCTCGGAGGGCGTCATAGCCTCGGTCCCCGGCGGGTAGGTCAGCCGGACCTTCTGGAACGGAGCCCGACGGACGGGCTCGCCGGTCGCCTCGTCGAGCTTCACCTCGCCGGTCTCGGCGTCGCGCACGACCACCTCGATCGGCACGAGCTCGTCGAGCGTCAGGTCGAACAGGCCGGCCTCGGTCTCGAGCGGCGGCGCGCTGCGGCTCGAGCGGCTGCGTGAGCGCCGCCGCCGTCACCTCGCCGAGCGCCTCGATGTCGAGCGCGCCGCGCGAGCCGATGTGCTCGACGCGACCGCGCACCTGCGCGGGGCAGGACCGCGCGTTCGGGCACCGCAGGTCGATGTCGCCCTCCTTCGCGGGCGCAGCGGGGAGCCGCACTCGGGGCAGTCCGCGGGCATGACGAACTCGCGCTCGGTGCCGTCGCGCAGCTCGACGACCGGACCGAGCACCTCGGGGATCACGTCGCCCGCCTTGCGCAGCACGACGGTGTCGCCGATGAGCACGCCCTTGGCCTTCACGACGTCCTGGTTGTGCAGCGTCGCCTGCCGCACGACGCGAGCCCGCGACGCGCGCCGGCGCCATGACGGCGAACGGCGTCGCCCGGCCGGTGCGCCCGACCGAGACGACGATGTCGAGCAGCTTCGTGTTCACCTGCTCGGGCGGGTACTTGTAGGCGATCGCCCAGCGCGGCGCGCGACTCGTGGCGCCGAGCTCGTCGTGCAGGGCGAGCTCGTCGACCTTGACGACGATGCCGTCGATCTCGTGCTCGACGTCGTGCCGGTGCTCGCCGTAGTGCGCGACGAAGTCGAGCACGCCGTCGATCGTCGTCCGACGTCCGGAAGTACGGGCTCGTCGGCAGGCCCCACTCGGCGAGCAGCGCGTAGACCTCGCTCTGCGACGCGACCGGCGGGTCGCTCCCATGCGCCGATGCCGTGCACGAACAGCGCGCAGCGACTCGACGCGCGCAGCGCCGCCTCGCGCTCGAGCCCGTCCTTCTTGTCGAGCTGCTGGCGCAGCCCGCCGCTGGCGGCGTTGCGCGGGTTCGCGAACGCCGGGAACCGCCGGTCGCGCGCGAGCCGCGCCTTCTCCTCGTCGAACGACTTCCCGCCGCGCGCGCGCGCCTCGTCGACGGCGCGCTCGCGCATCGCCGCCTGCAGCGCGTTGAGCCGCTCGAACGCGGCGACCGGGATGAAGACCTCGCCGCGCACCTCGACGAGCGGCGGGATGCCCCGTGCCGGCCAGCCGCTGCGGGATGCCGGCGCACGCGCACGCGCGTTGACGGTGACGTCCTCGCCGACCCGGCCGTCGCCGCGCGTCGCGGCGGAGGTGAGCACGCCGTTCTCGTAGCGCAGGCTGATCGCGAGGCCGTCGATCTTGAGCTCGGTGAGCCAGCGCACGCGGCGGCCGGCGGACCGCCTGCGGTCTTGGCGCACCACTCGCGCAGCTCCTCGAGCGAGAAGACGTTGTCGAGGCTCAGCATCCGCTCGGCGTGCTCGACCGGTGCGAACAGCGTGTTCTCGGCCGCGCCGACCGTCTGGGTCGGCGAGTCCTGGCCCTGCAGCTCGGGGTGCAGCCGCTCGAGCTCCTCGAGCCGATGCATCCAGCCGTCGTAGGTCGCGTCGTCGACGATCTCGGCGTCTCGGCCGTAGTACGCGTCGCGCGCGCCGAGGATGCGCTCGGTGAGGCTCTGCGCCTCGGTGCGCGCCTCGTCGAGCGTGAGGGCTTCGAGTTCGGATGCTTCGCCGTCTGCCACCCGGTCAGTCTACGAGCGGGCTCCGACGTCTCAGCGACGCGTCGACGGGGACCGCCGAGACCGTGCGGTCGATC
The DNA here is from genome assembly GCA_963695125.1 of uncultured Actinomycetota bacterium. Lineage (GTDB taxonomy): Bacteria > Actinomycetota > Actinomycetes > Actinomycetales > Microbacteriaceae > Microbacterium. The sequence continues at coordinate 61,297 of CAVOFY010000001.1, forward strand.
GTGAACTGCCCGATCACCCGCGTGCCGTCGTAGAGCACGGCCGTCTGGCCGGGCGCGACGCCGTCGAAGGGCTCGTCGGGGACGACCGTCACGACGCCGTCGGCGAGCTCGCGCCGTGCCGGGACCGGGATCGGCGTGCGCGCGGATCTGCACGTCGCACGCGAAGTCGTCGACGGCGGCGGCCGTCCCGCCCAGGTGAACCGCGTCGCCCGCGATCTCGGCGGTCGCGAGCGCCTCCTTCGGGCCGACGACGACGGTGTTCGACACGGGCCGCACCTCGAGCACGAACCGCGGCTTGCCGTCGGCGGCCGGAACGCCGAGCTGCAGCCCGCGGCGCTGGCCGACGGTGAACGCGTGCGCGCCCTCGTGCGAGCCGACGACGGCTCCGGTGCGGTCGACGATGTCGCCCGTCGCGGTGCCGACCCGCTCGGCGAGCCAGCCGCGGGTGTCGCCGTCGGGGATGAAGCAGATGTCGTGGCTGTCGGGCTTCTGCGCGACGCGTGAGGCCGCGCGCCGCGGCCTCGGCGCGCACGACCGCCTTGGACGGCGTCGACGCCGAGCGGGAAGTAGGTGTGCGCGAGCTGCTCGGCCGTGAGCACGCCGAGCACGTAGGACTGGTCCTTCGCGGCATCCGACGCGCGGTGCAGCTCGAGGCCGTCCGGGCCGTCGACCAGCGTCGCGTAGTGCCCGGTGCACACGGCGTCGAAGCCGAGCTCGATCGCGCGCTCGAGGAGCGCGGCGAACTTGATCTTCTCGTTGCAGCGCATGCAGGGGTTCGGCGTGCGGCCGGCCTGGTACTCGGCGACGAAGTCGTCGATGACGTCGTCGCGGAAGCGCTCCGAGAAGTCCCAGACGTAGAACGGGATGCCGAGCACGGTCGGCCGCGCGGCGGGCGTCCATCGCGTCCTCGATCGTGCAGCAGCCGCGGCTGCCGGTGCGCAGCGTGCCGCCGGCGCGCGAGAGCGCGAGGTGCACGCCGACGACGTCGTGCCCCGCCTCGACGGCGCGCGCGGCCGCGACGGCGGAGTCCACTCCACCGCTCATCGCCGCCAGGATCCGCATCCGTCCAGTCTACGAGCGGTCCCTGGCACCGGCCTACGCCCGGCCTCCGCCCGCGAGTGTCCAGGATGTCGTAGGCGACCGGATGCCGCAGCCCGGACACTCGCGAGCGCGCGGTCGACGCGCGGCGCGGGCAGTCGCACGGCGGCAGGAGCGCCAGTGCGACGTCGACGTCGTCCTGGGTCGACGTGCGGCCGAGCGTGAACCGCAGCACCTCGCGCGCCTCGGCCTCGCGTCCGCCCGAGCGCGAGCACGACGTGCGACGGCTCGGGCACGCCCGCCTGGCACGCCGAGCCGGTCGAGACCGCGATGCCCGCGCGGTCGAGCAGGAACAGCAGCGTCTCGCCGGCCGCGCCGGGGAACAGCACGTGCGCGTTGCCGGGCAGCCGGTCGACCGGATCGCCGAGCAGCTCGGCGTCCGGGAACGGTCGACCGGATGCCGCGCACGAGCCGATCGCGCAGCGCCGCCAGCCGCTGCGGCCTCGCCTCGCGCTCCGCCTCGGCGAGCTCCGCGGCGACGGCGAACGCGGCGGCGCCGGCGACGTCCTGGGTGCCCGCGCGCAGGCCGCGCTGCTGCCCGCCGCCGTGCAGCAGCGGCGTGAGCGGCGCCGTGCCGCGACGACGACGAGCGCGCCGACGCCGACCGGGCCGCCGATCTTGTGCGCCGAGACGCTCAGCGCGACGAGTCCCGGCTGCCGCCCGCGGCATCCGCCCGCCACGCGCGGAACGACACCGGCACGTGCCCGAACGCGGCGACGGCGTCGAGGTGCAGCGGCACGCCGGCGACCGCGGCCGCCTCGGCGAGCCCTGCCGCGTCGTTGATCGTGCCCGACCTCGTTGTTCGCGACGAGCGCCGTCGCGAGCGCCGCGCCGGCGAGCGCGTCGGCGAAAGCCGGCACGCCGATCCGCCCGCGCGCGTCGAGCGGCGACGGGGCGCACGACCGCGCCCTCGTGCGGTCGCGAGCCACTCGACGGCGTCGAGGGTCGCGTGGTGCTCGCCGTCGGGCAGGACGATGACGCCGTCGGCCGGCGGCTGCGCGCCCACCACAGCCCCTTGAGCGCGAGGTTGATCGACTCGGTGCCGCCCGAGGTGAAGACGACCTCGATGGGATCGCAGTCGAGCACCGCGGCGAGGCGCTCGCGCGACTCCTCGAGCAGCCGCCGCGCGGCCTGGCCCGCGCCGTGGATCGACGAGGCGTTGCCCGACGACGTCGGACGCCTCGAGCCAGGCGTCGCGCGCCTCGGGGCGCAGCGGGGTCGTCGCGGCGTGATCGAGGTAGACCGTCATCGCGCTCCCCCGCCCGTCGTGACACGCTCCGACGCATGGCCTTACTACTGTAGAACGCATGCCCCGCACGGACGCCCTCCGCCCCGACGACACTCCCCGGGTCTGCTGAGCTCCGAGCTCGACGACCTCGGCGTCACGCTACGGCCCGGACGGCGGCACCCTCCGCGTCTGGTCGGGCGCGGCGATCCGCGATCGAGCTCGTCATCTTCGACGACACCGACCTCGACTGGGTCACCGACGAACTCGCCGCTCGAGCCCGTCGGCGGCGGCGTCTGGCAGGTCACGACGCCGCTCCTGCGCGCCGGGCACGCGCTACGCGGTCCGCGTCGACGGTCCGCACGCGCCCGGCAACACCTTCAACCGCGGGACGCTGCTCCTCGAGCCCTACTCGCGGGGTCTCGTCGAGCGGCGGCTACGACGACTGGCGCTCCGTCGTCGATCGACGGGTCGTTCGACTGGGGCGGCGTCGCGCAAGCCCGCGCGTCCCGCTCGATCGCACCGTCATCTACGAAGGCCATCTGAAGGGCCTCACGAAGCGGCACCCCGGCGTTCCGCCCGCGCTGCACGGCACGTACGCCGGGCCTCGCGCATCCCGCGATGATCGAGCACCTCCTGGGCCTCGGCGTCACGAGCGTCGAGCTGCTGCCCGTGCACGCGTTCGCGACCGAGCCGCGCCTGCTGCAGCACGGCCTCACGAACTACTGGGGCTACAACACCCTCAACTTCTTCACGCCGCACGCGCGCGTACGCGACGCGCAGGCGCGCCGCGAGGGCCCCGAGGCGGTCCTGCGCGAGTTCAAGGGCATGGTGCGGCTGCTCCACGAGGCCGGGCTCGAGGTCATCCTCGACGTCGTCTACAACCACACGTCCGAAGAGGGCATCGGCGGCCCGCGCACGAGCCTGCGCGGCATCGACAACCGCGCCTACTACCGGCAGCACGACGACGGCGCCTACATCGACGTCACCGGATGCGGCAACTCGGTGAACACGTCGACGGATGCCGCCGCCCGCCTCGTCCTGGACTCGCTGCGCTACTGGGCGAACGACGTGCAGGTCGACGGGTTCCGCTTCGACCTCGCCGTCGACGCTCGGCCGCGACGCGACGCACACGTTCACGCCCGAGCATCCGCTGCTGCAGCGCGATCCTGCGACGACCCCGCCCTCGCGGGCGTCAAGAAGATCGCCGAGCCGTGGGACGTCGGCATGGGCGGCTGGCAGACGGGCAACTTCGGCGACGGCTGGCAGCGAGTGGAACGACCGCTACCGCGACCGCGTGCGCAACTTCTGGCTCAGCGACGTCGACTACGCGCGCCGCGCGTCCACGTCGCCCGTCGGCATCGGCGGATTCGCGACCCGGCTCGCCGGATCGTCGAACACCTTCAGCGCGGAGCGCGGTCCGCTCGCGAGCGTCAACTTCGTCACCGCGCACGACGGCTTCACCCTGCGCGACCTCGTGTCGTACGACGTCAAGCACAACCTCGGCAACGGCGAGCAGAACCGCGACGGCGCCGACACGAACCGCTCGTTCAACCACGGCGCCGAGGGCCCCACCGACGACGAGGGCATCCTCGCGACGCGCCGCAAGGCGATGCGCAACCTGCTCGGCACGCTGCTGCTGTCGGCCGGCGTGCCGATGCTGACCGCCGGCGACGAGTTCGGCCGCACGCAGCGCGGCAACAACAACGCCTACTGCCACGACTCGCCGCTGACCTGGCTGTCGTGGGAGCACGCGCCGTGGCAGCACGACCTGCACGCCCACGTGCAGCGGCTCATCGCTCTGCGCCGCGAGAACCCGGCGCTGCGGCCGATCCGGTTCGCGCGGCTGGGCGAGCACACGCCCTCGGCCTCGGTCATGGAGTGGTACGACGAGCACGGCGAGACGATGTCGGGCGATCGCTGGACCGACCCCTCGCACCGCACGCTGCAGTACGTCGCGGCCTCCACGCCCGAGGTCGAGGCGTTCAACCGCATCCTGCTCATCGTCCACGGCAACGAGCGACCCATCGACGTGACGCTGCCGACGATCGACGGCGTCACGCGCTACGTCTCGCTGTGGTCGAGCGCCGACGAGACGCCGCGCGACGGCGCGGCCGAATACGCGCCGGGCGACGTCGTTGCGCTCGCTCGGCACCTCGATGCACCTGTTCCGCGCCGAATGACCGTGCAGCGCAGGCACGATAGCGCCGGACGCGCAGATGGACACGCCTGTCGGCCGTGTGGGCCGGACGGTAGGTTCGAGACGTGGCCACGACGTCGCGCACTGCGAAACCCCGTCCGTGGCGGAGCGCCTCCGCCCTTCCCCTCCGTGACGCCGTCCCGTGGCCGCCCGCAGCGGACACCGTGACGAGCCGCATCCCCCTCAGCCTCGCGACGCCGTCCGTGCCCGGCGGCCTCTTCCGCCCGAAGGCCTTCGCGGGCGAAGTCGTCCCGTTCGGGGTCACGGCGTTCCGCGAGGGGCACGACCTCATCGGCGTCCACGTGCGGCTGACCTCGCCGTCGGGCGATGAGTCGCTGCACCGGCTGACGGCGCTCCACGACGGCTTCGATCGCTGGCGGACCGACGTCGCGCTCCTCGAGCAGGGCGTCTGGCGATTCCGCTTCGAGGCGTTCGCCGACGACTTCGCGACGTGGGAGCACGCCGCCGATCTCAAGATCGCCGCGGGGGTCGATGCTCCGCTCATGCGCGAGATCGGGAGCGCGCCTGTTCGACCGCGCCGCGGCCGAGAAGTCCCGGCCGATCGCCGAGCGGCGCGTGCTCGAGTCGTCCGCGGCCGCGCTGCGCGATCCCGAGGTCGACGCACATCGAGGCGCTCGCGGATCGTCCGCGATCCCGCGATCGCGGCGTTCTTCCGCGCCCGGCCGCTCACGTCGCTCATGACCGTGGGGCCCGCGCTCGAACTGCTCGTCGAGCGCGAGCGCGCCGGCGTCGGCGCCTGGTACGAGTTCTTCCCCCGCTCGGAGGGCGCGCGGCGCCTCAAGGACGGCACGATCAAGAGCGGCACCTTCCGCACCGCGATGAAGCGGCTGCCCGCCGTCGCGGCGATGGGCTTCGACGTCCTCTACCTGCCGCCGATCCACCCGATCGGCCGCATCAACCGCAAGGGACCGCAACAACACCCTCGACCCGCAGCCGGGCGATCCCGGATCGCCGTGGGCGATCGGCTCGGCGGAGGGCGGCCACGACGCCGTGCATCCCGATCTCGGCACGCTCGCCGACTTCCGCGCGTTCGTGCGGGCCGCGCGCGCCGAGGGCATCGAGGTCGCCCTCGACCTCGCGCTGCAGGCCGCGCCCGACCACCCGTGGGTCGCCGAGCATCCGGAGTGGTTCACGACGCTTCCCGACGGCACGATCGCGTACGCCGAGAACCCGCCGAAGAAGTACCAGGACATCTACCCGATCAACTTCGACAACGATCCCGACGGGCATCTACGCCGAGGTGCTGCGGATCGTGCGGCACTGGATCGCGCAGGGCGTGTCGATCTTCCGCGTCGACAATCCGCACACCAAGCCGCTGCAGTTCTGGGAGTGGCTCATCCGCACGGTCAACGCCGAGCATCCCGACGTCGTCTTCCTCGCCGAGGCGTTCACGCGGCCCGCCGTCATGCAGGGCCTCGCTGCGGCCGGGTTCCAGCAGAGCTACACGTACTTCACGTGGCGCAACACGAAGGCGGAGCTCGAGGAGTTCCTCACCGTCGGTCGCGCACGACACGGCCGACTTCATGCGCCCCAACCTCTTCGTGAACACCCCCGACATCCTCACCGAGTACCTGCAGTTCGGCGGGCGCGCCGCCTACAAGATCCGCGCCGCGATCGCCGCGACGGCCGCCCCGCTCTACGGCGTGTACGCCGGCTACGAGCTCTACGAGAACGTCGCACGCCCGGGCTCCGAAGAGAACATCGACAACGAGAAGTACGAGTACAAGATGCGCGACTGGGCGGGCGCCGAGGCGCGCGGCGACTCGCTCGCGCCCTTCCTCACGCGGCTCAACGAGATCCGGCGCGCGCATCCGGCGCTGCGCCAGCTGCGCAACCTCTCGGTGCACTGGAGCGACGACGACGCGATCCTCGTGTACTCCAAGCACCTGGACGCCGCGCTCTCGCCGACCGGCCGCGCCGACACGATCATCGTCGTCGCCAACGTCGACCCGCACTCGGTGCGCCAGACGATGGTCCACCTCGACACCCGCGTCTGGGGCGTCGAGCCGGGCGCGCCGTTCGAGGTCGAGGACCTCGTCACCGGCGCGCGCTGGACCTGGACCGACCACAACTTCGTCCGGCTCGACGCCTTCGCCGAGCCCGTGCACATCCTCCACGTCAAGGAGCGCTCATGACGCCGTCGACGACCGCACGCTCGACACCGTCGCGACGGGCTCCCACCACGACCCGCACGCCGTGCTCGGGCATCCACGAGGACGGGCGGCGGGCGTGGGTCGTCCGCGCACGTCGCCCGCTCGCCGCGAGCGTCACCGCGGTCTTCGCCGACGGCGACCGCGTCCCGCTCGCGCACGTGCGCGGCCGGCATCTGGGAGGGCACGGCACACGGGCACGCCCGGACCGTACGAGCTCGTCGCGACGTATGCGGACGGCCCGGACTACGTCGCGGACGATCCGTACCGGCACCTGCCGACGCTCGGCGAGCTCGACCTGCACCTGATCGCGCGAGGGACGCCACGAGGAGCTGTGGCGCGTGCTCGGCGCGCACGTGCGCGACACGGACGGCTCGGCAGGGACGTCGTTCGCCGTGTGGGCGCCGAACGCCCGCGCCGTGCGCGTCGTCGGCGACTTCAACGGCTGGGACGGCCAGGGCCACGCGATGCGCTCGATGGGCGGCAGCGGCGTCTGGGAGCTGTTCATCCCGGGACTCGGCGCCGGGACGACCTACAAGTACGAGCTCCTCACCGCGCGGCGGCGAGTGGATCCTCAAGGCCGACCCGATGGCGCGGTACGCCGAGGTGCCGCCGGCGACGGCATCCGTCGTCACCGAGTCCGACTACACGTGGAGCGACGACGCGTGGATGACGCGCCGTGCGCGCTCGACGCCCGTGTCGCAGCCCGATGTCGATCTACGAGCTGCACTTCGGCTCGTGGCGTCCGGGGCTCTCGTACCGCGACGCCGCCGATCCGCTCATCGAGTACGTCACCGCGCAGGGCTTCACGCACGTCGAGTTCATGCCGCTCGCCGAGCACCCGTTCGGCGGCTCGTGGGGCTACCAGGTGACCGGCTACTACGCGCCCACGAGCCGGTTCGGGCACGCCCGACGATCTGCGCTACCTCATCGACCGGCTGCACCAGGCCGGCATCGGCGTGATCATGGACTGGGTGCCGGGGCACTTCCCGAAGGATGCCTTCGCGCTGGCGCGCTTCGACGGGCAGGCCGCTCTACGAGCACCCCGATCCTCGGCGCGGCGAGCACAAGGACTGGGGCACGTACATCTTCGACTACGGCCGCAACGAGGTGCGGAACTTCCTCGTCGCCAACGCGCTGTACTGGTTCGAGGAGTTCCACGTCGACGGACTGCGCGTCGACGCCGTCGCCTCGATGCTGTACCTCGACTACTCCCGCGAAGACGGCGAGTGGGAGCCCAACATCCACGGCGGACGCGAGAACCTCGAGGCGATCGGGTTCCTGCAGGAGGTCAACGCGACCGCCTACAAGCGCTACCCCGGCATCGCGATGATCGCCGAGGAGTCGACGAGCTACCCCGGCGTCACCGCACCCACGAGCGAAGGCGGGCTCGGCTTCGGGTTCAAGTGGAACATGGGCTGGATGAACGACTCGCTCCAGTACATCAAGCGCGACCCGATGTACCGCTCGCACCACGAGGGCGAGCTGTCGTTCTCGTTCGTCTACGCGTTCAGCGAGAACTTCATCCTGCCGATCAGCCACGACGAGGTCGTGCACGGCAAGGGCAGCCTCTTCGGCCGGATGCCGGGCGACCACTGGCAGAAGCTCGCGAACATGCGCGCCTTCCTCGCGTACATGTGGGGGCACCCCGGCAAGCAGCTGCTGTTCATGGGTCAGGAGTTCGGCCAGCTGTCGGAGTGGTCCGAGGGCCGCGGACTGGACTGGTGGATGCTCGACCAGCCCTCGCACCCGCAGCTGCAGGCCTTCGTCGCGGAGCTCAACCGCGTCTATCGCGATCACTCCGCACTGTGGTCGCGCGACAGCGACGGCGCGGCCTTCTCGCGCCTCGGAGCGCCCTCCTGGAATCCGAACGTCATCGCGTTCTCCGCGCAACGACTGGCACGGCAACACGGTCGTCGTGATCTGCAACTTCTCGGGCGTGCCGATCGACGAGTACGCGATCGATCTGCCCCACGGCGGCGAGTGGCACGAGATCCTCAACTCCGATGCCGCCGTGTACGGCGGGTCGGGCGTCGGCAACCTCGGGGTCGTGCACGCGGATGCGCACGGCCGCGCGACGATGGCCCTGCCGCCGCTCGGCGTCCTCTGGCTGCGCCGCAGCGCGTGAACGGTGCCGTCTTCCGGCGCCGGGTGATTCAGCCGATCCGGCGGAAGGCCGCTCAGTCGCTCGGCGTGATCAGAAGAGCAGCGACGCGAGGCGTCCGCGCGCACCGATGACGCGCGGGTCCGCGTCGCCGACGAGACCGAAGAGCTCGAGCAGGCGCTCGCGCACGGGCCCGCGCTCGTCGGACGGGAGAGCTGCGAAGAGGTCGAGCAGGCGATCGAAGGCGTCGTCGACGTGTCCGCCCGAGACGTCGAGGTCGGCGACGGCGAACTGCGCCTGCGACGTCGAGCGGGGCCGCGGCGGCCGCAGCGCGCGCCGCCTGCAGGTCGAGGTTCTGCACGCGGTCGAGCAGACGCACCTGACCGAGGCCCGCCCGGGCGTCCGCGTCGCGCGGGTTCTCGGCGAGGGCCTTCTCGTACGCGGTGACGGCGCGGGCGTAGTCGCCCTCCTCGATCGCGGCGAACGCCTCGGCGTGCAGCGGAGGCAGCGGCGGCTCGACGGGCTCGGCGCCCTCGGCGGCGCGGCATCGCCGTCGACCGGCACGACGCCGGTCACGCCGTTCTGCGCCGCGAGCTGCAGCAGCTGCGCGAACACCTCGCGCACCTGCTGCTCGGGGACGGCGCCGGTGAACAGCGGCACCGGCTGACCGCCGACGAGCGCGACCACCATCGGGATCGACTGCGCGCGGAAGGCCTGCGACAGCTGCGGGTTGGCGTCGACGTCGACCTTCGCCAGCACCAGGCGGCCGGCGAGTTCGGTGACGACCTTCTCGAGGATGGGGCTCAGCTGCTTGCACGGCCCGCACCACTCGGCCCACAGATCGATCACGACGGGAACGGTGCGCGAGAGCTCGAGGACCTGCGGGAAGGTCTCGTCCGTGACGTCGAACACGAGCGACGGGACGGCGGGTGCCGCGGCGCCGGCGGGCGGAGCAGCGGGACGGTTGCGCAGAGCGGACAGGTCGACGGCACCGCGCAGAGCGGCGGCCGGAGCCGGATCGGTCACTTGATCACCTTCGCATCGAGAATGGCGGAAGCGTATCCGAGCAGACGGATCTTCTCGGAAGACGGCTGAGCGGGCACGTAGAAGAACAGCTGATCGCTGAAGGTCGTGGTGAACCCCGTCGAGGACTGCTCCGCTCCGGCGAGCGTCTTGACGGTCGCGTTGTTCGGGAGCTTGATGACGGCGTCGGCGTTGGTCGGCTTCACGGTGTCGACCTCGTGGATGTTCACGGCGACGATCGCGCCGCTCTCGAGGGTGGCGATGGCGAAGGGGTCGAACGTGCCGGGGACGGCCGAGAACGTCAGCTGACCCGTGTTGGCGGCCGTCTGGTTGAACTCGTCGAGCCGCTTCTGCCGGTCGGCGGCGATGCTGGGGCGCAGGTGATCGCTGTCGGCGTCGAACATGCCGGCGAACTCGCTCTCATCGCCCTTGTCGATGACGTCGGCGTACGCCGCGGCGACCTGGTCGGGCGCCATGATGAGGAACGGCGAGTCCGGCTGCACCTGCGGGGCGCCGACGTACGTCGCCGCAAGGTCGGGCATGAGAGTGGATGCATCGAGGCTCGCCTGGTACGTGAGCTTGTAGGGCGACCACGCGTCCGCCTGCGTCATGATCATGATGCTCGACGTCTTCGACTCCTTGTCGTCGACGACGGCCAGCACGGAGCGCGGCCACGAGTCGTAGGACTGCGGGAGCACGATCTCGAGCGGCTTGGTGAGCACGGGAGCAGGGGGCGCGTAGTCGGGGATCGCACCGCGCAGCGCGTAGTTCGTCGTCCGCGCGGCCAGCACGGCGCCGTCGAGGCGCGTTCCCGCGAGCGTTGCATCGAGCGCCTGATCGGCATCCGCCGTCGTCTGTGCGATGCGGCCGAGGATGCGCTCAGCCTGCGCCTTCGTGACGGCCGGCGAGTCCTGACCCTCGGGGACGATGACGCTCGCGGTGGGCGATGGGCTCGGGCTCGCGCCCATTCGCGGCCACGAGTCGGCGGAGCATCCCGCGAAGAGGATCGCCGAGACCGCGACGGCGGGGATGACCACGAAGGCGCGGCGCGTCGACCCGAGCGACTTGCGCGTCCGGCCGGCCGAGATGACGCCCTTGTCGGACTCCTCCACGGCGATGTCGATGGGCTCGGTCATGGGAAGCGGAAGGCCCTTGCGGCGCGGACCGCGTGCACGACGGGCGTGGCGGATGCCGAGGATGTACAGGAACACGCCGATCGCCATGAGGATGCCGCCCGCGACGATGAGCGGACCGGCCCACGGCGTGCCGTTGCCGATCGGCCACGAGATCGAGACGTCGGCGGGCGCCGGCTCGACCCCGTCCGTCGCGACGAGCACGCTCATCTCGGCGGGCACCTGGAGGGGGGCGATCAGGATGTCGGTCTGCTGGAATTCGTCGAGCCACAGGTCGGAGCCGATGGGGCTTCGTGCCGCGGAGGTCTCGGTCGTGGCGTCGCCCTCTGCAGGGGACTCAGGCGACACGGTGGGATCCGGTGTCGGCGGGGCGGGCTCGACGAGTTCGGACTCGGGAAGTTCGGCGGAGTCGAGCGTCACGTGCGTGTAGCTCGTGTCGGCGAGCCACGCCTGCATGTCAGCCGTGCGTCCGTACGCGGCGAAGATGTCGCCGTCACCGTGTGCCCGCAGCGTCTGGGTCCCGGGCATCGAGTTGAGAACGGCGCCGTCGATCAGCAGGTACGGGGCGTCCTCTTCGACCGAGATCTCGGTCGTCGCTGTCCGGGGACCTTGGAAGATCGTGCGCTGCGCAATGCCGGCACCGATCATCACCGTGGCGAGCACGAACGCCGCCACTGCCCACACGAAACGCACGAACTACCTCTCCCCGGTCCGTGCGATGGCGCACCGAACCTTCGATCCGACATTTCAGACTAGCGAAATGCGCCTGTGCGTCGCCCGAGAGACGCCAATACGGCACCTGCGTGTCGTCCATGCGTAGGGTGAATGCAGCGATCCGAGAAGGTGGAGGCCGTCGTGAAACTGCACAACCCATTCCGTACCGCGCTCGTCGCGACGCTCGGCGTCGGACTCGGCCTCCTGCTCATCGGCAGCATCGAGAACCTTTCGACGATCCTGCTCTACGTCGGGACGGCCCTCTTCCTCTCCCTCGGTCTCGAGCCCATCGTCGGATGGCTCGAGCGGCGCAAGCTGCCGCGCTGGGCCGCCGTTCTCATCACGATCCTCGCGGTGCTCGCGGCCTTCGCCGGGATCATCCTCATGATCGTCCCGATCATCGTCGGCCAGATCACCCAGCTCGTGCAGGCGATCCAGAAGCTCGTCGACTCCGGCACGTGGGACCCGGTCTCGGAGCTCGAGCAGTGGATGACCGACACGTTCCCGGCGCTCAAGGTCGATGAGGTCTTCTCATACGTCACCGACTGGATCAACTCCCTCGACTACGGCGCGATCGGCGGGTCGATCGGCGAGGGTCTCATCGTCGTGGGCGGCGCTGTCATCGCAGGCCTCGGCGGTGCCTTCATCGTGCTGATCCTCACGATCTACTTCACGGCCTCGACCCCGGGCCTCAAGCGCGCGATCTACCAGCTCGTCCCGGCGTCGAAGCGCGAGCGGTTCATCGACCTCGCCGAGCAGATCACGGACTCCGTCGGGTACTACGTCATCGGGCAGGTGACCCTCGGCGTCATCAACGGCGTGCTGAGCGCGATCTTCCTGACGATCATCGGAGCGCCCTTCCCCGCCGTGCTGGCCGTCATCGCGTTCTTCTTCTCGCTGATCCCGCTCGTCGGTACCCTGACGGGCTCGACGATCATCGTGCTGACGTGCCTCATCCCGGGCCTCGGCTCGCCGACGACGGCCCTGATCGCCGCGATCTACTACCTGATCTACATGCAGATCGAGGCGTACGTCATCTCGCCGCGCATCATGAGCCGCGCCGTCTCGGTGCCCGGCGCGGTCGTCGTGATCGCGGCCCTCGCCGGCGGCTCGCTCCTCGGACTGCTCGGCGCACTCGTCGCGATCCCGGTGGCCGCGAGCATCCTCATCATCTACCGCCAGGTGCTCATCCCGCGGCAGAACGAACGGTAGTCAGACGACGGGGCCGTCCCACTCGTTCGGCAGCGGGAGGGCATCGGGGTTCACGGCCGCGACGATCTCGGTCAGCACTCGGCGCGTCTGCGTCTCGCCGACCCACAGGTGCTTGCCCCCCTCGACCGGGATGAGCGATGCATCCGGAACGCTCGCGAATCGCTCGGCAGCGGCATCCGGCCGCAGGTAGTCGTCGAACTCGGGAATGAGCGCGATGAGCCGCCGGCGGTCGCCCGACCAGGCGGCGACCTCGGCGGGCGTCGCGCGGTGCAGGGGCGGCGAGAGCAGGATCGCGCCCTCGACATCGTGATCCCGTCCGTACTTGAGGGCGAGCTCGGTGCCGAACGACCAGCCGACGAGCCATGGATGAGGCAGACCGCGTTCGCGCACGAACTCCATGGCCGCCGCGACGTCGAACGCCTCCGCGTCACCTCCGTCGAACGCGCCCTCGCTCGTGCCACGCGCCGACGTCGTGCCGCGCGTGTTGAAGCGCAGCACCGCGAGATCCGCGAGGGCGGGCAGGCGAGCCGCCGCCTTGCGAAGGATGTGCGAGTCCATGAATCCGCCCGCTGTGGGCAGCGGATGCAGCGTCACAAGCGTCGCGACGGGCTCACGGTCGAGGGGCAGCGCGAGCTCGCCGACGAGCGTCAGGCCGTCCAGGGTCTCGAGCTCGATGTCTTCGCGGCGCGCGGGAAGAAGGAGTGGTCCGCGGATCTCCATGTCAGCCGATCCTCCAGCAGTGTTCGTGCCAATGCCGGCGGGCGGCGAGGTCGGCGCTGTCGCCGAGCACGCCGTCAGCGCGCCACGCGACGATGTGGGCGACGCCCGCCTCGATGGAGCGCCCACAGGCCGGGCAGGTGTAGGTCTTCTGCGCCTGAGCCTCGGAGACGGGCTGGACCGTCCACTCCGCTCCGCGACGCGTCTCGGTGCGCTTCCAGCCCGCGAGCAGGCGGTCGAACGAGTCGTCGCCCGAGCTGTCGGGGCGACGTCTGTGTGATCGTGGCATGACGTGCGGGCCTACCACCAGTGGTTGCGGACCCAGAAGTCGTACGCGCCCGCCCAGCTGCCGTAGCGGCCGTTCGCGTAGCCGTTCGCCCATCTGAGATTGACGACCGGATCGTACGCGTTGGCGAGCTTGCTGCAGGGATACACCTGCACCAGACCGCACGCACCGCTCGAGCGGTTGGTCGCGTTGGGGTTCCAGCCGCTCTCGCGGCCGACGATGTGGTTGACGTAGCCCCAGTCGGATTCAGGGATGCCCGCCGCCGCCATCCACTCGGCGGGCGATCCGCCGCCCGTGTAGGCCGGCGGTGCGAAGGCGCTCGCACCGACCGTCTTCTTCGCGGGCTCGGGCGGCGGCTTCGGCTTGACGTACACCTCGTAGCTGCCGCGGCCCAAGTCGGCGGGTCCCGCAGGCTCGGCATCCGCATCGGCCTCGCGCGTCTGCGCGTCCCCGAGGGAGCTCGCGAAGAGCGACGGCTGCTCGTCGGCGCTCGCCTGCGAGATCGCGAGGCCCGTCGGACCCGCGTAGGCGATCACGAAGCCCATCGCGGCGAAGGCCGCGAAGACGCCCAGGACGCTGCGCCGACGCGACCAGCGGGTCGCGGGAGCGGGTGCCACGCGGGGCGAAGCCGGCTCCGGATTGCGAGGGGTCACGGCATCCTGACGGCTCGAACGCCGTGTCGGGATCATCTCGTTGCCGGAAGTCACAGTGTGGCGAGTCTACCCAACGACCCCGCGACCGTGCATCCGGCCGCCCGACTGTCGCCCCCACTCTCCTACGTTGAGTGTCCAGGGATTGCGGTTATCGCCGTCGGTTGACAGCAATCCGTGGACACTCAACAGAGAAGGAGGAGAGGCGGGACGGCGTGGAGAGCCGGGATGCTAGGAGACGGCGAGCATGACCTCGGTCACGGCGTCCAGCACGGCATCCACCTGCACTTCGCGGTAGCCGCCGCGCTGCATGCGGAAGGCCACGTTGCGGACCTGGTCCACGGTGACGGGCTCCCCCGTCGCGAGGTACCGCGCGAGCTTGCCCGCCACAAGATCGACCTCGTCGATGCGGTAGCCGTAGCGGAGCGCCCCGACGCGGGCGAACTTCTGCCCCTTCGGCCGGGATAGACGGTCGAGCACGACCTGCGCCGTCTCGCGCGCGCTGCCGACCCACTCGGAGGCGCCGCCCGGGCGACCCACGGCCGTATCGCGCTCACGCGCCGCGAATGCGTCCTCGATGCGGGTCAGGGCTGTGTCCACGGCCGGGATCGAGTAGCCGCGCCGCACGAGCGGGAACGCCACTTCACGCACCTCGGCGGCCGTGACGAGCTCGCCTCCGGTCTCGAACGACTGACGCGCGCGATCGAGGAAGGCATCCACTGCCCGCCTGTCGTAGCCCTTCGCACGGCCTCGGGTCAGCGGAAATGCGGCCGGAGCGGCCTCGGTCGACGTCATGATGCCACCAGCGGGGTGAAGAGGTAGAAGAGCGCGAGCGCCGCCGTCGCGGACGGCAGGATCGAATCCAGTCTGTCGAGGACCCCGCCGTGACCGGGAAGCCACGAGCTCATGTCCTTGATGCCCAGGTCGCGTTTGATCATCGATTCGCCCAGGTCGCCGACCGTGGCGGTGACCAGAAGCACGAGGCCGAGGATCACGCCCTGCCACCACTCGATGCCGATCATGAAGAGGCCGACCAGGACGCCGGCCACCACGGTCGCGAGAGCCGCGCCTGCAAGCCCTTCCCAGGTCTTCTTCGGGCTGATGCGCGGCGCCATCGGATGCCGCCCGAAGCTCACGCCCGCGGCGTACGCGCCGATGTCGGCCGAGACGACGACGATGATGAAGGCGAGAACCCACCACTGCCCACCGTCTTTCGCGAGCAGCACGAGTGCGAGGCTCGCGAGGAACGGCACGTAGAGCTGGACGAACCCGCCGATGAGCACATCCGCGAGGACATCGCCATACGTCCGCCCGTCGGCCGCCGCCATCTGCCCCACGAGCCGCCAGATGACGACGAGGGCGACCGCGACGAAGACCGCGACCCACAGCAGCCAGTTGCCGAGGAACCAGCCCGACAGCACGAGCACGCTTCCCGCGACAAGCTGCGGCACGAGGTCGACCTTGCGACCGGCAGCCTGCAGGGCGCGCGTGAACTCGAAGATGCCCAACAGCGTTGCCGCGAGGGCGAAGGCGACGAAGCCGACCTTGAAGAACACGAGCGACAGGACCAGAAGAGCGCCGATCGCGACGCCGATCAGCGTCGCGACGATGAGATCGCGTCCCGTGCGTTCCTTGATGCGCTCGTTGACCTCTTCGAACTCGATCCGCGCGTGCGCGACCTGGTTCTCGAACTCGGTCCGTGCGGCGCGCACATGCGCCTGGAAAGCCGCGCCGCCCTCGAGCGGACGGCCCGGCTCGGATGCCGCGGCGGGAGCCTCCGTCACGACGGGCTCCCCGATGGCTGACTCCCCTGGAGGGGCGGATTCCGTCGAAGCCGCGCGCAGATCTCTCCGAGTCAGGGGAATCCCGTCAGGCGTCGTATCGCCGGGTTCTCCGCCGGGTGCTTCGACCATGGCGTGTCCTCAGACCTCGAGCAGTTCAGCCTCTTTGCGCTTGAGCGCCTCGTCGATCGCGTCGACGTGGGCGCGCGTGAGCGCATCGAGCTCCTTCTCGGCGCGGACGAGCTCGTCCTCTCCGAACTCGCTCTTGAGCTCGTCGAGGTCGTCCTTCGACTTGCGACGGATGCCGCGGATGTGGACCTTGTGGTCCTCACCCTTCGAGCGCACGAGCTTGACGTACTCCTTGCGGCGCTCCTCGGTCAGCTCGGGCATCGTGATGCGAACGATGTTGCCGTCGTTCGTCGGGTTCACACCGAGGTTCGGGATGTCGCGGATCGCCTGCTCGATCGCCTTGAGCGCGGACTTGTCGTACGGGGTCACGATGAGCGACCGAGCCTCAGGGCTGTTGATCGACGCGAGCTGCGCGAGCGGCGTGGGCGTGCCGTAGTAGTCCACGAGCACCTTCTGGAAGAGCTGGGGGTTCGCACGGCCCGTGCGCACGGTCGCGAAGTCCTCCTTCGCGCCCTCGACGGCGCGGTCCATGCGCGCTCCGGCATCGGCCAAGACGTCCGCGATCACTGTGTCTCCTCAGGTGTCAGTCGTTGTCGAGTCTACTGGGGCACGGGCGGTCACGCCGTGACGAGCGTGCCGATCGACTCTCCCAGGAGCGCACGCGTGACATTGCCCGCGGGCTCCATACCGAACACGCGCATGTCCATGCGGTTGTCCATGCACAGGCTGAAGGCCGTCGAGTCGACGACCTTGAGTCCGCGCTGCAGAGCATCGAAGTACGTGATGCGGTCGATCTTCGTCGCGGAGGCGTCCTTCTTCGGATCGGCCGTGTAGACGCCGTCGACGCCGTTCTTGGCGACGAGGACCTCCTGCGCGTCGATCTCGAGCGCACGCTGCGCCGCGACCGTGTCGGTCGAGAAGTAGGGCAGGCCCGCGCCGGCGCCGAAGATCACGACGCGGCCCTTCTCCATGTGGCGCTCCGCACGACGCGGGATGTAGGGCTCGGCGACCTGCGTCATCGAGATGGCCGACTGCACGCGCGTCGCAGCGCCGGCCTGCTCGAGGAAGTCCTGCAGCGCGAGGGCGTTCATGACGGTGCCGAGCATGCCCATGTAGTCGGCGCGTCCGCGGTCCATGCCGCGCTGGCTGAGCTCGGCGCCGCGGAAGAAGTTGCCGCCGCCCACGACGACCGCGATCTCGACGCGGTCCACGGCTGCAGCGATCTCCTGCGCCATGGCGCTGACGATATCCGGGTTCACTCCGAGCTGACCTCCGCCGAAGGCTTCGCCGGAGAGCTTCAGGAGGACGCGGCGGCGTCCGGTGGCTTCATCGATCACGGGGGTGTGGTCCTCTCGTCGCGTCTACAAACTATCTGCCTGCGGGGTCTGCAGGAATCACCCGGAGCGACTCCGGGCATGGAAAGGGCCCGCATCGAGTTCCGATGCGGGCCCTTTCTGCGTGCTACGCGCCGACCTTGAAGCGGGCGAAGCCCGTCAGGGTGAGTCCGGCGTCCTTCGCGACCTGCGCGACGGAGAGCTTGTTGTCCTTCGCGTAGTCCTGATCGAGCAGCGAGACCTGCTTGAAGAACGCGTTGACACGGCCTTCGACGATCTTCGGGAGAGCGGCCTCGGGCTTGCCCTCCTGACGCGAGATCTCGGTGACGATCTCTCGCTCCTTCTCGACGTCGGCCGCGGGGACCTCGTCGCGCGAGAGGTAGGACGGGTTGGCGAACGAGATGTGCTGCGCGAGGCTGCGAGCGGTCTCGGCGTCGTCGCCCGAGTAGGCCAGGACCACGCCGACCTGCGGGGGCAGGTCCTTGCTGGTCTTGTGCAGGTAGACCTCGAAGTGGTCGCCCGACAGCGTGCGGACACGACGCAGTTCGACCTTCTCGCCGATGATGGCGGCCTCGTCGGCGATGAGCTGCTCGACGGTCTGCGAGCCGGCAGGTGCCGCGAGGGCGGCCTCGACCGAGTCAGCCGCGACGGCGGCCGCGGCATCCACGACCTTGTCGGCCAGCGCGATGAAGCGCTCGTTCTTCGCGACGAAGTCGGTCTCGCACGCGAGCTCGATCATCGTGACCTTGCCGTCGATATCGCGAGCGGCGACGAGACCCTCGCTCGTGGAGCGGTCGGCGCGCTTGGCGTTGCCCTTCGCTCCCTTGAGGCGCAGGATCTCGACGGCCTTCTCGACGTCGCCGTCGGCCTCCTCGAGAGCCTTCTTGGTGTCGACCATGCCGGTGCCGAGCTGGTCGCGCAGCGTCTTGATGTCAGCGATCGTGAAGTTTGCCATGGTGTGGCGTCTCCTTGATTGTGGTGAATTCTGAGGATGACTCGGCGGGACCCGCGATGTCCGGACGGACTCGGGATCCCGCCGAGACGGAATGCTGGGGGCGGAGGGTTACTCCGCTGCTTCCTCGACGGCCTCAGCCGCGTCGGCCGCGACCTTCTCGGCGGCCTCGTCCTGGACCGGCGCGTCGGATGCCTGCGCGGCGTCGTCTGCTGCCTCGGCCGCAGCCTCGGCGGGCGCGACCTCGCGAGCGGCGGCACCGGCGCGGTCGGCGTCGGACTCGGTCGCGATGGTCTCGACCTCGGCGACGTCGGTGACGATGGGCGCCTCGAGCAGCTCGCGCTCCCACTCGGCGAGGGGCTCAGCGGCCTCGGCGGACGCATCGGTCGGCTGGTGACGCTGGATGAGGCCCTCGGCTGCGGCGTCGGCGATGATGCGCGTGAGCAGGCCCACGGAGCGGATCGCGTCGTCGTTGCCCGGGATCGGGAACTGGAACTCGTCGGGGTCGGCGTTCGTGTCGAGGATGCCGATGACGGGGATGCCGAGCTTCGTGGCCTCGTTGACCGCGAGGTGCTCGCGCTTGGCGTCGACGACCCAGATCGCGGAAGGCGTCTTGGTCAGGTTGCGGATGCCGCCGAGCGACTTGTGCAGCTTGTCGAGCTCGCGCTTCTTGAGCAGGAGCTCCTTCTTCGTGAAGCCGCTGTTCGCCGGGGTCTCGTAGTCGAGCTCCTCGAGCTCCTTCATGCGCGCGAGACGCTTGGAGATCGTGGAGAAGTTGGTGAGGAGGCCACCGAGCCAGCGCTGGTTGACGTAGGGCTGGCCCACGCGCGTCGCCTGCTCGGCGATGATCTCCTGCGCCTGCTTCTTGGTGCCGACGAAGAGGACCGTGCCGCCGCGGGCGACCGTCTCCTTGACGAACTCGTACGCCTTGTCGATGTAGCCGAGCGACTGCTGGAGGTCGATGATGTGGATGCCGGAGCGCTCCGTGAGGATGAAGCGCTTCACCTTCGGGTTCCACCGACGGGTCTGGTGTCCGAAGTGGACGCCGCTGTCGAGCAGCTGGCGGATGGTGACGACGGCCATGGCCGTTCTCCTGTTCTGGCGCTTGCGCGCCGTGCGGTTGTTCGCGCCTGGCCGACGTTCGGCAGGCGAGCCTGGTGCCCGGCACACACCCACCTGCTCGTCGCAGGACCGTTGGGAGTGGATGCCGCGCTGCGGAGTCTCTCGAAGCCGCCGCGCTCTGGGCACGCGTAGTCACCCCGACAAGCGAGGTGCTCCCCCAGTGTATCAGGCGCGACTCCTGCACAGCCGCGCGGGCGCGGTCCGGTCTCCCCCGTCATCACGGCCCTCCGCCCGCGGGCTGGCCCGCGCGACCAGGCTCGGCGTCATGTCCGCAGTCCGCCGCCAGCCTGCCGCAGACGGGTCGTGCTCGCGATCATCGGGTTCGCGTTCATCCTCGCGGCCGGCTGCCGGCCACCGCGCACGGAGCGCCCGGAGTGGACATGGCCGCTCGCCGGATTCCGGCTCGAGCGGGCGTACGGCGCGCCCGCTCACGAGTACGGGGCCGGGCACCGCGGCATCGACCTGCGCCCGCTCGCCGGCACCGACGTGCTCGCGCCTGACGGCGGGACCGTGGCCTTCACCGGCCTCGTCGCGGAGCGCGGCATCCTCACGATCGACCACGGCGGCGGACTCGTGACGACGTTCGAGCCCGTCCGGTCATCCCTCGAGCCCGGCACGGTCGTCGCCCGCGGCGACGTCGTCGGCGTCGTCGATCGGGCGGCCACACCGCCGTCGGCGCCTTGCACTTCGGCGTACGGCTCGACGGCGAGTACATCAATCCGCTGCTGCTTCTCGGTGGAGTGCCGCGCGCGGTGCTCCTGCCGCTGCGGCTGCTGCAGCGGGCCTCAGGCGCGCGGGTGCGCGAGCCGGTAGGTCGCCGTCAGCCGCTCGCTCGAGACGTGCGTGTAGATCTGGGTCGTGCCGAGGCTGGCGTGTCCGAGCATCTCCTGCACGGCGCGCAGGTCGGCACCGCCGTCGAGCAGGTGGGTCGCCGCCGAGTGCCGCAGCGCGTGCGGCCCGACGGCGCCGCCCGATGACCGGCCCGATCGTGCGGGCGACGACGTCGTACACGGCACGCGGGCCGAGCCGCCCGCCGCGCGCACCGAGGAAGACGGCGCGAGCGGATGCCTGCTCGCCCCACGCTGCGCGAGCGCAGGCCGCCCTCGCACGAGGTAGGCGTCGAGCGCGCTGCGCGGCGGGCGACGCCGAACGGCACGACGCGCTCCTTCGACCCCTTGCCGAGCACGCGCGCCGTGCGGCGAGACCGGTCGATGTCGTCGAGGTCGAGTCCGCACAGCTCCGAGACGCGGATGCCGGCGCCGTAGAGCAGCTCGAGGATCGCGTGATCGCGCAGCGCGAGCGGATCGCCTTCGGACGCTGCCGCGCGCGAGGCGCGTCGAGCGCCTCGGCGATCCCGTCCGCGGCGGCGACCTTCGGGAGCGTTCGGCCGCGCTTCGGTGCGACGAGCCGCAGGCTCGGGTCGGACGCGATGAGCCCGTCTCGGTCGCCCAGGCGAAGAACGCCGCGCGCCGCGGCGGTCCGTCGCGCGATCGTCGATCGCGCGTCACCGCGCTTCGTCGCCGTCCAGAGCCATTCCCGCAGCGTGCTCGAGGTCGACGTCGTCGAGCTCGACGCCGGTCGATCGCTCGCGCCGAGATCGGCGAGGTCGGACCGGTAGGCCCGGACCGTCGCCGGCGAGAGCCGGCGCACGTCGGCGAGGTGCCGTGCATAGGCGTCTGCCGCAGCGTCGAGCTCCACGCCTCCAGCATGGCCGATACGCCGCCCGTCGTGCGGCGCACCGGCCCGCGGCGGGCCGGCGTCATGCGCCGCGCACGCGCGGCGCACCGCTCGTGCCACGGCCGCCCGGTCGCGCGACGCTCAGCGACCGCGACCGCGCGCCCATCGCGCGCCAGCCCTCCGCTGCTCCGCTCGACCTCCCCTTCGAGCTGCAGGAGCCCGAGCAGCGCCTCGACCTCGTCACGGGCCATCCCGCTGCGGCGCGCGACCTCGTCGGCATCGCGCCACGAACGCGGATGCTCAGGGCGTCGCGCACGCGCGTCGAGTCGTCGGTCGCGGCCGTCCGTCGCCGGTCCGGTGCGCCGGCCGCGCCCGGCCGTCAGCCCCAGCAGCTCGCGCACGTCGTCGCCGCTCGTGATGCACTCCGCGTCGATACTCGCGCAGCAGCCGGTGGCACGCCCGCCGAGGCGGCGCTCGTGACCGGTCCCGGCACAGCCCCGAGCGGCCGCCCGAGCGCGACGGCGTGCCCCGCGGTGTTGAGCGAACCGCTGCGCCACCCCGCCTCGACGACGACCGTCGCGTCGGCGAGCGCGGCGATGAGCCGGTTCCGCTGCAGGAACCGCCACTTCGTCGGCGTCGAGCCGCACGGCACCTCGCTCACGACGGCGCCCTGCCGCGCGATCCGGTCGATGAGCGCGGTGTGCCCTGCGGGATACGCGCGTTCGACGCCGCCCGCGAGGAGCGCGACCGTCCGGCCGCCGACGCCGAGCGCCGCACGATGGGCCGCGCCGTCGATGCCGTAGGCCGCGCCCGAGACGATCGGGATGCCGCCGCCGGCGAGGTCCGCGGCGAGCTCCATCGCGACGTGCTCGCCGTACGACGTCGCCGCGCGGGCACCGACGATCGCGACCGACGGCCGCAGGTCGCCAGAGCGTCGACGGATCGCCGCGCACCCACAGGCAGATCGGCGCGTGCGCGCCGAGATCGTCGAGCTGCGTCGGGCCATTCCGCGATCGCCCGGCACGAGCAGCCGTACGCCCGACGCCGCGGCGATCCGGAGGCGTCGTGCGACGCGCGAGCGGACGAGCCGCGGCGCCCAGCGCTTGCGCCTTCGCGAGGCTCGCGCGCCGAGACGCCCTCGATCGGCTCGAGCGGCGCGCCCTGCGCGCGCGCGCAAGCGCCGCACGCGCACCGACCGCGGCGACGAGCCGACCCGCGACACCGTCACCGGGCTCGGATACGCCGCTCCAGACGACGCGCGCGAGCCGATCGACGACGTCGGCGTCGTCCAGGCGGATCGCATCGCACACTCCCGACAGAGGCGGCGCGCGCGGTCGGGGCCGAGGGCGTGCAGGCGTCATGCGGTGATTCCCTTCTTCAGGTACAGCGCCCGACCGATGTCATCGGCGGTCGAGCTGCGCACGGTCCGGCGAGGTCGGCGAGCGACCACGCCACGCGCAGGACGCGGTCGTAGCCGCGCAGCGTGAGCGAACCGCGGTGGAGCGCCGCGTCGAGCGGTCGACGGACCGCCGGTGGCGGCGCAGCCGGGCCTCGCGCAGCCAGGCGCCCGGGACGCTCGCGTTCCGGTCGCCACGGCGTCCCGCGCAAGCGGTGCGCCGCCCGTTCACGCGCCTGCGCGCACGCGCTCGCGCGGCGGCCGCCGTCGTCATGCCGGGCGCCGTCGAGGCGCGCGACCGGCGACCGAGACGCGCGTGAGGTGCAGTTCGATGTCGATGCGGTCGAGCAGCGGCCCGGACAGCCGCGCCGAGATAGCGGCGGATCGCCATCGGCGGGCACACGCACGCCGCCCCGCGCACGCCGTAGTTGCCGCACGGACACGGATTGGTCGCGAGCACGAGCTGGAACCTCGCCGGGAAGGCGCCGAGAAGCCTGCGCGGTGGATCTCGATCGCGCCGCTCTCGAGCGGCTGACGCAGCGCGTCGAGCGCCGACGCCGGGAACTCCCCCGCCTCGTCGAGGAACAGCACGCCCTCGCTCGCCCGCGCGATCGCGCCGGGACGGACGACCCGCGAGCCGCCGCCGACGAGCGCCGCGACGCTCGCGCTGTGGTGCGGCGCCTCGAACGGCGGCGTGCGCGACGAGCGTCGTCGACGGGCTCGCCCGGCAGAGCGAGCGGATCGACGCGCACCGCGAGCGCCGCGCGGTCGTCGAGATCGGGCAGGATGCCGGGCAGCCGCCGCGCGAGCATCGTCTTGCCCGCGCCCGGCGGCCCGCACATGAGCAGGTGGTGGCCGCCGGCCGCCGCGACGACGAGCGCGTCGACGGCCTCTCGCTGGCCGACGACGTCGGCGAGGTCGAGCGCTCGGCGCGGCTCGCGGCCACCGGCATCGGGCTCCGCACGGGCTCCTCGTCGGGCACCTCGACGTCGGCGCCGTGCCAGCCGCGGCCACTGCGGCGAGGTTGACGGCTCCGAGCACCTCGATCCCGTCGACGAGCGCGGCCTCGGCCGCGGTTCGCCGCGGGGCACGACGACGCGTCGGACGCCCGCCGCGCGCGGCCGCGAGCACCGCGGGAAGCACGCCGGGCACCGGCCGGAGCCGGCCGTCGAGTCCCAGCTCGCCGAGGTGCACCGTCGCGCGCGACGGATGCGGCATCCATCGCCACCTCGGTCGCGAGCGCGGCGATGGCGATCGCGACGTCGAAGCCCGAGCCCTGCTTCGGCAGGCTCGCGGGCGAGAGGTTCACGGTGAGCCGCCGACGCGGCAGCGGCAGTCCGCTGTTCGCGCACGCGTTGTGCACGCGCTGCACGGCCTCGCCGAGCGCCTTGTCGGGCGAGCCCGATGATCTGGAAGTCGGGCAGTCTGGTTCGAGAGGTCGGCCTCGACCTCGACCAGGTGCCCGTCGACGCCCGGTCAGGGCGACCGCCCAGGTGCGCGCGACGGTCACGACAGCTCCAGATCGAGGATGCTCGAGCGCGCCGTCGCGGGATCGGCCCCGTCAGCCCGATCGGCGTCGAGCCGCAGGCGCCGCCCCTGCACGCGCTCGCGGTGCTCGGCGATCCACGCGATGCGCGAGCCGCCACAGCCGCGCCGCTTGCGCGCGTCGATCGCCTCGAACGGATGCCCGAAGCCGTCGCTGCGGCGCGTCTTGACCTCGACGACGACGAGTGCGAGCGCCATCGGTCGCGACGAGGTCGATCTCGCCCGCCCGCATCGCCAGTTGCGGTCGAGGACCGTGTACCCGATGCGCTTCGAGATACCGCGCCGCGCGCTCTTCACCGGCTCGCCGAGCTCGTCTTTCTCTGCCATGCCGCCAGCGTGCGCGCGCGGCGGCGCGCGAGCGGACGCGCCGGCCGCGCGGCATCCGTGGATCACGCTCGCGCGACGACGCGGCCCCTGGGGAGGAGGACGAGCGGTCGCTCAGGTGTCGAGCGAGAGCTCCTCGGGCAGGTGGAAGTCGCGGCGCGGGAGCTCTTCGACGTTGACGTCCTTGAACGTGAGCACGCGCACCGACTTGACGAAGCGGTCGGCGCGGTAGATGTCCCACACCCACACGTCGCGTCATCGAGATCTCGAAGTAGAAGTCGTGCTCGGTGTCGCGGCGCACGACGTTGACCTCGTTGGCGAGGTAGAACCGGCGCTCGGTCTCGATCACGTACTGGAACTGCGAGACGACGTCGCGGTACTCCCGGTACAGCGCGAGCTCGAGCTCGCGGTCGTAGTCCTCGAAGACTTCGTCATCCATGGTGGCTCCATCCTAGAGCCGGCGGGCGCGGCCCGCGGCAGTCGCTCAGAACAGGGTCGGCGCGTCCGCGATCGACCAGGACGCGCGGTGGTGCGCGCTGAGAGCCCGTGCGCGCGGATCGCGTCGCGGTGATCCGGGCTCGCGTAGCCCTTGTTGCGCGCCCAGCTGTAGGCGGGCAGCTCGTCGTGCAGGTCGGTCATGAGCGCGTCGCGCGCGACCTTCGCGATGACGGATGCCGCGGCCGCGCTCGCGCAGTCGCGGTCGGCCTTGATGACGGGCCGCACGCGCAGCCCGCTGCACCCGCGGGGGTGATGTAGTCGTAGTTGCCGTCGAGGAGCACGATCGCGTCCTCGGGCACGACGCCGTGTGCGCGCAGATCGGCCAGGGCGCGGATCGTCGCGAGCCCGAGCGCGCGCATGATGCCGATCTCGTCGATCTCGGCCGAACTCGCCCACCCGACGGCGCTGCGCCGACACCCACGACGCGGCGCGCGCCGCGACGTCCGCCCGCTCGCGGCTCGGGGACGAGCTTCGAGTCGCGCAGCCCCTGCGGGATGCGCTTGCGCGAGCGCGGCGTCATCGATGACGGCCGCACCGACCGCGACGGGACCCGCGAGGGCACCGCGGCCGACCTCGTCGCACGCGATGACGATCGGATGCTCCTGGAGCAGCCGGCGCTCGAGCGTGAGTCGCGGCTCGACGACGGTCATGGCGCGCCTGGTGCCGGCACGCCGGCGAAGACCTCGTGGTGGAAGTCGAGGAGGCCGAAGCGGTCGAGCGGCCACGTGATGAGGAACGCGCGGCCGACGACGTTCTCGATCGGCACGAAGCCCTTGCCCGGCTGGTCCTGGTTGTAGCGCGAGTCCTTGGAGCGATCGCGGTTGTCACCGAGCACCCACAGCCGGTCCGCCGGCACGACGACGTCGAACGGGTCCATCGGAGGCGGGGCTCGCCGTCGGGCAGCTTCATGTACGCCGTCTCGTCGATCGGCGACGCCGTTGACGGTGATCTGGCCGATCGCGTTGCAGCACACGACGTGGTCGCCGGGCAGGCCGATGATGCGCTTGACGAGGTGGTCGTCGCTGTCGGGCGCCGAGAGCCCGACGAGCGACAGCACCCAGTCGATCGCCTCGACGAACGGCGGCGCGTTCGGGCTGCGTGCTGGGCGGAAGCCAGCCGCCCGGATCACGGAAGACCACGATGTCGCCGCGCTCGTAGCCGCCGAACCGCGGGGTGATCTCATCGACGAGGATCCGGTCGTTGACGAGGAGCGTGTTCTCCATCGACCCGGACGGGATGTAGAACGACCGCACGACGAAGGTCTTGACGAGGAACGAGACGAGCACCGCGACCAGCACGATGACGATGACGTCGCGGAGGAAGGTGAGCCACCCTCGACTCTTCGGCGACGTCGGGCTGAATCAGACCGACGCGCCGGGATCGGCGCTGCCGCAGCCGTCTGCTCGCTCGTCATCTGGGTCCTTCGCTGTGGCTCCCGCGCGGCGGCGCAGTCCTTCTTCAAGGGTCGCACATCGCGAGCATCCGAGCGTGACGCGAGGCGCCCTTTCGGGGGTGGTTCACGGCTGCAGACGCACAGAACCCCGGACCGCATGGTCCGGGGTTCTGTGGATGCGGGACTCAGTTGTCGCGCTTCTCCTTGATCTTGGCCTTCTTGCCGCGCAGCTCGCGCAGGTAGTAGAGCTTGGCGCGGCGCACGTCACCGCGGGTCACGACCTCGATGTGGTCGATGACCGGGCTGTGCACCGGGAAGGTGCGCTCGACGCCGACCTGGAAGCTGATCTTGCGGACCGTGAAGGTCTCGCGCACGCCGTCGCCCTGGCGGCCGATGACGACGCCCTGGAAGACCTGGATGCGCGAGCGGTTGCCCTCGGTGATGTTGACGTGCACCTTGACGGTGTCACCGGGGCCGAAGGCGGGAATGTCGGACCGCAGCGATGCTGCGTCGACGGAGTCGAGGATCTGCATGATCGATATCTCTCTGCGACCGCCACAGGTCGATCGCGGGAAGGAATGGAAAGAAGGCGTGTGCCCGATGTCACCGGCATCAGCCGACGACGGACTCCCCTGAGGCAGAGCCTGGTCGGGGCACAAAGATCCATTCTGCCATGGATGCCGCACGCCGCCAAAACGCGGCGGTCAGGGCATCGAGGTGCCGCGCTTCTCCGTGACGACGATGACCTCGGGCTGCTCGGCAGCCGGCGCCCCGGACGGGGTCGGCGGGATGTATGCCATGCCCTCCGTCGTGCGCAGCACAAGCGTTGCCGGCCGCGCTTCGCGCCACAGCTGCCACAGTTCAGCCAGAACAGCGCCAGACCCGCGACGATCGCGACGACGAGCACGGGTGCCCACCACGCGGGATCGAAGAAGCCGAGCGCGATGACGAGGCCGTGCCACACCGTGAAGCCGAGGACGTCCCACCACGAGACGGCGCGCTGCGCACGCACCGTGCCTCGCGCCCGAACGAGCAGGGTGAGGATGAGCTGCCCGATGAAGACGCCGGGGATCGCGATGAAGAGCACCCACACGAAGGCCCAGCCACCCGCGTTGAAGACGGCCCAGCCGACGAGCAGCCACAGCGGCAGCAGGAACGCGGCCGGGATCATCCAGCCGAAGAATGCGCGACGCAGCCACATACGTGCGATGGTACGCCGGTCCGGGCCCGCCGACGCCCGATGTGGGCCCGACGCGAGGCATCCTCCCAGCCTGGGACCCGTGCGTCGGCCAGAATGGAACGCGACGAGAGGACGACGATGATCGAGCTGCGCACACCCGCCGAGATCGAGGCGATGAAGCCGGCGGGGCGATTCGTCGCCGAGACCCTGGCGACGCTGCGCGACGAGACCAAGGTCGGGACGAATCTGCTCGCGATCGATCGGCGGGCGCACGAGCTCATCCGCCGTGCCGGCGCGGAGTCCTGCTACATCGACTACCACCCCTCGTTCGGCGCGAGGCCGTTCGGCAAGGTCATCTGCACCTCGGTCAACGACGCCGTGCTGCACGGACTCCCCCACGACTACGCGCTGCGCGACGGCGACCTCGTCTCGCTCGACTTCGCCGTCTCGGTCGACGGCTGGGTCGCCGATTCCGCCGTCTCGTTCGTCGTCGGCACGCCCCGCGACGAGGACCTCGCGCTCATCGATACGACCGAGCGTGCGCTGGATGCCGCGATCGCCGCCGCCGTCACGGGAAACCGCATCGGCGACATCTCGAGCGCGATCGCCGACCGTCGCCCACGGCGACGGCTACTCGATCAACACCGACTTCGGCGGACACGGCGTCGGTCGCATCATGCACGGCGACCCGCACGTACCCAACGACGGCAAGCCGGGACGCGGCTACCCGCTGCGCGCGGGCCTCGTGCTCGCGCTCGAGCCCTGGTTCCTTGCAGACCACCGATCTAGCTCGTCACCGACCCGGACGGCTGGACGCTGCGCTCCGCCGACGGCTCGCGCGGGGCGCACTCCGAGCACACGATCGCGATCACCGACTCCGGTCCCCTGATCCTCACCGACCGGTCGTTCCTCGGCGTCGACTGAGGCGGCTCAGAGCTCGGACTTCGGCGCAGGCGCCGGAAGGTCGTCGAGATGCACGGGGTTCGAGCGTGCCGCGAGCGACGCCGCGACCGAGTGATCGGTGTCCGGCTCCGGCAGCGCGTGCTCGCACAGGATCATGAGTGACTTGCTCTCGAGCGGCACGACCTCGCCGGGCTTGATCGGCACCGTGTTCGCGCGCCGTCCGGCGGTGTCGATGAGCGCATCCCACTCGGGACTGAAGCGCGGTGACGGGATCTGGAAGTCGATCGGCTCGTCGCCTGCGTTGAACAGGACGATGAAGTGCGAGTCGCGGATCTCGGCGCCCCGCCGATCGCGCTCGCGGATCCCACCCCCGTTGAGGAAGACGCCGATCGCCCGACCGAAGCCCGAGTCCCAGTCCTCGGGCTGCATGACGGTGCCGTCCGGGCGCAGCCACACGATATCGGGGATCGGCGCGCCCTCCTCCATCTTGACGGGACGTCCGTCGAAGAAGCGGCTGCGGCGGAAGGTCGGATGCTCCCGCCGCAGGCGCGCGAGCGCCGCCGTGAACTCCGTGAGGGGCCGGTCGTCGTGCGCCCAGTCGATCCACGTGGTCTCGTTGTCCTGCGCGTACCCGTTGTTGTTGCCGCCCTGCGTCCGGCCGAGCTCGTCGCCGTGCAGCAGCATCGGAACGCCCTGCGACACGAGCAGCGTCGCGATGAAGTTGCGCTGCTGGCGCGCGCGGAGAGCGAGGATCCCGGGATCGCCCGAAGGCCCTTCGACGCCGTGGTTCGATGACCGGTTGAACGACTCTCCGTCGTTGCCGTCCTCGCCGTTGGCCTCGTTGTGCTTCTCGTCGTAGGACACGAGGTCGCGCAGCGTGAAGCCGTCGTGGGCGGTGACGAAGTTGATGGATGCCACGGGTCGGCGCCCCGAGTGCTCGTACAGGTCTGCCGAGCCCGTCAGGCGCGAGGCGAACTCCCCGAGCGCCTGAGGCTCGCCGCGCCAGAAGTCGCGAACCGTGTCGCGGTACTTGCCGTTCCACTCTGTCCACTGCGGCGGGAAGTTGCCGACCTGGTAGCCCCCCGGCCCGACATCCCAAGGCTCCGCGATGAGCTTGACCTGCGACACGACGGGATCCTGCTGCACGAGCTCGAAGAACGTCGCCAGTCGGTCGACCTCGTAGAACTCGCGTGCGAGCGTCGATGCCAGATCGAAGCGGAAGCCGTCGACGTGCATCTCGAGAACCCAGTAGCGCAGCGAATCCATGATGAGCTGCAGCGTGTGCGGATGCCGGACGTTGAGGCTGTTCCCCGTTCCCGTGTAGTCGGTGTAGTACCGCTTGTCGTCGTCCTGCAGGTGGTAGTAGGCGGCGTTGTCGATGCCGCGCATCGAGAGCGTGGGTCCCAGGTGGTTTCCCTCTGCGGTGTGGTTGTAGACGACATCGAGGATGACCTCGATCCCCGCGGCATGAAGGGCCCGCACCATCCCCTTGAACTCCTGCACCTGCTGACCACGCTCGCCTGTCGAGGAGTACGTGTTCTGCGGAGCGAAGAAGGCGATCGTGTTGTAGCCCCAGTAGTTCGAGAGCCCCTTCTCCTGCAGCGTCGCGTCGTTCACGAACTGGTGCACGGGCATGAGCTCGATCGCCGTGACGCCGAGCTTCACGAGATGGCCGATGACGGCGGGATGCGCGACGCCGCTGAAGGTCCCGCGCAGTTCGGGAGGAACATCGGGGTGCAGCTCGGTGAGTCCCTTGACGTGAGCCTCGTAGATGAACGACTCGGCGTACGGCGTGCGCGGCAGACGATCGCCCGTCCAGTCGAAGAACGGACTGATGACGACGCCCTTCATCATGGCCGCAGCGGAGTCGTCGTCGTTGCGCGAATCGGGATCGCCGAAGTCGTAGCCGAAGACCGGCTGGCCCCACTCGACCTGACCCTCGACGGCCTTCGCGTAGGGATCCAGCAGGAGCTTGCTCGGGTTGAACCGCAGACCCTGGACCGGATCGTTCTCGCCGTACACGCGGTAGCCGTAGCGCTGCCCGGGCGCGATGCTGGGCAGATAGGCGTGCCAGACGAACGCGTCGACGTCGACGAGCGGCACGCGCGTCTCACGGCCCCGGTCTCCGAAGAGGCACAGCTCGACCTTCGCGGCGCCTTCGCTGAAGAGCGCGAAGTTCGTGCCGTTGCCGTCGAAGGTGGCTCCCAGCGGGTAGCTCGACCCGGGCCATGCGTCCACGGCGTCCCCGTTCCGGCGCGCCGGGGTCGGCGGCCGCGTCCAGGCTAGCGATCCGGCCCTGAGCCCACCGCCACTGGACGCCGAGCGGTCAGTCCGCTAGCAGGTCGGGCCGACGCTCACGCGTGCGCGCGAGCTGCTGGTCGCGGCGCCACTGTGCGACCTTGCCGTGGTCGCCGCTGCGCAGCACCGCGGGCACCTCGTAGCCACGCCAGGCGGCGGGCTTCGTGTACGACGGATACTCGAGCAGGCCGTCCTCGTGCGATTCCTCCACGAGGCTCTCGGGGTTGCCGACGACGCCGGGCACGAGGCGTCCGATGGCCTCGATCATCGCCATCGCGGCGACCTCTCCACCGTTGAGCACGTAGTCGCCGAGGCTCACGAGCCTCACCTCGCCGAGGGTCGCGGCGTACGAGAACACGCGCTCGTCGATGCCCTCGTAGCGGCCGCAGCCGAAGACGAGGTGGGATGCCTCGGCGAGCTCTCGCGCGGTCGCCTGCGTGAAGCGCTCCCCCGCGGGCGAGGGGAAGATGAAGATCGGCCGGTCACCGGAGGTGGCCTCGAGAGCGATCGCGTCGAGCGCCTCGCCCCACGGCTCGGGCTTCATGACCATGCCGGCACCGCCGCCGTACGGCGAGTCGTCGACCGTGCGATGACGATCGTGCGTGTGGTCGCGAAGGTCGTGCACGCGGATGTCGAGGATGCCCTTGTCGCGGGCTTTGCCCAGGAGCGACACCTCGAGCACGTCGAAGAAGGCGGGGAAGATCGAGACGACGTCGATACGCACGTCAGTCTCCCGCGGGCTCTTCCCCGGGGTCGTCGACTGAGGATGCAGGCTCTTCCTCGGCGGACTCCTCCTCGGGCAGCTCTTCGAACAGGCCCGGCGGCGGGGTCACGACGACCCGGCCCGCGACGACGTCGACGTCGGGGACGATCGCCTTGACGAACGGGACGAGGACTTCGCCGCTCGCCGTCTTGACGATGAGGAGGTCCTGCGCGGGAAGGTGGTCGACGCGGATGACACGGCCGACGATCGCGCCGTCGCGGACGACGTCGAGTCCGACGAGCTGGTGGTCGTACCAGGCGTCGTCCTCGGTCGGGGCAGCTGCTGCATCCTGATCGATCCAGAGGATCGCGCGGATGAGCTCTTCGGCTGCCGTGCGGTCGTCGACGCCCTCGAAGAACGCCACGGCGTGGCTGTTCATCCAGCGGAACTCGCGCACGGTGAGCGGCTTGCCGTGCCACGGGGAGGATTCGGGCACCTGCAGCGTGAAGGTCGTGCCCGGTGCGAAGCGACCCTCGGGGTCGTCGGTGTAGAGCTCGAGCTTGAAGCCGCCCTTGAGGCCGTGCGCCTTGACGAGACGGCCGACGCGGAGCTGCGTGCGGTCGGCGGGTGCAGCGGCCATCAGTCGTCGGCGACGTCGACGCGCACGCGGCGACCGTCGGCGAGAGCGGAGATGAGCGTGCGCAGCGCCTTGGCCGTGCGGCCGCCGCGCCCGATCACGCGTCCACGGTCGTCCGGGTGCACACGCACCTCGAGGACGTCGCCGCGAGGCGACGTGGACGAGTGGATGCGGACGTCGTCCGGGTGATCGACGATCCCCTTGACGACGTGCTCGAGCGCGGCGGCGAGCAAGGTATTACTCGGCCGACTCGGCGTCGGCCTCAACGGCCTCCGCCTCGGCGGGAGCGGCCTCGGCGACGGGCTCTTCGGCCTTCTTCTCGGCCTTGGGCTTGACGACCGACTTCTTCGATGCGTCGACCGAGAACTCGGCCTTGGCCTCAGCGGTCTGCACCGTCGAGACGGCGTTCTCGTCGCCCTGGAACTTGCCCCAGTCGCCGGTCAGCTTGAGGAGCACGAGCACCTGCTCGGTCGGCTGGGCGCCGACGCTGAGCCAGTACTGCGCACGGTCGGAGTCGACCTCGATGAACGAGGGCTGCTCGGTGGGGTGGTACTTGCCGATCTCCTCGATGACACGACCATCGCGCTTGGTGCGCGAGTCGGCCACGACGATGCGGTAGTAGGGCGCACGGATCTTGCCGAGGCGCTTGAGACGGATCTTGACAGCCACGATTCTCCTGAATGTGTGGGAGTGGACGAACTGGTCGCCTGGAGCGTGGGGTGCACACCCGGCGGAAGCTCTGAGAGGGGACGCGCGTGCTGGATAGAGGGTCGAGAACGTCGTCCGACCCTCTATTCTGCCAGATGACTCGGCACGTCGCGAACGCGATGACGGCACCGTGTCGTGTCAGACTGTGCGAATGACGGAGTCCTTCGCGACATCGGCCCGATCATCGGTCGGCATCGAGTGGGAGCTCATGCTCGCCGACGGCGTCACCGGGGATCTCGTACCCCGCGCACCCGAGGTCATCGCCGCGCTCGGCGACTCGACGAAGCTCGAGCGCTACACCGTCACGGGCGAGCTTCTGACCAACACGGTCGAGGTGACGAGCGGCATCGGCGACACGATCGCGGCGGCCGTCGACGACATCGCCGACGCGATCGCCGCGGTGCGCACTGTGACGAACCCCCTCGGCATCGAGCTGCTGTGCGCGGGAAGCCATCCGTTCGCGCAGTGGTACGACCAGCAGGTCACCGACAAGACGCGGTACCACAAGCTCATCGAGCGCACCCAGTGGTGGGGGCGCAACATGATGATCTGGGGCATCCACGTCCACGTCGGCGTCGACGATGTCAACAAGGTCTTCCCGATCATCAACGCCCTCGCCGCCTATCTCCCCCACCTTCAGGCGCTGTCGGCGTCCAGTCCGTTCTGGGCGGGCGAGCGCACGGGCTATGCATCCAATCGCTGCTCTCGTCTTCCAGCAGCTGCCGACGGCAGGCCTGCCCTGGCCGCTCGACGAACTGGTCGGAGTTCGAGAGGTACCTCGACGACATGATCACGACGGGTGTCATCGGCGATGCGACCGAGGTGCGCTGGGACATCCGGCCTTCCCCGCGCTGGGGCACGATCGAGGTGCGCGCCTGCGACGGGATGTCGACCCTGCCCGAGCTCGCGGCCGTCGCCTCGCTCGTCCAGGTGCTCGTGGAGCACTTCTCACGCGAGCTCGACGAAGGGCGCGAACTCGTGACGCTGCCGCCCTGGTTCGTGCGCGAGAACAAGTGGCGCTCCGCGCGATACGGCCTCGACGCGCACGTGATCGTGGATGCCGCAGGAACGCAGCGCCCCGTCGTCGAGCATCTGCGCGAGACGACGGAGCGCCTCGCCGACGTCGCAGCCGACCTCAAATGCGCCCGCGAGTTCGCGGGCCTCGAGACGATCCTGACGCAGGGTGCGAGCTCGACGCGGCAGACGCTCGTGGCCGATGCCGCCGACGGGGACCTCCGCGAGGTCGTGCAGCACCTCATCCGCGAGTTCCGCGCGGGACCCACCTGCGCGAGCATCTCGCATCACTCGGTCACTGACGGAGCCCGGCCGGACTGAGCAGGTATTCCGCCACGTTGGTCGCGAGCGCGCTGTCCCACGTGAGATCGCCACGGATCATCGTGAGCGGACCCGCGCTTGCCGTTCCCCCCATCGCCCCGCCGGCCCCAGCCGGTCGAAGTACCCTCAGATCATCGGGGAATCGGAACCGCGCAGCTCAGCCGCGTCCCGAGCATCTTCTGCAGCTCGGCGAGATCCTCGGCCGACGGAGCGCCCTTCGCTCCGCCCAGACCGAAGCCCGAGCCCGTCGGCGCGGCCGCCTGCGTCGCGATGCCGGCGTTCTCGGCGGCGCGCTTGGCGGGATTGCCCGACCGCGAGCCCTTGGCCTTCTGCTGCTTGCCGCGCTTGGACGACGCCCCCGGGCGCCCCGCGCCCGGCACGGGTCCCATGCCGGGGATGTTGGGCACACCGCCGCGGGCGACGGTCTTCATCATCTTGGCCGCCTGCTCGAAGCGATTGACCAGCGCGTTCACGTCGGTGACCGTCATCCCGGAACCGCGCGCGATGCGCAGGCGGCGCGAGCCGTTGAGGACCTTGGGGTTGCGGCGCTCCCCCGGCGTCATCGAGCGGATGATCGCCTCGGTGCGATCGATCTCGCGCTCGTCGAAGTCGTCGAGCTGCTGCTTCATCTGGCCCATGCCCGGGAGCATCCCGAGCATCTTCTTCATCGAGCCCATCTTCTTGAGCTGCTGCATCTGCTCGAGGAAGTCCTCGAGCGTGAACTGCTCGGTCGCGAGCTTCTCGGCCATCTTCATGGCCTCGGCCTCGTCGAAGGCCGACTGCGCCTGCTCGATGAGGGTCAGGATGTCGCCGAGGTCCAGGATTCGGCTCGCCATGCGGTCGGGGTGGAAGGGCTCGAGATCGTCGAGGCCCTCACCGGTCGACGCGAAGATGATGGGTCGTCCCGTGATGCTCGCGACGCTGAGCGCAGCACCACCGCGCGCATCGCCGTCGAGCTTCGAGAGCACGACGCCGGTGAAGTCGACGCCCTCCTGGAAGGCCTTGGCCGTGTTGACGGCGTCCTGACCGATCATCGCGTCGATGACGAACAGCACTTCGTCGGGGTCGGTCGCCTTGCGGATGTCGGACGCCTGCTTCATGAGCTCGGCATCCACACCGAGTCGACCGGCCGTGTCGATGATGACGATGTCGTGCTGCTGGCGGCGGGCGGTCTCGACGCCGTCCTTCGCGACCTTGACGGGGTCGCCGATGCCGTTGCCCGGCTCGGGCGCGTAGATCGCGGCACCGGCCTGCTTCGCGACGACCTGCAGCTGGTTGACGGCGTTGGGGCGCTGGAGGTCGGCGGCGACGAGGAGCGGCGTGTGCCCCTCCTTCTCGAGCATCTTGGCGAGCTTGCCGGCGAAGGTCGTCTTTCCCGAGCCCTGCAGGCCCGCGAGCATGATGACGGTCGGCGGGTTCTTCGCGAACTGCAGACGGCGCTGCTGGCCGCCGAGGATGCCGATGAGCTCCTCGTTGACGATCTGCACGACCTGCTGCGCGGGGTTGAGCGCACGGTTGACCTCGTCGCCGAGGGCGCGCTCGCGCACCTTCGCGGTGAAGTCCTTGACGACCGGCAGCGCGACGTCGGCGTCGAGGAGCGCGCGACGGATCTCGCGCACGGTGCCGTCGACGTCGGCGGGAGTGAGCTGTCCCTTCTTGCGCAGATTGCGGAAGGTGTCGGTGAGCCGGTCGGAGAGTGTGCCGAAAGTCGCCATGATCCCCCGATTCTACGGGAGGGGATGCCTCATCCCGCCGCTCCCCCGCTTTCCCGTTCCGCCAGTGTCCATGGATTGCTGTTGTGGCGTCGCCAGAACAGCAATCCATGGACACTCAACGGCGGGGTGGGCGAGGGGTGAGGGGTGAGGGGTGGAGGGGGCGGGGTCAGGAGGGGGCGGGGCCGAGCTCCTGGAAGAGGGTGAGCTGCAGGTCTGCGGGGCCGCGGAGGCGCGCGTTGACGGAGCGCCACGGCGTCTCGCGGGCGGATGCCTCGACCTGGGCGCCGGCGGCGGCCAGTCGCTCGACGGCCGCAGCGGCATCGGCGACCTCGAGTCCGACGCGCAGGCGGTCGCTCGTGCCGCCGTCGGTCTCGACCTCGTCGATGAACGCGACCTGCGCAGGGTTCGCGAGCTCGAGCGTCGCCCGGCCCGCATCCAGGATCATCACCCGGGCTCCGCCATCGGCCTCGTACGCCTCGGCCTGCGGCATCCCCACGACATCGCGATAGAAGGCGACTGCGGCGTCGAACTCGGGCGCCTGGACGACGAGGCGCAGCTGACGCACCGCCCCCGGGCGATCCCCCGCGGCGATCGATACCGCTCGGTCGAGGAACCGATCGAGCGATGTCCGGCCGGCGCCGTCGCGGGCCCAGGCCTCGATGGCCGCGAGCACCGCTCCGCCCCACGTCGCTCCCGCGATGTCGGCGGCGAGCCGGTCGCGGCCCGCACGATGAACCCGCTCCGAGACGGCGGCGGCGATGCGCGCGCGGCGCGAGGAGCCCTCTCGCACGAGCTCGGTCGTGAGGCCCATCGCCGCGGCGTTGACGATCGCGAGCGCGAGCGGATCCGGTGCGAAGCCGGCCGCCACGGCGCGGACGGCGGATTCGACGGATGCCTCGGCATCCGGGCTCTCATCCTCCCCCAGGCGGGCTTCGAGCACCGTGATGCGCTCGTCGAGCCCCGCCCACAGGATGTCGGACTTCGAGTCGAAGTAGTTGAAGAAGCTCGAGCGGCTCACTCCCGCGCGCTGTGCGATGTCGACGACCGACGTGGCCTCGAACCCCTTCTCGAGGAACAGCTCGCAGGCCGCCTCCGCGAGGATCTCGCGGGACGAGGCCCGGGGTCTGCCGGCGCGCGACTCTGTGCTCACGCTTCCACGCTATTGCGCGGCGCCGCATCCCGCAGTTCGAGGTATTGTTGCACGCGATCCAACAACTGGAGACTCTCATGCTCGACATCGAAATCGCCGGCCTCTCGCCGGCCTGCGTTCCCTATCTCGACGGCTGGGCCCTGCAGCGGCGCATCCACTCCGCCGTCGAGTCGGGCGAGCGCCCCGACACCCTCCTGCTCCTCGAGCACGAGGCCGTCTACACGGCCGGCAAGCGGACCGAGGACCACGAGCGTCCCGTCGATGGCACGCCCGTCATCGATGTCGATCGCGGGGGCAAGATCACGTGGCACGGCCCCGGGCAGCTCGTCGGATATCCGATCGTGCGACTGCCCGAGCCGGTCGACGTCGTCGCGCACGTGCGGCGCCTCGAGCGCCTGCTCATCGCGGCTCTCGCGCGAGCACGGTGTCGCCGGATACCAGGTCGAGGGGCGCAGCGGCGTGTGGGTGCGTCGGCCGCTGTCGGAGGACAAGGTCGCGGCGATCGGGGTCCGCGTCGAGAAGGGCGTCACGATGCACGGCTTCGCCGTCAACTGCGACAACACGCTCGCGGGCTTCCGCGGGATCATCCCGTGCGGCATCACGGATGCCGGCGTCACGACGGTGAGCGAGATCGTCGGCGCAGACGTCTCCCCCGCCGACATCGTCGATTCGATCTCACGCGTCTTCCAGGCCGAGTACGCGGGGGTCGCCGCGTGACCGCGTCGGCGCCCGAGGGCCGCAAGCTCCTGCGCCTCGAGGTGCGCAACGCCCAGACGCCGATCGAGCGCAAGCCCGAGTGGATCAAGACCAAGGCGAAGATGGGCCCCGAGTACCAGGCGCTGCACTCCCTCGTGAAGACGGAGGACCTCCACACGGTGTGCCAGGAGGCCGGCTGCCCCAACATCTTCGAGTGCTGGGAGGACCGCGAGGCGACCTTCCTGATCGGCGGATCGCAGTGCACCCGCCGCTGCGACTTCTGCCAGATCGACACGGGCAAGCCCGCCGACTACGACACCGACGAACCGCGCCGCGTCGCCGAGAGCGTCGTGCGCATGAACCTGCGCTACGCGACCGTGACCGGCGTCGCGCGCGACGACCTGCCCGACGGCGGCGCGTGGCTGCACGCCGAGACCGTGCGGCAGATCCACGCGATGAACCCGAACACGGGGGTCGAGATCCTCGCGACCGACTTCAACGGCGACCCCGCGCTCCTGGGCGAGGTGTTCGAGAGCCGGCCGGAGGTGTTCGCGCACAACGTCGAGACCGTTCCGCGCATCTTCAAGCGCATCCGCCCGGCCTTCCGCTACGAGCGCTCGCTCGACGTGCTGACGCAGGCACGGGATGCCGGCCTCATCACGAAGTCGAACCTCATCCTCGGCATGGGCGAAGAGCCCGAAGAGGTCGTCCAGGCGCTCCAGGACCTGCACGACGCCGGCACCGACATCATCACGATCACGCAGTACCTTCGACCCTCGCCGCGCCACCTGCCGGTCGCGCGCTGGGTCACGCCGCAGGAGTTCGTCGAGTTCAAGGACGAGGCCGAGCGGATCGGCTTCCTCGGTGTGCTCGCAGGACCGCTCGTGCGCTCGTCGTACCGCGCGGGACGCCTGTGGGCGCAGTCGATGATCTCGAAGGGACGCGAGATCCCGTCGCACCTCTCGCACATCGCCGAGACCGCCGAGACCGGGTTCGCGCAGGCGGT
This sequence comes from uncultured Actinomycetota bacterium, assembly GCA_963695125.1. Taxonomy (GTDB): domain Bacteria; phylum Actinomycetota; class Actinomycetes; order Actinomycetales; family Microbacteriaceae; genus Microbacterium. The sequence continues at coordinate 100,312 of CAVOFY010000001.1, forward strand.
CTGATCGAGAGCGGCTCAGTCCGCGCTCGTGACCGACAGCACGTCGCCGTCGGAGCCGAGGTTCACCAGCAGCACGTCGTCGGTCGCATCGGGGTCGAGCGCGTACTCGAGCACCGCGAACGGCTCGGAGCCGCCGAGCTCGTCGGCGAGGATCGTCATGCTCATGAGCTGCAGCGAGCGGATGATGTCGATCGGAACGTCGCCGGAGATGTCGACGAGCAGTTCCTCGAGCTCGTCGCCGAACTCCTCCTGCTGCTGCAGGATGTACTCGGTCACCTCGCTCGTGCGGTCGTCGAGCTCGTTGACCATGGCATTGCGCGCGGTCCGGTCGATCTGCTCGATCGCGCCGATGAGCGAGGCCGCGACGTCGAGCGCCGCCTCGGACACGTCGTCCTGATCGGGCGCGGTCAGATCGACGGTGACGGTCTGGTCGCCGAGTTCCACGGTCTCGGACCAGAAGATCGAGCCGTCGGGTCCCGACTCGAGAAGTCCGAAGTAGTCGTGCTCGATCGCCATATCCCCATGAAACCAGCCTGGGGGTTCGTGTGCCAGTCCTGGGGCTCAGTCGACGAGCGATGCAGCGAAGACGTGCGGCGTGAAGCCGGTCAGATCGCCGATGCCCTCGCCCTGTCCGAGCAGCTTGACGGGGATGCCGGTCTGCTCCTGCACGGCGAGGACGAACCCGCCCTTGGCCGAGCCGTCGAGCTTCGTGAGGACGAGTCCGGTGACCCCCGCGTGCTCGAGGAAGGCCTGCGCCTGCATGACGCCGTTCTGGCCGGTCGTGGCGTCGAGCACGAGCAGCACCTCGCTGATCGGCGCCTGCTTCTCGATGACGCGGCGGATCTTGGTGAGCTCGTCCATGAGCCCGCCCTTGGTGTGCAGGCGTCCGGCGGTGTCGACGAGCACGATCTCGGTGCCCGTGCGCTTGGCGTAGTCGATCGTCTGGAAGGCGACGGATGCCGGGTCCTGCCCCTCCTGCTGGGGGCGCACGATCGCGGCTCCGCCGCGCTCTGCCCACGTCGCGAGCTGGTCGACGGCGGCGGCGCGGAACGTGTCGGCGGCGCCCACGACGACGGAGCGGTCGTAGCGCTGGAGGAACTTCGCGAACTTGCCGATCGTCGTGGTCTTGCCGACGCCGTTGACGCCGACGACGAGCACGACGGCGGGGCGCTCGGTGAGCTTGAGCGTCGTGTCGAACTTCGCGAAGTGCTCCTCGAGGGTCTCGACGAGCATGCGCTGGAGGTCGGCGGGATCGGTCGTGCGGTACCGCTCGACCTTCGCGTGGAGCTCGTCGACGATCCGCTCGGTGATGTCGGGACCGAAGTCGGCCGTCAGGAGCGCGGTCTCGAGGTCGTCCCACGTGGTCTCGTCGATCGTGGGCTTGACGAACATGCCGCGCAGCGCGCGACCGAGCGACCAGGAACTCTCAGCCATGCGTCCAGCCTAGGCGTGCCGTGCCGGGCGCCGAGTATCCGAGCGGGCTCGACGATGCTCAGGATGCCGCGCGCTCGGCGACGCGCTGGCCGACGACGGCCGACACGCCGTCCTGGCGCATCGAGACGCCGTAGAGCGCGTCGGCGATCTCCATCGTGCGCTTCTGGTGCGTGATGACGATGAGCTGGCTCGACTCGCGCAGCTGCTCGAAGACGCCCAGCAGTCGACCGAGGTTCGCGTCGTCGAGCGCCGCCTCGACCTCGTCGAGGATGTAGAACGGGCTCGGCCGCGCCTTGAAGATGGCCGTCAGCAGCGCGACGGCCGCGAGCGAGCGCTCACCGCCCGAGAGCAGCGAGAGCCGCTCGATCTTCTTGCCGACGGGTCGCACCGACACCTCGATGCCCGTCGTCAGCGGGTCGTCGGGGTCGGTGAGCGAGATGCTGCCGGTGCCGCCCGGGAAGAGGATCGGGAAGACCTCGCCGAACGCGATCCTGGTGTCTTCGAAGGCCGCGAGGAAGATCGTCTGCATCCGCTCGTCGAGCTCGTCGATGATCGTGAGCAGGTCCTTGCGGGTCTGCGTCAGGTCGGCGAGCTGCTCGGTCGAGGAACGTGTGACGCTGCTCGAGCGCGGCGAACTCCTCGAGCGCGAGCGGGTTGACCCGACCGAGCTGCGCGAGCTTGCGCTCGGCATCCGCGAGGCGCTGCTGCTGCGCGGCGCGGTCGAACGGGACGGATGCGCTCCTCATCGCCGTCGATCGGCGGGAACCGGCTGATCCGGACCATATTCCGAAACGAGAATGTCTTCGTCGAGACCGAGCTCCGACGCGACGCGCTCGAGCAGGCCGGTCACATGGAGCCGCTTCTCGTGGATCTGCAGCTCGAGGCCGTGCACGCTCTCGGTGAGCCCCGCGAGGCGCTCGCGCAGCGCCGTCTCCTGGGCGCCGGAGCGTCGGTGAGCTCCTCGGTGAGCGCGGCTCGCGCCGACTCGGCCGTGGCCGAGCTCGACGCGCGCCTGCGTGACGGATCGGTCGACCGAGTCCAGGACGGCGGGCAGCTGCGCCGCGACGCTCGCGGCGATCTCCCGCTGAGCGCGGCGCACGACCGCGCGGCGCGCCGCCTCGGCGGCCGCTTCGCGCTCGCGCTCGCGCTGACGCTCGAGCTGCATGACTCGCGCCTCGCCTGCGCGGACGCGCTCCTTGAGCGTCTCGACGTCGAGGCGGGCGCGCATCTCGGCCTCGCGCGCCGCTTCGAGCTCGGCGAGCATGCCGTCGCGCGCGGAGGCGTCGAGGATCGGCCGCGGCGCCTCGAGCGCGCTCGTGAGCTGGTCCTCGGCAGAGCGCGCCGCCGCCTCGGCATCGTCGACCGCCGCGACCGCCTGAGCGAGCCCCGTCGCGAGGCGCTCGCACTCGGCGACCGCCGCCTCGTGCCGCACCGTGACGCGGTTGACCTGCTCGGTGTGCGCGGCGAGGGCCGCGTCGTGCTCGCGGAGCGTCGCGAGCGCCGCCTTCGTCCGGTGCCGGGCGGACTCGAAGCCTCTGCGCGGCATCCGCGAGCGCTTCGCGCAGCGAGTCGACGACGACGGTGATCTCGTCGCGCCGCTCGGCCGCGGCATCCCGCTCGGCCGACGAGCTCGAGGCGCGAGCGCGATCGCCGCCCGATCCCGCTCGCAGCGCGTGTGCGGTGTCACGACCTCGCCCGCGCGCGTGACGATCGTGACGGTCGGCCTCGGCGAGCGTCGGCCGCCGCGCGGCACGCGCCGTCGTCGAGGTCGTCGGCGATCAGGACGCGCGAGAGGATGCCGAGCACGCCCTCGGGCGCCGTGACGACATCGCGGGCGGGCAGTCGTCCCCGCGAACGTGGGCAGACCGGTGGGCGCCGACCCGGACGTCGGCGATCGACGATGTCGACGACGCCCAGGTCGTCTGCGCGATCGCCCGCGAGGGTGACGGCATCCGTCGCGGGTGCCGACGAGCACGCCTTCGGCGAGCGGGCCGAGCACGGCGGCGATGGCCGCCTCGAAGCCGGGTTCGACCTGGACGGCGTCGCCCACGAGCCCGCGGAGTCCCCGCGCCGCCGCGGCGATCAGCACCGCCGCGGCGTTCTTGACGTCGAGCGCGCGGCCGAGCGCCGTCGTCTGCGCCGTGAGCGCCTCGCCTTCGCGCTCGGCGGCGTGCAGCCGCTCGCGCAGCGCTCGCGACTGCGGCCTCGGCATCCGTCGCCTCGCGCTGCGCGCGCTCGTAGGCCGACGGCGTACTCGGCGGCGGATCCCTCCGGCACGAGCTCGGGGTCGACGCCCGCGAGCGACTCCTCGGCCTCCGCGCGCCGCGCGAGGGCCGCATCGAGAGCGTTCTGCTGCCGCACGACGGCGTCGCGCACGGCGGCGAGGGCGGATGCCGCGGCCTCGGCCGTTCCGCGCAGCGCCGTGATCCGCATGTCGTGCTCCGAGACGAGCGCGCTCTGCGCCGCGATGTCGACGTCGAGGGCGTCGAGCTCGGCACGCGCGCGCATGACGTCGCGTGAGGCGGCGGCCGCGGCATCCTGCGCGTCGCCGAGCCCGGCCGCGATCTCGTCGATCTCGGCGCGGGCCTCGTCGATCATGGCCTGCGAGACGGTGGTGAGCTCGAGTCGCTCGTCGTCCTCGGCGTCGCCGAGGAGCGCGAGGCGCTGGTCCGCGAGCGTGTAGAGCGACGCGAAGGCGCTCCTGCACCCGCTCGAGCCCGAACGCGACGCGGCGCGCCTCGTCGACGGCTTCGCTGCGCTGATCTGCTTCGAGCTCCTCGATGCGGGCACGGATGCCGTCGGCCTGGTCCTGCAGCACCAGTCGCTCGGTGTGGCGCTCCTGCTCGCTGCGCGCGTGATCGGCGAGCTGAGCCCGCAGCGCCACGAGGTCGTCGGCGAGCAGACGCGCCTTGGCGTCGCGCACGACCGCGGCGATCGTCGCGGCCTCGCGCGCGATCTCGGCCTGACGGCCGAGCGGCTTGAGCTGTCGACGCAGCTCGCCCGCAAGGTCGCTCAGGCGCGTGAGGTTGGTCTCCATCGCGTCGAGCTTGCGGAGGGTCTTCTCCTTGCGCCGACGGTGCTTGAGGATGCCGGCCGCCTCTTCGATGAAGCCACGGCGGTCTTCGGGCGATCGCCTGCAGCACGGTGTCGAGCCGGCCCTGGCCGACGATGACGTGCATCTCGCGCCCGAGGCCCGAGTCGCTCAGCAGCTCCTGCACGTCGAGCAGGCGGCAGGTGTCGCCGTTGATGGCGTACTCGCTCGCGCCGTTGCGGAACAGCGTCCGGCTGATCGTCACCTCGGAGTACTCGATCGGCAGCGCGCCGTCGCTGTTGTCGATCGTCAGCTGCACCTCGGCGCGGCCGAGCGGTCCGCGCGTCGAGGTGCCGGCGAAGATGACGTCCTCCATCTTGCCGCCGCGCAGAGTCTTCGCACCCTGCTCGCCCATCACCCAGGCGAGGGCGTCGACGACGTTCGACTTGCCCGATCCGTTGGGTCCGACGATGCAGGTCACGCCTGGTCTCGAAGGCGAACGTCGTCGGCTGGGCGAACGACTTGAAGCCCTTGAGCGTCACGCTCTTCAGGTGCATTCGCTTCGCCTCCGGGGTGGATGTCTCGTCCACCGTAGCCGAATCCTGCCCCGAGTCCGTGGCGGCGGGCCGGGCACGGTCCATGAGAATTTCGAGGACGACACGCCCGGGATACTTGACGACCTGGGAGAACCTGCGCTAGCGTCGCAGATCGCGTCAGAAGTCGAAAGGAGGTCGCCACCATGATGTTCATCACTGCAACGGGAATCACGCCAGCTGCTCGCGCTCACAGCGGAGTCGTTCTTGCATTCTTCCGCGCTCCGGCGACCGGGTCCTTCTGCGCTTTCGGATCCACGGCCGGCTGAGCCGCCTGAGGGAGCACTCCGTCCGCTGACGGACTGAGCAGGCCTCCGCGCCGCCGCCCCTTCCCGCGCCCGCCGCCATCGTGTGGCCGTGCGCCCTCCCGGATCCACGGATCCGTTCGGACCCTTCACATCCTTCTTCTTCCCCTCGAAAGAGATGACGACCATGTCAAAGCTGCTCCTCAACGTCCGCACTCCGGACGTCCATCCGAGGCAGTCCCTTCCGGAGCTGCCCGATCTGCGCTCGCCCCTGGGCCTCGTCGACCGTGCGTCACTGCACGTCGGCCTGTGGCTCCTGCTGCGCAGCACCCGAAGCGCGCACGTCCGCGCTGACCACGAGAGCCGCTCCCGGCTCCTTGCCAACGAGCAGTCGCGGCTCCGCCGCGAGGCCGAGACCCTGCGCCTGCAGAGCCTGAGGCCCCAGCTGTGACGGTGGTGCGGTCGCCCCCGACCGCACCACCCATCCCTCTGCCCCTTCTGACGAAAGACTCACCATGAGCACCACCACCGCGACGGGCCTCGAACTGCGGCCCCTCATCTTCCCCACGAGCATCGACGCTCCTGACGCACACGACTTCGTCACGATGGTCGATGTCCGCAACCGCGTGTACGTCGAGATCTCCGGCCACGACGACGAGTCCATCCAGGCCGCCGAGCTGCTGCCGCACTATCAGCCCGATCCCGACGAGCTCCGGTTCATGTGGGTCGCGATCCTCGACGGAGAGTTCGTCGGCCGCATCGGCGTCGACATCCCGCAGCACGAGGGATCCAAGACGCTCTTCTGGCAGATCGAGCTGCTCCGCAAGGCCTGGGGGCAGGGCATCGGCGCCGCCGGCTACGAGCTCGTCGAGCAGAAGGCCCGCGAGCACGGACGCACCGTGCTCCAGTCGTGGGCGAGCCACCCGGCCTCGGACGCCCCGCACATTCCGGCGCCCACGGGCTTCGGCTCGATCCCCGACGACCGCGCGGCGCACTTCTACCGCCGCCGCGGGTACAGCCTCGAGCAGGTCGAGCGCAACAGCGCCTTCGACCTCAAGGGATCGTGGGATGCCGTCGAGCGACTCTTTGCGGAGGCCACCACGGCATCGAAGGACTACCGCGTCGTGCAGTGGTCGCCGCCCACTCCTCCCGAGTACGCCGAGGGATACGGCTGGATGAAGTCGCGCATGGCGACGGATGCTCCGGCCGCAGGGATGGAGTTCGACGAGGAGGTGTGGGATGCCGCCCGCATCGCGCGCCACGACGCCCTCTACACGGACGCGGGGCGCCTCCTCCTCGTGACGGCGGCGGAGCACATCGAGACGGGTGAGCTGTGCGCCTTCAACGAGCTCGTAGTCGGCAACGACCGTTCCGAGGCGTCCCACCAGGAGGACACGCTCGTCCTCAAAGGCCACCGCGGCCACAAGCTCGGCACGCTCGTGAAGTGCGCCGGCCTGCTCGCGTGGCGCGATCTCGTGCCCGGCTCTCCTCGCGTCCTCACCTACAACGCAGAAGAGAACCGGCCGATGCTCGACATCAACGAGGCGATCGGCTTCGAGCCGATCGCGTACGCCGGTGCATGGAAGAAGGTACTGACATGACGAGCACGACGGATGCCGCTCCCCTGACGATCGCACGGATCACGGTCCCGGCGTCGCTCGATGCTCCCGACGCGGGACCCTTCCTCGCGATCGCACGGATCGGGGACGAGGTGTGCCGGCACGACACCGGGCATGACTACTTCGATCAGGATGCGTCGGAGATCCTGCCCGGGTGGCTCGACCGGTCCGATCGTCTGCAGCTCGGGTTCGCCGCCGAGCGCGACGGCGAGATCGTCGGCGCGGTCACGATGACGATCCCGCTGGACGACGGCGCGAAC
>CAVOFY010000002.1:0-552848 GCA_963695125.1 uncultured Actinomycetota bacterium
GGGCACGACGCGCGCGATCGGCCAACTCGTGAGGTACCCGATCACGAACGCCCCCAGCATCGCGCCCGCGAACGTCGGTGACACATCCGGCAGCCCCTTCACCGCCACTGCAACACCGTTGACCACGAACCAGCAGAACTGCACCGAGGCGACGAAGTTCGGAAGTGCCCACCCGGACGCGACCGCGTACGCGCTCATAAGCGGTCCTGCCTGACCGACGGCCCCGTTGGCGACACCGCCGAGCACTCCGGTCGTGACGATTCCTGCTCGGCTCCGCATGAGCCGGGTGCGTGCGAGCGCCTCCACGCTGAACAGCGCCGCGAGCATCACCATCCCGAGCGCTATCTGCAGCCCCGCTTCAGGCAGAGAGAAGGCCAGCAGTGCGCCAAGCGGGGTCACTGCCACTGCGGTCGCCGTAAGGATGAGCGCGCGCCGCCAGTTCACGTCACGCAGACAGCTGACCAGGAGCACGAGCGAGCACAGCGCTGCGATCAGGTGCACCACCTGCACTCCGGCGATGGGGCCGAGCAGGATGACCAGCGGAGGTGCCGTTACCGCACCAACGCCGCTGCCGGTGATTCGTTGCAGAACGATGCCTATGACGACAGCGAGTAACGCGAGCCCGATGAGCACCGCGTCCAGGTCGGTCACCCGATGTGCTCGGGGCTGCCGTTGAGTCGGCGCACGAGTCCGGCGCCCGGCACGTCCCTGAGCTCGTCCGGCAGCAGCGACTGCGGGAACCCCTGGAACGCGAGCGGCCGCAGGAATCGCGCTATCGCCGCGGTTCCGACGGACGTCGACTGAGGTGCGGTCGTCGCGGGATACGGGCCCCCGTGGTGCTGCGCGTAGGTGACGCTCACGCCGGTCGGCCATTGGTTCCAAAGCAGGCGGCCGGCCTTCTCGCGCAGCGCATCGAGGAGGGGTGGGACGGAGGCGTCGTCCTCGTTTCCGACGATCGTGGCGGTGAGTTGGCCATCGAGCGAGCCAGCGAAGGACAGGAGCTCCGACTCGTCACCGTAGGTCGCGATGATCACGGTCGGGCCGAAGCACTCGCGCACGAGTTCGTCGGGGTTGGCCAGCAGGTCCGCGATGCGTGTCAGCAGCACCGTCGGCGACGGCGATGCCCCGAACGGGTCGGACCCCTGGGCGAGCACCTCCACGACGCTGCTTTCCATGAGCGCGCGCAATTCGTCGACGTACCCCTCGTGGATTCGCTCGTTCAGCATGGCGTGGGCATCCGGCAGCTGTGACGCGCGCAGCGCGTCCACAACTGCTGCCCGCTCCGGAACCAGCACGAGGCCCGGCTTCGTGCAGAATTGGCCCGAGCCGAGCGTCACCGACTGCAGCAACTCGGCCGCGATCGCCTCCCCACGCTCGGAGTCGGCGCGCGCGGTGACGAACACGGGATTCACGCTGCCGAGCTCCCCGAAGAACGGGATCGGGTCGGGCCTGCCGACCGCGATGTCGAAGAGCGCTCTCCCGCCGGGAATCGACCCTGTGAACGAGCCTGCCTTGATTCGCGGGTCACGCAGCAGCTGGATGCCGTCCTTCCGGCTCTCGACGAGCGCGAAGAGCCCCTCGGGCGCGGCCGATGCCCGCAGCGCCCCGACGACGATTGATGCGGTGAGCCGTGACAGTTGTGGGTGGCCCGCGTGGGCTTTCACGATCACGCTCGACCCCGCCGCGAGCGCCGACGCCGTGTCGCCCCCCGCGACGCTGAACGCGAACGGGAAATTGCTGGCCGCGTAGACCACGATGGGGCCGATCGCCTGGGTGGTGCGCCGTATGTCGGGCCGCGCACCCATCGGCCAGTCGCGGTCAGCCTGGTCAACACGAACATCGAGGTAGCCGCCGTCGATGAGCACCTCGGCGAACAGCCGCAGCTGGAAGGTGGTGCGACGAAGTTCGGCGCGCAGTCGCGCCTCGTCGAGATGGGTCTCGGCCTGCGCGAGCGCGATGAGCCGATCGTCCGACGCGTCGAGGGCGTCGGCGACGGCGGTGAGTGCCTCCGCCCGCGTGGCCCGTGAAGCGCGCGACCATGCCAGGTGCGCGACCGCCGCTGCTGCCGCGAGCGCGCTCGGGTCGGTGTCGATCGTCATGAACGTGCCCTTCGTGTGGAAGCTGTCGGGCCCGCCTCGACCACGACTTTCACTCTCGACGGGTCGGGAGACGAACACAGCTCGTAGGCCCGAATCGCCTCGGTCGCCGGGAACCGGTGGCTGATGTAACCCTCGAAGTCGATGCGGTGCGCGGTCAGGTACGCGCCTCCGCGCTCTAGTACAGCCGGCCAGTCCTCGCGCGTGCGGCCCGACGCGAGGGTGAGGCGACGGTGATACATCTCCGCGAACGGGATGGCGTAGTCGCCGTCCGCTGCGCTGCCGAAGCCGAGCACGTACCCTCCGTCGGCCACGGCGGTGATCGCGCCGTGGATGATCTCGGGCCATCGCCCGACAGCGTCGATGATCACGTCCGGGCGGTGATGCGCCGCGTTCGCCGCACCACTGCTGACCGGTGGACGGGATGAAGTCGGTCGCGCCGTAGTGACGGGCGAGCTCCGCGCGGCCCTGCACCGGGTCGACGGCGACCACGCTACGCGCCCCCGCAGACCTCAGCACGTGCACGAACGCGAGGCCGATCGCGCCAGCCCCGATCACGACCACATCGCGGCCGGCCACGGGAGGCATCGCGGCCACCGCGCGAATCACGGTTGCGACCGGCTGGATGGCTACCGCCTCAATCACGGAGAATCCAGGCGGGACAGGAATCAGACGCACACCTTCCTCGATCAGCTCCGAGGCGAGCCCGGTCAGCCCCGTCCCGACCACGACCTGGTCGGGCTCGAAACGCTCGTCCCGACTTTCGACCACCGCGGCGACCACCTCGTGCAGCGGCGCGATCGTGGCACCGCTCGGGGCGTCCGTCGTTTCGACCCCCGCGAGAGAGCCAATGTCGCTGCCGCAGATGCCGCCCGCCAGGAACCGCAGCCGCACCTCCCCCGCGTCGAGAGACCGCGGCACCGCGTGAGATGGCCCCCACTGAGGCCCGCCCTCCGGACGCAGCCTTACTTCCCAGGGGTGCGGGAAGGCGACTGTCGCGGCGCTCATCCCTTCACCCCCCCGGCGGTGATGCCCTTCTCGAAGTACCGCTGCAGCAGCATGAACAGCACGACGACAGGCACAGTGACCAGCGTGCCCAGTGCCATGATCGCGCCCCATCGCACGTCGAACGAGGAGATGAAGCTCGCGATGCCCACCGGCACGGTGGCGGAGGACCCGTTGCTCAGTGTCGCCGCGAACAAGTACTCGTCCCACGACAGAATGAATGAGAACAGCCACGTCGTGCGCCAGCCCCGTGCGCAGCAGCGGGAACGTGACCTTGAAGAAGGCCCGGAAGGGACCGCAGCCGTCGACGAGTGCCGCCTCCTCGAGTTCGCGCGGCACGGCATCCACGAACGACTTCATGAGCCAGGTGGCGAGCGGCAGCGTGATGAGGAGGTGTGCCAGCACGATCGCCGGGAGCGTGCCGATGAGCCGGTAGTTGGCGAGCATGAGGTAGAGCGGCATCAGCAGCAGAATGGCCGGGAACAAGTAGGCCGAGGTCAAGAGGAGCATGAGCCAACGGCGCCCCGGGTACACGTATCGTGACAGCGCGTAGCCGGCGAGCGTGCCGACAGTGCAGGCGATGACCGACGTGGCGACAGCGATGATCAGGCTGTTTGCAAACCAGCGCAGTGCATCGCTGCCCAGGAACGCTTCGATGTACCAGTCAAGAGTGAATCCGCCCGGCATGAGTGTCGGCGGACTGACGAAAAGCTCGGTTGCCGGACGGAACGAGCTGACCAGCATCCATACCTGGGGGAAGACCGCGAACACGACGAACGCGAGCGTCGCCAGGCCGCCGAGCAGGCTGCCGAGCACCGTCGTAGGTGTGCGCCGCCTCGAACCGGCGGGTCGCAGACTTGACCCGCTCATCGCTTCACCACCAACCGGCGCCCAAGACGCGAGAGCGCGAGGATCAGGAGGATGAAAAGCCCGACGCTCACGGCGATCGCAGCGGCATAGCCGAGACGGAACTCGCCCATGATGAGCTTGTAGAGGTAGGTAGCCATCACCTCACTCGATCCGGCCGGACCACCACGGGTGGTGAGCCAGATCAGCTCGAAGTACATGAGGGTGAAGAGCCCGCGCACGGCGATGAGCGACAGGGTCGCGCTCGTGAGGTTGGGCAGTGTGATGTGGAGGAATCGCTTGAACGGGCCCGCTCCATCCACCATCGCTGCTTCGTACTGGGTCTGGTCGATGCCCTGCAACGCGGCCCAGTACACGAGCATCGCGAAGGGGAATCCGCGCCAGATGTTGATCAGCGTCGCCGTCGCGAGCGATGTCGACTCGAGGCCGAGCGGTGACGCGCCGAGCGGCAGCAGGTTCCAGCTCTGGAGCTGCGCGCTCACAACACCGTAATTGCCGTCGAGCATCCACTGCCACACGAGTGCGCTCGCGATCACGGGCACCACGTAGGGCATGAGAAGCAGTTGGCGGATCCAGCGCATGCCCGGCAACGGGCGGTCGATCAGCAGGGCTGCTGCAAGACCCAGGCCCAGCTGGCCGACAAGGGAGCCGACTGTCCACGCGACGGTATTGCCGAGTGAGCGCCAGAGCTCTCGTCGCCCGCGATCTCCAAGAAGTTGTCCAGACCGACGAAGCGGGGGTCCGTCGCGACCAGGTCGAGGTCGAACAGCGACGAGCGGAAGTTCTCGAAGATCGGATAGGCGAGTACGAGGAGGAAGACCAGGACGGCGGGAAGACTGATGCGAGTCCGAGGCGCCGCTGCTGTGCCACCAGTCCGCGTCCGAAGAGGCCATTGCGGCCTAGGAGCATCCCGGTCCTTGTGGACCGGGACGTCCTGTGGGGGCCAACGTCAATCGACACGGATCAACTCGTGACCTTCTGATGCCCGTCACTGGCCGTCGAGTCGTTTGAGTTCGCTGGTGTCCGCTCGACAGCCTCCTCAACCGTGATGTCGCCGACAGCAGCCGCTTGGAGCGCGTCGCCGATGAAGGTGGTGGCCTCGATCTGACCGGAGAGTCCGTTGAGCCCACCCTCCATGCCGTAGCGGTAGGAGCTCTGCTCACGGATCATGGCGATCTCATCAGCGAAGGCCTGCACGAGCGGGTTGTTCTTGTAGGTGTCGGTCTCCGCCGCACTCACCATCGCCGGGATCGCGAACACCGGGCGCGTATTGGCACGCCCTGCCGCGAGCTCCGCGTCGAGCACGCACGCGACGACCTGCGCGGCCGCTTCCTGGCGGAGCGTCGCCGGTCTTGCCGAGCATGTAGTAGTAGCCGCCGCCGAGCATTCCGGGCGCCGCTCCCCCCGAGGGTGTCGGCAGCGGGAAGGCCGAGACCACATCGAGCAGCTCGGGGTTGTTGGTCTGGATGAGGCCGATGACGGCGCCGAAGTCCTGCGTCATCGCGAGCTTGCCCTCCGCGAAGGCGTTTCGGAAGTCCGCCCTACGCCCACGTGCGGGACTCGGGTGGCGACGCCAGGGCGTACAGGTCGAGCATGTACTGCACCGACTCGGTGACCGCGTCGAGGTCCTCATCGAACGCGTGCTCGCCGGTCTCACGGTCCAACGTGAAGACGTCGTTGGCGTAGAGGAACTGGAACAGCGTCTGGGTGCGTGACCTGCACGGCACTCATCGGGACGGCAAAACCGCGGATGCCGCCAGGCCCTTCGTCGACGGCCGCAGCCACCTCGAGAAGCTCGTCCCACGTGGTCGGCACCTTCACGCCGGCGGCCTCGAAGAGGTCGGTGCGGTACGACAGACCTCCTGGCGCAGCGCCCAGTCGGGAATGCCCCAGCTCTCGCCGTCCTTCTGCACCGCTGCGAGATAGGAGGGCAGGAAGTCGTCGCGACCATGCTCGTTATCTACGTCCTCCACCGGAACGAGATAGTCGGCATCCTGCGCGAAGGCGACCGCGCTCTCGTTGGTGTTCATGATGTCGGGGCCCTCTCCGGCACGGAAGGCCGTCGCGAGCTTGGTGTACATGTCGCCGAACGGCACTGCCTCGAACTGCAGCGTGACGTTGTCCATGCCGACGGTGCACGCCGTGGCCTGCGCCTGTATGACGGAGGCCTGTGCCGCGACGTTGAGGTTCGTCCAGAATCGCAGGGCGACGGGATCCGTGCCCGGCTCGGACGCGGGGGAGCATGCAGCGAGTGCAACGACGCACGCTCCTGCCGCGATAGCGCCGACGAACCGATGACTGGTGGATTTCATGGGTATTGCCTTCCTCTTTGAAGGGACCTGTGTGCAGGATGCGGTGCTGTGATTCCGGGTAGTGCTTCTGAGCGCCTGCCGCTGCGCATCCACAGCAGCAGGCGCTCAGCGCTGTTAGACCCGAGCGGGGATCGGGTCTATGGTTCGGCCCTGCTCCCGCAGCGTCTGCTGGAGCATTTCGATGTCGACCCCGCGCGGGGTCGTCCCGTGCTCGACCGCGAGCGCGGCGGCGGTGCCCACTGCCTGCCCCATCACCATGCACTGCGCCATGTTGCGGATCGTGTTCGCGACGGGCGGCTCGTAGGAGACGCATCGGCCTGCCACGAGCAGGCCTTCGCGCTCTTGTGGAAGCATGCAGCGGTACGGGATGCCCATCGACTCACCGGCGGGCAGGTCGTATACCGTCATCGACTCACCCTCGGGGGCGTGGAACCCCGCGGGCATCGCCGCCCGTCCGACGTTGTCTTCGAACTCGCGCGCCGAGGCGAAGTCGTCGAGCGTGAGCTTGTAGTCGCCGATGATCCGCCGACTCTCACGCACGCCGAGCTGACTCGCGATGAGCGACAGGTAGGGTTTTCGAATCCGGGGATGTGGGTGCGCATCGCCTCGGCCACGTCGTACAGGCACGCCTGGGAAACGATCTCCTGCCGGGCGCGGTCCTCGAACTCCGCGGCGGTGCTCTGCGCTTCAATGGCGCCCCGAACAGTTGATGGTCACCTCGCCGGGGTTGGGGGTCGAGGTGAAGATGACCAGCCAGTGGCGCAGGTACTCGAGGCGCTCCAGGAGGTCGGCGTTCTTCAGATCGTCGCGAATGCCGTAGTGCATGAACCCGGGGAACGACCGGTAGTCGCGCCACGCCGGCGGCACGTGGTGGTCGAACTCGACCGGGTTGTCCGCGCAGCGTCTCTGCACGCGGTCGAGGTCGACGCCGGCGAGCCGGCCGATGAGCGTCATCGGCTGGATCTCCTTGCGCGGACGGATCTCGAAGGGCGCGCCCGCCTGAGCGGCCACACTCGCGTCACCGCTGGTGTCGATGATCACCTTGGCTCGCACTTCGATGCGATCCATCTGCGACTGGATGATGGCGCCGACGACGACGTCGCCCTCGACAATCACGTCGACTACAGAGGTGTTGAAGTACGTCGTGAGGTTCTCCTCCTTGCCGAGCATCTCATTGAGGACCACCTTGGAGACCTCAGGGTCGTAGAGGAAGCACACGTCCGTCTCCGGGTCGTCCTCGACGATCGCACCGCGCTCGAACAGCAGGTCGCGCAGCTCCCAGGTCATGCCGCTAACGATGCGGTTCGCTTCGTCGCTGAAGCCGACCCAGGCGCCCTGGCTGCCGGCGGTGAACTGGCCTCCCAAGCAGCGCTGCCGTTCGACGATCAGGGTTTTGGCCCCGTTGCGAGCGGCCGCGAGGCCGGCAATAACCCCGGTCGTGCCGCCGCCTGCAACCAGTACGTCATATTCTTCGGTGCGCATCCCGCAAGTACCTCCAAGTCGTGTGACCCTCAATTTCTTGAACACTATCGATAATCTCAGCGTCGCACAATGATTGATTTGAGCGCTTCTCTCGAAGCCAGATTCGCAGTTGAGTGATGAGCATGCGCCCTGCGAGTTGTCGGTGCAGCACGGCTCTGGGCTAGCCCGCTAGGTCTATGTCGATCTGGCGGATACGATTCATCCATGCATACCGTGTCGCCGTCGCGAATGCCGCACCAGCAAACGACTGCGCTGGGATTATCGATTACTTCTGTTGGACGGGGGCACAGGGGATGAGCGATCCGACAGCAGCGCGCGAAACTCTTCAAGACCACGTCCATCGACGGTTGCGCGACGAGATCCTCAACGCCGAGATCGCGCCGGGGGCGAGCCTGCGGGTGCTGCACCTCGCCGCGCGGTTCGGAACGTCTCAAGCGCCGATACGGGAGGCGCTGCGTCGGCTTACCGATGAGGGCCTGGCGGTCACCGTCCCCTATAAGGGCACGGTCGCCAAGGAGTTGAGGTGGGATGAGATCGCAGACATCTTTCTGCTCCGCGAGGAACTCGAGGCGTTCGCCGTCAAGCGCATCCTCGCCCGCCGCAAGGTGGACTTCTCAGCGGTGCGCAGCGCGCAGCGACGCCTCAACCGGGCTGTGCGCACCGGGGACACTGTGAGCGTGATCGACGCCGACCTCGAGCTTCACCACCAGATCGTCGCGCTCGCGGAAAGCCCGATCACGCTCGAAACGTGGTCGTTCCTGATCAAGCGCCAACGCGGAGCGCGGCTGGCCCTCGAGCGCGAGTACCCCATGTCGATCGACTCCATCGTCGATACCCACGACGTCCTCGTGAGGTCGCTGGAGTCGGGCGATCCCGTCGCGGCCGAGGCAGCGTTCCGCCACCACATCAGGTCTGCCCTCGACGGCTTCGCGCAGCGCCGAATCGCGCACCGCGGCGAACTCACATGACGCGGATCTAGCCCGCACGGTGCGCATGGGCGCGTAGCGCCGCGGCGATACGGCGGCGCCGACCATGGCGGCCCCGGGGTCGGGCTCGTCGCCAGCGTTGCCGGCGAGAAAACGCGCCCGGCCTACTCGAGCCTCCATCGTACGGGTCGCCTCGATCCCCGCTTCGGCGGCAAGAGCCGCTGCTTCGAGATCTCCGGGGCTTGCGTCTAGCTCTCGACGGCGGGGACCGCAGCGTCGAGCATCGTGCGGTCGCCCGGCCTGGCCTTGCCCCGGTTCTGCACCGCTTCGATCCCCGCGCGGAGCCCGGTCCGGACCGGTGTGTCCGACGGTTTCTGTGAGCGCTTTCCGACGCGCCGAGGAAGGCGCGAGGCGATCGAGCGTTCCGCTGCTCGACGGTGCTGCTGACGCGATCCTTACGCCCAGACGCTGCAGCAGTGCGGGCGCGTCGGCATCCGCCCCTTCTTCGCACACTGCCCGAAGAGCCTTCGCAATTGTGCCCGCGGTGCGCCCGAGGTCACCGTCACCCTGCAGCGAGTCGAGCCGCGTGAGTTCGTCACATTGTGCGTCGAGAGAATCGGCCGCAGCCGCGAGGGCGTGCTCAGCGGGTCGCCCATGACACCCCTTGCTCGAAGAACGGCGTGCGCGCCGGCGCGTCGATCAGTGCGGCCAGCTCGTCGTCGACCACGAGCAGGCTGAGCGAGGCGCCGGCCATCTCGAGCGACGTGACGTACTCGCCTACATACGAGCGGTGCACCGAGATGCCGCCCTCGGTCAGTCGGGTGCGCACACGGCGGTAGAGGACGTAGAGCTCCTCGAGCGGAGTGGCACCCGAGACCGTTGACCAGCACGACCACGCGGCTGCCGGCGGCGACCGGCAGGTCGGCGCAGAACCTCGATCCAGCATGCGGTCGGCGACCGCGTCGGCGGTCTCGAGCTCACCGCGGTGGACTCCGGGCTCACCGTGGATGCCCATCCCGAGCTCCATCTCGCCCCTCGGCCAGCTCGAACGTGGGCCGGCCCGACCGAGGGCAGGGTCATGGGCGAGAGCGCGACACCGAACGTGCGCAGGGACGCTCGCGGCGTGCTTCGGCCGTGCGAACGACCTCGTCGAGGTCTGCGCCGCGCTCGGCTGCCGCCCCGGCGACCTTGTAGAGCAGCACGATGCCCGGCGATGCCGCGGCGGCAGCACCTCCTGGCCCGCGGGCGCCGACGCGACGTCGTCTGCGCCCACGACGGTGCGCACCGTGATGCCCTCCAGCTCGGCGAGCTCGGCGGCGAGGTCGAAGTTCATGACGTCGCCGCCGTAGTTGCCGTACAGGTAGAGCACGCCGGCCCCACCGTCGACGGCGCGGGTGGCCTGCAGGATCTGATCGGCGCTGGGCGAGGCGAACACGTCGCCGACCGCGACGCCGTCGAGCAGCCCGTCGCCCACGTAGCCGAGGAAGAGCGGAAGGTGGCCGGAGCCGCCGCCGGTCACGATGCCGACCTTGCCTGCGACGCGGCGCGACGACGCGCACGAGTACGTGCGGATCCTCGTCCGCGACGCGCAGCTGGTCGGGATGGGCGGCCAGGATGCCCTCCAGCATCTCCTCGACGAAGTGCTCGGCGTCGTTGATGAGCTTGCGCATGGGGGTCTCCCTCAGTGGACCGTGTCGGCACCAGGGCCGACTTTACGACCTCGAGACCGTGCTCCAGCTGCTCGATCTCCTCGTGCAGTGAGCGGGACGAACGGAAGGCGGGCGGGGCCGACCTTGCGACCCTGCAGCTCGGCGACGGCCTTGACCCACGCCGGCCAGTTCTTGACCGTTCATCACGGCGCGGGTCAGCGGGGCGAGCGCGAAGTGGATGCGGCTGCGCCTCGACGAAGTCGTTGCGCTTGATCGCTTCGAGCATCGCGATCGACTCTCGGCAGGGAACATCGCGCCGGTGCCGGAGATCGAGCCGGTGGCGCCCGAGGGCGAGGCCGGGGTAGAGCAGGTGGTCCTGCGCCCAGGTCACCGAGATCTGGTCGGCGACGGTGTCGAGCAGGTCGCGACAGCGTGGCGAACGACCCGCCGACGCTCTCCTTGGTCGCGACGATGGCGCCGATCTCGGCGAGCCGCTGAGTGACTGTCGGGGGTGACCGGGTTGTGCACCAGCACGTTGTAGATGGTGACGGGCAGGCCGCCGTCGCGGTGGATGTGGTCGTAGAAGTCGATCATCCCGTCGAAGTTCGCGGTCTGGTAGATGGGCGGAGTGACCATGACACCGCGCGCGCCGACCGCCTTGGCGCCTTGCGCGCGCGCGACGGCCTCTCGAGTGGACGTGCTGATGATGCCGGTCATGATCGGCACGCGTCCGGCCACGTGCTCGACGGCGATCTTCGAGTCAGCTCGATGAGCTCCTCACGCTCCAGCGCGTGACCCTCTCCCGTGCTGCCGCCGACGACGAGGCCCGTGACCGGGAACTGCAGCTGGTAGTCGATCTCGGCACGGAAAGCGTCGAGGTCGAGTTCGCCGTCCGCGGTGAACGGGGTGAAAAGCGGCGGGAAGATGCCGACGATCTCGTCCTTCGTGAGTCCCGGAGCCGTCATAGTGGGTGTCCTTTCGAGTACAGTCATGCGACATTATCGATAATCAACCGAATGAGCAAGTCATTGTGGTGCAGATCCTCAGGGTGAGGGAGGGATACTCGCGGGAGGAGAGTTCCGCAGTAACGAGAATCGGCGACAGTCACCGCACGGATGATGCCACGGCATGGTTCGCTCTGCCCCGTCAGTTCGCGGATGCCGGAGCGTGCGTGATCGTCACAGACCACATCCCCAAGGACGCGCAGAACAAGATGATGCCTATCAGCTCGCAGGCGAAGCACTCCGGCGACAAGGGCGCGATCTACTTCCTCGACGCGCCGAGCGGTGAAGGATCGACGCCCGTCGGAGCCACTGAAACCCTCGTGAGGCTTCTACTCACGGGGGTTTCTTCGTTCCGGAAGCCAGCCGGGCAACGACGCCCCCGGCCTCACCAGCGGTTGTGCACCTCTTCGGCCCAGCCGAGGATGCCGTCGAAGGCGATCACGTCGCCGGCGTCGGTGCGGAACGTGCCGCTCCAGTGCCCGAAGCACTGATCGGTCGAGCTGGAGACCACGCCGAGGTTCGTGCGGGTGACCTTGTTGTGAAACGGCGTGAACGACGCTGACAGCCCGCCGCCCACGATCTGCCACGGGCGGCGCCACTGGGCGAGGTTGTACTCCCACACCACCTCCTCGTGGATCTTGTGGAGTCGTCCGTCGATGACGATCGCGTTCTCGGTCGACCCGGTCCCGGCCGTCCACCTCGCGCCGACCTGGATGCCGATGACCCGGCCCTGCGAGACCCCCGATCCGGCGCCCCAGTTCCAGTCGATGTCGTACGGCCAGCGGCCCCGGCCGTGGTCGAGCACGGCCCACGACTCCCCCGCGGGAACGTCGTAGGTCACGCCCTCGACGGTGACCGAACCCGATGCGGGGCGTGCGACATCCTTCACGGTGTACTGGAAGCGCGTCTCGCTCCACGGCACGACGACGGCGAGCCGCTCGTGGCCGACGGGAAGATCCGCGACGACGTCGAAGGATGCCTCGGCGATCCGGGCGCGCAGCCGCGTGGCGCCGGACTCGTCGGTGTCGATGTCGATGGACAGGCCCTTCGCGTCGGCGCGCGCCGGCCCGTCATCGAGCGACCCCGGCAGCTCGACCCCGCGCGGGGGGATGACGGTCGCACCGTGGCGCCACTCGCGCCCCGTTGCACGGTCGAAGACCCACACTTCGTGCACGGCGGCGTAGTCGATCGAGGACACCGTGAGCGCGAGCAGGTGCGTCGGCGTCGTGATGCCCCAGTACTCCCAGCGCTTGTTGCGACCCCAGAAGCCCCGTCCGACCCCCGCGGTGTCGACGACGGGCTGGCGGGCCCAGCCGACCGCGGCACGGTTGAGGCGCCCGTTCGGCAGCGTGAGCGAGACGCGTTCGGTCAGTTCGGGCAGCTGCGTCGTGGCGGTCATGGCGTCCCCATCTCGGATTCTCGGGCGAGGTCTGTGGCCGCCGCCGCGCGGAGCATGTCGTTGACGGCGCGCACGGTCGCTTCAGGCATCTTCACGAAACGGCGGTCGTAGGTGACGACGCCGTTGACCTCGTCCTCGACGTCGGACAGCTGCGTGTAGACGGTCGCGGCAAGCCCCCGCGCGATCGCCGGCACGATCTGACGGGCGTGCAGACGCTCGAAGGCGCCCGCGAGCTTCTCGCGCAGGCGGTAGCGGCGGTATCCGAAGACACGGTCGCTGGAGGTGTGCCCCGGAACAGCCAGGCTGTAGCCGCCGTACTCGGTGACGGCGAGCACGCGTTCGTCCTTGCGGGCAGGCACGCGCACGGGGCGGAAGTACACGTGCAGACTCCGCAGATCCCCGGCGCCCTGATCGTGCCAGCCGCTCGCGTGATCGACGGGTCGGGTCGGGTCGAGCCTGCGCACGTCCTCGGCGATCCGGGCCGCGTCGAACTGCCCCCAGCCTTCGTTGAACGGCACCCACAGCGAGATCGACGGCACGCTGCGCAGATGCTCGATCATGTCGTGGAGCTCGACCTCGAACCGGTCGCGCCCCGCGGCGTCAGCCCGCCCGAAGCGGGCGTAGCGGCGGTCGTCGAGGGCGGGTGCGCCCAGCACGGGCGCTGTGATGACGAACGGGTTGTACCGTGTGCCGCCGTTGACGGCGTCCTGCCAGACGAGCATCCCGAGGCGATCGCAGTGGTGGTACCAGCGCAGCGGCTCCACCTTGATGTGCTTGCGCAGCATGGTGAAGCCCAGCCGCTTCGCGAGGAGGATGTCGTACTCCAGCGCCGCATCCGCCGGTGCCGTGTAGCCGCCGTCGGGCCAATAGCCCTGATCCAGAAGCCCCACCGGCAGATACGGCCTGCCGTTGAGCAGCAGCCGGCGGTGCCCTTCGGCATCCGTGCCGACGCCGAACGAGCGCATGCCCACGTAGCTGTCCACGCGGTCCTCGCCCAGCGTGACACGCACGTCGTAGAGGAACGGGTCCTCGGGACTCCATTCGCGCACGTCGCCCGCGAAGGCGATCCGGGTGGGCTCTCCGACGGGAACGGATGCGGACGCCACAACGTCATCGCCGTCCCGCACATCCACGTGGGCCAGCGCATCGGCGGCAGCGTGCCCGCTCCGCACGGTGACGACGACGGAACCGGACTCCAGATCAGGAGCGAGCACGAGAGCATCGACCGAGACCCTCGGCACGATCTCGAGCCACACCGTCTGCCAGATGCCGGACTGCGGCCGGTACCAGATGCCTCCGGGGCGACGGGACTGCTTGCCGCGCGCGAGCCAGGCGTCGTCCGTCACGTCGCGGACCGCCACGACGAGTTCGTGATCGGCGCCCGCGCCGAGGGCATCTGTGACATCTATCGTGAACGGCAGGTAGCCGCCCGTGTGTCCGCCCACCTCGGTGCCGTCGACGGCGACGCGGCACGACTGGTCGACCGCCCCGAAGTGCAGGAGCACCCTCTCGTCCGCCGTGGACGGACGGTGCAGGGCGAACCTTCGCCGGTACCAGAGCGTCTCGTCGGAACCGAGTTCGCGATCAAGGCCCGACAGCACCGTCTCGGGCGAGAACGGCACGATGATCTCGTCCGGCCACTCCTGCGGCGCTTCATCGACGGGGTTCGCGACAGCGAGAGGATCGGATGCCGCGAACGGCGTGAACGCGCACTGCCAGCGTCCGTTCAAGCTCTGCCAGGTTTCGCGGACGAGCTGCGGCCTCGGGTACTCGGGCAGCGGCGCGTCGGGATCGACCTGATCGGCCCAGGGTGTGCGGAGCCTCATTCGACCGCTTCCGCGGGCACGTCGCTGCGCACGCGGCGCAGGAGCAGCACCGGCACGACGACGAACACGGCGACGAGCGCGGCCGCGGGGAAGATCCACGGCGTCGGCACCTGCTTGGTCACGCCGAGATCGACGTATGTCTCGTTCGCCCCGATGATGACCGCCGCGCCGATGAAGGGACCGACGACCATCGGCACCAGGACGGCCGCGATCATCCGAAGCCCCTGTACGACGCCGACACGATCGACGGGGGTCGCATCGCGCACGCTCGCGGCGATCGCGGCGACCGAGAGCATGAAACCGCTCATCATGACGGTGCCCACCAGGATGACGCTGCCCATGTCGCGCGCGAACGCCATGCCGATCAGTCCCGCGATGAGGATCCCGACGGCGGGGAGGATGGCGCGCAGCTTGCCCACCCGGTCGATGACCCGTCCCCCCACGACGCTCACGATCGCGGCGAGGATCAGGACGCTGCCCAGCACGATCGCGTAGCCGTCGATGCGCAGATACCGCTGGATGTAGATGATCAGGAACGGGATGTATATCTGGGTGCTCGTCCCCAAGACGGCGTAGGCGAGAAGCAGCAGATACAGCTTCGGGTTCGCCCGCACGGAGGAAGGGCGGAGCCCGTACACGACGGAGGAGAGGTAGCCGTCAGGGGTGGGGGCGATGCGTGCGGGATCGCGGACGAGGAACCAGGCGAGCACGCCGACGGCCGCCGTGATGAGCCCGACGATGCCGAAGAAGAGCCGCCACTGGCCCGCCTGTGTGAGTCCGTCGAGAGCCCCGAAGACGAGGAGCATGGCGAGCAGGGGCATCACCGCGAGCACGCTGTCCACGCGTCCCCGGTTGCCGGCGTCCGTGGACTCGGTGATCCAGGCGTTGAAGGCCGCATCGTTCGCGCCGGCGCCGAAGATCGACATGAGGCAGTCCAGAGCCACGATCGCGATGACCGCCGTGCCGACGGCGAGCGCGGCATCCGCCCCCGCTTCAGGCTGGACGAGGCCGAAGGTCGCCGTGGTGAGTCCCCACAGGATGTACCCCGCGGCGATGAAGGGCCGACGCGTCCGCGCGCGGTCAGACCACGCCCCGAAGAGCATCGTGGCGAGCGTCGCGGCGACCGCCGACGCGGCGACGAGGATCGCGATGACCGTCGGATCGGTGGTGATCGTGTCGTACACGAACACATTGAGGTACATGTTCTCGACGGTCCAGGCCAACTGGCCGACGAGACCGAGGATGACCACCGTCGACCAGGTACGGCCCGGGAGCGGGGCGAGTCGTCGACGGGGGGCGCTCGTGAGCGCGCGGGTGTGTGCGTGCATCGGCTTCCTTGCTGATGGTCGGGTGCGTTCGATCCTAAGCGGCGAACGCACCCACAGCCGTCGGAAACTCGATGGCGAAGGGCCTCAGGCGCCGAAGGCCGCCTGCAGCAAGAACCAGACGACGCCGCCGATGACGGTGGTCCAGCCCACGATCGCCAGTCCCTGCCAGAACATGATGCGGCCGCGGGAGACGCCGATGCCCGCGAGCATGGCGGCCGTGAACATCGTGGGCAGCAGCAGGGGGCCGAGAAGGCTGACCCCCGGCACGCCGTACTTGTCCAGTGCACGGAGGAACTTCTGCTTGCGCGTGCTCAGGACAGCGCCGGCGCGCTCGATCGTCTCCAGCTCATCCACGGCCACCGGCGCGCTCCCGCCGCCGACCGTGACCGCCTCCCGCGCTGCGACGCGGGCACGGTGACGGGTCACGACGGCGGTGCGCGTGCCGGAGGCGACCAGCACCACCACGAGCACGCAGAGCAGGTTGCCTACGATCGCAGCCAGTCCAGCCACGATCGGGTGGATGCCACCCACGATGCCGATCGTGACGGCGCCCTCGCCCTCGACGAACGGCACCGCCCCCACGAGCGCGACAGCGAGGGGCTGCAGCACCTCGGGCATCTGGGCGACGAAGTCCTGGAAGGTATCGAGCGTGCTCATGGGGGTCCTTTCGTGGGGTGCGGAGTGATCCTCCGCGGTGATGACCCCAGTCCATCGCGGTCCGCGCGGCGGGCACAGTGTCGCCCTGTCACCGCCTGGCGGGAGGTGCGCATGACGCACGGGTGACAAGTGTCATGTCTCTAGGCTGGAGGCGATGAGCGCCCTCGACCCCTCCGTTCCCGTCGCGCTGCCGCCCGTCCGCGGTGTCCGAGCGACGTGGTGGTACACCCTCACCGCGCTGGTCTTCTTCGAGCTCCTCGTCACCGGGCTGTGGATGCTGGATCAGCTCGAGCGCGGAGAGACCAGCGCCGCAGGGGTGGTGACCGCGGGGCTCGGGCTCCTATGGTGCGCGGCGACCGTGGTGCTCATGCGGGACTATCGCCACCGCATGATCGAGGACCCACCGGTGCTGTCGCGGCGGGGGTGGCTCGCGCTGGCGGTGATCAGTGTGACGGCGGGGTGCGCACTGGCTCTGGTTGGTGGGACCGCGATCGCCGCCGTGATGATCGCGCAGGCTGTCACACTGCTCAACTGGCGGCCGGGTCTGCGATGGAAGGTCGTACTCGTCGCGACGGCGCTCGTGGTCGGAGTGCTCGTGCTGACCGGCCCCTTCAGTCCCGACGGGGCGGATCTCGCCGCGAGCGCGCGCTTCGTCGGGGTCTACAGCGCGCTCCTGCCGGCGATGACGGCGATGTCGCTGTGGTGGTGGGACGTGCTGATCACGCTGGATCGGGCGCGGGCCTCGGAAGCGCGGCTCGCGGCCACGCAGGAGCGCCTGCGCCTGGCCACCGACGTCCACGATCTGCAAGGACACCATCTGCAGGTGATCGCCCTGCAGCTGGAGCTGGCCGCGCGCCTCATGCCGCGCGATCCGGATGCGGGGATGGCGCAGCTCGCCCTCGCCCGCGCCAGCGTCGACGACGCTCGACAGGGAACGCGCGACCTGGCGACCCGCTTCCGCTCGGTGCCGTTGCGCGACGAGCTGGCCAACGCCCAAGACCTGCTGCGCGCCGCCGGCCATGACGCGCAGGCCGTCTGCACGCCCGACGTCGAGGTGGCCCCCGCCGAGGTGCTCGGCCCGGTGATCCGAGAGACGACGACCAACGTCCTCCGCCACGGCGCGGCCGGCGCGGTGCGCCTGTCCCTTGCCAGGGAGGGTGCGGACTGGGTGTACCGGGCCGTGAATGACGTGGCGACGGACGCCGAGATCGACGATCGCGGGTCAGGGCTGGACGGCATCGCGAGCCGGGTCGGCGCCGTCGGCGGCGCGGTGCAGGTGCAGCGCGACGCCGGCCGGTTCACGATCACGGTGCGGGTGCCGGTGGAGTCGGCAGCATGATCCGCGTTCTGCTCGCCGACGACGAGGGGATGATCCGGTCCGCGCTGGCGGCGCTGCTGCGCCTGGAGGATGACATCGACGTCGTCGCCGAGTGCGCCGACGGTCCGCAGGCCCTGGCCGCGGCGCAGCGGCTGCAGCCGGATGTGTGTCTGCTCGATCTGGAGATGCCCGGTCTGGATGGCGTCGAGGTCGCGGAGCGCGTGCTGCGCACCGTCGCCACCCGCTGCATCGTGGTCACCCGGCACGCACGCCCCGGTGTGCTGCGCCGGGCGCTCGCGGTCGGGGTCACCGGCTTCCTGCCGAAGTCGCGCGGCGCCGATGAACTGGCGGCCGTCATTCGCCGAGTCGCCGGGGGCGGACGGTACGTCGACCCCGAGATCGCCGCGGACGCGCTCACGGACGAACGGCCGCCGCTCACCGACCGGGAACTCGACGTCCTCCGCGCGGGCCGCGGCGGCGAGACGACGGGACAGATCGCCCGAGCGCTCTCGCTCGCCCCCGGGACGGTGCGCAACCACGTCTCGACGATCCTCGGCAAGCTGCACGTGCACACCCGCCAGCAGGCCATCCTTCTGGCGGAGAGCCGCGGCTGGATCTGAGCCGCTTGTCGGCTCCGTTCGGCGAGCATCCGCGCCCCTTCGTGCCCGGATCAATCCCCGAGAGTCAGGTCCACCTGGATCTCGGCCGCGAGCCGCTCGATCTCGGCCGTCACGACGGCGGGATCGAGGGATGCCGGCAGCCGAGCGATGATCGTCGCCTCGAAGAGGCGACCGCCGGACATCGCGGCATCCCGCGTCTCCGTCTTGAGGCGGTCGATGCTGACATGACGCGCGCTCAGCACGGATGAGATCTCGCGGACGATGCCCGGATGGTCGTTGCCGAGCACCCGCAGCACGAGCCGGCGAGAGTGCTCCGGAGCGGTCGAGGCGCCGGCGGTCTCATGCACGGTGAGCGCCAGGAGGCCGTCGAGCACGTCGAGCGCTCCGCGGAGCTCATCCGCCCGCTCGGAGGCGACCGACACCTCGACGATGCCGGCGAACGAGCCCGAGAGCTCGGCGAGCTCGCTCCGCTCCCAGTTGCCGCCATGATTGGCGACGACCTCGGCGACTTCGGCGACGATGCCGGCGCGGTCGTCTCCCACGAGGGTGAGCACGAGAGTGGTCATGCGCCACAGCGTAGCGACTGAGGGCTCAATGCAGGCGGGGATGCGGCCCTCCGCCGCTATCATCGTGCGCGAGGTCGACTCCTCGGAACGGTTCACGCACCAGGCGTGGCCAGCCGGAGGCCCTGGGGGGCGGGGTCCACCCGGAGGGGGACCTTGACGATGTCTCAGCGTGCTCGCGGCGGCAGCCGCCGATCGGTCATCACGGCTGTGGTCGTGACAGCCGTCGTGCTCGTCGGCGCGGCGACGGCCGCCACAGCGATCGCGATGGCAGGTGGTCTGCCTGTCCAGGCGGCGGGGCCGACGGCATCCGCCTCGACACCTCCCCTGCCTGCACCGACGGCAACGCCGCACACCCTGGAGCAGGAGCTGCTGCAGCAGGCCGAGGACCGGAACGCGTGCGTCGTGACGTACGCGGGCGACGGCATCTCGAACGTCCCCGCACTGCAGCTCCAGGGGGTCCTGTACGCGGGTCTGCCCATCCCCGCCCGCGACGGGCTCGTCTTCGCCGGTTGGTACGCATCGCCCGAGGCCGCGGCGGCGCTCGCGATCCCGAGCCGTGTCAACGGGTCGAAGGTGGTCGCGTGCGAGAACCACCAGGTCACGCTCTACGGCGCCTGGACGACGCCCGAGGCGAACGCGGCCGAGAAGGCCCGCATCCCGATCCTCATGTACCACCAGTTCACGGCGAAGCCCGAGGGCGAGGAGGGCTGGCTGCGCGGCAACTACGCCTACATCGGCGACTTCGACGCGCATATGAACCACATCGCGACGACGGGCTTCTACCTGCCGACGTGGGACGAGCTGAGCGCGTTCATCGATGGCCGGCTGTTCCTGCCCAACCACTCCGTCATCGTCACGGACGACGACGCCGATCAGAGCTGGTTCGACCTCGCGGTGCCCGTCGTCGACACGTACAAGGTGCTGGCGACGTCGTTCATGATCACGGCGTACCGGCAGGATCCCGCACCGAGCCCGTACGTGCTGCGCAGGTCGCACACCCACGACATGCACCAGGCCGGCGCGAACGGCAAGGGGCGGATCGTCAACTGGTCCGCCGCCGAGATCGCCGCCGACATGCAGTCCTCGGGTGGCGTGCTCGGCGTGAAAGAGGTCATGGCCTACCCCTACGGCCACTACAACGAGACGTCGAAGGAAGGGCTGCGCCAGGCGGGCTGGGACCTCGCGCGCACGATCGAGCCGGGGTACGTCTCGATCGGTACCGACAAGCTCGCCTTGCCGACCGTGCGCATCAACTACGGCATGGGACTCGCGGCGCTCATCAACCTGATCGGCTGAATCCGTCTCGCTCGCCGACGCGAGCGCGAAACACACTCTTAATGAAATCCAAAGGCGCGGTCGCCTTCCCATGACCGGACCAGCGCGTTAGAGTGAACCCAGCGCTGGTGGAGTTGGGACTCCGCTGGGACTTGGGGTTCCGAAGCGCAACTTGGGGAAGTGCTCGACGGGTCTCGATCCGTCGTTCGGTGATTTCTGGGGAATTATGCCGAGCAGGGATTTCGCGTTTTCTGGGGAGAACGCACGTGACCGCCGTCGATGACGCGCGCGTCGCTCTACAGCCGCCGCGCGCGCTGACGTTCACACCCGTCTCCGCTCCGCGGACGACGGTCGGGTTCGCGCCGCCGAGGGAGGCGAGCTTCGCTCCCGTCCCCGCCGCGCGACCCGAGGCGGTCAGCACGCGCACGATCGTGATGCCTCGCGCCTCGCGGGCGATGGAGAACCGGCAGCTCTGGGAGCGGCGATACCGCACCCGGCTCCGCATCACCGACACCGTTCTCGTCCTGCTGACGTGTGCCGCCGCCACCGTCGTCTCGCTGCAGCTCATCTCGCCGCAGCTTCTCCTGGGCGATCCGTGGATCCTCGCCCGCATCCCGCTCGTGACGGCCCTGGGATGGCTCCTCTCGCTGTCGCTGTTCAACACGCGCGACTCGGCCGTCGTCGGGACGGGCGCCATGGAGTATCGCCGGGTCGCCCACGCGACGGCCATGGCGTTCGGCGGCCTTGCGATCGTCTTCGTGCTCTTCATGTGGCAGGGCATCCGGGCACAGCTGTTCTTCGCCTTCCCCGTCGGTCTCTTCCTGCTCGTGGTGAGCCGCTGGCTGTGGCGCAGATGGCTCATGCGGCAGCGCACGCTCGGCCGCTACGCGTCCCGCTCGATCGTCGTGGGAGCTCCCGACGACGTCGCGTACGTCCTCCGCACACTCGGCAAGAGCGCGAGCCACGGCTACGTCGTCGTGGGCGTCGCACTGCTCGAGGCGGGACGGACGAGGTCGAGCTGGACTTCGACGGTCCCATCATGCGCGGCGCGAGCTGGGTCGCGCGCATCGGCGCGCTCGAAGCGGACTCCGTGATCGTGGCGAGCCAGCCGACCGGCGACCCCGACTACATCAAGCACCTCGCATGGCAGGTCGAGGGCACCGCCGCCGAGCTCGTCATCTCGAGCCGGATCGCGGACGTCGCCGGGCCTCGGATGTCGCTGCGTCCGATCGAGGGACTGCCCCTCATCCACGTCAAGATCCCCAGCTTCAGTGGCGGGACCTACCTCTTCAAGCGTGTCCTCGACGTCTGCAGCTCGGCGTTCGCACTGCTCGTCTTCTCGCCGATCTTCCTGGCGATCGCCCTCGCGATCCGCCTGGATTCGCCCGGCCCCGTCTTCTTCGGGCAGAGTCGCGTGGGCCGCGACGGCCGCGAGTTCAAGGTGTGGAAGTTCCGCTCGATGGCCGTCGACGCCGAGGAGCGGCTCGCAGAGCTCAAGGCCGCCAACGAAGGTTCGGGCCTGCTGTTCAAGATGAAGGACGACCCGCGCGTGACGCGCGTGGGCAAGTTCATCCGCAAGTACTCGCTCGATGAGCTGCCGCAGTTCTGGAACGTGCTCCTCGGCGACATGAGCGTCGTCGGCCCGCGTCCGCCGCTGCCCTCCGAGGTCACGGCGTACGACGGCACGATCTTCCGGAGGCTCTACATCAAGCCCGGCATCACCGGCCCCTGGCAGGTCGGCGGCCGCAGCGACCTCTCGTGGGAGGAGAGCGTCCGGCTCGATCTCCGGTACGTCGAGAACTGGTCGGTGCTGGACGACATCATCATCATGTGGCGCACGGTGAAGGTGATGGTGAAACCCTCGGGAGCCTATTGATGACTGAACGCGGCGACGATCCAGAAGCCAAGCTGCGGATACTCTTCGCCGTGTCCACGGGAGGTCACCTCACGCAGCTCATGGCGGTGCGTTCGTGGTGGGAGCAGCACGAACGCCAGTGGGTGACGTTCGACAATGCCCATGCTCACAATGTGCTGAGCGGTGAGCGGACGACGTGGGCGTTCTCACCGACGACACGAAACATCCCCAATGCGCTGCGCAACCTGCGCTTGGCATGGAGTCTTCTCCGCCGTGAACGGCCCGACCTCGTCGTGTCGACGGGGGCCGGCGTTGCAGTACCTTTCTTCATCATTGCGCGGCTCATCGGCGTAAAGACCCTCTACCTCGAAGTCGTCGACCGGGTGTCCTCCCGAACGCTCACCGCGCGGATGCTCTACCCGATCTCTGACGGCTTCGCGGTGCAGTGGCACGAACAGCGGCGCCTCTATCCCCATGCGACCGTGGTGGGGCCCACCCTGTGAGCGTGCGCGTCTTCGTCACGGTCGGCACCGACCACCACCGATTCGACCGACTTATGGACTGGCTCGACGACTGGGCATCGACCCACCCTGAGGCGTCGCTCATCGTCCAGCACGGCGCATCCCGGCCGGCGCTGCGGGGCGAGAACCGGCAGATGATGACGCAGCAGGAACTGCAGGAGCAGTATGCCTCAGCCGACATCGTCGTCGCACAGGTCGGGCCCGGGACGATCAGCGACGCGAACCGCAACGGAATCCGCCCCATCACCGTGCCACGCGATCCGTCGCTCGACGAAGTGGTCGACGGCCACCAGTTCGAGTTCGGCGAGTTCATGGCGCGTCAGGAGCGCTGCTGGACCGTGACGACCGAGGACAATCTGGTCGCCATCCTGGATCGGCTGATCACCGCGCCGGAGGAGGCCCGGATCACTCCCCTCTTGTCAGCGGACTCCGCTTCGGCCAATCTGGCCGCGCTCGCCGACCTCGTCGTGCGATCGCCACGGCGCCGATTCCACCTGCCGCGGCTCGTCGCGATGGTCCGCCGCCCCGAGCCGGATCAGATCTGACCGGCTGGATCAGACCTGGGTCCACTCCGGCGGAATGAGGTCTGCCGCGTCGCTGTGGCCGTCGGCGAACCAGGACGCGGGTGCGATCACCGAGGCGGATCCGGCGTCAGCGCTCAGCCAGCCTCCCCACCAGCTGAAGCTGCTGTTCGCGATGATCTGCGCCCGGCAGCTGGCCATCAGCGCGATCTCACCGCCGTCCGACACGGTGGCATCGACGGGGCAGATGACATCACCGTCGTTCGCGAGGTTGTCACGCACCCACTCGGGATCGTCGCTGAACCACACACGTCGCGTGAATCCCCGCTCAGCCATGAGGTCGAGCGCGTTCGCGTAGTAGTCACCGCTGAGCACACCGTGCATCGCCGCCGCGTTGGGATTGGTGACGTAGTCACCGCGCCGGACATGCACCGCGACGCTCGCCGGATCTGCGGTCAGCTCATCCGCCAGTCGAAGCCCGCTGGGTGTCAACATGGTGCGCAGGTGCGCCATCGCCTGCTCGCGCACGGGGACGGCGACCGCGTCGAAGTACTTGGGCGATTGGAACGACCCTCGCAGGTATGAGGTGCGACCCAGCCGCTCCACGACCGATTCGTCGTGGCCTGACACCTTCTGCCGGACATACCGCACCCGCGACGTGTCGCTCAGAAGACCGGCACGCTCCATGGCTCGCAAGCCCCAGCCGGTGCCCGTCCACAGCATCGACTCACGGGGGATGAGGTCTCCCAGAGCGTAGGGGCGGTCGCCACCCGTACGGGCGCGGTCGTAGAGGACGGTTCGCCCGTCTGCTTCGAGCTGGCGACCGAAGGCCCATTGGAAGAGCTGATTGCCGAGGCCACCCTGCAGTGTGAGAACGATGTCGCCGCTTCGAGGGAATGCTCTCACGAGAGGAGGCTTCCTGTCACGCAGACGTTGCCGGTCACTGTCATTCATCCGCCTGACTCGACTGTCGATGGGTCCTCAGCGGACCCATCGACAGTCTGGTCAGCGTACGGATGCGTCAGCGACGCGTGTTGGGTACGGATCCAGGCCCGCTGCCTTGAACGCATCGAACATGCCGGGCCCGTTCTCGATGCTGACGTTGCAGCCGCCCGAGATCGAGTTGGCATCGAAGCGCACGAGCGCCTTGACATTCGGGTAGCGCTTGAGCACGGAAGGAATGTCTTTGTACCACTGCGCACCCTTGGCAGGATCGGCCTCGTCGAACTCGGTGCCGTACTCACCCAGGATCTGCGGCTTCGAGCCCATTCCGTTGCGGAGGAAGAAGTCGTAGACCGGTGCGATCTCCTGCTCGAAGGTGTTCCACGTCGTCCCATTGCAGGTGAAGAAGTTGTACGGATCGAAGCCGACCCAGTCGACATAGCGGTCACCGGGGTACCCGGCGAGGATCGTCTTGTCGTTCCCCGCGCCGAGGTATCCGGTGGACACCCACAGCCAGGTGACATTCGTCACGCCGGCAGCGCGGAACTTGTCGTGGACGCGCTGGTACGCCGCGACGTACTCAGACATGGTCCCCTTCTTCTTCTGGTTGTCGAACTCGGGATCGAATGCGACCATCACGGGTTCGCCGTACGCCTTGATACGCGCGGCGGCATCATCGATGTACTTGTCCCACTGCCCCGCCGCGATCGTCTTCCACTGAATGTCGGTGCTCGTGGAGTTCACCCGTGCTTGCCACGCGAACAGAAGCGTGCGGTCCCTGCCGAGCGTCTGCTGGTGCGAATCCGGGAACAGGCCCTGGTGCTGGTGCGTGGAGAAGTCGTGATAGCGCAGCGTGATGTCGAACTGGCGCCCGACGCGCTTCTCCAGATCGGTGATCGCCGTGGTGAGGGTGGATCCTCGCGTGGTGTAGACGCCCCACAGTGCACCACACGCGGGGGCCAGCGGTCCTTGGGCGCCACACGCGTCACCGGCCGGCGGAGCCGGGTTGACGGGCGGAGCCGGGTCGACGGGCGGAGCCGGGTCGACGGGCGGAGCCGGATCTACCGGCGGAGCCGGATCTACCGGCGGCGTCGGGCTCACCGGCGGAGTCTGAGCAACAGTCTTCTTCGCCTTCAACGTCGCATCGAAGCTGATGCTCGGCGTTGCCCGCCAGTTGAGGTGCACAGACGCGCTGACAACGTTTGTTCCCTTGCGGAGCGCGCTCGCCGGGACGCTGAATGTCACGAGCTTGTTCGCCGCCGCCGTGTTGGGCGCCTTCGTCGCGTAGGTCGTCGCGGTGACCGTTCCTCGCGGAAGGTTCGCTCGACCTACTTCGCGTCCATTCACGTACACGGCCGTTCCGTCGTCGACGCGCACGGACATACTGATATCGGTCAGCGCGGCGGGGTCCTGGACGGTGAACGACTTCCGCACCTGCAAGGCGAGCGGTTTCGGCGCTCCGGGGGCAAGCGTCGCCTGTACCGTGCCTATTGCCGCCGGGCCCCATCCCAGCGGGCTCGCGGCGGAGCCCCACGCACCGTCGTTGAAGCTCGGGTCCCGCCATCCGGACTGCCAGGCTCCGGTGGCATACCGCCAACGCCAGGTGGATCCTGCGGAGATCAGCGTGGTCGACTGGGTCGTCGTGGACTTGGCCGCCGTGGGCGCGGTGGGCGCGGCAGGTCCAGCGGCGCTAGCCGACACCGGCACAGCACCGAACACGGCGATGACAACGGCGACAAGTATCGCGGTTGTTCGAAGTGGGGTTGTGAGTCTTTTCGGGTTACTCATTCGTAGTGATACCTCAGTTGTGTGCGTTCTCGGGTCCAGTCAGGATTGCCCCTGCGGTGCCGCGGTCAGCAAATCACAGGTCCTGTGCGATCACAAACGGTACTGAGGCCGATTTTCGCCGATAAGAGGCAGAAAAAGCCGCTACTCGCCCGAGTTTCTGCGCATTCGCACAACCCAGATGAGAGTTATCACATATGCCGCGAGCACGACCGCAAGCCCGACGAACCGGTAGATCGCGCCGCCCTCCCACAACACGACGCTCACGATGACGCTGCCGCCGAGCACCACGACGAGCGGCAGCGCCGCGGCCTGCAGGACCTCACGCGCGTCCGCGCTGTATCCGAGGCGAGCGTGGACCTGGAACGCCGCCATCACCGTGTCGACCACGACGCTCAGGGCGACGGCGATCGCCGCCCCCGTGATTCCCCACAAAGGGACCATGACGAAGATCAGGCCGACCATGACCACGAGTTGCACCAGCTTGTTGAGGAGCTGCCATGTGCTACGCCCCGCCATCAGGAGCACTGTCTGGAGTGCCCCGACGGTGTTGCGCAGCGCCCGGGCGAGAGCGAGGACGATCAGCGCCGGAGCACCGGCGCGGAACTCCTCGCCGAAGAGGCTCAGGACATCCCCCGCGAAGACCATGATCGCAAGGTAAAAGGGCCAGGACGCGAGGATCAGAAGCTGTGTAGCCCGCTGGTAGAGCATGCGGGATTCGTCATGCTCCTCTCGGGCAGCGGCCCCGCTGATACGGGGTCCGAGCACGATGCGGACCGCGGACTCGAGCATTCCACCCGCCTGCACGATGCGGGTCGCGACACCGTAGATGCCGCCGGCGACGGGACCGAGCAATGCGATGACGAGCAGAACGTCGATCCAGTCGAGCCCGCGTTCAAGCACACCCGACCCGGCACGTGGCAGAGCGAAGGACCAGAAGTCTCGAGAAAGCCGCTTCTTTTCGGGGGCGGAGACCTCTTGTCGCTGTCCTGTCGCCCGACGCAACTGCACGGCGAATGCGACAGCTGCGATAGCCGCTGCCAGCACGAGCGGAAGAGCCCAGCCCCATACCACCGCCCATGCCGCACCGAGCATGTAGACCGCGATCGCGACGCAGATGAGGCGGGCCACAGGGACGAAGAGATTCTGGACAACCGTGTACGTCCGCACGGACCCGAGACCCCTCGACCCCGCGAGCAGGACTCCGAGCAGGGTCGCAGGAAGGAGGATCGCCGCGAGGACGCGAACGGTCGCGACGCCGTTCGTGTCGAGGACGAGCAGGTCAGCGATGACGGGCGCGGTGATCCAGAGAAGGATGGACGCGCCCACGGTCGTCACGATCACCGGAACGAGAGCGATGCGTGCCGTGACTCCGATCTCAGCGTTGGAGTTCGTCGCCTTCAGCGCCGCGAGCGAGCGCACGAGACCCGTGTCCGCGCCGAGAGCGACGACTCCCCCCACGATGATGAAGAGCCCGGTCAGTTGAAAGAAGACGCCCGCGGCTGCCGCACCGAGGCCGCCCGCGACAATCCATGTCACGACGAAAGCCAGGCCAGCATTGACGATGATCCCAGCGAAGGTGATGGCGGATTCTCGTCCGAATCCGCGCGTCGTGCTATGCGCCATCGAGAGTGAGATCTCCGTCCGCACTCGCTCGACTGACAACCGCAGCGACCAGGATCAGAATGAGCGACTGAACGATTCCGAGACCGTAGAACCAGATCGTCGCGGCCACCGTCACGATGAATCCCTGGAAGACATACGCGGTCGATCCGCGCAGTCGCCACGAGGCGAAGAACACGCGGGCGAGGAACAGGTAGAAGATCGCCAGTCCGATGAACCCATACGAGTACATGAGCGTCCAGGCATAGCCCTGGGTGCCCAGGGCTATGCCGATGGTGACATCGATACCCGGGCTCCCCCACCCGATGATCGGGGAATCCATCAGCTTCTCGAGGGTGGCGATATAGATCGACCCTCTGCCCGCAGTGGTGTCGCTGATCTCTTGACGTCCCGCGATGGAGGCGAACACCCCAAGGCCCGCCAGCAGGGCGGCGCCAGCGCCGAGCAGGCCGAAGACGGTGAACCCGACGCCCCAGCGTCCCGCGAGCATGTTCCTGGCACCGACATACAGCGCGAAGATCGCGATCGCGATCATCATGCCGCGGTTGCTCGTCTGCACGGCAGGATACAGCGAAAGAAGGATCGCGACGCCGAACAGGATCTTGATAACGGGGCGGCGAACCTTCACCCAGGACAGCACCATGATCGGAGTCAGAAGCGCGTACGCCATCCCCCATGAGTTCGTATACGGGAACGGGGCCGAGGGCCTGACGAAGGGTTCCTCAGCACCCCAGGGCGTCTGGACTTCCGCCAGACGGGGCTCGACGAGCTCGCGCACGAGATCGTTCTGGACCAGAGCGCCGGGAAGCACTTGGGAGACGATCGTCGGAATCCTCACGTCCGGAAAGAATGTGCCCAGCGTGCCGAGCACGACCATGGTGAACCAGAGCACCGTGAACCCGCCGATGATCGCGCGGGGAGAGATCGTCTCACGCGCATTGGCGTAGTAGATCAGGGCGACCCCCAGCGCCAGGAAGTCAGAGACACGCTGGAGGTAGCCGATGCCCTGCATGACATTCGTCACCGAGAGCGCGCACACGATGACCCACGCGATGAGGGCCATCCAGATCAGCACTCCCGGGATCGCGCGAACCCGACCCCTCAGAACGAGGAAGGCCGCCATGAGTCCGGCGAACACGATCGGTGCGAACAGGTTCAGGCCGGTCGCCCAATAGATCGGGAACCCGTAGAGCCACGCAAGGAGGGGCCAGGCCGGAAGTGGCACGAGCGCAACAAGCGCCTCGGGCCGAGAGGACTCGACCCGAGGCGCTTGTGCTGTACGAACTGTCACTCCTGTTTTGACTCTCCACTGCCGGACTCGTCGACGCCCGGTTCGGCGGCCCGACGTGTCGGGTCGTCGGTCTGCGGCGCTGGCGGCGTGTCGGTCGGCGTCTCGGGCGCCGGCTGCGGAGCAGGCGCCACTGGACCCGTCACGGGCGGGACCGTCACGGACGGGGCCGGCGTGACGGGCGCATCCGGGCCCGCCATGCGGGCGCCGACCTGCGGCTGGCTTTCGAGCGTGAGCACTGCGGTGAGTTCGAAGCTCGCGCTCGGAGTCGAGCGATAGTTCGAGTGCACCTCGGCAGTCACCACGTTCGTACCCGACTGAAGCAGCGAACCGGGAACCGTGATGGTGACCGGGTTCGCCAGCGCCGCCGCCGCCGTCGGCGCCGCTGTCGCGTACGTGTTATGTCCGACAGCGCCGGCCGGCATGTTCGTGCGACCGACCTCCACGCCGTTCACATAGACCACGATCCCGTCATCAGCACGCGTCGTCAGCGTCATCGACGCCACACCCGAAGCATCCTGCACCGAGAACGACTTCCGATAGTACGACGCCAACGGCTTCGTGCCCGCCACGGTGAGCGTCGTGCCCAGACCGGTGTGACCCCAACCCAACGGAGCCGCCCCCGTGCTCCACGACGACGCATCGAATGCGGGAGCAGCCCAGTCCGCCGCCGGGGCCGCCGTGTCGAAGTAATACGACCACTGCGAACCGGCCGTCACCACATCGACCGGCTGCTCCGGCTCCGGCTCCGGCTCCGGCTCGGGCTCCGGCTCCGGCTCCGGCTCCGGTTGCGGCTGGGTGCCCAGACTGAGCACGCCGGTGAGTTCGAAGCTCGCGCTCGGAGTCGAGCGATAGTTCGAGTGCACCTCGGCAGTCACCACGTTCGTACCCGACTGAAGCAGCGAACCGGGAACCGTGATGGTGACAGGGTTCGCCAGCGCCGCCGCCGCCGTCGGCGCCGCTGTCGCGTACGTGTTATGTCCGACAGCGCCGGCCGGCATGTTCGTGCGACCGACCTCCACGCCGTTCACATAGACCACGATCCCGTCATCAGCACGCGTCGTCAGCGTCATCGACGCCACACCCGAAGCATCCTGCACCGAGAACGACTTCCGATAGTACGACGCCAACGGCTTCGTGCCCGCCACGGTGAGCGTCGTGCCCAGACCGGTGTGACCCCAACCCAACGGAGCCGCCCCCGTGCTCCACGACGACGCATCGAATGCGGGAGCAGCCCAGTCCGCCGCCGGGGCCGCCGTGTCGAAGTAATACGACCACTGCGAACCGGCCGTCACCACATCGACCGGCTGCGACAGGACGGTCGGCACGACGACAGCAGTCGTCGCCGAGCGGTTGCCTGCCGCGGTGACTGCGCGAACGAAGTACCTCGAAGCTCCACCACTGGCGAGCGTGACAGACGTCGTCGCGGTCGTCGCGACCACGCGGTCATCGCGCAGCACCTCGAACGTGACACCGGGCTGAGCGTTCCAGGACACCGTGTCGACACCGCCGCCCGTCGCCGCAGTCACTCCCGTGGGAGTAGCGGGTGCGGTGGTGTCCCGACCTGCGAAGCGCACGAACCCACCGGTCCAGCGGTTCGCGGCATTGGCCTGGCGCGCGTGCGTCAGATCGCCTCCGAGCCACAGGCTGCCGTCACTGGCCTCCTCGATGGCCCAGACGCCGAAGCCACGGCGCATCGTGAGCTGCGGGCTGAAGTCCGG
The DNA here is from genome assembly GCA_963695125.1 of uncultured Actinomycetota bacterium. Classification (GTDB taxonomy): domain Bacteria; phylum Actinomycetota; class Actinomycetes; order Actinomycetales; family Microbacteriaceae; genus Microbacterium. The sequence continues at coordinate 30,587 of CAVOFY010000002.1, forward strand.
GACGAACGCACCGTCGGACGCACGCCAGATGCCTGCCTGGTCGATGTGCTCGACACGGTGGAAGTTCGTGATTCCCGGCCAGTAGCGAGCTCCCTGATACACGTTCTCAGAGCAGTGGCAACCTGCGACGACGTCACCCTTGTAGGTGTTGATCGCCTGGAAGTCACCGCCGTTCTGGGTGATGTTGGTGCTCACCTCCTGGAGGGTGTCGCGGTTGTAGCTGAAGATCATGTGCTCGGCGCCGCCGATCCAGACGCGGTCGCCGACTTCCTTGATCGCCTGCTGGTAGCCGGTGCGATCGCCCGTGACGTTCGAGAACTCGACCGTCCACGGGTACACGGTGAGGTCCGTGGTCGAAATCGCGGCAACGCGCTTCGACGCGAATTCCCGGCTCTTGCTGAAGTATCCCGCCGCGTACACGCGATCTCCGCGGTCGGACGCGTCGACAGACACGACGGTTCCGTCGATGACGGGGTTCCAGCCCGAAAGCGGCGAACCCGTCGTCGCGCTCAGGCGACCCAGGTTACGGAGATACGTCTCTCCCACCACGCCCGCCCCGCTCACATGCGTGAAACGGCCGCCGATGTAGATGATCCCGTTCTGGACGTCCATCGAGCGGATCACCGGCGGAACTCCGCCCGTGTAGTTGATGATCTGTGTCGTCACGGACGTGTCGGGAGCACCGGTCACCGGGTCGAGGATCGCGAACGCATTCGCCGTACGCGAGTTGACACTCGAGAACGCGCCGCCGACTGCGAGGCGTCCGTCCGGAAGGATGGCGAGCGCCTTGACCTGGTTGTTGAAGGTCGGTCGGAAGCTGGAGATCCACTCACCCGTCGCGACGTTGAACGCCGCCAGGTAGCTCTGCTCGACCTGGCCGGTTCCGCTCGACGAACCGCTGCACGTAGCGGAAGTTGCCGCCGACGTACATGACGCCGTTGGACTCGACGAAGTCGGAGACCTCGGCGTTGAGCTCACCGTCGCCGGCGGCACCCAGACCCGAGACTCCCCAAGGGCTCGCGACCGGGAAGCTCTGCGCCGTGGCGAGAACCGTCGACGCGGGAAGGCCGGCATCGGGGATCGCGGTGAAGATGTTCTCGCTCGTGAGCTTCGGACGCAGGAACACCTGTGTGAAGGGCCGTGGGTATCCGACCGTCGTCGAGCTGGCCCACAGATAGGAGTCGGCCGCCGGGTTGCCACGTGCCGAGGAGCCGAACATGAATCCACGCTCCCACCCCTTTGCCGCTCGTGATCGCGGTGTCGACACGGCGGAACGTGCTGTTGTTACCCCACGAGTCGGTCGTGCCGCCCGAACCGCTGGTGGTGTCGAACTTCCATGTGCCCACACGCTGAAGGCCCATGAACTGCCACGACCAGTCATCGCGGTTCGAGGCGTACGTGAAGCGGGCCTCCTGCCACGTGGTACCGGCGGTGTTCGTCGCGCGACGAAGGCGCACACCGTCGGCGAGCTGGTCGACACGTCCATCGTTGAGGAGGCCGCTGATCGTGTCGACGTCGAGCTGAGCAGGATTGAAGGCTTGGACGCCTGCGGGCGTCTCCCACACGTCGCGGGCGGACAGACGTCCCGCGTTGCTCTGGTTCCAGTTCTCACGGCCGCGGCCGATGAGCACCCAGCCGCCGCCGTCCGTCACCTGGTCGCAGTAGAACTGCTGCGGTGCTTTCAGCGCTGGCGTCACGAGCCAGTACGCGCCAGAGGGCGCCGCGGGCGTCTTCTGCTTGATCTCCCAGCACGACGCGGCGGCACTAGCCTCCGATTCGCCCGGCCCCGCAGCTACCAGCGCAGTCTGGGCAGCTCCGCCCTCCGTTGCGCCGTGTGCCGCTATCGGCATCAGCATCGATCCCACAACCGCAACTGCTGCGATCGCCCCCACGGCGATTCGTGATGCGGTTGAGGACTCGCGTGTCGTCCCCATACCCATGTCTCTCCCCAGATTGACGTGTTTTAACTTGTAGACGTGGTGTTTTACTCAGAAAAATGCCAACGTGACTCGCATCATATCCCCATGAGAGCTTTCTCATGCAAGGGATTCTCAACATTCAGGATTGTCCGTGAAGGTGCGCGCGTGGATCCGCCACATGCCATCGACCTGCTCGAGCATGAAGACGTTCCACGCCCTCGTCTGATTCGACGGGAGCCGCTCGCCGTCGGCGCGCGTGATCACGAGCCCCGATGTGTCGATGCACGCGCGGACCGAGGCGGTCGGCGGTGCGCTGGCCATGTCGACGCTCAACACTTCGACGCGCTCGATCTCGTACGTGCCGGACCGCGTCCATCCCTCCGACTCGAACTCGAGCCGTTCCGCTTCGAGTTCGCCGATGAACCCCGCCGTGGCGACGTTGACCAGCTGATCCGCGAGCGACGGCGACCCGTTCGGGTCGATGGGGGCGACGACGGGCAGGATGCTGCGCAGCAGATCCTCCGTGACCGTCTCGACCTGCTTCCGTAGCGTCGTCCCCCGCAGTCGCCGCTGGAGAAGGAGCCGGAATCGGGTCGGGCACCGGCGCGGAGCTCGACGTCGATGGCGCGGCCGCCGGCGCATCGCCGGCGCCGGAGACGATGGACGCGATGGCGATCGCTGCCACGACGGCGACGGCGGTTCCGCCTACGATGAGGATTCCGTTCCGCCTGTTCACATTCCCCTCCCGGCGCGGTTGAGCGTGCTGACGATGCGATCCGGCGAGACCAGACCGGTCAGGGTGACGTAGGTGAGCCATGCGCGAGGCTCCGCTCGGCGGTACCCCACCGCACGACGCGCCCACGACTTCGCGGACGCCTGGTTCCCTGCGGCCGCATGCGCGAACGCGACCTGTCCGCACATCCGTGCGGCGTTCGCCCGGTTCTTCAGCAGGTCGGGGTGCTTGTCGAGAAGGAAGCTCAGGCCTGCGGCCACCGCCTCCCAGCGGCCGGCGAAGTACGACGTCCGGTCCCAGTGGATGATCACGAGCGGCTCGGGGACGCTGACGATGTCACCGTGCTCGGAGAGCCTCAGCAGAAGGTCGTAGTCCTCGCCGTACGAGAAAGGGATCTGCTCGTCGACGCCACCCGGCAGCGCGAGCAGATCTGCGCGTCGGAAGAGGAGCGACGACGGATGGATCTCGCCCACCCGCGATTCGAGGAAGTCCGACCGGCTGGTCGCGAGCCCGGGGATCCGCTCGGTACGAGTCGTCGCCGTGACGATCGTGATCCCGGTCGACACGCCGACGGCATCGGGATGCTCCGCCCACAGCGCCACCTGGGCGCGCAGCTTCGCCGGCGCCCACTCGTCGTCGTCGTCGCAGAAGGCGACGAGTTCTCCGGTCGCGGCCGCGAGCCCGGAGTTGCGTCCTCCGGCGAGGCCGGGCGTGGCGGTGTTGGAGATCGTCTGGACGTCGACGTTCTCGGGCAGTTCGGTGCGAAGGTCGTCGAGCGCGATCGATCGCACACTGATCGTAGACGACCACGATCTCTACGCGCCCGCTATACTCCTGACGCGCGATGGAGCGAACAGCCCGACGCAGGAGTTCCCCGCGGCCACGCGTCGCGATGACCGTCGTCACGTTCGGCTCGCTCTTCGACGTTCCCGACATCACTCCCCGTCTCTTCACCCGCCACCGTCGATGGTGGTCCAAATGCGCTTGCGGAGAGAGACACGATCTCCGGACGCACTCACCCGCGTCTCGGCGGGAACTCTCGACACCACATGAGGTGCCGCAGGGTCGACGACGAAGATCCTGTTCCCCAAGCGTGCGCCGAAGTCCGTCACGCAACAGAGCGACGTCCCCATACGCCGACTCCGCGCAGAGCCTACCACAGCCCTCCAGGACGCCTGCTCGGCGCGAGGCCGTCGATTGCGAGCTTCGCCGCGCGCAGTGATGCTAGCTTGACTTGATCGTCTCGCCGAGGAACTCGCGAGAGCTCCTCGGACCGGCGAGCATCGTCCACGACCTCGCGAATGACGGGGCAAGAATCGCTCAGGGGGTTGCGTCCACGTGTCCGAAACCGGATCAGTCCGTCGAATCCCGTTCACGGAGGCGCTGCGCTCTCTTCACACGGCGCAGAAGCCCGGCGACGGAGTCCCTGCGTACACCAGGTGGGTCAATCGTCGCGCCGCACGCTCCCTCGCCGCCGCGTTCTGCGCGATAGGAGCGACGCCGTCCATGGTCTCCTTCGTCAGTATCCTCTGCACGCTGGCCGGCCTCGCGGCGTTCCTTCTGCTCCAGCCGACGCCGCTCATCGCCGGAATCGTGGCGGCGGTTCTCTTGGCGCTCGGCTACGCTCTCGACTCGGCCGACGGCCAGGTCGCTCGACTGCAGGGCTCTTCCAGCCTTCAGGGCGAATGGCTCGATCACACGCTGGATGCCGTGCGCCTTCCCGCTCGTCCATCTCGCCATCGCCGCGGCGCTCCTGATGCGGGACGAACCGGTCATCGCTGCGGTCGCCGCGGCCTTCTCGGTGATCGCGTCCGCGGGCTTCCTCAGCCAGAACATCGGCGGGCTGCTGCGCGACCAATCGAGCACCGCGCGGGTTTCGACGCGCAGGTTCCAGTCGTGGATCCTCCTCCCGAGCGATCCGGGGGTCCTGTGCTGGGTCTTCGTCCTCTGGGCGGCTGAGTGGCCCTTCGCTGTCGCGTACACCGTGCTGTTCGGCCTGAACCTGCTCCACATCTCCGTCTCGACACGGCGGCGGTGGCGCGAGTTGGGCGCGTCCCGGTGACCGCCCGGGTCGAGCCCGAGTCGACTCCCGCGCGCGCCCGCTTGGCGTTCCTGATCACGAGCCACACCGACATCGTTCAGCTCACCCGCCTCGTAAACCGTCTTCTCGCGGCTGATCCCTCGGCCCTCGTCTACATCAGCCACGATCGTGCCGGCGAGCCAGGGGCGGAGGCCTTGGCCTCCTCTCGATGCCGCATCGTCACCGAAGAAGGCGGCCGCGGCGACTTCACACAGATCCAGCGGATTCTGTCCCTCATGAGCATGCTCGAAGAGGACGGCGGCGCCGATTTCGCCACCGTGCTGTCGGGTGCCGACTACCCATCCCGGCCGATCGAGGAGTTCTTCGAGGCGCTCAAAGCGTCAGGCGACGGCTTCCTGCACCATTTCACGCCGCTCATCCGCGGCAGCAGCGACTGGAGCATGCACGAGGGACGCCAGCGATACCTTTTCAGGTGGCGGATGCTGCGACCGCTGCGCGAGGACCAGCGGCGCCGGTGGCACTTTCTCCACGGCGTCAACTACATCCAGCCGCTCTTCCGCGTGAACGTCTCGTACGGGGGACTGCGTGTGGGCACGCGCCGGAGGGGACTGCCCGCCGGGCTCGACTGCTGGGGCGGGTCGGCCTGGTTCAGTGTCTCGCGGCGCGCGCTGCAGCACCTCTTGCACGTCGCACGCACTCGTCCTGACGTGATGGACTGGGCGCGAACGAGCCTGGCACCCGACGAGGTCTTCGCCCAGAGCATCCTGCTCTCGACGAACATCTTCCACTTCGTCAACGACAACCGTCGCTACATCGACTTCGACGGCGACGGCTTCGGACACCCCAGGGTGCTCGATCTCGGCGATCTCGACAAGATCGTCGACTCGGGCAGCTACTTCGTCAGGAAGGTCGAATCACGTCGATCGGCTGAGCTGCTGGACGCTCTCGACGAGCTCTCCAAGCCGTCCGCGGGTCACCTGCCCCGAAGCTCGTCCTCGTGATCGCGGTACCACTTGACGGTGTCTTCGATGCCGTCGCGAAGATCGATCGACGGCTCCCACCCCAGTGAGCGGATGGTCGACACGTCGAGAAGCTTGCGGGGCGTGCCGTCCGGGTGCGTGGCGTCCCACTCCGTAGTGCCCGCGTAGCCGGTCGCGTCGGCGACGAAGTCCGCGATCTCGGCGATCGTGTGATCCACACCCGTCCCGACGTTGACCTGGGTATCGCCGTCGAACACATCGAGCAGGTGCACGCAGGCGGCGGCCATGTCGTCGACGTGGAGGAACTCCCTGCGCGGCGTGCCGCTGCCCCAGTTCGTGACGCGGTCGGCGCCCTCGCGGCGAGCCTGTTCGTACCGGCGGATCAGTGCGGGAAGCACGTGCGACCCGGTGGCCGAGAAGTTGTCGTTGGGTCCGTAGAGATTCGTCGGCATCGCCGAGATCCAGGGAAGCCCGTACTGTCGACGCACCGACTGGACCTGCATGATCCCCGCGATCTTGGCGACCGCGTAGGCATCGTTGGTCGGTTCGAGGTGCCCCGTCATGAGCGCGTCCTCGCGGATGGGCTGAGGGGCGAACTTCGGGTAGATGCAGGATGAACCCAGGAAGAGGAGCCTCTCCACGCCGGTCTCGAGTGCGGCGTCCATCACGTTGACCTGGATCCTCAGGTTCTCGGTGAGGAACGCCACGGGCTCGGAGTTGTTCGCCTGGATCCCTCCCACCTTCGCGGCCGCGAGCACGACGTATCGCGGTTCGGTCTGACGGAACCACGCGAAGGTCGCCTCCCGGTCACGCAGATCGAGTTCGCTCGAACTCCGACCGACACGCTTGTCGAAGCCTTCCTGCTCCAGAGCGTTCCAGATGGCAGTTGCCGACGAGACCACGGTGGCCCGCGACGTAGATCGTGGACGCACGGTCGAGCGGCGCCCGAGCGACGGCAGGCGATGCGGTCGTCATGACTCGCTCTTCCAGGAGAGCGCGGAGACCTCGTCGATCCAGGGCGTCCCCGCATGCGCGAGGGCCTGGATATCGGCATCCACCATGAGTCTGGCCAGGTCGTCGGGCTGGACGGTCGCGGTCCAGCCGAGCTTCTCCTCGGCCTTGGAGGCGTCGCCGATCAGTGCATCGACTTCGGTAGGACGCAGGTAGCGCTCGTCGAACCGCACGTGGTCTCTCCCAGTCGAGGCCCGCGTGCTCGAACGCGATGGTCATGAAATCACGCACCGTGCGTGCGACTCCGGTCGCGAGCACGAAATCATCAGGCTCGTCGACCTGCAGCATCCGCCACATACCCTCGACGTAGTCCGGTGCGTAGCCCCAATCTCGCACCGCGTCGATGTTGCCCATGTAGAGGTGCTCCTGACGCCCGGCCTTGATCGCAGCGACAGCGCGGGTGATCTTGCGCGTGACGAACGTCTCGCCGCGGCGCGGAGACTCGTGGTTGAAGAGGATGCCGTTGACCGCGAACATGTCGTACGCCTCGCGGTAGTTCTTCGTGATCCAGTAGCTGTACAGCTTTGCCGCCGCGTAGGGAGAACGGGGGTAGAACGGGGAGTCCTCGTCCTGCGGCGGCGGCGTCGCGCCGTAGAGTTCGGAGGATGATGCCTGGTAGTAACGAGTGTCGATGCCGGAGAGGCGGACGGCTTCGAGCAGGCGCACCGAACCGGTGCCGGTCGTGTCGGCGGTGTGCTCGGGCTCGTCGAACGACACGCGGACATGGGACTGCGCTGCGAGGTTGTAGACCTCGTCCGGCTGGATCTCGGCGAGCAGGGTGACCAGGCGTGCTCCGTCGCTCAGGTCGCCATAGTGAAGGAAGAGCCGGGCGTCGGGGTCGTGAGGGTCCTGGTAGAGGTGATCGATGCGGCTCGTGTTGAACGTCGACGCGCGTCGGATGACGCCGTGCACCTCGTATCCCTTCGCAAGCAGCAGCTCTGCAAGGTAGGAGCCGTCCTGGCCCGTGATGCCGGTGATCAAGGCCTTTTTGCCCACATTTTCCCCCTGGATCCACGCTGCGGACTGCGACTGGTCCACCTTAGGTTTCTCGACCTTACCGGACCCGTGGAGCACGCTCAGCGGTTCTTGGACGAGCGCGGAGTCTTGGTCGTACCGGCTGGCGCGAGATCGTCTCCTGCAGGATCGTCGTCGTGACTGTCGGGGGATGGGGCGCTTGCCGTGGGCTGCGACTGCTCCCCTGCCGAGGTGGTCTCGGTGTGCCCGAGGTCGATGATCGAGACCACGGGAGGACGCGCGGACGAACGAGAACGGCTGTCCGGCTGCGGCGCGACGTAGACGACGACGACATCCACGTTGGCTCGACGAAGGCGGGCGAGCAGGTCACCGACGTCGGCCAGCTCGGCCTGAGCCGAGACCAACAGCACCGCGACATCACTCGAGCGGATGGCGCGCGTGAACTCGACGTTGCTCGCGCGGCCGGAGATGTCCCGGGCGGAGAAGGCGGCGTACTGCTCGCCCTCTTCGTCTTCTGCGATCGCGGTACCCAGATGCGCGGAGAGGGCGCGCCCGATCGGGGCGCCAGCAGGCCACCCGAGAGCATCGACGAGGACGCGGTAGGTCGCCTTCTCAGGCAGGCGGTCGACGGATTGACGGAGCCTGTCGGCGACCTCGTCCCATGCGTCCAGGTCGTCGAGCGAGTCAGCGTCGACGAGGGATTCACCGACGAGCGCGGCAAGGCGATCCTTCGCACGCACGCGTCGGTCCAGGCGCTCGCGAAGCAGCGCGAGGGCGACGCCGCCGAGCGCGCCGACCGCCGCGCCGGCGATGACCGCGATGGCGACGCCCGGAGTGGCGGCGCGACTCGGCACAGTCGCAGCGCCGATGATCCGCCCAGGTTCCGGGGAGGAGAGCATCACGCTCAGTCGCTGCTGCTGGAGCACGGCGACGAGTGTCGCGGACGAGCCGCTCCCGTCCGCCTGGAGCTGGGCAAGCTGCTCGTCGATCGTGGCCAGATACCGTTCGGCGATCTCGGCCGCACCCTCTCTGCGGAATTCGAGATACGCCAGGCTCAGGGCGTCTGCGGCTTCCGCCGCCTGTTCGGGAGTGCTCGCTTGGACCGTGACCTGAAGGATCTGGGATCCCGAGGGCGCGGCGACGTCTACCTGCGACAGAAGATACGATCCGGCGGTGAGGGGCTCGCCCAACGCCTCGGAAGCCCTCTCGGCGACTTCGCGGGACCGGAGGACTTCGGCCTCGGTACGGATGTTCACGTCATCGCGCGTGTTGGTGAAAGGGTTCGTCACAAGCGGCGAGACGACGAGGCTCGTCGTGGCGGAGTAGCGCGTCGGAATCAGCGCGGACACCACCAAACCGAGCAGCGCACCGATGATCGCGGCCACGACGATGGTCAGCCACCGGCGTCGCAGAACGGTGAGCACGTGGGCGAAAGTCATAGTGAGGTCCTTCGATCTCGTTCCGGACCAGGCATCGACGGACCGAACCTGCGCGGGGTTCGATGTTACCGCCCGGCGCCTGTGCGATCGCGAGCAGGCCAGATCACGTCTCGCGACCCTTACCGACCTATGCCTGACGCCGGATCGGCGCTAGCATGGGCGTGCGGGCTCTGGGGGCCTGCATGGCGGGCTGGGGCCCTCCATACGTCGAATTCGCTCTGGGGGGCGACGAATGACACAACGCATCGGCTATGCCGCAGGTGCCTTCGACCTGTTCCATATCGGGCATCTCAACATCCTTCGGCACGCCAAGGAGAGTTGCGACTTCCTCATCGCGGGCGTCGTGAGCGACGAAATGCTCCAGCTCACGAAGGGCGTGGATCCGGTCATCCCGACCGGCGAGCGCGCCGACATCGTGCGCCACATCAGCTTCGTCGACGACGTCCACATCGAGACGACGCCCGACAAGCTCGACGCGTGGCGCGCGACGGGCTTCACGCACTTCTTCAAGGGCGACGACTGGCGGGGCACCGAGAAGGGCCTGCGTCTCGAGCACGACTTCGCGGCCGTGGGCGTCGAGATCGTGTACTTCCCCTACACGGCGCACACGTCGAGCACGCGCCTGCGCATGGCGCTCGACATGATGAGCAACCCGACCGCCGCCGCCGAGCGAGCCTGAGTCAGAGCTCGCCCGGGGTCATCGCCTCGCGGTCCAGCTCCTCGAGCACTTCGCGCGCCGCCGAGCGCCGCGCGCCCGCCTTGCGCGGCGCGTAGACCACGAGCGAGTGGAAGACGAAGCGCACGACGAAGGCGATGGCGAGCGTGATGGCCGTCGCGAGGACCGCCGTGATGTGCCCCGTGCCGACCATGACGCCGACGAGCGGGATGCGGACGAGCAGCTCCACGTTGTTGAAGGTGAACGACTTCGCGAAGCGGCTCCAGACTCCGGACGCTTCACCCTTCATGTCACGGAAGACGAATCTCTCCTGCAGCAGGAAGTTGCCGATGATCGTCGTCTCGGCCGCGATGATCGCGGCCGGAAGGTAGTGCATTCCGGCCACCGTCAACGCCCACACGATCCCGAGGTTCGCGACCGCGCCCAGGCCGCCGATCACGGCGAAGAGCGACATCTTGCCGAACCGGAGTGCTGTCAGCTGCGTGAGGAAGTGGATGCCTTGACGCACCGATGCCTTCGAGTCCCCCGCGTACCGGCGCGCGAAGGTGAACGGCACCTCGACGGTGCGGAGGTTCTTGCGCGCGAGAATCTCGAGCAGGATCTTGAATCCGCGGGGCCGCAGATCATCGATCTCCACACCGCGGCGGTCGAGGGCGAAGAACCCCGTCATGGGGTCGCTCACGTCCTTGAGCCGGAGCGGGAACATCGCCTTGGTGAGCGCCGTCGACGTCGCAGAGACGGCCACGCGGGCACGGTCGGCGAGGCCCGTCGCCGCACCACCGCCCGCGTAGCGCGACGCCACCACGATGTCGACGTCCCCCCGGCTGATCCGAGCGAACAGCTCGGGAAGCATCTCGGGCGGATGCTGCAGATCGCCGTCCATGACGATGCACAGGTCCGCCCCGGCATCGCGGATGCCTTCCAGGACGGCTCCACCGAGCCCGCCGGTGGCGACAGGGCGATGGATGAGGCGCACGGGAAGCGAGGCGTCCGCAGCCGCCGCCTCCACCGCCTCGGGGGTACCGTCCGTGCTGTCGTCGACGAAGAGCAGCTCTGCATCGATCCCGCGCAGCGACGCACCGACACGGCGCACGAGCTCCGCGACGTTGGGCGCTTCGTTGAACGTCGGAACGATGATGGTCAGCTGCATGGTCTGGTGTCGGGGCGGTCGGGTCGGCGACGCCGCACTCCATGGTGTCATGCGCCCCGATGAAGTGGTCGTGGGACTCCTTGCCGTCGTCCACCCGGCACCCAGCATCCATCCGCAAGAATAGATGCATGACTTCTGAATCCACGATCACGATGTTCGGCGCCGACTGGTGCCGCGACTGCGTCCGCACCAAGTCCCAGCTCGACCAGCTCGGCGTCTCGTACACCTACGTCGACCTCGTGGCCGACCCGGCAGCAGCGGATGTCGCCCGCGAGATCTCGGGCCGCACCAACATCCCCGTCGTCGTCTACCCCGACTCGTCGCACCACGTCGAGCCCTCGAACGCCGACGTCGAGGCGAAGCTGCGCGAACTCTCCCTGATCTGACGCGGCGGGGGTCGATAGGCTCGACGCTGTGAGCGAGGGCGTCGAGGGAAACACCCGTCCCATCGAGGGGTCGGTCGTCACCGACTTCCAGGACCGCCTGAGCTACGGCGGCTATCTCGATCTCGGCACGCTGCTGTCGGCGCAACAGCCGCTGAGCGATCCCGAGCATCACGACGAGCTGCTGTTCATCATCCAGCACCAGACGACCGAGCTGTGGCTCAAGCTCGTGCTGCACGAGCTCGATGCGGCGAACGCGTTCCTTCGCGCCGATCAGCTCGCCCCCGCACTCAAGTGCATCGCGCGGGTGAAGCACATCCAGCGCACGCTCACGGAGCAGTGGTCGGTGCTCGCGACGCTCACCCCCGCCGAGTACGCGGAGTTCCGCGGCGTGCTGGGCAACGCGAGCGGCTTCCAGTCCGCGCAGTACCGCGCGGTCGAGTTCACGCTCGGCAACAAGAACGCCGCGATGCTGCGCGTCTTCGAGTCCGACCGTGCCGCGCACGCGCTGCTGTCGGCGGCGCTCGAGGCGCCGAGCCTCTACGACGAGTTCCTGCGGCTGCTCGCGCGGTCGGGGTATCCGATCCCGGATGCCGTGCTCGAGCGCGACGTGACCCAGGCGTGGACGTTCGTCCCCGAGCTCGTGCCGATCTTCGCCGAGATCTATGCGGATCCGCAGACGAACTGGGCGGCCTACGAGACGATCGAGGAACTCGTCGACCTCGAGGACAACTTCCAGCTCTGGAGGTTCCGCCACATGAAGACGGTCGAGCGGATCATCGGCTTCAAGACGGGCACGGGCGGATCGAGCGGCGTCCGCTTCCTGCAGCGGGCGCTCGAGCTCACGTTCTTCCCCGAGCTCTTCGCGGTGCGCACCGAGATCGGTCGCACGCCGGAGGCGTGACGGATGCCGGGCCCCCTCCTCCACGAGCTCCTCGGTCCTGCGGCGACTGCGTGCCGCCGGTCGCTCACGGGTGAGCCGGGCATGGCGCTGCCCCCGTTCGTCGACCATCACGTGCACGTGCACCTCATCGACGAGAGCCGGCTCCCGGCGCACGGCATCGCCGGAGTGCTCGACCTCGGCGGCGACCCGGTCCTCCTCGCGCGCCGACCGCGCGAGAGTATGCCGAAGATCGCATATGCCGGTGCCTTCCTCACCGCACCGGGGGGATACCCCTCCGGCCGGACCTGGGCGCCCGATGCCATCGTGCGGGTCGTCGCGAGCGCCTCGCCGCACCCGGGTGAGCCGGGCGGCGCGGCGACAGCGGTCGACGAGCAGGCCTCGTTCGGGGCATCCGTCATCAAGGTCGCCCTCGCCTCGGATGAGGGTCCCGTCTTCGACAGCGCCGTGCTCGCCGCGATCGTGGCGTCCGCACGCGAGCGCGGGCTTCCCGTCGTCGCGCACGTCGAAGGCGAGGGGATGACGCGGCTCGCCCTCGAGGCGGGCGTCGACGCGCTCGCCCACACGCCCTTCACGGAGCGGCTCGCCCCCGACCTGATCGCGCGGGCCGTCGCGTCCGGCCAGCGCTGGATCTCGACCCTCACGATCCACGAGGGGGCGCACGCCGAGATCGCCGCAGACAACCTCGCCGCCTTCGTCGCCGCCGGCGGCGTTGTTCTCTACGGCACGGATCTCGGCAACGGCGAGCGCCGCGTGGGCGTCCTCACCGACGAGCTCTCCGCACTCGATCGTGCGGGCGTCCGGGGCCCGGCGCTGATCGCTGCGCTCTGCGAACCATGGCCCCGGCCTGCGCCGTCCGGCGTCTCGACCTTCGTCCCGGGTCCGCCCCCTGCCTCGCTCGGCGATGTCGCCGAGTGGCTGGGCGGCGCGACCGTCGTCCCCACCGAGGAGCTCATCCATGACGACATCTGACGTCGCCGGCGGCCTGTCCGCGCTCGAGGCCGAGGCATCCGCCCTCGACGCCGCCGATCCGCTGCGGGGCTTGCGCGATGCGTTCGTGGGAAGCGAATCCTCGCTCGTCTACTTCGACGGCAACTCGCTCGGCCGTCCGCCGCGCGCGAGCGTCGAGCGACTCGCACGCTTCGCTGTCGACGAATGGGGAGGGCGCCTCATCCGCGGCTGGGACGAGTCGTGGATGACCCTGCCCTTCGCGATCGGCGACGAGATCGGGCGCGTCGCGATCGGCGCGGCGCCCGGCCAGACGGTCGTGGGCGACTCGACGACGGTGCTGCTCTACAAGCTCGTGCGGGCGGCCTTCGACGCCCAGCACGCTGCTGACCCGGCCCGTGTCGAGATCGTCGTGGACCGCGACAACTTCCCGACCGACCGCTACCTCGTCGACGGCATCGCGCGCGAGTGCGGCGGCCGCGTGCGGTGGATCGACGTCGATCTCTCGAGCGGTGTCACGGCCGATGCGCTGCGCGATGCCGTAGGTCCCGAGACGGCCGTCGTGCTGCTGAGCCATGTCGCCTACCGCTCCGGATTCCTCGCAGACGCGCCGTCGCTCACGAGCATCGCGCATGATGCCGGCGCGCTGATCGTGTGGGATCTCTGCCACTCGGCGGGCTCGGTGCCCGTGCACGCCGATGAGTGGGGCTTCGACCTCGCCGTCGGCTGCACGTACAAGTACCTCAACGGCGGCCCCGGCTCCCCCGCATTCGCGTACGTCGCGGCCCGTCTGCAGGATCGTCTCGCCCAGCCGATCCAGGGATGGATGGGCGCGGCCGACGTGTTCGCGATGGGCCCGGAGTATCGGCCCGCCGACGGGATGCGCCGGTTCCTCTCGGGTACGCCGCCGATCGTCGGCATGCTCGCGATGCAGGACACGCTGGCGATGATCGGGGATGCCGGCATCCAGGCGATCCGCGACAAGTCGGTCGCCCTGACCGAGTTCGCCGTGCGCCTCTCGGACGAGCTGCTCGCTCCGCACGGCGTCACGATCGCGTCGCCCCGAGATCCCGCGGCGCGCGGCGGGCACGTGACGCTCTCGCACCCATCGATGCGCGCCGTCACGGCCCGGCTCTGGCAGGACGACGTGATCCCCGACTACCGCGATCCCGACGGCCTGCGGATCGGGCTCGCGCCGCTGTCGACCTCGTTCGCCGAGACGCTCACGGGCCTGCGCGCAGTCGCCGACGCCGTCCGGGCGGAGTCGGACGCGACCTGACCGCGCGTCGCCCTACACTGGCGCGATGAGCAACGACGCTCGCGGCTCGGCCGCTGCTGCCGCATCCGCCCCCACCCTCGCCCGCCGCACGGTCGCCCAGTACGCGGTCGGTTCGCTCGGCACGGGCGGCTTCGCGACGCTGCCGGGCCTCGTCCTCACGTACTACCTGACCGACAGCCTGGGCGTCGCGGCGATCCTCGCGGGCGTCATCGTGTCGGCCGCGAAGATCTGGGACGTCATCATCGACCCCGTGATCGGCGCGCTCACCGACCGCGACCGCGCGCGACGCGGCACACGTCGCCGGCTCATGCTCATCGGCTCGCTCGCACTCCCCGTCCTGTTCGCCGTGACCTTCGCCGTGCCTCCCTCGCTCGGACCCGTCGTCGGGGCCATCTGGGTGCTCCTCGCGTTCCTGCTGACGGCGACGGCGTTCAGCCTCTTCCAGGTGCCCTACATCGCACTGCCCGCCGAGCTGACCGACAGCTACGACGCCCGCACGACCCTGCTGACCTGGCGGGTCGTCGTTCTCACCTTCTCGATCCTGCTCTTCGGCGCAGGCGGCCCCGCGCTGCGCAATCTGACGGGCGACCCGACGACGGGCTACCTCGTCATGGGCATCATCGCGGGCGTCACGATCGGTCTGGGCATGCTCATCGCGACGGGGGCTGCGCGTCACGCACTCGCGACCCGGCCCGTCATGGAGGTCGCGGGCTCCGCCACGGCCGCCGCGGCGGAGATCCTCGCCGACGAGATCGACGGCACCCACAGCACGACGACGGATGCCTCGCCCTCCGCGTTCGGCACCGGCATCCGGGCCAACTACCGCGCCGCGCTCGACACGCTCCGCCGCAGCCAGCCGTTCCGCGCGCTCCTGTCGACCTTCCTCCTGCAGGCTCTCGCGACCGGGCTCATGCTCGCGGGCGCCCAGTACCTCGCGACCTGGGTCCTGCGCTCGGAGGACGCCGTGACGTTCCTGTTCGTCGCCCTCATCGCTCCCGCCCTGTTCGCCGCCCCGGGCTGGGCGTGGCTCTCGCGTCGCCACGGCAAGGAGCGCACCTTCGCCGTGGCGAGCATCGTCTTCGCCCTCGCCGCCCTCACGACGCTCGGCGCCGTGTGGGCACCCGGCAACTGGATCTACGTTCCCGTCGCGTTCGCCGGCATCGCCTACGCGGGCATGCAGTCCCTCCCGATGGCGATGCTCCCCGACGTCATCGCCCACGACGCCGCGCTCCACGGGCCGGGGAGGGCCGGCGCGTTCGGAGGCGTCTGGACTGCGGGCGAGACGACGGGTTTCGCCCTCGGCGCGACCGCCCTGTCGATCGTCCTGGCCTCGACGGGCTACATCGCCTCGACCGCAGGCGAGACCGTGACGCAGCCGGCGGCGGCCGTCACCGGCATCGTCGTGAGCTTCAGCGTCGTGCCGGCGGCGCTCATCGCAACGAGCCTCGTGACTCTGGGCCGCTACCGCTTGCGCAAGGCCGACATCGAGTCGCAGACATCCTGAGACTGCGTTCGGCGCCGGTCGTAGACTGAAACCCCCGCCCGAAGGAGAGCGCCCGTGCCCGACGCCGCACCCGTGAAAGCGCGCAGGACCGCCCCCGCCAAGACCCCCGCGATGCCCGAGCTCGACGCCCAGCTCGACGAGCTCCGCACGGGCCTGCGCGCGTGGGTGCATGTGACGCTCGCACAGCGCGCGAAGCTGCTCGAGCGTCTGCACGCGACCGTCTCGGCCGTCGCCGAGGAATGGGCCGACACGGCCGCGACCTCGAAGGGCCTCGAACACGGACATCCCCTCCGCGGCGAGGAGTGGCTGGCGGGACCCTACGGGACGATCGTCGCCGTCGACGCCTATCGCGAAACGCTCGGCAGGCTCGCGAAGGGCGAGAGCCCGCTCGCGGGCATCCCGACCGAGGCGGCACCGGGCGGTCGCCGACGTGCCCGTGTCTTCCCCTCGACACCCGTCGACAGCCTGCTGCTCTCGGGGTACACGGGCGAGGTCTGGTTCACCGCGGGGACGACGGATGCCGCAGCCCGCCGCGACGCGGGACTCGCGCAGCTGCATCCGACGACGCCCGGTGGCATCGGGCTCGTGCTCGGCGCGGGCAACGTGACCTCGATCCCCGTGCTCGACGTGCTCTACGAGCTCCTCGCCCACAACCGGGTCGTGATCCTCAAGGTGAATCCGACGCAGGACCCGCTCGTTCCGGTCTTCGAGCGCGCGCTCGCGCCGCTCATCGAACCGGGCTTCCTGCGCATCGTCCGCGGCGGCGGGGACGTGGGGGGCTACCTCGCGCAGCACAAGGACGTCGACCACGTGCACATCACGGGAGCCGCGCCGACGTTCGACGCGATCGTGTGGGGCACGGGTGCGACAGGGGAGCGTCGGAAGCGCGAGAACCGTCCGAAGCTCGAGAAGCCCATCACCGCCGAGCTCGGCGGCGTCTCGCCCATCATCGTCGTGCCCGGCGCCTGGTCTGAGGCGGATCTGAAGTTCCAGGCCGAGCACGTCGTGACGATGCGTCTGCAGAACAGCGGGCACAACTGCATCGCGGGGCAGGTCGTGATCCTGAGCGAGGACTGGCCGCAGCGTGAGGCTTTCCTCGAGCAGCTGCGCATCGCGTACGCCGCGGCCCCCACCCGGCCGGTCTGGTATCCGCGCAGCGACGAGAAGCTGCAGGGCGCGGCATCCGACTACCCGAAGGCGACCTGGTACGCGGACGGCACCCGCGCGATCGTCGAGATCGTGCCGGGCGAGGACGCGACGGCGCTCGAGACCACCGAGTACTTCAGCCCCGTCCTGGGGGTCGTCTCGCTGCCGGGCAACGGTCAGGAGTTCCTCGACGCGGCCGTCACACACGCCAACGACAGACTCGCCGGCACCCTCGGCGCCAACGTGATCATCGACCCCGACACCGAGGCCGCCCTGGGATCGGGATTCGAGCGGGCGATCGCCGACCTGCGCTACGGCTCGATCGCCGTCAACGCGTGGACGGCGTTCGTGTTCATGACCCCGACGCTCACGTGGGGCGGACTGCCCGGCGCGACGGTGCAGAACGTCGGGAGCGGCATCGGCGTCGTGCACAACGCCCTGCTGCTCGACCACGTCGAGCGCTCGATCGCGCGCGGCCCATTCCGCCCGCTGCCGAGGTCGCTGTCGGCGCTGGCGGGCTCCGGACGGGTGTCTCTGCTGCCCAAGCCGCCGTGGTTCGTGACGTCGCGGACGGGCGCCGCCGTGAGCGAGGGGTTCACGCGGTTCCGCATGGACGGCAGCTGGACGCGCCTCATGGGCACCCTCGTCCAGGCGTTCCGCGCATGAGCCACCACGATCTCTCCGCCGACTACATCGTCGTCGGAGCAGGCTCGGCCGGCGCCGCTCTGGCCGCTCGCCTGAGCGAGGACCCGTCGATCTCGGTCCTGCTCCTCGAAGCAGGTGGACCCGACAAGGCACTCGAGCTGCACGTGCCCGCGGCCTTCTCCAAGCTCTTCCGCGGCCCCTACGACTGGAACTACGACACCGTCCCGCAGGAGAAGCTCGAGGGGCGCACCGTCTTCTGGCCGCGCGGCAAGACGCTCGGCGGCTCGTCCTCGCTCAACGCCATGATGTGGGTGCGCGGCTTCGCCGCGGACTACGACGAGTGGACGGAGGCGGCCGGCCCGACGTGGTCGTGGGAGGCCCTCGTCCCCTACTTCCAGCGCGTGGAGCGCACGGACGACCCCGTCGACCCGACGCAGGGCAGTTCGGGGGCGCAGCCGGTCGAGCATCAGCGCGACCCCCGCCGGCACACCCGAGCGTTCCTCGAGGCGGCACGCGAGGCGGGGTTCCCCGTCACCCCACCCAACCGACCGACCGGGCAGGGCTTCTCGCAGACGATGGTCTCGCAGCACAAGGGTGCCCGCGCCTCGACCGCCGACGCCTACCTCCGCCCCGCGAGGAAGCGCGCGAACCTCCGCGTCGTGACGAACGCGCACGTGCGCCGCGTCACCTTCGCGTCGGACGGCGCGGACGCAGCGCCCCGCGCGACGGGCGTCTACGTCGACATCGACGGCATCACGCGTCATGCCGTCGCCGGGCGCGAGGTCATCCTCGCGGGCGGGGCCGTCAACACCCCCCAGCTGCTCATGCTCTCGGGCATCGGACCTGCGGAGCACCTCGCCGAGCACGGCATCGACGTCGTCGTCGACTCACCCGGCGTGGGCGAGAACCTGCAGGACCACCTCGTCGCCGGCCTCGCGCCCGCGGCGCACGGCGGCACGCTCTACGGCGCTGAGCGGCTGCCGGAGCTCGCCCGCTATCTGGCGGGGCGTCGCGGCATGCTCACGTCGAACGTCGGTGAGGGATGCGGGTTCCTGCGCACACCTGTCGCGGACCGGTCGGGCATGGCACCCGACCTCCCCGACATCGAGATCATCTTCGCGCCTGTGCCCTACGTCGGCGAAGGACTCGTGCCGACGCCGGCCGAAGGGATCACCCTCGGCGCGATCCTGCTGCGGCCGCACAGCCGCGGCACGATCCGGCTCGCGTCGGCGGACCCGTTCGAGAAGCCGCTCATCGACCCCCGCTATCTCACCGACCCCGACGGCATCGACGAGGCGACGATGCTCGCCGGCATCGCGGCCTGCGAGCGCATCATCGACACGGATGCCCTGCGCGGCGTCACGACGGGCGGGTGGATCCAACCCGCAGGCGGCGAGTCGATGACCCCCGAAGAGCGTGCCGAGGTGTCGCTCCGCCGGTATTCGCACACCCTGTACCACCCGATCGGCACGGCACGCATGGGGCAGGATGCGGCATCCGTCGTCGATCCCGAACTGCGCGTGCGCGGTGTGACAGGACTGCGGGTCGCGGACGCCTCGATCATCCCGTCGCTCATCCGCGGACACACGAACGCGCCTGCGATCGTGATCGGCGAGGTCGCGGCGGATCTCGTCCGGCGCGCGCGCCGGGCCTGATCCCTCAGTCCCCGGCGCCTTCGTGCGACCCCGCTACGGCGCCTTCGTGCGACCCCGATACGGCGTCGCGCCGATGCTGCGGCGACATGCCGAACTCACGACGGAAGTGCGCGCGCATGACGCCCGCGGATGAGAACCCGGCGAGGACGGCGATCTCTTCGAGGGAGAGGTCGGGCCGCCCCACGAGGTACTCCTCGGCGGTCCGCAGCCGTCGGCGGGCGATGAGGGCCGCGATGCCGCCCGAATCGGGGAAGGCGCGATAGAGCTGCCGCCTGCTGATGTACAGCTCGCGGGCGATGTGATCGACGCCGAAGCTCTGGGCCCTGTGGCCCTGCTCGATGCGGTGCAGCGCCGCCGAGCGAAGCTTCGTCAGTGCGTCGCCGCAGTTTCCGTCCGCCCCGATGCCGGGCTGTTCGTCGGGGAGATCGGCGGTCTCATCGGTGCTCATCCCTCTGACTGCCGTGCGCCGTCGGCGAAACGGTCGGTGGCGAGTCGCAGTGCTGCTGCGATGCCCGGTTCCGTCGCTGAATGCGATGCGTCGGGGATCACGACGAGTTCGGCCTCGGGCCACGCCCGGTGCAGATCCCACGCCGTCATGATGGGCGTGCACACGTCGTAACGACCCTGCACGATGACGCCCGGGATGTCGCGGAGCGCCGAAGCGCCCTCGATGAGCTGGTCCGGCGCGAACCACCCTCCGTGCAGGAAGTAGTGGTTCTCGATGCGCGCGAACGCCGTCGCGGCGGCAGGCTCGGTCATCTCGGCGACGAGCTTCGGGTCCGGCCGGAGCGTGAGGGTCGAGGCCTCCCACTTCGACCACGCGACCGCCGCGGGCCGGTGCACGACAGGATCGGGATCGGTGAGCCGCCGGTGATACGCCTCGATGAGCCGTGAGCGCTCGAGCACCGGGATGGGGGCGATGAAGTCCTCCCACAGGTCGGGGAAGATCGCCGAGGCACCGCCCTCGTAGAACCACTCGAGCTCGTGACGGCGAAGGGTGAAGACGCCCCGCAGCACGAGTTCGGTCACGGCCTCGGGATGGGTCTCGGCGTACGCGAGCGCGAGCGCGCTCCCCCACGATCCGCCGAACACCTGCCAGCGATCGATGCCCAGATTGCGCCGGAGCAGCTCGATGTCGGCCACGAGATGCCACGTCGTGTTGAACCGCAGATCGGCTTCGGGCGCACTCGCGTGCGGCGTGGACCTGCCGCAGCCGCGCTGGTCGAACAGCACGATGCGGTAGCGCTCGGGGTCGAAGAAGCGTCGCTGCCACGGCGAGGTGCCCGCCCCCGGGCCTCCGTGCAGGAAGACGACAGGCTTGCCGTCGGGGTTCCCCGACTGCTCCCAGTAGATGCGGTTGCCGTCGCCGACGATGAGCTCGCCCGTCTCGTACGGCTCGATCGGCGGGTACAGGATGTCGTCAAGCGCGCCGCTCACAGACTGCCTCCCGAAACGGCGAACGTGTCGCACGCGGTGTAGCCCTGCTCGTACCCGGTCGCGAACCACCGCTGCCGCTGATCGCTCGAGCCGTGCGTCCAGGTCTCAGGGCTCACCTGTCCGCCGGTCGACTCCTGGATGTGGTCGTCGCCGACCGTCTCGGCGGCATCCAGCGCGTCGCGGATCTCGACGTCGGTGGGAGCCTGCAGGAACGGCACGCCGTTCTCGTCCACCTGCTCGGTCATCGAGCCGACCCACGCTCCCGCGAAGCAGTCCGCCTGCAGCTCGGTGCGCACGCTGTTGCTGTCGGGGCCGGTGCCGTTGTTCGGGTAACGCTGCATGATGCCCGCGATGTTCTGGACGTGGTGTCCGTATTCGTGCGCGAGCACGTAGATCTGGGCGAGCGGGCCCGCCGTCGCACCGAACTGCTGCCGGAGGAGCCCGAAGAAAGTCGGGTCGACGTACACGGTCTCCTCCGGCGGGCAGTAGAACGGCCCCGTCGCATTCGAGGCGGTGCCGCACTGCGTCGTGGTGGATCCATCGACGATGACGAGCATGGGCTGGCGATAACCCTCGATATTGCCCGCCCAGTACTGGTCGATGGCGAGGGATGCCGCGGCCAGCCGGCAGTCGTCCCGTTCAT
This sequence comes from uncultured Actinomycetota bacterium, assembly GCA_963695125.1. GTDB lineage: Bacteria > Actinomycetota > Actinomycetes > Actinomycetales > Microbacteriaceae > Microbacterium. The sequence goes on from CAVOFY010000002.1 coordinate 52,052, forward strand.
TCGCGTCTGCGCCGGTCTCGCAGTCGGCGATCTCGCTGCTCTCACCGGCTCCGCCGACGGCCGGGATTCCGCCCCCGAGCAGACTCGAGAGGTCGCCTCCCGTGAAGAGAGCGAACAGCAGGAGGGCGAGACCGCCCAGGCCCGCGACGCCGCCGCCCGCGAGTGCGAGGCCGGGGCCACGACGGGTGGCGGTGTTACCCCCGACGCGCGCATTGTCGTTGAAGGTCATGGGCTCACGGTACCGCGACGCCGCCGCGAGCGCCGGGATATCGCGGCCGGACGGGCCCGGCGGCCACGCAATAGGCTCGGACCATGGCAACCATGAAACGCCCGGTCACCGTCTCGATCACGGGCGCGGGCGGCCAGATCGGGTACGCGCTGCTCTTCCGCATCGCAGCGGGCGACATGCTCGGCCCCGATCAGCCTGTCCGACTGCGCCTGCTCGAGATTCCCCAGGGCATGCGCGCCGCGGAAGGCGCGGCGCTCGAGCTGCAGGACTGCGCTTTCGCGCTCCTCGACGGCGTCGAGGTGACCGACAGCGCCGAGCGGGCCTTCGAGGGAGCCGAGATCGGGATGCTCGTGGGCGCGCGTCCTCGGGGTCCGGGCATGGAGCGCGCCGACCTGCTCGCCGCGAACGCCGGCATCTTCGGCCCGCAGGGCGCCGCCATCGCAGCCACGGCGGCCGACGGCTTCCGCGCCGTCGTGGTGGGCAACCCGGCCAATACGAACGCCCTCATCGCGGCGGCCTCGGCCGACGGCGTGCCATCCGACCGCTTCACGGCGCTCACGCGCCTGGACCACAACCGCGCGATCGGCCAGCTCGCAGAGACGCTCGATGCACCGGCCGGAGCGATCGATCGCGTCGCGATCTGGGGCAACCACTCCGCGACGCAGTTCCCCGATGTCTCGCACGCGCGCATCGGCGGGCTGTCCGTCCTCGAAGCGCTCGCCGACGCGTTCGGCGGGGTCGAGGCCGCGCAGACCTGGCTCGACGACGTCTTCATCCCCCGCGTCGCCCGGCGCGGGGCCGAGATCATCGAGGTGCGCGGCTCGTCGTCGGTCGCGTCGGCCGCCAACGCCGCGATCGAGCACGTGCGCGACGAGCGGATGGGCACGCCCTGGACATCGGCAGCCGTCGTCTCCCGCGGCGAGTACGGCGTGCCCGAAGGGCTCGTCTGCTCGTTCCCCGTCTCGTCCGACGGCGCCGGCTACCGCGTCATCGAGGGGCTCGAGCTCGACGAGCGCGCCCGGGCGCGCTTCGAGGCATCCGTCGACGAGCTCGTCGCCGAGCGCGATGCCGTGCGAGGGCTCGGCGTGCTGTGAGCGAGGTGCTCGACCCGCTCGTCCTGGTGATCCTCGCGATCGTCGTGATCGCGGTCGCTACCGCGATCGGCCCCAAACTCAACATCGCCGGCCCGCTCATCCTCGTGCTGGTCGGCATCGGGGTGAGCCTGCTGCCTTTCGTGCCGCCCGTCTACGTCGAGCCCGAGATCATCCTCGTCGGAGTGCTGCCACCCCTGCTCTATTCGGCAGCCGTCTCGCTGCCCGCCATCGAGTTCCGCCGGGACTTCGGACCCATTGCGGGGCTCTCGGTGCTGCTCGTCCTGATCAGCGCCGTCGTGCTCGCCTTCGTCTTCACGGCGCTCATCCCCGGGCTCCCGTTCCTCCTCGCCCTCGCGCTCGGCGCGATCCTCAGCCCGACCGACGCGGTCGCGACCTCGATCGTCAAGCGGCTCGGCATCTCACGACGCGTCGTGACGCTCCTCGACGGCGAGAGCCTGCTCAACGACGCGACGTCGCTCGTCATCCTGCGCGTCACGATCGCGGCTCTCGCGGCGGGCGGCGCATTCACGCCCGGCGCGATCGTGGGGGCGTTCGCGTGGGGCGCCTTCATCGCGATCGTGATCGGCGTCATCGTCGGCTACCTCGCCCTGCGGCTGCGCGCGCTCATCCGGCACTCCGCCGCCAACACCGCGGTCGGGCTGGTCGTGCCGTTCGCGGCGTACATCCCCACCGAGCACGTGGGCGGGTCGGGTCTCGTCGCCGCCGTCGTCGCGGGGATCGTCACGGGTCAGGGCGCGGCCCGCTGGTTCACTCCCGAGCAGCGTCTCTCGGACGATCTCAACTGGCGCACCGTCGAGCTCGTGCTCGAGGGTGCCGTCTTCCTCCTCATGGGCCTCGAGCTCAAGGACATCCTCGACGAGAACGTGACGTCCGAGCACGGCATCTGGCAGGGCGTGTGGCTCGCCGCGATCGCACTCGGGATCATCCTCATCGTGCGGGCGGGCTGGGTGTCGCTGCTCGTCGCGATCCAGAGCTGGCGCGCGCGAGGAAAGCAGCGCGAGCGGCTCGAGGCCTTCGGAACGCACCTCGACGGTCTGTCGGTCGCGACGGTCGGCGCGGAACGCACACTCGCCGGCCGGGCCCACCGGGAGCGGCGCATCAACGGCGCCCGCGCGAGGATCTCCCGCGCAATGGCCGACCTGGACTACTACCAGGCGTCGCCGCTGGGGTGGAAGCACGGCACGATCATCGTGTGGGCCGGCATGCGCGGCGTCGTGACGCTCGCCGCCGCCCAGACGCTTCCCGCCCACGACGACCGGGCGCTGCTCGTGTTCATCGCGTTCCTCGTCGCGGTGGGCGGCCTCATGCTGCAGGGGTTCACGCTGCCGTGGCTTGTGCGGCTCCTGCGCCTCGACCAGGGCGACGACGAAGGCGTCGACCGCGACGACCAGAAGAGCATCGACGACGAGCTGCGGCAGGCTGCGGCATCCGCCCTCGTCCGTCCCGACCTGCGCCGCCGCGATGGGACCGAGTTTCCGCCCGGGCTCGCAGAGAAGGCGGGATCACGGCTCACGAGCCCGCCGGACGATGAAGTGAGCACGCTCGCGCGGGACTTCCTCGAGCTGCGGCTCGCGATGATCGCGGCGATGCGCACCCGGCTGCTCGAACTGTCGTCGGACGGTGCCTACAGCACGCCCGCCCTGCGCCACGCGCTCGCGGAGCTCGACGCCGACGAGATCAGCCTGCAGTTGCGGCTCGACGACGACTGACCGCTCCCGCATGTCGGCTCGAGAGGTCACAATAGAGCGATGGAGGGTGGGTCATGAGCGAGACGATGAGCACAGATGCCGCGGTCACTCGCGCACCCGGCACGAGCGCCGACACGAGCCCACTCGACCTCCCGCACCCCGCGGCGGAGTGCCCGAAGTGCTTCACCGAGTTGCAGGCCGACCGGGATTGGTGGCTCGCCCGCCCGAGCGGGTCCAAACTCGTCGGCCTCGTCGTGTCGCGCGATGACATGCCGTCGGTCACGGTGCAGCGCGAAGAGCTCACGCGGTTCGGCGTGCCGATCTCCGGCTTCCGCCATCCTGCGCCCGAGACGCTCGAGTCGTGGGAGGAGCGCCTCGTTCGCCTGTTCGGTCGTCTGAGCAGGGGCGATGTCCTCGTCGTGACCAACGTGCACGCTCTCGGCCGCGACATCGACGAAGAGACCCGCACCGTTGCGGAGCTTCACCGCCAGGGGGTCGTCGTGAAGGTGCTGAGCCACGGCGGCCGGCACCTGTACGACGCGGGTCGCTGAGCCCGGAGCGATCAGGCTCCCACATACCTCGCGAGGTGCTGCGCCGTCAGCGTCTCGCCGTGCGCCACGAGTTCGGCCGGCGTGCCCTCGAACACGATCCGGCCCCCGTCATGGCCCGCACCAGGACCGAGGTCGATGATCCAGTCCGCGTGCGCCATGACGGCCTGGTGGTGCTCGATCACGATGACCGAGTTGCCCGCGTCGACGAGACGGTCGAGCATCCCGAGCATGTTGTCGACATCGGCGAGGTGCAGTCCCGTGGTCGGCTCGTCGAGCACGTAGATCGCGCCCTTCTTCGCCATCGCGATCGCGAGCTTGAGGCGCTGGCGCTCGCCCCCCGACAGCGTGTTGAGCGCCTGTCCGAGTGTGATGTACCCGAGGCCGACGTCGATCATGCGCAGCAGCGTCGCGTGCGCGGGGCCCTTGCCGATGAACTCGGCGGCCTCGACCGCCGACATCGCGAGGACTTCGGCGATATTGCGCCCGTCGAGACGGTACTCGAGCACCTCGTCGCTGAAGCCCGAGCCGTCGCACAACTCGCACAGGGTCTCGACCGTCTGTGTGAACCCGAGGGTCGTGATGATGACCCCGAGGCCCCGGCACGCGGGGCACGCCCCCTCGGAGTTGGCGCTGAAGAGGGCCGGCTTGACGCCGTTGGCCTTCGCGAACGACGTGCGGATCGTGTCGAGGATGCCCGTGTAGGTGGCCGGGCTGCTGCGCCTGTTGCCCTTGATCGGTGCCTGGTCGACCACGACGACATCGTCGAACGCCGGCACATTGCCGTGGATGAGCGACGACTTGCCCGACCCAGCGACACCCGTGACGACCGTCAGGATGCCCAGCGGAACGTCGACGTCGACGGCCTGGAGGTTGTGCTGCGTCGCACCGCGGATCTCGAGCGCGCCCGTGCGCCCTCGGGTCGACGGCTTGAGCTTCGCCCGGTCGTCGAGATGGCGGCCCGTGATCGTGCCCGATGCCCGAAGGCCCGCGACATCGCCCGTGTACTGGATCTCGCCGCCCGCGCGTCCTGCGCCAGGCCCGAGGTCGACGATGTGGTCGGCGATCTCGATGACCTCGGGCTTGTGCTCGACGACGAGCACCGTGTTGCCCTTGTCGCGCAGGAGCTGCAGGAGCGCGTTCATGCGCTGGATGTCGTGGGGGTGAAGGCCCGCGGTCGGCTCGTCGAACACGTACGAGATGTCGGTGAGAGCGGAGCCCAGGTGGCGGATCATCTTCGTCCGCTGCGCCTCGCCGCCGGAGAGCGTGCCCGACGAGCGGTCGAGCGAGAGGTAGCCGAGGCCGATGTCGACGAACGAGTCGATGGTCGCGCGCAGGCCCACCATGAGCGGGGCGACGGCGGGGTCGTCGATCGTCGCGAGCCAGGCCGCGAGGTCCGTGATCTGCATCGCGGCGGCATCCGCGATGCTCACGCCCTTGATCTTGGACGAACGCGCGCCCTCATTGAGGCGCGTGCCCGCGCACGCGGGGCACGGCATGAACTTGACCGCGCGCTCGACGAAGGCGCGGATATGCGGCTGCAGCGAATCGCGGTCCTTCTGCAGCATCCCCTTCGTGATCTTCGGGACGAGCCCCTCGTAGGTCATGTTGATGCCCTGGATCTTGACCTTCGTGGGCTCCTTGTAGAGGAAGTCGTCGAGCTCCTGCGGCGTGTAGTCCTTGATGGGCTTGTCGGGGTCGACGAGGCCCGACTCGCTGAACCCGCGCACCATCCAGCCGTCGGGGTTGTAGCCCGGGACCGTGATGGCCCCCTCGGCGAGCGACTTCTCTTTGTCGAACAGCTCGTCGAGGTCGACGTCGCTGACTTCGCCGAGTCCTTCGCAGTGGGGGCACATGCCGCCCGTGATCTCGAACGAGCGGCGCTCTTTGACGGTCTTGCCGCCCTTCTCCATCGTGACGGCGCCCGCGCCGGACACCGACGGGATGTTGAACGAGAAGGCCTGCGGCGAGCCCACGTGCGGCTGCCCGAGTCTGCTGAAAAGCAGGCGGAGCATCGCCTGCGCATCGGTCGCGGTGCCGACCGTCGATCGCGAGTTGGCGCCCATGCGCTCCTGATCGACGATGATCGCGGGACTCACGTTCTCGAGCGCATCGACCTCTGGGCGGCTGAGCTGCCCCATGAACTGCTGGACGAAGGTCGGATAGGTCTCGTTGATGAGCCGCTGCGACTCGTTCGCGATCGTGCCGAAGACGAGCGAGGACTTGCCCGACCCGCTGACCCCTGTGAAGACCGTCAGCCTACGCTTGGGGATCTCGACATCGACGTTCTTGAGGTTGTTCTCACGAGCCCCTACGACGCGGATGACGGCATGGGAATCGGCGATGTGCTTCTCGGATGCCTCGGCCACGGGGGTCCTCTCGTTCGACGCGATCCTCCATTGTGCCGCCCGACCCGGACATCCCGCTTCCTGAGTCCTGCTCTGTTCCGCCGGACCGTCAGGCGGCCTCGGATTCGCCGAGCTCGGTGATCGCGAAGTTGTCGCGGAAGACGCCGTCCGGGTCGACCTCGGCCTTGATCGCACGAAGGCGGGCGAGGGTCGCGGGCGGGAACGCCTCGGCGATCCGCTCCGGACGCAGCGTGCTGTCGAAGCTCAGGTACATCCCGGTGCTGTGCTCAGCGATGAAGGCCCACGCCCGGTCGAGTCGTGCAGGGTCGGCACCGAGCGCCGCGACCGAGAAGTTCGCCGACCGGTTGGCGTAGGCTGTCGCGTCCTCGGCGACGTCGGCGACCGCTCCGCCGACGGCGCGCAGCTGGAAGAAGTAGGCATCGCCGTCGTCCAGCATGCGCTCTGCGGCCGCCGCGAACTCCGGCGTGACATGGTCGATCAGCCCTGAGCGCGAATGCGGCTCGCCCGCACCCTGCTGCGCGCCGAGGTCGGCGTTGGCCATGACCTGCGCGTACGTCGCGAGCTGCACCGACTGCTGCACGAGCGGTGCGAGCGCCGCGAAGGGCTGCAGCCGCGCGATGATCGTGTCGGGATCGGCCGAATCGACGATTCCGTACAGCTGCGCGATCTGCGGCTGGCCGGGTCGGCGCCTGCCCATCAGCAGGAAGAGCGTGACGTCGCGCGGCGAGGCTTCGAGCGTACGGCCGTAGCCCTCCATGAACGCGGCGGGGTCGTCGACCTGGAACGCGAGCTGCACCCACCCGATCTCGCCGATCGGGGACGCCTCGAATTCGAACGACGTCACGACCCCGACGTTCGCGCCTGCGCCGCGGATCGCCCAGAAGAGGTCCGGGCGGGTCGAGGCATCCGTCCGCACGATGGAACCGTCCGCCAGCACGACCTCGGCCGCGCGCAGCCGGTCGATCGTCAGGCCGTGTTCGCGGGCAAGGAACCCGATGCCGCCCGCCGTCGCGAGTCCGCCGACACCCACGCCCCCGTAGTCGCCCGAGGACAGCGCCCAGCCGTGCTCGCCGAGAGCGGCCGCGACCTGCATCCACCGCGCGCCCGCCCCGATGCGCACGAGCCGGCGCTGCTCATCGATGACCTCGATCCCGTCGAGGCGGCGCAGGTCGATCACGATGCCGCCGTCGTTCGTGGAGCGGCCCGAGATTCCGTGACCGCCGCTGCGGATCGCGAGCGGGAGACCGGGATGCCGGCGCGCGTACGCGATCGCGTCGGCGACCTGCTGCGGCGAATCGGGCTGCAGCACGATGCCGGGTCGGCCGCCGCGCATGTAGGTGGCGCGCACGTCGCCGTACGCGAAGTCGCCCGGCTCGATCGCGGCGAGGCCAGCAGGGAGGTCGTCGTACGCGATGCCGGCGCGGCGGGCGGCGAGCGCGGAGGCCGAGCGGACCGGGGAGGCATCCGTCCCCTGCTCGCGGCGCTCCCGCGCGACGACGTCGCGCACGGCGGGGGCGATGTCTTCGCCGAAGGCCCGCAGCAGGTTCGGGTCGTCGCCCGCGAGGATGAAGGTGCTCACGCCGTCTTCGAGCGCGAGGCGGGCGAGCCGCTCGGCGAACTCCTCGGGATCGGTCGCCAGGACTCCCACGTTGAGCAGCCGTCTGATCTCGCGCGGATCACGCCCGACCGATGCAGCCGCCTCATCGATCGCCGCATTGCCGCGGCCGAGGTCTCCCGCCTTCATGTAGCCGAGCGAGGGCAGCCAGCCGTCGCCCTTGCGGCCCGTGAGGGCGAGCATGCGCGGCTTGTACGCGCCGATCAGGATCGGGATGTCGTGCGCGGGCCGCGGTCCGCGCTTCGCGCCGTGCACGCGGTGATGCGTCCCGTCGGTGAAGACGCCGCGCTTCTCGCTCGTGTCCCAGAGCTCCCGGATGACGTCGATCGCCTCTTCGAGCGCCGTGACGGCCTGCCCGGGGGTGAGCCGCCCGCCGCCCATCGCCTCGATCGCGTCCCAGAATCCCCCGGATCCGAGACCGAGGTCGAAGCGCCCGCCCGACAGCAGATCAAGGCTCGCCGCGCTGCGCGCGACGACGGCCGGGGGGCGGAGGGGGACGTTGAGGACGTTCGGGGCGATGCGGATGCGCTCGGTGCGCGCCGCGACGAACGACATGAGCGTCCAGGTGTCGAGGAACGCCGGCTGGTAGGGGTGATCCTGGAACGTCACGAGGTCGAGACCGGATGCCTCGGCCGCTTGACTGAGCAGAACGGGGTTCTGGGGGTTGGCGGCGGCCGGAGTGATGAAGGCGCCGAATTCAAGAGGGTGACCGTAGTCCATGCTCGACCCAACGCATGAGCGTGAATGGATGTTCCGACACGGGGAGCGCCGTCATTCCCGCCGGCGGCCCCGCTCCGGCTCTAGGCTGGCGATCGATGGTCAGCCTGAGTGTCGTGATCCCCTCGCTGAACGATGCCGAGATGCTGCGCGCGTGCCTCGCGGCCGTCTCCGCGCAGACGAGGGCACCCGACGAGGTCATCGTCGTCGACAACGGCTCGACAGACGACACCACCGCCGTCGCCCTCGCCGCAGGCGCCCGCGTCGTTCACGAGCCGATCCGCGGAGTGCTCCGCGCGACGAGCGCGGGGTTCGACGCCGCGCGCGGGGAGATCATCGGCCGCCTCGACGCCGACTCACGCCCTGCACCGGACTGGGCGGCGCGGCTCGAGGCGCGGTTCACGTCCGATCCCACGCTCGATGCCGTCACCGGCACAGCCACCTTCTACGGTCGCGGCGCGACGTGGCGCTTCATCGGCAAGCACTTCTACATCGGCGGGTATCTCTTCGTGTTCCGGGCGGTGGTCGGGCACATGCCGCTGTTCGGATCGAACTTCGGGATCCGCCGCGACGCCTGGCTCGGCATCCGGGATCGCGTCCATCTCACCGATCCCCGTGCTCACGACGATCTCGACATCAGTCTCGTGCTCGGTCCGAACGCCGGGATCGACTTCGACCCGCACCTGAACGTGAAGGTGTCGGCGCGGCCGTTCGACAACTGGTCGGGCTTCGCACGCCGCGCCTCGGGGGCCTTCCACATCGTCGGGGTCAACTTCCGCGAGATCAGCTGGCCGCACCGCGTCTGGACGAGCGCGCAAGGCCGACGGCGACGGCGGGCACGGCAGCGCGAACTCGGGATCCGGAATGGCCGCGCTCGGGGCGTCAACCGCGCATCAGATCCCGCATCGCCTCAGTGAGCTGATGCGGTGCCGTCTCGCACGGGCTGTGACCGGTCGGCAGCACCAGAAGCGACGCGCCGATCCGCTCCGCGAACGCGCGATGATCGGCCGTGCGAAAGACGTCGCCCCTCCCAGTCGCCACGAGGACAGGGATGCCGGTGGCCCGAAGCCGGGGCGCGAGGTCGGGGGTCTGCTGCATGAGCGACATGATGTCGGCGACGCTCGATGCCCGTGTGAGGCCGAAGCGGGCGGTCACGAACTCCGCCCTGTCGCGCGGAGCCCGATGCACGTTGTGCCGCAGCGCAGCGATGAAGAGAGGGCCGAGGGCCCTCGCCGGCACGAAGCGGCTCAGTGGTCCGAGCTTCTTGAATCCGCGAAGCGCGCGTCCGGGCAGAGGGGGAGCCGACAGCAGCGTCAGACTGGCGAACAGCTCGGGATGCTGCACCGCCGCCGCTGCGGCGACCGTGCCCGCGAACGAGTAGCCCAGCACATGGGCGGGTGTCTGCCCCGTGCCGAGCACCGCGAGAAGGTCGTCGACGAAGAGCGAGAGCGTGTAGCTGCCCTGCGGCGGTTCGAGACGTTCGGGGCCCGCGGCGGCGGACTCGTACTGCCCGGCCATGTCGAAGGACTCCACGCGGTGGCCGTCCGCCGCCAGTAACGGCAGCATCAGGGTGAAGTCCTCCTTCGACCCCGTCATCCCCGGAACGAGCACGACACGACGTCCGTCCGCCGGTCCCATCGAGACGCGCGCGAGGGGCCCACTGGGTGCGGCCACTTCGTCGCGCTCGGCGCCGTCGGGCAGAACGCTCCAGTCGATCGGTCCGAGCTCGGCGTCCAGCGACGCGGCGCGCGCCCACCGGTCTGCGACCGGTGAAGGCGATTCCGGGACGCGCTCGAGAGGCATGCTCACGACGGCATCCTACGGATGTCCGGGAGCGCGGTGCGGGAACTCGTGCGGGATGGCGTCGCGCGCCGGCGATCATGACGCATCATGCGTCAACGGTCGTGCGCATCGCCCGGCGACGGATCTGCCCGCCAGCATCCCGTGACGTGGTCGTCGACCATGCCGGCCGACTGCATGAGGGCGTACATCGTCGTCGACCCCACGAAGCGGAAGCCGCGTTTGCGAAGCGCCTTGCTCAGGGCGTCAGACTCGGCGGTCGTCGCGGCAACCTCGGCGAACGTCGTGGGCCTCGGCCAGGACGCCGGCGCGAACGACCACATGAATGCATCGAGCTCGCCCTCCTGCATCTCGAGCACGAGCCTCGCGTTCGAGATCGTCGCGAGGATCTTCGCCCGATTGCGGATGATGCCGGCATCCGCCATCAGCCGCTCGACGTCGTCGTCGCCGAAGCCCGCGACGATCTCGGGATCGAAGCCGTGGAAGACCTCGCGGAATCGCGGGCGCTTGCGCAGGATCGTGATCCACGAGAGCCCCGCTTGGAAGCCCTCGAGCGACATCTTCTCGAACAGGGAGCGGTCGCCGTGCAGCGGCCTGCCCCACTCCTCGTCGTGATAGCGCCGATACTCGGCATCGTCGCCCACCCATGCGCAGCGCGCGACCCCGTCCGGCCCGAGCCGCGTGTCCGTCATCCCGCCACCCTAGACCGGGCCGCGGACGGGCTCAGCCCTTCTTCTTGAGCGACTTCTCCGAGACAGGCGCCTCGCCCGACGCCGCGAGCGCGCGGTAGTACTCGCGCGCCTCGTTCTGGCGCTCCAGCTCGGCACCCGACGCGATGGGGGCGCGCACGTGCTCGGGCGCGAACCCGTAGGCGTCGACGAGGTCCTGCGCGTGCGGGCGCAGGCGGGCCGCCAGACGGTCGATGTAGCGCGAGACGGATGCCGCACGCTGCGCCGAGAGGCGCCCGTTGATCAGGTACCAGGCGAGGTGCTTCTCGATCAGGTGCATGCCGAACAGATCGCGCAGCCACGTCAGCACCTCGATGGTGCCCTCGTCCTGGACCTTCGCGAGGCCGTCGGTGAACGCCTCCCACTGCAGCAGCTCGCCGTGCGCGCGCGCCGCCTCGATGAGCTCGGACTGGTGCGCGTTGAACAGGCGCGCCGCCTCGGCGGGCGAGAGCTTGGCTGCCGGGCGGAGCGCGGTCGCGACGTCGGCCACCATCTGCTGGACGCGACCGGCGAGCAGCTCGTGCTGCTGGTCGGCGCGCAGACCGAGCTCGACCGAGCGGGCTGTCGAGCCCAGGTCCGCGACGGTCTGGCCGAGCTGACGCAGCCCCGCACCATGGAACACCTTGCCCGCGGTCTGGCCGACCGCGAACTTCGCGAGGGTCGCGGCATCCGCCCCCGTGAACTGCTTCGCGTAGTCCGACAGGAGCCGCTTGCCCACGAGCTGGAGGAGCACGTTGTTGTCGCCCTCGAAGGTCGCGTAGACGTCGAGATCCTGATGCAGGCCGACCAGGCGGTTCTCGGCGAGGAAGCCCGAGCCGCCGCACGCCTCGCGCGCCTCCTGGATCGTGTCGAGCGCGTTCCAGGTCGAGAGGGGCTTGAGCGCCGCGGCGAGAGTCTCGAGATCCTCGCGGTTGGAGGGGGTGTCCTCGCGGCCGCTGAAGACGGCGTCGAACTTGCGCAGCAGTTCGTCATTGGAGAAGAACTGCGCGTAGTTCTGGGCGAGCAGGGGGAGCAGGCGGCGCTGGTGCTTGCCGTAGTCGAGCAGCACGACCTCCTCGCTGCCGGCGCCCGAGTCGAACTGCCGGCGCTGGTTCGCGTACGTCAGGGCGATGTAGAGCGCAAGCGCCGTGCCGGTGGTCGCGGCGCCGTCGAGCGAGACGCGACCCTGCACGAGAGCGCCGAGCATCGTGAAGAAGCGGCGGCCGGGGCTCGGGATGTCGCTCGTGTACGTGCCGTCGGGCGCGACCTGGCCGTAGCGGTCGAGCAGGTTGAACAGCGGCACGCGCACGTGGTCGAAGTGCAGGCGTCCGTTGTCGATGCCGTTGAGACCGCCCTTGACGCCGTCGTCCTCGCCGCCGATGCCGGGGAGGAAGTCGCCCTCGTCGTCGCGCAGCGGCACGAAGAAGCAGTGCACGCCGTAGTTGACGCCGCCCGTGATGAGCTGGGCGAACACCGTCGCGGCCTTGCCGTGCAGCGCGGCATTGCCGAGGTAGTCCTTCCAGGCACCGCGGAACGGGGTGTGGATGACGAACTCCTGCGTCTCGGGGTCGTAGGTCGCCGTCGTGCCGACGGCCGCGACATCCGACCCGTGACCCGTCTCGGTCATCGCGAACGCGCCGGGGATCGAGAGGTCGATGATCCCCTCAAGCCATTCGTCCCAGTGCTTCTTGGTGCCGAGCTGGTGCACGGCCGAGCCGAAGAGGCCCCACTGCACGCCCGACTTGATCTGCATGCTGGGGTCGGCGAGCACGAGCTCCATGAAGCCGGCGAGATTGGAGCCGTTGTTGTCGAGGCCGCCGTACTCCTTCGGGAACCCGCGGCGCGAAGCCCCGCCCGCGACGAGCAGGCGCAGCTGCGACAGCACGCGCTCGCGGTGCTCGTCCATCGACATGCCGTCGACGCGCCAGAACGCGGGGTCCTTGATCATCTCGCGTGCCTCGCGGCGGGTGTCGGCCCACGTGCCGAGCAGCAGCTCTGTGACGGCATCCACGTCGATGCGCGACTCGGATGCCTCCGCCGCGGTGTGCGGCGCGGTCGGAGCGCCCCCTGCGGGCGTGCGCTTGCTCGTGGCAGGCTTGCGGGATCGGACGGCGGCGTCGGCCATGGCAGCACCTCTCGGAGTGGTGACGAAGTCGCTTCCAACCGTAGATGTCCCACAAGGGCAGGACAAAGCCGTTGGACGCTGTCTACAACTCCCCCCGGCGAGGCTCACATTCCCCCTTGTGCGGTCCCGACATCCGCCCGCCACCGAGCGAGCTCCTGGCCACGGAGCCGCGCTAAGCCGCGGCGATGACCTCGAGCACAGCCTCGCCATAGGCCTCGCGCTTCTTCGCGCCGATCCCGGTCACCCCGTCGAGGTCGCCGAGGCTCGCGGGCTTCGCCTCGGCGAGCGCGCGCAGCGTGGCATCGCCGAACACGATGTAGGCCGGGACGCCGAGCTCCTTCGCGACGCCCGCACGCCACGCGCGCAGCGCTTCGAAGAGCGGGCGATCGGCTTCGCCGAGCGTCTCGGGTGCAGACGTCCGGCGCATGCGGGGAGCGGCCGCGCCGCGGCCGAGCACATCACGCCGCAGCGGTACGGGCGTCTCGCCCTTGAGCACTCCCCCCGCAGGTTCGGCGAGCGCGAGGGTGCCGTACTCGCCCTGTGCCTGCAGGATCCCCCGCGCGAGCAGCTGCCTGATGACGCTCCGCCAGTCCTGGTCGGTGAGGTCGGCACCGAGCCCGTACGTCGAGAGCTTGTCGTGGCCCTGCTGGCGGATGCGATCGGTCGAGGCGCCGCGCAGGATGTCGATGAGGTGTCCCGCGCCGAATGCCTGACCGCGCTCGCGCTGCAGTCGGACGATCGTCGAAAGCAGCTTCTGCGCGGGGATGAGTCCGTCCCACGTCTCGGGCGCCTCGAGGCAGGTGTCGCAGTTGCCGCACGGCGCCGATTCCTCGCCGAAGTAGGCGAGGAGGTTCTGCCTCCGGCATCCGATCGTCTCGCACAGCGCGAGCATCGCGTCGAGGTGCTGTCCGAGGCGGGTCTTGAAGGCGCGGTCCCCCGGGGACTGGTCGATCATGCGGCGCTGCTGCACGACGTCGCCGAGACCGTAGACCATCCACGCGACCGCGGGGTCGCCGTCGCGCCCGGCGCGACCCGTCTCCTGGTAGTAGCCCTCGACGGACTTCGGCAGATCGATGTGAGCGACGAAGCGCACATCGGGCTTGTCGATGCCCATGCCGAACGCGATCGTCGCGACCATGACGACGCCGTCTTCGCGGAGGAATCGCGACTGGTTCGCCGCGCGCACCGAGGCGTCGAGACCCGCGTGATACGGCAGAGCATCGATGCCCTGCGCGCTCAGGAACTCCGCCGTCTGCTCGACCGACTTGCGGCTCAGGGCGTACACGATGCCGGCCGACCCCTCGGGCAGCGACCGGATGAACCCGACGAGCTGCCGTCGCGGATCGGTCTTCGCCTCGATGCGGTACTGGATGTTGGGACGGTCGAAGCTCGACACGAAGTGCCGTGCACGGGGCAGGCGCAGCCGCTCGGTCATCTCGCGGTGCGTCGCCGCCGTCGCCGTCGCCGTCAGGGCGAGGCGAGGGACTCCGGGGAAGCGGCTCTCGAGCTCGCCGAGGGCGAGGTAGTCGGGTCGGAAGTCGTGGCCCCACTGCGAGACGCAGTGCGCCTCGTCGATCGCGATGACGCTCAGCCTTCCCTGGGCGAGGAAGCGCAGGGTCGCCTCGGTGTTGAGACGCTCCGGTGCGACATAGAGCAGATCGAGCTCGCCCGCGAGGTACGCCTGCTCGACGGCGGCGCGATCCTGCGGCGACTGTGTCGAGTTGAGGTACGCAGCGTGCACGCCGTTCGCGACGAGGGCGTCGACCTGGTCGTGCATGAGCGCGATGAGCGGGCTCACGACGAGCCCCGTGCCGGGTCGCACGAGCGCCGGCACCTGGTAGCAGACGCTCTTGCCGCCGCCCGTGGGCATGAGCACGACGGCGTCGCCCCCCGAGATGACGTGATCGACGATCTGGGCCTGCTCGCCGCGGAACGCGTCGTAGCCGTACACCTCGAGCAGGACGGCGAGCGCCTCGCTCCCCGTGAAGTCGCGGCGCGTGCTCGACGGCAGTGCGGTGGAGGGTGACGTCTGACCCGGCCGCGCGCCGGGCGTCCAGCCGCCGTCCGACGGCGGAGCGAACCCGTCGCTCTCGAGATCGGGCGGGGGCGCGAGCTCGTCGGGATCCCACACGAGGTCGGCGTACGGGTCACCGGCGAACGCGTCCGCTTCCGGCAAGGAGGATTCATCGTGCGGAAGCATCTGTCCAGCGTAACCAGGCGCACCGACGTCACCGCCGGCCCGGGCGGTCCGCCTTCGCCTCCGCGCCGTCACAGCACCCGCCGAGTCGCCCTCTCGATGCCGAGACGCCCCCTTGCGCACCGGCAACGAGGGGATGACTCGGCAGTGTCGGTCGATCTCGGCGCGGCAGGCGAACGGGCCGCAGGCGACAGGACGCGGCAGGCGAACGGGCGGCAGGGGTCAGAGCCGCACGACCTCCGTCACCCGGACCACGGCGGTGCCCTCTTCGACCGAGGCGGCGAGGTCGACGACCCCGCGGATCCGCCAATCGTGATCGCCCGCCGGATCGTCGATCGTCTGCTCGACGATCCATTCGCCCGGCGACGACGTCTCGTCGATCGACACGAGCTGCGCCGAGCGCGCGGGACCGCCCGTGAGGATCTCGTCGTGCTCGTCGTAGTAGTCGTCCAGCCGCGCGGGCCAGTCGACGTCGGGATCGAGTTCCGACAGCTCGTCGTCGCGCTGCAGGGCCGCGAGCTGCACACGCCGGAACAGCTCGTTGCGCACGAGCACGAGGAAGGCGCGGCGATTGGTGAGCACCGAAGGCGGGGCGGGAGGCACGACGGGCGTCTCGGCGTCGACGACCGGGTTGACCAGCGCCTCCCATTCGTCGACGAGCGACGAGTCGACCTGGCGCACGAGCTCGCCGAGCCACTCGATGATGTCGAGCAGGTCGTCCGTGCGCGCTTCCGACGGCACCGTCTGGCGCACCGCCCGGTACGCATCGGAGAGGTAGCGCAGCACGAGGCCCTCGCTGCGGGCCAGCTGGTAGAACGAGACGAACTCCGAGAACGACATCGCCCGCTCGAACATGTCGCGCACGACCGACTTCGGCGAGAGCGCGAAGTCGCGCACCCAGGGCTGCGACGACGCGAAGATCTCGAACGCCTCGGCGAGCAGGTCCGCGAGCGGCTTGGGGTACGTGACCTCCTCGAGCAGGGCCATGCGCTCGTCGTACTCGATCCCGTCGCGCTTCATGGCACCCACCGCTTCGCCGCGGGCGCGGTACTCCTGCTGCGACAGCACGGCGCGGGGGTCGTCGAGCGTCGACTCGATGACGCTGATGACATCGAGCGCGTAGTGCCCCGTCCCGACGGCCCCCGGCGCGTCCGACGGGTCGAGCAGCCCGATCGCGGCCAGCGCGAACGGTGACAGCGGCTGGTTGAGCGCGAAGTTCGGCTGCAGATCGAGGGTGAGATGGATGCCGCGGTCGTCGGCGACCACGACGTCGGCCGCGACGAGGGTGCGGAAGATCGCGAGCGCACGGCGAGCGAGGGCGTACTTGCGCGCACGCGGTTCGTGGTTGTCGAACACGAGGGAGCGGATGTTGCCGAACACATCGCCGCCGCGCGCGATGACGTTGATGAGCATCGCCGCGGTGAGCTGGAGCTGCGGGACGAGCGGTTCGGGCTCGGCCGCGATGAGCCGCTCGTACGACCCCTCGCCCCAGTTGACGACCCCCGTGGGCGCCTTCTTGCGCACGATCTTCTTGCGCTTGGCCGGATCGTCGCCGGCCTTGGCGAGCGCGACGGCGTTCTCGATCTCCCATTCGGGCGCCATGACGATGACGTTCCCGTAGGTGTCGTAGCCGGCGCGGCCGGCACGACCCGCGACCTGCTGGAACTCGCGCGCGCTGATCTGCCGCATCTTCGTGCCGTCGTACTTCGAGAGGGCCGTGAGCACGACAGTGCGGATCGGCACGTTGATGCCGACCCCCAGCGTGTCCGTCCCGCAGATGACTTTGAGCAGCCCGCGCTGCGCAAGCGTCTCCACGAGCCGGCGGTAGCGCGGCAGCATCCCGGCGTGGTGCACGCCGATCCCCGCGCGCACGAGACGAGACAGGGTCTTGCCGAATCCGGTGGTGAAGCGGAAGTCCCCGATCGCGTCGGCGATGGCATCCCTCTGCTCGCGCGACGACACCCGCGTGCTCGCGAGCGCCTGCGCACGCTCGAGCGCGGCGGCCTGCGAGAAGTGGACGATGTAGACGGGGACCTCGTGCTCTTCGAGGAGCTTCTCGACGATCTCGTGCGCCGGGATGCGCGCATAGGAGAAGTGCAGCGGCACGGGCCGCTCGACGCCCGTCACGAGCGCCGTCGGCCGCCCGGTGCGCCGCGAGAGGTCCTCCGCGATGGGCGTGACGTCACCGAGCGTCGCCGACATGAGGACGAACTGCGCGCGATGCAGGATCAGGAGCGGCACCTGCCAGGCCCACCCGCGGTCGGGATCTCCGTAGAAGTGGAACTCGTCCATCACGACCTGGTCCACGGCGGCGTCTGAGCCCTGTCGCAGTGCGAGGTTCGCGAGGATCTCGGCCGTGCAGCAGATGATCGGCGCATCGGGGTTGACCGACGAGTCTCCCGTCACCATGCCGACGTTGGCCGCACCGAAGATGTCGACGAGCGCGAAGAACTTCTCGCTCACGAGCGCCTTGATGGGCGCGGTGTAGTAGGAGCGGCCTCCGCGGGCGAGACACGATGCGTGCGCCGCGACCGCGACGAGCGACTTGCCCGTGCCGGTCGGCGTCGAGAGGATGACGTTCGCCCCCGAGACGATCTCGATGATCGCCTCGTCCTGTGCGGGGTAGAGGTTCAGGCCCTGTTCGCCCGTCCAGTCGAGGAACGCGTCGTAGACGGCGTCGGGATCGGACGTCTCGCCGATCAGTTCGAGGAGGGGCATCCTCCGAGTCTGCCTGACGACGAGCGCGATCTCGCGCGGAATTCTGGCGAACCCGCGTGCGGACCCCTACGTTGGAACAAGCGAAGAGAGGAGCGCGCGTGAGCGAGCTGACGGACGATGCCACGGTGACCCGAGACGAGGCCGAGAGCCGCTACGAAGTGCGTCTGGGCGACGTGCTCGCGGGGTTCACCGAGTTCCGCCTCGATTCGCGGGGGCGCTACGTGTTCCACCACACCGAGATCGATCCGGCCTTCGCCGGTCGCGGCCTCGCCAAGACGCTGGTGGCGGCGGCGATGACGGATGCCGCAGCCCGCGGCGACATCGTCCGGCCGACGTGCGGGGTGGTCGTCAAGTACCTCCGCACGAACGAGGTCCCGGGCCTCACGATCGACTGGCCCGACGGCGTCTGACATGACCCGCCTCGACACCGATCCCGCCGTCGCCACGGAGGAGACCTCGGTGAACGACGGCCCTCGGACACTCCTGCTCGAATCGCGCGAGGTGCCGCTCGGCGGCGTCCGCGCGATGGAGGTGCACCGCTCGCTGCCCCAGCGGGATCTCCCGCTCGTCGGCGCGTGGTGCTTCCTCGACCGCTTCGGGCCGCAGGAGACCCTCATGCGGGTCGAGCCGCACCCGCACATCGGCCTGCAGACGGTGACCTGGCCGCTCATCGGCAAGGTGCGTCACCGCGACTCGATCGGCAGCGACGTGCTCGTGAGCCGTGGCGTCGTCAACCTCATGACGAGCGGCGCCGGCATCGCGCATTCCGAGTACTCCGTCGGCGACAGCCCGATTCCGCTCGACGCGCTGCAGCTGTGGATCGCACTGCCCGAGAGCCGCCGTCACGGCGAACCCGCCTTCGAGCGCCACGACGACCTCCCGATCGTGACGCTGCCTGACGCGGGCGGAGGGCGACCCGCCGAAGCCGCCGTCGTGATGGGCGAGTTCGCCGGCGCGGTGTCACCGGCCACGGCCTACACGCCGCTCGTCGGAGCCGAGATCTTCCTTCCCGCGGGGAGCGTCGTGACCCTGCCGCTCAACCCCGGCTGGGAGTATGCGATCGTCGGCGTGGAGGGCGCAGCCAGGGTCGTCACGGGACCGGATGCCGAGGCATCCGTCACCCGCAACCACCTGCTGTATCTCGGCACGCGACGCACATCGCTCGAGATCGCCGTCGACGACGAGGCGACCGTGTTCCTTCTGGGCGGGGAGCCCTTCGAGGACGACATCGTCATGTGGTGGAACTTCGTCGCCCGCTCGCACGACGAGATCGTCGAGGCGCGCGAGGCGTGGGAGTCCGACTCCGCTCGCTTCGGGCACGTCTTCGGCCACGGACCGGAGCGCGTTCCCGCTCCGCCCATGCCCGCGGTCCGGCTCACCCGACGACGTCGCCGGGTCTGACGCGCCGCTACGCTTAGGGCGTGGCAGCGACTTCTTCCCGTCTATCTACGCGCGTCCTCCTCACGTGCGCGGCGATCGGCGTCGCAACGGGCATCGTGGGCGGTGTCGCCGCCTGGATCACGGTGCCGGTCATCGCCGCCGTCCCGATCCTCTACGGCCTCGTCCTCGGCGTCGCACGCTCTGCCGGGCATCATCGCGCAGGAGGCCCTGCGGCTTCCGTGGGTCGCGCTGCTCGCCCACGTCTTCGCGGCGCTCGTCGGCATCGCGATCGCGCCGGTCTATGCGCTCGCAGTTCATCGGCACGGCGATCCTCTTCGGCGGGATCCAGGAGGCCGTGGCGGCCGTCATGCGGTATCGCTCGTGGGCGCCGTGGCGCTTCTTCATCTCGGCCTTCATCATCGGCCTGATCGTGGCCGCCGCCGTCTTCTTCGCGGCGAATCTGGGCTCGATGGCGCTGTGGGCGCAGATCGTCTACCTGACCGTCGCCGTCCTGGGACCCGTCGCGTGGACCGCCGTCGGCCTGGCCGTCGGCGCGGGACTGCGCCGTGCAGGCGTCGCGCGCAAGGGCGCTTAGGACAGGCTAAGTTAGGAGGGACTAAGTCCCTCTCTCGGAAGCCCCCCGTGGCCGCGCTCGACCGTGACACCTCCGCCGCTCCGGCGGCCGTGCGACGACCCGTCGCCGCTCGTGCGTCTGCGCGAGCTCGGGATCACCCACGAGGGGGAGGATGCCGCGACCCCGGCATCCGTGACCTTCGACATCGCCCCCGGCGAGGTCGTGCTGCTGCTCGGGCCGAGCGGCTCGGGCAAGTCGACCCTGACCCTCGCACTCAACGGCCTCGTGCCGCACGCGGTGCCGGCGACGCTCGTCGGGCACGCGTCGAGGTCGCGGGCCTCGACACGCGAGGAGCGTCCGTCGCCGAGCTCACGACCCATGTCGCGATGGTGTTCCAGGATCCCGACGCGCAGCTCGTCACGGGAACGCTGCTCGACGAAGTCGCCTTCGGGCCCGGAGAACCTGCGGATGCCCGTCGCCGACGTGCTCGCACGCGCCGAGGACGCACTGCGTCGCGTCGGGCTCTGGGAGCGTCGCGGCGAGAACCCCGACCGCCTCTCGGGCGGCGGTCGCCAGCGGCTCGCGATCGCGTGCGCCCTCGCGATGGGTTCACCGCTGCTCGTGCTGGACGAGCCCACCGCGAACCTCGATCCCCGCGGGCATCGAAGAGGTGTACGCCGCGCTCGGCGAGCTCGTCGCGGCCGGCGACCGCGCCATCCTGCTCGTCGAGCACAATCTCGATGCCGCCGTCGGCTTCGTCGATCGGGTCGTCGTGCTCGACGCCGAGGGCGTCGTCGTCGCCGACGGATCGGTCGACGACGTGCTGCGCGGCGCGCGCCGACGAACTGCACGAGCTCGGGGTCTGGCTGCCGATCTCGGCGCTCGCCGCGCTGCGGCTGCGCGCGGCGGGCTTCGCGCTGGACCCGCTGCCGCTGACTCCCGACGAGCTGCGCAGCGGCGCTCGAGGCGACGCCGCCCCGTCGCGGGCCTCGACCCGGTTCCCGCGCGCTCGCGCGAGGCCCGGCACGGACGCGCGACGCTCATCGAGGTCCGCGACCTCACGCTGCGCCGCGGTCGCGCAGAGGTGCTGCACGACGTCGACCTCGACATCCCGCGGGCGAGTTCGTCGCCGTCGTCGGCGCCAACGGCGCGGGCAAGACGACGCCTCGTCCAGGCGATCGCGGGGGTCGTCGCCCCGCCGCGCGGATCGGTCACGCATCGGCGACCTCGACGTCGCCCGCGCCGACGCCCGCACGCTGTCCTCGCGCATCGGCTTCGTCTTCCAGAACCCCGAGCATCAGTTCATCGCGCACACCGTGTTCGACGAGATCGCGCACGGCCTGCGCCTGCGGCACCTGCCCGAGGCACGACGTGCGCGAGCGGACCGAGGAGCTGCTGGACGCGCTTCGGCCTCGCCGAGAAGGCCGACGTCCCACCCGTTCCTGCTGTCGGGCGGGCAGAAGCGCCGGCTCTCGGTCGGCACGGCGCTCGTCGCCGGGGCCCCGGTGCTCGCGCTCGACGAGCCGACGTTCGGGCAGGACCGCGCGCGCGCCGACGAGCTGCTCGGTCTGCTCGCGAGCTCAACGCCGACGGCACGACGATCATCGTCGTCACGCACGACATGCAGCTGGTGACCGAGTACGCCGACCGGGACGATCGTCATGGGCGACGGCCGGATCTTCGGCGGCGGGCCCACCGCCGAGTCTTCGCCGACGACGCGCTGATCGAGCCGGCGGGCCTCCGGCTGCCGCCGCTGCAGCGTGCGCACTGCACGGGCTGCGCGGCATCCCGAGCTCGCGGCGTTCGACCCGCCTCGCCGACCTTCCCGGGCGACGGCGTGACGGCGATCTCCCGCCCTCGACGCACACGCGACACCGGCGCGCGCTCGCCGTCGACCCGTACGCGGGACGCGCGCCGCCGCGCCCGTGCGCTTCCTCTACGGCCTCAATCCGCTCGCGAAGCTGCTCGCCCCGGTCGCCGGCCATGCTGCTGCTCGTCTTCGTGCGCGACCTCGCGACCCCCGCTCGCCTTCCTCGCGCTCGCCTACGCCCTGCTGCTCGTCGGCGTGCGGTTCACCGGGCGCCTCGCGCGGCGTGCTGTTCGTCGCCCTCCCGCTCGCGTCGTCGCGATCGGCACGGGCTTCTCGCTCTGGGCCGACGCCTCCCAGGTCGACCACACCGCCGTCGTGTGGCAGGTCGGGTCGATGGACCCTGTATCGCCGGGGCCCTCGAGATCGGGTTCGCGACCGCCCTGCGGATCGCGGCGATCGTCGCGCTCGACCCTCATCGCGGGCCGTCGCACGACCGGACCCGACCTCGTGCGCGCGATGGTGCAGCAGCTGCGCGTGCCGTACCGCATCGGCTACACGGCGCTCGCGGCGTTCCGGTTCGTGCCGCGGTTCGGCCACGAGCTCGACGTCATCCGCCAGGCCCACCGCGTGCGCGGCGCCCACGGCGGACGCGGCCCCTTCGCCGCGATCGCCCGTTGGTTCGGGTACATCGTGCCGCTGCTGGCCGGGGCCATCCGCCATGCCGAGCGCGTCGCGCTCGCGATGGATGCCCGCGCCTTCGGCGCCTACCCCGACCGCACGGAGCGGCACCTCGTCCCGTTCCGCGCGCGCGACGCCGTGTTCGTGCTGGCGTTTGGATGTCTCGGCTCGCGTTCGTCGTGTTCTTCCCTGGGTCTGTCTTGACCCGAACCCGCCTGGGGCGCGCGCCTCGACGCACGGAGTAGCGAGGGCTGCGGCCGACCGCATCCGATGTCGCTCGCGCACCGTCCGGCGACCGCCAGACTCAGTCAGGCGACGTCGACGGTGAAGGCGACGTCCTGGATTCCGCCCTCGGGAATGCGTCAGCACGACCTCCGTCTCGCCGTCGGCGAGCGCCTTGCACGCCGGGGTTGAACTCGGCGCTGCCGTCCTTGTCGCCGGGGACGAACTCGGCGACAGACGCGCTCTTCGACGGTGCCGCTGATGCTCTCGACAGTCGAGGTCGCCCCGTCTTGATGCCGAGGACTTGCGCCCACGCTGAGCTCGACCGGTCATCGCACTGCAGGGCCGCCGATCTCCATCGCGACCGTGACGGGCCGATCACGGGACCATCGACCGACCGCGCAGCGCAGTCGCGCTGACGGCGGAGGACTGCCGCGAGCGGAGCACACAGCCGTCGAGCCGGCGTACAGCGAACGCGAGCATGCCTTCGCTTCTGCTCATAGTTCGTCGAGCCTGGCATCTCGAGTGCACTACGCGTGCGCAGAAGGCCCGCTCGCGTCAGTCGAGCCAGACGATCGGTCACCACGACGTGACACGACCGCAGACAGGACGGATGCCGCGACCTCTCGAGAGGGCCGCGGCATCCGGTACGCGAACTGCGTCAGCGCTTGCCGACGATCTGACGGCAGACGAGGTCGCGCATGATCTCGTTCGTGCCGCCGTAGATGCGGTGCACGCGGGCGTCGAGGAACGCGCGGGCGATCGGGTACTCGGTGATGTAGCCGTAGCCGCCGTGCAGCTGCACGCCGGTGTCGAGCAGCTCCCACTCGCGGTCGGTCGCCCAGAACTTGACCTTCGCGGCCTCTTCGGCCGTGAGCTTCTCGTCCTTGTAGAGCATCATCGCGCGGTCGATGTAGGCCCACATCACGTCGACGGTGGTCGCCATGTCGGCGAGCTTGAAGCGCGTGTTCTGGAAGTCGGCGATCGGCTGGCCGAACGCCTCGCGGCTCAGCGTGTAGTCACGCGTCCAGACGAAGGCGGCCTCGCCGGCCGCGGCCGCGGCGACGCCGATCGAGAGGCGCTCGAGCGGCAGGTTCATCATGAGCTGGATGAAGCCGAGGCCCTCCTTGCCGCCGATGAGGTTCTCCTCCGGCACGAACACGTCGACGAACGACATCTCGGCGGTGTCCCAGCCGTGGAAGCCCATCTTCTCGAGCTTCTTGCTGTGGTCGAAGCCCTCCATGCCGTCCTCGAGGATGAGCAGGCTGAAGGCGTCGGGCCGTGTTGCCCTCGCCCGTCTTGACGAACGTCACGACGATGTCGGCGGTCTTGCCCGACGAGATGAACGTCTTGGCGCCGTTGACGATGTAGCCGCCGTCGACCTTCTTGGCCGTCGTCTTGATGCCGCGCAGGTCCGATCCGGCGCCGGGCTCGGTCATCGCGAGCGCACCGAGGATCTCGCCGGTCGCCATGCGGGGCAGCCACTTCTGCCTTCTGCTCCTGCGTGCCCATGTGCGCGATGTAGGGCACGGCCAGGTCGTCCTGGATGCCGAGCGCGCCGGCGAGCGAGCCGTGGCCGGCGCCGATGACCTCTTCGAGCACGATCGAGCGGAAGCGGTAGTCCTGCAGCATGCCGGCGCCGCCGAACTCCTCGGGAACCGAGAGGCCGATGATGCCGGCCTCGCCCGCGGCGAGCATGGTCGCGCGGTCGATCTCACCGTCGGCGTCCCACTGCTTGCGCTTGTCCTCGGTCGCGTAGCGCTTGAGGAACTCCTTGACGACGTCGCGGAACGCCTCGTGGTCTTCGTCGTAGATGTCGCGCTCCATGTGCTGCGTCCTTTCGTCGGTTCCCGGCGGAGCCCTTCGGGGCCGCATCGCCGCGGCGATTCTAATCACGCGCCGACGTCGCGTCGGCTGATCGCATGTGACATTGCATCCCACGATCCACGGCACTGAGTACCGCGCTTTGTGGGATGCCTCCAGCCGACGGCTAGCCCGGGTAGTCCGGCGCGGGTGGCAGCCCGACGAACTCCTCGAGGCGTCGTGCCAGCCGCCCCTCGTGATAGGCGCGGGCGAGGTCTGTGCCGATGTAGCGCAGGTGCCAGGGCTCGGGGAGGTAGCCGGTCACGGCGGTCGCGCCTGCTCGTCGTAGCGCACGATCCAGCCGTACTCCCACGCGTGCGCGAGGATCCAGGCCCCTGCGGCGATGGCGGCGAGGTCGTCGAGCGTGCGGCAGCGCCGTCGCACGCCACGACGTCGACGGCGAGCCCGCGACTGGTGCTCGCTGAAGCCGGGCCGCGCGCTCACCAGGTCGGCCGCCTTCGGCGCCGCGGCGCTGCGACGTGGCCGCTGTACGGGGTCGACCTGGGTCTCATACGACCGGAAGCGCGCTCTCGAGCGCGATCTCGCCGACGCCCGCGGCCGGGCTGCCGCGGACCATCGCCGAGAGCGCGACGGCGGCATCCGTCCGCAGCGCGCCGCCTTCGAGGCTTGCGCACGCCGGCGGGCATCGCGAGCGTTCGCCGGGCTGGAAGTCGAGCGGGCACGAGCGGACGCTTCTTGTCGACGACGACCCAGACCCGCGCCGGATCGTCGAGGGAGACGCACGGCGCCCGCCCCGCCGCGACGGCCTCGCGGAAGCGCACGGCGCCGCCGACCGCGGCGATCGTCGCCGCATCGTCTCCCGCCGCGAGCGCTGCCGTGAAGACGGGGTCCGCGCAGAGGTCGATGAGCACGGGATCGGCCAGGGCGGCCTGGGGGTGCACGGCGACGCTCCGTACGGTTCACTGGTCGCCTCGCGCGGCAGCCCGCTGGCCGGCGGAGCGACCTGGGGAGCGGAAGCGGACGCGCGCTCGGCGAGCATCGCCTCGCGAGGCGGCGCGAGCGCCGACGTCATCGCCGAGGCGGATACGACCACGAGCGACGCCCCGATGAGGAATCCGGCGCCCAGCGCGATGCGCCCGAACATCCCGACGCGCGCATGACGCGCCGGCAGGATGCGGGGCAGTGTGCCGATGTCGAGCAGCTGCTCGGACCTCGAGAGGAGCGACGGAGGCGTCGACGTCGGCGAGCTGGCCGACTGCACGGTGGCCATCGCGTCCACGAGCTCTTCGAGGTCGGATGCGACCGGGCCCGCTCCGTCCGCCCCGATCGAGACGTCGGCGTCCGACGGGTCCGACACGGCAGGGGAGGCGGATCGAGGCTCGCGGGCGCGAGGTGGATCACGAGGCCGGTGCCGACGGGGCGGGCGGCCGGGGCGCAGGAGCGCCGCGGCGGAACTCGCGGAATGCGGATGGGCTGCGGTGTCAGCGAGCGCGCGCGCCTCGCCATCCGCCTCCGTCTCGACCCTCCGGGCCTCTCGCTCGGCCTGCTCGGCCGCCCGTCGCGCCCCCGCGCGCGTCGCGGCACGGGCACGGGTCCGTCCTCGCCGCTCCGGGGACGGCCGGCCTTCGACGGCAGCGCGCCGAGCGGCACGCTCCCGCAGCGCCCGAGCGGCGCGGCGGGACAGCGTGGGCTCGTGCCGTGCGGGCGCCGTCACCACGCCATTGTGGCGCCGAGGATCGCGTGGACACCAGGGAAACCAGATGAGAATCTTCTCTCCATACGAATAATGGTCGTGCGCGTGTTGACTTAGTTTCGTATTTCTGTTCGACTCTGATCCATGCGATGGCAGGGACAAGAGCTGGGCGTGCCGGATGCCGCGGCACTGCCCGGACTCGAGCAGCTCAATGGTCTCGTGCAGTCTGTGACGACGCCCGAGTTCGCGGGCATGACGTTCCACGAAGTGCTGTGCAAGTCCGCGCTCAACCACGTGCCCGGCGCGTCGGCGATGCCTTTCGACTGGACGATCAACCCCTATCGCGGCTGCAGCCATGCGTGCACCTACTGCTTCGCGCGCGGCACCCACGAGTACCTCGATCTCGACGCGGGCCGGGACTTCGACTCGCAGATCGTCGTCAAGATCAATGTCGCCGACGTGCTGCGACGCGAGCTCGCCCGGGCCACCTGGCGGCGTGAGCCCGTCATGCTCGGCACGAACACCGACCCGTATCAGCGGGCCGAGGGACGCTACCGCCTCATGCCCGGCATCGTGTCGGCCCTCACCGACTCGGGCACGCCGTTCTCGATCCTCACCAAGGGCACGCTGCTGCGCCGCGACCTGCCGATGCTGTCCGAGGCCGCCGCATCCGTCCGCGTCTCGATCGCGATGTCGATCGCGGTCTTCGACGACGAGCTGCAGAAGCTGCTCGAGCCGGGCACACCGAGCGCGGCGGCCCGCCTCGAGACCGTGCGGGCGGCGACGGATGCCGGGTTCCGCGTCACGGTCTTCCTCATGCCGATCGTCCCGCACCTGACGGACTCGATCGCTGCGATCGACTTCGCCCTTCGGCAGATCAAGGCGGCGGGTGCCGTGCGCGTCGTCTTCGGCGCGCTGCACCTGCGGCCAGGCGCGAAGGGCTGGTTCCTGCAGTGGCTCGAGCGCGAGCATCCCGAGCTTGCTGTCGTCTTATCGTGGCCTGTATCCCGGCGTCTCGACGACGGCACCGAAGGCCTACCGCTCGTGGCTCGCCAAGCGCGTGCGGCCGCTGCTGCGCGTGCACGGCCTCGACGGCCATGCCGAGGACGACGACGGCCGGCCGAGGTCCGCCGTCCCAGGCCTCGCGAGCCGGGCGAGCGCGAACGCGAGCCGCGTCGTGACGACCTCGCGGGGCCGACGTACCGTGATCGTCGGCGAGGCGAACGCCCCCGGCCTGCTCTTCTGATTCCCGGGTGCTCGATCCTCTCGTCCGAACCACCCGGGTCTGAACCACGGGAACTGAACCACCCGATCTGAACCACCCGGATCTGAACCATCCGAAGGAACGCTGAAGGCCCGGCCCTCGCGAGGACCGGGCCTTCAGACGACGTCAGGCGTCGACGTTCGCTGCCTGCCGACCCGAGAGCTCCTCCAGCAGGTCGTCGCCGAGGCGGACATCTTCGAAGGGCGCCTCGATCTCGGCACGGTCGAGCATCTCGGTCATCCGGCGGCGACGCTGACGCGTGATCAGCGTGACGACGGTACCCGAGCGGCCCGCGCGACCCGTCCGGCCCGACCGGTGCAGGTAGGTCTTGTACTCGTCGGGCGGGTCCGCCTGCACGACGAGGTCGATGTCGTCGACGTGGATGCCTCGGGCAGCGACGTCCGTCGCGACGAGCACGTTGACCCGGCCGGACGTCAGACGCTCGAGGTTGCGCGTGCGCTTGGCCTGGTTGAGGTCGCCGTGGAGCGCGACGGCGTTGATGCCGGCGTCCTCGAACTGTTCGGCGAGCATCTCGGCATAGGCGCGCGTGCGGGCGAACACGAGTGTCTTGCCGTCGCGCGAGACGAGCGAGTCGAGGATCTCGGCCTTGTCGCGGTGCTCGATCACGAGGACGCGGTGGTCGATCGTCGAGGACTCCTGGTCCTCGCCGGCCACTTCGTGCACGGCGGGCTCGACGAGGAACTCGTCGACGAGGGCGGCGACCTCACGGTCGAGCGTGGCCGAGAAGAGCAGCTTCTGACTGCCCTCTGCCGTCGCGCGCAGGATCGTCTGGACGCCTTCGAGGAATCCGAGGTCGCACATGTGGTCGGCCTCGTCGAGCACCGCGATCCGGATGTCGGAGAGGTCGAGCTTGCCCTGCTTCATGAGGTCTTCGATTCGACCCGGGGTGCCGATGACGATGTCGACGCCCTTGCGGAGCGCGCCGACCTGGCGGCCCTGCGGCACGCCGCCGTAGATCTGTGTCGTGAACAGGCCCACGCTGCGGGCGATCGGCTGGATCGTCCGGTCGATCTGCAGCGCGAGTTCGCGCGTCGGGGCGAGGATGATCGCCTTCGGCTTGCGGCCGTACTCGCGGCGCTCACGCGCCTGGCTGCGCAGGATCGACTCGACGAGCGGGGCGCCGAACGCGATCGTCTTGCCCGAGCCGGTGCGGCCGCGAGCGAGCACGTCGCGGCCGGCGATGATCGCGGGGATCGTCGCGGCCTGGATGGGGAACGGGCGGTCGGCGCCGAGGTCCGACAGGGTCCGGACGATGTTCTCGCCCAATCCCAGGTCGGCGAACGTCAGGTCCGCGACATCGCCCGCCTGCACGGCCTGGGCCTGCAGCCGCTCGTGGACGACGTCGACCCGCTGGTCATGCTCGGCGGTGCGGGCGGGCTTTGCATTCCAGTTCGAGCGGTCAGGCCGGACGGCCTGATCGCGGCGCTGGCCGCGGTCGTCGCGGCGCGGAGCACGGTCGTCTCGGTCGTAGCGGGCACGCTCGTCGCGGCGGTAGGACGGACGCGCGTCGCCGAACGAGCGGCGGCTGTCGCGGTCGACCCGGTCGAGGCGCGGCGCACGGCTGTCGGTCGACGGACGCTCGGCGCGCGCCGGGCGGGCGTCGCGGTCGTAACGAGGACGCTCGGCGCGCGCCGGGCGCGCATCGCGGTCGTAACGAGGACGCTCCGCGCGCGCCGGACGCGCATCCCGGTCGTAACGAGGACGCTCCGCGCGCTCGGACGCGCATCCCGGTCGTAACGAGGACGCTCGGCCGGACGCGCATCCCGGTCATAACGAGGACGCTCATCGCCGGACGCGCATCCCGGTCATACGAGGACGTTCATCCCGCGCCGGACGCGCATCCCGGAGTCGTCGAACGAGGACGCTCCGCGCGCTCCGGACGCGCATCGCGGTCGAACCGCGGGCGGTCACCGGTCGGGTGGTTGCGGATGCCGCGGGCCTCGTCGCGCCCTGCGCGCTCCTGCGCGGTCCAGCGGCGCTTGGTCGGCGCTTCGGCCTCGGGGCGGTAGCCGCGGTGACCGGGGCTCTTGCTGCCCGGCTTCGACGCACCCGCGCGAGGCGCGTCGGTGCGGTGCTTGCGATCCTGGAACGAGGTCTTCTTCTCGCCGTAGCGCGGCTCGAAGTTCTTGGCGGGGCGCCCGCCGGCCGGTTTCTTGCTCTTGGGCATGGTGATGTCCTTCTGGGTTTCTCGCATGAGAACAGCACTCCTCGATCACCGCGATGCGGCGGCCGCTCGTGCGGCACGGAGTAACCCGGACAATCGTCGGCCGGGGGCCATTCATGATGGTCGTCGAGGCGATTTCGCCTCCACCATCGGCCCCTTGGACTCACAAACCCATCCGCGGATCAACGCGGTGTCCAGAGCCGACGGGATCCACCTTACCGAATGGACCTGAGAAGACCCCCGCGGACGCATCGACGATGGACGCGTGGCACAACCCGAGGCGCACGCCCTGCAGCGCCGCGAGCGCCGCAGGGGAATCGTGTGTGTCGGGTCAGCCGTTCTCGCTCACGCGTCCGTGCGAGGGTCGTCGGAGTCGGGCCGATCCTGCCCCGGCGTGGATTCTTCGGCCTCAGCGTCGACTGCCTCGTCCTCGGCATCCGCCGCCGTCTCGGGATCGGCCACGGCGTCCGGCTCCCCGGCCTCTGCCACCATCGCAGACCCCTCGGCGGGCCGGGCTCCGTCGGCTTCGATCTCATCGGCGTTCGGTGCGTCCTCTGCGCTCTCGTCCGCCTCCGGCTCGTCCGCCTCGAAAGGCTCGTCGCCCGCAGGCGGCTCGTCCGCTGCAGGCTCGTCCGTGGACGGCGCGTCTGCCTCTTCAGGCGAGTCCACCGCTTCAGGCGAGTCCACCGCTTCGCTGCTCGCGCCGAGGACCGAGATGGCACCCGTCGCGAGTGCGGCCCGGCGCTCCCGCCGTGTCTGGAACACGTCCGCCGACGACGCGGCGCCGGCGAGCGCGAGCTCGGCATCCGCCTCTCCCTCCGCGACGGCCGGCGCGACCTTGGCGGCCCGACGCGCCGTCCGGCGCTCCTTGGCCCCCTCGACGAGGTTGTAGAGCGTCGGCAGCACGAGCAGCGTCAGGACGGTCGACGACACGAGGCCGCCGATCACGACGATCGCGAGCGGCTGCGAGATGAAACCGCCGTGACCCGTGATGCCGAGCGCCATCGGGGTGAGCGCGAAGATCGTCGCGAGCGCCGTCATGAGGATCGGGCGCAGGCGCCGGGATCCGCCGGCGATCGTCGCGTCGTGGGCCGACAGGCCCTTGAGCCGGTACTGGTTCACGAGGTCCACGAGGACGATCGCGTTCGTCACGACGATGCCGATGAGCATCAGCACGCCGATGAGCGAGGCGACGCCGAGGGGCACGCCCGTCGCGATCTGCAGCAGGATCGCACCGGTCGCCGCGAAGGGCACCGAGACGAGCAGCAGCAGCGGCTGTCGCAGCGACTTGAAGGTCGCGACCATGACGATGTAGACGATGAGGATCGCGGCGAGGAGAGCGAGCCCGAGCTGCGAGAACGCCTCGCCCTGCTGCGTCACGACGCCGCCGAGGGCTGCGTCGGCCGACGCAGGCAGCTCGGCCTCGTCGATGGCCGCGGTGACCGAGGCGGTCGCCGTCGCGAGGTCGTCGGTGGAAGGAGTGACGGTCACGGTCGCCGTGCGCTGGCCGCGCTGCGTCGTGATCGACGTCGGGCCCTCGCTCTCCTCGACGGTCGCGACATCCGAGAGCGGGATCGGCCCGACGGCGCTGGGCACCGTCAGCTCGCGCAGCTCGTCGATCGTGAGCGGCGTCTGCGAGGCGGCGAGGTAGACGGTGAGTCCCGAGTCGTCGATCTCGACCGAGCCGATCCGCTGCGGCTGCATCGTGTTCGACACGAGCGCACCGACCGCGACCTCCGAGAGGCCGAGCGACGCGGCCTTGTCGCGGTCGACCGTGACCGAGATGAACGGCAGGGATGCCGAGAGGTTGCTCGAGACCTGGCCGATGCCGTCGCGACCCGACACGGCGTCGACGACGGCATCCGTCGCCTCCTGAAGCGTCGCGGAATCGGGCGCCGTGACGTCGACCTCGATGTCGGTCGAGCCGAAACCGCCACCCGCCGCCGCGATCGTGATGGTGCCGACGCCCTCGAGGTCGGCGACGGCCTCCTGCACGTCCGCGCGCACCTGCACCTGGTCGGCGTCGGCGTCGGTCGTGATCGAGTACGTGACGCCGCTGCCGCCGCCTGTGAACGCGTCGCGCAGGGCCGATCCGCTCGAGCCGATCGACACCTGGACGGTCTCGATGCCCCGGCACGTCCAGCAGGGCCGCCTCGACCTTCTCCGCCGCGGCCGACTCGGCCTCGAGGCTCGGCGCCGCGCCGATCGACTGCGTCATGGTGAAGGTGTTCTGGCCCGAGTCGCCGAGGAAGTTCGTCTTCATGAACGGCGCGACGGCGACCGTGCCGGCCAGCACGAGCACCGCGAGCAGGAGCGTGACGGCCGAGTGCTTGAGCGTCCACCGCAGGATCGGCAGGTAGCCCTTCTGCAGCCGCGTCGGCGGGGCCTCCTCGTGCTCGGGGTCGATCGCGCGCCCCTCGTCATCGAGGAGCGCCTTGCCCGGACGCAGGAACCAGTACGCGAGCACCGGCACGATCGTCAGCGCGACGAGCAGCGAGGCGACCATCGCGATCGTGACCGTGAGGGCGAAGGGCCGGAAGAGCTCGCCCGTGATGTCGCCGACGAACGCGATCGGCAGGAACACCGCGACCGTCGTGATGGTCGAGGCCGTGATCGCCGTCGCGACCTCGCGCACCGCGAGGAGGATCGACGCCTTCTTGTCGGCGTCGCCGACGTAGTGGCGCTTGATGTTCTCGATCACGACGATCGAGTCGTCGACGACGCGTCCGATCGCGATCGTGAGGGCACCGAGGGTGAGGATGTTGAGCGAGTAGCCGAAGACCTGGATGCCGATGAAGGTGATGAGCACGCTCGTCGGGATCGAGATCGCCGTGACGAGGGTCGAGCGCACCGACATCAGGAACAGCAGGATGACGAGCACGGCGAAGACGAGGCCGAGCAGGCCCTCGACGGCGAGCGTCTCGATCGACTGCTGGATGTAGGGGGCCTGGTCGAACACGACGGTGAACGTCGCACCGTCGAGGTCCTTCTCGAGCTCGGGAAGGACCGCGAGCACGCCCTTCGAGACGTCGACCGTGTTGGCCGACGGCAGCTTCGTGACGGCGATCGTGAGCGCGGGCTCGCCGTCCACGCGCGAGATCGACGTGATGGGATCCTGCGTCTGCTCGACGGTCGCGACGTCCGCGATCGTGAGGGGTCCGGCCTGGAACTGGGTCGCGTCCGACGGGACGAGCGGCAGGGCCGCGAGCTCCTCCAGCGAGGTGATCTTCGTACCGGTCTGCACCGTGAGGGTCTGGTCGTTCTCGGTGATCTGGCCGCCGGGGAACAGGACGCCGTTCTGGTCGAGGGCATCGCGGATCGCCTGCTGCGTGTATCCCGCCGCCGACGAGCGCCGCCTGGTCGGGCGTGATCGTGATCCGCTGTCCCACGCCGCCGACGATCTGGGCCGCGTTGACGCC
Organism: uncultured Actinomycetota bacterium; assembly: GCA_963695125.1. Lineage (GTDB taxonomy): Bacteria > Actinomycetota > Actinomycetes > Actinomycetales > Microbacteriaceae > Microbacterium. The sequence continues at coordinate 84,929 of CAVOFY010000002.1, forward strand.
CTCGACATCTTCGAGATCGGGCAGAACGGTCGCCTCGAGCTGGGCCTGGATCGCCTCGGCGATCGGAGTAGCCCGTGACGGCCACCTGGATGACGGGGAAGTCGTCGATGCTCGCCGACAGGACGTTCGGCTCGACGCCGTCGGGCAGCTGCGACGAGATGCGGTTGATCGCCTGCGTCATCTTCTGCTCGGCGGTCGCAAGATCGGTGCCGTAGGCGAACGACGCCTGGATGATCGAGGCGTTGGTCGTGCTCGTGGCGGTGCTCGCCTCGAGCCCGGGAACACCCTGGATCGCGGCCTCGATCGGACCTGACACGTCGTTGTTGACGACCTCGGGAGACGCGCCAGGGTACGTCGACACGACGATGAGCGCGGGGAACTCGATCGACGGAATGAGCTCCTGCTTGAGGTTCGTCAGCGCGAGTCCGCCGAAGATCGCCGCGACGATCGTGATGAGGGCGATGAGGGCGCGGTTGCGCAGACTCAGGACGGCGAGGTTCGACACGGGCTGCCTCTGCGGTGGTGAAGGATGCCGTGGCCTGCGCTCGACGCTGTGCGAGCAACCACGCCGATACGAGAATGTATCGGCTCCCAGTATTCCATGGTGTCCACGCCGTCCCGGCCTACCGCGTGCCCCGCTTGCCGCGGTCCCCCCTGCGGGCCTTCTCGCCGCCGAGCAGCGCCCGGATGGCGGATTCGGGCGAGACCCCGAGTTCGAGCACGTGACCTTGCGCGAAGCGGGCGAAGACACGCGGGTCGATGTAGCTGCCACGCGCCACCGCCGGAGTGTTGCCGAGCGCATCGGCGGTGGCTCCGACCGCGAGCCGCTCAGCAGCCCTGCGCTCGCGCTCGGTGCCGACCGGACCGATGCGGGCGAGCGCCTCAGCCGCGACGATCGTGCCGTGCAGCGTCCGGAAGTCCTTCGCCGTGAACGCGCCGCCCGTGAGCGAGCGCACGTGGTCGTTCACCTCGGATGGCTTGAGCGGCACGCGCCGGCCCCCATTCCGGTAGGCGAGCAGCGACGACCGCGGGCGACCCTGCACGAGCGCGGCGACGGCCTCGGCCAGATCGGCGTCGTCGATCTCGATGAGTGCCTGTTTGCCGCTCTTGCCGGGGAACGAGAGGGTCACGACGGATGCCTCGACCGAGGCATCCCGTCTCTGGAGCGTCGTCAGCCCCCGACTGCCGTGCCGCTCGAGGTAGCGGGCGGATCCGATCCGCGGCGCGCCGGCGTCGAGCAGCCGGAAGGAGACCGCGAGGACCTTCTCGCGGTCGAGCTCCGTGCGGCGCAAGGCCCGCGTGACCAGCCGGCGCGCGCCGGGCAGCGCTTCGGCGAGCGCGAGCGCGCGGGCGAACTTGCCCCGGTCGCGGCGTTCGCGCCACTGCGGGTGGTACAGGTACTGGCGCCGACCGGCGTCGTCGGTGCCGACCGCCTGGATGTGGCCGCGCGGGTCCACGCAGATCCAGACGTCCGTCCATGCGGGCGGGATGACGAGCGCCTCGATGCGCTCGCGCTCGTCGTCGGCCAGGGGCTCGCCCGACGGCGTCCCGTAGCGGAATCCTCGCCCGGAACGGATGCGCCCGTAGCCGGGATCCTCACCCGGCGTGACGCGGACGAGGCCCGGGACGCGGCGGATCAGTGGTTCCGGAGCATCGTGATGAGCTCCGCCTTGCGCTTGCCCGAGTATCCCGTGAGACCCAGCTGCTTCGCCCGTTTGCGCAACTCGGCCACGGTCCACCCCCCGTAGTCCCCCGACTCGCCCCCACGACGTCCGACGGCGCTCGCTCCGTCGCGTGCGACCGCGTTCGAGATGCGGGCCGCCTTCTCCTTCGACGCGCCCTCGTCGCGCAGCTCCTCGTACAGTTCAGGGTCTTTCAGACTGTTCGATCCACGTCCGCTGGGCATGGCGTCCTCCTCGCGTCTCACCCGAAGGTAGGGAAGCCGGGAGACCCGTGGAAGGGCTTGACAGGGCGGCTTTCGTACCATCGTCGCCGGTACGCGCGCAACCCCTCGCTCCGCGCGATCGCCCCATGGGAGTGTGTTGCCGTGCCCACGAGGCACACCGGAGCGTTCGCCTCGCTCCGGACAGAGAAGGAGAACTTCATGAACATCGCGCTGATCATCATCATCGTGGTCGCGATCGTGCTCGCCATCGTCGGAGGCCTGGGCGAGGCGCTCAGCTGGCTCCTGTGGGTCGCGCTGATCGTGGGTGTCATCGCACTCATCGTGCTTCTGTTCCGCCTCATCAGCGGCAGCCGTCGCACCTGATCCCCCAAGAGCAGCGGATGCCGTGACCGTCGGTCGCGGCATCCGCTGTCTCTGCCTACAGGCGGGCGTCGGCGTAGACGCGCAGCGCCGCGCTGACGAACTCGGCGCCGTCAGAGCCTCCGTAGTTCGCGGCGAACCGCGGGTCGGCGACGTACATCTCGCCCAGGCCGATGACGTAGGCCTTCCGCGCGCCGGGATCGCGCGCGGGCGTCCCCGGGATCCCGGTCAGCCACTCGACGTGGCGCTCGGCGAGCCGCTGCGCCTCGTCGCCGGCGGGGTCGATCCCCCGCGCGGCCGCGTCGGACCAGTCGCTCGCCAACGCGGCCGTCTGCTCCTTCCAGTCCGCGCGGCCCTCGCCGTCCATGCCGCGCCACCAGGTGTCGCCTGCGGCATAGGCCTCTTTGCCCCAGCGCTCTTCGACCTCTTCCTTGTACTGCGAGTGGTCGAAGCCGTCGAACATCTTCTCTGCCATGAGTTGTTCACCCCCTCTCAATGCGATGATCGTGGATTCGACCGACGCGATCTGGCGCGTCAGCCGGGTCTGCTCCTGTGTGAGCCACGCGAGGTGGCCTTCGAGTGCGGTCTCCTCGGGCTCGCCCCGGTCGAGCACCTGCCGCGATCTGCTCGAGGCCCAGCCCGAGCTCGCGCAGCAGAAGGATCCGCTGCAGGCGCACGAGCGCCGCCTCGTCGTAGTGCCGGTAGCCGTTCGCGGCGATGCGCGACGGCGCCAGCAGGCCCAGCTGGTCGTAGTGCCGCAGTGTGCGACTCGTCGTGCCGGCGAGCTTCGCGATCTGCTGTATCGACCACTCCATCGCCGGCCTCCCTCCGTTCGAGACCACGCTAAAGGTTGACGTCAGCGGCAAGGTCAAGCGAGGAGTGCTTGCCGATCGCGATATATCGTGTTAGCGTCGCCACATCGCGATATATCGTGACTTCGACTACACCCCCCAGGAGGAGAAGATGACCTTCGAGAAGTGGATCATCCACCCCGGCGAGACACGCGTCATCGACATCGAGACGGTGCGCTCGCTCAAGGTCGGCCTCGTCGGCGGCCAGATCGACGTCATCGCGCACGACGAGCCCGGCGTCCGCATCGAGGTGCACGGTGTCACGGTCAAGGACCTGCGGATCGAGGTGACCGGCGACGCCGTCGAGATCGACCACCCGCAGCTGCGCTGGGACAACTTCCTCGAGGTGTTCCGCAACTTCGGAGCCGGCGGGCCCAGGGCCGAGATCAGCGTCGCGGTCCCCCGTGACGTCTCGCTCAACCTCGGCGTCGTCTCGGCGAGTGCGCTCGTCGCCGGCATCCGCGACGACGCGCGCCTGAACACCGTGTCGGGCGACATCATCGTCGACGGGCTCACGGGCGATCTCGTGGTCAACGCCGTCTCGGGCGACGTGCAGGTGCGCGGTCTCGAGGGCGCGATCTCCGCGCAACAGCGTCTCGGGCGATGTGGCCGCGACGGGCGCCGTCACGCAAGGCGACGATCGACACGGTGTCGGGCGCCATGGTCGTCGACTCGACCGGGCCGATCCACGCCGTCAGCCTCAACACCGTGAGCGGCAGCTCGACGATCCGCCTCGACGATGGCCTCCCGGCCAACTACGTCGTGCGCAGCGTGAGCGGCCGCGTGCAGATCGACGGCGTCGTGCGCTCGGGCAAGGGCACGGGCCCGCTGACCAACTACGCCGGCTCGGCAGGCGAGCTCAGCGGCATGTTCGTCGATGTGCGGGCGAACTCCGTCTCGGGCGACGTCACGGTCCTGCGCCGCGACGCGGTGGGGGCGGATGCCTCGGCGGCCCCCGAGTCCACCGCCGGACTCGACGAGGCCGGACTCGACGAGGAGGAGTGGTGATGGCCCCCGTCTTCTCGCACGGCGATCTGCGCCTCTACCTGCTGAACCTGCTCGACGAGGGCCCGCGCCACGGGTACGACATCATGCAGGCGCTGTCGGACCGCACGGGCGGCACGTACACCCCGAGCGCCGGCACGGTGTATCCGCGCCTCGCGAAGCTCGAGGAGGAGGGCCTCGTGACGAAGTCCGTCGACGGCCGCAAGACCGTCTACGAGATCACGGAGGCCGGCCGTGCCGAGGTGTCCGCCCGGCAGGGCGACCTCGAGGGCATCGAAGCCGGCCTCACCGACAGCGTGCGCCTCATCGCCGACGAAGTCCGCGGGAGCGTCCGCGAGGCGATGAAGAGCCTGCGCGCCGATCTCGCCGCGGCCAGCCGCGCCGAGAACGCCGAGGCGCGGGTGACGACCGAGGACTCCGACGACGCCCGCGCGCGCAGCCGCGAGCAGCTCCACCGCGCCGATGCGCTCGTGAGCGATTTCCGCGCCCGCGTCCGCAGCGATCTGCGCAGCTACGTCGCCCGAGGCGGAGAGCTCGCGGGCTCCATCGTCGACGACCTCGAGCGGACGCTCGACGAGGCCGCGCGCACGCTCACTCGGTCGCTGCAGCGCTGATGCCTCGCACGATGCCCCCGCCCGCGTCCGGGCGGGGGCATCGTCGTGTCAGGAGGGCCAGATGTCCTCGTCGTCCTCGATGGGCTCGCCCAGCGGCACGACGAGGATCGGGCGATGCTGCCGATGCGCGAGGCGCGCGGCCACCGACCCTGTGAAGAACTCGCGGATCGACTCGCCGATGCCGCGGCGTCGCGTGCCGATGACGAGCAGCCGCGCGTCGACCTGCTCGGCGAGATGCTTCATCGCGAGCGCAGGATCGCCGACGAGCTGGCGCACGCTCCACGTGAGGGCGCGGCCCTCGAGAACGTCCGACGCCGCGTTGGTCACATCGGCGAGCGCCCCCTCGCCCGACGACATGTCGATGTCGATCGGCGCGGAGTGCACGTACCCGTCGGGGTCCTCGTACGTCACGAATCGGGTGACGTCGACGTGGACGACGAGCAGGTGCACCTGAAGGAGTTCTGCGTACCGAGCGGCTTCGATCAGGACCCGCGGAGACTGCCCCGGAATGGCCCCGACGATGACGGCGCCGCGTGCGGCACCCGCCTCACTGCGATCGTCTGCAGGTGCTTCTTCACTCATGCGTCTTCGCCCTTCTGCGCCGTGCGCGAGACCACCGGAGCGGCCGGGGCCCGGGGGCTCCGTGGTATCCTGAATGCTACTCTTACCGGCCTCGAAGCCGGACGACATCAGCGCGGGCGCCCGCACAGGCCCGCCACTCAGAAATGAGGGGGTCTCGCATATGGGGCGTGGCCGTCAGAAGGCGAAGCACACGAAGATCGCCCGTGAACTCAAGTCTTACAGCCCGAGCGTGAACTACTCACGCTCTGGAGCGTGAGCTGGGTCATCCCGCCGACGACGAATACGTCGACAAGTGGGCTGATCAGTATGCCGACGAGTACGAGGAAGAGACGGCCTGAGAGCGGCTCTCCGACTCGATTCGTGCAGCGCCCGTCCGGGGCGTCCGTCTGCTCTGCCTGAGCGCGTGAGCCGGGCGCGTCACGTCTGGTGAGCGCGATCACCACGCTCCGTGGCGGTGCTCCCACTCGTCCTCGATCGTGTGCGGGCGTGCCGCGACGAAGCCCGCGGGAATCGCTGCGGCGACGACGCCCGCCAGCACGATGAGCGGGCCCGTCCACGAGTCCGTCGCCTCGTGCAGGATGCCGATGCCCACGGGGAACAGCGCCACGATCGCGTAGCCGACGCTCTGGACGAAGCCGCTCAGCGCGACGGCGCCCTCGTGCGTGCGCGCACGCAGGCCGAGCAGCACGAGCGTCAGCGGGAAGAGCAGCGGCGCCGCGCCGAGCAGCACGACCCACAGCCACGGTGCGACCTGCGGAGCGAAAAGCAGACCCGCGATCCCGGCCAGACCCGTGACGACCGCGACGCCGAACAGCGTGCGCGTCGCGTTGAAGCGCACGACGAGGATCGGGACGAGGAGGGACGACGGAAGCCCGACGACCGCGAAGAGCGACAGCAGCGCGCCCGCCTGCGCCGGCGTCACGCCCGCGGTGTCGATCAGGATCTCGGGCAGCCACGCGAACGCGACGTAGGCGAGCGTGCCCGAGACGGTGAAGCCGACCAGGATCGCCCACGCGAGCGGCAGGCGCCACATCCGGCCGAAGACCCGCGCGTTCGGCCGCTCGATGTCGACGTCGGCTCCGCCGCGCTCGCGAATGAGGAGCATGATCCACGGGATCGTCGCCAGCACCGCGAAGACCGCCCACAGCCCGAGCGAGACGCGCCACGACGAGGCGTCGGCGATCGGCACGGCGACGAGCGGCGGCAGGAACGTCGACAACGCCATCGTCGTGGAGTAGATCGTCGTCATGAGCCCGATGCGATCGGGGAAGTACTTCTTGACGAGCGGCGGGAGCAGGATGTTGCCCACGCCGACGGCGGCGAAGACGAGCCCCGTCGCGGCGAGCAGCGTCATCGAGTCGACCGCGAGGCCGCGCGCGACGAGGCCGATCGCGGCGACAGCCATCGCCGCGACCGCGAGGCGCTCGAGGCCCAGCCGTCGCTCGAGAGCCGGGGTCAGGATGCCGAACACGGCGAAGCAGACCGGGGGAGCGGTGCCGATGAGACCGACGATCGCCGCAGGCATCGCGAAGTCGGCCGAGACCTGGCTCAGGACCGGGGAGAAGGATGCCACGGCAGACCGCAGCGAGAACGCGAACAGCACGATCCCCAGGACCGCGAGGGCTCGACCCCGCCACAGCGGCCTGGCGGGGATCGAACTCACTTCACCCAGGGTAGTCGGCTCAGGATTCCTGGGATCCCTCGACCCACGCCAGGTACTCCTCGCTCACGGTGCCCGTGATGTACCGGCCGTCGAAGCAGCTCATGTCGAGGTCGTCGACGTCCGAGCCCTCGAGGATCGCGGCCTTGAGGTCCTCGACCTCCTGGTAGACCATGTAGTCGGCGCCGAGCTCCTCGGCGATCTCGGGGATCGTCCGCCCATAGGCGACGAGCTCGTGACGCGAGGGCATGTTGATGCCGTACACGTGGGGAAAGCGGACGGGCGGCGCGGCCGAGGCGAACGTGACCGACTTGGCACCGGCATCCCGAGCCATCTGGATGATCTCCTTCGACGTCGTGCCGCGCACGATGGAGTCGTCGATGAGCAGCACGTTCTTGCCCTTGAACTCGCTCGACATGGCGTTGAGCTTCTGTCGCACGCTCTTCTTGCGCACCGCCTGCCCCGGCATGATGAACGTCCGGCCGACGTAGCGGTTCTTGTAGAAGCCCTCGCGGTACTCGATGCCGAGCTTGCGGGCGACCTGCATGGCAGCCGGGCGCGACGAGTCCGGGATCGGCATGACGACGTCGATCGCGCCCGTGGGCGTGTACTTCGCGATCGTGTCCGCCAGGCGGTCGCCCATGCGCAGGCGCGCCTCGTAGACCGAGATGCCGTTCATGACGGAGTCCGGGCGAGCGAGGTAGACGTACTCGAACGAGCACGGCACGAGCTTCGGATCCGGCGCGCACTGCTTCGTGTGCAGGTGGCCCTCGAGGTCGATGAAGACGGCCTCGCCCGGCATCACGTCGCGGACGACCTCGAACTCGCCGTTCTCGAGCACGAGGGACTCGGATGCCACGACCCACTCGTACGAGCCGTCGGGGGCCTGGCGGGTGCCGAGGATGAGCGGGCGGATGCCGAAGGGATCGCGGAACGCGAGCAGGCCGTAGCCGGCGACGAGCGCGATCGCGGCGTACGAACCCTCGACGCGCTCGTGCACTCGGGTGACGGCCTGGAAGATCTCGTCGGGTGCGAGCTCGACTCCCGAGATCGACGCCTGCAGCTCGTTCGCGAGGACGTTGACGAGCAGCTCGGTGTCGCTCGACGTGTTGAGGTGACGGCGGTCCTTGTGGAACAGCTCCTGCGTCAGCTCGCGCGTGTTCGTGAGGTTGCCGTTGTGCACGAGCACGATGCCGTAGGGCGCGTTGACGTAGAAGGGCTGCGCCTCTTCTTCGTTGGACGCGGTGCCCTGCGTCGCGTAGCGGACGTGGCCCAGGCCGATCTCGCCGAGGAGCGCCCGCATGTCGCGCGTGCGGAACGCCTCGCGCACCTGGCCCTTCGCCTTGTGCATGTGGAAGACGCCGTTCGCTTCGGCGGTCGCGATGCCCGTCGAGTCCTGACCGCGGTGCTGCAGCAGGGCGAGCGAATCGTAGATCTCCTGGTTCACGTTGCCGCGACCGACCATCCCGATGATTCCGCACATGGGGTGTTACTCGGCTCCGTTACTGCTGTAGCTGCCGACGAGGCGGACCGCCCCGCCGTCGACGCCCTTGGCGCCCTGTTCGAATTCGCCCTCGGGACGGCCCGTGCTGCGCACCGTGCCGACGGGCCAGGTGGCGATGCCCTCGTGGGCGAGAGCGGATGCCGCGGCGTCCGCCGTGGCGGCATCCACGACCGCGAGGAAGCCGATGCCGAGGTTCCAGGTGCCTTCGGTGCTCTCGAGCGAGAGACCGCCGAGGTCGGCGAGCACCCGGAAGACGGGCGGCGGCGACCACGTCGAGCGGTCGACGTCGACCCACGTGTCCTGCGGCAGCACGCGAGCGAGGTTCGCGGCGATGCCGCCGCCCGTGACGTGGCTGAGCGAGTGCACGCCGTCGCCGAACTGCGCGATGAGTCGCAGGAGCGGCGAGGTGTACAGGCGCGTGGGCTCGAGCAGGGCTTCGCCCCACGTCGTGCCGTGGGCACCGAGGTCGGGCGCGAGGTCGCCGTACTGGATGCCGGCGCCTGCGACGATGTGGCGCACGAGCGAGTAGCCGTTGGAGTGCAGACCGCTGGAGGCGAGGGCCAGCACGACATCCCCGTCGCGCACGCGCTCGGCGCCCAGGATGCGGTCGGCCTCGACGACACCCGTCGCGGCACCCGCGACGTCGTAGTCGTTGACCCCGAGCAGACCGGGGTGCTCGGCGGTCTCGCCGCCGACGAGGGCCGTGCCCGTCTCGGAGCAGCCCTGTGCGATGCCGCGGACGATGTCGGCGATGCGCTCGGGGAAGACCTTGCCGCACGCGATGTAGTCGGTCATGAAGAGGGGCTTCGCGCCCACCACGACGATGTCGTCGACGACCATGCCGACGAGGTCGAGCCCGATCGTGTCGTGCTTGTCGATCGCCTGGGCGATCGCGACCTTCGTGCCGACGCCGTCGGTGCTCGTCGCGAGCAGCGGCTTGGCGTAGCCGCGCAGCGCGCTCGCGTCGAAGAGGCCGGCGAAGCCGCCGACGCCGCCCGAGCACTTCGGGGCCGTGCGTGCGCCGCACGGCCGACTTCATGAGTTCGACGGCGAGATCGCCGGCAGCCGTATCGACGCCGGCCTCGGAGTAGGGATTGGTGGGTGAGACCACACCGCAAGCCTACCTGCGGCGGGAGGCGACTCTGTCCGTTCGCGTCGTCACGGGATGCCGGCCCTCCGGCCGTCCCTCCGCGCGTCCACGCCTGCGGCCTACAATCTGGGTATGGGCGGCGCCGGCACTCCGGAATGGCTGATCCGCGAAGACGCGGGTCAGCCCGTTCTCATCGCGCTCTATCTGCGGCAGGTGCTCGGGATCAGCGCGCCCGATGAGCTGCCGCACCTGCGCGGCATCCCGCCCCGCGTCAACGACCGCGCCCCCGCAGCGCAGAGCGCCCTCGAGGCGCAGTGGCGCACGTACTGGGACATGACGGTCGAGCCGCTCACGAACCCGTCGCCGGTGCCCCTCGACCTCGTCGACGGGTTCGACACGCTCCTCGCGCTGCCGATCGAGGGCGCCGACCAGCTGCGCGCCGCCGTCATGCCGCACGGCGCCCGAAGCCGTCGCGTTCGCGCAGTCGGCGAACGCCCGCTACCGGCGCGACGTCGGCTCGGGCACGCGGCACGGCCTACCGCGCGTACGCCAGCGCGATCGCCGAGCACGAGCGCCAGGTCGGCCGTCGCGCGCACTCGTTCGAGCTGAACGTGCAGGTGCTGCCGCTCACTCAGCGCGGCGTGTGGTGGATCGGCGCGCTCACGATCGCCGTGACCGATGGACTGCGAGGGGATGTCGTCGCGTTCGACGCGGCGATCCACCCGATCATCGCGGAGCTCGCCTGACGCTCAGCTCGTCGATGTGGACGGACGACGTGGTCCGCACGTGACGTCGCGCGTGTGCCGCGACGAGCGGCGATCGAGGACGAGCGCCACGACGGCGCCCAGCACGACTCCGACTGTCACGCAGATGAGGGCGAGGAAGCCGAACACCTGACCCTGCGAGTAGACGAGGCCCGTGTTGGGGCTCGTGTCGCCCGACCCGTCGAACGCGAAGGTGAGGATCAGCGCGACGATGATGCCGAGCGCGGCGCCCAGGACGAGGAAGACCGAGATCTTGGGTGCGCGACGCACGCGCACGGACTCGATGCGGTCTTCGACGCGCGCGGCGGGTTCTTCGGGGGGTGGTGCCTGATCGGCCATGCGTCCATTGTCCCACTCCTGGCGCGGCGCCGGTCGCCGCGAACGGGATCGCGGGGGCGGGCACCGACGGGCAGCCGCCCTCACGAGATCAGGCCGTGTGCGATGCGCGGCGACGGGCGATGACGAGCCAGACGGCTCGCGCCGATCACGAGGACCAGGACGATCCCGCCGACGACCCACGGCCACACCGGCGCGGACTCCGTCTCGACGGCCGCCGTCGTGGTCACCTCGGCGGCCGACGGCCTCCTCGTCGGCTGCCGCGACCGCACCGCACGCGTCGCCCGTCGGCATGACGGCCGTGACCGCGTCGAGCGTCTCGCCCGCGGAGTACGTGCCGAAGGCGAGCGGCGCCGGCCTCGGTCAGCGTCGCCGGCAGGGCGTCGAGCACGAGGCCCGTCGTCGGTGAGCTCGAGATCGGGCAGCGCGAACTCCGCGAAGCGCACGCCGGCCTGCTCGACGGGCTCGCCCGACCTGCGTGGTGCCGGTCACGTCGAACACGACGTAGCCGACTGTCGCCCGCGAGCTCGAGCCGCGCGTTCGTGAGCGTCGTGTCGAGCGCGCCGTCGTGACCGAAGAATCGGAGGCTGCCGCCGTACGCGACGAGGCCCGTGCGGGTCTCGACGTCGACGGTGCCCGTGCCGCCGCTCCAGACGAACTCGGGGTACTCGTAGACGACGTCGGCTGAGCTCCCAGCCGCCGCCGCCGATGCCCTCGATGTAGGTGCGGAACGACTCCTTGAAGCCCCAGCTCAGGCTGCGCCGACTCGACGGTGCAGCCCTCGAGCGCGGTCGCGCCGCGAGCGAGCGTGAACCGGATGCCGCGGTCCACGGACCCCTGGAAGGTCAGCGTGTGCTCGCCGTCGGCGAGGGTCGCCGGCAGGCTGCCCGTCCACGTCGCGACACCCGAGGCATCCGCCGTCACGTCGCCGAGCAGCATCGGCGTCGAGTACACGACGACCTTGATGCCCGGACTCGTTCGGCTGGAAGCCCGCGACCGTCGACCGTCGACGGCCTCGCCCGCGCCGAGCGCCGCGAGGGTCGCCTCGTCGAGCTCGATGCCCGTCGGTCGCCGGCGGGGTCGCCGGGATCGCGCGTCGGACGCGGAGCGGCCGCGACCGTGCCGGTCGAGCCCGCCGGAGCGGCTCCCGCGGCGCCGATCGTGAAGGTCACGCGGTCGAGCGTCGTCGCGTAGCCCTGCAGGACCTGGTTGCGGCCCGACGGCGGTGAGCGTCGCCGGGCGCCGCGACGTAGGTGACGACGCCGTTCGAGCGTGATCCGCGTCGCCGCATCGAGGTCGAGGTCGGCGAAGTGCACCTGCGCGCCGCCGCTCGTGACGTAGATCGTCGGCCGAGCCGGCCGAGGTGATGCGCACCTGCGGGTTCGCGATCGTGACGTCGAGCACGCCGCCGTGACCGGTGAAGCGCACGGCACCCGAGTACGAGACGGTGCCGGTGCCGGTCGGCGGCGTTGTAGGTCGCGTCGGCCGCCTGGCCGAACTGGAACACGCCCGCGGAACGCGTCGCGCCGCCCGAGACGGCGATCGCGCCCTTCGCGATCGGACCGGTGATGTAGGACGAGAACGACGACGAGATCGCCCAGCTCAGCGAGCCTGCCGCCGCGGGGGTCGCGGGGGTGGGCTCGACCGGCGTCACGGGCGGCGACCGGCGCGGCGCCGGCGAAGGTGAGCGGCGTGAAGGTCTCGAACGGGGCGTAGGTCGCACCACCGCCCGGGTACGTGTAGATGCCGTAGTGCCGCCGGCGAGCGCCTCTTCGGCCTCGCTGACGGTCAGCGTCGTCTCGAACGTGCCTGCGGCGGTGATCTCGATCGCGCCGCGCGCATCGCGCCGCCGATCGTCGCCATCTGCGCTGCATGCACGCCCCACTTCGTTCGAGAGCATCTTGCGCGCGGACGACGGTGCCCCCGCCGACGGCTTCCACGTGTCGAGGAACGAGCCGAACACGACGTACGCAGCCCGCGAAGGAGCCCGCCAGCGGGGACGCGTACCCGTGGTGCCGGGGGCATCGGGAACGAAACCCGTGCCGCGGACCGTGACCGTCTCACCGGCGGGATCCGATGCCCGTCGTCTTGGACACCGTCACCGTCGGCACCGGAGCGTGCTGCGAAGGCGAGCGGGCGTGTAGGTCTCGAACGGCGCGTACACCGCGCCACCGCCCGGCGTAGGTGTAGATGCCGTAGTTGCCCGCGAGCAGGTCGTTCGCCTCGCCGCCGACACGGTCAGCGTCGTCTCGAACGTGCCGTCGGCCCGAGACGATGCGCGCCGGCGTTCGCGCCGCCGATCGTCGCGACATCGGCGTCGAGCACGCCCCACTTCTGCGAGAGCACCTTCCGCGCCGAGCGACGGCGGCACTCTCGGACGTACTTCCACGTGGTCGAGGAACTTACCGAACACGACGTACGTGCCGCGCGAACGCGCCCGACAGCGGCCGCCTCGTACCGTTCGTCGCCGGCGCGCTCGGGAGGAACCCGGTGCCCGTGACCGTGACGGTCTCACCCGCGGGATCCAGTCCCGTCGTCTTCGAGACGGTCACGGTGGGGCCCGCCGGCGCGGGCGCGGTGATCGCGTACGAGACGGCGGCCAGAGGTCGATCCCGCGAAGGCGGTCGCGTCGCCGGGGACGAACGTCGCCGACAGCGACACCGTCGACGCGCGTCGGCCACGCGGTCGGTCACGGACGTCCCGACGGCGGCGGAGCCGAGCGACACGCCGTCGCGAAATACGTCACGGTGCCGGCTGCCGAGGGCGCCACCGTCGCCGACAGCGTGTAGTCGGTGCCGGTCGTGCTCGAGCCCGAGGGCGAGACGGTCAGCGTCGTCGTGGTCGACACGGGGGTGGCAGCCATCCAGGAACGAGCCGCGGTGGTGTTCTGGCTCTGGTCGGCGATGCCCTGACCGTGCGCCTTCGATGCGTAGAGGGCGTACTCGCTGCCGTCGGTGTACGCCGGGACCGTCATCGTGACGCTGAAGTGCCATCGCCGCCGAGCGGGGCGGTGCGGCTCGCTGCCCGGAGCCGCCTTCGACGTTGCCCGGGCCGATCCACACGACGTCGGTCATCTGCGACGATCCGGCGTAGAAGCCGCGCGAGTCCGGCAGGGCCGACGCCGAGGTAGATACCGGGGCTCGCCGCCGGCGAAGCCCGGACCCGGTCACCGTGATCGTGCCTCCTGCGCGCGGGACGGCGGGCGCCGAGAGGGACAGGACCATCGGCCATGGCGGCGGGCGCGGTGATGACGCCCCGGCGACCACGAGCAGGAAGGCGAGCAGCGCGGACGACGACGGTCTTGGCGCGCAGGGAGATCTCGCGAGAGAGACGTGGACTGTCGGGATTCACGGGTATCTCCGGGAGGAACCGGTCCGGGCGCACGAGAGAGCGCCGCGGGCCGGTGCGGCGATGCAGTCGGGTCTGGATTGGTTAGGCTTGGCTAACCTGGCCGACTTCGACGCTACGGCACGCTCTCAGGCTTGCGTCAAGTTTTAGGTTAGCCTTGCCTAATGCGACGCCTTCTCGTCCCTCGCCCTCGCTGCCGTCGCGGTCCTCGGACTCACCGGCTGCGCGAGTCCGCGGCAGCAGCAGACACGGCGTCCATCGCCTGCCCTGAGGCGCGACGCTCCTCTCGCCGACGCTCGACCTCGTCGCCGACGCTGCGCGCCGGCAGAGGGACCATCGACCGCCTGCCTCCCGACCGCGGCGATCGATCCCGTCGACGACGACACCGCACCCGCGCTCCCCGTCACGGTCGACGGACGCCGAGGGCCGCGAGGTCGAGATCACCGATGTCGACCGCATCCTGCCGATCGACATCTCCGGCACGATCGCGGCGACCGTGTTCGCCCTCGGCCTCGGCGATCACGTCGTCGGCCGCGACGCGTCGACGACGTTCGCCGGCACGGAGGACCTGCCCGTCGTCACGAAGACGGGGCACACGCTCAACGCCGAGGCGATCCTCGAGCTCGCGCCGACCGTGATCCTCACCGACACCACGATCGGCCCGAAGGAGGTGCGTCAGCAGCTGCGCGATGCCGGCATCGCGGTCGTCGTCATCTCGAGCGAGCGGCGCCTCGACACGATCGACGACCTCGTCAGCGAGATCGCCGACGGCGCTCGGCGTGCCGACGCGCGGCGACGCCCTCACGCGAGCGGCTCGACGCCGAGATCGCGGCGGCCGAGGCCGAGATCGCCGGCAGTCGCGCCGGCGCGACGTCGCCGATCGGCCGCGGATGCTCTTCCTCTACGTGCGCGGCAGCGCGAACGTGTACTACATCTTCGGCCGGGACTCCGGCGCCGACTCGCTCATCGACGCGGTCGGCGGCGTCGACGTCGCCGGCGAGATCGGCTGGGAGGGCATGAAGCCGATGACGGCCGAGGCCCTCGTCGCCGCGCAGCCCGACGTGCTCGTCATGATGACCGACGGCCTGGAATCGGTCGGCGGCGTCGACGGACTGATCGAGCGCATCCCCGCGATCGCGCAGACGCCCGGCCGGCGCCAACCGCCGCGTCATCGACATGGCCGACACCGAGATCCTGAGCTTCGGCCCGCGCTCGGCCGATGTCGTCCGCGCGCTGGCCCGCGCGCTCTACGCCCCCGAAGACTCCGCCGCGGCGCCGAGCGTCATGACGGCGAGGTCGTCGTCCCGACTCCGGCGCGGCACCGGACGGCTCGCGCTTCGCCGTCGTCACCACCGGGCTCGCCGTCGCGCTCGTCGCGACGTGCATCGTCTCACTCGGGCCGGACAGTACTCGCTCTCGCCCGACCGAGGTGATCGGCGTGCTGCTGCGTCGCGTCGGCATCGAACTGCGTGGGCTCCCGAGGCCCCGACCGCCGCCGGCGTGATCCTCGACATCCGGCTTCCCCGCATCGTGCTCGGCCTGCTCGTCGGCGCCGCACTCGCCGTCTCGGGCGTGCTCATGCAGGCGATCTTCGGCAACCCGCTCGCCGATGCCGCCGTCGTCGGCGTCTCGTCGGGAGCCGCGCTCGGCGCCGCGGCGAGCATCACGTTCGGGCTCGCGTTCTTCGGCATGTGGACGACACCCGGCGTTCGCGTTCGTCGGCGGGCTCGTCGCCGTGTTCGCCGTGTACCTCATCAGCCGGTCGGGCGGACGCACCGAGGTCGTCACGCTGCTGCTCACCGGCATCGCGATCAACGCGATCGCCGGCGCGGGTCTGGCCTTCCTCACCTTCCTCGGCAACGTCCGCGACGCGCGAGCAGATCGTGTTCTGGCAGCTCGGGATCGCTCAACGGCGCCCTGTGGCCGAACGTCGCCCTCGTCGCGCCGCTCGTCGCGATCGGCGTCGTCGATCGGCATCTGGCTTGTCGCGGCGACTCGACCTCTTCGCGCTCGGCGAGCGCACCGCGCGTCACCTCGGCGTGCGGGTCGAGCTGCTGCGCATCGTGGTGATCATCACCGTCGCGCTGCTCGTCTGCGCGGCGGTCGCCTTCGCGGGGATCATCGCGTTCGTCGGCCTCGTCATCCCGCACCTCATGCGCATGCTGATCGGCCCCGCGCACCTGCCGCTGATGATCGCGAGCGCGCTCGGCGGCGCGCTCCTGATCGCGCTCGCCGACCTCGTCGCGCGCACGGCGGTGCCGCTCGCCGACCTGCCGATCGGCATGCTCACCTCGCTCGTCGGCGGACCGTTCTTCCTGTGGCTGCTCGTGCGCACGCGCCGGCGCGCAGGGGGCTGGGCATGACCGCGCGGCTCGTCGCGCGGGGCGTCACCGTGCAGCCGGACGGCGCGTCCGCGTCCGATCCTCGAAGGCGTCGAATCGCGCTGCACGCCGGCGAGCTGCACGCCCTCGTCGGTCCGAACGGCGCCGGCAAGTCGACCCTGTTCGGCGTGCTCGCGGGCGACGTGCCCGCGAAGTCGGGAACGGTCGAACTCGACGGCGCGCCGCTCGCGGGCATCCCGCCTCGGGAGCTCGCGCGCCTTCGGGCGGTGCTGCTGCAGCAGAACACCGTCTCGTTCGCCTTCACGGTCGAGCAGGTCGTGAGGATGGGCCGCGCGCCGTGGGCGCGCACGGCCGCGGCCGACGATGACGAATCCGTCGTCGCCCGTGCGATGGCCGAGACCGACGTCGCGTCGCTCGCGCATCGGTCGGTCTCGTCGCTGTCGGGCGGTGAGCGCGCCCGCGTGGCGCTCGCCCGCGTGCTCGCGCAGTCGACCGGCATCCTGCTGCTCGACGAGCCGACGGCCGCGCTCGACCTGCAAGCATCAGGAGGACGTGCTCGCTGATCGCGCGCGGCCGGGCGGACGACGGCGCGACGGTCGCCGTCGTGCTGCACGACCTCAACGCCGCGCTCGCGTTCGCCGACCGGGTGACCCTGCTCGATCGCGGCCGGGTCGTCGCCATCGGGAGCGCCGGCCGACGTGCTCACGGCAGAGCGGATCGACGCGGTCTACCAGCAGCCGGTGGATGTCTTCCCCCACCCGCTCACGGGCGTGCCGCTCGTCGTGCCCCGTCGCTGACTGCGCGTGCGGCGTCAGGGGCGCAGCGGCAGGAGGTCGCGACAGGTCCGCGCGCACGCCCGAGGCCACGATGCGGCCCGCGGATGCGGCATCCGCCCAGGACTCCTCGCCGAGCGCGACGGCGATCCAGGTCGCCGGGTCGGTCTCGACGACGTTGGGCGGCGTTCCGCGCGTGTGCCGCGGGCCCTCGACGACCTGCACGGCGCCGAACGGCGGCACCCGCATCTCGACGCTGTGGCCCGGCGCCTTCTCGGCCAGGAGCTGCAGCAGGTAGCGCACGGCGGTCGCGCGCTCGCTCCGACCGGTGTCACCCGCCTGCACCGCCGCGAGGGCGGCACGTCCTTCGTCGGTCGTCATCCTGCGCGGCACGACTCCACGGTACGCCCCGGCGCACGCGGATAGGCTGACAGGGTGAGAATCCTGGTCCTCGGCTCGGGCGCGCGCGAGCACGCCATCATCCTCGCGCTGCGTTCGGAAGACGCGCCGCACGAGATCCTCGCCGCTCCCGGCAACGCCGGCATCGCGCGGGACGCGACGATCGTCGACCTCGACCCGAACGACCCCGTGGCCGTGGCGGACTTCGCCGGCACCGAGGCGATCGACCTCGTCGTGATCGGCCCCGAAGCCCCGCTCGTCGCGGGCGTCGCCGACGCACTGCGCGTGCGCGGCATCCCGGTCTTCGGTCCCGGCAGGGCCGCGGCCCAGCTCGAGGGCTCGAAGGCGTTCGCGAAGCGCATCATGGAGGCCGCCGGCGTGCCTACGGGCGGTGCCGTGCGCGCGCACACGCGCGCCGAGGTCGAAGCGGCGCTCGACCGCTTCGGCACCCCGCACGTCGTCAAGGCCGACGGACTGGCGGCGGGCAAGGGCGTCATCGTGACGTCCGACCGTGACGCCGCGCTCGAGCACGCCGACACGTACCTCCCGGCCGGGCCCGTGCTCGTCGAGGAGTTCCTCGCCGGCCCCGAAGTGTCGCTCTTCTTCTTGAGCGACGGCGATCACGTGCTGCCCCTGAGTCCTGCACAGGACTTCAAGCGCCTGCGCGACGGCGACGAGGGCCCGAACACGGGAGGCATGGGCGCGTACTCGCCCCTCCCCTGGCTCGACGGCCGGTTCGGGAGCGAAGCGGAGTTCGTCGACCTCGTGACGAAGGACGTCGCCGAGCCCGTCATCCGTCGCCTCGACTCAGAGGGCACGCCGTTCATCGGGCTGCTCTACGCGGGTCTCATCCTCACCGAGCAGGGCGTCAAGGTCATCGAGTTCAATGCGCGCTTCGGCGACCCCGAGACGCAGGTCGTGCTGCCCCGCCTCATCGATCCGCTGTCGGAGCTGCTGCTCGCGGCGGCCTCCGGACGCCTGGAGGGCATGCCACGTCCCGCGTTCGCGGATGACGTCGCCGTCACCGTCGTCCTCGCGAGCGATGGGTACCCCGAGTCGCCCGTCACCGGTCGCGAGCTGACGGGGACGGAGGCCGCCGCCGCGGTCCCCGGCGTGCACCTCGCGCACGCGGCGACCGCCGCGACGCCCTCAGGGCTTGTCGCGACGGGCGGACGCGTGCTCAACGTCGTCGCCGTGGCCACGACGTTCCGCGACGCGCGCGAGCGCGCCTACCGCGCACTCGGCGAGATCGACCTGGCGGGCGCGCGCTTCCGCACCGACATCGCCGCTCACGTCGCCGAGGGCCTCTGACCCACTCGGCTCGGCCCTGCCTCGGCCGTGCGGGATAATGGGGCGGGTGACGGATGCTCCGATTTCGCTGCCCGGCTGGACGCACGTGTACTCCGGCAAGGTGCGCGACCTGTATGCGCCCGACCCCGCGACCGGCTCGACCGCCGAGAACCGGATGCTCGTCGTCGCGAGCGACCGTGTCAGCGCGTTCGACCACGTGCTGTCGCCCGGCATTCCGGGCAAGGGCGTGCTGCTGACGACCCTGAGCCTCTGGTGGTTCGACCGCCTCGCATCGACCGAGGACGGGCGCAGCATCCCGAACCATCTCGCCGCCGACCACACGATCGACGGCGACGCGCTGATCCCCGCTGAGGTCATCGGTCGCGCGATGCTCGTGAAGAACCTCGACATGCAGCCCGTCGAGTGCGTCGTGCGCGGCTACCTGACCGGCAGCGGATGGGCCGAGTACACCGAGCTCGGCACGGTGTGCGGCATCCGCCTCCCGGAGGGCCTCGACAACGGCGACCGGCTCCCCGCGCCGATCTTCACGCCGGCGTACAAGGCGCCGCTGGGCGAGCACGACGAGAACATCTCATTCGACCAGACGGTCGAGCTCGTCGGCGCCGAGCGCGCTGAACTGCTGCGCGATCTGTCGCTCGAGATCTACACACGCGCGGCGCGCACGGCCGAGGCGAAAGGCCTCATCCTGGCCGACACCAAGTTCGAGTTCGGACTCGACGACGAGGGCGTCATGACACTCGCGGACGAAGTGCTCACGAGCGACTCGTCGCGGTACTGGGATGCCGAGCTGTGGCGAACGGGCACGACGCCGAGCGAGCGCATGGCGAGCTTCGACAAGCAGATCGTGCGCGATTGGCTCGCCGCCAACTGGGACAAGAAGGACACTCCCCCCGAACTCCCGGCCGAGATCGTGGAGCGGACGCGCGACCGCTATCGCGATCTGCTCGAGCGCCTGACCGCCGTGTGACGACCTCGCATCCTCGCACCGGTTCACAGGCAACTCCCAGATAAGCTGGCCTGAGCAACCCCTGACATCGAGGAGCATCCATGCCCATCTGGCGCCTGCACGGAAACGGTCGAACCGTCGCCCCGGGTGAGGTGGTCAAGCCCGACGAGCGGCTGACCTGGCCCGCGACCATCGCCGTGGGCGTCCAGCACGTCATCGCGATGTTCGGCGCGACGTTCCTCGTGCCTGTGCTGACGGGCTTCCCCGTGTCGACGACCCTGCTGTTCTCGGGCATCGGCACGTTGCTGTTCCTGATCGTGACGAAGAACAAGCTCCCGAGCTATCTCGGCTCCTCGTTCGCCTTCATCGCGCCGGTCACCGCCGCGACGGCCACGGCCGGCATGGGGTCGGCTCTCGCCGGCATCGTCGCGGTCGGAATCCTGCTGGCAGCCGTCGGCGTCATCGTCCAGTTCGCAGGGCTCGGCTGGGTCGACAAGCTCATGCCGCCGGTCGTCGCCGGCGCGATCGTCGCCCTCATCGGGTTCAACCTCGCGCCCGTCGCGTGGTCGAACTTCCAGGTGCAGCCCCTCACGGCATCCATCACCCTCGGCGCCGTCATCCTGTTCTCGGTGCTGTTCCGCGGGTTCCTGGGACGCATCTCGATCTTCCTCGGCGTCATCGTCGGCTACATCGTGGCCATCTTCAGCGGTCAGATCGACTGGACCGCCTTCAACGAGGCGGCCTGGATCGGCCTCCCCGAATTCCACCTCGCCGATCTCTCATCTGCCGGGACGTGGAGCGCCATCGCGATGTTCCTTCCCGTCGTGCTCGTGCTCATCGCCGAGAACGTGGGCCACGTGCGCGGCGTCGCAACGATGACGGACCCCTCCGTCAACAAGTACACGGGCCGAGCGCTCATCGCCGACGGCGCCGCCACCACGGTCGCAGGCTTGTTCGGCGGCTCGGGTACGACGACCTACGGAGAGAACATCGGGGTCATGGCCGCCACGCGCGTGTACTCGACGGCCGCGTACTGGGTTGCGGGTACCGCCGCGATCGTCCTGTCGCTCTCGCCCAAGATCGGCGCGCTGTTCAACTCGATTCCCCCCGGAGTCCTCGGCGGAGTCACGACCGCGCTGTACGGACTCATCGGCATCATCGGCATCAAGATCTGGGTCGACAACCGCGTCGACTTCTCGCGGCCGGTCAACCAGTACACGGGCGCCGTGGCGCTGGTCATCGCGATCGCGGGATTCACGATGCAGTGGGGCGAGTTCCAGCTGGGGGCGATCGTGATCGGCGCCGCCGCCGCGCTCGTGATCTACCACGTCGGCAACGCGATCGCGCGCGTCCGCAAGACCGGCGCGGATGACGGCGGGCCGCTGCCGGTCATCGGCCAGCTGGGTGGCGACCCTCAGTAGCGACGGGCTGTGGCTGCGGCCGTGTTCTCGGAGCCCTCTCCGCTCCGAGAACACGGGAATGCTCGACCTGCTCTCCGAGTTGTCTATTCCCATGAATGGAAACATCGTGGCTGACAAGCTGGCCGGCGACACCTCGATGGGCGCCGTGACCCTGTTGGTCGGCGACCTCGACGGGATGACGAAGTACTACCGCGACGTCGTGACCCTGCAGGTGCTCTCGGCGGAGGGGGACACCGTCACCCTCGGGCGCGCAGGCCGGCCGATCGTGCTCCTGCGCCACGAGCCCGCCCTGCGCCACGCGGCACCCGGATCCGCGGGCCTGTTCCACACCGCCATCCTCTTCGAGTCGCAGACCGCGCTCGCGGCAGCGCTCTACAGCGTCGCGCGCCACGCGCCCGGCACGTTCACGGGCAGCGCGGACCACCTTGTGAGCCAGGCGTTCTACTTCACCGACCCCGAGGGCAACGGCATCGAGCTGTACTGGGACCGCGCGCGCACCGATTGGTCGTGGGTGCACGGCCAGGTCGAGATGGCGACGCTCTCCCTCGACCCCAATGGCTTCCTCTCGGAGCATCTGACCGAAGAGGCTGCGACCGGCGCAACCGCGGGGGATGCGGCATCCGTCGGCCACGTGCACCTCTCGGTCGGCGACGTCGCGAGCGCACGCGCGTTCTACGTCGATGCGCTCGGCTTCGACGAGACGGCGGCGCTGGGCAACCAGGCCCTGTTCGTGAGCGCCGGCGGCTACCACCACCACATGGCGATGAACGTGTGGAACTCGCGCGGAGCGGGGCCTCGCATGCCCGCGCTCGGCCTCGGCCGCGTCGACCTCGCGCTCCCCGACGCCGATTCGCTCGGCGAGCTCGGCGAGCGGCTGCGCCACCACGGCATCGCGGTGCGCGACGACGGCCGATCGCTCTCCTTCGACGACCCGTGGGCGAACCTGCTCCGCGCGGACGTCGTCGCAGGCTAGACGGACTCCCGCACGACGAGCTCGGTCTCGAGGATCGTGACGTGCCGCGGGTGATGTCCCGCGAGCAGGTCGAGCAGGACGCTCGCCATGCGCTCACCCTGCGCGAACGACGGCTGGCGCATCGTCGTCAGGCGCGGTGAGACCGACGTCGCGACGGGCGAATCGTCGAAGCCCATGATCGCGATGTCCTCGGGCACTCGCAGCCCGGCGGCCGCGATCGTCGTGAGCGCCCCGCGCGCCATGAGGTCGCTCGCGATGAACACGGCGTCGGGGACGGGACCGCGGTCGAGGATCCGCTGCATCGCCGCCGCACCGCCGTCGGCCGTGAAGCCGCCGTCCTCGACGGCGCCCTCGTCGATGCCCCACGCGGCGAGCGCCTCGCGATAGCCGTCGAGTCGGTCGACGCCCGCGGGCATCGTGAGGGGACCCGTGATCATCGCGATGTTCCGGTGCCCGCGCTCGATGAGGTACACGGTCGCATCGTGGGCGCCGCGCGTGTTGTCGACGTCGACGTAGTAGTCGCGCTCGCGCTCGCGCACGGGGCGACCGCCGTAGACGACCGGCACGGCGGCGGCGATGCGCTCGACGAAGAGGTCGCTCGTGTGGTGCGACACGACGATCGCGCCGTCGACGGCCCCCGAGCGGACGTATGCGGTCGTCTTGTCGCCCGGGTCGTCGCTCGCGATGAAGAGGTTGAGCACATAGTCCGAACGACTCAGCCGCGCGTTGATGCCCGAGACGATCGCCGCGAAGAACGGGTCGCCGAAGAACCGCGTCGTATCCTCCGGGACGATGAGGGCGATCGCGTGCGTCTGACGGCTCGCGAGCGAGCGAGCGGCGCGATTGGGCACGTAGTTGAGCTCGGCGATCGCCTTCTTGACCGCCGTGAGCGCCTCAGGGCTGACGGCGGTCGAGCCGTTGACGACGCGCGACACCGTCGACCGCGAGACCCCTGCGGCAGCGGCGACCTCCTCGATCGTGACCGAGGCGCGGATCACGTCCGTGGTCATCGTCGCACTCTCCTTCGTACCGTCAGCATTCGGATGTCAGCGGCCGACGGCCGAGGACTCATCGCCCAGCGCCCGCTCGGCGATGATGCGGCTGTACTCGCGTCCGCTGTCCTTCACCGTGCGCTCCTGCGTGTCATAGTCCACCCGAACGATACCGAAGCGCTTCTCGTAACCCCACGCCCACTCGAAGTTGTCGAGCATCGACCAGTAGAAGTAGCCACGCACATCAACGCCCGCCTCGATCGCGTCGAGGATCGCGGCGAGGTGGCCGCGCAGGAAGCCGACCCGCTCGGCATCCATGACACGCGGCTCACCGTCGATCACGACGAGCTCGTCGTCATAGGCCGCGCCGTTCTCGGTCACGTACAGGACGGTGCCGGCGGGCGCTGCGTACTCGTCCGAGACACGACGGAGCAGGCGCGTGAGGCCCTCGGGCTGCACCTCCCAGTGCATCGACGTCCGCTCGAGGCCGCGCTCGTTCGAGTGGCCGCTTCCCGCGGGGAAGGGCGACTCGCCGCGGCGGTCGGTCGGGGCGTCCCCGCCCGTCGGCGGAACGGCCGGCGCCTGGGCGCTCACGAGGTCGCCGTGGTAGTAGTTCACGCCGAGCGCGTCGATGTGAGCCGAGATCTTCGCGAGGTCGCCCGGAAGGACGGCCGCCTCGAAGGCCGCTGTGGCCGCGGCATCCACTCGTCGGAAGTCCTCGACGATGTCGGCCGGGTACTCGCCGCGGAAGATCGGGTCGAGGAACCAGCGGTTGTGCTGGCCGTCGAGGCGGCGGGCCGCGTCGACGTCGGCGGGGTCGGCGGGGTCGAGCGGATCTGCGACCGTGAAGTTCAGCGTGATTCCGAGGTCGAGGGATGCATCGCGCGACCGCAGCTCCGAGACCGTCTGCCCGTGGCCGAGCAGGAGGTGGTGGGATGCCAGCATCCCCTCCTCCATGCTGTAGTGGCCGGGGGCGTGGATGCCCGCCGTGTAGCTCAGGAACGACGAGCACCACGGCTCGTTGAGCGTCGTCCAGACCTTGACCCGGTCGCCGAGCGCGTCGTGCATCGTGAGCGCGTACTCGGTGAACTTGTCGGCGGTCGATCGGACGGTCCAGCCCCCCTGATCCTGCAGCGCCTGCGGCAGGTCCCAGTGGTAGAGCGTGAGCCACGGCATGATGTCGGCCTCGAGGAGCTCATCGACGAGTCGCTCGTAGAAGTCGACGCCCTTCGCGTTGACCGCGCCGCCGTCGGGCCGCACTCGGGACCATGACGTCGAGAACCGGTATGTCTGCAGCCCCATGCGCTTCATCAGGGCGACGTCGTCGCGGTACAGGTTGTAGTGGTCGCACGCGACATCGCCGTCGTCGCCGTTGATGACGGCGCCGGGCACACGGCAGAAGGCGTCCCAGATCGAGGCGCGCCGACCGTCTTCGAAGGCCGCGCCCTCGATCTGGAAGGCGGCGGTGGCCGCGCCGAACAGGAAGTTCGACGGGAAGGGGCGCTCGGTGCTCGCGCTCATCAGGGCAGTGCTCTCTCGGGTCTGGGTGGTCATGCGGTCAGCCCTTCACGGCGCCGGCCATGATGCCGCTCACGAGCTGGCGGCCTGCGAAGGCGAACAGCAGCAGAAGCGGGATGGTCGACAGCAGCACGCCGGCGAGCACGACCGAGTAGTCCACGAAGTAGTTGGACTGCAGGAGCGACAGCGCGACGGGAAGGGTCGGGCTGCTGCGGTCCAGCACGATGAACGGCCAGAAGAAGTTGTTCCACGCACCCACGAAGGTGAACAGGAACAGCATCGCGGCGGCGGGACGCGCGGCGGGGACGCCGACCGTCCACAGCGTGCGGATCATGGATGCGCCGTCCACGCGCGCGGCCTCGATGAGCTCGTCGGGAACCGTCTGCTGCAGGTACTGCGTCATCCAGAACACGCCGAACGCGCTCGTGAGCGCGGGGATGATGATGGCGCCGATCTGCCCCGTCCAGCCGAGGTCCGAGAACAGGATGTACAGCGGCACGACGCCGAGCTGCGTCGGCACGGCCATCGTGGCCACGACGAAGAACAGAAGTCCCTTGCTTCCCTTGAACTTCAGCTTCGCGAACGCCCAGCCCGCGAGCGTCGAGGTGACGACCACGGATGCCGCGATGATCGTCGAGCTGAGGATCGAGTTCCACAGCGCCGGGAAGAAGTTGACGGCGGGGTCGGTCATGACCGAGACCGCGTTGTCGATGAAGTTGCCGCCAGGCAGCCACGACATGTTCGGGTCGTTGATCGTCGACGCGTCGCCCGAGCCGATCAGGAACGACCAGTAGTACGGGAAGACGGCAGCGATGATGACGACGGCGAGGCCTGCGTAGACCCAGAAGCCGGCGCGGTAGCCGCGGATCCGGGTCGTCTTGACGCTGCGACGGCCGTTGCCCGCGATACCCGCAGTCGCGACGGTCTCTTCCGCCATCGCGATGGGAGGTGTGGTGCTCATCGACGGGCTCCCTTCCGGCGCGGCGCGATGGCACCACGGCCGCCTTCGTCACGCACGAGGCGTCGCGTGATCATGAGATTGATGAGGCCGATCACGAGGATGATGAGGAACAGGATCCAGGCCAGCGCAGCCGCGCGTCCGAAGTTCCACTCACGCCAGCCGATGTTGTAGAGGAAGAGCGTGATCGTGAGCCACTGCTGAGCGGCGCCGCCGCGGCCGGTGTTGTCGAACATGCGCGGCTCGTCGAAGATCTGCAGACCGCCGATCGTCGAGGTGATGATGACGAAGATCAGCGTCGGGCGCAGCGACGGCAGCGTGATGCTCCAGAACTGACGGAACCCGCCGGCGCCGTCGACCGTCGCCGCCTCGTAGTAGTCACGCGGCACGGCCTGCATCGCCGCGAGGAGGATGAGGGCGTTGTAGCCGACCCAGCGGAAGTTCACCATCGTCGCGATGGCGACGTGGCTCCAGAACGGATCCTTGTGCCACGGGATGGGGTTCAGGCCGAGGTCGGTGAGGATGTTGTTCACGAGCCCGTGGTTGTCGCCGAACATGTTCGCGAAGATCAGCGCGACGGCGACGGGGGCCATGACATAGGGGAGCAGGACGCTGGTGCGCCAGAAGGTCTTGGCACGGATGTTCTTGTCGAGCATCGCGGCGATGAAGATCGCGAGGATCAGCTGCGGCACGCTCGAGAGCACGAAGATGCTGAAGGTGTTGCGCAGCGCCGTCCAGAACTGCGGGTTCTGAAGGATCCAGATGTACTGGTCGAACCCGATGAACGTTCCGGAGTTGCGGACGAGGTCCCAGTCCTGGAACGAGATGACGGCGGTGTACGCGATCGGGAAGAGTCCGACGATCGCGAAGAGGATGAAGAACGGGGAGATGTAGAGGAAGGGCGAGACCTTGAGGTCCCAGCGGCTCAGCTTCTGACTGAAGGAGAGGACGCGGACGCGCTTGGCGTCCCCCTGGATCGGCGGGGTTGCCGGCTGCGCCTCAGGGCGCGTTTGGGTTGCGGTCACGGGGGTGCTCCGTAGGGGTGGTTGAGGAGAGTGCGTGCGGACCGCGGACGATCCGCACGCACTCTCGATCTCATGATCGTCGACTAGAAGGCTTCGACCTCAGCGACCCACGTGTCCCACGAGGTCGTGGCGTCCTCGACACCGTCGAAGACACGGTTGACGGCGTTCTGCAGAGCGTCGTGGAACTTGAAGTAGTTCGCGTCCTTGAACGGGGCGACCGTGACTGCCTCAGCGCGTGCCGACAGGATCTCTCCGGTCGGAGCGTCGTTGAAGTACTCGTTCGTCGCCGAGAGCAGGTCGTCGCTCGCGAGCGCCTCGATCTGGCTCGGGAACGTGCCCGCGTTGTTGAAGGCCTTGATCTGCTGCTCAGGAGCCGTCAGCCAGTCAGCGAGCGCGAGCGCCGCGTCGACGTTCTTGCCGTTGGCGGGAACGGTCAGGTACGAACCGCCCCAGTTGCCGCCGCCGTTCGGGAAGACATCCGCGATGTCCCAGCCCGTGACGTCGGGGGCGTTGCCCGAGATGACGCCGAGCATCCAGCCCGGGCAGAGCATCGTGGCGAACTCGCCGTTGGCCATCGAGGCGAACCAGTCGTCGGACCACTGGCCCGAGTAGGCCGAGTTCGGGATGGCGCGCTCGGTGACGAGCTTGTACGCAGCCGCGACTTCGGGGTTCTCCGTCGCGATGACGGTCCCGTCGGGCTCGGTGTACGTGTACTCGAGCTGGTTCACGATGCCCTGGAGC
This sequence comes from uncultured Actinomycetota bacterium, assembly GCA_963695125.1. Taxonomy (GTDB): domain Bacteria; phylum Actinomycetota; class Actinomycetes; order Actinomycetales; family Microbacteriaceae; genus Microbacterium. The sequence goes on from CAVOFY010000002.1 coordinate 112,348, forward strand.
ACCGAGTTCGCCGAGTCGATCATGGGCTTGCCGGTGGCTGCCTTGTACTGGTCGGCGACATCGAGGAAGTGCTCCCAGTCGCCGTTGAACAGCTCGGCCACGCCTTCGCGGTCGCTCGGCAGGCCGGCGGCCTCGAAGAGGTCCGCGCGGTAGCAGACGCCCTGCGGGCCGATGTCGGTTCCGAAGCCGACCAGGCGGCCGTCGCCGTCGGTCGCGGCGGCTTCCTTCCAGTCGAGCCAGCGGCCCTTGACGGAGTCGGGCGCCTCGGCGAGGAGGTCGGAGTACTGCATCGCCTCGGCGAACCAGTCGATCTCGACCGCCTCGATGTCGGCGAGGCCGTCCTTGCCGAGCTTGGCGAAGTAGTTCGAGCGGGCGTCGCCGGACTCGGCGGCACGCGTGTGCTCGACGGTGATGTTCGGGTTCGCGTCCATGTACTCCTGGAGGAGCTCGTCCGTGTAGCCGAAGTCGTTGAACGTCGCGATCGTGAGCGTGATCTTGTCGTCGCCGCTCCCGGAACCGTCGTCGGATCCACCGCCGGCGCAGCCGGCGAGGACGAGAGCGGTGGCCGAGAAGGCGGCGACTGCCACTGCGCTCCTGCGGAAGGCGCGTGTGTTCACTGTCACTCCTTTGTGTTTGTCAGGTCGGGTCTTGCAAGGTGCGTCGTGGGAGCGTTCCCATCGAACTGGCGTCCAGAGTATGGGATCGCTCCCACCATTGCAAGGGAGCGCTCCCACGCGCGGGTCACGGTTCGGTCACAGCGGCCTGGGACCGCCACGCAGGCGTGCCGCAGCGTGGGCGATAGACTGGGTGACACCCCTGCCCGCGACATCCGGAGCTCACTCATGCCCACCATCGTCGTCGACGTCATGCCCAAGGCCGAGCTTCTGGACCCGCAGGGGAAGGCCGTCTCCGGCGCGCTCGACCGTCTCGGTGTCGACGCCTTCACGAGCGTCCGCATCGGCAAGCGCTTCGAGCTCGCCGTCGAAGGCGAGGTCGACGAGGCCGTTCTCGCCGAGGCCCGCCGCATCGCGGACGAGATCCTCTCGAACTCCGTCATCGAGGACGTCGTCGGCATCGAGGTGGTCGAGTGACCGCTCGCGTCGGCGTCATCACCTTCCCCGGCTCGCTCGATGACCGCGACGCGCAGCGCGCGATCCGCATGGCCGGCGGCGAGCCCGTCGCCCTCTGGCACGGCTCGCACGATCTCGAGGGCGTCGATGCCCTCGTCCTCCCCGGCGGCTTCAGCTACGGCGACTACCTGCGTGCGGGTGCGATCGCCGCGCTCGCGCCGATCATGGCCGAGGTGAAGGATGCCGCTGCGAGCCGGCATGCCCGTGCTCGGCATCTGCAACGGATTCCAGATGCTCGTCGAGGCGCACCTGCTGCCGGGCGGGCTCATCCGCAACGCCCACCAGCAGTTCATCCGGCGCGATCAGCGTCTGCGCGTCGAGAACAACGACACCGCCTGGACGACGGACTTCGCGACCGGGCCAGGAGATCGTCATCCCGCTCAAGAACGCCGACGGCGGCTACATCGCGGCCGAGTCCGAGCTCGACCGACTCGAGGGCGAGGGTCTCGTCGCGTTCCGCTACCTCGGCGTGAACCCGAACGGATCGCTCCGCGACATCGCCGGGATCACCAACGAGCGCGGCAACGTCGTGGGCCTGATGCCGCATCCCGAGCACGCCGTCGAGCCCGGCTTCGGCCCCGACACGTCCGCCGCCATGCGCTCGGGCGTCGACGGCCTGCCGTTCTTCACCTCGGCGATCGCCGCCGTCGTGGCCGCCGCCGCCTGACCCTCCGCTCCCGCTCCCCCTCGCTCCCCCTCGCTCTCCCCCGCTCGATCCGTTGAGTGTCCACGGATTGCGGTTATGACGGCCGAATAGCCGCCATCTGTGGACACTGAACGAGAGGGTCTGGGCGACGTCGGGGCGGGTGTCGCCGCGAGTGGTCGGGCGACAGCTCCCCCACCGGTACCGTGGAGCGGGTGAGCACTCTCGTCGTCAGCGTTCCCACCCAGCAGCTCGCAGATGATCTCGCCCCGCTGCCCGACGGCGTCGAGCTCGTCGTGTGGACGATGGATGCCCCGGCCCCGCGCGACCGGTTCGACATGGTCGTGCCGCCCTACATGTCCATGGCGAAGGTGCTCGAACGGCTCGAAGGCATCGAGGTCGGGCTCGTGCAGGGTCAGTCGATCGGCTACGACGGCGTCGCGACGATCCTTCCCGAGGGACTCCGCTTCGCGAACGCCTCGTCCGTGCACGAGACGTCGACGGCCGAGCTCGCCGTCGCTCTGACCCTCGCCGCGCAGCGGCGCATCCCGGACTTCGTCCGTGCGCAGAGCGAGGCGCGCTGGGCACCCCAGGTCGCCGAGAGTCTCGCCGATCGCCGCGTCCTGCTGCTCGGGTACGGCGGCGTCGGAAAGGCGATCGCGGCGCGGCTCGCCGGCTTCGAGGTCGAGCTCACGGCCGTCGCCTCCGCGCGCGCGCGACGAGGACGGCGTGCCGGTGCACGGCATCGACGAGCTGCCCGCGCTCCTTCCCACCGCCGAGATCGTGATCGTGTCGCTCCCCGGCGCGGACGCGACGCGCCGCCTCGTCGACGACGCCGTGCTCGCTGCGCTGCCCGACGGCGCCCTCGTCGTCAACGTCGGCCGGGGACCCGTCGTCGACACGGATGCCCTCGTCGACCACGTGAGCCGCGGCCGCATCCGCGCGGCGCTCGACGTGACCGATCCCGAGCCACTGCCCGAAGGCCACCCGCTCTGGTCGCTGCCCGGCGTGCTCATCGCACCCCACGTCGGGGGCGCCTCATCGGCGATGCGGCCGAGGATCGCCCGGCTCGTCAAGCGTCAGATCGAACGACTGCTCGCGGGCGAGGAGCCGCTCAACATCGTCATCGGCGCGTGACGCGTCAGGCCGCGAAGAGCGCGAACGTATCGGGCACGAGCGCTCGTCCGCCGAGCGCGGTGAGCTCCATGAGCACGCTCGTCCCGACGACGATGCCACCCACCGCCGGCACGAGCTCGTGCGCCGCCTGCGAGCGTTCCGCCGGTCGCGAGCACGTCGTCGACGAGCAGCACACGCGTGCCGTCGGCGATGTCGTCGTGCACCTCGATCGTCGCGGTGCCGTACTCGAGGGCGTACGGGACGGCCGCGGCCGGCCGCGGCAGCTTGCCCGCTTTGCGGATCGGCACGAGTCCGACATCGGCCACCATGGCTGCGGCGGCCGCGAGCAGGAAGCCACGTGCCTCGATCCCCGCGACGACGTCGAACTGGCCGGCGAAGGGCTCGATCATGCCGTCGATGACACTGCGCAGCGCGTCAGCGTCGGCGAGCAGCGGTGTGATGTCACGGAAGAGCACGCCCGGCTCGGGGTAGTCGGGGATCGTGCGGATGAGGCCCTCGGCACGGGCGAGGTCGGCGGAGATCGGCACCCGCCCACCCTACCCGCGCGTCGCGAGCGTCACGGTCAGCAAGCATGTAAGCGCTTGCAGTATCCTGGCACGATGACGTCGACAGAGACTCGCCGCGCGCACCGATGCCGCCGCCCCGGTGGGCGGATCCGAGTGGTGGCGCACCGCCGTGATCTATCAGATCTACCCCCGCTCGTTCGCCGACAGCTCGGGCGACGGCGTCGGCGACCTGCCGGGCGTCACGGAGCACCTCGACGACCTCGCGGATCTCGGCGTAGACGCGATCTGGCTGAGCCCGTTCCAACGCTCCCCGCAGAAGGACGCGGGCTACGACGTCTCGGACTACTGCGACGTCGACCCGCTCTTCGGCACGCTCGGCGACTTCGACGACATGCTCGCAGCGGCGCACGCGCGCGGCATCCGGGTCATCGTCGACCTCGTCCCCAACCACTCGTCCGACCAGCACGTGTGGTTCCAGCAGGCTCTCGCCGCGGCGCCCGGAAGCGCGGAGCGCGCGCGCTACATGTTCCGCGACGGCAAGGGCGAGAACGGCGAGATGCCGCCCAACAACTGGGAGTCGGTGTTCGGCGGTCCCGCGTGGACGCGCGTCGATCGAGGCCGACGGCGATGCCCGGGCAGTGGTACCTGCACCTGTTCGACTCGTCGCAGCCCGACTTCGACTGGTCGAACGAGGTCGTCCGCGAGGAGTTCCGCCGCGTCCTGCGCTTCTGGCTCGACCGCGGGGTCGACGGCTTCCGCGTCGACGTCGCCCACGGCCTCATCAAAGCCGAGGGCCTTCCCGACTACACGCCCGATCCCGACGCCGGCTCGATGGGCGGCGAAGAGGCGAACGTGCCGTACTGGGGCCAGGAGGGCGTGCACGACGTGTACCGCGACTGGCACGCGCTCGTCGCGGAGTACGACGGCGATCGCGCCCTGTGCGCCGAGGCCTGGCTGCCCACGCCCGAGAAGACGGCGCTGTGGGTGCGGCCCGACGAGATGCACCAGGCCTTCAACTTCGCGTACCTCGAGACCGGGTGGGATGCCGCCGCTCTGCGCAGCCGTCATCGCGCGAGTCGATCTGCGGCCTACGGCGCGGTCGGCGCGCCGAGCACGTGGGTGCTGTCGAACCACGACGTCGTTCGCCACGCCTCGCGCCTCGCGCTGACTGCCGAGAACCCGCAGGGTCACGGCATCGGACCCGACTCTCCCGGCAAGCCGATCCCCGAGGTGGGCCTGCGCCGGGCTCGCGCCGCGACGACGCTCATGCTCGCGCTCCCGGGCTCGGCCTACCTCTACCAGGGCGAGGAGCTCGGCCTGCCCGAGGTCATCGACATCCCCGGCGGCGCCCGCCAGGACCCGACGTGGTTCCGCACCGACGGCGAGCGCTACGGCCGTGACGGCTGCCGCGTGCCGATCCCGTGGAGCGCCGATGCCCCGGCGTACGGCTTCAGCGAGACCGGCGCATCGTGGCTGCCTCAGCCGGCGGAGTGGTCGGCGCTCGCGCGCGACGTCCAGACCTCCGACCCCGAATCGACGCTGTCGCTCTACCGCGACCTGCTCGCGGTTCGCAGGGCGCGCGGTCTCGGCGCGGGTACGCTCGAGTGGATCGAGGCGGGGGAGGATGTCGTCGCATTCCGCAACGGGAATGTCACCGTCTTCGCGAACCTCGGTTCCGCACCGGCACCGCTTCCGGACGGTATCGTGATCGCGGCGAGCGGTCCGGTGACGGGTGGCGAGCTCCCCGTCGACACGGCCGTCTGGCTCGCCGACGACTGATCTCACAGCAGAGGGACCCCGGACGGGGTCGAGAGGATGACGACGTGGTCAGCATCGACGAGGTCGCCCGCCATGCGGGTGTGTCGACCGCGACCGTGTCGCGCGCGCTCAGCGGTCGCGGCCACGTGTCGGATGCGACCCGCGCCCGCGTCGAGGCATCCGCCAAGAGTCTCGGCTATGTCGTGTCGGCGTCGGCGTCGAGCCTCGCGTCGGGCCGCACGCGCAACATCGGCGTGCTGGTCCCCTTCCTCGACCGCTGGTTCTTCTCGACCGTTCTGAGCGGCGTCGCGTCGGCGCTCATGCGGCGCGGCTACGACATCACGCTCTACAACCTCACGGCCGACCACGAGGCAGCGGCACGAGATCTTCGAGACGTTCCTGCGCCGCCAGCGGGTCGACGGCGTCATCGCGATCTCGATCGAGCTCGGCGAGTCAGAGACCGAGCGACTCGTCGAGCTCGGGCTGCCCGTCATCGCGATCGGCGGCCCGAACCCGCGCCTCACGACGCTCACGGTCGACGACGTCGCCGTCGCGCGACTCGCGACCGAGCACCTGATCGCGCTCGGCCACCGCGAGATCGCGCACATCGGGGCGAGCCCAGAGTTCGACATCGACTTCCACATCCCGACGCACCGTCGTCAGGGCTTCGAGCAGGCGTTGGCGGATGCCGGCATCCCGGCGCGTCCCGGACTCTTCGAGCCGGCCGACTTCACGATCGAGGGCGGGTTCCGCGCAGCCAAGCAGCTGCTCGGCAAGCCAGGGGGTCGCCCGACCGCGATCTTCGCCGCCTCCGACGAGATGGCGATCGGCGCGCTCCTGGCCGCGCGCGAGCTCGGCTACCGCGTGCCCGAGGACCTCTCGGTCGTCGGGATCGACGGTCACGAGCTCGGCGACTTCTTCCGGCTCACGACCGTCGACCAGTTCCCGCTCGGCCAAGGCGAGCGTGCGGCCGAGGCGATCCTCTTCGAGATCGAGGATCCAGGTCCGCGCGAAGAGCCCGGCCAGCTGCCGTACGAGCTCATCGTCCGCGGATCGACCGCCCGCATCTGACGCCTGAGCGCGCGCCCCCCGGTTAGGCTCTGGCCATGACGATCGACCTCGACGCGCTCTACATCGACCTGCACCGGCATCCCGAGCTCTCCTTCCAGGAGACGCGCACGGCCGGGGTCATCGCCCGCCACCTCGACCGAACTCGGCATCGAGTACGAAGAGGGCATCGGCCGCACCGGGATCGCGGCGGTCGTCCGCAACGGCGAGGGGCCGGTCGTGTGGCTGCGCGCCGACATGGACGGCCTGCCGGTCCCCGAGCAGACGGGTCTCGCGTACGCGAGCACGGCGCGCGGCGTCGACCCCGCGGGCCTCGACGTGCCGGTCATGCACGCGTGCGGCCACGACATGCACGTGACCGCCCTGCTCGGCGCGCTCGAGAAGCTCGTGAACTCGAAGGACGAATGGGCGGGCACGATCGTGGCCGTCTTCCAGCCCGCCGAGGAGTACGGCGCCGGATCGCAGGCGATGATCGCCGACGGCGTGCTCGAACGCTTCCCCCGGCCCGACATCGTGCTCGGTCAGCACGTGACCCCGCTTCCGGCCGGCACGATCGGCGTGCGCGGCGGCACGCAGATGGCGGCCTCGGACGGCCTGACCGTCACGCTCCTCGGCCGCGGCGGCCACGGCTCGCGCCCGCACTCGACGATCGATCCGGTCGTGATGGCGGCCGCGACCGTCATGCGCCTGCAGACGATCGTGTCGCGCGAGGTCGACCCGCGCGATGTCGCGGTCGTCACGGTCGGCTCGATCCACGCGGGCCTCAAGAACAACATCATCCCCGCGGAGGCGAAGCTCGAGCTGAGCCTGCGCTACCCCGACGACGACGCCCGTGCGCGCGTCATGGAGAAGGTCGAGCGCGTCGTCCGCGCCGAGGCCCAGGCATCCGGTGCCGAGCAGGAGCCCGTCATCGCGATCGACCACTCGCTCCCGCCGACGATCAACGACGCCGCCGCGACCGCCCGGCTCGTCGAGGTCTTCGACCGCACCTTCGGCGAGGGCACCGTCATCGACCCCGGGATGTTCACCGGCAGCGAGGACGTCTCGTGGTTCGCCCGCGAATCCGGAGCGCCGCTCGTGTTCTGGTTCTGGGGCGGCATCGACCCGGAGGCGTTCGCGGCAGCGAAGGCCCCGGAACACTCGAGAAGGACATCCCGACCAACCACTCCCCGTTCTTCGCGCCCGTCATCCACCCCACGCTCGAGGTGGGCGTCGACGCGCTCGTCGTCGCGGCGCGGGAGTTCCTGGCCTGACGCTTCGTCCGCCCTGAGAGGCCGGCGTAAGGATTTCGTCAGGACCGACGCGCGAACGGCACAGCGAGTCATCCTCAGGCGTAATATCGCCCGCCGTGACGTATGAAAACCGTGAGCCGGCCGAGGATCCGCCGCTCGCGAAACGGCTCATCCTGGGCGAGCCTCTGACCTCCGAAGCCCTCGACGATCAGCTCCTGCCGAAGAAGCGCGCGCTGCCGATCTTCGCCTCCGACGCGCTCAGCTCCGTGGCCTACGCGCCGCAGGAGCTGCTGATGATCCTGCTCGTGGGCGGTACGGCGTTCCTCGCGTTCAGTCCGTGGGTCGCCGCGGCCGTCGTCGTGCTGCTCATCGTCGTCGTCGCGAGCTATCGACAGCTCATCAAGGCGTACCCGTCGGGCGGCGGCGACTACGAGGTCGCGAGCAAGAACCTCGGCGAAGTGCCCGGCGTCGTGGTGGCCGCCGCGCTCCTCGTGGACTACGTCCTGACCGTCGCCGTCTCGGTCGCCTCGGGCGTCGACAACATCATCTCGGCGATCCCTGAGCTCGATCCCGGCCGCATCGAGATCGCGGTCGGGTTCGTCATCCTCATCGTGATCGTGAACCTGCGGGGCGTGCGCGAGGCGTCGTTCGCCTTCGCGATCCCGACCTACGTCTTCATCGGCTCGGTCGCCGTGATGATCGTCGTCGGCATCGTCCGCACCTTCCTGGGCGATGCGCCCGTCGCCTCGAGCGCGCAGTACGCCGTGCAGGGCGAGCAGCTGACGCAGGCGGCCGTGATCCTGCTCGTCCTCCGGGCGTTCTCGAGCGGATGCTCCGCCCTCACGGGCGTCGAAGCCGTCTCGAACGGCGTGCCGGCCTTCCGCGCGCCCAAGATCCGCAACGCCCAGATGACCCTCGTGCTCATGGGCGGCATCGCGATCCTGCTCTTCTCGGGGCTGACCGCGATCGCTCTCATCTCGGGCGTGCATTACGCCGAGGACCCCTGCGATCTGATCGGCTTCGACTGCGAAGCAGGACCGCAGCCGAGCCTCATGGCCCAGATCGCGGCGGCGACCTTCGGCATGGGCTCGATCCCGTTCTTCATCATCCAGGCAGCGACCGCGTGCGTCCTGCTGCTCGCAGCGAACACCGCCTTCAACGGCTTCCCGCTGCTCGGCTCGGTGCTCGCGCGCGACGGCTACGCCCCCAAGGCGCTCAACACGCGGGGCGATCGGCTCGTCTACTCCAACGGCATGATCATCCTCGGCATCGCGGCGATCGCGGTGCTCGTGATCTATCGGCGAACCTCACGACCCTCATCCAGCTGTACATCATCGGCGTCTTCGTCTCCTTCTCGCTCGGGCAGATCGGCATGGTGCGTCACTGGAGACGCGTGCTGCGGCAGCTCGCGCAGACGACTCGGGATGCGGGGTCCCGAGCCTCCGAACGCCGGTCGGCGATGACAGGGCTCATCATCAACTCGGTGGGTGCCGGCCTGACGGTCTTCGTGCTGCTCATCGTCACGGTCACGAAGTTCACGCACGGAGCGTGGCTGGTCTTCATCGCGATCCCGATCCTCGCGACCCTCATGATCGGCGTGAACCGGTACTACCGCGACGTCGAGCACGAGATCCGGGTCGATGACACGACGCACTTCGGCGCGGAGGGCGACCTGGCGATCGTCCTGGTGAACCGCCTGCAGAAGCCCGTCGTCAAGGCGATCGACTACGCCCTGGCGGCCAAGCACGACCAGACCGTCGCGGTGCACATCGCCGTCAGCGAGGCCGACTCGAGCGCGCTGCAGCACGAGTGGCTCGAGCACCGCATCCCGATGAAGCTGGTCATCATCGAGTCGCCGTACCGCTCGTACGCTTCGCCGGTCGCGAAGTTCATCAAGAAGTATCGCGAGCAGAACGGCTCATCGGTGGTGACCGTCTATCTGCCGCAGTACATCGTCGGGCACTGGTGGGAGTCGCTCCTGCACAACCGGCGGTCGAGGCGGATCGCGCAGCAGCTCATGCTCATCCACGGCGTGACCATCACGCTCGTGCCGTGGCTGCTCGATTCGACCGAGCTCATCTACGGCCGCCGGTCGCGCCCGCTCCCGGGCGACGAGCGCGCGGGACGACCTGTGCCCGAGCTTCATCACACCGGCCGACGGGTCTCGCGTGCCGCCGGACCGCCCGCGCCGACCGAGCCCGGGACGCGTAGCCTGGAGGGATGAGCTCCACCGCCACCGGCCTCGACGTCCCCGCGGTGCGCAGGGACTTCCCGATCCTGTCGCAGACCGTGCACGGCGCGCCGCTCGTGTACCTCGACTCCGGCGCGACGAGCCAGAAGCCGCAGGCCGTCCTCGACACCGAGATCGACTTCCTGACGCGCGCCAACTCGGCCGTCCACCGCGGAGCGCACACGCTCGCCGGCGAGGCGACCGAGCTGTTCGAAGACGCCCGGGCGACGGTCGCGGGATTCCTCGGAGCCCCCGCCGAGCAGCTCGTGTGGACGAGCGGCGCGACCTTCGCGCTCAACCTCGTCGCCTACGCGATCGGCAACGCGACGGCCGGGCGCGGAGGCGACCGGTTCGCGCTGGCTCCGGGCGACGAGCTCGTCGTGACGGTGTCGGAGCACCATGCGAACCTCATCCCGTGGCAGGAGCTCGCCGCCCGCACGGGAGCCGTCCTCCGGCACATCGCCGTGCACGACGACGGGACGCTCGATCTCGAGTCGGCGGCCGCGATCATCGGCGAGCGCACACGCGTCGTCGCCTTCACGCATGTGTCCAATGTCCTCGGCATCGTCAACCCGGTCGCCGAGCTCGTCGCGCTCGGCCGTGCGGCGGGCGCGCTCACGGTGCTCGACGCATGCCAGTCCGTGCCGCACCTCCCGTTCGACTTCTCGGCGCTCGGCGTCGATCTCGCGGCCTTCTCGGGGCACAAGATGCTCGGACCCTACGGCATCGGCGGCCTGCTGGGTCGCGCCGACGTGCTCGAAGAGCTGCCGCCGTTCCTGACGGGCGGCTCGATGGTGACGACTGTCACGCTCGACGAGGCGGGGTTCCTCCCCGCTCCCCAGAAGTTCGAGGCCGGCACACAGCCCGTCTCGCAGGCGATCGGCCTCGCGGCCGCCGCGCGCTACCTGGACGGCCTCGGGATGCCGGCCGTGCACGCCCACGAACGTGCACTCGAGCAGCGCATGATGACCGGCCTGCGCGCGATCGACGGCGTCCGGATCCTCGGCGATGCGACGGGCGTCGACCGCGTCGGCATCGCGTCGTTCGACGTCGACGGCGTGCACGCCCACGACGTGGGCCAGTTCCTCGACGACCGCGGTGTCGCCGTGCGGGTCGGCCACCACTGCGCCAAGCCGCTGCATGCGCGCTTCGGGATCACGGCGTCGGTGCGCGCCTCGACGTCGGTGTTCACGACCGAGGACGAGATCGATGTCTTCCTCGACGCGCTCTCGGGCGTGCGGCCGTTCTTCGGAGTCGGCGCATGAGCGGGCTCGAAGGGCTGTATCAGGAGCTCCTGCTCGACCACTCCAAGCGCCCCAGGGGCAAGGAGCTCGCGCCCGAAGAGGGCCGCTCGGCGACCTCCCACCAGCACAATCCGATCTGCGGCGACGACGTGACCGTGCGCGTCCGCGTCACCGACGACGGCGGCGTCATCCGCGACGTCACATGGGAGGGCTCGGGCTGCTCGATCTCGCAGGCGTCCGCCTCGATGCTCACGGAGATCGTCGACGGGATGCCGCGGGCCGAGGCATCCGTCCTCATCGACGGGTTCCGCACGGCGTTGCGCTCACGCGGTGAGATCGTCCTCGACGAGGACGTCTACCTCGACGCGACGGCCCTGTCAGGGGTCTCGAAGTACGTCGCGCGCGTCAAGTGCGCGATGCTCGCGTGGGTCGCGCTCGAGGATGCGCTCGCCCGGGCCTGAGGATCAGACCTCGACCGACTCGTAGGGGATCCGTGAGGGACCCGACGACTGCCGTATGGGTTCCGTGAGGAACGGCGTTCTGGCACGCCCGCAGGGGTTGCATCGGTAGTCGTGCCGGGCATCGGCACGTCCCGAACACCCTGGAGTCCCTCGTGCTGGATGTCATCTACCTCGCAGCGACGCTCGTCGTCTTCGCGGTGATCGCACTGATCGCGAAGGGGGTCGAGAAGCTGTGATCGTCTTCTCGCTCCTCGCGGCCGGTCTCGCGGTCGCCGCCGTCGTGTACCTCGTGATCGCGCTCGTCCGCCCCGAGAGGTTCTGACGTGGAGGCGTGGTTCCCGATCCTCCAGGTCGCGACGCTCCTGCTCGCGCTCGCCCTCGCCTACCGTCCCCTCGGGGACTGCATCGCCCGCATCTACACGTCGGGGAAGGACCTCGCCGTCGAGCGCGGCACCTACCGGCTGATCGGCGTCGACCCCCGCTCGCCGCAGACGTGGCCGGCGTACCTGCGCGGCGTGCTGATCTTCTCGCTCGTGGGCGTCGTGCTCGTGTACGGCATGCAGCGTCTGCAGCCGTTCCTGCCGTACGCGCTCGGCCTGCCGTCGCCGAGCGAGCCGCTGTCGTTCAACACCGCCGCCTCGTTCGTCACGAACACGAACTGGCAGTCGTACTCGCCCGAGCTGACGCTGGGGTATACGGTGCAGTTCGCCGCCCTCGCGGTGCAGAACTTCGTGTCGGCCGCCGTCGGCATCGCCGTCGCGATCGCCCTCGTGCGCGGCTTCGCGTACAAGCGCTCCGGCACGATCGGCAACTTCTGGGTCGACCTCGTACGCGGGACCTACCGCCTGCTGCTGCCGATCTCGGTGGTCGCGGCCGTCGTCCTGATCGCGGGCGGAGTGATCCAGAACGTCAACGGCTTCACGGATGCCTCGACCCTCGCCGGAGCGACGCAGTCGGTCCCCGGTGGCCCCGTCGCCTCTCAGGAGGCCATCAAGCTCCTCGGCACGAACGGCGGCGGATTCTTCAACGCCAACTCGGCGCATCCCTTCGAGAACCCGACACCGTGGACGAACCTCTTCGAGGTCTTCCTCATGCTCGTGATCCCGTTCGCGATGCCGCGCGCCTTCGGCCGCATCGTCGGCGACGACCGGCAGGGCTACGCGATCCTGGCCGTCATGGCGAGCCTCTTCCTCGTCTCGCTCGCCGTGCTCACCTGGCTCGAGGCCTCTGCCGGCGGCATCGCGCCACAGCTCGCGGGCGGCGCGATGGAAGGCAAGGAACTCCGGTACGGCATCGGCGCATCGACCCTCTTCAACGCGACGTCGACACTCACCTCGACGGGGGCCGTCAACTCGATGCTCGACAGCTACACGCCGCTGGGGGGCATGGTGCCGATGATCAACATGATGCTCGGCGAGGTCGCGCCCGGCGGCGTCGGCTCCGGTCTGTACGGGATGCTCGTGCTCGCCGTCATCGCGGTCTTCGTCGGCGGTCTGCTGATCGGCCGCACGCCCGAGTACCTCGGCAAGAAGATCGGGCCGCGCGAGATCAAGCTCGCGAGCCTCTACATCCTCGTCACGCCGATCCTCGTGCTGGCCGGCACCGCGCTGAGCTTCGCGATCCCCGGCATCCGATCCGACGTCGAGAACGTCTCGATCTGGAACCCCGGCGTCCACGGGCTCTCCGAGGTCCTGTACGCGTTCACATCGGCGGCCAACAACAACGGCTCGGCCTTCGCCGGGCTCACGGCCAACACGCCGTGGCTCAACACGGCGCTCGGCGTCGCGATGCTGCTCGGCCGATTCGTGCCCGATCGTCTTCATCCTCGCGCTCGCGGGCTCGCTCGCCGCGCAGGACGCCGTCCCGTCGAGCGCGGGCACCCTCCCGACGCACCGCCCGCAGTTCGTCGGTCTCCTGGGCGTCATCGCGGTCGTCATCACGGCCCTCACCTACTTCCCGGTCCTCACTCTCGGACCTCTCGCTGAAGGACTCGTCTGACCATGTCGAACTCCACCCTGACCATCCCGACCCCGACGCCCGCGCCGTCCGATCGACCGCGCCCGGCATCCCCCCGCTCCTTCGGCTGGTCGCCGCTCGTCGCCGCGCTGCCCGGCGCGGTCCGCAAGCTCAGCCCCGCGGCCCAGTGGCGCAACCCCGTCATGTTCCTCGTCTGGGTCGGGGCCGCGCTCACGACCGCGATCGCGATCGCGGAGCCTTTCCTCGGCGGACCCGAGGACTCCGGAGGCACCCCCGTCCCCTTCGGCTTCACGTGGGGGATCGCCGTGTGGCTGTGGCTCACGGTGCTGTTCGCGAACCTCGCCGAGTCCGTCGCCGAGGGGCGCGGCAAAGCGCAGGCCGCGACGCTGAGAAAGTCCCGCACGACGACGACGGCCCGCAAGGTCCTCCGGTACGACGAGACGACGGATGCCGCAGCCGACCTCGCCGAGACGCTCGAAGTCGCCTCCTCCGAACTCCGGCGCGGCGACATCGTCGTCGTCACGGCGGGCGAGCTCGTGCCGGGCGACGGCGACATCGTGCACGGCATCGCGAGCGTCGACGAATCGGCGATCACGGGCGAGTCCGCCCCCGTCGTCCGGGAATCGGGCGGCGACCGCTCGGCGGTCACGGGCGGCACTCGCGTCCTGTCGGACCGCATCGTCGTGCGGATCACGTCCCAACCCGGCGAGACGTTCGTCGATCGCATGATCGCGCTCGTCGAGGGCGCGTCGCGGCAGCGGACGCCGAACGAGATCGCGCTGAGCATTCTGCTGGCGAGCCTGTCGATCGTCTTCGTGATCGTCGTGCTGACGCTCAACCCGATCGCGTCGTACGCCGCCTCACCGGTCAGCATCCCCGTCCTCATCGCGCTGCTCGTCTGCCTCGTCCCGACGACGATCGGCGCGCTCCTGTCGGCGATCGGCATCGCGGGCATGGACCGGCTCGTGCAGCGCAACGTCCTGGCCATGTCGGGCCGGGCCGTCGAAGCCGCAGGCGATGTCACGACACTCCTCCTCGACAAGACCGGCACGATCACCTACGGCAACCGCCGCGCGACCGAGTTCGTGCGGATGCCCGGGATCGCAGGTGGCGACCTCGCGCGTGCTGCCGCGCTGTCCTCGCTCGCGGACCCCACCCCCGAGGGCGTCTCGGTCGTCGAGCTCGCTGCGGCAGAGGGCATCCGCGTCGATCCCCCGGCCGGCGCGGTCGTCGTGCCCTTCACGGCGCAGACCCGTATGTCGGGCATCGACCTGACGGACGGTGCACAGGTGCGCAAGGGCGCGGCCTCGGCCGTGCTCGCATGGCTCGAGGCATCCGGAGCCACCGTCTCGGCGAGCGCACGTGCACACCTCGCACGCGAGACCGACGCGATCGGCCGGTCGGGCGGCACGCCGCTCGTCGTCGCGACGCTCGCCCCCGCAACCGGCGTCGGGAACGTGCTCGGCGTCGTGCATCTGAAGGACATCGTCAAGGACGGGTTGCGAGATCGGTTCGCCGAGCTGCGCTCGATGGGCATCCGCACCGTCATGATCACCGGTGACAACCCGCTCACGGCGGCCGCGATCGCGAAGGAGGCGGGTGTCGACGACTACCTCGCCGAAGCCACCCCTGAGGACAAGCTCGCTCTCATCCGGCGGGAGCAGGAGGGCGGCAGCCTGGTCGCGATGACCGGCGACGGCACGAACGATGCGCCCGCGCTCGCGCAGGCCGACGTCGGCGTCGCGATGAACACCGGCACGTCGGCGGCCAAGGAGGCGGGGAACATGGTCGACCTCGACAGTGACCCGACCAAGCTCATCGACATCGTGCGGATCGGCAAGCAGCTGCTCATCACGCGTGGCGCCCTCACGACGTTCTCGCTCGCCAACGACATCGCCAAGTACTTCGCGATCATCCCCGCCATGTTCATGGGGGTGTTCCCGGGGCTCGCGGCGCTCAACATCATGCAGCTCTCATCCCCGGCATCCGCTGTCACGAGCGCCATCATCTTCAACGCCCTCGTCATCGTCGTGCTGATCCCGCTGGCGCTGCGCGGAGTGAAGTACCGCCCGGCGAGCGCATCCTCGATCCTCAGCCGCAATCTGCTCGTCTACGGACTGGGAGGAGTCATCGCCCCGTTCGTCGGCATCAAACTCATCGACCTCGTGGTCGGTCTCATCCCAGGCTTCTGAGCACACCAAGGAGCACACACACCATGTCCACCGCACGCACCTCCCTGCGCACCACCGTTGTCGCGATCCGCGCGATGCTCGTCTTCACCGTCGTCCTCGGCCTCGGGTACACGCTGCTCGTGACCGGCATCGGCCAGATCGCCCTGCCCTGGCAGGCGAACGGCTCGGCTCTCGTCTCGGCCGACGGCGAGCCGAGCGGCTCGGCTCTGATCGGGCAGTCCTTCGCCGATCTGCCTCAGTACTTCCAGTCCCGCCCGTCGGCGGCCGGCGACGGCTACGACGGCGGAGCCTCGAGCGGCTCGAACCTCGGTCCGAACAACGAGGACCTCATCGCCTCGATCCAGGAGCGCCAAGCCGCGATCGCCGACCGTGACGGTGTCGCCGTGTCGGAGATCCCCGCCGATGCCGTGACGGCGTCGGGCTCAGGCCTGGACCCCGACATCAGTCCCGCATACGCCCTGCTGCAGGTCACCCGGGTCGCCGACGTCCGCGGTCTGCCCGAGGCCGAGGTCCGGTCGCTCGTCGAGTCGATGATCCAGCCCCGCGACCTCGGGTTCCTGGGCGAGCCGCGCGTGAACGTCGTGCTCCTCAACCGTGCGCTCGACGCGCTGGACTGAGCAGGACGGCGGGGTCGTAAGGTGATGCCATGAAGCGCGGGCGGCTGCGGGTGCTCCTGGGAGCCGCCCCGGGCGTGGGCAAGACGTACGAGATGCTCGAAGAGGGCCGCCGGCTCCTCACCGATGGCCAGGACGTCGTGGTCGCGATCGTCGAGACCCACGGCCGTGCCGCGACGGCCGCGCTCGTCGACGGACTCGCCGTGGTCCCGAGGCGGACCGTCATGCACCGCGGCGTCGAGCTGAGCGAGATGGACCTCGATGCGGTGCTCGAGCGGCATCCCGCCGTCGCACTCGTCGACGAGCTCGCGCACACGAATGCCCCCGGTTCGCGCCATGCCAAGCGCTGGCAGGACGTCGAGGAGCTGCGCGATGCCGGGATCGACGTCATCACGACCGTCAACGTGCAGCACATCGAATCGCTCGGGGCGGTCGTGGAGCAGATCACGGGCGTGGCGCAGCGCGAGACCGTTCCGGACGCCGTGGTCCGCGCGGCCGACCAGATCGAGGTCGTCGACCTCGCTCCGCAGTCGCTGCGCGACCGCCTCTCTGCAGGGGTCATCTACCCTGCGGAGCGAATCGACGCCGCCCTCTCGAACTACTTCCGCCTCGGCAACCTCACCGCGCTGCGCGAGCTCGCGCTCCTGTGGCTGGCCGACGAGGTCGACAGCGCGCTCAAGAGCTACCGCGAGGAGCACGGCATCCAGGGCACGTGGCAGGCGCGCGAGCGGGTCGTCGTGGCGCTCACCGGTGGCTCCGAAGGCGCGACGCTGCTGCGCCGCGGTGCCCGGATCGCGGCGCGCTCGGCCGGGGGCGAGCTCCTCGCCGTCCACGTCTCGAGCCAGGACGGGCTGCGGAGCGGGAGCCCAGGCGCGCTCGCGGCGCAGCGGGCCCTCGTCGAGTCGCTCGGCGGCAGCTACCACCAGGTGGTGGGCGATGACATCCCACGCTCCCTCGTGGAGTTCGCGCGCTCCGTCGACGGGACGCAGCTCGTCATCGGGGTGAGCCGCCGGGGCCGCCTGGCCGCTGCGCTCACCGGTCCGGGCATCGGCGCGACCGTCATCCGCGAATCCGGCGACATCGACGTGCACATCGTGACGCACGGCTCGGCCGGTCGCTTCGTGCTGCCACGGCTCTCGGGCGGCGCGCTGAGCGTCAAGCGCCGCGTCCTGGGGTTCACGATCGCGCTTGTCGGCGGCCCGCTTCTGACCTGGCTGCTCGTGGCACTGCGGACAGAGGACACCATCACGAGCGACGTGCTCGCGTACCAGCTGCTCGTGGTGCTGGTAGCCCTTGTCGGCGGCATCTGGCCCGCGGTCTTCGCCGCCGTCATGTCGGGGCTGACCCTGAGCTTCTTCTTCATCGCGCCGTTCTACACGGTCTCGGTCGCCGATCCGCGCAACGCCTGGGCGCTCGTGCTCTACGTCATCATCGCCGTCCTGGTGAGCTTCGTCGTCGACCGGGCCGCCCGGGCAGCCCGCGCAGCCCGGCGTTCGGCCGCGGAATCCGAGCTGCTCGCGACGATCGCGGGGAGCGTCCTGCGGGGCGAGAGCGCCGTGCCTGCGATGGTGAGTCGCACTCGCGAGTCCCTCAATCTCGCGGGCGTGCGCCTCGTCGGCGTCGACGGAGAAGTGCTCGCCGTGGACGGCGAACCCGTGCGCGACGGCAGCTTCGAATCGCTTCCGGTGGGGCGCGCGGGCGACGCGCCCCGCGCGATCCTCGAGCTGCACGGGCGGAACCTGGATGCCTCGGACCGGCGCATACTCGACGCGATCGTCGCTCAGCTGTCGGCAGCCCTCGAGCACACGGACCTCGCGGCGACCGCGCGCGAGGTCGACGCCCTCGCCGAGACCGACCAGGTGCGCACGGCTCTCCTGTCCGCCGTGAGCCACGACCTGAGGCGCCCCCTCGCCGCCGCCGTCGCCGCGCTCGGCGGACTGCGCGCCGAAGGCGCCGAGCTCTCGGCGGCGGACCGTGCCGAACTGCTCGCGACGGCCGACGAGAGCCTGGGCACCCTGTCGCAGCTCGTGACCGATCTGCTCGATGTGAGCCGCGTCGAGGCCGGCGTCCTGGCCGTGTCGCTGGCTCCCGTCGATGCAGCGGGCGCGGTCCTGTCTGCCCTCGACGAGCTCGCGCTGGGACCCGGCGAGGTCGAGCTCGCGCTGGATCCCGAGCTTGCCGCCGTCGAGGCCGATCCCGTCCTGCTCCAGCGCGTCATCGTCAACGTTCTCGCGAACGCGAGACGCCACAGCCCTGCCGGGCACGCACGTGCTCATCTCGACGAGCCGCCTGGGCGGCACGGCGGAGATCCGCGTCGTCGACCGCGGCCCGGGCGTGCCGCTCGAGCGACGCGACGAGATGTTCTCACCCTTCCAGCGGCTGGGAGACCTCGACAACACGACGGGGCTCGGCCTCGGGCTGGCGGTCGCGAGAGGCTTCGTCCGAGGGATGGGGGGCGCCTTGACCCCCGAGGACACCCCGGGCGGCGGACTCACGATGGTCGTCTCGCTTCCCGTGTGGGACGAAGGAGAGCAGGCATGAAGATCCTCATCGCCGACGATGACCCTCAGCTCGTGAGGGCTCTGCGCATCACGCTGTCGGCACACGGCTATGACGTCGTCGCCGCGGCCGACGGTGAGGCGGCGGTGACGCTCGCGGCCAAGGAGCACCCCGACATCGTGATGCTCGACCTCGGGATGCCGCGCCTCGACGGCGTCGGTGTCATCCACGCCCTGCGCGGATGGACCTCCGCGCCGATCATCGTCGTGTCGGGCCGCACGGGATCCGCCGACAAGGTCGACGCGCTCGACGCCGGCGCCGACGATTACGTCACGAAGCCGTTCCAGATCGACGAACTCCTGGCGCGCCTGCGCGCGCTGTCGCGGCGCGCGACCGAGCCCTCGGGCAGCTCGGTCGTGAGCTTCGCCGATGTCACCGTCGACCTTGCGACGACCTCCGTCACGAAGGCCGGGGAACGCGTGCACCTCACGCCGACGGAATGGCGCATGCTCGAGTTCCTCGCGAGGAATCCCGGCGCTCTCGTGACGCGTCAGACCCTGCTCAAGGAGATCTGGTCCAGCGAACAGGTGAGCGATTCGGGCTATCTGCGCCTCTACATGTCACAGCTGCGCAAGAAGCTCGAGCCCGACCCGGCGCATCCGGTGCACCTGCTCACGGAGCAGGGGATGGGCTACCGCCTGGTGGTGGGCTGACCGGGGTTCAGCCGAGCCCCTCGCGATCGACGTGCGTCGGCGCATCCCCCGTCACAGGCCGGCGCGAGAGCCCGACCGATCCCGACGAGGGGTCCTTCGAGAGTGCCGCGTCGATCGCGGCCGACTCGTCGACGTCGGGGTACTGCGGCCGCAGCTGCACGGGCAGACTCGCGCTTCCGCTCGCGCTTGGCCTTGTTCGCCGCGTAGATGAGGTTGAGCGCCTCGACGAGGATCGCGAACGCCATCGGCGCGTAGATGAGGGCCTTGTCGATGTGGATGCCGAACCCCTCGGCGATCAGGAAGACGCCGATCAGGATGAGGAAGGACAGCGCGAGCATCTTGACCGTGGGGTGGTTGTTGACGAACGCGAAGATGAAGCGCGCGGCGAACAGCATGATCCCGAACGACAGCACGACGACGGTCACGATGACGAGCAGGTTCTCGGTCATGCCGACTGCGGTGATGACCGAGTCGAGCGAGAAGACGATGTCGAGCAGCAGGATCTGCGTCAGGACCGAGCCGAAGGTGATGCGCTTCGGCGCCGCGCCGTGTTCCTCCTCGTCGCCTTCGAGCTTGTGGTGGATCTCTGTCACGGCCTTGTAGACGAGGAAGAGTCCACCCGCGATGAGGATGAAGTCCTTGATCGAGAAGCCCATCCCGAACCAGACGACGACGTCCTGCTTGAGAGTGATGATCCATCCCGCGAAGAAGACGAGCAGCACCCGGATGAGCATCGCGAGCGTCAGCCCGAGGTTGCGCGCCTTGGCCTGCTGCTCCTTCGGGAGCTTGGAGGCGAGGATCGAGATGAAGATGACATTGTCGACGCCCAGCACCACTTCGAGCACGAAGAGCGTGAGGAAGACGGCGACGAGGTCGGGGGTGAAGGCGAGGGAGAAGTCCACGCGGCTATCGTAAACGGGCGCCTGGCAAAGGACTCCGAGTATCGGATGCATACGTCTTCGGTCATATTCACCGGCGTAGGGTCAGGTCTAAGCGATCGGCATCCGCCTGTGGCTCCGCGTCAGCCCACCGGCAGGCACCCGAACCAGAGGAAAGCGATCATCGCAACCCAGACTCTGGAGGCCACTCTCGGCCCCGTTCGACAGACGTACGCCAGCGCGGAGTCCTTCCCCCCGATCGCCCGTGCGTACACGCAGGTCGCCGAAGTCGTCCGCGAGACGGGCCTGCTGCGCCGCGCCTACGTGTTCTACGGCGCCGTCGCGACAGCCCTCCTGCTCGCGCTCGGCGGTTGCGTCGCAGGCTTCATCCTGCTGGGAGACAGCTGGTTCCAGCTGCTCATCGCGGCCGCACTCGGCATCGTCCTCACGCAGGTGGCGTTCCTCGCCCACGAGTCGGCGCACAAGCAGATCCTCACGTCGGGCCCCGCGAACGACCGCATCGGCCGCATCCTCGCGAACGGCATCGTCGGCATCAGCTACTCGTGGTGGAACACCAAGCACTCCCGCCACCACGCGAACCCGAACCAGGTCGGACGCGACCCCGACATCGAGGTCGACACGATCCGCTTCCTCGAAGAGGATGCCGCGAAGGTCAAGGGACCGATGGCCTTCATCACGCGCAAGCAGGGATGGCTGTTCTTCCCCCTCCTGACGCTCGAGGGCCTGAACCTCCACTACCTCGGCCTCAAGCACGTCCTCGTCGCGCGGCGAGGTCAAGGGCCGCTGGACCGAGCTCGCGATGATCGTCGCCCGCTTCGCCGTGCTGCTGACGCCGATCTTCCTGTTCCTGCCGCTCGGCATGGCCTTCGCCTTCGTCGGCGTGCAGCTCGCCGTCTTCGGCGTCTACATGGGCGCCTCGTTCGCCCCGAACCACAAGGGCATGCCGATCATCGCGCCCGGCGCGAAGCTCGACTTCTTCTCGAAGCAGGTCCGCACGTCGCGCAACATCCGCGGCGGCTGGTGGGCCACCTGGCTCATGGGCGGTCTCAACTACCAGGTCGAGCACCACCTGTTCCCGAGCATGCCCCGGCCGCACCTCGCCAAGGCCCGCGAGATCGTCATGGACCAGTGCCGGGCGCTCGGAGTGCCCTACACCGAGACGAGCCTCATCGAGTCGTACCGGATCGTCATCGCCTACCTCAACCGCGTGGGCCTCGCCGCCCGGGACCCGTTCGACTGCCATCTGGTCGCGCAGTTCCGCCCGTCGCGCTGAGCGCACACGAGAGCCCCGGTCGATTCCGTCGCCCGGGGCTCTCGTCATGGGTCAGACGGTCTCGAGGATGCCCTCGAGGCGTGCGTAGCTGGTCTCCATGCCGTCGGTCATGCCGGTGGCGAGGACCATGTCGCGTGTGTCCTTGTCGGGGTACTCGATGAGCAGCGTGAGCAGCGTCGCGCCGTCCTCCTCGTCGAGGTTCAGGTCGTTGAGCGTCGACGGGAACTCGGTCCCCGTCATGTGCTCGGTCGTGACCGCGCGACGCGGAGCCTCGGACAGCAGCGTCTCGCCGTCGAAGCCGAAGCGCTCTCCCTCCGTGCCCTCGAGAGGCTCCCACTCGTACTGGTAGCGACCACCGACCGAGGAGTCGACCTCGCAGATCGACATGCGCCAGCCGTCGGGGCCGAGCAGCCACTGCTGGAGCAGCTCCGGCTCGTGGTGCGCACGCCACACGAGCTCGGCGGGACCGTCGATGAGCCGCGTGATCCGCACGTGCGTGTCGTCGAGCAGCTCGGTGCGCGTGCCCTTGCCCGCGGCGTAGGCGCGCAGACCCTCGAGCACGCGGTCGAGCTGGTTCAGCGCCATCGTGGCGCCCTCGACCATGCCCATTGCGACGAGCTGCTCGAGCGCGTCGGCCGACGTGAAGGAGGTCGTCGAGCGCATGCGCGAACCCTCGGGGGTCGGCTCGAACGTGAAGGTCACGCGCGTCGCGGGCATGTCCTGCGCGGCGGCGCCGCTCGCGTCGGCGAACCGGTCGAGCACGGAGAACGACGTCGTCGGGTCGATCGAGAGGAACTCCCACGAGGCGTGGGACTTCTCGCCGCGCGGGCTGGTCATGTGGTACTTCGCGGTGCCGCCGACCTCGAAGTCGAACGTGTCGAAGGTCGCGGGGTACCCGGGCGGGCCCCAGAAGCGCTCGAGCTGGCGGGGCTCGGTGAACGCGGTCCACACACGCTCGGCGGGCGCTGCGAACTCGGCGGTGAGCGTCAGGGTCAGCGCTTCGGGATCGGTGACCACATCGGTGACGGGCATGTCAATCTCCTTCGTTTCGTGCGGTGGTGTCGTGATCTGGCGTGTCGCGATCGGATGCCGCGAGGAGCGCGTCGAGGCGGTCGATGCGCGACCGCCAGAGCTCTTCGTAGCGGGCGAGCAGCGCCCGCGCGCGGGCGATCATGGTCGGGTCCGCTCGGACGAGCCGCTCGCGCCCTTCGGCGCGCTTGATGATGAGGCCGGCCTCCTCGAGGACCGCGACGTTCTTCTGGACGGCAGCGAACGACATGTCGTAGTCGCGCGCGAGCGCCGAGACGGACAGCTCGCCGTCGATGGTCCGTCGCAGGATGTCTCGGCGCGTCGCGGTGGCCAGCGCGTGGAAGACGCGGTCGATCTCATCGTCTTCGATCCCCATTTGTGCAACCATTTGGTTGTAGGTTAGGCATGCGCCCCCGTACTGTCAACCCCCTCGGCGAATACGGCCACCGGCCGCGACTAGACTCGAAGGCGTCCGGCACCCCCGATTCCTGGAGCTGAGCCGCGTGACCACCCCCTCCTCTTCGGCCGCTGTCGCCGATACCGTCGAGAACGCCGTAGCGACCCCCGAGAAGGAGCAGCCGTACGCGGCGCTCGGACTCAAGGCCGACGAGTACGCGAAGATCCGAGAGATCCTCGGCCGCCGCCCCACCTCGGGCGAGCTGGCGATGTACTCGGTCATGTGGAGCGAGCACTGCTCCTACAAGTCGAGCAAGATCTATCTGCGCCAGTTCGGGCAGAAGGTGTCCGACGAGATGAAGACCCGGCTCATGGTCGGCATGGGCCAGAACGCAGGCGTCGTCGACATCGGCGAAGGCTGGGCGGTCACCTTCAAGGTCGAGTCGCACAACCACCCGAGCTACATCGAGCCCTTCCAGGGCGCGGCCACGGGTGTCGGCGGCATCGTGCGCGACATCATCTCGATGGGCGCCCGCCCCGTCGCGGTGATGGACCAGCTCCGGTTCGGCGCGATCGACCATCCCGACACCGCCCGGGTCGTGCACGGCGTCGTGTCGGGCATCTCGTTCTACGGCAACTGCCTCGGACTGCCCAACATCGGCGGCGAGACGGTCTTCGACGCCGTCTACCAGGGCAACCCCCTCGTCAACGCGCTCGCGGTCGGCGTGCTTCGCCACGAAGACCTCAAGCTCGCGAACGCATCGGGCGCCGGCAACAAGGTCGTGCTCTTCGGCGCCCGGACGGGCGGCGACGGCATCGGCGGAGCATCCATCCTCGCGTCCGACACCTTCGCCGACGGCGGTCCGACCAAGCGTCCCGCCGTGCAGGTGGGCGACCCGTTCGCCGAGAAGGTGCTCATCGAGTGCTGTCTCGAGCTCTACCGCGACGACCTCGTCGAGGCGATCCAAGACCTCGGCGCCGCCGGCATCTCCTGCGCGACGAGCGAACTCGCCGCAAACGGCGGATCGGGCATGCGCGTGGACCTCGAGAACGTGCTGCTGCGCGACCCCACGCTCACGCCCGAGGAGATCCTCATGAGCGAGAGCCAGGAGCGCATGATGGCGATCGTCGCGCCGGAGAAGCTCGACGACTTCCTCGCGGTCGTCGCCAAGTGGGATGTCGAGACGAGCGTGCTGGGCGAGGTCACGGGCGACGGCCGTCTGCAGATCTTCTGGCACGGCGAGGAGATCGTGAACGTCGACCCCTCGACCGTCGCGGTCGACGGTCCCGTGTACGAGCGGCCTGTCGCGTACCCGACCTGGATCGACGCGCTGCGCGACGACTCCGCGTCGGCGCTGCCGCGCGCGAACGACGCCGACACGCTCCGCGCGCAGTTCCTCCAGCTCGTCGCGAGCCCCAACCTCGCCGACCCGTCGTGGATCACGAACCAGTACGACTACTACGTCATGGGCAACACGGCGCTGTCGTTCCCCGACGACGCCGGCATGATCCGCGTCGACGAGAACTCCGGTCTCGGCTTCGCGATCGCGACCGACTGCAACAGCCGCTACTGCCAGCTCGACCCCTACCAGGGCGCCAAGCTCGCCCTCGCCGAGGCATACCGCAACGTCGCCGTCACGGGCGCCGTCCCGACGGCGGTCACCGACTGCCTCAACTTCGGCAGCCCCGAGAACCCCGAGGTCATGTGGCAGTTCTCGCAGACCGTGGAGGGACTGTCTGACGGATGCCTCGAGCTCGGCGTCCCCGTGACGGGCGGCAACGTGTCGTTCTACAACCAGACCGGCGATCAGCCGATCTTCCCGACCCCCGTCGTGGGCGTCCTGGGCATCATCGATGACGTCGGACGCCGCATCCCGTCGGGCTGGCAGGACCCGGGCGAGAACATCTACCTGCTCGGCGTGACCGCGACCGAGCTCAGCGGCTCGCAGTGGGCCGGCACCGTCCACGGTCACCTCGGCGGCCGGCCCCCCGCGGTCGACCTCGGCCAGGAGCGCAAGCTCGCCGAGCTGCTGCACGCCGGCGGCCAGCAGTCGCTCATCTCGTCGGCGCACGACCTGTCGTCGGGCGGTCTCGCCCAGGCTCTCGCCGAGTCCGTCCTGCGCTTCGGCGTCGGCGCGCGGGTGTGGCTCACCGAGATCATGGAGCGCGACGGGGTGGATGCCGCGACCGCTCTCTTCTCGGAGTCGACGGGTCGCGTCATCGTCTCGGTTCCCCGTGAGGACGACGTGAAGTTCCGCGGTCTGTGCGAAGGCCGGGGCTACCCGGTGCTGCGCATCGGCGTGACGGACGCCGCGGGCGACGGCGACGACCCCGCCCTCGAGGTGCAGGGAATCTTCACGCTGCCGCTCGCCGAGCTGCGCGACCAGTCGACGGCGACGCTGCCGGCCGCGTTCGGTGCGACCGTCGCCGAACGCGAGGTCTGAGCCGGAGCCTGGTCATAGACTGAGCGCATGGCCCAGAACGACGACGATTTCAGCGTCTACAGCGAGACGCGGCAGAAGCGCATCAAGATCATCGCCTGGGTGACGATCGTGGCGCTCATCCTCGTCGGCGGCGGGGCGACGGTCTTCGCGCTGCTCTTCGGCTGAGCCGCCGTCGAGGCGACTTCCCAGCCGGAATGACCCCGGCCGCGGCTACCATTGCAGGGTGGAGCCGATCCTCCTGTTCGTGGAGAGCTGGTGGTGGATCGCCCCGGTTGCCGCAGGCGCCGGTGCGGCGACCTACACCGGTGTCACGCGGCGCGCCCGCCGAGCCCGACGGCTCGAGGTCGACGCCGCCCGGTACGACGAGAGACGCGCGTATCGTGCACTCGTCGACGCGCGGGCGCGGGTCAAGACCGCACGTGCCGATCTGCTGACGGCGAAGTCGCGTGGAGCGTTCGCTCCCGGCACGACCGAGGCCAAGCGGGAACTCGACGCGGCGAAGCGGTCGGAGAAGACGTCTTCCCTCGCGCTCCGCGCCTCACGGTCCCGCGTGCAGGCGGGGTGGGCGCAGTACCGGGCGACGGCCGCCGACGAGCCGTTGCCGATCGATCGGCTCGTCGCGGCTCATGACGCGCTCAATGTGCGCTGGCTGTCGTACGACACCGATGTCGACAAGGCCCTCAGGTTCCCGAAGATGACCGACCCCCGGCATCCCGCGACGATGGTGTTCCTCGAGAAGCAGCGGGATGCCCTCGTCAGCCGACCCGTCTCGCGTGATCGGGTCACACCCGAGCAGTACGCGCAGTACCGGGATGCCGTCGCTGCCCTCGCGACGGCTCTGACAGATGCCGAACGGCAGGCCGGCGTCCACGGGCCGCCCTCACCCGGGCAGACCGCGCGCGAACACGCGGGGGCCGCGACCGCGGCGACCGTGTCGGCCGCAGCGGCGGTGATCGCCGACCTCGCCGATCGGCTTCCGGAGCTGATCTCGCGCGTGCAGTCGGCCCGCGGCAGCACCCGCCCGCCTGACAGCGGGCTCTGAGCCGGACCCGCGCAGGGGCGGTCGCGGTTAGCATGACAGGGTGGAGCCGATCTTCACCTTCATCGGCGGGTACTGGTGGCTCGTCTTCCCTCTCATGGGGGTGCTCGGTGCGGCCGGAAGCGCCTGGGAGAGAGGAGCGCGACGTCGCCACAAGCGTCGCCTCGAAGTGCTCAAGGCGAAGGCCGAGCTCAAGGCCGCATCGCGCGGGCTGACCTCGCCCGTGCCCGTCGTTGCGAGGCACGTCGCCGGGGCGTCCGCCGCTCAGCCGGCGAGCGCGGGCGTGCCACAGGGGACGCAGCTCGAGCGGCTGTTCGCCGCCCACGACGGCGTCACGGCACGCTGGCTCGATTACGAACTCGATGTCGCCAAGCTCATCGCCTTCCCCGCCATGAGCGATGGGCGCCAGCCGCTGACCGCCGCGTTCCTGCGGGCCAAGCGCATCGCAGACGGCCTCCGTCCGGCCTCGGCCACGGCACGCCTGACGACGGAGCAGCTCGCGGAGTACCGCAGCGCCGTCGCCGACTACGAAGTCGCGTTCGATGTCGCGGAGCGCGATGCGCGGCGCATCAAGGACTCGAGCTTCACCGAGGCCGAGCGCAAGCGCCTCGACACGGCGAAACAGCTGCTGTCGGTCGCCGTCGATCAGGCCGCGACGCCGGCTGAGCGCCAGGTGGCGTACAAGCGGGTGCGTCAAGAGCTCGACGGGCTCATCTCACTGTCGGACCAGGCGATCGACGTGCTCGAGATCAAGGTGGCGCTCGAGCTCGACGCACCCGGCTCGACCCCGTCCCCGGCCGCGGCGGAGTCGGCGCCTCAGAGACGGCCCGCGCCGGGTGCGCGCGAGCATGCGCCGTGGCCCATCCCCGCGCGCAGCTCCGACACGGCGCCGGGACGCGTCATCCACCCCAAGTCTCCCTCCTGACGAGCGCCGCACCGCGCGCCGCCCCCCGGGGGTTGACAAACGCGCGCGCCCTGTTGCATGGTTAGTTAGTCAAGTAAGTAACCAACAGAGCGAGGCGCGGTGATCGAAGAAGGCAAGGCGCTCTTCCTGCAGATCGCAGAGAGCGTCGAGGAGTCCATCATCGACGGAAGCCTGGAAGAAGAGACCCAGGCACCGTCGACGAACGAACTCGCCTCCTTCTACCGGATCAACCCCGCCACGGCCGCCAAAGGGATCAACGTGCTCGTCGACAAGGGCGTGCTCTACAAGCGACGCGGGATCGGGATGTTCGTCGCCGAAGGCGCGCGCGAGCTTCTGCTCGCCGAGCGCCGGGCCGTCTTCGCCGACCGCTACATCGACCCTCTCCTGGCCGAAGCCCGCCACCTCGGGATCGGGCCCGACGACCTCACACGGCTGATCCGCGATCGGTCCGACAAGACGGAAGGACACGCACGATGACCAACGTCATCGAGGTGAAGAACCTCACGAAGCGCTATCGCGACACGCTCGCTGTCGACGATGTGAGCTTCGACATCCGCAAAGACACGATCTACGGTCTGCTCGGTCGAAACGGCGCCGGCAAGACGACCGTCATGTCGATCCTCACGGCACAGAACTTCTCGACCTCGGGCGACGTCCGCGTCTTCGGTGAGCACCCGTACGAGAACGCGCGCGTGCTGTCGCGCATGTGCTTCGTGCGCGAGAGCCAGCGATACCCCGACGACTCGACCCCGCGCCACGCATTCCGCGCGGCACGCCTCTTCTTCCCGAACTGGGACCAGCAGTTCGCCGAGCGCCTCATCGACGAGTTCCAGCTCCCGGTGAAGAAGCGGATCAAGAAGCTCTCGCGTGGTCAGCTGTCGGCGGTCGGCGTCATCATCGGGCTCGCAGCACGGGCCGAGATCACGTTCTTCGACGAGCCGTACCTCGGGCTGGATGCGGTCGCCCGGCAGATCTTCTACGACCGGCTCCTCGAGGACTACGCCGAGCATCCGCGCACCGTCATCCTGTCGAGCCACCTCATCGACGAGGTCTCGAACCTCATCGAGCGCGTCCTCGTCATCGACCGCGGCCGCATCGTGATGGACGAGGAGACCGATGTCGTGCGCGACCGCGCCGCGAACATCGTCGGCGACGCCGCCGTCGTCGACGCCTTCGTCGCAGGGCGCGAGGTCATCCACCGCGAGAGCCTCGGCCACGTGGCGTCCGTCACGGTCCTGGGCACTCTCACGGCGGCCGACCGGCAGGCACTCGCCGCGGCGGGCCTGGACGTCGCGCCGGTCTCGCTGCAGCAGCTGATCGTGCGCACCACGCAGCACAGCGCGGAATCCGCGCATCCCTCCACTCTCGACGAAGGATCACTCCGATGAGCCGCACACTCAACGTCGTCCGCATGCAGTTCATCAACAAGCAGACCTACGTGTGGGTCCCGCTCCTCGTGCTGGTCGGCGCGTTCGTCCTGAGCCATCATGATCTTCGCGATGATCCCGGTCGACACTCCCAAGTACGGCGGCGGCTCGCAGGCGCCGCTCTGGTACTTCCTGGTCGTGGGCGTGCAGTCCCTCACCCTGACCTTCCCGTTCTCACAGGCGATGAGCGTGACGCGGCGGGAGTTCTACCTCGGAACGCTCCTGGCCGCCACGGTCACTGCGGCGATGCTGGCGGTCGTCTTCATGGTCGGCGGGCTCATCGAGCAGGCGACGAACGGCTGGGGCATCAACGGGTACTTCTTCTACCTCGACTGGATCTGGGCTGCCGGCCCGCTCGCCGCGCTCGTGGTCTACTTCATCATCGCGATGCTGTTCTTCGTCATCGGCTTCTGGACGGCGACGATCTACAAGCGCTTCGGCTCGCTGTGGCTCACGATCGTGCTCGTCGCCATCGGCCTGCTGATCGTCGGGCTCATGTGGCTCACGGGACTCGCGAACGCGTGGGCGCAGGTGTTCACGTGGATCGCGGAACAGGGCGCCCTCGGGCTTGCGCTGTGGGCCGTGCTGGCCGGCGCTGTTCTTGCCGCCGTGTCATTCCTGATCCTGCGGAGGGCAGTGCCCGCCTGATCTGTCGTGCCGGTTCGCTACGGCGACTGGTCGCGATCACGGACGGAGGGCTCGAACAGGCTCTCCGCGCGGATCAGCACCGAAGGCGGTCAGCGCCCGTCGGCCGCCTCGGTGTGATGGCGGATGACCTCGGCGACGACGAAGTTGAACCACTTCTCGGCGAACTCGGGGTCGAGATCCGCATCCTCCGACAGGCGGCGGAGTCGTGCGAGCTGCTGCTCCTCACGGGGGGGATCGGACGCCGGCATCCCGTGCTCCGCCTTCAGCTCCCCGACCCGCTTCGTGCACTTGAAGCGCTCGGCGAGGAGGAAGATCAGGGCGGCGTCGACATTGTCGATGCTGCTGCGCAGGCGCAGAAGCGTCTGTGTCGGGTCTTCGTCGCTCATGCTCTCGACTCTAGGCGATCCGGTCGCGCGATCCCGCGCAGGTTGCGGCATCCCGCGCACAGATATCGACGCGGGATACCGCGAAGTGCGCGGGATGCGGGATCAGCGCGCCAGGCAGCTCGCGCGGACCGCCCCAGGGGCACCCCCAACCCCGCCGATCCACACCGCATGCCCGCCCGGCTCTAGAGTGTGAACCATGACCGACGGCACAACCGCTCCCGCCCCGCTCGACGCGGAGCCGGAATCCGCGACGGATGCGGCATCCGTGCCGATTCCCCCGACCAAGCCCTTCTGGGCTCGACTCGACAGCCCATTCACCGCGGGCTTCCTCCTGACCCTCGGCGGACTCGCGGCGATCCTGCTCGGCATCGCCGTCACGAACATCGCCACGGTGCTCATCTACATCGCCCTCGCGATGTTCGCCGCGCTCGGCCTCGACCCCGTGCTCAAGTGGCTCGAACGCCACAAGGTCTCACGCGCGTGGGGCATCGTGATGGTGTTCTTCGTCCTGCTCGTCATCGCGGCAGGGCTGCTGTGGCTCGTCATCCCGACCCTCGTGACGCAGGTGACGCAGTTCATCACGACGCTGCCCTCGACGATCACGTCGTTCATGTCGTCGGACTTCTACCACTGGCTCGAGGGCATCTTCGGCGAGGGTCTGACGGATCTGATCGACGACGCGCAGAAGTTCATCACCAACCCCTCGAACATCGCCACGATCTCGGGCGGCCTGCTCAAGGTGGGCGTGGGCATCGCGACGGCGATCTCGGGGCTGCTCATCGTCGTCGTGCTGACGCTCTACTTCGTCGCGTCGCTGCCCGCGACGAAGGTCGCGCTCGTTCGCTTCGCTCCGGCCCGCAACCGCCCGAAGGTGCGCCGGATGACGGACGAGATCACCGACTCGATCGGCTCCTACCTCATGGGCATGGTCATTCTGGCCTTCTTCAACTCGCTCGTCGCCTTCACGCTGCACCTCGTCCTCGGCCTGCCGTACCCGCTGCTCATGGGCGTGCTCGCGTTCACGATCACGATCATCCCGCTCGTCGGACCCGTGCTGTACTGGATCTTCGCGACGGTCCTCGCGCTGTTCACAGCGCCCCTGGCGGCCCTCATCTTCGGGATCGCGTACCTCATCTACATCCAGATCGAGGCATACGTCATCACGCCGAAGGTCATGAGCAAGGCGATCTCGATCCCCGGTTCGCTCGTCGTCATCGGCGCGCTCATCGGCGGCACGCTGCTCGGCCTGCTGGGCGCGCTCATCGCGGTGCCCGTCACGGCGTCGATCCTGCTCATCATCAAGCAGGTCTTCATTCCGAAGCAGGACGCCAAGCTGTAGCCCGCCTCGACCCGACGTCGATCAGACGAAGGGCAGGAGGCAGGTCGGGCTCGGCACGGCCGTGCGGTGGCGGACGCGTCCGGGCACGCCCGTGCGCTCATCGAGACCGAGTGAGGCGACCTCGTCCGAGCGCTGACCCGCGACAAGAAGCGTGTCGCGCCGGACGATGTGGTGCCGCGGCCAGTCGACGCCGGCCTCGACGAGCGCGACGGGCTCGAGCGTCTCGCCCTGCCCCCGCACACGGAGCGTCGCGATGAGGTTGCTCCCGCGCACACCGGCGTAGACGAAGTCGTGGTCGCGCGACGCCGCAAGCTCGGCCGCCGTGTCGCCCGCGAGTGTCCCCACGCCGAGCGGCGTGCCACCGACGAGTCTCCAGCGTCCCGAGGCATCCGGAGCGAGCACGAAGACTTCGCACGTGAGCTCGGCCACGACGTACAGATGCCCGCTCGGGTGCCACACCATGTGCCGCGGGCCGCTGCCGCGGGGGAGCACGGCCTGGCCGGCGGGTGTGAGACCGCGTGCGCCATCTCGCCAGAACCTCACGAGGTCGAGACCCATGTCGGTCGTCGCGATGAGCCCGTGCGGCAGGAAGAGCGCCTCGTGCGCCCGGGAGGGGCGGGCGTCGGATGCCTCGGGCTCGGACTCCGTGTCGTGCTCCGGCACGAGGTGCGCGAACTCCTCGCCTGCGGCCTCACGCAGTGCTCGCGCGGCAGCCGCGAGATCGATGTCGCCTGCGGCCGGCTCTGACGCCGGACCGAAGGGGTCGACCGCCGCCGGCGCGATCGCGGGCGCGGACGGGCGGCCCGCGGCATCCAGCGTCATCCGCACGACGCGACCGTCACCCCAGCAGCTCGCCACGAGCGATCGGCCGTCCGGCGCGACGGCGACATGGCACGTCGCCTCGCCCGCTGGCACAGCCTCGCCGAAAGGAGCGAAGGTGGACTCGCCCGTGCGCCGGAACGCCTGCACGGCACCACGCTGCTCGAGCCCGGCGTATACGACGTCCAGCGTCGGATGCGTCGTGATCCACGACGGCGAATCGGCGGACGCGACGTCGCCCTCGTAGCCGAGGGGTCCGCCGGCGAGCACGTCGTCGCGAGCGCCGGCGCGCAGCATCCCGATTCCCGTGCCGTTGCCGCCCGAGTCGGCGGTGTACCCGCCGAGCAGGAATCGCGACATCAGTCGACGAGGTCGTGGCGCACGATGACCGCATCGCGGGCGGCGCCCACGCCGATCACCGAGATGCGGGTGCCGCTCATCTGCTCGAGGGCGAGCACGTAGTCCTGGGCCTCGAGCGGGAGTTCCTCGAACGTGCGCGCTCTCGAGATGTCCTGCTTCCATCCCGGGAAGTACTCGAGGATCGGCGTCGCGTGGTGGAAGTCGGTCTGATTGACGGGCACTTCGTCGAAGCGCACACCCTCGACGTCATAGGCGACGCACACGGGGATCTCGTCGAGTCCCGTGAGGATGTCGAGCTTGGTCAGCACGAGATCGGTGATGCCGTTGATGCGCGTCGCGTACCGCGTGATGGGGGCGTCGTACCAGCCGACGCGGCGGGGCCGTCCGGTCGTCGTGCCGAACTCGAAGCCACGCGAGCGCAGCCACTCACCCTGCTCGTCGAAGAGCTCGGTCGGGAACGGCCCCGAGCCCACTCGTGTCGTGTAGGCCTTGACGATGCCGACGATGCGATCGAGTCGGTTGGGCCCCACGCCCGAGCCGGTCGCAGCACCGCCCGCCGTCGCAGACGAAGACGTGACGAACGGGTAGGTCCCGTGGTCGACGTCGAGCATCGTCGCCTGGCCGCCCTCGAACACGACGACCTCGCCCGCGTCGAGCGCGTCGTTGAGCAGGAGCGACGTGTCGGCCACCATCGGCTCGAGCCGGTCGGCGTACGAGAGCAGGTCGGCGACGACCTCGTCGACCGTGATGGCACGGCGGTTGAAGATCTTCACGAGCAGGTGGTTCTTCTGGTCGAGCGCGCCTTCGACCTTCTGGCGCAGGATGTTCTCGTCGAAGAGATCCTGCACGCGGATGCCGACGCGGTTGATCTTGTCGGCGTAGGCGGGACCGATGCCACGGCCCGTCGTGCCGATCTGCCGCTTGCCGAGGAAGCGCTCGGTCACCTTGTCGAGAGTGCGGTGATACTGCGTGATGATGTGCGCGTTCGCACTGACCTTGAGCCGGGACGTGTCGACGCCACGGGCGTGCAGGGCCTCGAGCTCGTAGAACAGCACCTCGAGGTCGACCACGACGCCGTTGCCGATGACGGCATTCACGCCGGGCGACAGGATGCCGCTGGGCAGCAGGTGCAACGCATACTTCTCGTCGCCGATGACGACGGTGTGCCCCGCGTTGTTGCCGCCGTTGAACTTGACGACCCAGTCGGTGCGGTCACCGAGAAGGTCGGTCGCCTTGCCCTTGCCCTCATCGCCCCACTGGACGCCGATGATCACGATGCCTGGCATTGAGCCCACTCCCCCGCTATCGGACGGTTACACCCCATCCTATCGACGCGCACGACCGCGCCGTCGCTGATGTGACCGCATGCCGCGGAGCGCGCGAGGGCGCCAACTAGAATGGGAGCCATGTCGAAGGTCCTTCAGTCCCTGCCCGTCGGCGAGCGCGTCGGCATCGCCTTCTCGGGAGGCCTGGACACCTCCGTCGCCGTCGCATGGATGCGCGACAAGGGCGCTGTGCCGTGCACCTACACCGGTGACCTCGGCCAGCCCGACGAGGACGACATCGAGTCGATCCCCGGGCGCGCGCTCGAGTACGGCGCCGAGGTCGCTCGACTCGTCGACTGCAAGGCAGCCCTCGTCGAAGAAGGCTTCGTCGCACTCTCGTGCGGCGCCTTCCACATCCGCTCGGGGGGCAAGACGTACTTCAACACGACCCCCCTCGGCCGCGCCGTCACAGGCACGCTGCTCGTCCGCGCCATGAAGGAGGACGGCGTCGACATCTGGGGCGACGGCTCGACCTACAAGGGCAACGACATCGAGCGGTTCTACCGCTACGGCCTGCTCGCCAACCCCGCACTGCGCATCTACAAGCCGTGGCTCGACGCCGACTTCGTCACCGAGCTGGGCGGCCGCCAGGAGATGAGCGAGTGGCTCGTCGCGCACGGCTTCCCCTACCGCGACTCCGCGGAGAAGGCCTACTCCACCGATGCGAACATCTGGGGGGCGACGCACGAGGCCAAGACGCTCGAGCACCTCGATGTCTCGCTCGAGACGGTCGACCCGATCATGGGCGTGAAGTTCTGGGATCCTGCGGTCGAGATCGCGACCGAGGACGTCACGGTGACGTTCGAGCAGGGTCGCCCCGTCGCACTGAACGGGGTGGAGTTCCTCGATCCCGTCGAACTCGTCTTCGAGGCGAACCGCATCGGCGGCCGGCACGGCCTGGGCATGAGCGACCAGATCGAGAACCGCATCATCGAGGCGAAGTCACGCGGCATCTACGAAGCCCCGGGCATGGCGCTGCTGTTCATCGCCTACGAGCGACTGGTCAACGGCATCCTGAACGAGGACACCCTCGCGACCTACCACGAGCAGGGTCGTCGCCTCGGCCGCCTGATGTACGAAGGACGGTGGCTCGAGCCGCAGTCGCTCATGCTGCGCGAGTCGATCCAGAAGTGGGTCGGCCGAACCATCAACGGCACCGTGACGCTGCGCCTCCGTCGCGGCGATGACTGGACGATCCTCGACACGACGTCGCCCAACCTGTCGTACGGTCCCGAGAAGCTGTCGATGGAGCGCGTGGGCGATGCCGCCTTCGGGCCCACCGATCGCATCGGCCAGCTCACGATGCGCAACCTCGACATCGCCGACTCGCGCTCGCGTCTCGAGCAGTACGCCGGGCTCGGCCTCATCGGAGGAGCGACGGGCGCCCTTGTCGGTCGGATCCATGCGGGCGAGGCGAACGAGATCACCGAGCACGCGACGGGGTACGACGCCGAGCGCGAAGAGCTCGCCGAAGCGACGGATGCCGCGAACGAGGCTTCCGCGTTCGATCTCGGCACCGACTGACGTCGCCGCGCGGCGCACCCGCGCGATCGATCCGCCGCTCCTCGCGGCACGCTGACGCCGAACACCGTTCGGGATCCGGTCGTTGTCGGGTTACGATTCACATCGGTGCCGCTCGACCCGAACCGGGTGGCACTCGGGATCGCCGAATCTGGCACGGCGTTCCTCACCCTCGTGGAGAGAAGCATCGATGACGACGCAGCCGATCAGCACCGGCGTCCCCACCGACGACGAGCCCGTCCCGGGCAAGCGATCCGTGGGGAGGAAGGTCGGCATCACCGTCTTCAGCGTGATCGCCGGTCTCATCGTGATCGCCCTCGATCGCCGCCGGCTTCGGGGTCTGGACGATCCAGCGGTCGTTCCCGCAGCTCGACGGCACGATCGCCGTCGAGGGGCTCGATGGCGAGGTCACGGTCCAGCGCGATGTGCTCGGCATCCCCGTCATCACCGCCGACGACTCGCACGATCTGTTCTTCGCGCAAGGCTATGTGCACGCCCAGGACCGCTTCTGGGAGATGGACTTCCGCCGTCACGTCACGGGCGGCCGGCTGTCCGAGCTCTTCGGCGAGTCGCAGCTGCCGACCGACCGCTTCCTGCGCACGCTCGGCTGGCGCGAGGTCGCCGAGCAGGAGGTCGAGGCACTCGACCCCGAGACTCGCGGGCACTACGAGGCGTACGCCGACGGCGTCAACGCCTATCTCGCGACGAACGACGGCGCAGACGTGTCGCTCGAGTACGCCATCCTCGGACTCCAGAACAGCGACTACGAGATCGAGCCCTGGACACCGGCCGACTCCGTCGCGTGGCTCAAGGCGATGGCGTGGGACCTGCGCTCCAACCTCGAGGAGGAGACGGACCGCGCGCTGTTCGCCCAGGACTTCGACGCCGAGACGATCGACGAGCTGTACCCCGACTATCCGTTCGACCGCAATCCCGGTCATCGTGCCGAAGATCTCGGCCGTCCCCGCATTGGGCGCAGCCCAGGCATCCGGAACCGGTGCCCTCTCCGTCGCGACGGCGACCGCGACGGTCGAGTGGTCGGAGGTCGATGGAGTCATCGAGCCGTGAGCGCACTCGTGGGTGGCGCGGGCGAAGGCATCGGCTCGAACTCGTGGGTCGTGTCGGGCAGCCTGACCGAGTCGGGCCTGCCCCTGCTCGCGAACGACCCCCATCTCGGCGCCGCACTGCCGAGCGTCTGGCACCAGATCGGGCTCAAGTGCCGCACGGTCTCCGAGACGTGCGCGTTCGACGTCGCGGGCTTCAGCTTCTCGGGGGTGCCCGGCGTGATCATCGGCCACAACGCTCGCATCGCGTGGGGCTTCACGAACCTCACGACCGACGTGACCGACCTCTACATCGAGAGGGTCGTCGGCGACGAGTACTGGCGCGACGGCGTGCTCGTACCGCTCGAGGAGCGCACCGAGGTCCTCAAGGTCGCGGGCGGCGAGGACGAGAAGCTCGTCATCCGCTCGACCGTGCACGGGCCCATCGTGTCAGGACTCACCCAGGCGAACGACGAGATCGCCGCCGACCCGTACATCGGCGGCCCAGCGGGGGCGACGAGTCCGGCGGACGCCCCGGAGGGCGAGTACGCCGTGTCGCTCCAGTGGACGGCGCTCACCCCCGGCCCGACGGCCTCCGCGATCTTCGCGCTCAACCTCGCCCAGGACTTCGACGGCTTCCGCTACGCCGCGTCGCTCTTCGACGTCCCTGCCCAGAACCTCATCTACGCCGATGTCGACGGCAACATCGGGTATCAGGCGCCCGGGCGGCTGCCCATCCGCGGCGCGGGCGACGGATGGATGCCGCAGCCCGGCTGGGACTCCGCCTACGACTGGCAGGGCTTCATCGCGTTCGACGAGCTCCCCGTCGCGTACAACCCCGCCGAGGGATACATCGTGACGGCGAACAACGCGATCGTCGATGAGAGCTATCCGTATTTCCTCACGCGCGACTGGGACTACGGCTGGCGCGCAGCGCGCATCGTCGACCTGATCCAGCGGAAGTCCGCCGAGGGCCCCCTGACGACCGACGACATGCGCGACATCCAGGCCGACAATGCCTTCTCCATGGGCAAGCAGCTCACGGCTGCCTTCATGCACGTGACGACCGGACGCGAGGGAGCGGATGCCGCGCTCGCGCTGCTGCGCTCGTGGAACACGCAGAACGACGCCGATTCGAACGCCGCCGCGTACGCCAACGTCCTGTGGGACGAGCTGGTGCAGAACCTCTTCGTCCGCGGGCGCGAGAACCCCGCGCCGACCTCGGACCAGGCGCGGTTGTTCCTGCTCGTCGCAGGGATCCTCGATGACCCCGGCTCGGACTGGTGGAAGAACAAGGAGCTCGGCATCTCGGGCCGCGAGGCGATGCTGCACCGCACCGCGGAGGGCGCCTACGAGCGGCTCGCGGCGCTGCAGGGCGAGAACCAGGAGAAGTGGAACTGGGGATCGCTGCATGCGCTCTCGCTGCGCAGCGACACCTTCGGGTCGTCGGGCATCGCACCGATCGAGATGCTCTTCAACCGCGGGCCCTACCCCGTGGGCGGCGGCTCCTCGGTCGTGAACGCGACGGGCTGGGACATCGGGGCGGACTTCTCGACCGTCACGGTGCCTTCGATGCGCATGGTCGTCGACCTGTCGGACTTCGACGCCTCGCGGTGGAACCACCTGACCGGCACGAGCGGTCACGCCTTCCACCCGAACTACATCGACCAGACCGAGAACTGGCAGAAGGCCCACCTGACGCCCTGGGCGTTCACGCCGGACGCCGTGGCCGACGCGACCACGAACACCCTCGTGCTCACGCCGGCGGACTGACCCCGCCGGTTTCAGCCGCCCGCGGCGGGCGGAGTCCGACGCGACTCGGCGAGCTCGTCGACGAAGAGCGAGCGCTCGTCGATCGTGCCGTTGCGGTAGGCCTGTCGTCCCACCATGTGCGCCGAGAGGGGTGCCGTCGCGAGCTGGATGAGCACGACCGGCACGAGAAACGCGACGACGGGCCACGAGCGCACCGACAAGGCGATCGCGAGGCAGATGAGGATGAGTCCCAGCACTTGCGGCTTCGTCGCGGCGTGCAGGCGGGTGGGGACGTCACGGAACCGCAGCACGCCGATCGCGGCCGTGAGACACAGGATCGCGCCGATCAGCACCAGGATCAGCGATGCGAGGTCGAGCATGTCGTCGATCGTCATGAGCTCTGACCGTCCCTTCTCGCGACGAACCGCGCGATCGAGATCGAGCCGAACACGCCGACGGCGGCGATGATGAGCAGCACCGGCAGCGTGCGCGCGTGGTGGTTGATCACCATCTCGGCGCCGAGCACGCACATGACCTCTGTGAGGAGCACGTCGGATGCCACGGCCCGGTCGAGGATCGACGGTCCGATGATGATCCGCCAGACGGTCAGGATCGCGGCGACGGCGAAGACGACGAGGATCACGATGAGGAGGACGTTCACGACGGAGCTCCCTTCGATGCATCCACGTCGCGGAGTCGACGCACCTGCGCGCGCGACCCCACGGCCATCACGATCCGGTGCTCCCAGTGCAGGACGCTCTTGCGCTGCCGCTCGACGTCGGCAGCGCTGTGCACGCCGATCACGTGCAGGTAGATGATGCGCCTGTCACGGTCCAGGTCGACCACGAGAGACCCCGGGACCAGGGATGCCGTGACCGCGGTGTGGGTCATGATCAGGTCGTCGTCCGTGTGGAGCTGCACGGCGATGATCGCGGTGCCCGGCTGACGGCGGAAGTCGAGCACCTGCCCCGCGACGGTCAGCGAGCCGCGGACGAGGGCGACGATGAACTCGAGGCCGAACAGTGCACCGTAGGCGAGGTTCACGCGACCCGAAAGCTCCACCGGGGGCAGCCGGAAGATCCGGGTCACGAAGATCGCCGC
The DNA here is from genome assembly GCA_963695125.1 of uncultured Actinomycetota bacterium. Taxonomy (GTDB): domain Bacteria; phylum Actinomycetota; class Actinomycetes; order Actinomycetales; family Microbacteriaceae; genus Microbacterium. The sequence goes on from CAVOFY010000002.1 coordinate 151,478, forward strand.
GATGAGGCCTGTGAGGAATGCGAGCCATGTGAACTGGCCCCACAGCAGCATCCACAGCGCGATGAGCCAGACGAAGAAGGGCAGCTGCCGCCACGCCTGGGCGAGGAAGGCGGGCTTCGTGTCGGGGCTCATCGTCCCGCCTCATCTTCGAGCTGGACGAGACTGATCGGTTCGAGGAGCGAAATCCCGATCCGCTCGCACACCGCGTACAGCGGACCCGCGAAGACCGTCAGGGCGACGGTCACGGCGACCATACCGGCGGTCGCGGCGGTCATGATGCGCGGGATGACGCGGCGCTCGGTCTCAACGCCTCCGGGAGCCGTATTGAGGTACGAGATGCGCGCCTCAGTCTCGGCCGAGTCGTCCTCTTCGCGCCAGAACGAGAGGTTCCAGGCGCGCATGAGCGCGTACAGCGTGAGCAGGCTCGTGATGATCCCGCCGACGATGAGCACGATCATGAGCGGCGTGCCCACCTCGGCCGCGGCGTCGAACAGGGCGAACTTGCCGATGAAGCCCGAGAAGGGCGGCAGACCGCCGAGGTTGACAGCCGGGAGGAAGTAGAGCACGGCGATGACGGGCGCCGCCCGCATGAGACCCTTCACCCTGAGGATCGACGTGCTGCCCGCTCGCCGCTCGATGAGTCCGACGGCGAGGAACAGGGTCGTCTGCACCACGATGTGGTGCACCATGTAGTAGATCGTGGCCCCGATCGCGGCCGGCGTCGCTATCGCGAGCCCGAAGATCATGTAGCCGACGTGACTCACGAGCGTGAACGACAGGATCCTCTTGAGCTCGGCCTGCGCCACGGCGCCGAGGACTCCGACGATCATCGTGGCCAGCGCGATGACCAGCAGCAGCACGTTGACGTCGTTGTCGCGGAAGAACTGGGTCTCGGTGCGGATGATCGCGTAGACGCCGACCTTCGTCAGGAGTCCCGCGAACACCGCCGTGACGGGTGCCGGGGCCGTCGGATACGAGTCGGGCAGCCAGAACGACAGGGGGAACACAGCCGCCTTGATGCTGAACGCGAGCAGCAGCATGAGGTGCAGCACGAGTTGCGTCTCTTGCGGCAGCTCGGTCATCCGCTCCGACAGCTGCACCATGTTGACGGTGCCGAGAGCACCGTAGATCATCGCGATGGCGGCGAGGAACAGGATCGATGACACGAGCGAGACGACGATGTACACGACGCCTGTGCGGATGCGCGATTCGGTCGAGCCGAGGGTGATGAGCACGTACGAGGCGACGAGCAGGATCTCGAAGCCGACGTAGAGGTTGAACAGATCGCCCGCGATGAAGGCGTTGAAGATGCCCGCCGCGAGGATGAGGTACGACGGGTGGAAGATCGAGATCGGCGTCTCGTCGTCGCCGTCCGCCGCACCCTGACCCACCGAGAACAGGAGGACCGCGAGCAGGACGATGCTCGACACGACGACGAGCAGCGCCGCAAGCCGGTCGACGTAGAGGACGATGCCGAAGGGGATCGGCCATCCGCCGACCGAGACGGCGATCGGCACGCCGGTCTGGTCGACCGTGAAGAGCAGGACCGCCGAGATCACGAGGACGACGCTGAGCGTCACGATCGATACGACGACCTGCGTCTTGCGATGACGGCCGGCGATGAGGGCGATCGCGGCACCCAGAAGGGGCAGCGTCACGAGGAGCGGGACGAGCGCGCTCATGCGTCGTCACCTGCCCCGTCGTTCGGCCGCTCGCGCGGGCGGTCGATGGGCGCGTCATCGCGCAACGCCGCGACGTCCCTGCTTCCGAGCACCGTGATGGGAGCCGTCTCGGTCCCGATGAAGTCCGTCGTGATCTCGTCGTCGGCGTTCTCGATCTCGGTCTCGTCGTCCATGGCCTCCTCGGCCGCGATGTTGCGGGAGCGCACCGCGACATCGGCCTCGTCGTCCTCGACGGTGTCGGCCTGGCCGAGCTGCCAGGAGCGGTAGATGAGTGCGAGCAGGAACGCCGACACCGCGAAGGTGATGACGATCGCCGTGAGGGTCAGCGCCTGCGGGAGCGGATCGGACATGTCGTCGGGGTTCTCCGCCGCTCCGAAGAACGGCGCGAGTCCGGGCCGTCCCATCACGATCAGCAGCAGCAGGTTCGCGGCGTTGCCCAGCAGCAGGAAGCCGATGAGCACGCGGGTGAGGCTGCGCTCGAGCATCGCGTACACACCGCACGCGAAGAGCACGGCCATGATGACGATGAGGACGAGTGAGACGGTCACGGCGCCATCACCCCCCGCTCGCGCAGCGACTGCGTCTGGCGATCGACCTCGGCGCCGAGGCTGCGCAGGACATCGAGCACGAGGCCGATGACGACGAGGTAGACCCCGATGTCGAAGAGCGTCGAGCTCACGAACTCGACCTCGCCCAGGACTGGCAGGTCCCACTCGACGTACGTGCTCGTGAGCGGCGGCTGTCCGAAGAACAGCGGGACGATGGCGCACGCCACGGCGATGGTCATGCCGGCACCGAGCAGGCGTCCCGCGTCGGCCGGCGCAGCAGCACCCAGCTCGTATCGTCCACCCGCCACGTAGCGCATGACGAGGGCCATGCCCGCGACGAGGCCGCCGGCGAAGCCGCCGCCGGGCAGGTTGTGGCCCGCGAACAGCACGTAGAGCGACACGATGATGATCGTGTGGAAGAGGATGCGCACGATCACCTCGAGCATGATCGAACGGTTCTCGGGGCGCACGCGCTGACCGCCGACGAGCCATGCTGTCCGTCCGCTGCCCGAGACATCGCCGCGCTGCTTGAGCCCGTCCGACGTCTCGACGAGTGGACGGCGAGCGCGGGTGGCCCCGGAGGGCAACGCGTTGAATCGCGAGAGCGTGTCGGCGCGGTGCGTGACGAAGACAAGGGATGCGACGCCCGTCGCGGCCAGGATGAGCACCGAGAGCTCGCCCATCGTGTCCCAGCCGCGCAGGTCGACGAGCGCGACGTTGACGACGTTCTTGCCATGGCCGAGCTCGTAGGCGAGCTCGGGGAAGCGGTCCGAGATGGGATCGGCGACGCGGGACCCCGTCGCGACCAGCGCGACGCACGCCATCGTCAAGCCCACACCGGCGGCGAGCACCGCCCGGGCGACGGGCGCGACCGAGGCATTGTGCTCTCCCATGCGCGACGGGATGCGCCGCAGCACGAGGGCGAACGCCACGAGGGTCACGGTCTCGACGAGGATCTGTGTGAGCGCGAGGTCTGGCGCACCGCTCGTGGCGAACAGCAGCACCATCCCGAGGCCCGTGACCGATACCAGCACGACACCCGTGTACCGCTTGCGCGCACGCACCGCGACGAGGCCCGCGATGATCATGATCGGTGCGACCACAAGCTGCATGGGCGTCTGCCAGCCGTCGATCTTGATGTCCCACATGCCCATGCCGCCGATGAGCGCTGTGCCCTCAGCGGCGACGAGCACGACGAAGATCGTGCCGACGTACACGGGGAGCGAGCCCCGCTGCGTCGCGCTCGTCGTGACGACCGAGAGTCGGGCGATTCCGCGCAGCGCTGCGTTGTAGGCCTCGGACGCCGTGAACGGCATCATGCGCTTGGGCATGCGCGCACGGGTGATCCAGAAGAGGCCGAAGCCCACGGCGATCGACGCGAGCGAGATCCACAGCGCCGGCTCGAGTCCGTGCCACAGGGCGAGGTGGGCAGGATGCTCGGGTGCCGCGACGCCCGGCGTCGCGGCCGGCGCCTGATCGGCGTAGACCGCGAAGACCCGGTCGAGCCACGGCACCACGATGCCCGCGACGACCGTGAGTCCCGAGAGCACGACCGGCGAGGCGAGGAACCCGATGGGCGGGTCGGGCCACTCCGTCGCCGGCACCGCAGAGCCGGATGCATCCCGCTTGGTCCAGAAGGCGCCCCACAGGAACCGTACGCCGTAGGCGGCCGTCAGCACCGAGCCGAGCGCGACCCCCACGACGGCGACGATGCCCCAGGGCGCACCGCCCTCGGCCTCGTGCAGGAGCGCCGCGATCGCGCCTTCTTTCGCGGCGAACCCGATCGTCGGGATGATGCCGACCATCGATGCGACGGCGATCGACGCGAAGACGGCGATCGTCGGGGCCTGCCGGCCGACGCCGCTCAGCTCGTTGATGTCGCGCGTGGACAGCTGGCGGTCGATGACGCCGACCACGAGGAACAGCGCCGACTTGAAGAGGGCGTGGCTCAGCAGCAGCGCGAGTCCGGCGAGCGCGGCGTCGCGCGTGCCGTAGCCCAGCACGACGGTGAGCAGGCCCAGCTGGCTGACCGTGCCGAACGCGAGGATGCGCTTGAGGTCGGTCTCGCGCAGGGACTGCACGCCTCCCAAGAGCATGGTGAAGACGCCGAGCCCCACGACGATGGGGCGCCACGTCGGGGCGATCGCGAAGATGGGCGCGAGCCGGGCGATGAGGTAGATGCCCGCCTTCACCATGGCGGCGGCGTGCAGGTACGCGCTCACGGGCGTGGGTGCCGCCATCGCGCCGGGGAGCCAGAAGTGGAACGGGAAGATGGCGGACTTGCTGAGCGCACCGACGAGGATGAGCACGAGAGCCGCGTCCACGACGGGGCCCGTCGGCGCCTCGGCGAGGATCGTCGAGATGCTCGAGGTGCCGGCATCCACGACCAGCAGCACGACGCCGATCAGCATCACGAGTCCGCCGAGGGTCGTGACGAGAAGGGCCTGCAGCGCGGCACGGCGGCTCGCGGCGCGGCGATGGTAGTAGCCGATGAGCAGGTATGACAGGACGCTCGTGATCTCCCAGAACATGACGAGCACCACGAGGTCGTCGGTCAGGACGAGCCCGTACATGGCTCCCGTGAAGGCGAGGAGCACGGACGAGAACTGTCCGAGCCCTTCGGTCTTGCCCCCGAAATACCAGCGGCAGTAGATCATCACCAGCGCGCCGACGCCCGTGACGATGAGCGTCATGACCCACGCGAGGGTGTCCATCCGCATCGACAGCTGGATGCCGAGCGCGGGGATCCAGTCGTACGCCTCGAACGGCGTTTCGCCCGACAGCACGGCAGGCGTCTGAAGGACGGCCTGGACGAGAGCCGCGAGCGGCAGAACCGCCGCGATGTAGAAGGCGCGTGCGCCGATGCGGTGGACGAGCCACGGAAGCAGGAGCGGAACGATGGCGAACGCGCCGAGGAGAACCAGCATGCGCGGCCTCCTCTAGGTCGTCGGCCGAAGTGCGTTGCGGGCTCGGGCGATCAGGGTGTGGGTGTGCGCAAAAGTCTACCGGCGCGAACCCCGCCCGGTCCCGCGTGACGAACGTGCGAGAGCAGGTGGATCACCGGCTCAACGGCTACGCGGGTCTCAGCGTCCCTGAGCCGGCGTCGCGGTCGTGTTCCCCGCGCGAAAGACGCACGTGAAGCTGACGGATACCGCGTCCTGCCCGTCGAGCATCGCCGCGACGGCCTGGCCGGCCGCCCGGCCCTTGTCGGTCGCGGGCTGCACGAGCGTCGTCAGCTCGTACGGCGCGAGGCCATCGACGACGATCCCGTCGAAGCCCGTGACGCTGACGTCCTCGGGCACGCGCAGTCCCGCCTCCTCGGCGGCGCGGATGACTCCCGCGGCGAGCAGATCGCTCTGCGCGATGACGGCGGTCGGGCGATCGGCGGGGTCGGCGAAGATCACACGGCCGGCCGCGAGCCCCTCGTCGATGAAGCTCCCCGCGGCGGCGAAGGCGGGAGCATCCGGATACACATCACGGGCGCCCTCGAGGCGCTCGGACGTGACGGCGATCGTGATGTCGTCGTCGCCGATCCAGCCGCGCTCCCATCCCGTGCGCACGGGAAGGGCGACGATCGCGACGCGCGAGTGGCCGAGCGAGCGCAGGTGGCTCGCTGCCTGGCGCTGGGCCTCACGGTTGTCGAGGCCGATGCGCGGCACGCCTTCGCCCGCATCGCCTTCGACGACGACGACCGGGATGCCGCGTGCGCGCACGACATCGAGCGAGTCGCGGAGCAGGCCGCTGCATCCGATGAGGACGGCCGCGTCGATCGGAGCCGTCGTGAGCGACGGGCCGCCCGTGACGGGCTCCCGGTCGCGCAGCAGCAGCAGGCCGGCACCGAGCGGTGCGACGGCGTCGGTCAGGCCGTCCATCATGAGCGTCTTGACGGGATCGAGGAAGGCGGCGCCCAAGTGCTCCTCGAAGACGACGCCGACGATGCCAGAACGTCCCGTTCGCAGCGATGCCGCGCGCGGGTCGGGCCCCGTGTAGCCGAGTGACTGCGCGGCCGACAGCACGCGCCGGCGCGTCGCATCCGAGACCGGCGTCTTGCCGCTGAAGACGACCGACGCGGTCGACGGCGAGACCCCGGCCTCGCGCGCGACGTCGGAGATGGTCGCCCGGCGTGTGCTCATCGCGTCGATCGTACCCCGCGTCGAACGCAACCGTCGAATCGATTCGACGCGCGCGCGGAGCGGTGAGTACAGTGTCGGGATGGACACCGTGCTGACGCGACCCCAGTTGGTGCGGTGGCGCACGGCGATCTTCTCGATCTTCTTCGCGACAGGCCTCGGATTCGCCTCATGGGCTTCACGCCTTCCGGCGGTCAAGATCGACCTCGGGATCAACGACTTCGACATCGGCGTCCTGCTGTTCATCTCGGGCGCAGCGGCGATCGTGGGCCTGTCGCTCGCCAACGTCATCGTCGTTCGCTGGGGCGCCCGCCGGGGCATGTTCGCGACGATCATCGCCTTTGCGCTCGGCATCGTCATCGTCGGCCTCGGCGTGCAGTTCCTGGAGTCGTACATGGTGACGGCGATCGGCCTGGCACTCATGGGCGCGGGTATGAGCGCGACCGACGTCATGATGAATGTCGAGGCGGCTGCCGTCGAGCAGGCCTTCCAGCGCACGCTCATGCCGCTCTTCCACGCGTTCTTCAGCCTCGGCACCGTCGCCGGCGCCGGCATCGGCGTCGCGATGGCGCTATGGGACGTCGGTGTCGCGTGGCACCTCTGGGTCGTCGGCATCCTCGTGCTCATCACGGGACTCGTCTCGCTCGGCGCTGTGCCGAACCGCGAGATCGTGCTCGACGATCCCGCTTCGTCCACGTCACGACGGGACCGGATCGCCGCCGCCCTCGCGGTGTGGCGCGATCCGCGCACGTACGCGATCGGCGCGATCATGCTCGGCATGGCCTTCGCCGAGGGCAGCGCCAACGACTGGCTCACCATCGCGATGGTCGACGGTCACGATCAGACCCAGGCCGTCGGCGCCGTCGCTCTGACCGTGTTCTCCGTCGCGATGACGGTCATGCGCGTCGTGGGTGGGCCGCTCGTCGACCGCATCGGTCGCGTGTGGACGCTCCGGATCCTCGCGATCGCGGCCGGCGTCGGCCTCGTGATGTTCATCCTCGCCCCCAACCTGCCGATCGCCTTCGTCGGAGTCGCACTGTGGGGCGCCGGCGCCTCGCTCGGATTCCCGCTCGGGATGTCGGCCGCCGCCGACGATCCGTCCACCGCAGCCGCCTCGGTGTCGGCCGCCGCGACGATCGGCTACCTCGCGTTCCTGTGCGGCCCGCCGCTGCTCGGCTGGATCAGTCACGAGATCGGCATCCTGCCCACTCTGTGGATCATCGTGGGCCTCATCGCGATGTCGGGACTCGCTTCGGGTGCCGCCAAGCCCATCGCCGGCTCCACGGTCGGCGCCGGTCACCACTGACGCGGGCTAGGCTCTTCGGGTGCGTCTCGTCATCGCCCGCTGCTCCGTCGATTACACCGGCCGACTCAACGCGCATCTACCGCTCGCGACACGACTGCTCGTGCACAAGGGCGATGGCTCGCTGCTCATCCACTCCGACGGCGGCTCGTACAAGCCGCTCAACTGGATGTCGCCGCCCTGCACGCTCACGGTCGAGGACCCGGATGCCGGCTCCGACATCGTCGAGCAGTGGCGGGTGACGCACACCAAGACGGGCGACGCGCTCGTCGTGAAGATCCACGAGGTCATCCACGACTCGACGCACGAGCTCGGAATCGACCCGGGACTGCAGAAGGACGGCGTCGAGGCCGATCTGCAGCGCCTGCTCGCCGAGCAGGTGGACGTCATCGGCGACGGACTGACCCTCGTCCGGCGCGAGTTCCCCACCGCGATCGGCCCGGTCGACCTGCTGCTGCGCGACCCGGCGGGCGGCACGATCGCCGTCGAGGTCAAACGCCGCGGCGACATCGACGGCGTCGAGCAGCTCACCCGCTACCTCGAGCTGCTCGGGCGCGATCCCCACCTCGCTCCCGTCACGGGCGTCTTCGCGGCGCAGGAGATCAAGCCGCAGGCGCGCGTGCTCGCGGCCGATCGCGGCATCCGGTGCGTCACCCTCGACTACGAGGGCATGAAGGGCATCGAATCCGGAGCGCCTCGCCTCTTCTGACCCCACCGTAGGCTGGGGGCATGCCGAGTCGATCGCCCTGGACCTGCATCCTGTGGGATGTCGACGGCACGATCGTGGACGCTTCCGAGGGGATCCTGCGGCGGCTCACGATCACGCTCGAGCACTTCGGCCGCACGCCGCCGCTGCGCAGCGAGCTCGCCCACTGGATCGGTCCGCCGATGTTCGACTCGTTCCAGGTCAACGTCGGCATGACGCCGGAGGAGTCCTCCGACGCCGTCGCGTTCTATCGCGCGCTCGGCAAGCAGGACGGCTACACGACCGGGGCGAAGCTCTTCCCCGGGGTGGCCGACATCATCGAGGATGTCGCCGCCTGCGGCATCCCTCAGGCGACTGCCAGCTCGAAGCCCGAAGTGCAGGTCGTGGCTCTCATGGAGCACTTCGAGTGCGCCCCGTGCTTCTCTGCGATGGTCGGCGCGACTCCCGACGAGCGGACGCTGGCGACGAAGGCCGACATCGTCGCCGAGGCGCTGCGTCGCCTGCGCGAGGCGGGGGCCGACACGAGCCGCCCCGTTCTCGTCGGCGACCGCCACCATGACATCGACGGCGGGGCCGTGCACGGTGTGCCCGTCATCTTCGTGCGCTGGGGATTCAGCTGGCCGCACGAGACGGACGGGGCGGCAGCCGTCGTGGACACCCCCGACGAGCTGCGGGCGCTGCTGCTCGTCGACGACGCCGATGCCTGAGATCCTCGCCGCGTTCGTCGGCTGGCTTCTGCCGGCCGTCGTCGTATTCGGCGGTGCAGCCCTGGCAGTGGCCGCCCTCGTGTGGACCATGAGGCGCGCACGACGGTCGCCGAAGGCCATGGCTCGCGCACAGGCCGAGCGCGAGCGCGCGGGCGCCGCGCTCGTGCGCCTGGACGACGCCGTGGCCGAACTCGAGCTCGAAGTGGGCCTCTCGGGCGCGCTCTACGGCGGGGGCGCGCCGCCGTCGCTCCGTCGCGCGCTGCTGACAGCCCAGCACGTGCGCGACGATGCGTTCGAGCTGTATCGTTCGATCTCCGAGCCGGATGCAGCGCCGACCGACATCGAGCGGGGCGCGGCTCGCATCGAGCGCCGGGCCGCCGAGGCCCTCGCGGTCGTCGCGAACGCCCGCGCCGAACACGCGCGGTGGGTCGGCGCCCATGTCTCGGCGGCAGACCAGGTCGCGGCCGCCCAGCAGCGGCTCGCACGGCTGCGGTCGACGATGGGCGATCCCGCCGCCCTCGTGAGTGAGCTGTCCTCGCGGTTCGCCGACGACGAGTGGGCTGCGGCATCCCGTGCTGCGCACTCCGCCATCACCGAGGCGAAAGAAGCCGAGCGCCTGCTGCGCGATGCCGCAGCCGAGGCGTCCGATCCATCGAGGTCCGCACTCGAGCCCCTCACCGCGGCCGAGCGCGCACTCCGCCAGGGCGAGACCGATGCCCGCCTGCTCGAAGAGCATCACCGGCTGGTGACACAGGCGGCGGCCGCGCTGCCCGGCGAGTTCGACGCCGCCCGCGCCGCACTCCGCCAGGCCATGTCGGCACGCGATCACCTCGAGCCCGAAGCGGCCGCCCGGCTCGGGGCGGAACTGCGCGCCGTCGAGTCCGCGCTCACTGCTCTGGAACCGGATGCCGCACGCCGCCCCACCCGCACGATCGAGGCCATCGCGCGACTGCGTGACCGGCTCGACCTCGCCGTCGGGGACGCACGTACGGCGCAGCAGCGTCTGCGCGGTGCGCTCACGGCGCTGCCGGGAACCCTCGCGACGGCCCGCTCCGCGCTCGTCGAGGCCGAGGCGTCCATCGCCCACGCTCGCGCGGGCGTCGAAGCGCGGTCCCGCATGCTGTCGGCCCAGGCAGAGTTGGCACGAGCGCGCGAGGCGACGGATCCCGTCGAGGCGCTTGATGCAGCGCGTCGGGCGCTGCGCGATGCCGAGGATGCCAAGGCCCTCGCCGACTACGACCGGCTCACCCGCGGCCGGTAGGCCCCCGAGGCGCGGCCTCGATATCGTGAATGCATGACCGAGGTCGAGACGAGAACCGCCAACCCCGTGCTGACGTTCCTCGGGCGCATCCCCGCCACCCTGGCCTTCGTCGTCATCCTCCTCGCCGCCGGTGTCGTCTGGCAGGGTCTCTGGGCGCCCTTCGACCAGTCAGCGACATTCGATGTCGTCGCCTACGGCCTGCCCGCTCTGCTCGAGGGCCGATGGTGGACGCCGTTCACGGGCACCTTCTTCGTGAACCAGCCCTGGGTCTACATCTTCACGATCGCGGGCTTCTGGGGCATGGCGTATCTCGAGTTCTCTCGGGGATCCCGCGTCGCCCTGCTCTACTACTGGATCGGACAGCTGTTCGCGGTGTTCGGCACCGCACTGCTGCTGTCGGTGCTCTCGCTCGCCGAATGGGACTGGGCCCAATCCGAGGCCGCCGCCCTCGACGTCGGACCCTCGGGCGGCACGATGGCGTGCATCGCCGCCGCCATCGGCCTGTTCCGCCCGCCGTGGCGGGTGCGAGCCTGGCTCGTCCTGCTGGGCTTCGTGTTCATCGCGATGCTCTTCTGGGGCGAGCTCGCCGATCTCGAGCACCTGCTCGCGGTCCTGCTCATCCTGTTCGTCGACCGCTCGCTGCGCGTACAGCGTCAGACGGTCCGCGAGCAGCGGCTCGTCGCGTTCATCGCGATCATCGTGCTGGGCGCGACGCAGATCATCACGATCCTCGTGCCCACGGACGGCCCGTTCGGCCCCACGGAGCCGGCCTCGGGCGGGTTCATCGACTTCGCGATCGACACGATCGTCATCCTCCTGATCGCGAACGGACTGCGCCGCGGGCGCCGCTGGGCGTGGGTGCTCGGCATCGTCCTCGCCTCGGTCAACGTGCTGACAGGGGCGGTCATCCTCGCCGCGATCACGCTCACGACCGAGCTGCAGGTCGAAGGCGTCATCGACGGCGAGACCGAACTCGCCCTTGCGAGCGGCGTGCTGTGGCTCCTGATGCTCTGCTATCTCATCTGGGTGCGCCGCGCGTTCCGGTCCAAGCGCACGTCGGCGCTCGGATCCCAGCCCGCTCCCACGACCGACGATGTGGTCCGCATGCTGCACGCAGACGGAGGCGGCACGCTCTCGTGGATGACGACGTGGGACGGCAACACCTACGCGCGGACCGCGGCGGGCATCGTCGCCTATCAGCGGCGTGCGCAGGTCGCATTGGCCCTCGCCGACCCGCTCGGCCCTCGAGAAACACGGGCCGAGAGTGTCGCGGAGTTCATCCAGATGGCCGAGACCGCGGGGCTCATCCCGTGCTTCTTCAGCGCGAGCGATGCGACGAAGGCAGCCGTGCCGGATGGCTGGCGCAGTCTCGTCGTGGCCGATGACACGATCGTCGACCTGCCGGGGCTGGAGTTCACCGGCAAGTCCTGGTCGGCCGTGCGCACGTCGCTCAACCGGGCGGAGCGCGAGCAGATGACCTTCCGGATGACCCGGCTCGCCGACGAGCCGTGGGGCATCCGGCAGCAGCTGCGCGCGATCTCGGAGATGTGGGTAGGCGACAAGGGGCTGCCCGAGATGGGGTTCACGCTCGGCACGCTCACCGAGGCCGAGCACCCCGAAGTCCGACTCGCCCTCGCCGTCTCGCCGAAGGGCGACATCGACGGGTTCCTGTCGTGGCTGCCGGTGTACGGCGAGGACGGGGCCGTGCACGGCTGGACGCTCGACCTGATGCGTCGTCGCGACGGCGGGTTCGGGCCGGTCATGGAGTTCCTGATCGGCTCCTCGGCACGCCACTTCTCACAGGAGGGCGCGAGCATCATGTCGCTCTCGGGAGCGCCGCTCGCCCACGACTATCCGCCGGATGCCGGCGCGATCGCCGTCCTGTCCGACAAGCTCGCCGAGATCCTGGAACCCATCTACGGATTCCGTTCGCTGCACAGGTTCAAGGAGAAGTTCCACCCGCGCTACGAGACGATGTATCTGCTCTTCCGCGACGAGGCGGACCTCACGCGGATCGCAGCCGCGCTCACACGCGCGTTCCTGCCTGACGCGACACTGCGTCAATTCGCCGGCGCGGGCCTGGAGCTCGTGCGCGGCGAACACGACTGAGCCGCGGCCTCCACTCTGCACTCGTGCAGAGGAGCCGCGGTCAGCGGCCGCTCGATCAGATCGGGCGGATGTTCTCTGCCTGAAGGCCCTTGGGCCCCTGCGCGATCTCGAACTCGACGCGCTGGTTCTCTTCGAGTGAGCGGTAGCCGCTCGACTCGATGGCGGTGTAGTGCGCGAACACATCCGCGCCACCCTCATCGGGAGCGATGAAGCCGAAGCCCTTCTCCGAGTTGAACCACTTGACGGTGCCCTGCGTGCTCATGAAATGCCGTTCCCTACCTGCCCGCGCCACGTGCGCGAGTCGATTGCCACGCTAGCCAAGAGCACCGGGCAAGCGGAAACACTCTCGGCGGATGGTGACACAAATGTTGCAGAGCGCGCGTCCCATCGGACGCCCGGGCTGAGCAGAAGCTCGAAGCCCGGGCGTCGACGGATCCCCCCGGATAGGCCACGACAAGCGTGACATCCACACTCTACCGATATATCGGTGTTCCTTTCACACGCGAGGCGGCTTTGGGCCAGGGTTGACGCGCAGTTCCGCTGACCTAGAATGGCCTCCTCATGGCGACGCCTCTCGATCCCCTCGATCCGACCGGGACAGTGCTGGGCGACGAGGTGTACCGCACCCTGGGGGAGGCGATCCTCGGCGGCACCCTGGCCCCTGGCGAGCGTCTGCGCGACCAGAAGATCGCCGAGTGGCTCGGGGTTTCTCGCACGCCCGTGCGCGAAGCTCTGCAGCGGCTCGAGCGCATCGGACTCGTCGAGGTCGAGCCCCATCGCTACACGCGCGTCTCGGTCCCCGACGAAAAGGTCAACGGGGACACGAGCGAGTTCATCGCGCTGACCGTAGGCAGCTGCCTGCGTCTCGCCGTGCGCCGAGGCGACGATGAGGCTCTCACGGGCGCACTCTCACACCTGGATGCCGTGGTCACGGCGTCCCGTGACGACGACCGGTTCGCGCTGCTCGGTGCGAGCGCCGTCTTCTTCCAGCGCATCGTCGCCGCAAGCGGCAACGTCGTGTTCCGCCGAGTGCTGTCCGAAGCCGACATGGCGATCCGCCGCAACCTCGCGACGTGGCGGCCCTTCATCGAACGCCCGGTCGAGCGCACGGCGCTGTACGAGGCGCTTCGCGACGCGATCGTCGCGCGCGACGGAAGACTCGCCGAGTCGCTCCTGCGCGAGCTCCACGGACTCGCCTGACCGGGTTCACTCGGACGCGGACGCTCGGTACGGTGGGGCCGTGAGCCACATCGAGCTGCGCGACATCGGCGACGACGACCTCGACGCCGTCTTCGAGATGATGCGGGATGCCGAGGCCATCGCCCTCGCGGCGTTCACGGCCGACGATCCTGACGACCGCGCCGCCTTCGACGCGTGGGTCTCGCGTAACCGCTCGAGCGACGGCATCCTCTACCTCGTCGTGACCGAGAACGGCGGCTTCGCCGGCAGCATCGCGTCGTTCACGGTCGACGGCGACCGGGAAGTGAGCTATTGGCTCGCCCGGCACGCGTGGGGCCGCGGCGTCGCGACCGAAGCGCTCCGGCTGCTCATCTCACGAGAGCCCGAGCGGCCGCTCTTCGCGCGCGTGGCCGCACACAACGCCGGCTCGATCGCGGTGCTCGAGAAGAACGGCTTCACCGAGGTGTCGCGCAACACGGCCTACGCGCCCGCACTCGGTTGCGAGACCGAAGAGATCGTCTTCGCCCTGCTGCCGGCGCTCGACGGCGTCTGACATCCGTGCCGCAGCACTCGCGGCGTGCATCCCCAGCGCGTCGTGCGTTCGGACGGAACTGCTCAGGCCCCGACCTCGACCCGCAGAGGCTGACCGTTGATGAGCACAGCCGCATCACTCAGCAGGAAGAGAACGACGCGCGCGACGTCCTCCGGCGCCGAATAGCGACGCCCCGTGCGTGGGTCGTCGGACAGCGAGAACACCCTCTGCCGCTGTCCGTCGAGGGAGCGCATCATGCGGCCCTCGATCGGGCCCGGGCAGATCGCGTTGACCCGGATGCCGCGCTCGGCCGATTCCACAGCGGCGGTGCGTGTCAGGCCGAGGACCGCGTGCTTCGAGGCGATGTAGGCGCTCGCCCCGGGCGAGGCTTGAAGCGCTGCGGTGCTGGCCGTGTTGACGACCGCCGCGCCCGAGCGCATGCGAGGCAGAACCTCCTGCAACCCGAGCAGCACGCCGGTCACGTTCACATCGAAGACGTTCCGGAAGTCATCGATGACGATGCTCCCGATGGTGGCGAGCGCCCCCTCCACCCCGGCGTTGTTGAAGAACATGTCGATGGATCCGCCGCCGAGATCGGCCCCCGCGGCGGCGTAGGCACGCACGTCGTCAGGGTCGCGGACATCCGCCTGGAACGGCGTGACGGCGAACCCCTGCTGCGTCAGCCGATCAGCGACGTCGCGCACGGCATCGGCGTTGTAGTCCACGGCGAGCACCCGCGCGCCCGCGGCGGCAAGCTGGGTCACCGCCTCGCTGCCGAGCGTCCCCGCCGCACCCGTCACGACGGCGCAGCGGCCTGAGAAGTCGAAGGCGATCGATGCCGCCGGGGATGTGGTCACGTCCATGCTCCTTGTCTCGCGGGCCGCGCTGAGCGACCGTCGGCGGCCCTTGCGATGAACACGCTCATGACGGCGGCCCCTTCGTGGTCTGAAACGGGGACCCGATGTCGACGGCGAGCAGGGTTCGCGTCGCTCGCAGTATGGATAGACCGATCGGGATGTAGCGCACGGCGACAACCAGCAGCAGGATCCCGATCGCGATGCGTCGCCGGGCGGTCATGCGGACACCGCCTCGGCGGCGCGACCGCGGACGAGGTTCTTGGCCGAGACGGCCGAGCTCCCGACGTGGTGCGTCAGTCGCCAGAACGGGGCGCCCCGCAGGATCTTCGTCCACATGGCGTACTCGATGACGCCGTGCGGCCACTGAGTGGTGATCCGTCCCGACCCGCTCTTGAAGTAGTTGTTCTCGTAGGTGAAGGCGGTGCCTTCCATCGTCTTCATGAGAAGACGGTCGTACTCCTCGAACGCGCGCTCGCGTACCTCCACGGCGACCGCCGCATTCCGGTGCATGTGTCGCAGCGCCGCGATGACATAGCTGGACTGCACCTCGAGGTTGGTCACGATGCCGCCGCTGTTGGTGTTCGGCCCGTACAACATGAAGAAGTTCGGGAACCCGGGAACCATCATTCCGAGGAATGCCCGCGGTTCCCCTGCCCAGAAATCGTGCAGTTCGATTCCGTCTCGACCGACGACCTCGAGCGTCGACAGGAACTCGGCCTTGAACCCGGTGGACAGGACGAGTGCGTCGAGCTCGTGCTCGTAGCCCTCCGCGTCGACCACACCGGTTTCGGTCACCCGTTTCACGGCACGCGGAACGAGCGTGACGTCGTCGCGCAGCAGGGCGGGGTAGAAGTCATCGGAGATGATCGGTCGCTTGCCCATGTAGGTGTACTTCGGGGTCACGAGCTCGATGAGGTCGGGACGCGACCCCAGTGTGCGCTGAATGAAGTTCTCTGCCGCCCTCTGAGCCGCCGTATGCTCCTTCGTGCCGGGACGCCAGCCGCGGCCGAGGAACTGCGCGCGCTCACGCTTGATGAGCATGAGAATGCGAGCGATCCGCTGCGCGAGGCGTGAGTGCATGGCGGCTCGCTCAGGCGCCGTGAACTCACGGTCTCCCTTGGGAACCATCCAGCCCGGCTCACGCTGGAACATCGTCACGTGAGCCGCATCCTGGGCGATCGTCGGGACGACCTGGATCGCGGTGGACCCCGAGCCGACGACACCGACGCGTTTGCCCACGAGATCGTGCTCGTACTCCCACTTCGATGTGTGGAAGCACGGCCCGCGGAAGGTCTCGAGCCCCGGCCAGTCCGGGTAGCGCGGGTCAGACAGCAGACCGACCGCACTGACCACGGCATCGGCCTGGCCGACGCATTCCTCCCCCGCGTAGAGGAGCCATTGCTGGCGTCGCTCATCCCAGATGGTGCGCGTGATGTCGACGCCGAAGGAGATGTGGCGCGTGATGTCGTACTTGGTCGACATAGCAGCGATGTACTCCTGGAGCTCGGCCTGCCGCACGTGTGTGCGGCTCCAGTTCCATGGCTCGAACGAGTACGAGTAGAGCACCGACGGGGTGTCGACTTCGGCGCCCGGATAGACGTTGTGCCACCACGTGCCTCCGACTCCGCTCGCGCGCTCGAAGATCGTGAATCGATCCCAGCCGGCTCTCTTCAGCTTCATCGCGAGACCGATGCCGCCGAACCCGGCGCCGATGATGGCGATCGACATCCGCCGCCCGCTCATAGATATGCCTGCCGAGGGATGCAAACGCCCTTGTTCACGAAATTCCTTCTCAAGGTATCGAGACTTCTCGTACGACATCGAGTCACAATCGGGGCCTGACATCGATGTCAACAGGTTCACTGTAGCGGATGTGACGAAACTGTCAAATCCAGTCAATGCCAGTGTTATCCGTTGGAAGTGCCCGCTACGACGGCTATGACACTGTTGTCATTGCCGTCGGCACAAGCGCACCGCCACGTCATCGCCAGGCGGGCACGGCGATGCCGGCGACGCAGACGGCTTCGAAAACGACGAACCGGCAGGAGATCTGGTCTCCTGCCGGTTCTCGTCCGAATAAACGAACACGTCGCCGCGAAGGAAGTCACACGGCCTGTTGTGCGCGAGGGGGGACTTGAACCCCCACGCCCTTGCGGGCACTGGCACCTGAAGCCAGCGCGTCTACCTATTCCGCCACTCGCGCGTTGCGGGTCCCGAGGGCCCCGCAGTCAACCTCCCGAGGATATCACGGTGGACGAACGCGTCGAAAAGCGGCCCGTTCAGCCCGTGCAACTAGCATGGACCCACCTCACCCCCCTGCATGAGGAGCTCCGTGGGACTACTTGACAGCTTCGAGAAGGGTCTCGAGCGCGCCGTGAACAGCGCGTTCGCGAAGACCTTCCGCAGCGGCATCCAGCCGGTCGAGGTCGCATCGGCTCTGCGAAGCGAGCTCGACAAGAAGGCCGCGGTCGTCTCGCGCGACCGCATCCTCGCGCCGAACACCTTCACGGTGCGACTCGCGCCGACCGATGCCGAGAAGATGACGGCGCTCGGCGCCCCGCTCGACGAAGAGCTCCACGCACTCGTCCAGAAGCACGCGAAGTCGCAGGGCTACTCGTTCGCGGGGCCGATCTCGATCGCCCTCGAGAGCGACGATCAGCTCGCCACGGGCACGCTCCTCGTCGATTCCGCGACGGCCGAGGGCCGCGTCTCGTGGCGCGGTGTCGTCGACGTCGAGGGGCGACGGCATCCACTCGTCAAAGCACGCACCGTCATCGGCCGCGGAAGCGACGCCGACATCACGATCGCCGACGCGGGCACGAGCCGCAAGCACGTCGAGATCCTGTGGGACGGCGAGCGCGCGATGGTCCGCGACATGCGATCGACCAACGGCACCCTGCTCAACGGACGCAAGGTCACCGAGGCAGCCCTGCCGCCGGACTCGACCATCACGATCGGCCGCACCGACATCGTCTTCCGCGTCGTCCCGCAGTCAGCCCCACCCAAGCCGTCCATGCCCGCGCAAGACGTGACGCGCGCCTTCGACCTTCGAGACCAGGGGCCGCTGGCGTGAGCGAACTGACACTGCTGCTTCTGCGCATCGGCTTCCTGCTGCTGCTGTGGTTCTTCGTGTTCGCCGTCGTCTATTCGCTCCGCGCCGATCTGTTCGGCGTGAAGGTGCGCAAGCTGCCGGATGCCCCAGCCGCCGCGCCCGTCACCCCGACGCGCGGCGCGACGGCTCCCGTCACTCCGGCCCCGAGCACCCCGCGCGGCGGCAGCCCCGGCGGACCCGCGACCACTTCGACGGTGTCGCGCATCGTCATCACGAGCGGACCGAAGGCCGGGCTCGAGCTCCCGCTCGGCACCGAGCCGCTCACGATCGGGCGCTCCAGCGAGTCGGGCCTCGTCATCCGCGACGACTACACCTCGAGCCACCACGCCCGCCTCGTCCTGTGGGGCGACCAGTGGATGCTGCAGGATCTCGACTCGACGAACGGCACCTGGCACGACGGCGTCCGCGTCGCCGCCCCCGTTCCCGTGACCGTCGGCGCACCCGTCAAGGTCGGCGCGACGACGTTCGAGCTGCGGAAGTAGTCCACGCGCGCATGGTCTTCCAGGGCTCGAGCACCGCGATCTCGCACACCGGCAAGGTGCGCTCGAACAATCAGGACTCCGGCTATGCGGGGTCGAACCTGTTCGTCGTCGCCGACGGCATGGGCGGTCACGCCGGTGGCGACGTCGCGTCGAGCCTTGCGGTCGGACGCCTCGAGATGCTCGACCGCACCTACGCGTCCCCGCCGGAGGCCGAGCGCGCCCTGCGCGATGCGATCACGGATGCCGCGGGCGAGCTGAGCGACACGGTGCGGATGCGCCCCGAGCTGGCAGGCATGGGCACGACGGTGTCGGCGCTCGTGATGGTCGACGACTACGCCGTCATCGCACACATCGGCGACTCACGCATCTACCTCTTCCGCGACGGCGCGCTGACGCAGATCACGACCGACCACACGTTCGTGCAGCGGCTCGTGGACTCAGGCCGCATCACTCCCGAGGAGGCGCGGTTCCATCCACGTCGCTCCGTGCTGATGCGGGTGCTCGGCGACATGGACACCGATCCCGAGGTCGACACGTTCATCATGCCGACCCAGCCCGGCGACCGCTGGCTGCTGTGCTCGGACGGGCTCTCGGGCGTCGTCGACGACCCCCACACCGCCAAGACGCTCGCGGCCGGACTCGCCCCGGGCCGCACCGCCGACAGCCTGCTGAAGCAGGCGCTGGACGCCGGAGCTCCCGACAACGTCACGATCGTGCTCGTCGACGTGGGCGGTCAGCATCCGCTGTTCTCGGGAACCCCGACGATCGTCGGGTCCGCCTCGAACCCCATCGGGATCGATGTACCCGCCGCGCGTTCCGGCCGCACGAGCTGGCTGCACCCGAACCGCCAGGCGGCCAACGAGCCGACGCACTTCGAGCCTGCGGCCGAGTTCCTCGAGGAGCTCATCGAAGAGGACAGCAGGCGCGCACGCCGCCGCCGCATCGGCTGGATCGTCGGCCTCGTCCTGGTCCTGGCGCTCCTCACAGCCGGCATCTTCGCCGCCTACCAGTGGACGCAGACCCGCTTCTTCGTGGGCGCCGACGATGACACGGTCGTGATCTTCCGCGGAATCCCGCAGGACATCGGGCCCATCAGCCTGTCGACCGTCTATGAAGACACCGACATCGAGCTCGACACGCTCTCGGAGTTCACGCGCGAGCGCGTCACGCAGACGATCCCCGCCGGTTCGCTCGACAACGCCCGCCGGATCGTCGAGTCCATCGCGGTGGCAGGTGGTGCACCGTGACCGCGAACCAGACCGACGCGATCTCGGCCGACACCGCCGTCATCCGGGCGCTGCGCCGCATCCGGGTGCCTCAGACGCAGCGCAACCGCGAACTCGCCCTCCTCGTCTTCGCCTTCGTCATCAACGGCAGCGCCGTCGCGCTCGTGCAGCTGGGCGCCATCGGCGCGATCGACGGCACGTTCCTGTACTACTGCGGTGGGCTCACGGCGCTCGTCCTCGCGATCCACATCGTCCTGCGGCTCACGGCGCGCGACGCGGACCCGTTCGTGCTCCCCATCGCGACGCTCCTGACCGGGCTCGGGCTCGCGATGATCTATCGGCTCGACCTGCACTGGGACCGGCACGGGTGGGATGCCTTCTCGACGCGCCAGCTGGCGTGGGCCGCCATCGCGCTCGTCCTCGCGATCGCCGTCGTCGTGCTTCTGAAGAACTACCGCGTGCTCTTCCGCTACACGTACATCTTCGGACTCGCGGGAATCGTCCTGCTGATCCTGCCCGTCATCCCGGGCCTGAGCGGCGGCGGCAACGCCGACGTGTGGGTCGACCTCGGCCTGTTCACGTTCCAGCCGGGCGAGCTCGCGAAGATCGCGCTCGCGATCTTCTTCGCGGGCTACCTCGTGCGCACGCGCGAGAGCCTGACCGCCGTCGGCACACGGTTCCTCGGGATCACGTGGCCGCGCGCCCGCGAGCTCGGCCCGCTTCTGGTCATCTGGCTCATCTCGCTCTGCATCATCGTCCTCCAGCGCGACCTCGGCACGGGCCTGCTCATCTTCGGCATGTTCGTCGCGATGCTCTACGTCGCGACCGGCAAGACGAGCTGGGTGCTGATCGGGGTCGTCCTCGCCGCGGTCGGCGCCTTCCTGGCATCGCGCGTGCTCCCCTACGTCGGAGCGCGATTCACGAACTGGCTGGATGCCTTCAACCCCGACCTGATCGACAACAGCAGCTACCAGCTCGTCAACGGCATCTTCGGCCTCGGGCAGGGCGGCTTGATCGGCACAGGTCTGGGGCAAGGGCGCCCGTGGCTGACCCCCGTCGCCGAGAGCGACTACATCTTCCCGAGCCTCGGCGAAGAGCTCGGCCTCGTCGGCGTCTTCGCGATCCTCTGCCTGTACATGGTGTTCACGAGCCGGGGCATCCGCATCGGCCTCGCGGGACAGGACGACTTCGGCAAGCTGCTTGCCACCGGGCTGTCGTTCACGATCGCCCTGCAGGTGTTCATCATGGTCGGCGGCGTGACCCGGCTCATCCCGCTCACGGGTCTCACGACACCGTTCCTCGCCGCGGGCGGCTCGTCGCTCGTCGCGAACTGGATCATCGTGGCGCTCCTCCTGCGCATCTCGGACGCCGTCCGCTCGCGACCCCGGGTGGTGATCGGCTGACATGACGAAAGAACTCAGACGTCTCAGCATCCTGATGCTCGCGATGTTCCTCGCGCTGTTCGCATCGACGAGCTGGATCCAGGTCATCCAGGCCGAGGCCCTCGCCCAGAACCCCGACAACCGCCGCGCACTCTACGACTCGTACGAGGTGCAGCGCGGCTCGATCATCGCGAGCGGCTCGGCCATCGCGACGTCCGTGCCGTCCGGCGACGTGTACAGCTGGCAGCGGGTGTACACGGACGCCGACATGTGGGCGCCCGTGACGGGGTACATCAACCCCGTGCTCGGCTCGGCGACCGGCATCGAGCAAGCACTCAATCAAGAGCTGAGCGGTACGGCCGGTTCGCAGTTCCTCTCGCGCATCGACCGGATCCTCACGGGTCAGCCGCCGCGCGGCTCGAACGTGGTGCTGTCGCTGGATGCCGCAGCCCAGCGTGCCGCGTACGAAGCGCTCGGCGACCTCGAGGGCGGGGTCATCGCGATCGAGCCGGCGACGGGCCGCGTCCTCGCGATGGTCACCAGTCCGAGCTACGACACGAACCTCCTCGCATCCCACGACGCCGACGCCGTCAACGCGGTGTACGACGAGCTCGTCGCCGACCCCGGCAAGCCGCTGTCGAACCGCGGCATCGGCGGCGACCTGAATCCGCCGGGATCGACCTTCAAGCTCGTCGTCGCCTCCGCCGCGCTCGCATCGGGCGAGTACACGCCCGCGTCGACGCTGCCGAACCCCGCGTTCTACCAGCTGCCCCAGTCGAGCAGCGTCGTCTCGAACGCCTCGGGTGGAACATGCGGCCCGGGGGAGACCGTGACGATCGCCGACGCGCTGCGCTTGAGCTGCAACGTGCCCTTCGCCGAGCTTGCCGTCCAGCTCGGCGACACCGCGATCCGCGAAGAGGCCGAGAAGTACGGCTTCAACCGATCGTTCTCGATGCCGCTCACGTCGACGGCTTCGGGATATCCACGCACGATCATGGACGATGCCCAGACGGCACTGTCGGGGTTCGGGCAGGGGCAGGTGACCGCGACGCCGCTGCAGATGGCGATGGTCGCGGCAGGCATCGCCAATGGAGGAGTTGTCATGAACCCGCGGATGGTGGACCAGGTGATCGGTCCGGACCTGCTCGTCCAGCAGGAGTTCGAGAGCACCGAGTTCAACCGGGCACTGGAGGAGGATCTCGCCGCCGAGCTGGTCGCGATGATGGTCGCCAATGTCAGTGACGGCGTGGCGTCGGGTGCAAGAATAGACGGGGTCGACGTGGGTGGAAAGACGGGCACCGCTGAAAACGGGCCCGGTCGGCCGTATTCGCTGTGGTTCTCCGGATTCGCGCCCGCCGACAATCCGCAGGTGGCGGTCGCTGTCGTCGTGGAGAACGGCGGCGGAAGAGGCCAATCGGGCAGTGGCAACGCGATCGCCGCGCCTATCGCGAAGAAGGTCATGGAGGCGGTGCTGGGACGATGAGACCGACACAGGGTGTGACGTTCGGCGGCCGTTACGAGCTGGATTCCCGGATCGCCATCGGCGGCATGGGCGAGGTGTGGGAAGCGACCGACCACGTGATCGGTCGCACCGTCGCGATCAAGATCCTCAAAGACGAGTACATGGGCGACCCGGGCTTCCTCGAGCGCTTCCGCGCCGAGGCCCGGCACGCGGCGCTCGTCAACCATGAGGGCATCGCGAGCGTCTTCGACTACGGCGAAGAGAACGGGAGCGCGTTCCTCGTCATGGAGCTCGTTCCCGGCGAGGCCCTCTCGACGATCCTCGAGCGCGACGGCTCGCTCTCGACCGACAAGACGCTCGACATCGTCGCGCAGACGTCGGCCGCGCTGCAGGCTGCCCACGCCGCGGGTCTCGTACACCGCGACATCAAGCCCGGCAACCTCCTCATCACCCCCGACGGGCGCGTCAAGATCACCGACTTCGGGATCGCGCGCATCGCCGACCAGGTTCCTCTCACGGCGACCGGCCAGGTCATGGGCACCGTGCAGTACCTGTCCCCCGAGCAGGCATCCGGCCACCCGGCGTCGCCTGCGACCGACACCTACTCGCTCGGCATCGTCGCCTACGAGTGCCTTGCCGGCAAGCGCCCCTTCACGGGCGAGTCCCAGGTCGCGATCGCGATGGCGCAGATCAACGAGCAGCCCCCGCCGCTGCCGCCGACGGTCGCCGTCCCCGTGCAGAACCTCGTGATGGCGATGATCGCCAAGAAGCCCGAGGACCGACCCGCCTCCGCCGCCGCGGTGGCGCGGGCGGCGACGGCCCTGCGTCGTGGGGATCTCGCGGCCGCGGCCTCCGCCGTCCCCTCCATCGCGACCGGCACCGCCGTCGGCGACGACATGACGCAGCTCCTCGGCGCCGCAGCAGAGACCTCCGCCGCGACGCGACTGCTGCCCGAGCCCGGTGGCACGGCGACGGAGGAGACCAAGCCGAAGAAGCGCAGCCCGTGGACGTGGCCGCTCGTCGCGCTCATCGCACTTCTGCTCATCGTCCTGGGCGGCACCGTGTGGGCCCTCCTCGCGAACCAGAGTCCGACGCCCGCTCCGACCGAGACCTCGGCGACGCCGACCGAGACGCCGACCGAGACGGCCACACCCACCCCCACCCCGACCGCGACGACGGTCGACGTGAACGCACTCGGGCTGATGGGCATGTCGTGCAACGACGCACGGAACACCGCGCTGGCCGCCGGCATGCAGACCGTCTCGTGTGTCGCGGGTCGTGCCGCCACGAGCGAGAGCCAGGTGAACACCGTCTACTCGGTCGAACCCGGCGGGAATGTGCCGAAGGAGCGCGAGCTCGTCCTCACCTACTACGGAGACCAGACCCCCATCGGTACTCCCGCCCCGGCGACGTTCGACCCGGCAGGGGATGTCGAGGTAGGCGCGACCGTGAAGGTCAACTGGACCGCGTTCGCGTGCCCGGCAGGGACCGGATCCGTCAGCAGCTACGAGTTCACGGTGACGAACGGCACGATCGGCGGCAGCGCGAAAGCGACCCTCCCCGGCACAGCCAGGTCGGCGGACGTTGTTGCGGCGGGCGCAGCGGGCGACCGGCTGGTCGTGAGCTACACCGCTGTCTGCACGGGCAACGGCGAGAATCGCCCGTCGAACCCGGCGGAGTCTCAGACCGGCATCATCGCCGCGGAGTGACGCGAGGACCATCCGCCCTCGGATAGTCTGGCTGAGAGCCAGGGAGTGATGTGTCAGTTCAGCCGCGCGTGCTTTCGGGACGTTACCGCGTCGACGAGATCATCGGCCGTGGCGGCATGGCGACCGTCTACCGCGGCTATGACCTGACCCTCGGCCGCGAGGTCGCGATCAAGATCCTCGACAAGGACCTCGCGAGCGACAACGCCTTCCGCACGCGGTTCCGCCTCGAGGCCCAGGCCGCCTCGCGCATGGCGCATCCGACGATCGTCCGCGTCTATGACGCGGGCGAGGACGCCGAGCCGCAGAACGACGGCAGCGTCCGGCCTGTCCCGTTCATCGTGATGGAACTCGTGACGGGACACACCCTCAAGGAGATCATCGCCGCCGGACCGGTTCCGGGCGCCGACGCCGTGCGCTATGTGGACGGCATCCTCGAAGCGCTGGAGTACTCGCACCGTGCCGGCGTCGTGCATCGCGACATCAAGCCCGGCAACGTCATGGTGACGCAGGCCGGCCAGATCAAGGTGATGGACTTCGGCATCGCGCGCGCCGTGTCCGACAGCTCGTCCACCGTCGCCGAGACCACCGCCATCATCGGCACGGCGGCGTACTTCTCGCCCGAGCAGGCGAAGGGCGAACCCGTCGATTCGCGCGCCGACCTCTATTCGGCAGGCGTCGTGCTCTACGAGCTGCTCACCGGTCGCGCTCCGTTCCGCGGTGAGAGCCCTGTCGCCGTCGCGTACCAGCACGTGAGCGAGGCTCCGCTCCCGCCGTCCGAGGTCGACGAGTCCGTGCCGCGTGCGCTTGACGCCGTGGCCCTCCGCGCACTCGCGAAGGACCCTTTCCAGCGGTACCAGGACGCGGCGTCCTTCCGTGAAGCACTCGACGCCACGATCGACGGAAAAGCCCCCTCGAAACGCACGGTCGGCGCCCTCACGAGCGAGCTGTACGGCCCGAACCCGCGTCAGGCGGCCGAGACCGCGCGCTCGCTTCGTCAGCTGAGTACCGACACCACGATGAAACGCACGCAGGCCGGGCCGCCTGTCGCGTGGATCTGGGCCGGGCTCGCGCTCATCGCGGTGCTCCTCATCGCGGTGCTGTTCTGGGTCATCACGATCCAGCCGCGCGACGAGGTGCCCTCGGTGGCGCGCATCATCCCCGATGTGAGCGGCATGACATATGAGCGCGCGGCACAGGAGCTCGGCAGCATCGACCTCGTCGCGTTCCGGGTCGACGAGCCCGACGGCGACGTCGCACCGGGCAACGTCATCCGAACGGATCCCGAGGGCGGCGAGTCCGTCAACCCCGGCCATCAGGTGCGTGTCTACGTCTCGACGGGCCAGGAGCTCGCGACCGTCCCCGTGCTCGAGGGACTCGGACAGGAGGCCGCCGCCCAGGCCCTCGCCGACGTCGGGCTCGTGCTCGGCACGACGACACAGCGCAACGACCCGAACCTGCAGGCGGGGACGGTGATCTCGGCAGATCAGCGAGCCGGTGCCGAGATCCCCAAGGAGACGGCCGTCAACCTCGTCGTCGCGTCGGGACGCGTCACGATCAACGATGTCTCGGGCTATACCGTCGAGGCCGCTCAGCGTCAGCTCGAAGACCTCGGCCTCGTCGTCACGACGCAAGAGGACACGACGTGTCCCGGCGATTCGCCGCCGACCGTGCTGTCGCAGTCGCTCCCCCCGGGCGACGTCCCCATCCGGTCGGAGATCACGCTCACCTTCTGCTCCGGTCCGTGAACTCGGGTCGGCCTGCGGTGAGCCGGGTCGGGATCAGCGACGAGGACTGAGGTGCGCGCCTCGCGCCGGCGCATCCGCCATGCCCACTCGAGCGAGCCAATTGCCGATCAGACGGTGGCCGCCCTCGGTCAGGATGCTCTCGGGGTGGAACTGCACTCCTTCGATCGGCGCGATGCGGTGAGCGACCCCCATGATGACGCCCGACTCGGTGCGGCTCGTCACGACGAGCTCGGCGGGCAGGGTCTCGGGCACGATCGCGAGCGAGTGGTAGCGGGTCGCGAGGAACGGATCCGGCAGGCCCGCGTAGAGGCCCGTGCCGTCGTGGTGCACGAGCGACGTCATCCCATGCATGAGCTCCGGCGCGCGGGCGACGGTGGCGCCGAACGCCTCGCCGATCGCCTGGTGCCCGAGACACACGCCGAGGACGGGGATGCCGATTCGCCCCGCGGCGCGCACGACGTCGATCGAGGCGCCCGCCTCGGCGGGCGCTCCCGGTCCGGGCGAGACCAGGATGCCCGGGCGTCCGTGCACCGCGGCTGCGGCGTCCGTCACGGCATCGGCCTCGACGAGATCGGTCTCTGCTCCCAGCTCGTGCAGATAGCCGACAAGCGTGTGGACGAAGCTGTCGTGATTGTCGACGACGAGGATCGCCCCGGTCACTCGACCGTGACCTCTTGCGGATTGATGAACTGGCTCGCCCACGGGAAGGCGTAGAAGAGGAGTCCGTACAGCACGGCTGCGATGAGGACGACGAGGATCAGGATGCGCAGCCACGCGGGGCCGGGAAGGATACGCCACAGTGCCGCGTACATCAGATTCCCTCCGTCAGCGAGGCGGGCACGCCCGACCCGTCGGCCTGCCGCGGCGTGAAGGAATCGAAGACGCCGTAGGCGACGATCCGCTCGGCCATCGAGAACATGGGGCTGCAGCTCGTCAGGGTGATGTACTGCGTGCCGGCCGGGATCTGCGGCGCCTGCGGCACAGGGAGCAGCACGTCGACCTCGTCGGGCTGCACGTACTCGAGTGTGCGGAAGCGATAGGTGTACCAGCCATCCGCCGTCTCGATCACGATCGGGTCTCCGACCTTCAGCTCGGCGATGCGATTGAAGGGCTTGCCCCACGTCGTGCGATGCGCAGCGAGGGCGAAGTTGCCGACTTCGCCGGGCATCGCGGAGCCGGGGTAGTGGCCGATGCCGATCGTGTCGAGCGTGCGCGCCCGCGAGACGCCGCCGGCGATCTCGACGGCGTAGTCAGCGCCGAAACGCGGGACGCGCATGATCCCGAACCGTTCGGCATCCGCCGGCTGGGGAAGGATGATGGGCTGCACCTCGACGGCTGCCTCTTCGGACGGCGAGGGATACGGTGTGGGCGGCACATACTCCTCGGCCCACGACTGGGAGAGCTCCTGGCCCGCAGCGTTGCGCTCGGCGGCGTAGATCCAGTCACCGACCCAGAGCTGCCAGACGACGTACAGGAGTGCGATGACCCCGGCGGTGATGAGCAGTTCGCCGATGACCCCGATGACCGAAGTGCGCCTCCGAGGGCGCGCGGACGCACCGCTCGGAGGAGTTCCCCCGGCACCGACCCCCATCGCGCGCTCCACACGTGAATGGTAGCGGGCACTGCTGAAACCCGCCTGGCAGTTAGACTGCTCTACATGTCACGACCGGGCAAAGAAGACGACTCGCTGATCGAGCGCGCAGAAGGCGAAGCCGCACCGAATCCTGTGTGGTTCAAGCCGATCATGATCGGCCTCATGCTGGTCGGTCTCGTCTGGGTGCTCGTGTTCTATCTGAGTGGCATGGCCTTCCCGATCCCGCAGATCGGACCCTGGAACCTCGCGATCGGCTTCGGCATCGCCTTCATCGGGTTCCTCATGACGACCCGCTGGCGGTAGCTGCGGCATCCCGAGCCCTCTTGCAGGGCTGCCGCTTACGCCGTCCACAGGAATTACACGGCTGTCATTCATCCCCAGGTGTGGATGAACCTGTGGATAACTCTCAGGCGTACACGAACGCCGGGATCAGCAGCAAGGCGACGAGACCTATGCCGACCGCCACGAGCAGCCAGATCTGCAGCGCCTTCTGGCGCGCCGAGCGCGTGCGGATGTAGATGAATCCGACGAGCAGACCCACGACGAGTCCGCCTACGTGCGCCTGCCACGAGACCCCCATGCCGGGGACGAAGCCGATCGCCAGGTTGATCGCGAGCACGATCGCGATGCCCGCGATGTTCGCTCCGATGTGGCGTCCGATCACGATGAGCGCGCCGAAAAGGCCGAAGATGGCTCCGGATGCCCCGACGACAGGTGTCAGGAACGACAGCAGTGCGACGCCGACCGATCCTCCCGCCGCGCTCAGCAGATACAGCGTGACGAAACGGCCGCGACCGAGGAGAGGTTCGAGGCTTCGACCGATCATCCAGAGCGCGAGCATGTTGAGCCCGAGGTGCCAGAAGCTTCCGTGCACGAGCGCCGCAGTCAGGATGCGCCAGGGTTCGAACAGTCCCGACAGCTCGGGATACAGTGCGGGCGCCCAGAACAGCAGGGCGTTCTGCACCGCGCTGCCGAACCCGGGGATGAGTGTCACGACATACACGAGCGCCGTGATCGCGATGATCGCGTAGGTGGCGAGCGGACGCGTGTCGACGGCATGCGCCGGTCGCGATGCCGACCAGCGACGCTGCGCCTTGCGCTGCGCGGGGCTCTGCGCGGCGCGCTGCTGCGCCATGCACTCGGGGCAGATCACCCCGACTGCGGCTTGCGTCTGACACTCGGGGCAGACCGTCCGACCGCACCGCTGGCACAGCACGAAGCTCTGCCGGTCAGGGTGCCGGTAGCAGAAGTTGTCGCGATTGCGCTGGAACGCGTCAGACGTCACGGCGAGCGGGAGAGCTAGACCGCGACGATGTCGACCGAGTGCAGGACGACCGGCTCGATGGGACGGTCGCCCGCACCGGTCGGGACGGATGCGATCTCGTCGACGACGGCGCGCGACTCCGCATCGGCGACCTCGCCGAAGATCGTGTGCTTGCCCTGAAGCCACGGCGTCGGGTCGGTCGTGATGAAGAACTGCGAGCCGTTCGTGCCCTCGGCCTGGCCGGTGATGGCGTTGCGGCGGAGGCCGGCGTTGGCCATCGCGAGCTTGTAGGGCTCGTTGAAGTCGAGCTCGCCGTTGATCTCGTCGTTGAACGCGTAGCCGGGACCCCCGATTCCCTGACCGAGCGGGTCGCCGCCCTGGATCATGAAGTTGGGGATGATGCGGTGGAAGACGACGTCCTTGTAGAGAGGACCCTCGCCGGGCTTGCCCGTGGCGGGATCGGTCCAGGCTCCGGTGCCGTCGGCCAGGCCGATGAAGTTCTGCACCGTACGGGGCGCGTGGTCCCCGAACAGGTTGACGACGATGTCGCCGTGGTTGGTGTGGAGGGTCGCGACGGCGGTGTGCTGGGGCATGCGTACATTCTCGCAGAGTTCTGTGCAAGCCCTCCCGCCTTGCCCCTGTTCTGGCAAGATGGGAGTCCAGCGACCCGTCGAGAGGGAGGGCCCCCGTGAGCCTCAGCCGCAAGCGCAAGAAGGAACTCCGCAAGCTCCAGTCGCAGGCGAACGCCCTGTGGGAGTCGCAGCAAGTGCTGGTCGGAGAAGCGGCGAACGTCGCTCGCGAAGCGAGCCGTCAGCTCGGCCACTTCAATCGCGAGCAGGTCGCTCCTCGCGTCAAGCTCGGCTACGAGCAGTACGCAGCACCATACGTCGACAAGGGTCTTCAGGTCTCCAAGAACGTGCTCGAGAAGAACGTCGTGCCGGCGGCGGGTGCCGTCGTGGGTTCGGCGCTGTCGGCGTGGGATGCCGCCAACGAGACGCGCGCACGTCTCGCCGCGGGCCGGGGCTTCTCGATGCCCGACCCGAGCACCTACTCCAAGAAGGCCGACAAGTACGCGAAGGATGTGACGCGTCGTCTCTCGGGCTACCTGCCCGAGCCGCAGAAGCAGGGACTGGGAGCGGGCGGTGTCATCGCCATCATCCTCGGCGTCGCGGCGGCGGTCGGCGTCCTCTACGCGGCGTGGCAGACTCTGCGCGCCGACGACGAGCTCTGGGTCGCGGACGACCCGCTCCGCGCACCCGACGCGTGACACGGGATGCCTGATCGGCTCGATCGGGTACGGGATGCGGCATCCGCTCTCGGCCTCGAGATCGAGCTGCGTGAGCGACCCGCCGCGAAGAGTCTCGCCGAGGCCGCAGACCTTCTCGGTCTGACTCCCGCCGGCATCGTGAAGACCCTCGTGGTCAAGCGCAGCGACGACACGTACCTCTTCGCCCTCGTGCCGGGTGACCGCTCCATCTCTTGGCCCAAGCTCCGTGGCGTCGTCGGCGTCAACAAGCTCCGGCTGCCCGATGCGGCCCTCGCCCTCGCAGCGACCGGCTATGAGCGCGGAACGATCGTGCCCATCGGTGCGGACGGCGACTGGCCCGTGTACGCCGATGAGCGCATCGTCGGCCGACGGATCGCGATGGGCGCGGGCGCGCACGGATACAGCCTGTTCGTCGACGCGGACGACCTGATCCGGGTGTTCGGCGCTACCGTCGCCGACATCTCACAGGACGCCGACTGACGAACCGCGCTGGGCCGACATCTTTAGTCCGATGTCGACGAGCTTGACGCGCTGCAGCCGCGGCACGGTCGAGACGGGGAACCACTCGGCGCGGTCCGTCGATCCGTTCTTCTCGTTGCGCAGCCGCCCGCCCGTGACATGGGCGCGATAGACGATCCGCAGCGCGTGCAGCGGCACGTCGGTGTCGGTGATGCGGCGTCCCGCCGGAATGACGCGGGAGTGGATGCCGAGCAGCTCGTCGACGACGACGTGATACCCGGTCTCTTCGCGGACTTCCCGTCGAACGGCCTTCTCGGGGTCCTCGCCCGGTTCGAGGCCGCCGCCAGGCAGGGTCCATGCGGCGCGGCGACCTTCATTCCAGTGCGCGAGCAGCATCCGGTCATCCTTGTCGATGATGACGCCGTACGCGGCGACGCGCATGTCCATGCTTCACCTTATCGGCGCACGGCTGTCCGGTGCCGCCTCGAGGGCGCTCGCGCGCGCTCCTCGCGACGTTCTTGCGTGCGTCGAGAGGCAGACCGGAAAGGAGAAGGTCCCCCGATCCGATGGCGGAGAACGCCGTCTGTTCGGGGGACCGATTCTGTGGAGCCTAGGAGATTCGAACTCCTGACATCCTGCTTGCAAAGCAGGCACTCTACCAACTGAGTTAAGGCCCCGGAAAGTGCGAGGGTGGGGCTACCAGGACTTGAACCTGGGACCTCTTCATTATCAGTGAAGCGCTCTAACCGCCTGAGCTATAGCCCCGATCGTGCGGCACTCTCGCGCCGTCAACCTCCAAGAGATTACCCGACGCCGGACGTTTTCACGAATCGGCGCCGGGTGAATGCCTCAGTTCGAGGTGAAGCCGACGAGCAGTCCGCCCGTCACCTTGACCGCGAGGTTGTAGATGCCGGCCATGACCGCACCGAGCACCGTGACGACGATCAGATTGAGGATCGCGACGATCGCCGCGAATGCGAGGACCTGCGGCAGGCTCAAGAACTGCGACAGCAGGAAGCTGCCGTCCGAGAAGCTGCCGAGGAACTCGTCGGCCTGCGAGATGAGCCCTGTCGTCTGCACGATCAGGAAGACCAGGACGAACGAGACGACCGTCACGATCGCGACCGCGATCGCCGCGAGGAACGACAGCTTGACCGCCGACCAGAAGTCGACGTAGACGAGGCGCAGGCGCACCTGCTTGGAACTGGTCTTGTGGCTGGACTTCTTTGCGAGCTTGTCGGCTACGGTGCTCATAGGTCAGTACTCTCTTCGGGGGTCACAGCGCTTCAGCGGCTTCAGCGGGCCCATCGACGGACTCGGGGGCGGAGTCAGCCTCAGTGGTTTCGGCCAGCCCACGCTCACCGTTGCGTGCGATCGCAAGGATGCGATCATCATCGTCGGGGCGGGCGAACACGACGCCCATGGTGTCTCGGCCCTTGGCAGGCACCTCGGCCACGGCAGAGCGTACCACCTTGCCGCTGGCAAGAACCACCAAGACCTCGTCGTCCTCGGAGACGATCAGACCGCCGGCGAGATCACCTCGATCCTCATGGAGCTTGGCCACCTTGATGCCCAGTCCGCCGCGGCTCTGGGTGCGGTACTGGCCCACCTCGGTGCGCTTCGCGTACCCTCCCTCGGTCACGACGAAGACGTACTCGTCGTCTTGCGCGACGGATGCCGAGAGCAGGCTGTCGTCCCCACGGAACGACATTCCCTTGACGCCCTCAGTCGATCGGCCCATGGGTCGAAGTGCTTCGTCGGTCGCCTCGAAGCGCAGCGACATGCCGTGCCGGCTGATGAGGAGGATGTCGTCGCCCTCGTCGACGAGGAGTGCGCTGACGAGCTCGTCACCGTCCTCCTCCTCGGCACCGCGGAGCTTGATCGCGATGATGCCGCCCTGGCGGTTGGTGTCGTACTCCTCGAGGCGCGTCTTCTTGACGAGACCGCCGCGGGTCGCGAGCACGAGGTAGTCCGCGACGGAGTAATCGCGGATGTCGAGGATCTGGGCGATCTCCTCGCCCGGCTGCAGAGCGAGCAGGTTCGCGACGTGCTGGCCCTTGGCATCCCGTCCCGCTTCGGGAACCTCGTACGCCTTCGCGCGGTAGACCCGGCCCTTCGTCGAGAAGAACAGCAGCCAGTGATGCGTCGTCGTGACGAAGAAGTGCTCGACGACGTCGTCGGCGCGCAGCTGCGCACCCTTCACGCCCTTGCCGCCGCGGTGCTGCGAACGGTAGTTGTCGCTGCGGGTGCGCTTGATGTAGCCGTCGCGCGTGACGGTGACGACCATCTCCTCTTCGGGGATGAGGTCCTCGACCGACATGTCGCCGTCGAAACCGTGCAGGATCTGCGTGCGGCGCTCATCGCCGAAGCGCTCGACGATGCCCGTGAGCTCCTCGCCGATGATGGTGCGCTGGCGAGCCGGCGTGGCGAGGATGTCCTTGAAATCGACGATGCGCGCTTCGATCTCGGTGGCCTCGTCGACGAGCTTCTGGCGCTCGAGGGCCGCGAGGCGACGCAGCTGCATCGACAGGATCGCGTCTGCCTGGTCGTCATCGATGTCGAGCAGCGTCTTCAGGCCCTCGCGGGCATCCTCGACGGTCGGCGAGCGACGGATGAGCGCGATGACCTCGTCGAG
Organism: uncultured Actinomycetota bacterium; assembly: GCA_963695125.1. Taxonomy (GTDB): domain Bacteria; phylum Actinomycetota; class Actinomycetes; order Actinomycetales; family Microbacteriaceae; genus Microbacterium. Next base: position 184,829 of record CAVOFY010000002.1, read on the forward strand.
CGCATCGAGCGCCTTGAGGTATCCGCGCAGGATGTGCATGCGCTCCTCGGCCTTGCGAAGGCGATACGCCGTGCGGCGCACGATGACATCGAGCTGGTGGTCGATCCAGTGCGTGATGAATCCGTCGAGCGGGAGCGTGCGGGGCACGCCATCGACGATCGCAAGCATGTTCGCGCCGAAGTTGTCCTGGAGCTGCGTGTGCTTGTACAGGTTGTTGAGCACGACCTTGGCGACGGCATCCCGCTTCAGCACGATGACGAGGCGCTGACCCGTACGCCCCGAGGACTCATCGCGGATGTCGGCGATGCCCGTGATCTTGCCTTCGCGTGCGAGGTCGCTGATCTTGACCGCGACGTTGTCGGGGTTGACCTGGTACGGCAGCTCCGTGATGACGAGGCAGGTGCGGCCCTGGATCTCCTCGACGTTGACGACGGCGCGCATCGTGATCGAGCCGCGTCCCGTGCGATACGCGTCCTTGATGCCCTTCGTGCCGAGGATCTGCGCGTGGGTCGGGAAGTCCGGTCCCGGGATGCGCTGCATGAGCGCCTCGAGCAGCTCCTCGCGGGAGGCGTCAGGGTTCTCGAGCGCCCACAGGGCGCCCGAGGCGACCTCGCGGAGATTGTGCGGCGGGATGTTGGTCGCCATGCCGACCGCGATGCCGACCGATCCGTTCACGAGGAGGTTCGGGAAGCGAGCGGGCAGCACGACGGGCTCGCGCGTCTGTCCGTCGTAGTTGTCCTGGAAGTCGACGGTGTCTTCCTCGATGTCGCGCACCATTTCGAGCGCGAGCTGAGCCATCTTGGTCTCGGTGTATCGGGGCGCGGCCGCGCCCTGGTTTCCGGGAGACCCGAAGTTGCCCTGGCCGAGCGCGAGCGGATAGCGCAGCGCCCACGGCTGGACGAGTCGCACGAGGGCGTCGTAGATCGGCGCGTCGCCGTGCGGGTGGTAGTGACCCATGACCTCGCCGACGACACGCGCGCACTTCGAGAACGACTTGTCGGGGCGGAAGCCGCCGTCGTACATGCCGTAGATCACACGGCGGTGCACGGGCTTGAGGCCGTCCTCCACGCGCGGCAGCGCGCGACCGACGATGACGCTCATCGCATAGTCGAGGTAGCTCCGCTGCATCTCGGACTGCAGGTCGACCTGGTCGATGTGGCCGTGGTTGTGCACGGAAGCGGGGCGTTCTTCGTCAGCCATGTTCTCTCAGTTCAGTGTGTCGTTCCGCGGTGTCGGCGTCGGAATCAGATGTCGAGGAAGCGGACGTCTTTCGCGTTGCGCTGGATGAAGCTCCGGCGCGACTCGACGTCCTCACCCATGAGGATCGTGAAGATCTCGTCGGCCGCGGCCGCGTCGTCGATCGTCACCTGCCGCAGGGTGCGCGTCTCGGGATCCATGGTGGTCTCCCACAGTTCCTTGTCGTTCATCTCACCGAGACCCTTGTAGCGCTGGATCCCGTTGTCCTTCGGGATCCGCTTGCCCTCCGCGATGCCGGCGGCGAGCAGCGCGTCGCGCTCCCGGTCGCTGTAGACGTACTCGTGCGGAGCGTTGGACCACTTGAGGCGGTAGAGCGGCGGCTGCGCCAGGTAGACGAAGCCGGCCTCGATGAGTCCGCGCATGTAGCGGAACAGGAGGGTCAGCAGGAGCGTCGTGATGTGCTGGCCGTCGACGTCGGCATCGGCCATCAGGACGATCTTGTGATAGCGGGCCTTATCGATGTCGAAGTCCTCGCCGATTCCCGTGCCGAAGGCCTGGATCATCGCCTGGACCTCGCGGTTGCCGAGAGCGCGGTCCAGACGCGCCCGCTCGACGTTGAGGATCTTGCCGCGGAGGGCCAGGATCGCCTGCGTGTGGGGGTCGCGACCCTGGACGGCCGAGCCGCCGGCCGAGTCTCCCTCGACGAGGAAGATCTCGCTGATCGACGGGTCCTTGCTCGTGCAGTCCTTGAGCTTGTCGGGCATGGCCGCGGACTCGAAGACGCTCTTGCGACGAGCGGTCTCGCGCGCCTTGCGCGCGGCGAGGCGCGCGGTCGCGGCATCGATCGCCTTGCGCACGATGTTCTTGGCCTGCACAGGGTTGCGGTCGAACCAGTCGCCGAGCCGATCGCCGACGACCTTCTGCACGAACGCCTTCGCCTCGGTGTTGCCGAGCTTCGTCTTCGTCTGGCCCTCGAACTGCGGCTCCGAAAGCTTCACCGAGATGACGGCCGTGAGGCCTTCGCGCACGTCGTCGCCCGAGAGGTTCTCGTCCTTCTCTTTGAGGAGGTTCTGCGCCCGCGCGTACTTGTTGACGAGCGTCGTGAGCGCTGCGCGGAAGCCTTCTTCGTGCGTGCCGCCTTCGTGCGTGTTGATCGTGTTGGCGTACGTGAAGACGTTCTCGGTGTAACTCGTCGTCCACTGCATGGCCACCTCGAGTGCGATCTTGCGATCGGTGTCCTCGGACTCGAAGTCGATGATCTCGTCGTTGACGTGCTCGGCCTTGCGGACGCGATTGAGGTACTCGACGTAGTCGACGAGCCCGCGCTCGTACAGGAAGCTGTCGTTCGGCTGCTGCAGCACGACCTGACCGGGCTCGGTCTCTTGTTCGTACGCCGAGCCGGGACGCTCGTCGATGAGGTCGATGCGCAGACCCTTGTTGAGGAAGGCCATCTGCTGGAAGCGGGTGCGCAGCGTGTCGTAGTCGAAGTCGATCGTCTCGAAGATGGTGTCGTCAGGCCAGAACGTGATCGTGGTTCCGGTCTCGTCGCTCGCTTCGCCGCGCTCGAGCGGGGCCTGCGGGACGCCACCGTCGCGGTAGGACTGGCGCCAGACATAACCCTGACGGCGCACCTCGACGTCCAGTCGGGTCGAGAGCGCGTTGACGACCGAGGAGCCGACACCGTGCAGACCGCCTGACACGGCGTATCCGCCGCCGCCGAACTTTCCACCAGCGTGAAGGACCGTCAGGACGACCTCCACGGTCGAGCGTCCCTCGACCTTGTGCGTGTCGACCGGGATGCCGCGCCCGTTGTCGACGACGCGGACCGCCCCGTCGGGGAGGATCGTGACGACGATCGTGTCGCAGTAGCCGGCGAGGGCCTCATCGACCGAGTTGTCGACGATCTCCTGCACGAGGTGGTGGAGACCGCGCGGGCCCGTGGACCCGATGTACATGCCTGGGCGCTTGCGGACGGCTTCGAGGCCCTCCAGCACCTGGATCTCATCGGCCCCGTATTCTCCGCCGGTCTTCTCACGGCTGTTGCGGGGTTCTTCAGGAACGCTATCGGGATTCACGGACGTCATAGGTTTCGAGCGCTCCTGATCGATCGTAGGGGGCACCCGACAGTCTACCGGTTCGGAGGCGTTCACGCCCGCTCTGAGCCCCTGTGGCGCCCTCAAATGCTCTCAGAGGCCCGTGGACGTGGGTCAGCCGTAAGTATCGCGAGGACCGCGCCCTGGAATGGCTCTGGGACCCCATTTCCACGAGGGGACGTCAGGCCCCAGGAAGCGGATGCCGGTGACACCGGCTTCAGGGAACCTCCGGACGATCTCCGAGAGGATGTGCGCGCGCATGAGCTGAAGCTGCTTCGCCCACGCCGTCGAATCGGCCTGAACCGTGAGCGTCCCCTCCTGGAAGGCGACCGGTCGCGTGTGCCGTGCGGTGTCCTCACCGGCCACCTCGGCCCACGCCCGCACGACGTCCTCGCGCGCGAGCTGAGGGTTCCAGCCGGCCTCGCGGGTCATGACCGCCAGCACATCGCCGACACCGCGGGGATCACGGCCGGCGGCGAAGGGCACGTTCTCGTCGTCGGTCTGCCGGCGGCGCTTCTTGCGATACGAACGGGCGGAGGGCTCGAGACCGCGCAGGCGCAGATACGTCGCCACGGTCTCGGGGACTCGGGCCTCAGGGGTCGGATCAGGCATCCGCCACCGCCAGGATCTGCCCCGCCTCGACGCGCACGACCCGTGCACGCAGCTGGGCGGGGATGTCGGCATCCACCGCAGCCGTCACGATGACCTGCTCGTACCCACCGGTGAGGGCGGCGAGCCGCTCGCGCCGTTCGGCATCGAGCTCGGCGAAGACGTCGTCGAGGATGAGCACGGGATCGCCGAGCCGGGATTCGGCCCGGAGCAGTTCGGCGGACGCGAGGCGAAGCGCGAGCGCGACAGACCAGGACTCGCCGTGCGACGCATAGCCCTTGACCGGCAGACCGCGGACCTTGAGCACGAGGTCGTCGCGATGCGGGCCGACGAGCGTGACACCGCGATCGAGCTCGGCAGACCTTCGGGCCATGAGGGTCTCGCGGAAGAGGTCCTCGATCGCACGGCCGGGATCGGCGGGTGCTGACGAGCCCGGTTCTTCTTCGGGGTCACCACCCGTCGCGGACAGGGCCCACTCCAGCCGGGGCTCGTGATCGGCGCCCGCGATCGCGGCGTAGGCGGAGGAGACCGGTCCCTGCAGATCCTGGGCGAGCGCGAGCCGCGCGCGGATGACCTCGGACCCGAGCGACACGAGCTTGTCGTCCCACACATCGAGGGTCGACAGGCCCTCGCCCCGGATGCCGCGCGCCTTGGCGGATTTGAGGAGGGCGGTGCGCTGTTTGAGCACGCGGTCGTAATCGGCGAGCACTCCCGCGAGGCGCGGGGAGCGCTGCATGAGCAGCTGATCCGCGAACCGCCGGCGCGAGGATGGATCGCCGCGGACGATCTGGAGATCCTCGGGCGCGAACAGCACGACCTGCGCGTAGCGCGGAAGCTCGGACGGCTTGACGACTGCCCCGTTCACTCGGGCTTTGTTCGAACCCTGACGGTTGACCTGCGCTTCGAGCAGCACATGGCGCTCGCCATGGACGAGGCGTGCACGGATGATCGCGGCATCCTTCCCCTCGCGCACCATGGGCGCGTCGTTCGACACGCGATGCGAGCCCAGCGTGGCGAAGAACCCGATCGCTTCGGCGAGATTCGTCTTGCCTTGTCCGTTGCGGCCGACGAACACGTTGGGGCCAGGGCCGAGCGTCACGTCGGCCGCCGCATAGTTGCGGAAGTCGACGAGGCTCAGCTGCTCCACGATCATCCAGACAACCTTAGGCGCAGGCCCCGACTTCGGCTCGATGCCCGGCGGGGCCTCGAGGTCAGCGCAGGAGGAGGTTCGGCTGCAGCAGGTACTTGAACGACTCGGCCGCCGCCTTGTCGACGGAGGTCTGCGGCGTCACCAGCACGGGGCTCAGCTTGTTCGCGTTCTCGCTCGAGGTGAACGTGATGCGCGCGAACTCGCTGCGGACCGCGCCGAGCGACTCCAGCAGGTACTGCGGGTTGAGGCCCAGCGTCACGTCCTCGCCGACGAGGTGGGCGTCGACGGACTCGGATGCCCTCGCCTGCTCGGTGCCCGAGGCATCCATCGACACGCTGTCGGTGGTGAACGTGAACCGCAGGGGCGCCGACCGGTCGAGCACGAGCGACACGCGCCGCACGGCTTCCGTCAGCTCGGCGGTGTTCACGACCGCGTGGTGCTCCGTCGCCTCGGGGAAGAGCCGACGCACCGGCGGGAAGTTGCCCTTGATGAGCAGCGACGTGACGGTCTTGTTGCCTGCCGAGAATGCGATGATCTCGCGGTCGCCCGATCCCGAGAAGGCGATGGAGATGTTGCCTGCGTGGGCGAAGGTCTTGCCGACCTCTGTCAGGGTTCGAGCCGGCACGAGCGCCGCAGCGGTCTCGTCGGAGCCCGCGGTTCCGCCGTCCCACGGGATCTCGCGGAGAGCGACGCGGTAACGGTCCGTCGCGACCAGGCTCAGTGTCGTGCCCGAGACCTCGAGCTGCACGCCCGTGAGCACGGGGGTGACGTCGTCGCGCGAAGCGGCGAAGGCGACCTGCGCGATCGCGGTCGCGAAGTCCTCTGCCGGGACGAGACCCGACTCGCCGGACACCTCTGGGATCGCGGGGTACTCCTGGACGGGCATGGAGGAGAGCGTGAAGCGAGCAGATCCGCACGTGAGCAGGATGCCGCCGTCCTCGTCGACCTCGATCTGGATCGGAGCATTGGGCAGACGGCTGGCGATCTCCGAGAGCAGACGACCGTGCACGAGGATCGTGCCGGGCTCGTCGACGGTCGCTTCGATCGTCGTGCGTGCCGACGCTTCGTAGTCGAAGGCCGAGAGCGAGAGCCCTGCATCGGATGCCTCGATCAGCACACCCGCGAGGATCGGCTGCGGGTTGCGCTGCGGCAGGAGCTTGACGACGAACGAGACGGCTTCGCTGAACACATCGCGATTGACGTGGAACTTCACGAATGCTCCCTTACATCGGAGTGGGAGTACTCATGCTAGTGCCCCCGTGGACTGTGACATACGGCACGGCGTGCTGGTGGTTCCCCTCCGCTCAAGGTGATCGGACCGGTTGAATCATCTCTGTTAACGTCATGGTGTTAACGCCTGTGGAAACTGTGGACAACTCGGCCGATGCCAGTCGAGACACGGAAACCACATTGTTGTGACTTGTGCACAGGCTGAGGATGGCCCGGGGAGCTCGTGCGGCGCGATCCCCGATCACTCCCCGTCCACTCACAGTCTCGGGCCGGCTGTCCAGAGTTATCCACAAGTTATCCACACTGTGAAGAACCGGATAATGCCGGTGCTGGGGCGTCCTTGTCAAGCGCGATCTTCGGCATACGTGCCGAGCGCTGACGTGAGCAGCCGAGTATGTGCGTCAGCGGGATCCGCGGCCGAGCTGCGCCGTGATGTCGGAGACCTGGTTGTAGATCGAGCGGCGCTCTTTGATGAGCTCGCTGATCTTCTTGTACGCGTACATGACGGTCGTGTGGTCGCGGTTGCCGAAGAGCTGGCCGATCTTGGGCAGCGACAGGCTCGTGCGCTCACGGCACAGGTACATCGCGATCTGTCGGGCGGTCGCGACCGACTGCGAGCGGCTGGAACCGTAGAGATCGTCGACCGTGAGCTTGAAGTACTGCGCGGTGGCCGTGATGATGTCGGTCGGCGAGATGACATTCGCGTCGTCCTGGTCGATGATGTCGCGCAGCACGGTCTGGGCGAGCGACATGTCGAGGTTCGAGCGGTTGAGACTCGCGAAGGCCGAGACGCGGATGAGTGCGCCCTCGAGCTCGCGGATGTTCGACGAGACGACGGTTGCGATGTACTCGAGCACCTCGTCGGGGATGTGGAGCCGTTCGGACTGCGCCTTCTTGCGGAGGATCGCGATGCGGGTCTCGAGGTCGGGCGCTTGCACGTCCGTGATGAGGCCCCACTCGAATCGGCTGCGCATGCGGTCTTCGAAGCCGGTCAGGTGCTTGGGCGGCACGTCGCTCGTGATCACGACCTGCTTGTCGTGATCGTGCAGCGTGTTGAACGTGTGGAAGAACGCCTCCTGCGTCTCGGCGCGTCCCTGCAGGAACTGGATGTCGTCGATCAAGAGGATGTCGACATCGCGATAGCGGGCCTGGAACGCGGATCCGCGGTTGTTGGCGATCGAGTTGATGAAGTCGTTCGTGAACTCCTCGCTCGACACGTACCTCACTTTGATGCCGGTATAGAGGCTGATGGCGTAGTCGCCGATCGCGTGGAGCAGGTGCGTCTTGCCGAGACCCGAGTCACCGTAGATGAACAGCGGGTTGTACGCCTTCGCGGGCGCTTCGGCGACGGCCACGGCAGCCGCGTGGGCGAACCTGTTCGACTGGCCGATGACGAAGTTGTCGAACGTGTACTTGGGATTGAGCCGGGTGTCGCTGCGGGTGACGGATGCCGCGGCATCCGGGATCTCCTCCATCGGCGGACGCATAGGCGAGACAGGAGTCGCGGCGGGGGCGGTGGAAGACTGAACCGCGATCGGGGCCGTGAGGTGCGCGTCGGCGAGTTCGGGATTCACGACGACACGGAAGGTCGAGACCTCGCCCTCGGGGGAGGCGAGGGTGAGCGCCTCGAGGATCGGCGCACGCATGCGCTTGTTGATCTGCGCGGCCGTCAGGTCGTTCGGCACATCGAGGTAGAGCGTGCCGCCCATGACGCCCTGCGCGACGGCGAGGCTCAGGAAGCCCTCGAGCTGCGGAGTGATGCGATCGTCCGTGCGCAGGAGTTCCAGTACCCGGGTCCAGACAGGGACATCTGGATTCTCGTGCACTGACATGGCCCCCCCGGGTTGTTGATGGATTCCACGACTGCCGCGGAAAACTCACGCGAACCCTGTGGATAAGTGTCCGGGCCACGCTAGTCAGCGAGGGTCTTCCGAGCAAACTCCACTGTACGGGCGACCCGCGTGTCACTGCCAGGACTCGTGCAGGTTCGGGATAATGCCCGCCGTCGGTCTCAGTTTGAGTTATCGGCGCCGACGACGTAGCCTTAATCGGTTGACTTATGCCCTCCGGGCAGTCCCTTCATCGTCGTCTCCGGTCCACGTCGTACCCCGCAGGTCCCGGTGACACCCTCATCCGGAAGTGATCTCCATGAGCAAGCGCACGTTCCAGCCCAACAACCGCCGCCGCGCCAAGAAGCACGGCTTCCGTGCCCGCATGCGCACGCGTGCCGGTCGCGCCATCCTCTCGGCTCGTCGCGGCAAGGGCCGCACCGAGCTCTCGGCCTGACTCCACACGGTGCTGGCGCGGCCGAACCGACTCACCCGCGGAGCGGATTACAAGGCCGTCGTCCGTCGGGGCCGTCGGTGCGCCGCAGCGCACACCGTCACCTACGTCAGCACCAGCGATCAACAGCATCCCACCCGCTTCGGCTTCATCGTGAGTCGGCAGGTGGGATCTGCTGTCGTGCGCAACACCGTGCGCCGGCGGCTCAAGGCCGTCTGCGCCGAAGCGCTGCCCGGCGTGCTTCCGGGCTCCGACATCGTCATCCGGGCACTCCCCGGCTCCGCGAACGCCGACTTCTCCGATCTGCGAGATGAAGTCGTGCGCTGCCTGACCCGGAGGGCCGCGGCATGAGCGTCCTTCCGGCTTACGCGCTCGGCACCGCGCACTTCGAGGCATCGGCTCTGCTGCGCAGCATCCCCCTCCTCCCCCGGAACGCTCGTCCTGGGACTGCTCCACGGGTATCGCGCCACGATCTCGCACACGTACGGTGACGTCTGCAAGTACTACCCGTCGTGCTCGGCGTACGCCGTCGGCGCCGTCCAGCAGCACGGAGCAGTCAAAGGCGCAGCCCTCACAGCGGCTCGACTCGCGCGCTGTCACCCTTGGGCCGTCGGCGGCGTCGACGACGTGCCGCCCCACACGCACTTCCGCCACGGACTGACCTCCCACGGGTTCGTCGTCCCGGCACCCTCAGGAAAGGACTGATCCTCCGCATGGATCTCTTGCTCGCTGCGACGCAGTCACCCACGCCGGCGGACGCCGGCGGAGGGTTCGACCTCATCGGCACCATCCTCTGGCCGCTCAAGTGGCTCGTCGAGATGGTGCTCGTGTTCTGGCACTGGCTGTTCACGTCGATCGGCCTGCCGCCGGCGGACGGCATCACGTGGGTGCTGTCGATCGTCGGACTCGTCATCGTCGTGCGGTCGGCGCTCATCCCGCTCTTCGTCAAGCAGATCAAGAGCCAGCGAAAGATGATGGAAATCGCTCCTGAACTGCGGAAAGTTCAGGAGAAGTACCGCGGCAAGAAGGATCAGCTCTCGCGAGAGGCGATGAGCCGCGAGACGATGGCGCTGTACAAGAAGCACGGCACCACGCCCGTCTCGAGCTGCCTGCCGCTGCTGGTCCAGATGCCGATCTTCTTCGCGCTCTTCAGCGTGCTGAACGATGTGACGAAGCATCACGACCTCGGCGTCGGTGGGGTCGGCCTGCTCAACGCCGAGCTGACCGAGCAGTTCTACAACGCCAAGCTCTTCGGTGTCGCATCGCTCCACGAGACGCTGATCAACGCCTTCGAGAGCAACAACGTCACGGCGATCATCATCCTGCTCACGCTCGTCGTTCTCATGATCGCTTCGCAGTTCTTCACGCAGCTGCAGATCATCTCGAAGAACCTCTCCCCCGAGGCCAAGACCGGCCAGGCGTACCAGATGCAGAAGATCATGCTCTACGTCCTGCCGTTCGCCTTCGTGTTCTCGGGCGTCTTCTTCCCGCTCGGTGTCGTCATCTACTGGTTCGTCTCGAACCTCTGGACCATGGGTCAGCAGTTCCTCGTCATCCGTGAGATGCCGACGCCTGGGTCGGACGCCGCGAAGGCGCGTGAGGAACGGCTCGCACGCAAGGGCAAGGCCATCGATTCGTCGGGCAAGGTCGTTCCGATGGAGAAGTACCAGGCCGAGCAGCAGCGGCTGCTGGAAGAGGCCGAGAAGGCGAAGGCCGCTGCAACCCAAGCGCCAGCAGCCCGTGAGCAAGCAGCGCGCCAAGAAGACACAAGGCAAGTCCGGCGGCGGCGGACAGCAGGGCAAGAAGCCCGGTGACCCATCCGGCCCGCCCGCCACGCAGTGACCACCGCATCCACACGACACGCAACGAGGATCCGATGACCCAGACTCCCGACCACGTGGTCGACACACACGCCGACCGCGCTCCCGAGAGCGTCGAGCAGCTCGAGCAGGAAGGCGACATCGCCGCGGACTTCCTGGAAGGCCTCCTCGACATCGCGGATGTCGAGGGCGACCTCGCGCTCGATGTGCGCGCGGGTCGTGCCTATGTCTCGGTCGAGGGACCGAATGACGGCTCGGTCGCGCTCCTCTCCGATCCCGACACGGTCCAGGCGCTGCAGGAACTCACGCGCATCGCGGTGCAGACCAAGACCGGTCGCTTCTCACGGCTGATCCTCGACATCGGCGGCTCGCGCGACACGCGCAAGCAGGAGCTGACTGCCCTCGTGGACCGCGCGATCGCGCGACTCGAAGACGGGGCTTCACAGGCTTCGCTTCCGGCGATGTCCAGTTACGAGCGCAAACTCGTGCACGACATCGCCTCGGAACGCGGTTTCGTGTCCGAGTCGTACGGCGAGGGCGCCGACCGTCACACCGTCATCAGCCGCGGCTGAGCCGTTTCACGTGAAACATCGATGATCGAGATCGAGACTGAACCCGCGGCAGCCGCAGCGGTCTTCGGCGACCAGATCGAACGCGCACGCGCGTTCGCACGTGCCCTCGGTGAGCACGGCGAGGAACGCGGACTCATCGGACCGCTCGAACCGGCGAGACTGTGGTCTCGCCACATCCTCAACAGTGCCGTCATCGCACCGCTCTTCACTGGCACCGTCGGCGACGTCGGATCAGGGGCGGGCTTGCCTGGCCTCGTGCTGGCGATCGCCAGGCCCGACGTGCGGTGGGTGCTCATCGAGCCCATGGAGCGCCGCGTCGCATGGCTTGACGAGCAGGTTCAGGAGCTCGGTCTCGATAACGTCGAGGTCGTGCGGGCGCGCGCCGAGGACTGGCGCCGCGGACCGGTGCTGGATGCCGTGACCGCACGAGCCGTGAGCGCCCTGCGTACCCTTGTGCCGCTCACCGCTCCCCTCGTGCGTGACGGCGGCGAGCTCATCCTGCTGAAGGGCGCCTCGGCCGGCAACGAGATCGAGGCCGCCGAGAAGCAGCTGCGCAAGTTCCGGGTGACGAACGCCCGAATCGAGATCCTGGGCGAGGATCTCCTGCCCGAGCCCACGCGGGTCGTCCGCGCTACCGTCCGCGGCTGAGGATCGCTGCCTGGATGTTTCACGTGAAACACCAGGCCTCGTCTCCTCCTTGCGGCGCGAGGTTGCGCAGCGATCCGGCGTTGATTGCAGGTTCAATCCGTCTCATGTGAGACATTCACTGTCCCATCGGCGTGCGTTCCCGCCATCCCACGCACCCGAATCACCCCTCGGCATGTTTCACGTGAAACACGGCGCTCGTTCGGCTCGATCGCGTCCGCGCGATTGCTGCGACGAGCCCGTAGGCAGCGACGAGCCCGTAGGCACTGAGGCGGGTCGTATCCCCGTTTCACGTGAAACATCGCTCGCCTGTCGCGGTTCCGGTGTCGGGCGGCGGGTTAGAGTGGATACGACGTCCGACGAACTGCAGGAGCGCGTTTCACGTGGAACATCCCGAAGAATCGGAGGCGACAGCATCCTTCGCATTCGAAGACACTCCTCTCGCGCGTGAGCTGGCAGACCTCTCCGCACGTCGCCGCGCCCTCGAGAACGCTGAAGTGCGGTTCTCTGGTTCGACCCGGGTGATCACGGTCTCGAACCAGAAGGGCGGCGTCGGCAAGACGACGACGACGGTCAACGTCGCCGCGGCTCTCGCCTCGCTCGGCGCGCGGGTGCTCGTGATCGATCTCGATCCGCAGGGGAACGCCTCGACGGCACTCGGTGTGCCGCATACAGCTGACACTCCCAGCGTCTACGACGTGCTCATCGACGAGTTCCCGCTCGCGGACATCGTCCAGACGAGCCCCGAGTCTCCGCGTCTGCTTCTGCGCACCGAGCACGATCCATCTCGCCGGCGCCGAGATCGAGCTCGTCTCGCAGGTCGCTCGCGAGCATCGCCTGAAGACGGCCCTCGACGAGTACCTGACGAACCTCGCCGAGCCGCTGGACTTCGTGCTCATCGACTGTCCGCCGTCGCTCGGCCTGCTCACGATCAACGCGTTCACCGCCGCGAGTGAACTGCTCATCCCCATTCAGTGCGAGTACTACGCGCTCGAGGGCCTCAGCCAACTGCTCGGCACGGTGCGGATGATCCAGAAGCACCTCAACCCGAGCCTGCATCTGTCGAGCATCGTGCTGACGATGTACGACGGGCGCACCCGTCTCGCCCAGCAGGTCGCCGAGGAAGTCCGGTCGCACTTCCCGAAAGATGTGCTCGCGACCGTGATCCCGCGGTCGGTCCGTGTGTCCGAGGCCCCGAGCTTCGGGCAGACCGTCATCGCCTATGACGCGCACAGTGCGGGTGCTGTCGCCTACCGCGAAGCCGCGGTCGAAATCGTCGGGCGCGAACGAGCGCCCCACAGAGAAGAGGAGTCCTGATGGCCAAGCGCACAGGTCTGGGCCGGGGTATCGGCGCCCTCATCCCCACGAGCGAGGCGACCGAGGCGCGTCCCGCCGACGTCTTCTTCCCTCGTGTCGTCGCGGAAGAGCCGCAGGAGCCGGTGGTCGAGCCGGAGCCGGAGCTCGTCGCTGTCCCCGGGGCGCGTCTCATCCACGTCGATCCGCACGCGATCGTCCCGAACCCGCGGCAGCCGCGCACGCACTTCGACAGCGATGACCTCGCCGAGCTCGTCCACAGCGTGCGGGAGTTCGGCGTCCTGCAGCCCGTCGTCGTGCGCGACACCGGCGAGGGAACCTACGAGCTCATCATGGGGGAGCGCCGCACGCGCGCCGCACGCGAGGCGGGACTCGATTCCATCCCGGCAGTCGTCCGTGAGACGGCCGACGAGCACCTCCTGCGGGACGCCCTGCTCGAGAACCTGCACCGCTCCGAGCTCAATCCTCTCGAAGAGGCGTCGGCGTACCAGCAGCTGCTCGAGGACTTCGGCATCACGCAGGAGGAGCTCGCGAGTCGCATCGGTCGCTCGCGTCCGCAGATCAGCAACACGATCCGCCTGCTCAAGCTGCCCGTTCCGGTGCAGCAGCGCGTGGCAGCGGGCGTCCTCTCGGCAGGCCATGCCCGTGCGATCCTTTCCCTTCCCGACCCTGAGGCGATGCAGCGACTCGCCGACAAGATCGTCAACGAGGACCTCTCTGTGCGTGCAGCCGAGGCCGCCGCGAAGCTGCCCGAGGCCGCCGTTCGCCCGACGAAACCTCAGCCGGGCGCGCGCCGGGCGCACCTCGACGAGGTCGCAGAACGGCTCGGCGATCGCCTCAATACGCGAGTTCGCATCGCGCTGACTGCAAGAAAAGGGCAGATCAGCATAGATTTCGCCAGCATCCAGGATCTCAACCGAATCCTCGAGGAGATCGGCGAAACGGGCTACGGCTCGCTCTGAGCGGCCACGGCCCGACGACGCAACAGGGCGCGCTCGGCGTCGTTTCCGGGCAGCTCCGCGGCGCGCAGGAAGGCCGCCGCCGCGGCGTCGCGCTCTCCGAGACGCTCGAGCAGCTCGCCGCGGACGGCATGCCACGGACGGAACGTCGAGAGCTCGTCCGCAAGCTCGTCGACGAGCGGGAGGCCGGCTACGGCTCCCCGGTCCATCGACACGGCCACAGCGCGATTGAGGGCGATGACGGGGGACGGTGCGAGGCTCAGGAGCGCGTCGTAGAGCACGACGATCCGCGCCCAGTCCGTGGCGTCCGAGGTCGGAGCGATCGCGTGACACTCCGCGACCGCCGCCTGCAAGCCGTAATAGCCGAGCCCTTGTGGGGCGGCCACGGCGATCGCAAGCGCCCCGCGCCCGCGTGAGATCGCCGCACGGTCCCACCGGCGCCTGTCCTGCTCTGCGAGGGTCAGCGGCATCCCCTCGGAATCCATCCGCGCGGCGAAGCGCGAGGACTGGAACTCCATGAGGGCGATGAGCCCCTGGACCTCGGTGTCGCGGGGAGTCAGGGCTGCCAGCCGCCTGGCGAGACGGACGGCTTCGCGCGCGACGTCGGGACGAACGGGATGAGCGCCGTCGCCGGCGGAGTACCCCTCGGTGAAGAGGAGATAGACGACCTGCAGGACGCTTGCCATACGGGCGGGGCGCTCAGTGCGGTCGGGCACCTCGAAGGGCACGTTCTCGGTCGCGAGTGTGCGCTTGGCGCGAACGATCCGCTGCTGCACGGTCGGAACCGACACGAGCAGCATCCGGGCGATCTGTTCGGTCGTCAGGCCCGCGACGGTGCGCAGCGTGAGGGCGAGCCGCGCTTGCGCGGGAAGAACGGGGTGGCAGGCCACGAAGACGAGGCGCAGGACATCATCGTCGATGCCGTCGGGATCGGCTCTGTCCTCGACCGGGCTCCCCCGCTCGGCCATGAGCGCGTCGTGCTCGAACAGCGGCTCCCGCTGCTGCCAGCGTTCCCGTCGTCGCCAGCCGTCGATCGCGCGGCGTTTGGCGACCGTGAGCAGCCAGGCGCCCGGCGCATCGGGGATGCCTGTGTCCGGCCACTGCCGGAGGGCGTCGACGAGTGCCTCCTGGGCGAGGTCCTCTGCCCACGCGAAGTCACCGGTATGACGCGTGAGAGCCGAGATGATGCGGGGCGACTCCGCGCGCCAGACGGCCTCGATCGCGCGGCGCGCCCTGGACTGATCCGTCATGCGCGGACCCCTCGGTCGGCAGCCCGACGTACCCTGGATGAGTGAGGAGCGACGATCAGACACCCCGCCGGCGCGCGAGCCTCGAGCTGCTGCGGGCCGAGGCGAGCGACGAGCTGTCGGTGCTGATCGCCGAGCGCTTGCGGGCCGGTGAGGACCCGTGGGACTTCATGGAGGACCTTCCGACGGTCGACGAACTCGTCGTCCTGATCCTGCGGGCCGACAACATCGCCGCCAACGACGGCGTGCGACCGACGGCCGCGCGGCACTATCGCGTGCTCCGCCAGATCGCCGAGGATTACCCGCCGCTCACGACCGCCGTGTGGAGACTGCTCGGCGAGACCAACACGCACCGTCGCTGGGATGCGACGGTGCGTGCAGACGCGTCCTAGGGTGCTCACGCGTTCGCTGCGCGCCACTCCTGCTCTTTTCCGATCCCCTCGTTGCCGGGCAGGTCGACGTCGCTCAGTTCGTTGACACGGCGCACTTCGAGGGCCGTTCCCGGGCCGAGGGGACATCGGAGCGCCCACCGCTCCGCCTCTTCGCGTGATGCGACCTCGATGATCCAGAACCCCGTGAACACTTCGCGGGCCTCGGCGAACGGGCCGTCCGACACGACCGGCGGCGCCGAGTCGAAGTCGACGCGGAAGCCCTCGGAGGCATCTGAGAGTCCCTCTGCCGAGAGGAAGACGCCCGCCTTCTGCAAGCGACTCGTTGTAGGCGCCCATCGCCGCGATGACGGCGTTCATGTCGAGGTCCTCGGCGGCGGTGGACGCAGCCTCGGGGCTCACCTGCATGATCATCATGTACCGCATGTCGATCTCCTTACGACTGTCGGGCAGCGCCCGGGAGGGACGCTCCGACCCTCTCATCCCCTGCGTCGAACGGGAAGGGCCCAGATCGACGAACTCGCGCGATCAGGTTCGACATGCCGCAGCGGGCATGAAAAGAACCCCCGATGATCGCGAGGATCATCGGGGGCTCCTGGCCGGGACTGCTCAGCCGATGTACGCGGCGAGGTCCTGCTCGAGAGCGAACTTCGGCTTCGCGCCGATGATCGTGGTCTCGACCTGGCCCTTGTTGAACACCTTCATCGCCGGGATGGAGGTGATCTGGTACTTCATCGCGAGGTCGGGGTTCTCGTCGACGTTCAGCTTGAGCACCGTGATCTTGTCAGGGTGCTCGGCCTGGATCTCGTCGAGCACGGGAGCGACCATGCGACACGGTCCGCACCACGCGGCCCAGAAGTCGACGAGGACGGGACCCTCAGCCTGCAGCACGTCCTGCTCGAACGTGGCAGACGACGTCGCCTTTGCGGTCATGTGTTTCTCCTTCTGTGGAAAGTCGCTGACGAGTGAAACGCAGGTCCCGTGGAGATTGTTCCTCAGGCCGCGTCGGCTTCGGGAAGCCCGTCGATCTCGGCCGAATCCGCGGCAGGAAGACCCGCCTCGCCGAGCCCCGCGAGGTAGTGCTCGACGTCGAGCGCGGCGACCGTGCCGCTGCCGGCCGCGGTCACGGCCTGGCGGTAGGTCGGGTCGACCACGTCGCCCGCGGCGAAGACGCCCGGGACCGACGTGCGCGACGAGCGCCCGTCGACCCAGACGGTGCCCTCGGGTGTGAGCTCGAGCTTGCCGTGGACGAGGTGGGTGCGGGGGTCGTTCCCGATCGCGACGAACAAGCCATCGAGAGCGAGTTCGCGGCGCGTGCCGTCGACCGTGTCCTCGAGCACGACACCGGTGACGGCATCCGCACCCAGCACGTCGACGACTTCGCTGTTCCAGATGAACTCGATCTTCTCGTTCGCGAAGGCGCGGTCCTGCATGATCTTCGAGGCGCGCAGCTCGTCACGGCGGTGGATCACGTAGACCTTCGAGGCGAACTTCGTGAGGAACGTCGCCTCCTCCATTGCGGAGTCGCCCCCGCCGACGACGGCGATCGTGCGCTCGCGGAAGAAGAAGCCGTCGCACGTGGCGCAGTACGACACACCTCGGCCCGAGAGCCGCTCCTCGCCCTCGATGCCGATCTTGCGGTGCGCCGATCCCGTCGCGAACACCACGGAGGAGGCCTCGTAGGTCTTGCCCGAACCGAGGACGACCTTCTTGACGGGTCCGTCGATCTCGAGCGAGACGACGTCGTCATACAGGACTTCGGCTCCGAAGCGCTCGGCCTGCTCCTGCATCTTGGTCATCAGGTCGGGACCCATGATGCCCTCGGGGAAGCCCGGGAAGTTCTCGACCTCGGTCGTGTTCATGAGCTCGCCGCCGGCCTCGACGGAGCTCGCCACGACGAGGGGCGCGAGATTCGCGCGTGCCGCATAGATGGCTGCGGTGTATCCCGCAGGACCCGAGCCGATGATGATGACCTGACGCACGAAGACTCCTTCTATCGAACGGGATGCCACGATCCCGCCCCTTCCTCAACACATGGTAGCCGCGGGGCATTCCAGGGGACGGAGTCAGCGCCGCCCTGGGACGAACCGCTGCACGAGGGCGAGCGCGGGGCGCAGTTCGGGCGCGCGGAGCAGGGCCAGGACGCCGACATAGACCGCGAACGAGACGACGCAGATGATCCCTGTGCCGATCGCACCGAGGAGCTTGTCTGATGTCGTCCACCCGTCGCTGCCGCCCAGCAGAAGGAACGTGCCCCAGCCCGCAGCCGCCGCCGGGAGGGCCGCGACGACGAAGCGTCCGTACGACACGAGCCACGGCGTCGCACCGAGAGTTCCGAGCCGACGCTTGAGCAGGAACGAGGCGATCACGACCTGCACGGTGGTCGAGATCGACTGTCCGAGCGCGACGCCGGCGGCCAGCTGCTCCGCCGGCAGGGTCGCCTGCGCGACCAGCACGAGCACGACGAACAGGACGCACTGGATGACGGTGAAGAAGAACGGCGTGCGGGTGTCGTTGTACGCGTAGAAGGCGCGCTGGACGACGAAGAGGATCGAGAGCGGGATGAGCCCGACGAGGTAGGCGACGAGGACGGGTGCCGCCGCGACGGCGTGATCAGCGCTGTTGACGAAGATGCGTGTCGCGGGGACCGCGGCCACCATGAGCGCCGCCGCGGCGATCGTGACGAGCATCCCCGTGATGCGGATGCTCGACGACAGATCGCTCCGCACGTCGTCGTCGCGGCCTTCGTGCGCGTGCTCCGAGAGACGCGTGAAGTAGGGCGTCCCGATCGACATGACGATGATCGAGTAGGGGAGCATGAAGACGAGCCACGCATTGGCCATCGCGAAGGCGGATGCCCCGTCGCCGGAGGCCTCGGTCACGACGCGCGTCTGCACGAGGCCCGCGAGAGTGCGCACGACGACCATCGCGAACGTCCATCCGGCGAGTCGTCCGATGTCGCCGAGGCCCACGCCTCGCCAGTGGAAGTCCGGCCGCAGGTGCAGCCCGGTCCTGCGCCAGAAGAGCAGGAGCACTCCGGCCTGCACGACGATGCCGCCCGTCGCGGTCGCGCCGAGGGCTGCGATCATGCCGGGCGTCCAGTCCGAAACGAGGGTGAGCTCGCTCCCGAAGAAGACGCCGATGAGGCCGAAGCCGATGATCGAGACGACGTTGTTGACGATCGGGGCCCATGTGAATGGCCCGTAGACCTTGCGGGCATTGAGCGCCTCGCCGACGAGCGCGTAGAGGCCGTAGAAGAAGATCTGGGGCAGGCACCAGTACGCGAGCACGGTCGCGAGAGCCTTCTGATCCGGTGTGAACGACGGGGCGAACAGCTCGACCAGCAGCGGCGCGCACACGGTGGCGACCGCCGCCGTCAGGAGCAGCACGACGGTGCCGAGCGTGAAGAGCTTCGAGATGAAGACGCGCCCGCCGTCGGAGTGCGCGCTGGCCCGGACGATCTGCGGCACGATGACGGCGGTCAGGATGCCGTACGAGATGATCTCGTAGATCGTGTTGGGCAGCTGGTTCGCGATCGCGAAGGCGTCGCCTGCGCGGCTGGCGACCGAGCCCAGCACGGTGACCAGGACGATCGTGCGCGCGAGCCCGGTCAGCCGCGAGACGAGCGTTCCGGCGCCGATGAGCGCGCTCGCCCGCGCGACGCCGCTCACGATCCGCCTTCCTCGGAGGAAGACGGCGACTCGGACGCCGACGCCCGCCTGCGTCCGCGCACCCGCAGCACGGTGCGGACGCCGCCGAGGAGCACGAGCCCGCCGACGACGACCGAGAGCGCGATGATGCCGACGGTCTCCCACTCGGCGCGCACGTTGACGTCCACGCTCTCGGTGGGTCCGATCGCGACGCTCGCGCGACTGCGCAGCTGCAGACTGAGCGTCACTTCGCCGTTGCCGATGCGCGCCTGGACGGGCACCTCGACGCGCGTGTTGCTGGATGCCGTGGCGACGACGGGATTCGCGCGCTGGACGTCGAGCCTCAAGTCGTCGGGTGTCGCGTAGAGGACCAGATTGACGGGGTAGGGAAGATCGTTGCGCACCGAGAAGCGCAGCGCCGCTTCTGACCCGAAGAGGTTGATCGTCGTCGTGGGCAGGAGCCGCACGGAGGCGAAGGTCGCGGCCGTCGCCTCGTGGTGCACAGACGTGGCTGTCGCCCAGCGCGCGGGCTCGTCGACCCAGCCGACGCCGAGCAGCTGCAGGATCTCGGCACGCTCGGGGCCCGTGAGCAGAACGGGGTCGTCGAGGATCGTCGCGAACCTCGCGAGCTCGGCCTCCTGCGCGAAGAGGGCGGATGCCTCGGCCACCCGCTCTGCGGGGGGCGACGGCATCCACGATCCGCACGTCGCGGGGCGCGCTCGTCACGAGCGGGGTGAGGGATTGGGCCGACAGGTCCGGATACTCCTCCGCCGCCTCGATCGCCGCCCGGACGCTCACGTGGGAGCCTCCGGGCGGGCGCCCGAGTGTCGCGAGCACCGCCGCGCCGCCGACGTCGGCCGAGGCGAAGGAGAGGTAGCCCGACGCGGCCGCGAGGGACGCGCCGCGCAGCGGGCCCTCATCGAGCTCGGCGGCCTCCGACAGGCTGCGACTGATGTCGGCGTCGGCGACGAGGAGCCCGGCCCCACCGGCTGCGGCACGTGCCGCGACGGTCGCTCCGGAGGCGCCCTCGACGGTGGCTGTCGAGGGGATCAGCGTGAGGGAAGGCTCGTCGTCGGTCCCCATCGCACCGAGCACCTCGATGGCGCCGGGAGTGACGGCGTCGCCGCTCGGCCAGTACATGCCGGCGCGCGCCTGCCCGATGGTGAGAAGCTCGTCGAGTGTCGGGAAGGTCGGTGCGAGCGGATCGATCGCACCGGTCGTGGCGCTCGGTGTCGGCGTGGGAGTCGCGGTGGGCTCCCCGGCGTCGGCGGGAGGGAAGTTCGGCCGGTCGCAGGAACGCCAGGAGCGACGGCGGCGACGCCGGCCGCACTCCTGCCTCGATCTGGATCGCCGGATCGGCATCGCCGTACTGCAGCGCGAAACGCGCATTCGGCAGCTGCTCGAGGCGGGCCAGCCACGCCGTCGCGACGGCGGGGGCCGAGGTGCCCAGCACCCGCACGGCGGCGGGGATCGCAGGGTCGATCGCGAGGATCGCGGCGCTGCCTTCGACCGCGTCGAGCAGTGCCGCGAGCTCGCCGCCCGGGCTCGTGAGGGCTGTGAGCTCACCGGCCGTGAGCAGCGCCTCGCCGCGCGGACTCGCCGTGATCGGAACGACGACGCTGATCGATGCCTGGACGGCATCCCGAGGCACGACGACGACACTCGTCGAGCGGAGGGTCTCGGTCGGCGACTCGTACGACGCCGAGAGCGGATAGACGCCGGGGACGAGCCCTGCGAGAGCGGGGGAATCAGGAGTGACCATGATTCCCGTGAAACGCTGGCCGCCCGCGGGAACGGCGTCGAGGAGCGCCGACCCCACGGGTGCGACCGCGACGCCGTCGGCAGCCCCGCCCAGCCAGGACGTCAGCGCCGCACGATTGGCGAGCGGCTCACGTCCGAGCGACAGGGTCACGGCGGCGGGAGCCGTTTCCTGCTGCGTACCGTTCTCGATCCCCACCGAGACGGCGAGCCCCTCGCCCGCGCGGATGATGCCGTTGCGGATGGGTGAGAGCGTGAAGGCCGTCGTCCCCGGCTCAAGGCTCGGTGTCGGAGAAGGAGTGGATTGCGCCACCGCGCCTGTGGTCGGGATGCCGAGGCCGAGCGTCAGCGCAGCCGCCGCGAGGAGGGCGGCGAGATGTTCGGCGACGCGTGGGGCGCAGAGGGGGCACGACCATGGATGGGGGATTCCGCTCCTGTGCGATGTCCGGACCGCACGATCAGGTGCGATTCTACGGTCCGTGCCTTCGAGGCTCACGACACCTCGCTCAGGAGGCGCGGTTGAATGGAGGGATGCGACGCCCGCTCCCCTCTCCCGATCCCGCGCTCTGCCGCAGCCTCTCCGCCGATCTGCACGCGGCCGACTTCGCCGCAGCGCCCCTCCGCGCGGCATGGGGCGAGTCCGCCGACAGCGCCATCGCGCGCGGACTCCGCTCACCGGCTGTGAGAGCCCTCGGTGACAGGGAAGACGCGCTCGCCGTACTGGGGCGCCTCTTCGTGCTCGGGATGCCGCAGCCGCGCGGGTTCGTCGACCGCGCGCTTCCCACGACGGGCTCGGGCGGCCTGGCCGCTCTCGGCCTCGTGACGGTCGAGGCCGATGAGGTCGTGCCGGCCGTCATCATCCGGCCGCAGTCGTTCGCGGACGAGCACGGCGAGGGGTCGTGGTGGATCGCGAGCGACCTCGACGAGGCCGCGCTCGGCGGGCCCGCTGGCCGAGGACCACGTGCTGGGGGTGGGCGGGGCATCCCTCACCCTCGCGTCGCTGCAGCTGCCGACCCCCGCCGAGCGCGGACTCGACATCGGCGCTGGATGCGGCATCCAGACCCTGCGTGCCCGCCGCAACATCGCCGAGGTCGTCGCGACCGACATCTCGGAGCGCGCCCTCGCGTTCACGCGCCTCAACGCCCTCCTGAACGACGTCGACGGCATCACGACGCGCGCCGGCAGCCTCTTCGAGCCTGTCGCGGGCGAGGAGTTCGACCGCATCGTGTCCAATCCGCCGTTCGTCATCACCCCGAGGGTCGAAGGCGTGCCCGCGTACGAGTACCGCGACGGCGGGCTCGTGGGCGACGACCTCGTGGCCGCCTTCGTGTCGGGCGTGGGCGCGCACCTCGCTCCCGGCGGCGTCGCCCAGCTGCTCGGCAACTGGGAGTCCCGGGATGGCACCCCGGGACTCGACCGCGTGCGCGAGTGGGTCGCGGCATCCCCCGTGCCGCTCGACGCGTGGGTCGTCGAGCGCGAGAGCCTCGACCCCCTGTCGTACGCGGAGCTGTGGGTGCGCGACGGCGGCACGCTCCCCGGCACGCCGGGATTCACGGCGCTCATCGACGCCTGGACGATCGACTTCGCCGCCCGCGGCGTGACGGAGGTCGGGTTCGGCTACATCCTGCTGCGTCGGCCGCTCGTCGGCGCGCCGACGCTCGAGCGCTACGAGCGGATGCCGCAGCCCCTCCCCGACGGCGGGATCGGCATGCACCTCGCTGAGGCGCTCGATGCCCACGACCGGCTCGCGGCGATGACGGACGATGACGTCGCGGCATCCACTCTCGTCGTCTCGCCCGACGTCACCGAGGCACGCCACCAGGTGCCGGGGGCCGAAGCGCCGACCCTCATCGAGCTGCGCCAGGGCGGCGGGTTCGCCCGAGCGCTCATGGTCGATCCGGGCCTCGCGGCGCTCGTCGGCGCGTGCGACGGCGACCTGCCCGTCGGGGTGCTCGTGGATGCGATCGCCCAGCTGCTCGAGGTCGATGCGGAAGAGCTCCGCGCCGACCTCGTGCCCCGCGTGCGCGAGCTCGTCTTCACGGGCTTCCTCGGGTTCGTCTGATCGGGCCTCGATAGGCTCGTGGACATGCTCAACATGGCCGATGGCGTCGCGCGCCTCGGCGCGCTCGCCGAGTCCCCCGTCGTCGCAACCCTCGCGCGCGTCTTCTCGGACGCGGGGTTCGATCTTGCGATCGTCGGCGGACCCGTGCGCGACGCCCTGCTCGGTCGCCCGGTCAACGACCTCGACTTCACGACGGATGCACGGCCCGACGACATCCTGCGCATCGTGAAGCCCGTCAGCACGGCCCGGTGGGACATCGGGCGCGCCTTCGGCACGATCGGTGCCAAGGTCTCGGGCGAGCAGGTCGAGATCACGACCTACCGGGCCGACAGCTACGACGGCCTGACCCGCAAGCCGACGGTCGAGTTCGGCGACACGATCGAGGGCGACCTCGTCCGTCGCGACTTCACCGTCAACGCGATGGCGCTGCGCGTTCCCGGCCGCACGCTCGTGGACCCGACCGGAGGCGTCGAGGACCTCGTGCGCGGCGTGCTGCGGACGCCGGCAGATCCCGCCGTGAGCTTCGGCGATGACCCGCTCCGGATGCTGCGCGCCGCCCGGTTCGCGTCGCAGCTCGGCTTCGAGGTCGATCCCGCGACCGTGGAGGCGATGGCGAAGCTGCGATCGACACTCGAGATCGTGAGTCCCGAGCGCATCCAGGGCGAGCTCGTACGGCTCCTGCAGACCGACGACCCCGTGCGCGGCATCCGTCTCCTCGTCGAGACAGGGCTCATGGCGGAATTCCTCCCCGAAGTCCCCGCCCTGCGGCTCGAGGTCGATGAGCACCATCACCACAAGGACGTCTACGAGCACTCCCTCATGGTGCTGAGCCAGGCCATCGAGCTCGAGCGGGCGCGGCATCCCGAATCGGCCCCCGATGTGCCGCTGCGGATCGCCGCGCTGCTCCACGACATCGGCAAGCCCGCGACGCGTCGGCTCGAGCCCGGTGGCGGGGTCACCTTCCACCATCACGACGTGAAAGGCTCGCGGCTCGCGCGCAAGCGTCTGCAGGCGCTGCGGTTCGATTCCGACACGACCGCTTCGGTCGTCCAGCTCATCGAGCAGCACCTGCGCTTCTTCGGGTACGCCGAGGGCGCGTGGACCGATTCGGCGGTGCGTCGGTATGTGCGCGATGCCGGACCCGAGCTCGAGCGCCTGCACATCCTCACGCGTGCCGACGTGACGACCCGCAACAGGCGCAAGGCCTCGCGGCTCGCGGGCGCCTACGACGACATCGAGCGGCGCATCGCCGAGCTCGCGGCGCAGGAGGAGCTCGAGGCGATCAGGCCCGAGCTCGACGGCAACCAGATCCAGGAGATCCTCGGGATCGGGCCCGGCCGCGAGGTCGGCGAGGCGTACCGCTGGCTGCTCGAACTGCGTCTCGACGACGGGCTGATCGGCGAGGATGAGGCCGAGCGGCGCCTGCGCGAATGGTGGAGCAGCCGCGGCTGAGGTGCACTTCGCCTGAGCGCGGCGCCCTCGCGGGAGGCTCGAGAGGCTGCATTCCGCGAGTTGACGCTGGTGTCACATTGCCGACCGCGACCTTCGCGGGCCGCTAATGTGCCGATTGCCGCACTTCTTCACCCGAACAGGATCATCCATGCCTCAAGAAGCATCAATCGTCGTGCCCGAGTCCCGGTGGTGGAACCGCCACGTCGAGTTGATCGTCGTCATCCTGCTGGGCATCGTGTCCGTCGCCACGGCGTACACCTCCTTCCAGTCCAGCCTCTACGGAGGCCAGAGCGACGACAAGATCGCCCAGAGCCAGGCGGCGGCGACGTCTGCCGAATCGCTGTACCTCGAAGGGAATCAGCAGTTCGTCCGAGACGCCCAGACCATCCAGCAGCTCGCTCTGCTGCAGGTCGCGATCGATGCCGGTGAGTCCCTCGCGCAGGCGCAATACGACCAGCTGTACTTCATCGCCGTCTCGGAGGAGCTCGACGCGGCCATCGTCGCCGCGGCGGAGCAGGATGAGGCTGAACCCGATTTCTGGCACGACCCGCAGGCCGACGAGGAGTACCTGGGCCACCTGTTCGATGCCTACGCCGCGGAGGCCGAGAACGCCGCCGCACTGCGGGCGCAGGGCGATGCCCTCGGGCAGAGGGGTGACACGCTCGGCCTGTACACGGCTCTTCTGGCGATCACGCTGTTCCTCCTCGGTGTCGCCGCTGTCGTTCGCCGGCCGGCGACCCAGTGGGCCCTCA
Organism: uncultured Actinomycetota bacterium; assembly: GCA_963695125.1. Lineage (GTDB taxonomy): Bacteria > Actinomycetota > Actinomycetes > Actinomycetales > Microbacteriaceae > Microbacterium. The sequence continues at coordinate 210,011 of CAVOFY010000002.1, forward strand.
TCGGGGTGGGCGGGGTGATCTTCGTCGCCACGGTGGTCTTGACCGCTGCGATCCCGTTCGTCTGGATCTGACCCTCCCCTTCGGCGCGCATCAGCGCGGCGAGCCCGTCGCCCGGGTGCAGCGTCCCGCCTTCTCGCGCGGGGGGCATCCGGGCGACTGCTCGCCGGATTCGGCGTGTGACCTGGCATCCGGTACCATAGGAGGGTTGTCCGCTCGCGCACCTATGCGCTGTCAGTCGGATGACGTGCACACACCCTCCTGCTGCCGGGAAATGCCCGACAGCCGTTCTAGTCCGAAGGAGGTGGGTTAGTGACGCACCAGTACGAGCTCATGGTCATCCTGAGCCCCGAACTCGACGAGCGCCAGGTGGCGCCCAATCTCGACAAGTTCCTGAAGGTCATCACCAACGATGGTGGCTCGATCGACAACGTCGACATCTGGGGCCGTCGTCGTCTCGCTTACGAGATCCAGAAGAAGACCGAAGGCATCTACGCCGTCGTCGCCTTCACCGCCACGAGCGCCGCGACGCAGGAGCTGGACCGCCAGCTCAAGCTCAGCGAGCTGGTCATGCGCACGAAGGTCCTCCGCGCCGAAGAGGCGATCGCTCTGATCGAGTCCGAGAAGAAGCGCGCCGAGGAGAAGGCCGCCCGCAAGGCCGCCCGTCCCGCCAAGCCCGCTGCGAAGCTGGACGCGTAACCACGATGGCCGGCGAGACGATCATCACCGTCGTGGGCAACCTCACGGCTGATCCCGAGCTGCGCTACACGCAGAACGGCCTCCCCGTCGCGAACTTCACGATCGCGTCGACTCCCCGCAACTTCGACCGACAGGCGAACGAGTGGAAGGACGGCGAAGCGCTGTTCCTCCGCGCGAGCGTCTGGCGCGAGTTCGCCGAGCACGTCGCCGGCTCGCTGACGAAGGGCTCCCGCGTCATCGCGACCGGTCGCCTCAAGCAGCGCAGCTACCAGGACCGCGAAGGCAACAACCGCACCGCGATCGAGCTCGAGGTCGACGAGATCGGCCCGTCGCTGCGCTACGCGACCGCTCAGGTCACGCGCGCGGCCGGCGGTGGTGGTGGCGGTGGCGGTCAGTCCCGTCCGGCGCAGGTCGCCGACGAGCCGTGGGCGACTCCCGGCTCCTCGAACGCCGGCGGCGACGCATGGAGCACCCCCGGTGCTTCGTACGGCGACGACACCCCGTTCTAAAGATCTCGGGATGCTGAGGCATCCGTCGAACAACACTCAGTAAGGACAAGAAATGGCTGGAAAGGCTACCGGCGATCGCCGTAAGCCGCGGAAGGGCGCGAAGAACGCGGCCCCCGCGAAGGCGATCCGCGTCGGCGTCATCGACTACAAGGACGTCGCAACTCTTCGCAAGTTCATCTCGGAGCGCGGCAAGATCCGTGCCCGTCGTATCACCGGTGTCTCGGTGCAGGAGCAGCGTCTGATCGCCAAGGCGATCAAGAACGCGCGCGAAATGGCGCTCCTGCCTTACGCCGGCGCTGGCCGCTAAGGAGCACCCCATGGCAAAGCTGATTCTCACGAATGAGGTCGCCGGGCTCGGAAGCGCCGGTGACGTTATCGAGGTCAAGAACGGGTACGCCCGCAACTACCTCATCCCCCAGGGCTTCGCAGTGGCCTGGACCCGCGGTGGCGAGAAGCAGGTCGCTTCGATCCGCGCGGCGCGCGACTCGCGTGCGATCCACGTCCACGAAGAGGCTGTGGCGCTCAAGGACGCGCTCGAGTCGACCAAGGTCCGCCTCGCGGTCAAGGCCGGCAACGAGGGTCGCCTGTTCGGCTCGGTCAAGACGGGCGACGTCGCAGACGCCGTCAAGGCTGCCGGTCTGGGTGAGCTCGACAAGCGCAAGATCCACATCACCTCGCCGATCAAGTCGATCGGCGAGCACGAGGCGACGGTGCGTCTGCGCGACGACCTGACCGCCGTGATCACCCTCCAGGTGGTCGCCGCCAAGTAGCAGCGACAAGGTTCCGGTACGCCGTTTCGTGTGCCGGGAAAGGATGCCGCGGGCCTTCGGGTTCGCGGCATCCGTCGTTCTCGGAGGCTGCTCAGCGGCCGGCCGCGCCCCGTGCGGGCGCGGCGACTCGGCAACCCGCGTTCGTCTTCCGGCGCGGCAAGGCAGGTCACGGGATTTCGTGGGCATCACGCAACGAAACCCTTGCGCCGACCTCGAGGTTGTGCACAACCTCAACTCTCACGGGAAACCTTCAATCCCTACTTCAAGCACATCTCTTTCCACAGCCTGTGGGAAACAAAAGCCCAGGTCAAGAGGGTTAAAGTTCTATAAATCAGCATTCTCCCAGGGAGTTCTCCACACCTGTTTTGCACAGCCTTGACGGCGTTTCTCGCAGACTTTCCACATAGTTATCCACAGGCTCGTGTTGCAGGTGTCGGACCCCGTCCATAGCGTGGTGTTCGGCAGTCGGGGGAGTGCGCGGTTTCGCGCGGAAAGAGGTGGCGTTGATGTCGATCGCGGACATCTCGGACGAGCGACTCGGTCGTCCCCGCGAGCCCGAGCGCACGCCGCCTCACGACCTCCTCGCCGAGCAGAGCGCGCTCGGCGGCATGCTGCTCTCGAAGGATGCCGTCGCCGACGTCATCGAGACGCTGCGCGGCACGGACTTCTACGTCCCGAAGCACGAGCTGATCTTCGAGGCGATCCTCACGCTCTACTCGCACGGCGAGCCGACCGACGTCGTCGCGGTCACGGACGAGCTCATCAAGACCGGCGAGCTGCAGCGCGCCGGCGGCGCCGACTACCTGCACACGCTCACCTCGATCGTGCCGACGGCGGCGAACGCCGGCTACTACGCGTCGATCGTCAACGAGCGCGCGCTGCTGCGCCGACTCGTCGACGCCGGCACGCGCATCGTGCAGATGGGGTACTCGGGCCAGGGCGAGGCGCTCGACCTCGTCAACAACGCGCAGGCCGAGATCTACTCGGTCACGGGCACCGAGGCGGCCGAGGACTACGTCCCGCTCACGATCGCCGTCGACGCCGCCGTCGACGAGATCGAGGCGGCCCGCGGTCGCGACGGTCAGATGACCGGCATCCCGACCGGCTTCTCGGGTCTCGACCAGCTCACCAACGGGCTGCACCCCGGGCAGATGATCATCATCGCGGCGCGACCCGCGATGGGTAAGTCGACGCTCGCGCTCGACTTCGCCCGCATCCGCCGCGATCAAGCACGACATGCCCACGATCTTCTTCTCGCTCGAGATGGGGCGCAGCGAGATCGCGATGCGCCTCATGAGCGCCGAGGGCTCGATCCCGCTGCAGACGATGCGCAAGGGCACGCTCGACTCCCGCGACTGGACGACGATCGCCGCGACCCGCGGCCGCATCAACGACGCGCCGCTCTACATCGACGACAGCCCCAACATGACGCTCGTCGAGATCCGCGCGAAGTGCCGCCGCCTCAAGCAGCGCGTCGGTCTGAAGATGGTCGTCATCGACTACCTGCAGCTCATGACCTCGGGCAAGCGCGTCGAGTCGCGCCAGCAGGAGGTCTCGGAGTTCTCGCGTGCGCTCAAGCTCCTCGCGAAGGAGCTCGGTGTCCCCGTCGTCGCGCTGTCGCAGCTGAACCGTGGCGCCGAGCAGCGCGCCGACAAGAAGCCCGCGCTGTCCGACCTCCGTGAGTCGGGCTCGATCGAGCAGGACGCCGACATGGTCGTGCTGCTGCACCGCGAGGCCGCCTACGAGAAGGACAGCCCGCGCGCGGGCGAGGCCGACCTCATCGTCGCCAAGCACCGCAACGGTCCGACCGACACGATCACGGTCGCGTTCCAGGGCCACTTCTCGCGCTTCACCGACATGGCTCCGGGCGACTTCGGGTAGGGCCGGGCTCCGCCTGCGAGAGTCGCCGCTCCAGAGCCTGCGTCCCATCGGTCGTCCGCGCCCCCGCTGGATCGCGATCGGACCGGTCAGCGGGCGGCCGGTGCGTCAGCCTGAGGAGACAATCTCTCCTCCATCGGCGCTGCCCGCTTCACGAGCTCCGTCAGGGTCTTCCTCGTCGCGGGGGTGAGCTTGAGCAGCGCGAACGCCGTCGCCCACATGTCGCCGTCGTCGAGCCTCGCCGGGCCCTCGAACCCGACGGTCGAGTACCGCGTCTTGAACTTGCCCGCAGGCTGGAGGAAGACGACGATCTTGCCGTCGTCGTTCGCGTAGCCCGGCATCCCGTAGTAGGTCTTGGGCACGAGGTGCGGCGCGACCTCGGTGACGATGTCGTGCAGCCCCTCGGCCAGCGCCTTGTCGTCGTCGCCGAGCGCATCGATCGCCTCGCGCACGGCCTTCAGGCCGGCCTCGCGGTTCTTGCCCGCCTTCTCCTGGGCGCGCAGTTCCTTCGCGCGCTCCTTGACCGCGTCGCGCTCTTCCTTCGTCAGCCCCTCGGCCATGACCCTCTCCTTCCGGTGACGGCCCGTGCCGCCGATCGAGTGCCACGCTACGGATCATGGACGCCGCGCGCTTCTCCGATCCTGACCGATCCGCGGGGCCGCCCGACAGCCCCGGGGACGGGGGTAGCGTCGAGTACGTGGCCCTGACTTCTCGCACGACTCCCCGCGCTCCGCGACCCCTCATCGAACTCGAGGTCGTCGGCAGCGTCCGCCTCAACCCGCACCTCGTGCGCGTGACGCTCGGCGGCCCGGGATTCGCGCAGTTCGAGGACCGCCCCGACACCGACAAGTACGTCAAGCTTCGCTTCACGGCGCCCGAGGGGCATCCCGTCACGCGCACCTATACCGTGCGTCGCGTCGATGCGGCGGCGCAGACGCTCGACATCGACTTCGTCGTGCACGGCGACGAAGGGCTCGCCGGCCCGTGGGCGGCGACGGCCGAACCCGGCGACACGGCTGACGCTTCATGGGACCGGGCGGCGGCTACCGCCCGAACCCCGACGCGGACTGGCACCTGCTGCTCGGCGATCTGTCCGCGGTGCCGGCGATCGGCGCGGCGCTCGAGGCGCTGCTCCGGATGCCGTCGGGACCGCGATCGTCGAGGTCGAGCGCCGACGACGCGATCCTCGACCTCGTCGCGCCCGACGGCGTCGACGTGCAGTGGGTCGTGCGATGCCTCGCGCAGCCGCCGACGCTCCTCGCCGACGCCGTGCGCGCGCCCGCCGTGGCGCGACGGTGCGCGTCGAGGTCTTCGCGCACGGCGAGCGGGAGTCGATGAAGGCAGCTGCGCCGCGTCTCTTCGACGAGCGCGGGCTCGCCGCGCTCGCAGGTCTCGCTCTCGGGCTACTGGGCGCGGGGCCGCACCGAGGACCGCTTCCAGGCCGAGAAGCGCGAGCCGGTCGGCCAGATCTTCCCCACGCCCGCTCGGTAGAATCTCGTGTGACCTCCGAGCTTCCCGACGCCGCTCCGCACGCGCTCGATCGACCCCGCCGAGCTCGCGATCGCCCTGCGCGTCATCGAGGCGACAGCCTCGCTCGAGCACGACGATCCCGACTACGTCGCCGTCCGCCAGGCCACCGCCAAGATGTTCAAGGACGTCAAGCGCCAGTCCCGCCGCGACAAGCGGCAGCGCGATCGCGGACGCCGACCGCGCCGTCGTCGCCGCGACCGCGACGGGCGCACCCGACCGCATCGACGACGAGACGCGCGGCATCCCGCTCGCCGACCCGCGCCGCAGCCCCGACCGCCGGCGAGCTGCATCAAGCCGCGCGCCTGCTACATCTGCAAGCAGCAGTACACGCTCGTCGACGCGTTCTACCACCAGCTCTGCCCCGACTGCGCGGCGATGAGCCACGCGAAGCGCGACGCCCGCACCGACCTCACCGGCAAGCGCGCGCTGCTCACCGGCGGCCGCGCCAAGATCGGCATGTACATCGCGCTGCGACTGCTGCGCGACGGCGCGCACACGACGATCACGACGCGCTTCCCGCGCGATGCGGTGCGCCGCTTCTCGGCGCTGCCCGACTCGGCCGACTGGATCCACCGGCTCAAGATCGTCGGCATCGACCTGCGCGACCCCGCCCAGGTCGATCGCGCTCGCCGACGCGGTCGCGGCCGACGGTCCGCTCGACATCCTCATCAACAACGCCGCGCAGACCGTGCGCCGCTCGCCCGGCGCCTACAAGCCGCTGGTGGATGCCGAGCTCGCCCCGCTTCCCGACGGCCCGCTGCCCGAGCTGGTCACCTTCGGGCACACGAACGACGCGCACCCGCTCGCGCTCGCCGCAGTCCGTCGCCGAGCCACCCGATCCTCGCCGCCGCCGCGCGCACCGCCGACGAGCTCACCGCCGAGGCGATGGCGGCCGGCTCGTCGTCGCTCGAGCGCCTCGCGGCCGGCACCGCGATCGACGCCGGCGGGCTCGTGCCCGACGAGCACCACGTCAACAGCTGGACGCAGCACGTCGACCAGGTCGAGCCGCTCGAGATGCTCGAGGTGCAGCTGGCCAACATGACGGCGCCGTTCCTGCTGGTCTCGCGCCTGCGCCCGGCGCTGGCGGCATCGCCCGCGCGGCGCACCTACATCGTGAACGTCTCGGCGATGGAGGGCGTGTTCGGCCGCGGCTACAAGGGCCCGGGCCACCCGCACACCAACATGGCCAAGGCCGCGCTCAACATGCTCACCCGCACGAGCGCGCGCGAGATGTTCGAGACCGACGGCATCCTCATGACGGCCGTCGACACCGGCTGGATCACCGACGAGCGCCCGCACTCCACGAAGGTGCGCCTGGCCGAGGAGGGCTTCCACGCCCCGCTCGACCTCGTCGACGGCGCGGCCCGCGTCTACGACCCGATCGTGCGCGGCGAGGCCGGCGAGGACCTCTTCGGCGTCTTCCTGAAGGACTACCGCAAGAGCTCCTGGTGACTCAGCGCAGGAAGTAGGTCCGCGCGAGCGGAGCGATCTCGAGTCTCTCGGCGTCGTCGCGCGTCACCCAGCGGAGCTCTTCGATCTCTGCCGCGATGACCGGAGTCGCTGCGCCGAGATCGGCCTCGAACACCTCGGCGACGACGAGGAATCCCGGCTCGTTCGCCGCATGGGCCGTGAACGACCCGAGGGGGCGGAGCTCATCGGCCGGCACACGGACTCCGATCTCCTCCTCGAGCTCACGGGCGAGCGTCTCGGCGGGTGTCTCGCCCGGCTCGGGCTTGCCGCCGGGCTGCATGAAGGCTGTCGTGCCCGCCTTGCGCACGAGCAGCAATCGCCCGGCATCGTCCGTGATGACGGCGGCGGAGACATGGATCTCGCGGGGACTCGTCACCGTCGCACGGTACCACCGGGGCGAGCCCCGCCGACGCCACGACTTAGACTGGAGGCATCCTTTCCGCCGTCCCAGGATCCACTGTGTCCGATACCCCCGCCCGCCGCACTTTCGAGGTGCGTCACGTGCAGCTCGCGCGCGCCGCTTTCGCCGCGCTCGCTGCGATCATGATCACGTTCTCGTCGGATCACTCCGCAGTCGTGGGGCTGTCGGTGTTCAGCGGTTTCGCGATCGCGACCGGCCTGGTCCATCTCGCTGCCGCGTGGCTCGTCTACCCCGCCGGTGCGCGGTGGCCCTCGCTGCTGCTCGGCATCGTCACGATCATCGCCGGCATGGCCGGAGGCCTCCAGCCCCTGCGCACCGTGTCCGGGTTCCTCGCCGTCGTCGTGTCGTGGGCCGTCGTGACCGGGGTCATCGAGGCCGTCGCGGGGATCCGCGGCATCCGGGCCCTGCGCCCGCGCGAGCTCAAGTCCGGCGAGGTCGCACCATGGGCGGGCGGACCGTCGCCCGTCGTGGCGCCCCGCAGCGAGAGCCGCGACGCTGTCGTCGTCGGCATCCTCACCGTCATCGTCGGGAGTCGTGCTGCTGTGCGTGCCGAGCGGCTACGCCCTGCAGTACACCGTCGAAGAGGCCCGCCAGTCGTACACCCTCACGGGGATCACGATCGACGTCGGCATCTTCGGCGCCTACGCCGCGATCGTCGCGGTGTACCTGGGGATCGCAGGCTTCTCCCCGCGTCAGCCGTCTCCGGTCCTCACCGAGGCTCCCGCCGAGCAGAAGGATCCCGCGTGACCGATCGACCCACCCGCCGCGACCTCATGAAGCCCGTTCAGCTGCTCGGGCTCGCCTTCGGGTCCGCCCTGTTCGCGGGCATCGTGACCCTCGTGTCGATGGGCTTCTTCCAGCAGCGATTCGAGGGCCAGGCCGAGCGTGCGCTCGTCGTCGCGGCCGTCGTGGCCGGCATCACGTTCATCGTCGTGCTCGTCGTCGTGGCGCTGCTGCTCCTGGCCGTCGACCCCGCTCAGGTCACCAAGACCGTCGATCGGCCCGTCCTCGTCGACAAGGAAGAGCCGGACTCCCAGCCGGACGCCGGTTCAGGCGACGACACCAAGGCCTGAGCCCGGGGCTTATTCAGGCCGGCCCGTCTGTCGAGCCCGGGTTCGGACCGTCTGTCGCGGCTCAGCCTGAGATAGCCACGCGCGGCATACCCGCCGGGGCGGACTCAGTCCAGCTCGTCCACGAGACTGCGACGCGAGGCCCGCGTAGGTCGCGGGGGTGAGCGCGAGCAGGCGCTCCTTCGCGGCGTCCCCGATGTCGAGGCCGCGCACGAACTCGGCGAGCTCGGCGGCGCCGACCCGGCGACCGCGGGTCAGGTCCTTCAGCAGCGCGTAGGGGTCGGTGATCGGACGAGCGGCCGGCGACGATCTCGGCGCGTACGACGGTCTGGATCGCCTCGGCGAGGACCTCCCAGTTCGCGTCGAGGTCGGCCAGCAGCACGTCCTCGGCGAGCGAGATCTCGCTCGAGCCCGCGCTCGAGGTTGTCGAGCGCCAGCAGCGAGTGGCCGAACGCGACGCCGATGTTGCGCTGCGTCGTCGAGTCGGTGAGGTCGCGCTGCATGCGCGATGTCACGAGCGTCGAGGCGAGGGTCGAGAACAGGCCGCCCGCGATCTCGAGGTTCGCCTCGGCGTTCTCGAAGCGGATCGGGTTGATCTTGTGCGGCATCGTCGACGAGCCGGTCGCCCCGGCGACGGGGATCTGCGTGAAGTAGCCGATCGAGATGTAGGTCCAGATGTCGGTCGCGAGGTTGTGCAGGATGCCGCCGGCGTGCCGTGCACGGTCGTACAGCTCGACCTGCCAGTCGTGCGACTCGATCTGGGTGGTCAGCACGTTGAAGTCGAGTCCGAGGCCCTCGATGAACTCGCGCGAGAGCGCGGGCCAGTCGACGTCGGGTTCGGCCGCGAGGTGCGCCGACCAGGTGCCGGTCGCGCCCGAGAACTTCGCGAGGTACTCGCCGCCGCGATCTGGGCGGCGACGCGCTCGAGGCGCCACGCGAAGACGGCGAGCTCCTTGCCCATCGTCGAGGGGGTCGCGGGCTGACCGTGCGTGCGCGAGAGCATCGCGGCATCGCGGTGCTGCACCGCCGCGGCGCGCAGCGACGCGATCGACGGCCCGGAGCTTGGGCAGCCACACCTGCTCGACGGCGCGCTTGACGGTGAGGGCGTACGAGGCGGAGTTGATGTCCTCGCTCGTGCAGGCGAAGTGCGTGAGCTCGGCGATCGCGTCGAGCCCGAGCGTCGACAGGCGGTCGCGCACGAGGTACTCGACGGCCTTGACGTCGTGCCGGGTGACGGCTTCCTTCTCGGCGAGCCAGTCGATCTCGGCCTGGCCGAAGTCGAGGTAGAGCGCGCGCAGGCGGGCCTTGTCGTCGTCCGAGAGCGGTGACGTGCCGAACAGGGAGCGGTCGGTGAGGGCGATGAGCCACTCGACCTCGACCTCGACGCGGGCGCGGTTGAGTCCCGCCTCCGAGAGGTAGTCGGCGAGACCGGCGACGGCGGCGCGGTAGCGGCCGTCGAGCGGGCTGAGGGGCTGGGGAGGCAGTGAGGTCACAACGGTCCGTTCGTGCGCCGGCACTCAGATGACCGGACGGATGGCGGGTTCGAGCTGGCGGAAGAGCGACCGGCTCGCGCTCTCGATCATACCGAGCACCTCGTCGAACATCCCTGGCCCGGCGTAGTACGGGTCGGGCACGTCGAGCGTCATGGCGTTCGGGTCGAAGGCCAGCAGCAGGGCGATCTTGTCGGCGTCGCCTTCGTCGCGCGCCCAGCCGCGCAGGATGCGCTCGTGGCTGCGGTCCAGCGCGATCACGAGGTCGTGTCGCCGCGAAGTCGTCGTGCGTGAACTGGCGCGCGCGGTGGCGCGTGCCGTCGTACCCGCGGCGCTCGAGCGCCTCGAGCGTGCGCTGATCGGCGCGCTCGCCGACGTGCCAGTCGCCGGTCCCCGCGCTCGTCGACACGACGCGCGAACCGAGTCCGACGGCCTCGGCGAACCCGCGGAAGACGACCTCCGCCATCGGAGACCGGCAGATGTTCCCCGTGCACACGAACACGACGCGGAAGGGGTCCACGGGGGTCGCCGACATAGCGTTCATTCTGGCGCCCGAGCGCCGCGACGTCGAACGCTGTTCACGCGAACGGTTCGCAGGGCCCCTTCCTTCAGCGGCCGCGCCCACGTAGCGTGAGGGCTCTGGGGGCCCGAAAGGGCTCCTTTTCGCGTCCAACTGGAGGTTCTCGTGAGTCGTCCCCCGCTCCGATCGTCCGCCGCCGCCGTCGCCGCCCTCACCGCAGCAGCGCTGCTCGGTGCCGCCCCGGCGTATGCCGCTCCGCCCGCCCGACCTGCTGATCAGCGAGGTCGTCGAGGGCTCGAGCAACAACAAGGCGGTCGAGATCTACAACGGCACCTCCGCCGCGATCGACCTCGCCGCAGGCGGGTACACGCTCGCGTACTACTTCAACGGCAGCTCGTCCGCGGGCACGACGATCCCGCTCACGGGGTCGGTCGCAAGCGGTGACGTCTACGTCGTCGCACAGTCGCTGGCGTCCGCGGCCGTGCTCGCTGCGGCCGATCAGACGAGCAGCGCGAGCTGGTACAACGGCGACGACGCGATCGTCCTGACCAAGGCGGGTGTCGGCGCTCGACGTCGTCGGGCAGGTCGGCTTCGACCCCGGCACCGAGTGGGGCACGGGTCTCGTCTCGACGGCCGACAACACGCTGCGCCGTCAGGCCGACGTGTGCGCGGCGGACCCCGACGGCACCGACGCGTTCGATCCCTCGATCGAGTGGGACGGCTTCGCGACCGACGCCTTCGACGGCCTCGGTGCGCACACGGCCGAATGCGGCGAGGTCGAGCCGCCTGTCCAGAAGATCGTCATCAACGAGTTCTCCGCCTCGACCGCCGGGGACGACGTCGAGTTCGTCGAGCTGCTCGCGACGCCGGGCATGGACGTCTCGGGCTACTCGCTCCTCTCGGTCGAGGGCGACCTGCCGCTTCCCGGCCCGGGTACGGTCGACGCCGTGATTGCGGTGCCGGTTCCGGATGCCTCGGGCCGCGCACTCGCGTCCCTTGCCGCACAACGCGCTCGAGAACGGCACGATGAGCCTCCTGCTCGTTACCGGCCCCGCGCCGGCGGTCGGAACCGACCTCGATGCCGACGACGACGGCGTCCTCGATGCCGGTCTCGGATTCACGATCGTCGACGCGGTCGCCATCAACGACGGCGGAGCAGGCGACCTGACCTACGGCGGCACGACCCTCGGCGTCGCCTATGACGGCCTGGCCTTCGCGCCGGGCGGGGCCTCGCGCATCCCGGACGGCGCCGACACCGACGCCGCCGTCGGACTGGACGCGCAACGACTTCGACCTCGCCGGCATCCCGGGCTTCACGGGAACCCTCATCGCCGGTGAGGCCGTCAACACCCCGGGCGCCGCCAACACGCTCGTCCTGCCGCCGACCGGGCCGCAGCCGGGCGAGGCCGGTTGCGATCTCGAGGTGGTCTCGATCGGCTCGATCCAGGGCGCGGGTGCCACGACGCCCGTCGCCCGGCACGATCGTCCGCATCGAGGGAACAGTCGTCGGTGACTTCCAGACCGCGAACGGGTTCGACGGGTACTACGTGCAGGATGCCGGCGACGACGATCCTGCGACGTCCGACGCGATCTTCGTCTCTGCGCCCGGCGGCGCCCCCGTGGCGGTGGGCGACATCGTGAACGTGGCCGGTGTGGCCGAGGAGGCGTTCGGACATGACGCAGGTCGGGCTCGGCGACGTCGAGGTGTGCGCGACGGGCGGGGAGCTCCCCGCCGCGACGGAGCTGACGCTTGCCCGCCTCGCCCGAGCAGCGCGAGGCGCTCGAGGGCATGCGGGTGACGCTCCCGCAGGAGCTCGCGATCGCCGAGACGTTCGACTTCGCGCGCTACGGCACGATCACGCTCACTGCCGGTCGGCAGTTCCAGCCGACGCAGCTCTACGACGCCGGTTCGCCCGAGGCGATCGCGCTCGCGCGCCGAGAACATCGCCGGCGAGCATCACGGTGGACGACGGGCGGAGCAACCAGAACCCCGACCCGGCGATCCACCCGAACGGCGAGGTCTTCACGCTCGAGAACACGTTCCGAAGCGGCGATGTCGTGACGAACACGACCGGCATCCTCGACTACCGCTTCGACACGTGGGCCATCCAGCCGACGCAGGGCGCCGACTTCGCGGTGGGCAACCCGCGCACCTCGGCTGCCCGAGGTCGACGGTGACTCTCAAGGTCGCGAGCTTCAACGTGCTGAACTACTTCACGACCCTGACGGGTCCGGATGCCCGCGGTGCGAACGACCCCGTGGAGTTCGGGCGCCAGCAGGACAAGATCGTGACGGCGCTCGCCTCGATCGACGCCGACGTCTTCGGCCTCATCGAGATCGAGAACAACGGCACGGCGGTCGCCGCTCTCACCGCAGGCGCTCAACACGCGCCTCGGATCGAGTGTGTACGACGTACATCGAGACGGGCGTCATCGGGACGGACGTCATCACGACGGCGCTCCTCTACAAGCCCGCGTCGGTGACGCCGGTCGGCGCGTTCCAGCTCATGGACGAGTCCAAGGACGCGCGCTGGCTCGACGACTTCAATCGTCCCGGGCTGACGCAGAGCTTCACGGATGCCGCGGGCAGCGAGCGTTCACGGTCGTCGTGAACCACCTCAAGTCGAAGGGCTCGGACTGCAACGCGGTCGACGATCCGATCGACCCCCACGGCCAGGGCAACTGCAACGGCGTGCGCACTCGGGCCGCCGCGGCGCTCGCCGACTGGCTCGCGACGGATCCGACGGGTCAGGGCGCCGGCCGCGAGCTCGTGCTCGGCGATCTCAACTCGTACGCGCAGGAGGACCCCATGCAGGCCCTCCACGCGGCGGGCTACACCGATCTCGGGCAGCGCTTCGAGGGCGACGCGTCGTACACGTACGTGTTCGACGGCCAGCTGGGCTCCCTCGACCACGCGCTCGCGGGGCCTGCGACTGCTCGGCGAGGTGACGGATGCCGCCGTGTGGAACGTCAACGCCGATGAGCCGAGCCTCATCGACTACGACATGTCGTTCAAGCAGCCCGCGCAGGACGCGCTGTTCGCGCCCGACGCGTACCGCTCGAGCGACCACGATCCGGTCGTCGTCGGCCTCGACCTGACGCCGCCCGACACGACGGCACCGACGATCTCGGTGACGCCCTCGCAGCGCTGGATCATCCTGCCGCTCGGCGACATGCGATCCATCACGATCAAGGTCAAGGCAGCCGATGACCGCGGCGACGTGTCCGTCGCCCTGACGTCGGCGGTCGCCTCGGGCGCCAAGAAGGCGGCGATCACGAAGGTGAGCGACACGGCATTCAAGGTGCGTGCCGTCAACAATGCCGTCTACACCTTCACCTATACGGCGACGGATGCGGCGGGCAACACGACGACGGCGAAGACGAAGGTCTACGTCGGCACGGCGATCCTGTTCCCGTGAGGTGAGGGGGTGAGGGCTTCGGTCGGTCACCCCCTCGCCTCTCCTCCACAGGTGCCGGGCCGGCACACGACGCACAGGACTGCGCCGGCCGGGGCGGCTCCTCGCCGGGGCGCGCCAGCATGGGCGGATGACGTCCACCGCGTGCGCGCCCCGGGTGCTCCCGAGCTCGACATCGTCGTGCGCGGACTCGCGGCGGTGTCGGATCGGCTCCTCGATGCCGCCCGCACGGCGCGAGCGCTCGCGTGCGCGACGGACTGGCAGGCGCGAGCGGCGGTCGCGTTCCACGAGAAGGCCGACGACTGGGCGGGTGAGGTCTCGTCGCTCGGATGCCTCGCCGAGACCGTGCGCATCGCGGCCATGCGGGCCCGCGAGACGGCACGGGCGCGGGCAGAGTGGGGCTGCCCGTGAGCGCCGACCTCGAGATCCGCGGGGGCGGGGCCGTCGCCGTCGACACCGCGACTCTGCGGGCGGCCGCCGCGCGGTTCGTCGCCGCGCGGGCCGAGCTCGACGAGCTCGCGCATCGCCTCGGCACGCTGCAGATGATGCTCTTCGCGGAACGCGATGTCGCGTGGGAGGCGGCGAGCTCCGCTTCAGTGCTCTCGACGCGGCTGGCCGCTGTCATCGCCGAAGCCGACGTGATCGCGGAGCGGCTCCGCGCGGCAGCCACGGTGTACGAGCTCGTCGAGCTCGACGCGCAGCATGCGGCCGCCGTGCTTGCCGGCGATGAGGCGGCGCATCGCGCGCATCGACGGGCTGCGCGACGCGCTGCTGGCGCAGCATCCGGATGCCGTGGGCCAGGCGCGCTACTTCGAGTTCGAGCGTGCGGTCATGTGGCCGTCCGAGCTCGTGCGCGGCGCGACGCAGATCGGCTACGACGCGGGGTCGCTGTGGAGCGAGACGGCCGGAGCCATCGCGGGGGTCGGACTCGGCGGGCTCGTGCTGTGGGGCGCGACGGCCGCCGCCGTCGGCGGGCAGGGCAGGCTGGCGCGAGATGCCCGCCTCACCGCGACTGCGCAGGCGGTGGCGATCGAGCGGGTGTCTTCGGGCGCGGCGTCGGCGCCCACGACGCTCGCCGACGCGGCGGAGCGGGTGCCGACAGGCGCGGCGCGGGTCCGCGTCGAGACGTACTCGATGCCGGACGGCTCGAAGCAGTACGCCGTGTACGTCGCGGGCATGAAGGACGGCGCGGTCTCGGGCGGCCGCGACCCCTGGGACAACGAGTCGAACGTGCAGCTGTGGGGCGGCGAGACCTCGGCGTCGTACGCCGCGACCCTTGATGCGCTCGACGCGGCGGGCGCCGGGCCGGGCGATGTCGTGCACGCGTTCGGGCACTCGCAGGGTGCGATGATCACGAGTCATCTGGCGCTCGAGGGCGGCTACGACACGCGCACGCTCGTCTCCTTCGGCTCACCCGTCGAGGCCGACGTCGGGCCGGGCACGCTGAGCGTCGGCATCCGGCACACCGACGACCTCGTCGGCGCTCTCGCGGGCGGCGGCCATGCGGCACCCGTCGGCGCGGCCGGGAGCTTCATCGTCGAGCGCGTGGCCGGCGGGGCGAGCGAGGGCATCCTGCCCGCCCACGGCATGGCGTCCTATGCCCAGACGGCGGCACTCGTCGACGCCTCGAGCGATCCGCGCGTCGACGCGGTGCGCGGCACGCTCGCAGAGCTGGGCACGGCGGTGAGCGTCGAGGCGGTCGAGTACTCGGCCGTACGGACCGCTGGGACGGTCAGTCCTTCTTCTGCGGGCGGAGGATTATCCCGAAGATCCAGTTGATGAGCGAGATGATGAGCGCCGCGACGACACCCCACCAGAAGTCCTCGACGCGCAGACCGAAGTTCCAGAACCCCGTGATCCACGCCGTCAGCCACAGCAGGAAGGCGTTGATGATGAGCCCGATGAGCCCCAGCGTGAGGATGTAGATCGGGAACGCGAGCACCTTGATGACGGTGCCGATGATCGTGTTCACGATCGCGAAGATCGCCGCCACGAGCAGCAGGGTCAGCACGATCTGCAGCGTTTCGCCCGGTGGGAAGGGGATGACCGACACCTGGAGTGCAGGGATCAGGGTCACGACCCAGATCGCGAAGGCGTTGATGACGACGCGGATGAGGAAGCGCATAGTCGGGCCAGTCTGCCACGGTGCACCCGCGCGGCGCAGAGGGCACTCCTAAACTCGGGGGGTGACCTCCGACATCCCGATCCGCGTCCGGCCCGAGATCGCCGCGCTGCCCGCCGTACAAGCAGGGCAAGCAGGCCGGGGCCGACGCCTTCAAGCTCTCGAGCAACGAGAACCCGTTCGACCCCCTGCCGACGGCGTCGTCGAGGCGATGCGCGCCGCCACCTCCGTCAACCGGTATCCGGATGCCACGGCCGCCCGCCTGCGTGAGCGGCTCGGCCGAGCGGTTCGGCGTCACGCGTCGACTACGTCCACGTCGGCGCCGGGAGCGTCTCGATCCTCGCGCAGCTGGTCCAGGCGACCTCCGGTCCCGGCGACGAGGTCATCTACGCGTGGCGGTCGTTCGAGGCCTACCCGTGGCTCGCCGTCGTCGCCGGCGCGACAGCGGTGCAGGTGCCGCTCACCGCCGACGCGCGCCACGACCTGCCGGCCATGGCGGCCGCCATCACCGACCGCACGCGCGCGATCATCGTGTGCAGCCCGAACAACCCGACCGGACCCGATCGTCACGCAGGCCGAGTTCGACGGCCTTCGTCGACCAGGTCCCCTCCGACGTCCTGGTCATCCTCGACGAGGCCTACGCCGAGTTCGTGACCGACCCCGACGCCGTCGACGGACTCCTCGTCCTCGGCGGGCAGGACCGCCCCAACGTCGTCGTGCTGCGCACCTTCTCGAAGGCCTACGGTCTCGCCGGCCTGCGCGTCGGCTATGCGATCGGGCACCCGCGCGTCCTCGATGCGGCACGCAGCACGAGCATCCCGCTCTCCGTCACGCTCCAGGCGGAGGTCGCCGCCCTCGCGAGCCTCGACGCCGAGGCCGAGCTGCTCGAGCGGGTGCGCACGATCGCCGAGCGGCGCGACCGCCTCGCGCAGGCGCTCCGCGACGCAGGCTGGGCGATCCCGGCGGCGCAGGGCAACTTCGTGTGGCTGCCGGCCGGTGACGAGACGATGGCGATCGCGACGGCGTTCGAGGATGCGGGACTCATCGTCCGTCCCTTCGCGGGCGACGGCATCCGCATCTCGATCGGCGAGGAAGAGTCTGTCGAGAAGGTCCTACGGATCGCGGCATCCATTGTGAAAGACCTCCCGGAAGCGCACCCGGCGCGAGGGCTAGCGTAGAACGGTGACGTCGCCCGAGACCCTGCCCGCAGTGCCGAGTCCGTCCGAAGAGCCCGGCCTCGTGCGCGTGCTCGATGCCGACGGCCGGTTCGCGCCGACGGCTGCCGCCGAGCCCTACCTCGCCCTCATCGATGCGCTCGGCGACGCCGAGCTCGAGGGCTTCTACCGCGACATGGCGATCATCCGCGCGTTCGATCGCCAGGCGACCAATCTGCAGCGCCAGGGCCAGCTCGCCCTGTGGCCGCCGAGCCTCGGGCAGGAGGCCGCCCAGGTCGGCTCCGCCCGGGCCGCCCGCCCGCAGGACCACATCTTCCCCTCGTACCGCGAGCACGTCGTCGCGCGCATCCGCGGCGTCGACCCGGTCGACATCATCCGCGTCATGCGCGGGCTGACGCACGGCGGCTGGGACCCGACCGACCCCAAGAACGGCAACACGCACATCTACACGCTCGTGCTCGGGATCGCAGACGCTGCACGCGACGGGACTCGGCATGGGTCTCGTGTTCGACGGCCGCTGCGGCACGGGCGACCCCGAACGCGACGAGGCCGTCATCGTCTACTACGGCGACGGCGCCTCCAGCCAGGGCGATGTGCACGAGGCGATGGTCTTCGCCGCGAGCTACCGGACGCCCGAGGTCTTCTTCCTGCAGAACAACCAGTGGGCCATCTCGGTGCCGGTCTCGACGCAGTCGCCCGCGCCGCTCGTCCGGCGCGGCGACGGGTACGGGATGCCCAGCATCCAAGTCGACGGCAACGACGTGCTCGCGAGCTACGCCGTGACCCGCGTCGCGCTCGACGAGGCCCGCGGCGGCGCCGGTCCTCGCGCGATCGAGGCGCTCACCTACCGGATGGGCGCCCACACGACGAGCGACGACCCGACGAAGTACCGCACGTCCGACGAGGAGTCCTCGTGGGCGCACGCGCGACCCGATCGACCGCATGCGCGCGTACCTCGAAGGCCGAGGCGCGTCCGACGCCTTCTTCGCCGACGTCGATGACTGAGGCGCGCCGCTGTCGCGGAGGACGTGCGCGTGCGCACGATGGCCCTGGGCGGACTCGAGCGCGAGGCGATGTTCGCGCACGTCTACACCGAGCCGCATCCGCTCATCGACGAGCAGCGGGCGTGGCTCGCCGCGTACGAGGCATCCTTCGAGGGAGACGAGTCGTGACCGACGTTTCGACGAGCCCAGCCGCCGAGGCGCCTGAGGACGGCACCGTGACGACGATGCCGATCAGTCGCGCCCTCAACGCGGGCATGCGCGCCGCGATGGCCGCGAACGACCGCGTTCTGCTCATGGGCGAGGACATCGGCCGGCTCGGCGGAGTGTTCCGCGTGACCGAAGGGCCTGCAGGCCGAGTTCGGCGACCGTCGCGTGCTCGACACCCCTCTCGCGGAGTCGGGCATCGTCGGCACCGCGATCGGGCTCGCGATGGCGGGCTTCCGCCCCGTCATCGAGATCCAGTTCGACGGCTTCGTCTTCCCCGCGTTCGACCAGATCACGACGCAGCTCGCGAAGCTCACGAACCGCCACGAGGGCAGCCTTCAGATGCCGATCGTCATCCGCATCCCCTACGGCGGACACATCGGAGCGGTCGAGCACCACCAGGAGAGCCCCGAGGCCTACTTCGCGCACACCCCCGGTCTGCGCGTCGTGAGCCCGTCGACGCCGAACGACGCGTACTGGATGATCCAGGATGCGATCGAGTCGCGCGATCCCGTCATCTTCCTCGAGCCGAAGGCCAAGTACTGGCAGAAGGGCGAGGTCGACACGTCGGCGCGCGCTCTGCCGCTGCACGCCTCGCGCATCGTGCGTCGCGGCACCGACGTGACCCTCGTCGGGCACGGCGCGATGGTCACGACCCTGCTCCAGGCCGCGGTGCTCGCCGAGGGCGAGGGCACATCGTGCGAGGTCATCGACCTGCGCTCGCTCTCGCCCGTCGACTACGGCCCGATCCTCGACTCCGTGCGCCGCACGGGCCGCATGGTCTACGCGCAGGAGGCGCCCGGCTTCGTGAGCCTCGGCTCCGAGATCGCCGCGACCGTCATGGAGAAGGCCTTCTACGCCCTCGAGGCCCCCGTCCTGCGCGTGTCGGGGTTCGACGTTCCGTTCCCCGCCGCCAAGCTCGAAGGCATCTATCTCCCGGATGCCGACCGCATCCTCGAAGCCGTCGACCGCGCACTCGCCTACTGATCGCAAGGAGCTCCATGAGCACCCAGACGTTCGTCCTCCCCGACGTGGGTGAAGGCCTCACCGAGGCCGAGATCGTGCAGTGGCGCGTCGCGCCCGGTGACACCGTCGCCGTCAACGACGTCCTGGTCGAGATCGAGACCGCCAAGTCCCTCGTCGAGCTGCCGTCGCCGTTCGCGGGGGTCGTCGGCGAGCTCATCGTCGCCGAGGGGGCGACGGTGGATGTCGGAGCCCCGATCATCACGATCGCATCCGCTGCGGCCCCCGCTTCGACGGTCGGCCAGACCGAGCACGGTGCTCCGCCCGCGCCCGCCGAGGCCGAGGGCGGAGGCGCCGTCCTGGTCGGCTACGGCACGGGCGGTCACGTCACGTCGCGCCGTCGAAAGCCTGCCGTGACGGCAGCGCAGCGGGTCGAGGCATCCGTCGGCGTCATCGCCAAGCCGCCGATCCGCAAGCTCGCGCGCGACCTCGGGGTCGACCTCGCCACGGTCTCGTCGAGCGGACCCGCCGGCGAGGTCACGCGTGACGACGTCATGAGGCACGCGTCGCAGGCGTCGGTGTTCCGCAACCTCGAGACCCCCGACTGGAGCCCCGTCCGAGAAGAGACGATCGCCGTCGCGCCGGCTCCGGATGCGCGTGAGGAGACGATCGCCGTCAAGGGCGTGCGCAAGGCCACGGCATCCGGAATGGTGCTCAGCGCGTACACGGCGCCGCACGTCTCGGTCTGGACCGATGTCGACGCCTCGCGCACGATGGAGCTCGTCAAGCGACTCAAGACCTCGCCCGATTTCGCCGACGTCAAGGTGTCACCGTTGCTCATCGTGGCCCGTGCGGTCATCTGGGCCGTGCGCCGCACTCCGATGGTCAATGCGGCCTGGATCGACGGCGAGAACGGCGCCGAGATCCGCGTCCGCCACTTCGTCAATCTCGGGATCGCGGCGGCGACCCCGCGCGGCCTGCTCGTGCCCAACATCAAGGACGCCCAGGATCTCAGCCTCCGCGAACTCGCGCAGGCGCTCGAGAAGCTCACCGTCACGGCTCGCGAGGGCAGGACCACCCCCGCCGACCAGCAGCAGGGCACGATCACGATCACCAACATCGGTGTGTTCGGGATGGATGCCGGCACCCCGATCATCAATCCCGGCGAGTCCGGCATCGTGGCGATGGGGACGATCCGCCAGAAGCCGTGGGTCGTCGACGGCGAGGTGCGCCCGCGCTGGGTGACGACCGTCGGGGGCTCGTTCGACCACCGCGTCATCGACGGCGACGGGATGTCGCGCTTCATCGCCGACGTCGCCTCGGTGCTCGAGGAGCCCGCGCTGCTGCTCGACTGACGAGTTGAGAACGATTATCAATAGCGATAGGCTGGGCGGGTGATTCCCCGCCGCTTCGCCATTGCCGCCGCGCTCGCCGCGGCATCCGTCCTCGTCCTCGCCGGATGCTCCGCCGGCGACGCGACCGACGACGGCCGGATCCGCGTCGTCGCGTCGACCGACGTCTACGGCCAGATCGCGCAGCAGATCGGGGGCGACCTCGTCGACGTCACCGCGATCGTGTCGTCGGGGTCGCAGGATCCTCACTCGTTCGAGCCGAGCGCTCGCGACCAGCTCGCCGTCTCGCGGGCGGCCCTCATCGTCGAGAACGGCGGCGGCTACGACGCCTTCGTCGACACGCTCATCGAGAGCAGCGGATCCACCGCCCCCGTCGTCACGGCGGTCGAGCTCTCGCCCGAGTGGCCCGGCGAGTCCGCCGATCACGACGAGGACGACCACGACCATGACCACGCGGACCACGAGCACATCGAGGGGTTCAACGAGCACGTCTGGTACGACCCGCACACGATGGAGCGCGTGGCCGAGCAGATCGCCGACGAGCTCGCCGAGATCGCGCCCGATGACGCGGCCGCCTTCGCGACCAATCTCGACGAGTTCATGAGCGGCATCGCCGACCTCGAAGCGGGACTCGACGCCCTCGACGGCCGATTCGCCGGCACCGAGATCTTCGTCACAGAGCCCGTGCCGCTCGCCCTCACGGGCGCCGCGGGCCTCGTCAACGTGGCTCCGGATGCCTTCACGACCGCCGTGGAGGAGGGACGCGACGTCCCGCCCGCGACGCTGCTCGAAGCACTCAAGCTCATTCGAGGCGGATCCGTCCGGCTCGTCGTCGTGAACGCCCAGACCGGGGGAGCCGAGACGACGGCGATCGTCGACGAGGCCGACAGCACGTCGATTCCGACCGTCGAGTTCACCGAGACGCTTCCTTCGGGCCAGACTTACCTCTCGTGGATGCAGTCGAACATCGAGGCGCTGGAGGAGGCGCTCTCACCGTGACGCCCGCGCTCGAGATCCGGGATGGATCGCTCCGCCGCGGCGATCGCGAGCTGTGGAGCGGTCTGAACCTGACCGTGCAGCCCGGCGAGCTCATCGCGGTCCTCGGGCCGAGCGGGTCGGGCAAGACGACGCTGCTGCGCGCCATCCTCGGGCTCGAGCCGCTGAGCAGCGGCTCCATCACCGCGCTCGGCGACCCCGTGCGCGGCCGAGGCAGCCGCCGCATCGGCTACATACCGCAGCAGCGACCGCTCCCCCGCGACACGTCGCTGCGCGGCCGCGATCTCGTCACCCTCGGCGTCGACGGCCACCGTTTCGGCCTTCCGATCCCCCGCCGTGGCGACCGCGCACGTGTCGACGCCCTGATCGAGGCCGTCGACGCGACCGCGTTCGCCGACCGACCTGTCGGCCTCCTGTCGGGGGGCGAGCAGCAGCGACTCCGGGTCGGTCAGGCGCTCGCCGACGATCCTCGACTGCTGCTGTGCGATGAACCGCTCACGAGTCTCGACCTCGCGAATCAGCAGGCCGTGCTCGGGCTGATCGACCGCCATCGCCGCGAGACCGATGCGGCCGTCCTGCTCGTGACCCACGACATCAACCCGCTTCTGGGCAAGGTCGATCGCATCCTCTACATCGCCAACGGACGGTTCATGCTCGGCAAGCCGGGCGATGTCCTGCGCTCGGACGTGCTGACCGACCTCTACGGAGCCCATGTGTTCGTCCTGCGCGCGGGAGACCGGCTCGTCGTCGTCGGGGCGCCCGATGCCGAGGAGTCGCACCACCACCACGAGGAGCACTCGTGAACTGGGCGGATGTCGCGGATGCGATGTTCGGCGGTCTCGCCGACTACGCCGAGATCCTGGGTCTCGTGTCGAACTCGGTCGTCGCGGGTGCCGTTCTGGGTCTCGTCGGAGGTCTCGTCGGCGTCTTCGTGATGCAGCGCGACATGGCGTTCGCCGTTCACGGCATCAGCGAGCTGTCGTTCGCGGGCGCGGCCGCCGCGCTTCTCATCGGCGTCGACGTCGTGACGGGCTCGATCGTCGGTTCGCTCGCCGCCGCCGCCATCATCGGCTGGCTCGGCGCGCGGGCGCGTGAGCGCAACTCGATCATCGGCGTGCTCATGCCGTTCGGGTTGGGGCTGGGCATCCTGTTCCTCTCGCTCTACGACGGGCGCAGCGCCAACCGGTTCAGTCTGCTCACGGGGCAGATCGTGTCGGTGCAGACCGGCCAGCTCGGCTGGCTCATCGGGATCAGCGCGTTCGTGCTCATCGGACTGCTGCTCATCTGGCGGCCCCTGCGGTTCGACTCGCTCGATCCGCAGGCCGCAGCGGCCCGGGGTGTGCCGACGACGGCCGTCTCGCTCGGCTTCATGCTGCTTCTCGGCCTCATGGTCGCCGTGAGCGTCCACATCATCGGCGCGCTGCTCGTGATGGCGCTCCTGGTCACGCCGGCTGCGGCGGCCATGCGGATCGCGACCGGCCCGCTCGCCGTGCCACTGCTCGCCTCGCTGTTCGGGTTCGTCTCGGCGGTCGGCGGCATCCTCCTCGCCATCATGGGCACCCTGCCCGTGAGCCCCTACATCACGACGATCTCGTTCGTGATCTATCTCGTCTGCCGCGGCATCGGCTCTCGCCGAGACCGCGTCACCCGGGTCTGACTCCCCGGTCCCTCCCAACCCCGAAAGGTAGACTCCGGGCATGGTCCAGCGCAATACGTGGCAGCGCGAGCGCGTGCGCGAAGCGCTCTCCGATGCACCGGGCTTCGTGAGCGCCCAGTCCCTCCACGCGATGCTGCGGGACGAGAACACGGGCATCGGCCTGGCGACCGTCTACCGCGCTCTCGCGGGTCTCGCGGCGCAGGGTCAGGCGGATTCGCTGCAGAGTCCCGACGGCGAAGCCCTCTACCGTGCGTGCTCGACCTCGGGTCACCATCATCACCTCATCTGCCGGTCGTGCGGCAAGACGGTCGAGATCGAGGCGTCCGACGTCGAGCAGTGGGCGCGACGGACCGCCGAGCGACACGGCTTCAGCGAGGCGGAGCACATCGTCGACATCTTCGGTCTGTGCGCGGACTGCGGTGCGGCGCAGGCGAGCGAGCGTGTCTCGGACTGATTCCCCTGCGCGCGCAGATCCGCTGAGGGTCCGCGACCGCCCGCAGCGCAGCACGGGCCGTCTGCTCGCGAGCCTGGGAATCGGCGTCGCCGTCGTGGCGGCACTCTTCGCGATCGATGCCCTTGCTCCCGAGTTCTTCGCAGCATCCCTTCCCACGCGCGCACAGGACGGTCTGACGCTCGCGATCAGCGTCCTGATCGAGTCCCTCCCGTTCGTGGTGCTGGGCGTGGTGCTCTCGATCGTCGTGCAGGTGTGGGTTCCCGCGGGCGTCATCGAGCGATGGATGCCGCGGCGGGCATGGGCTCGTCGGGCAGTGCTCTCTCTGCTCGGCATGGTTGTTCCTGTATGCGAGTGCGGGAATGTCCCCTTCGCGCGGGGTCTCCTCATGCGCGGATTCTCGGTGCCGGAGACGCTCACGTTCCTCATCGCGGCGCCGATCGTGAACCCCATCGTGATCATCACGACGCACCAGGCGTTCGGGTTCTCGGACGGCATCCTGGTCGCCCGACTGCTCGGCGGGTACGCGATCGCCAACCTCATCGGGTGGCTGTACAGCCGGCATCCCTCCCCCGACGCTCTGCTCACGGACCGGTTCCGCGACACGTGCGAGCTCATCCTGGACGAGCCCGGCGGCCGCGGCCGGCGCAGCATCGCGCAGCTCATCGTCGAGCTCCGTGCCGTCATGCCCGCGCTCGTGATCGGCTCGGCGCTCGCGGGAGCCGTGCAGGTCCTCATCCCGCGCGACGTGCTGCTCGCGATCGGCTCGAACCCCGCCCTCTCGATCGTCGCGATGATCGCGCTCGCGATGGTCGTGTCGATCTGCTCGAACGTCGACGCCTTCTTCGCGCTGTCGTTCGCCTCGACGTTCACACCGGGCTCGCTCGTCGCGTTCCTGCTGGTCGGCCCGCTCGTCGACGTCAAGATGCTCGCGCTGATGCGCACGACGTTCACGACCCGCGCGCTCACGGGCATCGTGATCGTCGTCGTGCTCTCGGCCTTCGCGATCGGAGCGGTGGTGAATCTCCTTGCATAGTCTCGCCACGCGCTGGCTCGGGGTCGGACTCGCATCGATCCTCGCCGCCGTCACGCTCGGCCTCGCCGCGACCGGGCGTCTCGGCCTCTACATCAACCCCGAATCGTCGTGGTTCGCGGTCGGCATGTCGGTGCTGCTTCTGGCCGGCGCCGTCGCGACGTTCGCCCTGCCTCTCGGCGCGGAAGCCGAGCACGGACACGACCATGGCCACGACCACGGACGCCGAGGGCCGATCGCACTCGCAGCGACCGTCACGGCAGGAATCGTCGCCTCGGCCATCGCGGTCGCGACGCTCGTGCTGCCCCCCGCCTCGCTCTCGGCCGAGCTCGCGATGTCACGCGATGTGGGTGCGGCGCCGCTCTTCGCGGGAGCGGATGCCGTGGACCTCGCGACGACGGGCGACACCGCGTCGTTCGGCGTCGGCGAGTGGTCGGCCGTGTTCGCGACGGCGACGAATCCCGAGGCGTTCGAGGGCGATCCTGTGACGCTCACGGGGTTCGTGACCGGAGCGGGTGACGGCTTCAGCCTCACGCGGCTCGTCATCACGCACTGCGTCATCGACGCGCAGACCGCGACCCTGCCCGTCGCGGCGTCGGGCGCCACCCCCGAGACCGGCCAGTGGGTCACGGTCCACGGCACCGTGCGGTCGCTCCCCGATGGGCGCCTCGTCATCGATGCGTCATCTGTCGAGGTCATCGACGAGCCGGCGGACCCTTATGAGTACTGACGAGGGCTCGCGCCGCTCGGCGGGCGCGCCCGAGTCGCGCCGCGCCCGGGTGCGCACTCAGCGCCGCCGCGCGTACATCCGCGGCTTCGCGGTGGTGCTGGGAGCGCTCGTCGTGGTCGGTGCGGGCGCCGCAGCGGTCGGTGTCATGCAGGGCCCCCGCGTCACCTCCGTGCAGGTCGATCCCGTCGCGGCGAGCGTCTCTTCGGGTGCGCGCCTCATCGTGACGACGTCGCAGCCGCTGGCAGAGGTCGATCCCGCCCAGGTCTCGGTCGAACCCGCGGTTGCCGTTCACGGTCGACACGTCGGGCCGCAGCGTGGGCGTGCGGTTCGGTCACCCACTGTGGGACGACACGGAGTACACCGTGACGATCGCCGACCTGCGGGGCACCGGTGGGGGACGCACCTCGACCATCACGGAGTCGTTCCGGACGCCTGCTCTCGACCTGCATCTCCTCCAGCGCGACGGACCCTCCGGCGACAGCATCGTGCGCACAGGGCTCTCGGGCGAGGAGGCGCTGCCGGTCTTCTCGGCGACGCAGATCGAGGACTACCGGGCCACGGCATCCCACCTGGTCATCTCGGTGCGCACGGAGGCGGACCAGGCCGCGCTCATCGTCGCGGGGCTCGGAGGCGGGGACACCCGTCCTCTGCCGCTGCCCGGCAGCGGCTATGTCACCAATCTGCAGACTGCCGACCGGGGCGAGACGATCGGCTACACCTTCTCGGATGCCGACCTCGGCGAAGCGGGCGGTCTCGAGAGCGCGCTGTTCACGGCATCCCTCGCCCTGGGCGCGGCAGAAGCCGAGCCCACGCCCATCGTCGTCGAGGGCGCCGATCCGCGCGTGGCCGAATGGCGGTTCGTGCCCGACACCGACAGCATCCTGCTGCTCGGCTTCGACGGATTGCTCATGCTCACGAGTTCCCAGGGCGGAGCGGCGACCTCGCTCGGTTCGGCGCTCGGCATCGAGGGCATCGCGGGCAGCACGGCGATCGTCGAGCGCCCTGAGGGCATGGTCGTGATCGACCTCGCCGACGGCACCGACGAGCCCCTCGTCGCGGCCGACGGCGAGAGCGAACTCGGAACGCTGCGCGAAGTGCTTCCCGTCGCGGGCGGCGGCACGCTGCGTTCGTACGGCATGTTCGACGAGTCCGGGATGCGGGCGCTGGGCACCTCGGTCGTCTTCGTCGACGACGACGGCGCCGCCCACGCGATCGCCGACATCGCGCCCCACGACGCGCTCCTGCAGGTGTGTGCGTCGCCGAGCGGGCGCTATGCCGCGATCCTCGTCGCGCCCGACGCCGTGTCGAACCCGTACGACACGCACCTGCTGCCCATGCCCGACCGACTCGAGACGCGGATCGTCCAACTCTCGGACGGTGAGCAGGTCTCGGCGCTCGCGGGCTTCGACATCTCGTGGTGCCGGGTTCCACCCCCCTGACCCGCGCCCGTCGTCCTGCGTAGAATCGCGCGCATGCCGCAGGGAGAGATCCGGCGGGCTGAGCGTGCCGATCTGCTCGGTCTTCCACTCGAGGTCGCGCCGCGCCTGCTGGGCGGCGTCCTGCAGACCACGGTCGAGGGCGTCGAGGTGGCCGTGCGCCTGACCGAGGTCGAGGCCTACCATGGTCAGGGCACGGGCGATGTCCCAGACCCCGGCTCGCACGCGCGCATGGGCCGCACGGCACGCAACGCCACGATGTGGGGCGAGCCCGGTCACCTGTACGTCTATCTGAGCCACGGCATCCACTCGTGCGTCAACGTCGTGTGCGCGCCCGAGGGGGTCGCCGGCGGAATCCTGCTCCGCGGCGGCGAGATCATCGAGGGCCGGGATGCCGCGCACGTGCGGCGTCCGGCGGCTCGGAACGATCGCGAGCTCGCGAGGGGACCCGGGCGTCTCGGCGACGCCATGGGGCTGCGGCATCCCGTGCACGACGGCATCGATGCCGTGACCGGCGCTCCCTGGCACGGCGCGGAAGCCCGGCTCTGGCTTCGTCGAGAGCCGCTCGCCGATATCGCGACAGGACCGCGCGTCGGGGTCGCGGGAGCGGCGGGGACGGATGCGTTCCCCTGGCGGTTCTGGATCCCGGGCGATGCGACCGTCTCGCCTTTCCGCTGGGGGAGGGGCGCGGGTCCGTCCGTGCTAAGCTGACTGTTTGTCTGCGCGCACTCCAGCACGCAGTACGTATCCCACCACCTCGAATCGGCCTTCGGCCGTGCCCGGGGATGGGGTGCAGACAAGGGATCTTGGGTGGGGCCGTCCGGCTCCACGGTACTAAGGAGACATCACTATGGCAGCAGTGTGCCAGGTGACTGGAGCAGTTCCCGGCTTCGGTCACAGCATCTCGCACTCGCACCGCCGGACGAAGCGTCGCTTCGACCCGAACGTGCAGAAGAAGACGTACTACGTGCCGTCGCTTGGGCGCAACATCAAGCTCAACGTGTCGGCGAAGGGCATCAAGGTCATTGACGCACGCGGCATCGAGTCCGTCGTCAAGGACCTCCTCGCGAAGGGTGTGAAGCTCTAATGGCGAAGAAGGCTCAGGACGTCCGTCCGATCATCAAGCTGCGGTCGACCGCCGGCACGGGGTACACCTACGTGACGCGCAAGAACCGCCGCAACAACCCCGACCGCATCGTGCTCAAGAAGTACGACCCGGTCATCCGCAAGCACGTCGAATTCCGAGAGGAGCGTTGATCCATGGCTAAGAAGAGCAAGATCGCGCGCAACGAGCAGCGCAAGGTGGTCGTCGACCGCTACGCCGCCAAGCGCGCCGAACTCAAGAAGGCGCTCGTCTCGCCGGAGTCGACCGACGAGCAGCGTGAGGCGGCCCGCGTGGGCCTCCAGAAGCTTCCCCGCAACGCATCGCCCGTGCGCGTGCGTTCGCGTGACGTCATCGACGGCCGCCCCCGCGGTGTCCTCACGAAGTTCGGCATCTCGCGTGTCCGCTTCCGTGACATGGCACACCGTGGTGAGCTGCCCGGCGTGACCAAGTCGAGCTGGTAAGCATCCGACAGGCTCGGAACAGCTGAGCGCGAAGGCCCGGAGATCCTCGGACTCCGGGCCTTCGCCGTGCCTGGGGACGCCGTCGGGCATCCCGACCGAGCGGCGGGAAGAGTCGGGAAAGCGGGTCTCACGACCGTCACAACGGTCACTCTCGTCACATCTGACCCCCGACACGCCGTGAGATCGGTCGTAGAACGTCGGAAATCCGCGAAATTCCGCGGAATCTGGCTATAGTCGAGGCGGTCGATCCGACCAGCCGGGGGGCGTCTCGCCAACCGGTCCCAGCAATAGGGGCGGCACACTCGCCGCCTTGGAGGACATCCCAATGGCTGACAAGTCCATCACCAAGACCGAGCTCGTTGCGAGCATCGCCAGCGCGACCGGGCAGAGCCAGTCCGCCGTTTCGGGCGTGCTCGACTCCCTCTTCTCCACCGTCTCCGAGGCGGTCGCCAAGGGCAGCAAGGTCTCGATCCCGGGCTGGATCTCGTTCGAGCAGGTCGCTACGTCGGCTCGCACGGGCCGCAACCCGCAGACCGGCGCCGAGATCAAGATCCCCGCGGGCAAGCGCGTCAAGGTCACGGCCGGTTCGAAGCTGAAGGCTGCCGTCAAGTAAGACAGCAAGACACCTCGAAGATGGGGATGCCGCGGCCTGCGGCATCCCCATCTTCATGCCCCGCTTAGGCTTAGTGAGTGAACTCCCGCGCGCTGCGGGCCGCCGGCCCGACCATCCTCGTCGTCGCGGCTCTCGTCACCGCCGTGTGGGCCCTCGCTTACGGCGGGGGAGCCGCGGCGCTCGCCATCGGCGATCCGGGGCCGATCGCCCGCTGGGGTCTGCCGATCGCGAAGCTGACCGTCAATCTGTCCGCCGCGGGCATGGCCGGCGTGCTCGTGACGGCACTGTTCACGCTGCGCTCGGGGGAGCGGCCGTTCGATGTCGCGCTGGATGCGGCATCCGTCTCAGCCGCCGTCTTCACGATCGCGTCGGCGGCCACCGGCTTCCTGACGTTCATCGACGCGTTCAACCCGTCGCTCAGCGCGGGGCCCGAGTTCGGGGCGCAGCTGGGCAGGTTCCTCATCGAGACCGAGCCAGGGCGCACGTGGCTCATCACCACCATCGCGGGTGCGATCCTCACGGTGCTGACCTTCGCGGTCCGCTCGTGGACCGCGACGCTCTTCGTCGCGATCCTCTCGATCGCGGCTCTCGTTCCGATGGGCACGCAGGGGCACTCGGGCGAGGAGGCCTTCCACCACGAGGCCATGACCGCTCTCATCCTGCACATCATCGCGGCGGCCGTGTGGCTCGGCGGTCTCATCCTCGTCGTGCTCGTGCGCCCGCTGCAGACGCGTGAGCAGTCCGTGGCGATGCTCGAGCGGTATTCGAGCATCGCCCTGGCGGCGTTCTTCGTCGTGGCGATCAGCGGCACGGTCCGGGCCGCGCTGGGACTGCAGGGCTGGGCCGCGCTGTTCTCGCCCTACGGACTGATCCTGATCGTCAAGGTCATCGCGCTCGGGGCGATCGGCCTGCTCGCGGCCTGGTACCGTCGACGCCTCATCGGAAGACTGCGGGAGGATGCCGCATCCCGCCGCTTCTGGTGGCTCATCGCCCTCGAGCTCGCGCTCATGGGCATCGCGAGCGGTGCGGCCGCCGCGCTCGCGCGCACGCCTCCGCCCTCGCCCGCCGGCCTGCCGGGCGCACGCACGCCGGCCGAGATCCTGACCGGGTCGCCGCTGCCGCCCGAGCTCACCTTCGAGCGGTGGTTCACGTCGTGGAACGTCGACCTCGTCTGGGCGTTCGCCGCCGGCTTCGGGCTCTTCCTCTACTTCGCGGGCGTGTGGCGGCTTCACCGCCGTGGCGACGCATGGCCCGTCTTCCGCACGATCACGTGGACGCTCGGCCTGCTCCTGCTCGTCTGGGTGACGGCGGGACCGGTCAACGTCTATCAGGACTACCTCTTCAGCGTGCACATGGTGGGCCACATGCTCCTGAGCATGGCGATCCCGCTGCTCCTGGTCGTGGGCGCTCCCGTGACGCTCGCGGCGCGCGCGATCCGCAAGCGCGACGACGGCACGCGAGGCGGTCGCGAGTGGATCCTGTGGGCCGTGCACTCACCGGTCGCGCGCGTGCTCACGAACCCGTTCGTGGCGGCGGGCCTGTTCATCGGGTCGCTGTGGATCTTCTACTACACCGACCTCTTCCGCTGGTCGCTCTACGACCACCTGGGTCACGAGTGGATGGTCGCCCACTTCCTCATCACGGGCTACCTCTTCGCCCTCACCCTCATCGGCATCGACCCCGTGCCGTGGCGCCTGCCGTACGCCGGCCGCCTCGTGCTCCTCATCGGCGTGATGGCGATGCACGCCTTCTTCGGCATCGCGATCATGATGCAGACGGGCCTCATGGTCGCCGAGTGGTTCGGCTCGATGGGGCGGACGTGGGGCGCGACACCGCTCGAGGACCAGTACGTCGGAGGCGGCGTCGCGTGGTCGGTCGGAGAGATTCCGACCCTCATCCTCGCGATCGTCGTCGCGATCCAGTGGAGCCGGTCTGACGACCGCATCCAGAAGCGTCGCGACCGGCACGCGGACCGCACCGGCGACGCTGAGCTCGCCGAGTACAACGCACGCCTCGCGGCGCTCGCCGAGCGGGACGCCCGCACCAAGGGCTGACGCCCGTCAGCGGGTGTCGGGGCCGCTGACGGTGATCGTCGCGGCGCCGTCGGGCCCGATCACGATCGCGCCGGTCACGATGAAGGGCACGTCCTCGTCCACGTGGCGCACGGAGCCGTCGAAGATCGAGCGGATGTCGACCTCGATGTGGGCGACGGCCTCGGTCGGGGGGATGGCCCACCCGGCACCGTCGGGCTCGAGCGTCACGGCGGGCTGCTGGGCGATCGACCACGTCGGCGCCGACACGATGCGGTCCTGCACGAAGAACCCGAACGGGCAGGCGGTGGGCTGCAGCACCTCCTGCGTGGCGCATGACAGCAGGAACTCGTTCATCCGCTCCTGGACGACCGCGACGAACTCCTCGGTCGGCTCGGCCTGCACCTGCGACGGGAACCTCGGTGAACGGGCTGTCGGAGATGACCGCCACGCCGGGCGTCGCCGAGATGGGCGTGTCGACCGCGACGGAGTAGATCCCGGGGGAGAAGACGAGGAGGGCGACCGGTGCGAGCGGGTCGGCATCCACTCCGTCGGGGGAGACCTGCCGCTTGTCGATCTCGAATGCGTTCACCTCGAAGGTCATGGATCCCTTGACGACGAGATCCATGACGGCGAGCGGGCTCGTGCCGAAACGCCATGTGGGGGCGAGTCCGATCGCAGCCCGAGCGCACGACGTCGAAGGTCGTGGTGCCTTCGTAGATGCCCGCGCGGTAGCTGACGGTGACTTCGATGGAGTCCTCGCCCTCGACCTCCGAGACGACCGAGATGTCGCGTGAGCGCCGCCATGGCATCCCGGCGCAGCAGCGCGTCGGAGGCGTACGGGGGGAGGCCCGCGGCCTCGAGCTCTGTGGAGGCGACCGCGACGCCGGGAACCGCGAGCGCCTCGCTCGCGCGGCCGTCAGCGAGCAGCGAGAGGTAGCGCTCGACGAACGCCGACGCGCTGTAGAACTCGCGGCCGATCGCTGCGACGCCGGCCCACACGGCGGCGGCGAGGAGGACGCCCACGACGCCCAGCAGCGCGAGGTCCACAGCGAGTCGCGACCGTCGGGCCGTGCGGGCGCTCGACTCGGGTGCCGACGCCGCGGCGTCGGTTGCTCGGGTGTCGGCCGCCGGAAGGTCCACGTGCCCAGTCTAGGAAGAGTGGATGCTCCGCTCCTCCCGAACCGTCACATCCGCGCCGGTTCGCGCTCGAGCGTGCGCGTGCGACGCCCGAGCGCCGCACGCCTCGTTAGCATTGATCGGTGAGTACGCCACCGCTGTCTGCCGAGCAGGAGGCGCTCTTCCGACTCATCGAAGACACGAACGAGCACGTCTTCGTCACGGGCCGAGCGGGCACGGGAAAGTCGACGCTGCTGCAGCATCTCGCGTGGCACACCTCGAAGCAGATCGCCGTGTGCGCGCCGACGGGGGTCGCAGCGCTCAACGTCGAGGGTCAGACGATCCATTCGCTCTTCCGACTGCCGATCGGACTCATCGGCACGACCGACGAGAAGCAGAGCGACGCGACCCGCAAGATCCTCAACGCGATCGAGACCCTCGTGATCGACGAGATCTCGATGGTCAACGCCGACCTCATGGACGCGATCGACCGCTCGCTGCGGATGGCACGGGGCCGCCGGCACGAGCCGTTCGGCGGCGTGCAGATCGTCATGTTCGGCGACCCGTACCAGCTCGCGCCCGTGCCGCCCCGCGGTGACGAGCTGCGGTACGTGCAGGACCACTACCGCTCGTTCTGGTTCTTCGACGCGCACGTGTGGGCGGGCGCCGAGGCGGCGTCCGACGGTGTGATCGACATCGGGCGCCACGGCACCGACCTGCACATCCGCGAGCTCGTCGACATCCACCGTCAGTCCGACGCGGGCTTCAAGGCCATGCTCAACGCCGTGCGCCACGGCATCGTGACCGCCGACATCGCACAGAAGCTCAACGACGCGGGCGCCCGCACCCCTCCCACGGCCTCCGACGACGAGCCGCCGATCATCACGCTCGCGACGCGCAACGACATCGTCAACGGCATCAACCGGCGTCATCTCGAGGCTCTGCGCGGGCGCGAGCAGACCGCCGTCGCCGAAGTGAGCGGTGACTTCGGACGAGGGGAGGCGGGGTATCCCGCAGACCCCTCCCTCAAGCTCAAGGTCGGCGCGCAGGTCATGTTCCTGCGCAACGACCGTGGGGCGTTCCCTGACCCGCCGCGCTGGGTCAACGGCACGATCGGCCGGGTGACCCGCATCTCGGGTGGCACCGTGCGCGTCGAGGTCGACGGCGACGAGTTCGACGTCGAACCCGCCGTGTGGGAGAAGTACCGGTACGCCTACGACCCGGGTTCGCGCTCGCTCACACGCGAGATCGTGGCGGAGTTCACGCAGTTCCCGCTGCGCCTCGCGTGGGCGGTCACGATCCACAAGTCGCAGGGCAAGACCTACGATCGGGCGATCGTCGATCTCGGCTCCGGCGCCTTCGCGCCGGGGCAGACCTACGTCGCCCTGTCGCGCCTGACGTCGCTCGAGGGGCTGTACCTCACCCGGCCGCTGCGGCCGAGCGACATCAAGGTCGACCTCGACGTGCGCCGGTTCATGGCCGATGTGCGGCGCGAGGCATCCACCCCGCGCCTGCCGTCCTAGGCGACGACCTGCGACTTCGCGCGGGCGAGGTCCTCGAACAGCTCGGTGTTGAACCGGTAGGCGAGAAGCACCTCTTCGATGACGCGCTCCTGCTCATCGGCGTCCCACGGAGCGGCGTCGAGCTGCTCGCGGTAGACCTCCTTGAACGCG
Source organism: uncultured Actinomycetota bacterium (assembly GCA_963695125.1). Classification (GTDB taxonomy): domain Bacteria; phylum Actinomycetota; class Actinomycetes; order Actinomycetales; family Microbacteriaceae; genus Microbacterium. Next base: position 243,904 of record CAVOFY010000002.1, read on the forward strand.
GCCGGGTCGGCGATGTCGTCGAAGAGGTAGAAGCCGATGCCGTTCGTCTCGAAGCCGAAGCGTCGGGCCATGAGGCGACCGATGAACTGGCCGCCCGACAGGTCACCGAGGTAGCGCGTGTAGTGGTGGGCGACGAATCCGCCGGCCCACGTCGCACCGACCTGGTTGATGCGGTCGACGTACCGCTGCGTCGTCGGCAGCGGGGCGATGCGCTCACGCCAGTCGGGACCGACGAGGAACTCGAGGTCGGCCTCGAGCGCGGGAAGGCGGGTCAGGCTGTCGCTGATGAAGACGGATGCCACGGGGTCGTTGCGCATCTGTCCGGCCGTGCGCTCGAGGGCCTCGTAGATGAACCAGTGCTGGACGACCAGCGCGACGTAGTCGTCGCGTGTGCCTTCGCCGCGCATGAGGTCGGCCATGAAACCCGAGTGCTCACTCCCCGAGTGCGCGTTCGAGGAGCGCTCACGCAGGGCGGTCGAGAAGGAGATGAGGTCGCTCATGAGCCCAGCATAGGGACTTAGGCGTGCCTAACCCAACTTCGTTCAGGCGTGCGGGCGAGGCTCGATCCCGAGCGTGCGGCAGGCCTCGTCGTAGAGTGCCACGATCTCGCGGCGCACCTCGGGGCGCTCGGTGATCGGCCCGGACGGCCACGGCACACGCACGTCGATCGCAGCGCCCGCGGCATCCCGTGCCGTCCAGTCGCCGCCGTCGCCGTCGAACCCCGTCATCGTCGAGGAGACCACGTCGGCGGTCGGGCCGAAGGCGCGCGCGATGAGGAGATTGTCGTCACCGTGGTCGCCGTTCATGTGGCCGAGCACCGCGGAGACCACGGCAGTGTCGAAGATGTGCGTCATAGTTCTCAGCCTACGGATCGTCAGGGGGTCGTCTTTCGCGCGGTGTGTTTGAATCATTGGACGAGCACCGGGGGGTGGCACGAGTGGGACCGAGGAAGCGCATCGCGATCGCGACGAGTGCCGTCGTCGCGCTCGTGATCGGACTCGCCGCCTGCTCGGCCGAACCCGAGTCCGTGGTCGACCTCCCCCCGCAGGCAGAAGAGGCCTTCCCCGACGCGCTCGTCGAGCAGCTCGAGGGCGCCGTCACCAATGCCATGACCTCGAGCGGAGCATCCGGAGCCATCGTCGGCGTCTGGGCGCCCTGGAGCGGATCCTGGGTCGCCGGCATCGGCACGCAGTATCCCGGGTCGGACGACGCCGTCGACCCCGCGATGTCGTTCCGCATCGCGCAGCTCACGCGACCCATGACGTGTGACGTGCTCTATGCCGTCGCCGCCGAGGGCAGGGTGAAGCTCGACGATCCCGTGTCCCGGTACGTCTCGGGCGTCGCCGATCTGACCGACGTCACCCTCGAGCAGCTGTGCGATGGGACCTCGGGCCTGGGCTCGTATGCGAGCCAGCTGCACGGAATGTGGGAGACGAACCCGACGCGTGTGTGGAACCCGCGCGAGCTCGCGAGCTTCGGCCTCGGCCAGGCGCGCGCCACGGCTCCGGGTGAGGGCTACCGTGACTCCGACGCCGGCTACGTGCTCCTGGGCCTCGCGCTCGAGCGTGCCACGGGCATGTCGGCCGCCGCGCTCTACGCGCAGTACGTCACGGTGCCGCTCGGACTCACCGAGACGCGCCTGCCGCCCGACAAGGCCGCCGCGCCGTCCGAGAACGCGCTCTCGGGCCTCGTGTCGGTGCCGGTCGAGGGGGGTCTCGACTGCGTCACGCCGAGAGACGTCACCGAGATGTCGCCGAGTATCGGGTTCACAGACTCGGGCGTCGTCTCGACCCTCGAAGACCTGCGCCGGTACGTCGTGGCCCTCGCAGCCGGTGCGACGACGCCGACGGCTGTCGCCGACGAGCGGTTCGACGATGCGAAGCTCAGCTACGAGTCGGCTCCGTCCTGGCTGACGGCCGCAGGCGGCGCGGTGCTCGCGGGATCGCTCATCGGCCAGACGGGCATCGTGCCCGGCTACGCCACGGCGGCCTACTCCGACCCCTCGACGGGGATGACCGTCGTGGTCGTGCTGAACAACTCCGCAAAGGGCGAGCTCGCGAACTCGCTCGCGTGGGAGCTCGCGGCCCTCGCATCGAAGGCTCCCGCCGCGAGCGGCGAGACGATCCCCGAGGGCGGTCTGCCCTGGACCGCCGAGCAGTTCCACGAGGGCATCGCCGCCGCCGCCGCGTGCGTCGCGCCCGCCGAGGGCTGATCAGCCCCCGATGACCTCCCGACGCGGGCAGACCTCGGCCGTCCTGCTCGTCGTGGTGGGACTGGCCTGCCAGGAGGTGGGCGCCTCGATCGCGGTACTGCTCTTCCCCGAGGTGGGCCCGCTGGGCATGGTCATGCTGCGCCTCGTCTTCTCGGCCGCCCTGCTTCTGGTCATCGCACGGCCCACCCTGCGCGGCCACACTCGCAGCGGCTGGCTGGCGGTCCTCGCGTTCGGCGCGGTGCTGGCGCTCATGAACACGCTGTTCTACCTCGCCCTCGTCCGGCTGCCCCTGGGCGTGACGGTCACGATCGAGGTGCTGGGGCCGCTCGTCCTCTCGATCGTGGCGAGCCGTCGCGCGTCTGCATGGCTGTGGGCGCTCCTGGCCCTTGCGGGTGTCGTCGCGCTCGGCGGGGGCGGGTGGGACCGCCTCGATCCCGTCGGGGTGCTCTTCGCCCTGGGCGCGGCGGCGAGCTGGGCCTTCTACATCCTCGCCTCGGCACGCGTCGGGCGGGAGTTCCCCAAGCTCGACGGGCTTGCGCTCGCGATGGTCGCGGGAGCGCTCCTCTCCGTTCCCTTGGGGGTGATGGATGCCGGAGCCGCCCTCCTCAGGCCCGACATCCTCGCGCTGGGGTTGGCGGTCGCCGTCCTCGCCTCGACGATCCCGTATGCGCTCGAGCTCGTCGCGTTGCGGCGGCTGCCGGCATCCACGTTCGCCATCCTCATGAGCCTCGCCCCGGCTACCGCCGCGCTCGCAGGCTTCGTGCTTCTCGGGCAGCACATGTCGTGGCTCGAGATCGCCGGCATCGCGCTCGTGATCGCGGCGAGCATCGGTGCCGTCCGCTCGTCGGGACGCGCGGCGCTTGAGACGGCGGAGCCTGTCGGCTGAGTCGAACGGCGTGCATTCTGCGCATAGGACGTGCCTGAATGCCGCATTTCGCACGGGTGAGCCATATTCTTTCTGAGAGACCCCAGCTCACCCCGGAATCAGGACTATGGCCGATTCGATGCTCGACGCGCTTCCCCCCGCATCCCCAGCGTGGGCAGGAAGCGCTCAGCGAGCGGCGTCCACGGCCGGCCGGCGTGTCGGGCTCGTGTGGGTCGCGGCGCTCGCCATCGTCGGCGCGACGGCTCTCGGGATCGCCGCGGCGCAGGTGAGCGCGGACGACCTGCAGCGCGAGCATGCCACGCAGGTCACGCGGACGGCGATGCTCGAATCCGAGCTGCGCACACGCCAGCTCATCGCAACACGAACGGCGATCGAGGTCGACGACCTCAAGGCGCGGGCAGCGCAGCAGCGTGGACCGACTCGCGGCAACGGAGGGGTTCCTGAAGTGACGGCCGGCGCCCGGCGCACGCTCGGGCTCCTCGTCGCAGGAGCCCTCGTCGTCGGGGGCGGATTGCTCGCACACCGGTCGGAGCTCCTTGCGCAGCTCGAGGATCAGCGTGTTGTCGCCGATGCGCTCGAAGCCCAGGTCACCTCGGTCGTGGAGCTGACGGCGGACCTCGACGAGAGCCTTGCCGAGCTGCGGGCGGAGACGACGCTGTACTCCGTGCTCATCGACCGCCGAGGCGACTTCGTGGCGTCGGTCGAGAGCGCGTCGCAGGCTTTCGCGAGCGCGAAGGGCAAGGTCGACACGGAGGGCTCGCGCGCCCGCGTGCTGGAGGCCCAGGAGCGCGTGCTCGCCGAGCGGTCGGACGCCGCGGTGGTGGTCGCGGCCGTCGCCGAGGTCGACGGGATCGCCGGATCCGTCAGGCAGGCGGTCGCGGCGTACGACGCGGAGCGGGCGCGCCTGGCCGCCGCAAGCGCGGCAGGCAGGACTCACGGCTCTTCCGCCGCTTCCCTCCCTGGCAGCGCGTACGACCGCGTCCGGGCGGCTCTCGACCGCGTCGGCGGGGGAGGAGTGCCGCTCCAGGAATATGCCGGCGTCGTGTGCGGGAGGCACGGCGCCCGCCTGCGCGTCGTCGTCGGGCGTCATCTACTTCACGTCCGCGATCGCGGGCTGGTCGGACGGCCGCCTGCAACTGGGCGATGGCGCACGAACTCGCGCACATCCACCAGTTCCGCGTGTGGGGCGCTCTGCAGGCCTCGCCCGGATACGCCGCCCTCTACGGGGGCAGCATCGAACTGCTCGCCAACTGCATGGCCGCGCAGCGGGGGTATCCGAGCGGCTCGGTCTCATGCTCGGGCGCCCAGCTCGATTTCGGCGCCGCGATCTGGCACGGATACGTCGCGGGCTGACTCGGCGGAGCCTTTGTTATGCTTGCCCTGCGCCGAGAGGTCTGCCCGGGGATGTAGTTCAATGGCAGAACTTCAGCTTCCCAAGCTGATAGCGCGGGTTCGATTCCCGTCATCCCCTCGAGCAAGGTCCCGATGTGCCGCCGCAGGCGGTGCAGCGGGACTTTTCGTGTGGATGCCGTCGGAACCATCGCGCTTGCGGGCGGTCCCGCCCGCCGGAGGCTCCGCGCGCGCGGAGCGCGTGTGGAGGGCGGGTGGCCGATTCCCGTCATCCCCTCCAAAAAGCTCCGGTGTGCGGCCGAAGGCCGCACCCCGGAGCTTTCATACTGACGGAGGTGTTGGCGACCGTCACACCTCGATCGCGTACTTCACGACTCCGTTCGCAGGGTCCGAGAACCGCTCGAACGCCGTCTCGATGTCGCCGAGGCTCGTGCGGTCCGTGATCATCGGGGTCGGGTCGATGACCCCTCGCGCGACGAGGTCGAGCAGCGTGTCGATGTTTCCGAGGTGCCCGAGGCCCGTCCAGAGGGAGACATTCTTGAACAGCAGTTGAGGCATCGGCAGTTCAACGGCGCCTGCCGAGATGCCGACGACCGCGATCCGGCCGCCGACCGTGACGAGGTCGCATGCCTGCTGGATGGTTGCCGGAAGGCCCACCGCCTCCACGACACCGTCGGCCCCGCGTCCGCCCGTTGCTTCCATGATGACCTCCGCGACATCCTGCGTACTCGCGTCCACCGTCAGTGTCGCTCCGAGCTCGGCGGCGACGGAGAGTCGGCTTGCGACGCGGTCCACCGCGATCACCTGCGCGGGCCCGAAGAGCTTCGCCGTGACGACCGCGGAAAGACCCACCGGGCCGCAACCGAGGACCACGAGCACCCCTCCTGGCGCGGCGAGCGCGTGGGAGACGGCGGTCATGCCCGTCGGGACGACGTCGCCGAGAAGGAGGGCCTGCTCGTCGCTCACCCCGTCGGGAATGCGGCTCAGTACGGTATCGGCGAACGGGATGCGCATCTGCTCGGACATCGCACCGCTGAGTCCCCCGAAGACGGGGGAGCTGCCGAACACACCGCCGCGGAGGCACGCCTGGATCTGTCCCATTCGACAGTTCGCGCAGGTGCCGCACCACGGCGCGGCTGGGCCGACGACGCGATCGCCCACCGACAACGAGGTGACGGCGTCGCCGATCGCTTCTACGACCCCGACGTACTCGTGGCCGAGCTGGTAGGGAGGGGCACTCGGGAGCGCTCCGTGCACGAGATGCAGATCGGAGCCGCAGATCGACGTCGTCGTGACGCGGATGACGGCATCCGACGGGGACGCGACGACCGGGGTCGGTGCATCCTCGAGTTCGACGTGACCGATTTCGGTGACGGTGAAGGCTTTCATCTGATTCACTTCTCTCTTCTAGGCCCGTCAGAGCATGGGCGCGGGGGCAAGGGCTGCCTCGACCGGGTTCGGCCAGGCTCCGTAAAAGCGCGTGATGTACTCGTCGGGCCGATGCTCGTTCCACTCGGCTTCGAACTCGGCGAGCGGGCGACCTTTGGCGAGACGTTCGCGCCGGACGGCGTCTCGCGCTGACGCTGTCGCGTCGTGGTCGACGACGAGAGTCTCCGCGTCGTAGACCACGTGGTAGAGATGCCTGGCCGCCCAGTCGCTCGTGATCCCCCAGCGGATGTCGTCGACCACGTCCTCTGCTTCACGCTCGAGCACGTCGCCGTATCCCGTGCCGCCGCCGGTCGCGACCATCAGGACGTCGCCGTCCATCGACGGCTGCATCGGCGCGGAGACGGATTCGAAGGTGAGACCGCCGGTGATGGCATCGCTCATGATCATCTCCTCTCCGGTCGTCGGCACCCGTGAAGGGTCGGTCGCCATGAGTTCACGGATGTTGGTCCCGCTGCGCCGCACGGCCGGGATGCTCGCGGAGGCATACCCGCCGAACAGACCCAGGCTCACCGGATGTTTGGACCCGAAGCCGAACGAACCCAGAAGGACCCACGGGACGCCGTGGACCATGTAGGCCGTGTCCATCCCCGATCCGCCCCTGTGGCGACCGTGGCCGCAGGAGTCGGCCAGGAATTGGCTGCGGAAGGGATAGAGGATCGGCGCACCGTTCTCGACGATCTCGACTTCTCCGGAGTCGGACAGGGTCGCGAAGTACGAACCCGCCACGTTCACGCCGTCCGCGAACGAGCGTCCGCCTGAACCGCCGCCGTTGAGCTCGCTGAAGATGTCGCCGACCGGCTCACCCCACTGGTTGAGCCCGCCGTAGACCGGCATGTTGAATCCGTTGAACCACGGCGCCACCGCGCGACCGGGGTTGGCCGAATAGATGAGCTTCGCGCAGGCGAGCGAGAACGCGATGTTGAATGTCGCCATGACGTTGGGTGCGAGCGAGATCGGGGCATCCGGGCTGGGAGACACGAATGTCCCCTGCCGGAACGTCCAGGTGCAGACATCCGACAGCCCGCTGTTGATCGGGAGATCGGGGAAGAGGTAGCTGCACAGGAAGTTCGCGCTCTTGCCCACGAGCGTGTGCGAGAAGCTATTGGCAGGATGGCCCACCACCTCGGGAGAGCTGTTGCTCAGGTCGCAGTGGATCTGGTCGCCCTTCTTCGTGAGCACGAGATCGAGCTTGATCAGCGCGTCCTCGGAGCCGACGGTGTCCATGAAGGCGACTTGGCGAACAGTCGCGTCCGGGAGCGCGGCGATGCGGCTGCGCGCAGCATCCGTAGCCTGCTGGATGAGCGTGCGCAGGCTCCCGACGACGAAGTCGCTGCCGAGTTCGGCCGCGACCTCCTTGAGCCGCTCCTCGCCCCGACGGCACGCCGCCAAGCGCGCCTTGATGTCGAGGATCAGCAGGCGCGGGTCCCGCACGCCGTTCGCGAGCATGTTCAGCACGTCCTCGCGCATCTGGTAGCCCGACGCGACCTTGACGGGGGGCACGTGGAGACCTTCCTCGTAGCGGCTCCGCGCTTGCAGGGTGACCCCGCCCGGCACGTTGGCTCCGCACTCGCCCGTGTGGATGACGGCGCCCGTCCAGGCGATCAGCTCTCCATCGACGAAGACCGGCACGAACAGGGTCATATCCGGCGCGTGCACGCCGCCGTAGAGCGGGTCGTTGGAGAAGAACGCGTCGCCCTCCTGCACCCCGACGGTGGGGTCGGTCATCCAGTGCTTCACCGTGTACTTGATCGGAATCTGCTGGAGGAAGGCATGGAAGTAGATGCCGGTGGAGCAGACCGAGATGTCGCCCTGCGCCGTGTAGAAGGCGAAGCCGGAGTCACCCCAGCGCGCGCCCGTGCTCGCCCCGAGGCGCGCGAGGAGCTCCTGACACTCGACTGTCGTCGTCTCGAGCTTGTGGCTGAAGATGGAGAGGTCGAGCTGCTCGATCCCCTCCGCGGCCTCGCGTTCCCGCTCGGTCCACGGCTCCGGCTGCAACCGGGTGACGACCTCAAGATCGCGACCGCTCATCGTCCGTTCCCTTCGACTTCGGATGCCGCTGCATCCGTCCTGTTCATCACGCCGTTTCCGAACTGGTCGACGCGGAAGTCCCACGTCGGAGGCACGACGGTCGTCGTGTCATCGGACTCGATCACCGCCGGGCCGGCGATCGCATCGCCGGGCACGAGGCGATCGCGAAGATAGACGGCGGTGTTGACACTGCCCGCTGCCGGCCCCCAGTACACGGGCCGACTGCCGGTGCGCGCAGCGCGCCCGTCATCGCCTGTCAGGGGCAGCACCACAGGCGGCCGGTCGGGGAAGGGACCCACACCTTGAGGTGGAACTCCTCGATGTCGATGCCCGCCGCGGGGAAGGCCGCTTCGGGACTGTACTGCCGGGCGTAGGCGACGTTGAACGTCTCGATGATCTGCTCGACGTCTGCATCGCTCTCGATGTGGATGCGAGGCATCACGACGCGCGTCTGGTTCAACTGCGTCTTGTAACGCATGTCCAGTTCGAGCGAGTAGAGCAGTCGGTCCGGGGCGAACCCCTCCAGGGCGAAGTCCTGCTGAGCCTCGGCGACGAGCGCTGCCACGACGGCATTGAAGGCTTCGCGGTCGAGGGCGTACCCGGGCTGAAGGAACTGCGTGACGGTGAGGTGGCGCGACCGTTCGTAGATGTGCAGCACGTCCGCGGTCGATGCCCCGAATGCGCAGAACACCGAGCTGAACGGGAATGTCATGACGGTGGACGCACCCACCGCCTCCGCGTATCCGGCCGCGTGGGTGGCGCCCGCGCCTCCGGCGGCGAAGACGGTGAAGGCGCGCGGGTCGTGGCCCTTGAGCGCGAGCTCCTTGAAGATCTCCTGGCCCATCGTGGCGTCCACAAGACGCCGGATCTGCCACGCTGCTTCTTCGACGGAGACACCGAGGGGGTCCGCGACGTGCTCCTGGATCGCATCCCTGGCCGCCTCGAGATCCAGGCGCATCCGCCCGCCGAGGTAGTTCTCGGCGTCGAGCAGGCCGAGAACGAGATCGGCATCCGTCACCGTCGGCAGCTCACCGCCGAGGCCGTAGCACGCCGGTCCGGGAAGAGACCCGGCGCTGGCCGGGCCCACCTTGAGCCGCTTCATGACCGGATCGACCGAAGCGATCGAGCCTCCGCCGGCTCCGATCGATCGCGTCTCGACGAACGAGCCCTGCACGCGCCAGCGGTCGAGCACGGGTCGGAACTCGTAGCTGGACACGCCCCCGTCCGTGACGACGCCGAGATCGAAGCTCGTTCCTCCCACGTCCGTGAACACCACTTTGTCGAGTCCGTACTGACGCGCGAGGTAAGCCGACCCAGCACGCCTGCGACCGGCCCTGCCGCCATGCATGTCGATCGCGCGTGTGCGCGTGACCCTTCTTCGAACCGCCGTTGTTGTGTACGAGGGCGAGGGGCTTGCGGTATCCCGCATCACGCACCATCTCGCCGACCGTCCAGAGCTGGTTGGAGATCTGCTGATGCGTGTATGCGTCGACGATCGCCGTCATCGTGCGGGTGTACTCCCCGGCGCGCGCCGAGATCTGGTGCGAGCACAGCACGGGGACGTTGCCCAGCAGGGTGTCCGGGTACTCCGATCGGATGATCTCCATGATGCGCAGCTCGTGCTCCGGATTGAGGAAGGACCACAGCAGGGAGATGACGAATCCACGGGCACCGCGGTCGACGAGAGTCTCCAGCTGTTCGAGCACGTCCTGCTCATCGAGCTCCATGAGCACGTTGCCGAAGCAGTCCACGCGCTCCCGCACACCGACGACCATCGACTTGTCGATCAGCGGGACCGGCTTCTCGATCCGCGAGAGGTCGCGGGTGTCTTCGATGGGGATGCCGTCCGCCCACTGGCGCGACCGCCCGATGAAGATCGTGTCCTCGAAGCCCCGCGTCGTGATGAGGCCGAGCGCAGGACCGGTTCGCTCGATCAGCGAATTGATGCCGATCGTCGTCGAATAGCGGATCAGGTCGGTGTCGCTGAGCATCGAATCCAGGCCCAGGTCGGACTTCTGGCGCTGGATTCGAGCGCGTTCCGGAAGCACACGGACAGGTCGTAGTGCGTCGTCGGCACCTTGGCCGTGATCACGCGGTCGTCAGTGCGCACGTAGCAGTCGGTGAACGTGCCCCCGACGTCGATGTCGATGGTTCTGCCCATGGGGTCCTCTTCTCGGAAGGTGGTCGGGTCGGGTCGGGTCAGTCGTGGACGGCCGTCGCCGCGATGGCGGCGATCAGCTCGTGGAGGTCTTCGGGTCGCGTATCGGGAGACAGCTCTCCCTCGCTGGTGAACCAGGCTCCTGCCGGCACAGGATCTCCCGGCTGGACGGGCACGGCGGCCGGGTGGTCGGTCACGACGCCGCGGTCTGCGGGGAGCACGCCGTCGGCGAACGCGGTGCGCGCGTCCTGCCCTCCGGAGTGGGTCACGCGCAGCAGCGGGATCTGGAAGTGCGCGGCGGTGTTGGCGATGACCCGCTCGGCTTTGCGCTCGGGGAGGTCGAAGTCGTCGGCGGTGATGTTGTCGACGACGACGAGCGCGCCGATCCGGCTCTCGCAGAGCGCGCGAGCATAGGCGATCACGAGCCGTCCGGCCGTGCGCAGGCGGTCGGCATCGGGCTCCTCGGACGAACTCAGGATCCGTGCGAGCAGGAGCGGGCTGGGCACCGCTCCGGCAACGATGGTGTCCGCTCGAGTGCCTGCACGACACGTTCGGCGACCGCGACCGTCGTCGCGGCGGGACCATCCGCGATGGCCGCGTCGGCGTCGATCTCGAGCGGCCCAGCCGTGCGCGGCACTGCCCCGTCCTCGGTCCACTCCACGGCCACACCCGCAGACTCAGCCAGGATCGCCGGGTCGATCCCCACGGTGACGAACTCCAGGCGCAGCAGCCTCGCCGCATCCCGGTACGCCGCCGCAGCGGCATCCGGCGAGTGCACGAGTGTGTCGTACGGCAGCTGCGCGAGCCGCGCCACCAGCCGCGAGACGAGCGGCGTGAAGAGAGCGCGCTCTCGGGCGCCTGGCCCGCGAGTACCGTGGCGAGCCGCGAGGCAGCGGTCATGGGCGCGCCCCGGTCGCGCGCCGGAGGCTCTCGAGGTCGAAGACGAGGTCACGGGTGATCGGATGCCCCGGCGGAAGGTACTCGGTCTCGGCGAGCACGCCGAGCCCGGGCAGTAGAACTCGAGGATGCGGCACCAGGAGGCATCCGGCGCGAACGAGTAGGGCGAGTCGGCCGGCGCACGTCGCGTGTGGACTTCCGTCGGCTCACGCTCGGCGACGAGGAGTCCCTCCTTGTAGTTTCCGTGCGCCGACGCGATGTCGGCCTCGCAGCGGTTGCAGACCCAGCGCTCGGCTTCGAGATCGATGTCGAGGGTCTCGGTGACGTGTGCTCGCATGATGCTCCTCCTTCGTCGTTCGTCAGCGGGCCGCGTCATCGCGGCTGTCGATGGTCAGGATGTCGTCGCCTCGGGCATCGACGGTGAGGCGCATACCGGGCGGGACGGCGATCGTGGTGTCCTCGCCCTGCACGATCGCGGGTCCGACGACCACGTTGCCGGGGCGAAGCGAGGTCCTCTCATAGATCGGCGTCGACTGCGTGCCGACGGCCGGCGACCAGTAGGCGTCGCGCTCACCGCGGCGGGCCGCAGAAGGATCCGCGGTGGTCAGAGGCAGCTCGGCGGCTGTGTAGTGCGGCACGGGAGCGCTCACGCGCAGAGTCACGTGCGCGACTGCCGTATGCCCGGCGCCCGAGACCAGGCGTGCGTGCAGACGCCGCAGCGACGCCTCGTCTTCGCTGTCGGCCGTGCCGGAGATCTCGTGACCGGCGGACGCGCTCGCCGTGGCCTGGAGTTCGTACCGCAGCGCATCGGGAGCGAATCCTTCGGCGCGCATGTTGCGGTGCGCAGGCGACAGCAGCGGAGCGACGGCATCGCGGACCGCCTGCGCCCACGCGCCGGCGTCCTGGCCCAGAGAGCTGAGAAGGGCGGCGGGGTAGGTGTGGAGCACGTCCATGGCTGCGCTGCTGTACGCGCTGAAGACGGATGCCGTGCGCGTGGCCACCGCCCGCTGTGCGCCGAGGTGCGCCAGGATGCCGGCCCCGTGCAGCGGTCCTGCCCCGCCATACAGCAGAATGGTCGCCTGCGACGGGTCGGAACCGGCGGCGGTCAGTTGCGCTGCGACCTCCTGCGCCGACAGGCGATCGACGGCATCCTTGATCGCCCAGGCCGCCTCGAGCGTCGAGACGCCGAGCGTCTGCGCGAGCGGGGCGATCGCGTTCTCGGCGCGCTCGCGGTCGAGCTTCATCCGGCCCCCCAAGAAGTGGTCGGGGTCGACGTAGCCGAGCAGGACATCAGCGTCCGTGACCGTCGCACGGGTACCGCCGAGGGCGAAGCAGGCCGGTCCCGGCCGCGCCCCCGCGCTCTCGGGCCCGACGACCACTCGACCGTCGACGACTTCGGCGATCGAGCCGCCGGCGCCGCCGACGGCCTCGACGCGGACGGTGGGAAGCCGAACGGGCAGACCGGCGAGGACCCACTCCGACGTCAGCGGAAGGGCGCCGTCGACAATGACACCGACGTCGATGCTCGTTCCTCCCATGTCGACCGTGACAGCCACATCGTCTGCGCGTCGCTCCGCGAGCGCACGAGCCCCCTGGAGACCCACTCACGGGCCCGGAGTTGTACGTGTCGAGCGCGTGCGTCTTGGCGACGCGGCTCACTCCCCCGTCCGCGTGCACCACGAGCAGGGGGTTGGGCAGTCCGAGAGCACGGAGTCGCTCTTCGGCCCGGTACAGGAACCGGGAGAGGTGGTTGTGGACGTAAGCGGAGAGGAACGCGGTGTGCAGTCGTTCGGCATCCGTCCCACCCGACACGATCTCGGATGTGGTGAACACCGGTGCCGCTCCGAGGTAGTGAGCGGGGTACTGCGCGCGGATGGCGCGCTTGGCCGCCGCCTCGTGGGAGCCGTCACGACCCGCGCCGGCGAAGGCGACGAGTACACCCTGCGCGCCTCGGTCGACGAGCCGCTGGAATGCGTCGACGACCGCTGCCCCTTCGGGGGCGACGGAGCCGGTCGACTCCGAGACGGACTCGACGAGCCCAGGAGTAAGGAATCCGCGTGCAACGAGAGCCGGCTCCTCCGAATGGCCGTAGAGAGCGGCCTCCGCGCCAGCGGTGACGATGAGCCCGATGCGAAGCCCGCGACGCTCGATGATCGCGTTGGTGGCGATGGTCGATGAGTACCGGAAGACGCTGGTGTCGCTGAGGAGGCTCGACGAGGAGACTCCGAGTTCGTGGCCGGCGCGGGACACGAGGTCCACGAGGCTCTGCGAGGGGTCGTGCGGCGTGCTCGGTACCTTCACCATGAGCGCCTCGCCGGTGATGTGGTCTACGACGAAGCCGTCGGTGAATGTACCGCCGGTGTCCACGTCGATCGTGTACCGCTTCGCCGTCGCAGAGGGCGATTCGAGACGACGGGTCACAGGGCGGCGTACGGCCTCCAGGGTCGGACCACTCACAGCTAACCTCCTTGTCAGCCGTCCGGCGGGAAGAGTTCCCCTCACCGAACGATCGTTCGGGTGTTACCGTAAACCGAGATCTGACGAGGTGTGCAACAGGTGAATTCGAAATGCGGTGACGGGCCTCCTGGTTGCCGTAAATACGGGACTAGTCCGCCCGATGCGCTTGACTGGTCGGCGATGCGGACCTACCGGAGGATCCGGATGATGGCTATTCGACCTAACCGATCAATCGTTCGGAAGCGAGTTGAGATGAGCGCGAGCGCCCCTACCAAGCCGGCAGAGCAGGATGACCTGGTCGCTCGGCAGCTCCGCGCCCTCCGGCGCCAGCTGCGCTATCTCGTGCAGTCGGGCGACTGGTGGCGGGACCGGCTCGACGGCGTCGACATCGACGCGATCCGAGAGCTTGCCGATCTCGCGGCGCTCCCGCTCTTCGACAAGGTGCAGCACCGGGAATCGCAAGAGGAGTCACTCGCGCGGGCCGGTCACCCGTACGGCATGCATCTGGCAGCACCGGTCGAGCAGATCCGGTTCATCAACGCGACGTCCGGCACGAGCGGCTCGCCGACGTTCTACACCTTCACAACCCGCGATGCCCGGCAGAACGACGAGGTGCTGGGGCGCGCGTTCGCCGCCATGGGACTTCGGCCCGGCGACACCGTTCTGCACGCGTACGCCCTCTCGATGTTCGTGGGCGGGACCCCCTGGCTGCGGGCGCTCGACGCCGCCGGCATCCGGGTTCTTCCGATCGGGGCCGAGGGCGGCGCGGCACGGCTGCTGACCGTGGCGAAGCTGGTTCGGCCGACGGCGATCTTCTGCACACCGTCACTGGCCGAGCACCTCATCGAACGCGCGCCGAGCGTCATCGGGGCGGGGGTCGATTCCCTCGGGATCGAACGGATCCAGTGCGGTGGTGAGCCCGGGGCAGGCGACCCCGCCGTGCGCGACCGCATCGCCACGGCGTTCGGCGCATCGGTCTTTGACGGGATGGGCGGCTGCTGGGGTCACTTCATGATCTCGTGCGAGTTCCGAACCGGAATGCACCCGGTGGCCCCGGAGCATCACCTCATCGAACTCGTGGATGCCACGGGCACACCGCTGCCACAGGAGCACGGCGTCGTCGGGCAGCTCACGAACACCGCCCTGAGCTGGGAGGCGGGTCCGATCCTCCGCTACAACATGGGCGACAACATCCAGCTGCTCACCGACGACTGCCCGTGCGGGCGGCCCGGGGTCCGCTACCGCATTCTGGGTCGTGCCGACGACATGCTCATCGTCAAGGGCGTCAATGTGCACCCTTCGGCCGTCAAGGAGGTCGTGGCGGGCTTCGTGCCGCGGGTGACCGGAACGATCCGCGTCGTCGCCCCCGGTGACGGCCGAAGATCTCACCCCCGCTGCATGTCAAGGTCGAGTCCTCCTCGATCCCGCGGCCCGCGAGGCCGACATCCTCGTCGACGAGCTCTCAGCCCGCATCAGCGATCTGCTGCGGTTCCGTCCTCGTATCGAACTGGTCCCCGCCGGGAGCCTGGGCCGCTCTGTGCACAAGACGAGCCTTCTGGAAGAGAGTGCCATGACCGATCCTGCCGATGTGGCCAACCCCGCTCCTCGCGGGTCGCAGATCCTCGCCAACGCGGCCCGCCTCTTCAGCGAGCGCGGCTTCGGACAGGCGTCGATGCGCGACCTCGCCGCGGTCAACGACCTCAGCCTCGCCGGCCTGTACCACTACTTCCCCTCGAAAGGCGCGATCCTCGCAGCGATCGTCGACGAGGCGATCGATCACCTCCTCCTGGCGATCCGCGATGCCGTGGCGGGCTCGGATACGCCGGAGGACCGCATCCGAGCAGTGTTCCGTGCGCTCGTCGAGACCGTCGTGCGCCACCGCGAAGCGGTGCACACACTTCTTCGAGAACATCGACAAACTCACCCCCGAGCATCAGCAGATCGTGCGGACGAAGCAGCACGAGGCCAACCGTGCTGCTTCGAGCTGAACTGCGCACGCTGGATCGTCGCGGAACGCTCGAGCGACGTCGACCCCTCTGTGGCGGTGTTCTCGCTCATCGGCATGACGAACTGGACGTACTTCTGGTACCGCGAGGACGGCCTCTCACACCCGAGCAAGTCGCGACCGACATGGCCGACATCTTCATGCACGGAGTGATCCGGTGACGGCGCGGGGCCTCTCGCTGAGCTGTGCGACGCGTGCGGGCGGTGGCGGGTCGAGTCTGCGTCACCGTGCCTGGAAGTGCGGTTCGCGCTCCTTCAGGGCAGAGCCGATGGCGGCCTCCGGCGTCGTCTACGCAATGACGATCGTGCGGATCCCGCTGCCCGGTCACGAGGCGCCGACCTCGCTCGCCTACGTCGATGTCGAGCCGGGCGCGCGCGCTCTCGGTGTGCTGCGCGGCGCCGCCCGGATCGGTGACACCGTTGCGGTCCTGTCCTGCGACACGAGTCCCACCGGGGTCGCATTCGAGCAGGTGACCGCATGAGCCGCCGCGCCGTCATCAGCGGCATCGGCATGACTGCGTTCGGCCGGACACCGGATGCTGATCTGGGCGAACTCGGCGCCGAAGCTGTTCGGCAGCACTCGAAGACGCCGGCGTTTCGCCGCACGACGTGGATGCGATGTGGTGCGGCAACGTGCTCGGAGGCGGCTCCGCCGGGCAGCGTGCGGCCGCACTCACGGGCATCCGCGGCGTCCCGATCGTCAATGTCGAGAACGCCTGCGCGAGCGGCTCGCACGCTCTCGCCCTCGCCGTGGCTGCGATCCACAGCGGCGAGATCGACACCGCACTCGTGCTGGGCGTCGAGAAGACTTCGGGAGTCTTCGACGGTCTCATCTCACTCGATCGCTCCGACGCTCCGACGCGACTCGGGCTGACGCTGCCAGCCATATACGCGATGAGCGCCAGTCGATATCAGTGGGCTTTCGATGCGCCCATCGATGCTCTCGCGTCCGTCACCGTCAAGAACCGTCGCAACGGTGCCGCAAATCGGCGTGCGATGTTCCGCACGCCCGTGACGCTCGAGGAGGTCGCCGCATCGAGGCCGGTGGCGGATCCCTTCACTCTGCTTCACTGCTGCGCGAACGCAGACGGGGCTGCGCGGTCGTGCTGACCAGACGAGCAGACTCTGCAGACGCCGTCGTCGTGCTGAGCGCTGGGGTGGCATCCGGCTATCCCATCGATGCCACGTACGACCTGACGCACTCCTCGATCACGGCGGCCGCGGAGCGCGAGCGTTCGCGGCCGCCGGGATCGCGCCGACCGATGTCGACGTCGCCGAAGTCCACGACGCCTTCACGATCGGCGAACTGATCGCGATCGAATCGCTGGGGCTCGTCGATCCCGGCACCGCGTGGCGACGCACCTGGGAGGGTGACACCGACGTGGAGGGCTCCGTCGCGGTCAATCCCAGCGGCGGTCTGCTCAGCCGTGGCCATGCCGTGGGCGCCTCGGCGTGGCGCAGATCGTGGAGCAGACGAGGCAGCTGCGCGGGACGGCGGACAACCAGGTGGCCGATGCCCGCGTCGCCCTCGCGCACACGGTCGGCGGCGGAGTGGCGACCCATGACGGAGCAGCGGCTGTCGTCAGCCTGCTCGCCACCGCGAACGTCGCCGAGGACGTCCGATGAGTCCTGCAGAGCAGATGCGCGCCCTCTTGCTCGCGGACGAGACGTGTCGGCAGAGCGGAATCGAACTCGTCGACGTGACGGACGAGTGCGCCGTCGTGACGATGACGGTGTCCACCTCATATCGTGAACCCGTTCGGGTGCTGCATGCGGCGCACATCTTCCTGCTGGCAGAGGTCGCGGTGGGTCTGTCCGCATTCGATCCGGCCCGCCCCTCGACCTCGGTGAACGGATCCATTTCTCTGCTCGCCCCGGCGAAAGTCGGTGACGAGCTCGTCGCCGAATCCCGACTGCGAGCGGAGTCAGGCCGCAGGGCGCTCTACGATGTCGCAGTATTCCGCGTGTCGGCGGGCGATCGTATCGTGGTCGCGGAGTTTCGCGGCGAGACGCGTCAGCTCACCCCGCGAGAACCCACGCCGATTCGCTGATGCGCCGCCGTTGGTGGTGTGACAGGCGTTCGTGTCGCAGCATGGCGCCCGCGAAGGTGTCCGAGATGTGGTGCTGGCCGCGGTAGACCCGCGAGAACGCGATCGCTCCGAGAGTGACGTATCGAAGGACGGGTCGGGGATCCACGCCGAGGTTGTGCGCGGGCGCAACGGGGCCGACGATGTACGCAGAACGGTCGCCTGAGCGGGCGTCGTTTGCGCGACCTCCCCAGAATCCGTCGCACGCCCCCGCCGTTGTCAGTACCCTGAGGCCAGGTGCCATAGGGCACCGATCGGATTAAGGAGTATGCATGGCTCAGCGTCCGCTCGGCGTCACGATCGTCGCGATCATCGCCTGGATCACCGGCTTCGTCCAGACCATCGCGTCCATCTTCATCATCTTCGCCACCGGGTTCGTCACCGTGCCGGCGATCGTGGGGTGGATCAGCCTCGTCGTCGGCCTGATCACCCTCTTCGTCGGCATCGGACTGTGGCGCGGCAACCCCACGGCTCGTACGATCGCGACCATCGTCTTCGTGTTGAACATCGTGCTCGAGGTGATCGGGATGTTCAACGGCGAGACGCTCTGGTCGGCCCTCGCTGGCTCGATCCTCTCGATCATCGGCCTGATCCTGCTCTACACGCGGTCCGCACAGCAGTACTTCCGCTAGCCGGCAGCCACCTTCGCGGCCGGGCCGAACAGATCGCGGTGGCCAGGGCCATGGCGATACGTTGAGCGTGTGCCCTTCGCGCTGCTGCTCACGATCGTCCTTGCTCTTCTCGCCGTCTTTCAGCTCGCCCTGGCTCTCGGCGCCCCGCTCGGCCGCTTCGCCTGGGGCGGCCAGCACCGCGTGCTGCCGTCGAGGCTGCGCATCGGCAGCGCCGTGTCGATCGTCATCTACGCCCTGATCTCACTGATCGCGTGGGACCGCGTCGGCGTGATCGACGTCTTCGGCGACCCCTTCTCGGAGGTCGCGATGTGGATCGTGTTCGCGTACTTCGTGCTGGGCATCGCGATGAACGCGATCTCGCGCAGCAAGCCGGAGCGCTACACGATGGTGCCCGTGTCGATCGTGCTCTCGGTGCTGTCGTTCCTCATCGCGATGGGATACGGGGAGATGGCGCTCGCGATCTGAACCCGTGGCCACGGGGTAGGACGAGCGAGTACCGTGTAGCCCGCGCCCCGGCGTCGACGTCGAGGCACACTCACGGGACCAAGGAGTGGCCGATGGGCGATTCGACGAGCAGACCCGAGTGGATCACGGCAGCAGAGTTCCACGGCGGAGAGGGTGTCGAGGACTGGCGCGTGACGGGATCGGGCCTGCAGGCCGTCTTCGTCGCGACATCGCTCGAGCAGGCCGCCCGCCTGGTCGCGCCGGTCGTCGCCGCGGCTGAGCGCTTCGGCGTGCTGCCCGATGTCGATGTGCGCCCCGAGGCGGTGATCGTGCGCATCCCGGATCGCGGGGAGGACGGCATCCCGGCCGCCGCTGTGGATTTCGCGGCGGCGGTGTCGCGCGCCGCCGCCGACCTGCAGCTGTCACCTGACCCGTCGCGAGTGCAATCGGTCGGGATCTACGTGGCCCAGCACTCCCGGGCCGATGTGCGCCCCTTCTTCTTGGCCGCGCTCGGCTACGAAGCGCTCGGCGACACGGACGCCGTCGACCCGCTGCGCCGGGGTCCGCAGCTCGCGTTCAACCCCATCACGGGCGACGCGCCGTCGCGCGGCCGGACGCACTTCGACGTCTTCGTGCCGGCCGACGAGGCGCGGGCACGGGTGGATGCCGCGCTCGCCGCGGGCGGGAGGCTCGTGGATGACTCGTACGCGCCCGCCTGGTGGTCGCTCGCGTCGCCGGAGAACCACGGTGTCGACATCGCGTCCTGGACCGACACCAACGGCTGATCCGGCGGCAGGTTCCGACCGCACCTGGGCGGTGTCGGACGACGAACGTAGACTCTCGGGGTGGCCTCGGACGTCCTGATCATTCCCCGACGCGGCACGAGGGTGTTCCGCGTGTGGTTGCTGCGCGCGCTCACGATCGGCGCGCTGCCGATGCTCGCGATGGGGGTCGCCGTTCTGACGCTCGTCGCGTTCGACCTGGGCCGCGACCCCGCGAACACCGGGTGGTCCGAACTCTCGGGCTGGCTGTTCGGTGCACTCGTCGTCATCGGGATCGTCGGGATCATCGCGCTGCTCGATGCGCGGACCCGGGTCGCCGGCGCGTTCGCGTTGCTGGTCACCCTCGTCGTGAACCCGCTCACGGCCGCGTATCTGCTGCTCGCCTTGGGCCTGAACCTGTGATGGCTGAACCTGTGGCGACGGGACGCGTGACTGCTGCCGGCGAGCCGGCCCAGGGCCGTGCGCTCCGGCTGCCGATCCGTCCTGCCGTCGTCCTGATCGCGTCGGCCGTCGTCGCCCTCGTGTCGTGGACGTCGATCGCACTCCGCCTTCCGTGGATCATCGCCGTCATCGCGATGCTGCTCGCGGTGGTCGTGACGGTCTGGGCCACGCTCAGCGCCATCGTGCGACGCAGCGTCTTCGTCGCACCGCTCGCGATCTGCCTCGTCGCGGCGCTCAACCCCGCGGCCCTCGCCGGACTCGGTTCCTACGTCGAGCGTCACGCCGGCGTCGTGTCGGTCACGCTCGATCGCGGGGTCGTGCTCTGGGCGAAGTACCCGGGGATCGCGGGGTGGGATGCCCCGCAAGACCCGCAGGCCGTCGACACGACTGCGCTGGCGCAGTCGGTGCAGCGCGCGCTGCGCACCGCGATCGGAACGCTGACGACGGCGTATGGCTGGGCGTGGCAGATCGGGCCCGGGGACGTCGGCGTCACCGCCATCCCGAACGGGTTCGGAGGCGATTCGCTCTTCGAGCGCATCGACGCTCCGCGCTGGACGACCGACGCGTTCGATGGCTCCGAGGAGCAGCGAGCCGCACTGCTCGCGGCGGCCGAGGCATCCGCCGCCGAACTCGGTCTCACGGAGGTCTCCGACCCGAGCGGTGATGTCGCGTCGGGCGACGGCAGTCGGGCGTGGGCCGCGGAGGGTCAGACTCTGACGCTCACGATCGAGGGATCGCACGTGTCGCTCAGCTACACGGGCGGCCCCTTCCTCTCGCCGCGCACGCTGCCGGGCGAGTTCGAGACCGCGATGCGCGGCTACGAGGGGCTGCCGCTGCCGCCGACGATCGTGACGCCCGAACTTCCCTGACGGCCGCGCTCGCTAGGCTGGCGGCATGCTGCTCTCGGACCGCGACATCCGCCATGAGATCTCGGAAGGTCGCGTCGGCCTCGAGCCCTGGGACCCGACGATGGTCCAGCCGTCGAGTGTCGACGTGCGCCTCGACCGCTATTTCAGGCTGTTCGACAACCACAAGTACCCGTACATCGATCCCGCTGAAGACCAGCCTGAACTGACGCACCTCATCGAGACGGCGCCGTCCGAGCCCTTCATCCTGCACCCCGGCGAGTTCGTGCTCGGCTCGACCTTCGAGCAGGTCTCGCTGCCCGACGACATAGCCGCGCGCCTCGAGGGCAAGTCGTCCCTCGGCCGGCTCGGTCTGCTGACGCACTCGACCGCCGGGTTCATCGACCCCGGCTTCTCAGGGCACGTGACGCTCGAGCTGTCGAATGTCGCGACCCTCCCCATCAAGCTGTGGCCGGGGATGAAGATCGGCCAGCTCTGCTTCTTCCGGCTGTCGTCGCCCGCCGAGAACCCGTACGGATCGGGCCCGTACGGCAACCGGTACCAGGGCCAGCGCGGTCCGACGGCATCGCGCTCCTTCCAGAACTTCCTGCGCACCGACGTGGGCGACACCGACGCGGGCGCGCGCGGCGCCTGATCTTCGGCGGACGCACGACGCAGGGCACCGGCGTTCCGGCGCCCTGCGCGTGTGAGGGATGGGGTTACGCGGCACGGCCGCGCGCGAAGCCCGCGTCGAAGCCGCGCTCGTAGGCGCGCTCCGCGTGGCGGTGTCCGCCGTGCCGGCGACCCTCATGGCCGTGGTGTCCGCCCTGGCCGTGGCACCCGTGATGTGCCGCGTGCCCTGCGTGAGCCTCGTGCCCTGCGTGAGCCGCGTGTCCGTGGTGCCCGTCAGGGGCGAACCCGTGCCCCGGCCCGTACCCGTGCCCCGGGCCGAACCCGTGGTGCGCGAAGCCACGGCGCCCGAAGCCACGCGGGCGGAAGCCGCGACCGAAGCCGTCGGCCGTGTTCTCGTCCCAGCCGAGCTCGCGCGCGATGGCCTGGAGGGACGCCGTCAGGGCATCGAACTCCTCGGGCCCCACGGCGCCGGCCACCCGCGCGCGGATGCCGTCGACGATGCCGGCGAGCCGCTCCTTGGCGGCGCGTCCATCGTCGGTCAGCGTCCACGTGCCGTCGCCCTGCTCTTCGACCCAGCCGCGGTCGGCGAGGGCCCTCAGCCGTTTGGCCTTGCGGGCGAGGTGCCCCCCGAAGCGGGGTGCGTCGACGTCGCCCGACAGGATGCTGAGCAGCATCCAGTCGCGTCGGCTGACGCCTTCGGCCTCGAAGGCGGCGGAGAACTCCCGCGTGAGGAGCCCGTCGACGGTGCGGAGCCAGTAGCCGAGGGGCCGGTCGTTCTGATCGTTCTGCGTGTTCATGGTGAATCCTTTCGGAGCGGCGCGAAGAGGCCGCTCGCGTGATGCATGTCGATATACATGCATATGTAGGGTGACATGTACATGTGGTGCATGTCAAGTGGCATGTAAATTGAGAGGATGCCCGACTCGACGCCTGACCCGGCGGACGCCATCGCCGCCGCCCTCGCCCGTCTGCGCGGCCGCCGCAGCCCGCGCCCTCCGTGGGCAGGCGCTCCCGGGCAGTCTCCGGGGCACCACTGGCCGCATGCGGATCCGCGCCATGGCCACAGCGCACCGCCCTGGGCGGCGGGCGCTCGGGTGGGCGGTCCAGCGCGGCTGCGACTGCTGGAGGCGCTGGCCGCGGCATCCACCCCGCTCTCGGTCGGCCAGATCGGCGACGCGGTCGGTGTGGACCAGCCCCGCGCGTCACGCCTCGTTCAGCAGGCGGTCGAAATGGGTCTCGTCCGGCGCGAGGCCGACCCCGACGACGCCCGGCGCACGCGCGTCGCGCTCACGGAGGAGGGGGCGCTCCTCGCACGCAGGTTCCGCGGTGCGCGACGGGATGCCGTCGGCACGGCGCTCGCCGGATTCACCGACGAGGAGCGCGCAGAGCTTGCGCGGCTCCTCGCCAAGCTCGCCGACGCCTGGCCGCAGGAGTGACGGTGCTCAGGCTCGCGGGACGCGCGGGGGAGCTTTGACGAAGATGAGCATGACGAATCCGACGGCCAGGATCAGCGCGATGCCGAGGATGCCGTAGAGGGTCTGGTTCGCGGCCAGCGCGATGAACAGACCCCACAGCAGTGCGGCCATCCAACTCGCCGCGCGGCCGGTGGTCGCGTAGAGGCCGAAGATCTCGCCCTCCTGGCCGAGCGGGGTGACGCGGGCGAGGAATGAGCGCGAGGCGGCCTGGGCGGGGCCGACGAACGCGGCCAGGACGACGCCGACGACCCAGAAGAGGCCCTTCCCCGCCGTCGCGCCGAAGAAGACCGTCAAGCAGCAGACCACGATCCCGCCGATGGCGAAGAGGATCACGGCCTTCGGGCCGAAGCGGTCATCGAGCCGACCTGCCAGGATCGTCGAGATCCCCGCCACGAGGTTGAGCACGATGCCGAAGATCACGAGATCCGTGAAGCCGAACCCGAAGACCCGAGCTGCGATGACCGTGCCGAAGGTGAACACCGCGGCGAGCCCATCTCGGTACACGGCGGAGGCGAGCAGGAACCAGAACGTCGAGCGGTGGTCGCGGAAGAGTCGCATGACGGAGCGAACGAGCTCGACGTAGCCTTCGAAGAAGTTCACCTTCTTGGCGGCGGCCGACGCCGGCGGCTCCGGCACGTTGCGGAAGATCGGGATCGAGAAGACGAGCGTCCACACCGTCGCGCCCGCCGCGATGAGCTGGAAGGTGATCGACTGCGTTCCGTCCAGGACGCCGCCGAGGATCAGTCCGACGACGATGACGAGCGCGACGATGCCGCCGAGATAGCCGAATCCCCACCCGAGTCCCGACACCCTGCCGACGGTCTTGGGGGTGGACACCGATGCGAGGAGCGCGTTGTAGTTGGCCCCCGCGATCTCGCCGACGACGCTGCCGAACGCGATCATCGCCACACCGAACCAGAAGTAGGACGGCACACCCGAGACGAAGACCATGGCGAGCTGGCACGCGATCAGCAGACCCGTGAAGATCCCGAGCATGAGCTTGCGGTGCCCCGTGGCGTCCGCCCGCTGGCCGAGGACAGGAGCCAGGAGGGCGATCAGGATGCCCGCCGCCATGATGCCCCAGCCGAGGTTGGCGTCCAGCGCGCCGAGAGCGCGGCAGTACTCGGTCGCGGCATTGGCAGCGGTGTCGCAGTCGATCTCGACGCCGTCCACCGTGCCGAGCGCGGCGACCGCCGGGTCGAGGAAGAAGGGCGAGACCAGGAAGCTCGGCACCCAGACGAAAGTGAGGAGGACGGAGTTGAAAGGCTGCGTCGCCCAGTCCCACAGCGCCCACGAGATCACGCGCTTGCGGGGAACGGGGGCGTGGGATCCGGCCTCCTGATAGATGGCGGTCGCCGCGGCCATGGCACCCGTGCTGGCCGTGGCCGGCGGTGGCGGCGGCGCCTTGAAGATCGGCTTCTCAGGGGTGGCTTCGGGTCCCATGCTCGTCACGGTAGAGCCCTTCTGTGAACGGGTGATGCATCGACTCGGTCGGTCCATGACCCGGGGTCGCAGCGCCTCGTCGCGTGCTCAGGCTATCGGCAAGACTCCGACCCGATCGGCGGCGCCAGACCGATGGGCCGGCCACGCGGACGACGAAACTTGAGTCTTTGTATATCAACTTTGACTTGACAGCGTTCCGGGCGCCCCGCTAGCATTGAGTCATCACGGCTCAACCTTTCATCGAGCCGTCCCTTTGCTTCACAAACCGGGTCGAGGTATCCCCTCGACCCACACAGAAGGAGAAACACATGCCCCGTGCAGTGGGAATCGACCTCGGAACCACCAACTCCGTCGTCAGCGTCCTCGAGGGTGGCGAGCCCAAGGTCATCGCCAACGCCGAGGGATTCCGCACGACCCCGTCGGTCGTCGCGTACACGAAGGATGGCGAGGTGCTCGTCGGCGAGACCGCGAAGCGCCAGGCCGTCACGAACGTCGACCGCACCATCGCGTCCGTCAAGCGCCACATGGGCACCGACTGGAAGACCCAGTCGATCGACGGCAAGCAGTACACGCCGCAGGAGATCTCGGCGCGCATTCTGCAGAAGCTGAAGCGTGACGCCGAGCAGTACCTCGGCGACAGCGTCACGGACGCCGTCATCACGGTTCCCGCGTACTTCAACGACGCCGAGCGCCAGGCGACCAAGGAGGCCGGTGAGATCGCGGGCCTCAACGTCCTGCGCATCATCAACGAGCCCACGGCGGCGGCTCTCGCGTACGGCCTCGACCGCGGCAAGGAGGACGAGCTCATCCTCGTCTTCGACCTCGGTGGCGGCACGTTCGACGTCTCGCTCCTCGAAGTGGGCAAGGACGACGACTTCTCGACGATCCAGGTGCGCGCGACGGCAGGCGACAATCGCCTCGGCGGCGATGACTGGGACCAGCGTCTCGTCGACTACCTCATCAAGCAGTTCAAGGACACGACCGGTGTCGACGTCTCGGGCGACAAGATCGCGCTGCAGCGCCTCAAGGAGGCTGCGGAGCAGGCGAAGAAGGAGCTGTCGAGCTCGACCTCGACGAGCGTCAACCTCCCTTACCTGTCGCTGACCGACAGCGGACCCGTCTCGCTCTCCGAGACGATCACGCGTGCGAAGTTCGAGGACCTCACGAAGGACCTGCTCGACCGCACCAAGAAGCCGTTCGAGGACGTCATCCGCGAGGCCGGCATCAAGGTCAGCGACATCGACCACGTCGTGCTCGTCGGCGGTTCGACCCGCATGCCCGCCGTCGCTGAGCTCGTGCGCAGCGAGGCCGGCAAGGACGCCAACAAGGGCGTCAACCCGGACGAGGTCGTCGCCGTCGGCGCCGCGCTTCAGGCCGGTGTCCTCAAGGGCGAGCGCAAGGACGTCCTGCTGATCGACGTCACCCCCCTGAGCCTCGGAATCGAGACCAAGGGCGGCATCATGACGAAGCTCATCGAGCGCAACACTGCCATCCCGACCAAGCGCAGCGAGACCTTCACGACCGCCGACGACAACCAGCCGTCGGTCGCGATCCAGGTCTTCCAGGGCGAGCGCGACTTCACCCGCGACAACAAGCCGCTGGGGACGTTCGAGCTCACGGGCATCGCGCCCGCGCCCCGCGGCATCCCGCAGGTCGAGGTCACGTTCGACATCGACGCGAACGGAATCGTCCACGTGTCGGCGAAGGACAAGGGCACGGGCAAGGAGCAGTCGATGACCATCACCGGCGGTTCGTCGCTGGCGAAGGAGGACATCGAGCGCATGGTGCGCGAGGCCGAGGAGCACGCTGCCGAAGACAAGAAGCGTCGCGAGTCGGCCGAGGTCCGCAACCAGGCCGAGACCCTCTCGTACTCGATCGAGAAGCTCATCCGCGAGAACGAGGACAAGCTGCCCGCAGAGGTCAAGTCCTCGGTGCAGGCCGACGTCGACGCACTCAAGACCGCGCTCGCGGGCGATGACGACGACGCCGTGAAGACGGCGTTCGACACCCTGAGCCAGAGCCAGAGCCAGCTCGGAGAGGCGATCTACGCGTCGCAGCAGGCCGCCGGCGAGCCGGGCGACCCGACCGTGGCCGACCCGGGCAACGGCAGCGTGCCGAACCCCGAAGAGGACGTCATCGACGCCGAGGTCGTCGAGGACGACGAGGACAAGAAGTAATCATGACGGACAAGGACTTCGAAGAGCCCAACGGCGACGAGGTCCTCGGCGATGAGGGGTCGGAGGCGCACGCCTCCGACCCCGACCCGCAAGAGGACGAGCTGACGGTCGACGACATCCTCGGCGCCGCTCAGACGGAGGACGCCGCGGCCGAGGACACCCTGCTCTCGGCCGAGCGCGTCGAGGCGCTGGAGCCGACCCTGCTCCAGGACCTCAAGCGTCTGCAGGCCGAGTACGCCAACTACCGGCGCCGTACCGAGGAGCAGCGCGAGATCGAGATCGAGCGCGCGAAGGGAGCCGTGGCCAAGGGTCTCGTACCCGTCCTGGACGATCTCGACCGGGCGGAGAAGCACGGTGACCTCGAAGAGGGCTCCGCGTTCACCGTGATCGCCGAGAAGGTGCGGGCCGTGGCCGAGCGCATGGGCGTCACGGCGTACGGTGAGGTGGGCGAGGTGTTCGATCCCCTGCACCACGAGGCGATCTTCCAGGTGCCCACACCGGGCGCGACCACGTCGACGATCCTCGAGGTCGCCGAGGTCGGCTACCGTCTCGGATCCACCGAGCTTCGTCCTGCGAAGGTCGTCGTCGCCGTCCCGGCGGCGTAAGGCGGCGCGCATGGCCAGTCAGGACTGGTTCGACAAGGACTTCTACAAGGTGCTCGGCGTCTCGAAGGACGTCGCGGATGCCGATCTCAAGAAGACCTACCGCAAGCTCGCCCGCAAGTACCACCCGGACTCCAATCACGGGGACGCCGCTGCCGAGGCGAAGTTCAAGGAGATCAGCGAGGCCTACTCGGTGCTGAGCGATCCCGAGCAGCGGGCGGAGTACGACCAAATCAGGGCCATGGGCTCGGGTGCGCGCTTCACGGCGGGAGGTCAAGGAGCCGGTGGCTTCGAGGACGTGTTCTCGCGCTTCGGCCAGCGAGGCGGGCGGCAGGATCCTCAGGACTTCGAGGACATCTTCTCGATGTTCGGCCAGCAGGGCGGCTTCGGATCCGGGCGCTTCGGACAGTCGACCGGGGGGTTCCGCGGCTTCGGCGGCCCGACGCGCGGAGCGGACGTCACCGCGCGCACCACGATGGACTTCATCACCGCGACCAAGGGCGAGACCATCACGCTGCAGGGCGAGGACGGCAAGCCGTTCAAGGTGAAGATCCCCGCGGGCGTCTCGGACGGACAGAAGATCCGCCTGCGCGGCCGCGGCCGTCCGTCGCCGGACGGCGGCGAGGCAGGCGACATCGTCGTGCAGGTCACGGTGCGGCCGCATCCCGTGTTCACACGGGAGGGGCTCAACCTGCGCGTCGTGGTGCCGGTGACCTTCACCGAGGCCGCCCTCGGCGCGACGATCGAGGTGCCGACGCTCGGCGGCAGCCCCGTCAAGCTGCGCGTCGCGCCCGGTACGCCGTCGGGCCGCGTGCTGCGCGTCAAGGGCCGTGGTGTCGAGACGGCCAAGGGCAAGGGCGATCTCCTCGCCGAGGTCCAGGTCGCTGTGCCGTCTCACCTCGACGATGATGCACGCGAAGCGCTGCAGAGGTTCCAGGACCTCGAGCCGAAGGAGAATCCGCGCGCCGAGCTCATGGCGAAGGCGCAGGGGTAAGGCACGATGGCACGCATGGCCGACGACGAGATCGACGAGAACGCGCCGCTGTTCGCGATCGCGGTGGCGGCTGAGCTCTCGGGGATGCACCCGCAGACCCTCCGGCAGTACGACCGGCTCGGACTCGTCGTGCCCGAGCGGACCCAGGGCGGCTCGCGCCGCTACTCGCTCCGGCACGTCGAACAGCTGCGCCAGGTCGCCGGAATGTCGAGCGAGGGCATCGGGCTGCCGGCGATCGCCCGCATCCTCGAGCTCGAGGACCGCGTGCGCGAGCTGCACGTACGGGTGCAGCAGCTCGAGAGTCGCGTGCGCGACGAGCTCGAGCGCCGACCGGGTGCGCGCATCTTCGCGGCCGGCCCGTCGGGATCGGTCGTCTCGGTGCGCCACGGCACCCGCGTGCGACGCGCGACCGATCTGGTCGTGTGGCGGCCGCGACACCCTCTCCCGCCCGGGCGGCTGCCCGAGAGCGAGCCCACGGACGGCTGAGGGGTCTCGTGGCCACGCTCGACGACGTCAGCGCGTCTCGCGGGGGTGGCTCGCAGCTCAGTGGCTGGGTGATTGAGCCCCGACGAACGCCTCGTAGTCCTGCCGCGACAGCGCCGCGTAGGCGTACGCCCACTCGAGGATCGCTTCGCCGACGACTCGGCCGTTGCCGATGTACCCCGCGATGTTCGACGCCTGCGGCGATTGCGCGTGGGCGCGGGCGAGCGTGGCTGCGCACGCCTCCGCGTAGGCGCGGAAGGGCCGGTCTTCGAGCGTCTCGGCTTCGATCCCGCCCTTCATGTCGTGGAATTGGCGCACGTAGAAGTCGGCGGCGTACGCCTGCAGGTGGCCCAGGAACGGGTCCGACACGGCCTGCAGGATGCGCTGGAGCGCGACGACCCGGCCGCCCTGGCCGAAACGCTCGATGTACTCGGTGACCTGCGCGGGCTGCTCGATCCCGCCGTACTCTACGAGCACGCTCTGGCCGGCCTCCTTCGCCTGCATCAGGAGCGCGTTGTCGTCGCCGTCCTGCAGCACGACCAGCGTGCAGCGCGTGCCGACGCTGCCGACGCCCACGACGCGCATCGCGAGATCCGAGACCGTGTAGTGCGTCAGGAGCATCCGGATGTCGACGCTCACGGTCTCGCGATACAGGCGCAGATTCTCGTGCAGTCGGTCCTCCGCCCCGGCATCGACGTGCATCAGGGTGGGGGGCTGCTCGACGAAGACGATCCGGCCGTCGGGCAGCGTCTCGGTGAGCTTCTTCATGGCGCGCTCGCGCCGTGCGCTTCTGTGCATCGCGGATGGCCTCGGTGACGACCGCGCGCGAGGCACGGTCGGACGACGCGGCCGCCGAGCCCGCCTCGAAGTGCTGGAAGTACCGCGCGAGCGGACTGCGCTTCGCGTACGCGGTCATTCCGCGGGCGTACGTGCGGATCGCCGCGAGGGCGGCCTTCGTCACGACGGCTTCGTCGCGGGCGGTGGCCTGTCCGCCGATCACGACACTCGTGATGAGGCGCTTGAGATCCCACTCCCACGGCGCCCAGGCGGCCTCGTCGAAGTCGTTGAGGTCGAAGACGAGCGTCCGCTGCGGCGAGGCGTAGAACCCGAAGTTCGCGACGTGCGCGTCGCCGCAGGAGGGGACGAGGATGCCGGTGTGCGGATCGTCCGCCATATCGGCGGCCTGGATCGCCGCCGTGCCTCGGTAGAACGCGAAGGGGCTCGCCGACATGCGCTCCGTGCGCAAGGGGACGAGCTCGGGCACGCGCGTCCGGTTCTGGCGATCGAGGATGCCGAGGGGATCGCGAGCCCCGACGGTGAGGCGTGAGAGTGTGCTGCGTGGCACGCGCTGTCGCGCGAGACGGCCCGTCGGCCATGCGCTCCGCCACACTGGGGGGTCGGGTCCAGCTCTCGGCGAAGTGCGAGGCGCCTGTGTCGCTCATGGGGACATCATGGCCCACCTCCCGGCCGCGCGCACCCGAGGGCAGTACTCTCGGGCCGTGGCCACCGAATCTCCGCTCGCCGCCCGTAGCGGGCACCGCCCGTCTTCGGACGCATCCGACCGCACGGCGACGAGCCAGCGATCGCTCGAGACGCTCGCCCTGGGCGCGGGCGCCGTCGCCTTCATCGCGACGGCTCTCATCTCGCTCATCGTCTTCGGGTTCGACGAGGCGCCGATCGCCGGACCCGGCTCGATCGGCCAGTTCGCGGCGATCGCGGCAGCGGTCGTCGCCGTCCTCGCCTTCGTCGCGGGGCGCTGGGTCGTCCGCGTCCGGGCACAGGTTCGGCATCCTCGACGTCATCGACGTCGCGGCCCTCGCGTTCGCCCACGCCATCATCGCGCTGCTCACCTGGACGCTCCTGGCCGACATCCTCGAGCGCGGCTTCATCGACGCCGAGGTGTTCGCGGTGCCGGTCATCATCCTTGCGGGCGCCGTCGCGGCGATGACGGCGTACATCGTGTTCTACTCCGCGACCCACATGGACCTGCCCCTGCTCGCCGTCGTGCTTGCGGTGTTCCTCGCGGAAGGCGTGCTCGCGAGCATGCTCACGGCGAGCGACCCGCACTGGTGGAAGGACAATCTGAGCGCGCTCGGCATGAACGACGACCTGTCGTCGAAGACGTTCAACCTGACGCTCATCGTCGCGGGCATCCTCGTGACGACCCTCGCGCGCTATGCGACCGCCGGCATCCCGACACCCACGCCGAAGGGCGCCGCCCGCGTCCGCCTGTGCCTCATCGTCGTCGGGATCTTCCTCGCGCTGGTCGGCGTGTTCCCCGTCGACCAGTTCTTCGCCATCCACACCGGCGTC
Organism: uncultured Actinomycetota bacterium; assembly: GCA_963695125.1. GTDB lineage: Bacteria > Actinomycetota > Actinomycetes > Actinomycetales > Microbacteriaceae > Microbacterium. Next base: position 274,696 of record CAVOFY010000002.1, read on the forward strand.
GCCTCGGGCATGGTCGTCGCGTTCGCGGTGCTCGTGTTCCGCCTGCACAGGTGGATTCCGGGGATGCCGAGGTCCTTCGTGCTCCTCGGGTACCTCTTCGTCGCGGTGATCGCGGTGCTCGCCGTGTTCTTCGCCGTCGGCTACTACACGCTGACGGCGGTCGAACTCGTCGCGGGCATCCTCGTCTTCGCGTGGATCATCCTCTTCATCCGCAACGCCGCCGCTCTCCAGGCGGACACCGGGAGGCGCGCCGAACCCGGCGATACGCGGGCGTAGAGTGCGCGTATGAGCGACCTGCGACCCGGCGAGACGCCGGCCAACCGTCGGTGGTCCCAGATCATGTACTGGCCCCTGACGCTCGCCGCGCTGCTGTTCCTCGTCGCCTACACGGTCCACGTCATCGGTGAGCTGACGGGTCCCGCGGCTGTCGTGACCATCACGATCATCACGGCCACCTACGTCGTCTTCCTCATCGACTACCTCGTGAGCCTCTCCCTGGCGCATCCCCGAGGCGTGTGGTTCCGCCATCACCTCCTCGCGCTCGGACTGGTGATCGTGCCGGCTCTGCGCCCGGTCCGGCTCCTCGACACGTTCACGCGCCTGGCCACGTTCCACCGCTCAGCGGGCTCGAACCTCCGCGCACGCCTGCTCATCTACGGTGTCGGGTCGGCCATGCTGCTCGTCTGGTACATCGCCCTCATCGTGCTCCAGGCGGAGCGGCATGCGCCGGGCGCCAGCATCGACAGCTTCGGCGACGCCGTCTGGTGGGCGTTCTGCACCATCACGACGGTGGGCTACGGAGACTATGTTCCGGTGACCGTTCCCGGCCGCATCGCGGCCGTCCTGCTGATGGCGGGCGGTGTCGTGCTGGTGGGCCTCATCGTCGCGACGATCTCGTCCTCCGTGCTCGAACGCGTGTCGCGAGCGACCCCCCGACCCGAGATGCCGGTCCCGATGCCGCGCGTGCACCGGACGAAGTCGAAGGGCTCCGCACCGGAGGACGCCCCCGACTGAGCCGCCCACCCTCTCGACCTGAGCGCGGCGGGACCCTAGCCTGGCGACGTGAAGCGCGTCACGCCGCCCACCCCCGCGACACCCGCCCTGTCGCCGATGCTGCGCGTGCTGCTCGGGTTGGCGGCCGCCGTGATAGCGCTCGCGGGGCTCTCGGTCGCGCGAGAGCTCGTGGGCCCGCTCGCGCTCGCCGCGGTCATCGTCATCATCTGCCACCCGCTGCGGCACACGATCGAACGGCTCGGCTGGCCGAGGTGGACCGCCACGACCGCCGTCATCGTGCTCGCCTACCTCATCCTCGCCGTCATGGTGCTGCTGCTGTGGTTCGCGGGAACCCAGTTCGTGCGGCTCGTGGCCGACTATGCGGACGAGCTCCAGGCGACCGCGCGATCGGTGGTGGCGTGGCTGCAGTCCGTCGGCGTCGACGACGAGGCGGCGGATGCGACGGGTGCCCTGCTCGCCCCCGAGACGATCGCCTCGTTCGCGGCGTCGCTCGGCGGGACGGTCCTGGGAGTGCTGACCGCGTTCTTCTTCGTGCTCGCCTACGTCATCTTCATGGCCGCCGACGGCGCGAGGTACGCGAGGGCCGAGGCATCCTTCGGCGCGCACATCCGCCCCACGATGCGACGCTTCCAGGCATACAACTCCGGCGTGCGCCGCTACTACGTCGTCAACGCGATCTTCGGCGCGATCGTGGCGATCATCGACGGCCTCGCCCTGTGGGCGCTCGGGATCCCTGCTCCGGTGGTCTGGGCGATCCTCGCGTTCGTCACCAACTTCGTCCCCAACATCGGCTTCATCCTGGGGCTGATCCCGCCCGCGCTCCTCGCGCTCGTCGTCGGCGGCTGGCCCATGATGCTCGGCGTGATCGCGATCTACTGCGTCGTCAACGTGACGCTGCAGGTGCTCATCCAGCCGAAGTTCGTGAGCGACGCGGTGGATCTCAGCCTCACGCTGAGCTTCTTCTCGGTCATCTTCTGGACGTTCGTGATCGGTCCTCTCGGCGCGATCCTCTCGATTCCGCTGACGCTGCTCGTCCGCGCCCTCGTGCTCGAGGGCGATCCGGGCGCGCGCTGGCTGAGATGGCTGTCGGGGGATGCCGGTGCTGCGCGCTCGTCGCCGGTGCCGTAGCCTCGTCGATTCGCTCAGGGCGTAGCGCAGGGTGGGAGCCGTGTCGGCGCCCGGACGTAGCCTGTACAAGCGCTCGGGCCGACCGCGGCATCCCGGCCTCGTCGCGCTCCCTCTTCCGCTCTACCCCTGGAGAGACCGTGCTCGGCAGACTCCTCTTCCGCTACCTCAAGCCCTATCGATGGCTGCTGGCGGCTCTGCTCGTGTTCCAGATCGCGTCGGCGGTCGCGACGCTCTATCTGCCGCGCCTCAACGCGGACATCATCGATCAGGGCGTGTCGAAGGGCGACGTCGCGTACATCTGGTCGACCGGCGCACTCATGCTCGTGATCTCGTTCGGGCAGATCGTCGCCGCGATCATCGCGACGTACTTCGCCGCACGGGCGTCGATGGCCGCCGGTCGCGACATCCGGCGGGACGTCTACGAGAAGGTGAGCGCCTTCTCGGAGCGCGAGGTCTCGGCCTTCGGCCCCGGATCGCTCATCACCCGCAACACGAACGACGTGCAGCAGGTGCAGATGCTCGCGATGATGGGGTCGACGATGCTCGTGACCGCGCCGCTGCTCGCGATCGGCGGTGTCATCATGGCGCTGCGTCAGGACGTCGGCCTCGCGTGGCTCATCGCCGTCGCGGTGCCTCTGCTCCTGATCTTCGTGCTGCTCATCGTCAGCCGGATGGTGCCCCTCTTCCGGCAGTTCCAGGCCAAGCTCGATGCCGTGAATCGCGTCCTGCGCGAGCAGCTGACGGGTGTGCGCGTCGTGCGGGCCTTCGTCCGCGAAGACATCGAAGAGGAGCGCTTCGGCGTCGCGAACACCGACATCATGGTCGTCGGGCGCAAGGTCGGCTCGCTGTTCGTGCTGCTGTTCCCCATGGCGATGCTCGTGCTCAACGTCACGATCGTCGGCGTCATCTGGTTCGGCGGGATCGAGGTGAACGCCGGCAGCATCGAGGTGGGCACGCTGTTCGCGTTCATGCAGTACATCGCGCAGATCCTCATGGGCGTGCTCATGGCGAGCTTCATGGTGATCATGATCCCGAGGGCCGCCGTCTCGGCCGAGCGCATCGGCGAGGTGCTCGCGAGCGAGTCCACGCTCGCGCGTGCCGTGGATCCCGTCACCGACTTCCCCTCGCCCGGCTCGGTGCAGTTCCGCGACGTCGAGTTCAGCTACCCGGGCGCCGAGGAACCCGTGCTTCAGGGCATCACGTTCGCCGCGGCACCGGGTGAGACCGTCGCCGTCGTCGGCTCGACAGGCGCGGGCAAGACGACGCTCGTGTCGCTCATCCCTCGGCTGTTCGACGTCACAGACGGCGCCGTGCTCGTCGGCGGCGTCGATGTGCGTGATGCCGATCTCGACCGGCTGTGGAAGGGGATCGGCCTGGTGCCCCAGCGTCCCTTCCTCTTCTCGGGCACGGTCGCCTCGAACCTGCGCTTCGGGCGTGAGGAGGCGACGGACGAGGAGCTGTGGGCTGCGCTCGAGATCGCGCAGGGGCGCGACTTCGTCGAGCAGATGGAAGGCCGGCTCGACGCACGCATCGCACAGGGCGGCACGAACGTGTCGGGCGGGCAGCGTCAGCGTCTCGCCATCGCGCGCGCGATCGTGCATCAGCCCGACATCCTCGTCTTCGACGATTCCTTCTCGGCCCTCGACCTCACGACGGATGCGCGCCTGCGCCAGGCGCTCTGGCGTGCGCTGCCCGACGTGACCAAGATCGTCGTCGCGCAGCGCATCTCGACGATCACCGAGGCCGACCGCATCGTCGTGCTCGAGGGACGGCCGGATGGTCGGACTCGGGACGCATGAGGAGCTGGTCGAATCCAGTCCCACCTACCGAGAGATCGTCGATTCGCAGCTGGCGGTGCAGGCATGAGCGCTCCAGAGATCATCAGCGAAGAAGACCGCGTCGAGCTCGAGCTCGCGGAGCAGGCACGGCAGAGCTCCGGCGACTGGGACAGCGTCAAGCCGGGCAAGGCGAGCGACTTCGGCAAGAGCTTCCGACGGCTCATCGGGCTGCTCAAGCCGCACGCGTTCGCGTTCACGCTCGTCTCGATCCTCGGCGCGTTCGGCGTCGTACTCGCCGTCATCGCCCCGAAGGTCCTCGGCGAGGCGACGAACATCATCTTCGAGGGCGCCGTATCGGCGGGGCTCGCGGCGCAGTTCCCCGCGGGCACGTCGCAGGCCGATGTCGTGGCGGCCCTCCAGGCCGCCGGGCAGACCGACTTCGCCAACATCGTCGGGGCGATGAACGACTTCACCGTCGGCGCGGGGGTCGACTTCGATGCGCTCCGCATGGTGATCGTCGCGGTGCTCGCGATCTACGTCGTCTCGTCGCTCCTGAGCTGGGTGCAGGGCTACGTCATCAACATCATCATGGTCCGCACGATGTGGCGCCTGCGTCAGGACGTCGAGGTGAAGATCAACCGCCTGCCGCTGTCCTACTTCGACCGGGTGCAGCGCGGCGACCTCATCTCGCGCGTGACGAACGACATCGACAACATCACGCAGACGATGCAGCAGTCCCTCTCGTCTGCGCTGACCTCGGTGCTGACGGTCATCGGCGTGCTCATCATGATGTTCTCGATCTCATGGCAGCTCGCGCTGGTGGCCCTCGTGTCGCTGCCGCTCATGGGCGTCATCTTCGGCATCATCGGGCCGAAGTCGCAGAAGGCGTTCGGCATCCAGTGGCGCAAGGTGGGACTCCTGAACGCCCGCGTCGAGGAGTCCTTCTCGGGCCACGCGCTCGTCAAGGTCTACGGGCGCGAGCAGGACTCGCGCGAGAAGTTCGAGATCGAGAACGAGGAGCTGTACCAGGCGAGCTTCCACGCGCAGTTCCTCTCGAACGTGATCATGCCGGGCATGACCTTCATCGGAAACCTCACGTACGTCGGCATCGCGGTGCTCGGCGGCGTCATGGTCGCGGGCGGGCAGCTCCGGCTCGGCGACGTGCAGGCCTTCATCCAGTACTCGCAGCAGTTCACGCAGCCGCTGTCGCAGCTGGGTGGAATGGCCGCCATCGTGCAGTCCGGCGTCGCGTCGGCCGAGCGCGTCTTCGAGCTGCTGGACGCCGAGGAGCAGGCTCCTGATGACCCCGACGCCCCGACGCCGGTCGACGGCGACGGCGTGATCGAGTTCGAGCACGTCCGGTTCTCGTACTCGCCCGACCGTCCGCTCATCACCGACCTGTCCTTCCGCGTGGAGCCGGGCCAGACGGTCGCGATCGTCGGACCGACAGGCGCCGGAAAGACGACCCTCGTCAACCTGATCATGCGGTTCTACGAGCTCGACGGCGGGCGCATCCTGCTCGACGGGCAGGACATCGCCCAGCTCACCCGCGACGACGTGCGCTCGCGCACCGGCATGGTGCTGCAGGACCCCTGGCTGTTCGCCGGGACGATCCGCGACAACATCCGGTACGGGCGGGAGTCGGCCACCGACGCCGAGATCGTGGAAGCGGCCACGGCGACGCGCGTCGACCGCTTCGTGCACTCCCTTCCCGACGGCTACGACACGGTCCTCGACGAGGACGCGTCGAACGTCTCGGCCGGCGAGAAGCAGCTCATCACGATCGCTCGGGCGTTCATCGCCCAGCCGTCGGTGCTCATCCTCGACGAGGCCACGTCGTCCGTCGACACGAGGACCGAACTGCTGCTCCAGCAGGCGATGAACCTGCTGCGTCAGGGGCGCACGTCCTTCGTCATCGCGCACCGCCTCTCGACGATCCGCGACGCCGACCTCATCCTCGTGATGGAGCACGGCGACATCGTCGAGAAGGGCTCGCACGACGAGCTCATCGCGGCGCGCGGAGCGTACTGGCGCCTGTACCAGTCGCAGTTCGAGCAGGCCGCGACCGATCTCGACGCGATCGAGGCCGAGGAGACGCTGCCCACCGGCAGCGTCCTGCTCGTTCCCGGCTTCGACGGCCAGGAGTCGATCGAGTGACGACCATGTGAGGGGGTGCGAGCCCCCTCACATGACGTCACGTGAGGAGCTTGGCCTTGGCTGCGGCGAACTCGGCATCGTCGAGGACGCCGGCATCCTTCAGGGCGGCGAGCTTCTGCAGTTCCGCCACGATGTCGACGCCGCCCGCAGGCGCGGGCGGCGCCGGGGCTGCGGCCGCCGGTGCGGCATACTGCGCCGCAGCCTGCTGGGCTGCGGCGTCGATCTGCGCCTGCTGCTGCGCCGCCTGATACTGCTCCTGTTCGTACTGGGCCTGTGCCTTCTTCTGCTGGCTGTTCGACACAGCCCCCGAGACAGCGCTGGCGGTGCCGGCGACGACGGCGGTGCGGGCGGCGAGCCCGATGAGGCCGGGGCGTCCTACGCGACGGATCATGGTCATTCTCCTTCGGACTGTGCGGCGTCGATCACCGCGTTGACGATGGGGGCGGGGATGCGCTCGGCGCTCAGCACGACGGCGCCGGCCCTGGCGAGGTTCTCGGCGAGCGTGCGGGCGAACGCGAGCTCCAGCGCGACGACGAGCGCGGTGCCTCCCTCGGGGACGAGTTCGGCGAGCTCGAGGATGTCCTCCTCGCCCGCGATCCCCAGCTCGGCGAGCTCCAGGTCGTCGAGCCCGTAGAGGGCCGACGCGTTCTCGATCTCGACGATGTCGACATCGCCCGTCTCGGACTTCGAGACGACGACGAAGTCGAGCAGGCGCAGGAGCCCGCTCGCGACCAGATCGGCCAGAGCCCGGATGACGCCGGGATCGGGTCGATCGCCCTCGAAGCCGACGAGATACAACTCGACCGGACCGTACCGGAAATCAACCATGCTCATCCCTTCATCGAGTCGGCGCGCATGCCGACGGTCAGGTGCTCCCGATGCGCTCGCCGGTCATCGAGGTCCGAAGCGGAGGAGCAACACCGCAATGATGGACCCGTTTCGCGTGCAGGGCCAGTGTTGCGGGCGAACGCGGTCCGGGGCCGCGCGGGGATCAGCCCGCGGCGTTCACGCGGTCGCGCCATTCGAGCAGCGGACCCAGGACCGACAGGTCGTAGTCGGGTCCGTCGATCGCGGGGATGAGCAGGCGGAAGCCGAGGTCGTACAGGCGCTGCGGCGCGTCCTCGGCGAGCAGAGGACCGAACCCGCGGATCGTGTAACCCGTCGAGAGCTCGATCGTCGAGGCATCCCGCCCCTCCCGCTCGCACCACTCGTGCATCACGCCGATCTTGCGCGGCAGATCCTCCATCCGCGTGAACGTGTGCCAGATGTCGGCGTGCTGGGCGACGAGCCTCAGCGTCTTGCGCTCGCCCTGGCCGCCGATGAGGATCGGGATGTCGCGGACGGGAGCAGGATCCAGGAGCTCCCAGCGCCGGCGGATACGCGGGAGGTCGTCGGCGAGGGCATCGAGCCGCGATCCGACCGTGCCGAACTCGTAGCCGTACCCGTCGTAGTCGTCCTGCGCCCAGCCCGATCCCGTTCCGAAGATGAAGCGCCCGCCGCTGATGTGGTCGATCGTGCGGGCCATGTCGGCCTGCAGATCGGGGTTGCGGTACGAGCTGCAGTTGACGAGCGGCCCGAACTCGACGCGCTCGGTCTCGGAGGCGATCGCGGCGAGCAGCGTCCAGGCCTCGAAGTGCGCCGCGTCGAACGGCTCGGTCAGGGGGAAGAAGTGGTCCCAGTTGAAGATCGCGTCGACCCCGAGGTCCTCCGCGCGCAGGACGGCGTCGCGGAACTCGCGATAGGTGGTGTGCTGGGGCGCGAGCTGGATGCCGATGCGGATGGGGCGTCCGGATGCGGGATGCACGGTCATGACGGGTCCAATCTCAGGACATCGGGGCTCTCGCCGACCGCGATGTCGTCGACGACCCGCAGCGCGCGCGCGATGTCGTCGATCGCGGGGAGCACCGTGCCGAAGCGCTCGCGTTCGGCGCACACGGCCGTCACGGTGATGACGTGCGTGCCGGTGTCCCAGGTGTAGGTGGCGAAGGGGGGTGTGCGGGGGTCCTGCGGGAGCGGCATCGCGAGCTTCTCGCCGACGCCGAGGAAGGGGTTTCGGAACGTCTCGGTGTCGTCGTACTCGATCGGCATCATGGCGCGCGCTGTGCGCAGCTGCGCCGTGGCTTCCTGCACCTGGGCCATGACGACGACGAGCTCGGGGTCGGCTTTCCACACCCACACGAGCACGCGTCCGGCCGCGCGGCGCATGAGCAGGGGCGCGGCCTGGCTCATGGCCCACGCGGCGAACGGGCTCGCCGGGCGGTCCTGGGCGCCCATGGCGCGGTTCGCCTGCGCGAGCAGCATCCGGATCGCCGCCTTGCGGTGTCGCCGTCCGCGCCACCCGAGGGACTCGGTCACGGGAACCCACAGGGCGGGATCGGCGTCGGACTTCAATCGCGGCATGCCTCCAGCGTACGAGCCCGCTCCGGGGCTCCGCGACGCCTCTCGGGTACAGTGGAAGAGCCGCACGAGCACACTCCTGCGCGATTCCCCCGCACAGACAGGCCGCCTTCCCCCGTGACCGTACCCGCGCCGCCCGCCGACTCCTCTGCCGATTCGGCGAACCGTCGTCCGCTCAAGGTGCTCATCGGGACCGACACATTCCTGCCCCACGTCAACGGTGCGGCGCGTTTCACGGAGCGTCTCGCCGCGGGTCTCGTCGAGCGCGGCCATGACGTCCATGTCATGGCGCCGAGCGCGACGCATCGCGAGCACGGCACGTTCACCGAGGTCGTCGAGGGCCAGTCGATGACGATGCACCGCCTGCCGGCCTATCGGTATCTGCCGCACGACTGGCTGACGTACGTGCTGCCGTGGATGTCGAAGCACTACGCCCGCAAGGTGCTCGACGAGTTCCAGCCCGACGTGGTGCACATCCAGTCCCACATCGTGATCGGACGCGGTCTTGCACGAGAGGCGCGCAAGCGCGGCATCCCGATGATCGCGACGAACCACGTCATGGCCGAGAACGTCGTCGACTTCACCACGCTGCCGCCCGTGCTCGACAAGTTCGTCGTCAAGCTCGCCTGGGCTGACGGGAAGCGGACGTTCGACATGATGCGCGCCGTCACGACGCCGACGCGCCGTGCTGCCGACTTCCTCGAGGCGACGATCGACATCGACGGCGTCATCCCGATCTCCTGCGGCATCGACGCCCGCAACTACACGGCCGACCTCTCGCCCCGCGAGGCGAACCGCATCGTCTTCGTCGGGCGCCTGACGACCGAGAAGCAGATCGACGTCATCCTCGCGCGCCATCACGAAGCTCGATCCCGCGCTGAACGTCACGTTCGACATCGTGGGCAAGGGCGACCAGCAGCGCAACCTCGAACGTCTCACGGCAGAGCTCGGGCTCACGGATCGCGTCACGTTCCACGGGCGGACCTCCGACGAGGAGCTGCGCGCATGTCTCACGCGCGCGAGCGTCTTCGCGATCGCGTCGATCGCCGAGCTGCAGTCGATCGCGACGATGGAGGCCATGGCCTCGGGTCTGCCGATCGTCGCGGCGAACGCCGTCGCGCTGCCGCACCTCGTCCACGACGGCGAGAACGGGTATCTGTTCGAGCCGGGCGACGTGGACGACCTCGCCGCCAAGCTGACGACCGTCCTCACCCAGACGCCTGAAGAACGGCTCCGGATGCAGCAGGCCTCGCTCGAAGGGGTCGTGGTGCACGACATCAACCGCACCCTCGACACGTTCGAGGCGCTGTATCGCGGCGAGCCTCTTCCCGAGTAGCGACCGTGCACGTCGTGATGTTCGGCGACCAGCACGTCGAGTCGCTCGGCGGTGCTCAGGTCTCGATGCGCCTGCAGCGGAGGTTCCTCGAGAAGGCGGGCCACGTCGTCACGATCGTCGCGCCGGCGATGCACGCACGGAACGGGGAGCGACGACAACGCCTACGTCGACCTGCCGTCGATCCCCATCACGCTCGATCGCGAGTACTCGTTCACATGGCCTGGCCGTCGCACCGACCGCCGGGTCGACGAAGCTCTCGCCGGCCGCCCACCGGTCGACATCGTGCACGTGCAGGCCGACTTCTGGGGGGCCTTCATCGGCCACCGCTACGCGCGACGGCACGGCATCCCGGTCGTGCACACGATGCACAACCGCGTGGATGTCGGCATCCGGGCCACGGCGCCGTTCCCGGGGCTCGTGCTGCGTGTGCTCAACGCATGGCAGCGGAAGGCGCTCGCCGATCCGACGCCGGGGCGCGACGGCTGGTCGTTCCTGCGGCGGTTCGCGGAGCGCTCGCATGCCGTCACGACGCCGTCCTCCCACTTCGCCGAGCGCCTCGAGGCGCAGCGCGGGGTGCCTGCGGTCGGACACATCGATGTCGTCTGGAACGGCATCGATGACGACATCCTCGAGTCGGCCCTGGCGGACGGCGCGACCGGTCGTCGGCCTGGCCCCGCGCGCCTCGTGTGGATCGGCCGCATGAGCCCCGAGAAGCGCCTGCTGCCGTTCCTCGAGGCGCTCGCGGAGTCGGGCGTGCACGCCGAGGTCGAGGTCATCGGCGGCGGTGGTCAGCTGGCCGCCGCCCGCAGACTCGTCGCGCGCAGCGGGGGAGCGGCATCCGTCGTCTTCGCCGGTCGCATGCCGTACGCCCAGACGCTGCGGCGCATCCAGGCCGCGGACGCGGTCGTGCAGACCTCGATCGGCTTCGAGACGCAGGGCATGACCATCTTCGAGGCGGCGTCGCTCGGCACGCCCGCGGTCGTGAGCGACCCCGACCTCGCCGCCGAGCTCGGCTCGGGCATCTGGGCGGTGGCCGACGACTCGGTCGCGGGTCTCGCCGAGACGCTTCGCCGTGCCGTGGCCGACATCGACGCCGGCACTGCGCCGACTCCCGATCCGACGGTCCGCGACCGCTTCAGGCAGTCGTCGCGGACCGCCGCGATGATCGAGGTCTACGACCGCGTCCGCGGCTGACATTCGCCGACGGCAGGTGTCACGGCAGGCGCGAGCGATCCGTCGGGATGCGGTGGTAGCCGTCCTTCGAGAGCGCGTGGAGGGTGGAAGCGACCGCGAGGGCCGCGAGGGCTGCGAGTACGTACACCAGGAACATGGCAGTAAAGCTACGCTTGCGCTTTGACTGCCACGAGTGGCAGGATGGCCACAGTTCGCGTGATTCCTGCCACACGCCCTCAGGAGCTGTCCATGAAGACCGTCGCCGTCATCGTCCAGGACGGGTTCGCCCCGTTCGAGTTCGGAGTTGCCTGCGAGGCCTTCGGGCTCGATCGCACGGATGACGGCATCCCGAACTTCGACTTCCGCGTCGTGACGCCCGAACCCGGCGCAGTGACGTCGAAGCTCGGCTTCTCGCTCAACGTCGATGACGACCTCTCGTTCGCCTACGAGGCCGATCTCGTGGTCGTCTCGCCCACGCCGCGCGAGTACTGGCCGAACACCGACGAACGCGTGCTCGATGTCGTCCGCCATGCCGTCGCGCGCGACGCGTGGGTGCTGAGCGTCTGCAGCGGATCGTTCATCCTCGGCGCGGCGGGAGTGCTGGACGGGCGCAAGGCCACGACCCATTGGATGTACACCGACATCATGGCGGCGATGTACCCGAAGGTCGAGGTAGACCCCGACGTCCTCTACGTGCAGGACGGGCGCATCATCACGAGCGCCGGCACGGCTGCAGGACTCGACGCGTGCCTGCACCTGCTGCGGCAGGAGCTCGGCGCCGAGATGACCAACAGGATCGCCCGCCGCATGGTCGTGCCGCCCCAGCGCGACGGTGGCCAGGCCCAGTTCATCGACCGGCCGCTGCCCGAGGTGCAGTCGCTGTCGCTCGCGCCGGTGAGCGATTGGATGCTCGACAACCTCCGTGCCGAGCTCACGGTGGACCAGCTCGCGGCCAGGGCGCACATGTCTCCGCGCACGTTCGCCCGCCGCTTCAAGGCCGACTTCGGGGCGACGCCGGCGGCGTGGCTCGCGCGACAGCGCATCATGCACGCGCAGCGCCTGCTCGAGAAGACCGAGCTGGGGCTCGACCGGATCGCATACGAGAGCGGCTTCGGCTCGGCGGCGGTGCTCCGTCAGAACTTCGCGCGCACCCTCGGCACGACCCCCACGGCGTACCGCGCCCGATTCTGCTGCGCGACCGAGTCGATGGAGAGCGCGGCCCCAGCGCTGGAGTCCGTCGCCTGACCATTGCCACGACATCCCTCCCCTGTTAAACTTGAGTCATCAGGGCTCAACTTTGAGTCCGCGGATTTCAGGAGAGTGAATGAACGCCACGCAGCAGCCCGGCCAGGAGGACACGCAGAGCGCACTCGAGCAGTACGGGATCAACCTGACCGACCGAGCGCGCCAGGGCAAGCTCGACCCGGTCATCGGTCGTGACAGCGAGATCCGGCGGGTCAGCCAGGTGCTGACGCGCCGGACCAAGAACAACCCCGTGCTCATCGGCGAGCCCGGCGTCGGCAAGACCGCCGTCGTCGAAGGTCTCGCCCAGCGCATCGTCGCGGGCGACGTCGCCGAGTCGCTCAAGGGCAAGGAGCTCATCAGCCTCGACATGTCGGCGCTCGTCGCCGGCGCGATGTACCGGGGCCAGTTCGAAGAGCGGCTCAAGAGCGTTCTCAAGGAGATCACCGAGTCCGAGGGCCGCGTCATCACGTTCATCGATGAGCTGCACGTGCTCATGGGCGCGGGCGGCGGCGAGGGGTCGGTCGCGGCCTCCAACATGCTCAAGCCGATGCTCGCCCGCGGCGAGCTGCGCCTCATCGGGGCGACGACGCTCAACGAGTACCGCGAGTTCATCGAGAAGGATGCCGCGCTCGAGCGTCGCTTCCAGCAGGTGTACGTCGGTGAGCCGAACGTCGAGGACACCGTGGCGATCCTGCGCGGCCTCAAGGAGCGCTACGAGGCGCACCACAAGGTCGCGATCGCGGACGGCGCCCTCGTCGCGTCCGCGGCGATGTCGAACCGCTACATCCCGAGCCGCCAGCTGCCCGACAAGGCCATCGACCTGATCGACGAGGCCGCGTCGCGTCTGCGCATGGAGATCGACTCGGCCCCGCTCGTCATCGACGAGCTGCGGCGGCACGTCGACCGACTCAAGCTCGAGGAGATGGCGCTCAAGCGCGAGAAGGACGACGCCTCGAAGGAGCGTCTCGCGACCCTGCGGGCCACACTCGCGACCGAGCAGGAGCGCCTCAAGGAGCTGCAGGCACGCTGGGAGGCCGAGCGCGCGTCGCTCAACCTCGTCGGCGACCTCAAGACGCAGCTCGACGCGGCGCGCATCGACGCCGACCGCGCCCAGCGCGAGGGCAACCTCGAGAGGGCCTCGCGCCTGCTGTACGCCGACATCCCGGCCCTCGAGCGACGGCTCATGGACGCTGAGCGCGCCGAGAGCACCGTCGAGGGCGAGGGACGGATGGTCGGAGACCAGGTCACGGAGGAGGACATCGCCAAGGTCATCGCGGCCTGGACCGGCATCCCGGTCGGGCGCCTGATGCAGGGCGAGACCGAGAAGCTCGTCAACCTCGAGCGCGAGCTCGGCAAGCGGATCATCGGCCAGAAGGACGCCGTCAAGACGGTCGCCGACGCCGTGCGCCGCTCGCGGGCCGGCATCAGCGACCCGAACCGCCCGACCGGCTCGTTCCTGTTCCTCGGGCCGACGGGTGTCGGCAAGACCGAGCTCGCCAAGGCGCTCGCCGAGTTCCTCTTCGACGACGAGCACGCCATGGTGCGCATCGACATGTCGGAGTACGGCGAGAAGCACTCCGTCTCGCGGCTCGTCGGCGCCCCTCCGGGCTACGTCGGCTACGAGCAGGGCGGTCAGCTGACGGAGGCCGTGCGCCGGCGTCCGTACTCGGTCGTGCTGCTCGACGAGGTCGAGAAGGCGCACCCCGAGGTCTTCGACGTCCTCCTGCAGGTCATGGACGACGGTCGCCTGACCGACGGTCAGGGCCGTACGGTCGACTTCACGAACGTCATCCTGATCCTCACGTCGAACCTCGGCTCACCGATCCTGATCGACCCGACGCTGTCGACCGAAGAGAAGCGTGAGCAGGTCCTGGCGCTCGTGCGTCAGGCGTTCCGCCCCGAGTTCGTCAACCGCCTCGACGACACCGTCGTGTTCCACGCTCTCAACGAGGACGATCTGGCGCAGATCGTCGAGCTCTCGGTCGACGCTCTGCAGCGCCGGCTGAAGGATCGCCGTCTCGTGCTGGCCGTCACGCCGGACGCTCGCGCGTGGCTCGCCGAGCGCGGCTACGACCCGCTCTTCGGGGCGCGCCCGCTGCGTCGGCTCATCCAGTCCGAGATCCAGGACCGGCTCGCGATGGGCATCCTGGCGGGGACGATCCACGACGGCGACATCGTGCGGGTGGATGTCTCGGCCGACGGCTCTGCGCTCGCCCTCACGACGGGGGCTCCGCAGGACCGCGAGCCGGAGGACGACGTGATCGAGGCGATCCTCGAGGAGGACTGACCCCGAGTGGGATGATCGAGCGTGCGAACGGTGCGAGCGCTGTGGGGATCGTCCCATCCGGGTCCGACACTCGTCGTCACGGCGCTCGCGCTCGGGCTCGGGATCGCGGTCGCCCTCGAGCCGTGGCGCCTCGCGGCGCTGACGCTCGCGGTCCTGGCGGGGCAGCTCTCGGTCGGCATCTCGAACGACGCCCTCGACGCGGCTCGGGATCGCGCGGTCGGTCGTCGAGACAAGCCGCTCGCGCGCGGTGACATCAGCCTGCGCGCGGCGTGGCTCGGAGCATCCGTCGCCCTCGCGGTCGCGCTCGTGCTGTCGGCGGCCCTCGGGTGGCGGATGCTGGCGGCCCACGCCCTGGCACTGGGGTCGGCGTGGGCCTACAACGCAGGGCTCAAGTCGACCGTGTTCTCGGTCGTGCCGTTCGCCGTGAGCTTCGGCATCTTCCCGTCGCTCGCGACGCTGTCGGCGGCGCTTCCTGCCTTCGCCGCGTGGTGGGCGTGGATCGCGGGCGCCGCGCTCGGTGTCGCCGTCCACTTCACCAACGTGCTGCCCGACCTCGACGACGACGCCCGCACCGGCGTTCGCGGCCTGCCGCACCGGCTCGGCATGCGGGCGTCGGCCGTCATCGCGGCCTGCTCGGTGCTCGTCGGGGCGCTCGCCGTGCTGCTCGGGCCCGTTGCCGGGGTTGCCTCGGCGATTCCCCTGTTCGCATGGATCCTGTTCGGTGCGGTCGTCGCGGTGGCCGCGGCGACGGTCGTGCGCGCCCTCGTGCGGCCGCCGGCGCGAGTGCTCTTCCGGCTCGTCATGCTCTCGGCGCTGCTGCTCGCGGCGCAGCTCATCGTGTCGGGCTCGGCGCTCGCCGCCTGAGCGGTCCGTCGCGTCGGGCAGGAAGGCTGACGAGACCGCATGACGTCGTGACTCAGACTTACACTTTCCGTGAACGGTAAGTCTGAGTCACACGAGGGGGAGCGGGGCTCGGGATGCTTCCGTCACGCGTCGCGGTCGAAGCCCATCGCGTAGGCCCGCGCGAACACCGAGCCCGCGGCCCCCGCGAGCATCGCGCTGACCGCGCCGCGTCGGGCCGCGTTCGCGGTCGTGCCCAGGGGGCGTCCGAGCGACGTGTTGAGTGCGGCCAGGCGGGCCGCGGTGCGCGCGCTGCGCACGCGGCGGCGCTCCCAACGGCGCAGCGCGGGCTCGGGCGGCACACCCGTCCGGACCCATTCGGCGAGCAGCGGCGCGAGGGTCACCGCGTCCAGCAGCCCGAGGTTCATCCCCTGGCCGCCGATGGGGCTCACCTCGTGCGCGGCGTCACCGATCACGAAGAGTCGCCCTCGACGCAGGCGCGGCGCGACGAACCGCCGCACGCCGAAGCCGGTCGCCGTCGTGATGGCCGAGGCCGCGGCATCCTCACCCCGCTCACGCAGCGATGCGCGCAGGCGCTCGACGCGCACGTCGGGCGCTGCGTCGGCCCCGGGCGGGTCCCACGCGACGAACCGCCGCGCACCGCCGGGGAGCGGGAAGGACTCGAGCACGCCCGACCGGTCGAGGTGGACGACCGCGACGTCGGCGTCCGCTCGCGGCGGGACCGCGACATCCGCCATGAGATACCGGTCACCGTAATCGTGCGCGTCGGGGGACCGGTAGACGAGTCCACGCCCGGCGGCGCCGGACGCCACGACGACCAGTGGCGCCTCCGCCTCCGTCAGGTGCCCGGCGACCCCGGCGCGCACACCCACGCGGTCGCCGCGGGGCCGCACGGCGAGCACCTCCGCGCCGCGCAGGGGCTCGGGGGCATCCCCCGCGAGGACCGCCTCGGTCATCGCCTGCGGGAGGGTCGCGACGAACGGGAAGCGCATCGGCAGCCGGTCGAATCGCACGACGCCGAGCATCCGGCCGTCGGACCGGGCCTCGCCGCGAGGGACCCGCTGCGCGCGGTCGAGCAGGCGGTCTGTGACCCCCGACCGCTCGAGGGCTCCGAGGACAGGTGCATGGATGCCGATCGCGCGCGATCCGCCGCCGGCCTGCGGGCGCCGCTCGTACACCGAGGCGTCGATGCCCCTGCGCGCGAGTTCGCCCGCGAGCAGCATCCCGACAGGACCCGCCCCCACCACGATGACGTCAGGCATCGCCCGACCCGACGGCGAGTACGCGGAACGCGGCGGGGGTCGATACCGACCATGCGCCGGGCGCCGCGTCGTCGAGCGCCGCCTGCAGCTCGGGCCGCGTGAAGCTGCGCCGGATGGAGCGCAGACCGTCGGTGCGCAGAAGCGTGCCCGGCGCGAACGGCGTCACGCCGACCGTGTAGAGCGCGTACGCGAGCCGGCTGCGCTCGATGTCGCCGTGCAGCACGATGCCGCTCGCGAGCATGCGGGACTGTGCGGCGAACGGCGCCAGTTCGTCGAGGTGGTGCAGCACGTGGTTCGAGAGCACGGCGTCGAACCGGACGCCTGCACCGACGAGCGCTTCCGCGTCGGTGCACACGAACCGCACCCCATCCGTGCTCCGCGCGCTGGCGATCGCGTGTGCCCGAGGGTCCGGATCGGCGCCGGTCCACTCGACGTCGAAGCCGTCGCGGCGCGCGAGCGCGGCCAGCCGCAGCACGAGATCGCCGCCGCCCGACCCGAGGTCGAGCACGCGTGCCGGCCGGCCGAGTCCGGCGAGGTGCGGTGCGAGCCGCGTGCGGTAGACCGTGCCCCACGCCGACACGAGCCGGTTGATCGTCTCGAAGCGCCGAAGCGTCGCATCCAGGAGCGCAGGGTCGCAATCGGGGTCGTCCATGAGCTCGCGAAGATCGTGGTCGCGCACTCCGAGGTTCATGCGCCCGGCCGACGCTTGGTCACGAGGGCGGATTCGACCGTCAGGCCGGGGCCGAACGCGAGCGCCGAGACGGTCGCCCCGTCGGCGATCGCGTCGTCGTCCAGCAGCATGCGCAGGATGAAGAGGATGGTCGCGCTCGACATGTTGCCGTACTCGCGCAGGATGGCGCGGGATGCCGTCAGGGCGGCTGGATCGAGTCCCAGGCCCGTCTCGACGCGGTCGAGGATGCTGCGGCCGCCGGGATGCACCGCCCACGCATCGGGCTTCACGCCCTCGAGAAACCCGTGGACGGCTCCCTGGATCTCGCGGCCGATGATGCGGGGCACCTCGCCCGAGAGTGTCATCTCGAACCCCTCGTCGCCGATCGTCCAGACCATGTCGGTCTCGCCGTCCGAGGTCAGCACCGTGGCGAACCGCTCGAGCTCGAGCCCGCCCCCGCGGCCGAGCGACTCGTCCGCGGTCACGACGGCCGCCGCAGCTCCGTCCGCGAACACGGACGCCGCGACGATCTGCTCGGGGTCGGCCGAGGGCCGCACGTGCAGCGAGCACAGCTCGGCGCACGCCACGAGCACGACGGCGTCGGGTTGCGCCGCCACGATGCGCGACGCGAGCCGCAGCGCGGGAAGCGCCGCGGCGCAGCCCATGAAGCCGACGTGGTAGCGCTCGGTGTCGATCCGCAGTCCCAGGTCGCGCACGAGGCGGAAGTCGGGCCCGGGCGCGAAGAAGCCCGTGCACGACACCGTCACGACATGGGTCACGGCGGATGCCTCGATCGCGGCTTCGGCCAGCGCCATCCGCGCGGCCTCGGCGAACAGGCTCGGCGCGACGCGCGTGTACACGGCGTTGCGCGCGCCGGTCGTCGGCACGAGCAGCAGGTCGTCGTCGCCGATGAAATCGACTCCGCCCGCACCGGCCACCCCCGCCGCCGATTCCGCGAGCTGCGTGAGCACGGTGTGGCGGCGGTCGATGCCCGCCGCGCTGAACGCCGCGCCGATGAGCCGCCGCGTCAGGCGGTCGATTCCGGGCTGGCGCTCGAAGAACTCGCGCACGCGCTCCTGACTCGACGGGGATCGCAGGAACGGCGGTGCCGATCGAGACGATGCGCGCAACCATGTGGACACCCAACCACGTTCACGTGCTCGGCGGTGCGGGTTGCGCCGAATCTCTTCGAGGGCTACGGCACGCGCGATACGGTCTGTGCATGCAGATCGCAGGCACGGGCAGGTTCGTCTTCGTCGCGCAGTGGATCGCAGCGGTCATCCTGCCCGCGTTCTTCTTCGTGGGTCGCGCCTTCGTCGGCGCCGACGCGGGCTGGCTCGCCGTTCTCGGGATCGTCTACGGGTTCTTCGTCATCCTGCTCCTGTTCGTGGCGCCGATCATCACCCTGTTCGACCGCGAAGTGCGCAAGGCCAAGCGCACGCGTCGCGCGTACGACATCGCGACCTTCATCCTGTGGGGCGCGATCGTGCTCGCTTCGCTCACGGTTCCGGACGCGGGCGACGGGCCGCCCCTCGACAGCGCCCTCACGGTCTGGACGAGCGGAGCGATCGGGCCCGAGGCATCCAGTGTCATCTGCTCGATCGCGGGGACCATCGTCGGTCTTGCCTACCTCGCGACTCTCGCGCTGGCGATCGCGGGAGCCGTCAGGAGAGCGCCGAAGGAGTGAATCAGGCCGCCTGGGGCAGTTCGCGCATGCGCCAGAACGGACCGAAGACGACGAAAGCCGCCGACAGGAGCTGGCCGATCGCGCCGATCCACATCGTCGCCGTCACCCCGAGCCACGCACCCAGACCACCCGCCGCGAGCGAGGCGATCGGCATGACACCCCACACGACGAATCGGATGGATGCGTTCATGCGGCCGAGAAGGCGCGGGGGCGTGATGCGCTGACGGAACGTCACCTGCGTGATGTTGTAGAGCAGCACGGTGAACAGGCCGATGAAGCCCTGCGCGACGAGCAGCGGGAACGCGATGGCCGGGACCATCGCGGCGACAGGCAGCAGGAGCGCCACGGCCGAGAAGGCGATGGCGCTCACGGGGATCGCCCGGGCTTCGCCGATCAGCGCGATGATGCGCGGTGTCGCGATCGCGCCCGCCAGCCCACCCACGGCGCTCAGCGCGAAGATGATGCCCATGCTCTGCGCCGACAGGCCCAGTTCGCGCAGGATGAAGATCGGCAGCAGCGTGAACGAGATCGTGCTGAAGAGGTTCGACACGCCCGTCGTGCCGACGATCCGCCGCAGGAGCGGATTGCCGAAGACCCACGCGAGACCCTCGCGGATCGAGCGCACGAGCGGGTCGTGCTCGTGCTTCTCGGGCACCTTCTCGGCATCGTGGGCGGCCGAGAGGAAGACGAAGGATGCCAGGTAGGTGCCCACCGTGATCAGGATCGCGAGCGGCGCCGAGAGGATGCCGATGAGCCAGCCGCCCGCTGCAGGGCCGACGATCCCGGCGAGCTGCGACGTCGATTCGAACTTGCCGTTCGCTTCGGCGATCTGGTCGCCGCGGACGAGCGAGGGCACGACGCTCTGATACGACACGTCGAAGAACACCGTCGCGACGCTGACCACGAGGCTCACGACGTAGAGGTGCCACATCTCGAGCGACCCCGCCCACCACAGGAGGGGGATGCACGCGAGCGCGACGGCGCGGAGCAGATCGGCCCACACCATGACGCGGCGCTTGCGCATGCGGTCGATCCAGGCGCCCGCGGGCAGCCCCACGACGAGGAAGGCGGCCGTGCCTGCGGCGTTGAGCAGGCCGACTTCGAACTCGGTCGCGTGCAGCAGCAGCACGGCGAGCACGGGGATCGCAAGCTCGGTGATCTGCGCGCCGAACTGCCCGAGCGCCTGGCCGCTCCAGACGGTCAGGAAGTTGCCGTCTCTCCACAGCGACGGCTTGTGGCCCTTCGCCGGAGCGCCGCCCGCGGCCTGGTCGGCCTCGACGGCGTCGTCGACGCGCCGCGTCTGGGCGGGGGTGGGCGCCTCGGCCCGCGCTTCGGCAAGGACCTCGGCCTCGAGGTCGTCGGGGCGCGCATCGTCCGGTGATTGGGACATGTCAATCAGTGTGCGGCAGTGATTGAGAGCTGTCAATCGCGGACGCTATGGTCGACGCATGGGCACTGCCGATGGCCAGGACGACCGCATCGTCCTGCTTCCCGACGACGAGGACGCCGACCTCCAGGCCAAGGCCCGTGCCCTCAGCTCGCCCCTGCGGATGCGGGTCCTGCGCCTGTGCGCGTTCGAGGGCCGCACGAACAAGGAGCTCGCAGAACTCCTCGGAGTGAACCCCGGCACGATGCTCCACCACGTCCGCACCCTCGTCAGCACCGGATTCCTCGCTGCCGAGCCGCCCCGTGCGGGTGCTCAAGGCGCACGGGAAGTGCCGTACCGCGCGACCGGCCTGTCGTGGCGCACCTCGATGCCGCACGGTGGCTACGTGCTCGTCGAGACGTTCCTGCAGCAGATCGAGGGACTCGACCCCGCCGAGCTCGATTCGACGTGGATGGGGCTCAAGCTCAACGCCGCGCACAAGGCCGAGCTGCAGACGCGGCTCTACGAGCTGATGAACGAGTTCAAGGAGCGCGGGCCGGATCCCGACGGTGAGCCGTACTCGCTCTTCACGACGCTGCATCCCGACGTGAACCCGCCGGCGCCGACGTCATAGGATGCCGCTATGACCGCGACCGCCGACCTCTACGACGAGCGCGGAGACGAGCTCGACTCCCTCTCGATCCAGTTCCATGACCTGGGCGGACGCGTCGCGTTCGACGGCCCGGTCCGGACGGTGCGGTGCCACCGCGACAACGCGCTCGTGAAGGCGGTCCTGGCGACGCCGGGCGACGGCGCCGTACTCGTCGTCGACGGCGGCGGATCGCTCGAGTCGGCGCTCGTCGGCGACCTCATCGCGGCATCCGCCGTCGCGAACGGCTGGGCCGGGATCATCGTCCACGGCGCGATCCGCGACCGCGAGGCGATCGCGCAGCTGCCGATCGGTGTGAAGGCGCTGGGGTCCAACCCTCGCAAGAGCGCGAAGGACGGCGTCGGCGAGGTGGACGAGACGGTCACGATCGCGGGCGTCGCGTTCACCCCTGGCCGGCGCGTGTGGGCCGACGCCGACGGCATCCTCGTCGAGCGCTGAGACAGACCCCCTCGACACGGAGGGTCGCGTGGGCGGATGCTGATCCCATGACCCGATTCCCGACCGACCGTGCCTTCAGCGGATTCTCGATCGACGACGCCGAGGCGGCCCGCGAGTTCTACGCCGACATCCTCGGCATCGACGTGGTCGACAACGAGATGGGCTTCCTCGAGCTGCATCTCGCGTCGGGCGCACGGGTCCTCGCGTACACGAAGCACGATCATGTGCCCGCGAGCTTCACGATCCTGAACTTTCCGGTGGACGACATCGACGCCGCCGTCGACGAGCTCAACGAGAAGGGCGTCGTGACGAAGATCTACAGCGACGACGAGTTCCCCACCGACTCCAAGGGCATCCTCCGATCCGGCGGCCGGGGCGGACCCGACATCGCGTGGTTCCGCGATCCCGCGGGCAACGTGCTCGCCGTCCTGCAGAACTGACCGGTAGCCCTGACGCGGATCGAGACCGTGCCCGCACCGATCGAGGAGTACGCCCTGCTCAGCAGCTGCCGCACGGCGGCGCTGGTCTCGAAGGGCGGGAGTATCGACTGGCTGTGCGTCCCTCGGTTCGACTCGCCCTCCGTCTTCGGCGCGCTGCTCGGCGGCCAAGAGCAGGGAGCCTGGAGCCTTCGGCCCACGGACCGCCACGCGACGACCTCGCGGCGGTACGACGGCGACACCTTCGAGCTCGTCACGCGCTGGGAGACCGAGGGCGGCATCGCCGAGGTCCACGACCTGATGCCGGTCGTCCGCGACCGAGTCGACGTCGTCCGCCGGATCGTCGGCGTCTCGGGGATGGTCGAATTCGCCGACGTGATGCGCCTGCGCTTCGACTACGCCCGCGCGCTGCCGTGGGTGCGCAAGCTGGCCGACGAGGGCCCGACCGCCCTCGTCGCGATGGCCGGACCGGACGCCGTCGTCATCCGCGGCGCCGCGCTCGAAGCGGACGGCCACGCGCACTCCGCGACGATCCCGGTGTCTGCCGGTGAGACCGTCGATCTGACCCTGGCGTGGTTCCGGTCGTATCGTGACGTGCCGCCACCGCTCGATGTCGATGCGTCGCTCGAGACGACGCGGGCCTGGTGGCAGCACTGGGCCGACCGCATCGATCACGGCGCCGCGTACGCCGACTCGGTTGTGCGCTCGCTCCTCGTCCTGCGGGCGCTCACGCACGAGAGCACAGGCGGCATCGTCGCCGCGCCCACGACGTCGCTCCCCGAGGATTTCGGCGGCTCGCGCAATTGGGACTACCGCTACGTCTGGCTGCGCGACGCGGCACTGACGCTCGAGGCACTCCTCGGCCACGGCTTCGACGGGGCGGCAGAGCACTGGCGCTCCTGGCTGCTTCGCGCCATCGCAGGGGATCCCGCCGACGTGCAGATCATGTACGGCATCGCGGGGGAGCGGGACCTCACGGAGCGGATCGTCGACAGCCTGCCCGGCTACGCGGGGTCGGCGCCCGTCCGCGTCGGCAACGGAGCATTCGAGCAGTATCAGGCCGACGCCATCGGCGACGTCATGGTCGCGCTCGAAGCGACCAGGGCGGCCGGGGTCGCCGAGGACGCGTTCACATGGCCGTTGCAGCGTGCTCTGCTCGCACAGATGATCGAGTGGCTCGACCGGCCCGATCGCGGGATCTGGGAGATCCGCTCGCACGACCGCATGTTCACGGAGTCGCGCGTCATGATCTGGGCGGCGCTCGACCGCGGTGTGCGGGCGGTGCGCGAGTACGGCCTCGAGGGCGACGACGCCCTGTGGGAGCAGCTCCGTGACCGCATCCGCACCGAGGTCGACGAGCGGGGCTTCGACGTCGCAGGCGGACACTTCGTGCAGCACTACGCGACGACCGCAGTGGATGCCTCGCTGCTGATCCTTCCGCAGGTCGGCTTCTGCGCCTACGACGACCCCCGCATGCTCGGAACCGTCGCCGAGATCGAGCGCACCCTGCTGCGCGACGGCCTCGTGCTGCGTTACCGCACCGATACCGACGTCGACGGGCTGCCGGGGGACGAGCATCCCTTTCTCGCGTGCTCCTTCTGGCTCGTCGAGCAGTACGCCCGCAGTGGCCGGGTCGATGACGCGCGCGTTCTCATGGACCGCCTGTGCGCGCTGGAGAACGACCTCGGGCTCCTCTCGGAGGAGTACGACGTCGGCGGTCGTCGCCAGGCGGGCAACATGCCGCAGGCGTTCTCTCACCTCGCCCTCGTGCGTGCCGCAGACGCTCTCGCGGACGCGCGGACGCCCCGGCCGCCGCGGAGTGCGGGGCCGGGGCGTCCGGGTGTCGCGGGTCAGCCCGCGAGGGCCTCGCGGAGCTTGACGCGCGCGCCCATCCGCAGGAGCGAGTTCTGATAGATCTTCGCGCCGACGAGGATCGCCGCGATGCACGTCGCGATGAGGATCGCGAGCGACAGCGAGCGGCTCCCACCACTCCGCCTGGCCGAGGAACATGCGCATCGGCATCCCGACGGGCGCCGAGAACGGCACGTACGACATGACCGTGAGCACGGCCGGGTTGTTCCAGAAGAAGATCACCAGGAAGTAGGGCGCCATGATGAGCAGGAGGAGCGGCGTCGTCGTGGACCCGATGTCCTCCATGCGCGAGACCATCGACGCCGCGGCGGCGAACAGTGCCGCGAGAAGGATGAACCCGAAAAGGAAGAACAGCGCGAACCAGGCGATGGGCGCTCCGATCCCCTGCAGCAGCTCGGTCTGGCCTGTGATCGTGAGGCCCACGACGGCGATCGCCGCGAGGATCAGCAGCTGACCCATCGCGAGGATCGTGTTGCCGATGACCTTGCCGGCGAGCAGCGCGCGCACGGGGATGGCCGAGATCAGCAGCTCGACGACGCGGGTCTGCTTCTCCTCCACGACGCTCGCCGCGATCGTCGACCCGAACGTCTGCGCCGAGAACAGGAAGATGATGCCGAAGCCGATCGCGGCGATATAGCCCAGGAAGTTCGTCGCGGCCTCGGGGCTGAGGAGCTCCGTCGTCGGAAGCTGGGCGAGGCTCAGCAGAAGCGAGGACGAAACGTCGCTCTCGGCGATGACGGCGAACCCGGTCGGCGAGGAGGAATCGGCCACGATGGCGGCGTCGACTTCGCCCGACGCGACGAGCGCCTCGGCCGCCGCGCGGTCATCGACCGAGGTGACCTCGAGCCCGCTCGCGTCCTGCACGTACTGCTGGGCGTCGGCGGTGACGGCGACGGGCGTGCCCGTGTCGTTCTTCGCGCTGAAGCCGAGCCAGACCACCCCGATCAGGGCGATGGCGAAAAGGATGCCGAACGAGATGAGGAACGACTTGCTGCGCAGCTTCGAGCCGATCTCGCGCTCCGCGACGAGCCACGCGCTCTGGGCGAAGCCGGGAGCCTGGACGGACGTGGTCACGCGATGACCTCCTTGAAGATCTGGGCGAGGGTGGGATGCTGCGGCGCGAACGCGGCGACGTCGCCCTGGGTGACTGCCCGCCGGAGCACGCGCTGGACCGTCTCGTCGCTGTCGGCGTCGAATACGGCGTAGCCGCCGTCGAAGTCGACGACATCGACGCCCGGCTCGTCGCGGAGCCAGCCCGCGTCACCGGTCGAGACGAGCTCGAACCGCCGGCGGGAGTGCTCCGCGCGGAGCGCATCGCGCGACGCCCGCTGCCCGGATCGCGCCGCCCGCGATGATGACGAGGTCGTCGCACAGGCGCTCGACGACGTCGAGCTGGTGCGACGAGAAGAGCACGGCCACGCCTGCGGCGGCGCGCTCCTGCAGCACGCCGGCGACGACGTCGACGGCCAGCGGGTCGAGCCCCGAGAAGGGCTCGTCGAGGATCAGCACCTCGGGGTCGTGGACGAGCGCCGCGGCGATCTGCGCGCGCTGCTGGTTGCCGAGCGAGAGCGTCTCGACGTTGTCGCCGAGGCGCTCGCCGAGTCCGAGCTGCTCGAGCAGAGCCGTGGCGCGGGCCGAGGCATCCGTCTTCGAGAACCCGTGCAGGCGGGCGAGGTAGACGATCTGCTCGAGGACCTTCATCTTCGGGTACAGGCCGCGCTCCTCGGGCATGTAGCCGAAGCGGCGGCGGTCGGCCGTGGTGACCTCGGCGCCGTCGAGCGTGACCGTGCCGGAGTCCTTCGCGAGGACGCCGAGGACGATCCGCATCGTCGTCGTCTTGCCCGCGCCGTTGCCGCCGACGAACCCCGTCAGCCGTCCCGGCCGGACGTCGAACGTCACGTCGTCGAGCACGCGGCGACCGCCGTAGCTCTTGGTGATTCCCGTCAATGTCAGCATGGTTCCACCGTACGGAGCGGCCGCTCGCGCGCGCCTCCCCCGCGCGGCGGAGATTGCCTCGGCGGACTCATACGTCTGGATGGAATAGACCGGACGCGGCGCGACTTGGAACGTTACGGAATGACCATGGAGGTCCCCGAACCGGGGCCTCCTTTTCTGTTTAGGAGCACGAAACCATGACCGATCGGACCATCGGCTACATCGTCGGCAGCATCTCGTCGACCTCGATCAACCGGCGCCTCGCCAAGGCTCTCGAGCGCCTCGCGCCTGAGGGCACGACCCTCGTCGAGATCCCGATCAAGGACCTCCCCTTCTACTCGCCCGACCACGACGCCGACTACCCGCAGGTCGCCCGTGATTTCAAGCAGGCGATCGCCGACGTCGACGGAGTCATCATCGTGACGCCCGAGTACAGCCGCTCGATCCCCGGGGTGCTCAAGAACGCGCTCGACTGGGCCGCTCGCCCGTGGGGTGAGAGCTCGTTCGACGGCAAGCCCACCGCCGTCATCGGCACCTCCGGCGGCGGCATCGCGACGGCCGCCGCGCAGCAGCACCTCAAGGCGATCCTGAGCCACTACAACGCGCCGACGCTCGGCCAGCCCGAGGGCTACGTGCAGTCGACGCCCGGTCTGTTCACCGAGACCGGCGAGGTCACCAACGAGCAGACCGCCGAGTTCCTCGCCGGCTACCTCGAGGCCTTCGGCGCCCTCATCGAGCGCTACGCGCCGGTTCCCGTCGCGGCCTGATCCCGCTCCGCCGGGATCCCGCGGACCTCGCGGGGCCCGCCTTTGCGGGACCCCCGCGTCCCCGGGACCCCGCCTCCCCGGCATCCCGCGCCCCTCTCGAGACCGCCCCTTGTTGCCGAGATCGCCCGTTATCGGCGCGCAGCAAGGGGCGGTCTCGGCATTGCCGGGGCGGGTCGGCGCACCGGGCCGGGTCGGCGCCACCGGGCCGGGTCGGCGCCACCGGGGCGGGGTTACGGGATGCGGTGGCTCACGCGTACCCGTAGCGGTGCGCGTACACGACGGCGGCGACGCGGTCGCGGGTGCCGAGCTTCTGCAGGACGTTGGAGACGTGCGTCTTGACCGTCGCCTCGCCGATGTAGAGCTCGCGAGCGATCTCGGCGTTGCTCATCGCCTGGGCCACGAGCCCGAGCACTTCGGCCTCGCGCTCGGTCAGGTCGACGAGCGGCCGCTCGGTGGGCGCGTCGTGCGCGGGCACGTCGGGCACCACGGCGAAGCGTTCTATGACGCGCCGCGTCACTTCGGGCGCGAGGAGCGCGTCGCCGGCCGCGGCGACCCGCACGCCGGTGACGAGCTCCTCGGGTCCCGCGTTCTTGAGCAGGAAGCCGCTCGCCCCGGCCTCCAGCGCCTGGAACAGGTAGTCGTCCCGGTCGAAGGTCGTCACGATCACGACGGCGGCGGGCACCGACGGGTCCGCGACGAGCCGCCGTGTCGCCTCGAGCCCGTCCATCACCGGCATCTGCACGTCCATGCAGATGACGTCCGGCCGCAGCAACGCTGCCGCCTCGAGTGCGGAGGCGCCGTCGGCCGCCTCGCCGACGACCGAGATGTCGCCCTGGGCCTCGAGGATCATCCGGAAGCCCGCGCGCATGACGGCATGGTCGTCGACGAGGAGGACCCGGATGCCGTCCCTCACGCGGTCACCTCCGCTTCGACGGGCACGCGCATGCGCACGAGGAAGCCGCCGCGCCCCCTCGGCCCGATCTCGATGACCCCTCCCGAGGCGGCCGCGCGCTCGCGCATGCCGAGGATGCCCAGCCCGAGCGGAAGCCGCCGGCCGTGGCGGTCCGGCCGGTGTTCGCGATCTCGATCTCGACGGCGCTCTCGTCGTAACGAAGCCGCACGTCGGCCGCGGCATCCGGCCCCCCGTGACGCCGCGCATTCGTGAGGGCCTCCTGTGCGACTCGGAAGAGGTTGACCTGCACGAGGTCGGGCAGGTCGACGGGCTCGCCGATGATCGCGAAGGTCGTCGGCAGGCCGTTGTCGCGGGCATGCGCGACGAGCGTTTCGAGGTCGTCGAGCCGCACGGTCGATCCGCTGGTGGAAGCGCCGCCGGGCTCACGCAGCGTCTCGAGGAGGTCCCGCAGCTCGGTGAGCGCACTGCGGGCCGAGGTCTCGACGCTGACGAGGGCGGCTCTTGCGGCGGCGGGGTCGCTGTCGAGTACGGTTCTCGCGGCGCTCGCCTGCACGCCCATCGCCGAGACGTGGTGCGCGACGACGTCGTGAAGCTCGCGCGCGATGCGCACGCGGTCCAGGGCCACGGCCTGCGCCGCGGTGACTTCGCGCTCGCGCTCCAGCTCGGTCGTGCGCTGCTCGAGCGCCGCCCGCTCGAGTGCGGCCGCGTACGCCCGATCGCCCATGTAGTAGGCGCCACCGAAGTACGCGACATTGACGAGGAACTGGATCAGCATGAGAGCGACGAACGGCGAGAACACCCCTGCGCGCGAGAGGCCTTCGTCGCTCGGAGCCGTCGCCGATTGGAAGGTCGTGACGACGAGCCACGCGAACATGCCGACGATGATGAGCACGCGCACGAGGGTCGCCCGGCGCCTGTCGTCGACCCACGACCCGACAGTGAACATCGCGATGAAGAGCGTGATGTTGCCGACATAGAGCTCGGGTACGCGCAGCGTTGCACCGACGAAGAAGGCGAGTGCCACGGCGACGGCGACGGTCGAGGGGAACCGGCGACGGAACGCGAGAGGCACCGTGAGGGCGGCGGCGTAGACGAGCGACCACTCCAGGCTCGCGGTCTCCTCGCCGTAGAAGCCGGCGACCGAGCCCAAGGCGGTGCTGAGCACCGCGCCGACGAGAAGTCCGGCGGCGAGCCAGACATCGTGGCGGAGCCCTTCGGCGGTCACCGGCGGACGCAGGACCGGCGCCGGGGCGCCGGGGAAGGCGTGGTCGGGCATCCTTCCACCGTACGGGGGAGGAGGCGCGACGGCATCCGCCGGGCGGGGGAGATGTTGCTTGCTATTGACAAGTGAAGTTGTTTTTTGCAAGCTTGGCCCATCGCCACCCGCAAAGGAGCAGGACATGACCGCAATATTCGTCAACATCCCTTCGAGCGACCTCGAACGCTCGAAGGCCTTCTACCTCGCGCTGGGCGCGACCCTCAATCCGCTCTTCACCGACGACAACGCCGCGTGCGTCGTGTGGGACGAGAACGTGTACTTCATGGTGCTCACGAAGGAGTACTTCTCGACCTTCACCGACAAGAAGGTCGTCGACCCCAAGACGCACGCGCAGGTGCTCATCGCCCTCAGTCGCGAATCGCGCGAAGACGTCGACAAGGTGCTCGAGGCAGGTCTCGCAGCCGGCGGCAGTGAGCCCACCGAACCGCAGGACTACGGCTTCATGTACAGCCGCGACCTCGATGACCCCGACGGCAACGGCATCGAGTTCCTCTACATGGAGCCGCAGGCTGCCGAACAGGGCCCAGAGGTGTACCTCGCGGAGCAGGCGGCCAAGGCCTGACGCGTGGCAGCGCGCAGCTATGGACAGTACTGCGGCGTCACGACGGCCGTCGAGCTGATCGGCGAGCGATGGGCGCTGCTCATCATCCGCGATCTGCTCGTCGGCCCGCGACGCTACACCGATCTCAAGCAGGGACTGCCCCGGATTCCGACGAACATCCTGTCCACGCGGCTCAAGGAGCTGCAGGATGGCGGGAGTCGTGCGTCGCGTGCCGCTCATGCACTGCGGCCTCGTCTACGAGCTCACGCCCTACGGTCGCGAGCTCGAGCCGATCGTGCTGGCACTGGGCCGCTGGGGATTCGCTGCGATGGGCGAGCCGGAACCCGATGACGTCGTGACGGTCGACTCGCTCACGATGGCGCTGCGCACCGCCTTCCGGCCGGGCATCGCCGGGACTCTGCCGCCTGCCGTGTACGAGCTGCACGTCGGCGACATCGTGCTGCGCGCCGACGTCGAGGGCGACGAGCTCGTCGTGACGCAGCTCGCCCCTGCGGGAAGGCCGGTGACCCCCGGAGCCCGGCGCGGTGCGGGCGAGCCGGGCATCGTCTTGGCGGCCGGGCCAGGCATCCGGCGCGTCATCTCGGGCGAGCTGAACCCGACCGAGGCGATCGACCAGGACGTCCTCGCCGTGGTCGACGGCGATGCGACGCTGCTCGAGCGCTTCGCCGAAACCTTCCACATCGAACCGGCCGCCGTCCTCGCGGCCTGAACGGAGTCCCTCATGACAGGACGCATCACGATCGACCTCTTCACGACGCTCGACGGCGTCGCTCAAGCGCCGGGGGGTCCACACGAGGATCCGTCGAACGGCTTCCCCTTCGGAGGCTGGCAGGCCCCCATCGAGGACGCCGCGATCGACCAGCGCGTGGGGGCGGGAATCGCCGCGATGGACGCCCTCGTGCTGGGCCGGCGCACGTACGACATCTTCGCCGACTACTGGCCGAAGCACGTCGACAACCCGATCGGCCGACGCTTCGCCGAGATCCCGAAGTACGTCGCCTCGCGCCGCGGTGTCGAGCTGACA
This sequence comes from uncultured Actinomycetota bacterium, assembly GCA_963695125.1. GTDB lineage: Bacteria > Actinomycetota > Actinomycetes > Actinomycetales > Microbacteriaceae > Microbacterium. The sequence continues at coordinate 304,954 of CAVOFY010000002.1, forward strand.
TGGGCGGGATCGTCGCTGCTCGGACCGGATGCCCCCGCCGCCGTCGCGGCGCTGCGTGAGCGCCACGACGACATCCACGTCATCGGCAGCATCGACTTCGTGCAGGCGCTCCTGGCCGCCGAGGCGTACGACGAGCTCAAGCTCTGGGTGCACCCCATCGTGCTCGGGCAGGGCAAGAAGGTCTTCCCCGACGGTGCGACTCCCGCGGCGCTGCGCCTCATCGCTCCGCCGATGACGGGCGGCGCAGTCGTCGAACTGCGCTACGCCCCGGCCGGCAGGCCGACCACGGGCGACATGACCGGCTGAGGCGCCCGGCGTGTGCGCCGGGCTCGTGCGGGCGTAGGCGCTGCTGCTTCCCACCGGGTGGCTGCTGCGTCCACGCCGAGGCGCAGGACCGAGGACTAGAAGATCATCGGCCGGTCGTCGTCGTCCGGACCCGTCGAGGTCGAGGTCGACGACGACCGGCACGTGGTCGCTCGGCGCCTCGCCCTTGCGCTCGTCGCGGTGGATCGATGCGCCCGGCCACGGCATCGGCCAGCGCGTGCGAGCCGAGGATGAAGTCGATGCGCATGCCCTCGTTGCGCGGGAAGCGCAGGCGCTTGTAGTCCCAGTAGGTGAAGCCGGTCGGCACGAGCGGACGCACGACGTCCTGAAGCCCGGCCGCCTCGAGCGCCGCGAACGCCTCGCGCTCGGGCGGGGACACGTGCGTCGAGAACCCCTGCGACGACGGTGGGGTCGCCGTTGTCGGCGTCGGTCGGGGCGATGTTGAAGTCGCCGACCAGGGCGAGCGGCGAGGTCGGGGTTCGCGCGCCAGCGTGTCGCGCGTGTACTCCTCGAGCGCCGCGAGCCAGTCGAGCTTGTAGAAGTAGTGCGGATCGCCGAGCGAGCGCCCGTTCGGGCACGTACAGGCTCCACACCTCGACGCCGCCGACCGTCGCGCCGATCGCGCGGGCCTCGAGCGGAGCATCCGGACCCTCGTGGCCCTTCGCGAAGCCGGGCATGCCGGGGAAGGCGGTGCGCACGTCGGTGAGCGGCTCACGGCTCGCGATCGCGACGCCGTTCCACTGCGAGAAGCCGTGCGCCTCGACGTGGAAGCCGGCGTCCTCGAACGCGCTCGAACGGGAACTGCTCGACCTTGCACTTGATCTCCTGCATCGCGAGCACGTCGATGTGCTCGCGCACCGCGAAGTCGACGATGCGGTCGACGCGGGCGCGGATGGAGTTGACGTTCCAGGTGGCCAGGCGCATGGCGTCAAGCCTAGCGCGTCGGGCGCGGACGCTTCGCGGTGCCGCGCTCCGTAGACTCGAGCCATGACCGTCGCCTCCACGCCCGAACTCGAAGCCGACCGCCAGTACCTCATCGACCTCATCAAGGACGAGGCGGTGTTCCACGGCGACTTCACGCTCTCGAGCGGCAAGAAGGCGACGTACTACGTCGACATGCGCAAGCTGACGCTCGACCACCGGGCAGCGCCCGCGATCGGCCGCATCATGCTCGACCTCATCCGCGACGTCGACGGCATCGTCGCCGTCGGCGGGCTGACGCTCGGCGCCGACCCGATCGCGAACTCCGTCATGCACGAGTCGGCCCGCACCGACGCGCCCGCTCGACGCCTTCGTCGTGCGCAAGGAGCCCAAGGACCACGGCCGCGGCCGTCAGATCGAGGGGGCGGATGTCGCGGGCAAGCGCGTCGTCGTGCTCGAAGACACCTCCACCACGGGGCAGTCGGCGCTCAAGGCCGTCGAGGCGCTGCGCCGCGAGGGCGCCGAGCCCGTCGCCGTCGCCGTGATCGTCGACCGCAAGACCGGCGCGCAGGCGGCCGTCGAGGCCGAGGGCCTGCAGTGGCTCGCGGCGATCGACCTCGACGACCTGGGCCTGGCCCCGCAGTAACTCAGCCCGCGCGCCTCGCGCCCGCCCGCGCCGAATCGCGCTCGCCCTGCTCGCCGCGCGTTTCCGGAAGTCGGTCGCTGAACGTCGTTCCGCAGCACATGTCGGGACACGCGCTGCCCCGAGTCCGGACACGCGCTGCCCGACCGGACACGCGCTGCCCGTCCGAGCACGCCCGGCCGCGAGAGGGCGCGGCGCGTGAGATTTCAGCCGACGGCGGCGCGCAGGCGCAGGCCGAAGGCGCGCATCGCGTCGAGCACGCCCTCCCGGGCGGAGTCGGCGGCGTCCGGCCGCCAATGCGCGAGGCACGCGTACGCGACCGACCCCGACGGCCCCTCGACCACCCCAGCATCGACGCGGACGCCCGTGTCGGTGCCGGTCTTGTGGGTCAATGCGACTCCGCGGTCCGGGGCGGTGTGCGCGAGCGGATCGAGCCCGAATGCCCCGCCGACCATGCTGAGGTCGGCGCTGCCGGCGAGCCATGCGCGCACGCGCGCGGCGACAGCGGGCGGGATGCCGTCATCCGTCCACAGCCGGGCGAAGAGCTCTGCGTAGCCACGCGCGCTCCCCGAGCTGAGCGCCGGCGGGTGCGCGCCCGTGCGCACATCGCGGACGATGTCGTGAAGCTCGACCGCATCCACACCGAAACGGGTCGCCGTCTCGCGCACGCGCTCGACCCCGCCCAGCCGGGCGAGGAGGACGTTGGTCGCCAGGTTGTCGCTCACGAGCCCGATGAGACGCGCGATGTCGTCGACCGTCAAACGGTCGACCTTCAGGTGCTGCCAGATCCCCGAGTCGTGCACGGGCGCGGCGCGGCGTCGGTCGAGGAGCTCCGCCGCGTCGAGCTCGCCGCGCTCGATGGCGTCTGCCGTCGCGAGGAGCGCGAGCACCTTCGCCGTGCTCGCCGACGGCAGCACGAGATCGGGATCGTGCGACTCGAGCGGTTCGCCGCCACCGAGCGGCACCGCGAGCGCGCTCCACTGCACCCCGGGTGCGCTCGCCGCGCGGAAGGGGTCGACGGGCATCAGTCGTCGCGCCCGCGGTCACGCCACCACTGCCACGCGAACACGACGACCGTGCCCACGAGGATCACGAGCGTGACGCCGAAGAGCAGGTTCTGCTCGAGGGAGGTCACGGGCGGACTCCGGATGCCGCATCTTCGACGATCTTCGCGATGCGGGCAGCGCGCGTCTCGGGCCGGCGGGCGGTGTCGATGTTCGTGATCCCGAGCTTCCGCGCAGACGGCGGAAAGGCATCCCAGGCCGCGCGGGCCCCGGGCACGGCATCCAGAGCCGCTGCGAAGTCGTCGGGCTCGCGCAGCGCCTCGGCGTTGTCGAGTACGGTCCACGAGCCGTTCGCCTTCGCCACCTCGACGGCGCGGCGGCCGGCATCGGCGATCAGGCCCCGCTCCTCGAGTTCGATGAGTCGGGCCTTGTTCGTCGCGGCCCATCCGCTCGACGGGCGGCGCGGAGAGAACCACAGCCCGCCCGTCTCTTCGTCGAACGTCCGCACAGGCCCGTCGATCCATCCGAAGCACAGCGCCTGACGGATGGCGTCCTCGTACGCGACATGGCGGTCGGCGAAGCCGGAGCGCCCCCGCACGAGCCATGCACCGTGCGCGCGGGCGTGATTGGTCTCGAGCCAGGCTCGCCAGGTCGCGGCATCCGGAGCCACCACCTTCTCGCCGTCGTCGAGAGCTCCCATCAGAGGATGTCCGTCTCTTCGCCTTCGATCGGCTCCCTCGAGACCAGGTCGGCGACCGAGTCGAGCACCTCGTCGGGCCGGAACGGAAAGCGCTCGATCTCGCGTACATCGCTGATGCCCGTGAGCACGAGGACGGTGTGCAGGCCGGCCTCGATGCCGGCGACGACGTCGGTGTCCATGCGGTCGCCGATCATGCCGGTGTTCTCGGAATGCGCGCCGATGCGGTTGAGCGCCGAGCGGAACATCATCGGGTTCGGCTTGCCGACGACGTACGGCTCCGCCCCCGTCGCCTTCGTGATGAGCGCTGTGATCGCCCCCGTCGCCGGCAGCACGCCCGTCGTTCGAAGGTCCCGTGGCATCCGGATTCGTCGCGATGAACCGCGCGCCGGCGAGCGATGAAGCGGATCGCCTTCGTGATCGCCTCGAACGAGTAGTTGCGGGTCTCGCCGACGACGACGTAGTCGGGATCGGTCTCGGTCATGATGAAGCCCGGCCTCGTGCAGCGCCGTGGTGAGGCCCGCCTCGCCGATGACGAAGGCGCTGCCCCCGGGCATCTGACTGAGCAGGAAGTCGGCCGTCGCGAGCGCCGACGTCCAGATCGACTCCTCGGGCACGTGCAGCCCCGAAGCGCGCAGCCGCGCGCGACAGATCGCGCGGCGTGAAGATCGAGTTGTTCGTCAGCACGAGGAAGGGCGTGCCCTGATCGCGCCACTGCTGCAGCAGCTCGGCGGCGCCCGGGACAGGAGTGCTCTCGTGGACGAGCACGCCGTCCATGTCGGTGAGCCAGCATTCGATGTCGGCGCGGGTCCGCATGCGGTCAGCCTAGCGGGGGTGGCGGACGGGCGAGCCCGGGCGGGAGGCGTAGCGGTCGAGACCGTGCCACGCGCCGCCTGGACCCTCCCCGACCTGACGGGCCGGACCTATCTCGTGACCGGCTCGAACGCCGGCCTCGGCTTCTTCTCGACCGAGTACCTCGTGCGCGCGGGCGCCCACGTCATCATGACGGCGCGCCACCCCAATCGGCTCGCCGCGGCGCGTGCGGCCCTGCACCGCCGGAATCCCGATGCCGCGCGGACCAGATCGAGACGCTGATGCTCGACACGAGCAACCTCGGATCGGTGCGCGCGGCCGCCGCGAGCGCGAAGGCGATGGGGCCCCTGGACGGAGTGCTGCTCAACGCCGGGATCGTGCATCCGCCGACGACCCGCGAGACGACCGCCGACGGCAACGAGGTCGTGTTCGCGACGAACGTACTCGGGCACTTCGCGCTCGCGGGCGAGCTGCTGACGACGCTCGCCGCGGCGACAGGTCGCATGGTGTGGCTCGGCGAGCATGTCGACGCGCGCTGTGGCCCTACGACCCGATCGACCCACAGCTGGACGAGGGCTACACCGCCTGGCGCGCATACGTGCAGTCGAAGGTCGCCACGGCGAGCCTCGGGCTCGAGGCCGACCGGCGACTGCGGGCCGCGGGCGTGCCCGTGCGCGAGCGTCATCGCGCATCCGGGCTATTCCACGAGCGGGCGGACGCCCGGCATCGTCGGCGTGAACGCGCCGTCGAAGCTCACGCGCTTCGCCGACAACCTGCAGGGCCGCTCACGCAGTCCAAGGAGGACGGGGCCTTGCCGCTCGTCCAGGCGCTCGCGGGCGACGACGTCGAGGGCGGATCGTTCTGGGGGCCGCGCCGGGTCGTGACGGGCGAGCCGCGCGCTGCGCGGCCGTCGAGGATCACCCGCGTCGCCGAGATCGCCGAGCGCCTGTGGGCCGAGGCGGAGGACGCGACGGGCGTGCGCTGGCCGTTCGCCCGGGCCGCCGACGTCAGGCGGTGACCGGGCTCAGGCGCTGAGCCACACGCCGTCGGCCGCAGCGGCGGGCAGAGCGACCTCGACGTCGTCGATGCGCAGGCCACCGGCATCCGTCACCGTCACGACGGCGCCGACCGCGACGCCCGCCGCCTCGACGGCGCGCAGCAGCTCGGGATCGCGGTCGCTCACCCGCAGGACCGTCCCCGTGTGCCCGGGAGCGGCCGCGGCCAGCAGCACGAACGGCGTCGCGGTGCACGGCCCCCGAGGCATCCGGGATCGCATCGCCGTGCGGATCGAACCGCGGGCGTCCGAGCCGCTCGTCGATGCCCTCCAGCAGCCGGTCGCTGATCGCGTGCTCGAGCACTTCGGCCTCGTCGTGCACTTCGTCCCACGCGTAGCCGAACTCTCGCACGAGCCATGTCTCGATGAGGCGGTGGCGACGGATGATCGACGCGGCACGTCGGGCGCCCTCGTCCGGTAGCGAGATCGGACCGTACGGGCGGTGGGTCACGAGATCCTGCGCCGCGAGCTTCTGCACCATCTCGGTGACGCTCGAGGGCGCCAGGCCGAGCTCGGCGGCGAGCTGCGACGGCGTGATGCGCTCGTTCTGCCACTCGGTGTGGTGGTAGATCGTCTTGAGGTAGTCGTCGACCGCGGGAGAGGGCACGCTTCAGGCTACCGAGTCAGGCTCCGCTGAGGAGGAGCCAGAGCAGCACGCCGTTGAGCGCGATGAGGAAGACGGATGCCGCGACCCCCGCGAGCGTCGTGCCGAGCCGGTTGCGGAACTCGCCCAGCACGTCGCGCTTCGCCGTCAGTGCGACGAGCGGGATGAGCGCGAACGGGATGCCGAACGACAGCACGACCTGGCTGAGCACGAGCGCGAGTGTCGGGTCGACGCCGACCGCGAGGATCGCGAGAGCCGGGAGGAGGGTCACGAGCCGCCGGACGAGGAGCGGGCACGCGCACGCTGCAGCAGGCCGTGCATGATCTCGGCCCCCGCGTAGGCGCCGACCGACGTGCTCGCGAGACCGCTCGCGAGCAGCCCGACCGCGAAGAGCGTCGCGACGAGCGGACCGATGCCGTCGCGCAGGGCCGCGTAGGCGCCCTCGAGCGAGTCGGTGCCGGGCACCCCGGCGAGGTTGGCTGCGGCGAGCAGCAGGATGCACAGGTTCACCGTCCCGGCGATGAGCATCGCGATCGTGACATCCCAGCGCGTCGCGCGCAGGAGCAGACGCGTCGGCAGTCCGCGCAGTCGTTCGAGCTCGGGTGCCGGGGTCCGCACGAGCGCGCTGGCGCTTGCGCCCGCCGGGGCGAAGCGGTCGCGCGCGAGCGCGCGAGTGCGCGTAGATCGCGTGCGGCATGATCGTCGCGCCGAGGATCGATGCCGCGAGCAGCACCGAGTCGGTGCCCTCGAATCGGGGCACGAGGCCGGCCGCGATCTCGGCCGGGTCGGGCGGACCGACGAAGACGCCGAACGTGAAGCCGATCGCGATGATGGCGACGAGTCCGATCACGACGAACTCGAACGTGCGTGCGCCCCGGCGGGACTGCAGCAGCAGGAGCGCGATCGAGACGGTGCCCGTGATGACACCGCCCCACACGAGCGGGACGCCGAACAGCAGGTTCAGCGCGACCGCGCCGCCGATGACCTCGGCGATGTCGGTCGCCATCGCGACGAGCTCGGCCTGCAGCCAGTACGCGCGCCGCGCCCACGGATTGCGGATGCGCGTGCCGAGGGTCTCGGGCAGGCTCCGGCCCGTGACGATGCCGAGCTTGGCCGACAGGTACTGGATGAGCCATGCCATGACGTTGCCGACCACGACGACCCAGACGAGCAGATAGCCGAACTTCGCGCCGGCCGTCATGTTGCTCGCGACGTTGCCGGGGTCGAGGTACGCGACGCCCGCGACGAGGGCAGGGCCGATCAGCCAGACCAGCCGCGGCGTCGTCGGGGCGGAGCGGACGGCCGGCGTGCTCAGGAGCGATTTCGGCATACCGAAAAAAGTAGCGCATCTTTCGGCTGACCGAAAGCGGACGGCCGGCGTCGCCGGGCGGGCCGCATTCAGGCCGAAACGGCGCTTGGGCGCCCTCAGGGGGGTTTGCGCGCGGTCCAGCCTGAGTACGCCACGCGACCGGCCGGATAACCTGGCTCGGTGACCGATCCGACTCCCGACACCGCGACGCCGCCCGCGGCCGGACCGACCGTCGGGGTGGGCCCGTGGCCCGGGGGACCGGGCGCCTGGCCCGACGACCCCAGGTACGACCGCGAGCTGCTCGCGCACGGAGACTCGCGCAACGTCGTGGACGGCTACCGCTACTGGACGATGGAGGCGATCGTCGCCGACCTCGACGAGCGCCGGCATCCTTTCCACGTCGCGATCGAGAACTGGCAGCACGACATGAACATCGGCTCCATCGTCCGCAGCGCGAACGCGTTCCTCGCGGCGGAGGTGCACATCATCGGCAAGCGCCGGTGGAACCGGCGCGGGGCCATGGTCACCGATCGGTACCAGCACGTGCGGCATCACGAGGATGTCGCCGCCTTCGCGGCCTGGGCTGCCGAGGCGGGGCTCCCGGTCATCGCGATCGACAACGTGCCCGGCTCGGTCCGTCTCGAGCGCGCGGAGCTGCCCGAGCGCTGCGTCCTGCTCTTCGGTCAGGAAGGGCCGGGACTGTCGTCCGACGCGGTGGCCGTGGCATCCGGTGTCGTCGAGATCGCGCAGTACGGCTCGACCCGCTCGATCAACGCGAGCGCCGCGGCGGCGGTCGTCATGTACGAGTGGTGCCGCCGTCACGCGGATTGAGAAGCGCCGCGCTCAGGCTCCGGCCGTGAGCCATGCGGCACCGCGGATGCGCCAGCCCAGGGTCGCGAGCCGCGCGAGCATGTAGACGCCGAAGAACGCGACCGACAGCCACGCGAGGCCTGCCGCCCCTGCCGGATGCAGCACCGCGACGAGAGCGAGGGCCGGCGCGAACGGCACGAGGTTGAGCACCCCGGCGATCGCGAGGTACTTGGCATCGCCCGCGCCGATGAGCACGCCGTCGAGCACGAACACCGCGCCGCACAGCGGCTGGGCGAGGGCGAGCACGATGAGCGCGGGCATCACGAGCGCAGCGACGGCGGGGTCTCCCGTGAAGACGAGTCCGATGACGCCCGAGAATCCGCCGACGAGCGCGCCGACGGCGACGCCGAAGAGCGTGCCCCACGCGAGCGTGCGGGCGAGCACGCGCCGCACGTACGGCTCGTCCCCGGCACCGAGGCCCTTGCCGATGAGCGCCTGCGCCGCGATCGCGAGGGCGTCCAGGGCGAAGGCGGCCGTCGAGAAGATCGTGAACGCGACCTGCCAGCCGGCGAGCTCGTCCGTCCCGAGCGCCGTCGCGACGGCGACGGTCGCGAGCAGCGCGAGCCGCAGCGACACGGTGCGCAGGAACAGCCAGCCTCCCGACCGCGCGGAGCCGCGCACGCCCTCGCGATGAGGGCGGATGGATGCCGCGTGCCGCCGTGCGACGCGACCCACCACCACGACGAACGCCGCGACCATGCCCCACTGCGCGACGACGGTGCCTGCGGCGGAGCCCGCGATGCCCCAGCCGAAGCCGTAGATGAACAGCCAGTTCAGCAGGGCGTTCGCCGCGAAACCCAGACCGGCGATCCACAGCGGCGTCACGGTGTCCTGCAGCCCGCGCAGGAGCCCCGTCGCGGCGAACACGATCAGCATCGCGGGAAGCCCCCACATCGACAGACCCAGGTAGATCTGCGCCTGCTCGGCGACGGCGGGGGTCGCGCCGAAGAGTCCGACGAGCACGGGGGCGGCGAACCACCCGACGAGGGCGAGGACGGCCCCGATCCCGAGCGCAAGCCACATGCCGTCGATGCCGACCGAGACGGCGCGGGCGGGATCGCCCGCGCCGAACCGCCGCGCGACGGCCGGGGTCGTCGAATACGCGAGGAAGACCATGAGCCCGACGATCGTCTGCAGCACCGCCGAGGCGATGCCCAGGCCCGCGAGCGGGACGATCCCGAGGTGGCCGACGAGCGCGGCATCCACGATCAGGAACAGCGGCTCCGCCACGAGCGCCCCGAGCGCGGGCACTGCGAGGCGCAGGATGTCGCGGTTCAGGGTCGTCTGCAGGGGCACCCGTCGAGCCTATGGCTGCTCCGTCGCGGGGAGCGCTGGACCGATCCGCGCGAACGGGAGCATATCCTTGGTCGCATGACGGAAGCCCTCCCCTCGGGGCTCGAGCTCGATGAGCTGAGCACCCAGATCCGACCCCAGGACGACCTCTTCCGGTACGTCAACGGCGCGTGGCTCGACCGCACGGAGATCCCCGACGACAAGGCGCGCTGGGGCTCGTTCCACCTCATCGCGGAGCAGGCCGAGAAGGATGTCCACGCGATCGTCGAGGAGTCCCAGCAAGCTGAGCCCGGCACCGAGGCGCGCAAGATCGGCGACCTCTACACGAGCTTCATGGACACCGAGCGGATCGCCGAGCTCGGAACGGCACCGCTCGACGACCAGCTCGCGAGGATCGACGCGATCGACTCGATCCCTGCACTCCTGCGCACGACGGGCGAGCTCGAGCGCGAGGGCGTCGGCGGCATGGTCGCCGTGTTCGTCGAGCCCGATCCGGGCAACCCGCAGCGCTACGTGCCCTTCATGCTGCAGGGCGGGCTCTCGCTTCCCGACGAGAGCTACTACCGCCTCGACAGCTTCGAGCCGACCCGTACGGCCTACCGCGCGCACATCCAGCGGATCTTCGAGCTCACGGGCGTCGCGGATGCCGCGGCCTCCGCCGACCGCGTCTTCGCGCTCGAGACCGAGCTCGCGACCCACCACTGGGACAAGGTGAAGAACCGCGACCCGGTCGCGACCTACAACCTCATGACGTGGGACGAGTTGCAGGCGCTCGCCGGTGTCGACCTGACGCCGTGGCGAGAGGGCATCGCGCCGGAGCACCCCGACGCCTTCGCCGAGGTCGTCGTGTACCAGCCGAGCTTCATCGAAGCGCTCGGCCCGATCCTCACGGAGGACCATCTCGAGGACTGGAAGGCATGGTTGCGTTTCCAGGTCGTGCACGGCGCCGCCGCGTTCCTCACCGACGAGATCGTCGAGGAGAACTTCTCGTTCTACGGCACGCAGCTCACGGGAGTCCCGGTCAACCGTGAGCGGTGGAAGCGCGGAGTGGGCCTTGCGGAGGCCGCGCTGGGCGAGGCGATCGGCCGGGTCTACGTCGATCGCCACTTCCCGCCTGCGGCGAAGGTGGCGATGGACGAGCTGGTCGCCAACCTCATCGAGGCCTACCGGCAGTCGATCTCCGAGCTCGAGTGGATGGGGCCCGAGACGCGCGAGCGCGCTCTCGCGAAGCTCGCGGCGTTCACGCCGAAGATCGGCTACCCCGTCAAGTGGCGTGACTACTCGACGCTCGAGATCAAGGCGGACGATCTCGTGGGCAACGTCCGGCGTGCGCACATCCACGAGCACGACCGGCAGCTCGGCCGCATCGGCGGCCCGGTCGATCGCGACGAGTGGTACATGACCCCGCAGACGGTCAATGCGTACTACAACCCGCTCATGAACGAGATCGTCTTCCCCGCTGCGATCCTGCAGTACCCGTTCTTCGACGCCGAGCGCGACGCTGCGGCCAACTACGGCGGCATCGGCGCGGTCATCGGCCACGAGATCGGCCACGGCTTCGACGATTCGGGCAGCCAGTACGACGGCGACGGCTCGCTGCGCGACTGGTGGACGGAAGAGGATCGGGCTGCCTTTCAGGAGCGGACGGCGTCGCTCATCGAGCAGTACAACACGCTCGTCCCGCGCGGTCTCACGGAGGAGAACACCGTCAACGGCGCGCTCACGATCGGTGAGAACATCGGCGACCTCGGCGGACTGAGCGTCGCGATCAAGGCCTACGAGCTCTCGCTCGGCGGCGCCGACGCTCCCGTCATCGACGGGTTCACCGGCATCCAGCGCCTGCTTCTCTCGTGGGGGCAGATCTGGCAGCAGAAGTCTCGGGATGCCGAGACCATCCGGCTGCTGACGATCGACCCGCACTCGCCGAACGAGTTCCGCTGCAACCAGATCCTTCGCAACGTCGACGCGTTCTATGATGCGTTCGGCGTCACCGAGGCCGATGCGCTCTGGCTCGAGAAGGATCAACGCGTCTCGATCTGGTGAGCCTCACCCGCTCTCCCCTCCATCGGAAGGACCACAGCGCATGGGCAACCCCCCTGAGCCCGCGCGTGACACCGAACCGCTGCGCAGTTCTCGGCGTGGAAGCCGCAGGCTTCCCCGCCGGGCGGCGGTCGGCCGACGCTCGTTCACCTCGACGCTGCGCGCGCTCGAAGAGCTCGCGGACGCGGGCGCGAAGATCTCGATCCGCATCAACGACCTCGACCGCGGCACGACGGTGCTCGCCGGCGACGACTTCCTGACGCTGCCGGTGGGCGGCCTCGGAGTCGTGCCTCTCCTGATCGAGGTCGCAGCCGGATTCGAGTCGGGCGCGCTCGATCCGCTCGAGATCGTCGAGCGCTCCCAGGTCGATCCCGTCTCGGTCGCGGGCGTCTGGCAGCACCTCAAGGCGCCGGCGCTCCCGCTGTCGGATCTCGCTGTGCTGACGGCATCCACCGGCGACGCGCTCGCCGCCAACGCGCTGCTCGCACGCGTCGGTCTGCCCGCCGTCCGCGCGCGGATCGAGAGTCTGGGCCTCGAGCGCACGGCGCTGCTCGACCGGTTCCGGGACGAGCGGGGTCCCGACGATGCGCCGTACTTCGCGCTCGGGTCGACGCGCGAGCTCGCCGAGGTGTTCGCGTCACTCGTCAACGCGCAGGCGGTCTCGCCCGGAGTGAGCGCGCAGGTCGCGGAGTGGCTGAGCCTCAACCACGACCTCTCGCTCGTCGCGTCGGCGACGGGGCTCGATCCCTTCTCGCACGAGAACGACGAGCACGGGCTGCTGTTCATCAACAAGACCGGTCGCGCCGACGGCGTGCGGGTCGAAGCCGGCGTCCTGGCCGGGCCGCGCGCGGGCGTCGCCTACGCCCTGATCGTGTGCTTCGACGATCTGTCGATCCTGCACCGCATGCGCGCCCACGACGCGTTCCGCACGCTCGGGGTCGACCTCATGGAGTACGTGTTCTGAGCCCCCGGCCGCGCGTGCCGACGCATGGCCGGGAGTGTCGACGCGTGTCCGGGAGTTGGTGGGAGATGCGTGTTCGGGAGCACGTGTCCTCATATGCGCGTCCCCACCAGGACAGCGCGGGTCAGAAGACGATCGTGTGGTTGCCGTGGCGGATGACGCGGTCCTGCGCGTGCCACAGCACGGCGCGCGAGAGCACCTGACGCTCGACGTCGGCGCCGCGACGGGCGAGTTCGGCGACCGAGTCGGCGTGGGTCACGCGGATCGTGTCCTGATCGATGATCGGGCCCTCGTCGAGATCGGTCGTGACGTAGTGCGACGTCGCGCCGATGAGCTTGACGCCGCGCTCCTTCGCCTTCTTGTACGGCTCGGCGCCGATGAAAGCGGGCAGGAACGAGTGGTGGATGTTGATGACCGGCACCCCGAGCTGCTCGAGGAACGACGGCGACAGGATCTGCATGTACCGCGCGAGCACGACGAAGTCGACGTTGCCGACCAGGAGCTCGAGGATCGCGGCCTCGGACGCGGACTTGTCGGGTCCGGGGGTCGAGGGCACGTGCACGAAGGGCACGCCGAACGAGCGGACGTCGTCGGCCGAGGTGTCGTGGTTCGAGATCACGAGCGGGATCGTGACGGGAAGATCGCCCCGGCGGTGCCGCCACAGCAGGTCGAGGAGGCAGTGGTCCTGTTTCGAGGCGAGGATCGCCATGCGCTTGGGCACGGACTGGTCGGTGATCGACCACTCGAGGTCGAAGCCGCGCCCGAGCGTCTCGGCGAGGTCGGCCTCGATCGCGGGGAGCGCGCCCGACAGTCCAGGGCGGTGGAAGACGACCCGCTGGAAGTACGCGCCGCCTGTCGGGTCGTCCGAGTACTGGTCGAACGCGACGATGTTGCCCTGGTTGCGCGTGATGAGCGCCGAGACGGCGGCCACGATCCCGGGCTTGTCGCTGCCGTGCACGATGAGGCAGGCGTGATCGGGAAGAAGCTGTGCGGTCGCGGCCATCCCTCGATTCTGCCGTGAGTCGAGCGATGCCGCGTCCCGCGCCTCCTGCGGCGTGCTCAAACGATCCTCAGGACGACGGAGTCCTCTTTCGAGCGGCGCAGCTTGCCCGCGGCCTGGATCATGCGGTACTTCATCCCGTACTTCGACGTGAGCGCCTGCGTGATGCGCTCCCGCTGCTCGGGGCTCGCGTCGACGGTGGCCGTCGCCGTGACGGTCTCGGCGCCGTCTGCGACGCGTCCGCGCGCATCGCACGGCGTCAGAGTGACGCGCGATGTGTGGCGCAGTCGCTTGACCTTGCCCGAGCCCGCGCCCGTCGTGACGAGCAGCTCCCCGCCGTCTCGGACGATCCACACGGGTGTGCCGACGGGCACGCCGGTGCGGCGGAAGGTGGTCAGGAGGACGAATTCGCTGTCGGCGAGGGGAATCAGCTCGGAACGCATTCCTCCATCCTTCCGGACGACGCCGTCCGCGACCTCATCGAGGACGTCGCGCTGCGCGAGCAGAGCGTTCCGATGCCGGCGTCGCTCGCACTGGAGTCCTCGCTAGCGGACACCCCTCATGAGTCGGAGCACGGGCTTGACGCACAGCAGCAGCGCGATGCCGACGACCATCGCGATGCCGCCGATGATCGAGAAGTAGGGCACCTGGTCTTCGGGGTCGTAGAACCCGGCGAGCCAGCCCGAGATCGCGGTGCCGAGCGATACCGACAGGAAGAACAGCGCGACCATCTGCGTGTGGAAGGCGGTCGGCGCGAGCTTTGTCGTGACCGAGAGCCCGACGGGCGAGATGAGCAGTTCGGCGACGGTGAAGACGAACAGGATGCCGACCATCGCGAGCAGCGGGGTCGACGCCGGTCCGCCGTTCGCGAACGGCAGGAAGAGGAAGAAGGCGCCGCCCATGATGATGACGCCGAGTCCGAACTTGACGGGCGTGGACGGCTGGCGCGTGCCGAGCTTCGTCCAGAGCGCGGCGAAGACGCCCGACAGGATGATGATGAAGATCGGGTTGATCGACTGCACCCAGTCGGGCGGCATGTCCCACCCGAAGACGTTCAGGTCCAGCTGCGACTCCGCGTACAACGGGCACGACCGTGAACTGCTGCTGGTACAGCGACCAGAACGCCACGCTCACGATGAACAGCGGGATGAAGCCGACGACGCGCGAGCGCTCGTCGCTGCCGAGGCGAGGGCTCGACAGGATGACCGCGAAGTAGGCGACGGCGGCGACGACGACCGTCACGATCACGACGACCGGCAGGTTGTCGGCGCGGATGACGCCGGCGAGCACGAGCACGACGAGGGCCGCGATCGCGGCGACGGTGACGATCGCGATGAGCGGGTAGCGCCTGCGGGGGAGCGGGTTCGGGATGACGCGCGACTCGGCAGGAAGCGACGTGCGCCCGAACGCGTACTGCGTGAGCCCGATCGCCATGCCGAGGGCGGCCGCGCCGAAGGCCCAGTGGAACCCGAGGTTCGTGCGCAGGAACCCCGTGACGAGCGGCCCGAAGAACGCGCCGAGGTTGATGCCGAGGTAGAAGATCGAGAACCCCGCATCGCGGCGCGGGTCCTTCGCCGAGTAGAGGGTGCCGACGACCGACGTCGCGTTGGCCTTGAGGCCGCCCGAGCCGATCGCGACGAGGAGCAGGCCCGCGATGACCCCGGTGAACCCGGGGATGATCGCGAGGGCGATGTGCCCGATCATGATCACGATCGCGCTGTAGAAGAGGACGCGCTCGGACCCGAGGAGGCGGTCGGCGACCCACGCGCCGAGGATCGTCGCGAGATACACCGATCCGCCGTAGGCGCCGACGATGCCCGCCGCAGTCGCCTCGGGGAGGCCGAGTCCGCCCTCGGTGACGGAGAAGTAGAGGTAGTAGATCAGGACGATCTGCATGCCGTAGAAGCTGAACCGCTCCCACATCTCGACGCCGAACACGTGCGCAAGAGCGAACGGCTGTCCGAAGAACCTGGTGTCGTGGTCGCCCCCGCCCGAGGTCGCGGCAGCGTCGGTTCCGCTCGCGGCTTCCGCGATCGCTCCGGTGGCGGTCGCGCTCGCGGCGTCGCCCGCCGCCGTGGCACCGTCCGGAGGGCCGACGGGAACCTGTTCGGGATGATCGCGCTCGCTCATGGGGTCAGGCTAGCGCGCGGCATCCGTCTTCGGGATTGCCTACTCCGGGAGGGACGGATGCCGCTCATGCGCATCACGGCGCGGTGGGATGAACAGCGCGACGACGAGCGCGATGACCGCCGCAGACCCGCCCAGGACGAACGAGAACTGGAAGGCGAAGGGCGTCGGAAGCGGCACTCCGTCGAAGTCCGCCGTGTACGTCGCGAGCACGGCGCCCACGACGGCCGCGGCCGTGCTCGTGCCGAGCGAGCGGAACAGCGCATTGAGGCCGTTCGAGGCGCCCGTCTCGGTCTGCGGCACCGAGCGCATGATGAGCATGGGCATCGCGCCGTAGCCGAAGCCGATCCCGACCCCGATGATGAGGTTCGCCACGAGGATGTGCCACACCTCGGACGACCACACGAGCGTGAACCCGTACGCGACGATGAGGGCGAAGGCGCCGACGACGAGCAGGAGCTTCGGGTCCGACGGTGCGGGCGAGCCGGCCCGCGAACGGCGAGAGCGCCATCATGACGAGACCCGCGGGCATGACGACGAGGCTCGCGGCCAGCAGCGAGAGGCCGAAGCCGCCCGCCGCGACCGGGATCCCGAGCATCTGGGGGAAGTTGACGTTCGACGAGAAGAGCGCGAAGCCCATCGCGATCGACGCGATGTTCGTGAGCAGCACAGCGGGGCGCGCGGCGACGCGCAGATCGAGCAGCGGCTCGTCGACGCGCAGTTCGAACCAGCCCCACGCGAGGAGGACGAGGATGCCGCCGAGACCCGTCGCGAGCGTCGCGGGAGAGCCCCAGCCCCATTCGTTGCCGCGCGAGACGGCGAGCAGGATGCCGATGAGACCCACCGCGAGTCCGGCCGCGCCGACGAAGTCGAACCGCCCGGCCGTGCGCAGCACACTGACGGGCACGATCCACAGGACGAGCACGAAGACGATGGCGCCGAGGGCCGCCGCGACCCAGAACAGGAGGTGCCAGTCTGCGCGCTCGGTGATGAGCGCGCTGATCGGCAAGCCGAGCGCGCCGCCCACGCCGAGCGTCGCGCTGATGAGCGCGATGGCCGAATCGATACGGTCCTCGCGCAGCACGTCGCGGAGGATCGAGATGCCGAGCGGGATGACTCCTGTCACGGCTCCCTGGAGTGCGCGACCGACGATGATCCAGACGATCCCAGGGGCGATGGCCGCGATGACCGAGCCGAGGACGAGCAGTGCGAGCAGAACGAGGACGATGCGGCGCTTGCCGTACATGTCGCCCAGTCGTCCCGCGATCGGGGTGATGACGGCGGCCGCGAGGAGCGTCGAGGTGACGACCCATGCCGTGTCGTCGCGGCTCGCGTCGAGCAGTTCGGGGAGCTTCGACTGGATCGGCACGACGAGCGTGAACATGAACGACGAGGCCAGCCCCGCTGTCGCCAGCACCGCGACGATGGCGCCCTGGCGGGGCATGCGGGTGAGGCGCCGACGCGCGTCCTCATCCGATCTCATCCCTCGAGGCTATCGGCGGTGAAGGGGCGCGAAGGTGACGCGCCGCGAATCTAACGCATTCCGCGCGAGTACCGTGGAGCCATGGCCGACTCCGCAGGCGCCGCCGTGCCCGTGCCGGATATCGAGATCCGCGATCTCGACACGGTCGACGACGTGTTCCGCGCGTCCGCCGTGCTTGCCGAGGTATGGGGCGGGGACCGCTCCGGGATGCCGCCCAATCTGCTGCGCGCCCTTGCGCACTCCGGCAACTACGCGGTCGGACTGTGGAGCGAAGGGCGCATGGTCGGGGCATCCGTGGCGTTCTTCGCGGCGCCCGCGGCGCGCTCCATGCACTCGCACATCACGGGCGTGCTCCCCGGCCTGCAGGGCCGGGGCCTCGGCCGGATGCTCAAGCAGCACCAGCGGGAATGGGGCCTCGCGCACGACGTCGGCCACATCACGTGGACGTTCGACCCCCTCGTGTCACGCAATGCGCACTTCAACCTTCGGGTCCTGGGTGCCCGGGTGACCGAGTATCTGCCCGATCACTACGGACCGATGGACGACGGCGTCAATCGCGGCGACGAGTCCGACCGCATCATGGTCTCGTGGGCGCTCGCGGCGCCCCCCGCTCCGACGCCCGCGCCCGACCGGGTCGTGGCGACCGTCGCCGTGCCGACCGACATCGGGGCGGTCCGGCTCGAATCGCCGACGGATGCCGCCGCCTGGCGGCATCGCGTGCGTGACGCGCTCATGGCGCACCTCGCCGCCGGGCTCGCTATCGGCGGATTCGACGACGACCTGGGCTACCTGCTCGTCCGCCCCTGAGCCGCTCCGTCGGCCGGCGGATTCCTGCCGTTGCGTCGGGGGATTCGTGCCGATCCATCGCACGCGCCGAGAGGGACGGGCGTCCCGACCCTAGGCTGGCGCCATGCCCGAGTACCGCGCGCACTTCGACTTCGATATCCGCTTCGTCAACGGGGGCGCTCTGAGTGGCACGGGGTTCCGGCTCGACCTGCCCTCGCCCGCGGCAGACGAGACCGGGGTCGGGCGTCTGCTCGTGCAGCACCTCGGCCTCGCCCTCGTGGACGAGGTCGACCTCCGCGGGCTGCGCATCGTCGAGGAGCCGCATCGGGGCAGCCGTGCCATCCCGGCGCGCTCCGCGGGCGTGCACGTCGTCGAGCACCTCACCAACCTCGGCGACCTGCCGCCGCAGGGCGCGCGCTTCACGGCCGCGCCGCCGGCCGTCGAGGGCTTCGGCACCTTTCCCGTGCGGGCCTTCGCCGAGGTTCCCGCATGACCGGCAGACCCGCCATCCTGCGGTCTCCCGCCGGCAGGCGTTCGATCGCCGCCGACTGGACGCCGCACCGCCGGGACGACCGTGAGCTGCTCGGATGGATCCGGCCCGACGGCGATGACTGGGTCGGCGTCGACCTGCTCGGGCGTGAGGTCACCGGCCCCGTCGAGTGGCTCGACGCCGAGGACGCGCTTGAGGCGGGCGGTCTCGCGTGGCTCGCCGAGGTCTGGATGCTCGAGACCGAGGGCGGTCCGATCCGGGTGCGCATCGCGGAGGTCTCGCCGCCCGTGACGCCGGGCGAGACCGGGCGCGTCGTCGTGCACACCGACGACTTCGGCGCGATCGATGTGGCTTCCACGCAGCACCACCTGCCGTGGCCCGCGCCGCCCGGGCTCCGGCCCCGGCGCCCGGGCGAGGCATCCGAGTTCCCGTCCTCCTGAACCCGTATCAGGAGCGACCCGCACGACTCCTTGCTCTTGGAAGCCGCGTTATGGAACGCGCATCGCGTCATCTCATGGATGACGCGAGAGGAGAGGCTCATGAGGGAGTCCGACATGCGACAAGCACTCGAAGAGCTGATCGCCGCGATGACGACACGGGTCCACGCCCGCCGCGCCCGCACGGCCCGGATGCCCCGGGGCCTTCGCCCGCACCGCACGCGTTCGACGTTCGTTCCGGCCCCCGACGTCACGCTGACGTCGCACTTCGCGATCTGACTGCACGCCGGGGCTAGCCTGAGGGCATGCCCATCGCCCGGCCTGTCGCCCCCGTCGCGCTCGAGGGGATCGAACTGCGCGTCCTGCGGATCCCGCTCGTCTCGCCCTTCACGACATCGTTCGGGACCGAGACGGTGCGCGAAGTCATCGTCGTCCGTGCGCTCACCGCCGACGGCGAGGGCTGGGGCGAGATCGTCACGGGGGCCGCGCCCCTGTACTCGAGCGAGTACACGCAGAGCGCCTGGGATGTCGCGCTGCGCTTCCTCGCGCCCGCGCTCCTGGACCGGCACACCGTCGCTGCGCACGAGATCGCCGAGACACTGAGCCCCTTCGTCGGCCACCGCATGGCCAAGGCGGGCCTCGAGCTCGCCGTGACGGATGCAGCCCTGCGGGCCGAGGGCCGGTCGCTCGGCGAATACCTCGGCGCCGTCCGCGACCGCGTGCCCTCGGGGGTCTCGGTCGGCATTCAGCGCGATCCCGCGGCGCTCGTCGACGTCGTCGGCGGCTACCTCGACGACGGCTACGTGCGCATCAAGATCAAGATCAAGCCGGGCAGAGACATCGCCGAGACCGCCGGCGTGCGCGATGCGTTCGGGGCGATCCCGCTGCAGGTCGATGCCAACTCGGCCTATACGCTCGAGGACGCCGACGCGCTCGCCGAACTCGACCGCTTCGACCTGCTCCTCATCGAGCAGCCCCTGCAGGAGGACGACCTCGTCGACCACGCGGCGCTCGCGCGCAGGCTGCGCACTCCTGTATGCCTCGACGAGTCGATCACGTCCGTCAAGGCCGCCGCCGACGCGCTCGCGCTGGGCGCGGCAGCCATCGTCAACATCAAGGCCGGGCGGGTCGGGGGCGTACCTCGAAGCGGTCGCGATCCACGATCTGTGCGCGCGGGCGGGGGTCCCGGTGTGGTGCGGCGGCATGCTCGAGACGGGGATCGGCCGCGCGGCGAACGCGGCGCTCGCGGCGCTGCCGGGCTTCACGCTGCCGGGCGACGTGTCGGCGTCCGACCGCTTCTATCAGCGCGACATCGTGACCGAGCCGGTCGTGCTCGAGGACGGGCATGTGCGGGTGCCGACGGGCCACGGAATCGGGGTCGAGATCGACCCGGTCGCGCTCGACGACTTCACGGTCGCCCGCGAGACTCTGCGGCGGTAACCCTGTGCGGCGCGTCGGGCGTGGCCTATTCAGGCTGAGCGGGCGCAAGACCGCCTTTCGGGGCGGCACATGGCGTCTCAGCCTGAGTGCGGCCCTGCTGGCGGCGCTCACCGCGCTCGCGGGGTGCGCCGCGCCTGCTCGGCCTGCCGGAAGGAGTCTCTGTCGAGTTCGTCCAGCTGCGCTCCGACGTCGCGAGCAGACAGGCGCAGGTGCATGTGAGCAACGGCGGTGACGAGCCGTTCGAGATCACGACCGTCGCCGTGTCCGACCCCCGGTTCGACGGGGTCGCTGAGCGGGCCGTCCCCGGCCGCGCCTCGACCGTCGCCCCCGGATCGACCGTCGACATCCGCATCCAGCTGCCGGCCATGGACTGCGCCGCGGCCGAAGGCGCCATGACGGTCGCACTCGGCACGGTCGAGGTGCCGCTCCCCGATCCGCTCGACGTCATCGGCCCGCTGCACGAACGCGAGTGCCTCGCGCAGCGCGTGATGGATGCCGCGGCCCTCGCCTTCTCGTCGTTCGAGCCCTCGATGCCCGGTGAGCCGGCGACACTCGTGCTGTCGGTCGATCCGACCGGCGACGGCTCGGCCGAGATCGTCGGCATCCAGACCACGAACCTGCTGACGTTCGACGCTCTGGCCGCCGACACCTACCCGCTCGGGCTCGAGATCACGCCCGACAGCGAAGCGGTCGAGGTCGCGCTCCCGCTCGTGCCCCTGCGCTGCGACCCGCACGCCGTGCAGGAGGACAAGCGCGGAACGGTGTTCACCCTCGAGATCGCACTCGACGGGGTGCCGGGCGAGATCGAGCTCGCCGCCGGCGAGGACATGCGTGGCCGGATCCTCACGTGGGTCGCGGACTGGTGCGGGTTCGGCGGGTGAGGCCGGCCAAGGTCCGGACACCTAGGCTGTGGCCATGTCTTCGCAGAGCAGCGTTGCTCCGACCGACCCCGCCGCCGCGCGCGGCATCTCGCGTCGGACCCAGTCCGAGATCTATCGCGCCGGCATCAGCGGGACGAAGCCGCTCGTACCCGTCGATTCCGACGGCGCTCGAAGCCGCCGCCGCTCGTGCCCTCAGCGCGGAGGCCTTCGCCTACATCGCGGGTGGAGCGGGGGCCGAGCGGACGGTCGCCGCCAACCGCGCCGCCTTCGATCGCTGGCAGGTGTGGCCGCGGCCGCTGCGCGACGTGTCGACGCGCGACCTGTCGATCGACTTCCTCGGTGTGCGGCGTCCGACGCCGTTCCTTCTCGCACCGCTCGGCGTGATGGAGATGGCGCACCCCGAGGCCGACCTCGCGGTCGCCCGCGCCGCGGCGGCGCTCGGCATGCCGTACACGCTGTCGAATCAGGCCTCCTTCTCCGATGGAGGAGGTACGGGATGCCGCGCCGCACGGCTCGCGGCTCTTCCAGCTGTACTGGTCGGCCTCCGACGAGCTCAATGCGTCGCTGCTGCGTCGGGCCGAGGCATCCGGGTGCGAGGCGATCGTCGTGACGCTCGACACGCACCTGCTCGGCTGGCGCACGCGCGATCTGGATCTTGCGTATCTGCCGTTCACGCGCGGGATGGGGATCGCGCAGTACACGAGCGACCCCGTCTTCCAGCAGCTCGTGCGCGAGCGGGTGCGCGGATGCGGCCACCCGCCGACGCTCCGGCCGTCAGGATCACGCCGAAGGCCGTCGCGGCCGGCGTCACGATCGCGCGCAAGGGCCGGCCGCTCACGGGCGCCGGCCTGCGCGAGAGCCTGCGCTCACCGCTGCCGCGCGCGGCGGTCGAGACGTTCCTCGACGTCTTCTCGACGCCGGCACTCACGTGGGACGATCTCGCGAAGGCGCGGGAGTGGACGGGGCTGCCGATCATCCTGAAGGGCATCGTGCACCCCGACGACGCCGTCAGGGCGCTGGACTCCGGCGTCGACGGCATCTGGATCTCGAATCACGGCGGACGCCAGATCGACCAGTCGGTGCCGACGCTCGCGGTGCTCCCGGCGATCGCCGAGCGGGTCGCCGGCCGTGTGCCGATCGTGTTCGACTCCGGGATCCGGCAGGGGTCGGATGCCGTCGATCGCGCTCGCTCTCGGCGCGACCGCCGTCGCGATCGGCCGGCCCTACGCATATGGGCTCGGCATCGCGGGCGAGGCGGGCGTGCGCGAAGTGCTGCGCAACCTGCTCGCCGAGCTCGACATCACGCTCGGTCTCTCGGGCGCGACGACGATCGCCGAACTGGGTCGTGACTCGCTGCGGGAGGCCCACGCGCGGGACTGAGGGCGACGTGTGCGAGACTGCGCCGGTGGACGACTTCGAGCTCGCGGCGATCCCGGGCGGCACGGTCTCGCTGCACGACGCGCGGCGCAGGCTTCGCTGGAGCGTGGAGCTCGAGCCGTTCGAGATCGGCGTCTTCGCCGTGACCGAGGAGCAGCTCGCCGAGATGCTCGGCGTCGCGGCCCTCCATCCGCGGCGCCCTGCCGTCGAGGTGAGCTGGCTGCGCGCGATCCACTTCTGCAATGCGGCGTCGGAGTGGGAGGGGCTCGATGCGGCGTACTCGTTCGACGGCGAAGAGGTCACCTGGCACGTCGACGCGGACGGCTACCGCCTGCCGACGGAGGCGGAGTGGGAGTACGCGTGCCGAGCCGGCTCGACGGGCCCGCACTACGGCCCGCTCGCCGAGGTCGCCTGGACGAGCGCCGACGGCGTGACCGCGCC
Organism: uncultured Actinomycetota bacterium; assembly: GCA_963695125.1. GTDB lineage: Bacteria > Actinomycetota > Actinomycetes > Actinomycetales > Microbacteriaceae > Microbacterium. The sequence goes on from CAVOFY010000002.1 coordinate 327,949, forward strand.
GCAGAACGTCGGTGGCAAGCTGCCGAATCTGAACGGCCTCTTCGACACGCTCGGCAACGCCTGGGAGTGGTGCTGGGACCTTCTCGACCCCGCCCGGTACGACGACTACCGCGTCTTCCGCGGGGGAGGCTTCGCCGACGACGCGTGGAGTGTGCGGGCATCGGTCCGCCGGGGCGGCGGGCCGCGGATGCATCACGACGACGTCGGATTCCGTCTTGCGCGCGGCGGCTTCGACGGGGTGGATGCCGCGCAGGGCTGGTCTCTCGCGGCGGATCGGGAGCGTGCCCTGGGCGACGGGCCGACTCCTCCGGGCTGGACACCGCGGCGCTGAGCGCTACCGCTCGAGCAGATAGAAGCGGAAGGCCGCGAACCCCGTCGATCGGGAGCACCGCCATGCCGGCGAACCCCGCTTCGCGCGCGTAGCGCTCGAGCGTCGCCGGTCGCATCACGGTGCCTGTGCCGACGGATCCGGGCGTCGACATCGAGTCGGGCAGGCAGATGAAGAGGCTGTAGGCGTACATGATGCGCTCGACCTCGTCGCCGTCCGGCGCGAACGCGTCGGCGACGGCCTCGTCCATGACGACGACGACGCCATCCGGTCGTACGGCGTGACGCAGCGCTCGCGAGCACCGCGACGGGATCGGGCATGTCGTGCAGCGCCTCGAACACGAAGGCGGCGTCGTACGACCCGCGCTGGCCTGCGGTCGCGAGTTCCTCGCCGCCGCGAGGATCGTGAAGGTCACGGGATCCATCCCCGCCGCGTGCCGGCGCGCCGCCTCGATCGACGGCTCGTCGACGTCGAAGCCCGTCGACGGGCGCGCTCGGGTAGGCGCTCGCGAGCGCTATCGACGCCCAGCCGTGCCCGCACCCGACGTCGGCGATGCGCGCGCCGGGACGCGACAGCACGTCGTGCACGCGGGGGACGGACGGCCAGCGCCGCCGGCGAGCTCGAGCTCGAACCACGGGCGGTTGACGTCGCCCTGCGCGTCGCGTGCGTCGGCGCCGAACTCCGACCAGCCCACGCCGCCGCCCGTGCGGTAGGCGACGAGCAGGTCGGGCATCCGCATCGCGGCCGCCATCATCATGCGGGCGAGCGGTGCGGAGTACAGCGAGCGATGCCGGGTCGACCAGCACGGTCGCGTGCGCGGCGGGCAGGGTGAACGAGCGCCGTCGTCGACGGTGAGGATGCCGGCGACCGCCTGCTGCTCGAGCCACTCCCGCGCGTAGCGCGGGTGCAGGCCCGGCCGCCTCGGCGAGCTCCGTCGACCGTCCTCGGTCGCTCGGCCAGCGCGCGGTACAGGCCGAGCCGGTCGCCGACATAGATCGAGAGCATCTCGTAGCCGCCCAGCATCCGCGCGAACACGTCGTCCGCGAATGCCGCTGTCTCGTCGCCCACGACTGCCTCCCGCCTGACGCGCGACATCGTAGTCCTCGCGCGTACGGCGGGAGCCAGGGCGCGGGGCGGACGCGGCCCTGCTGCGCCGACGGCCCGGGAAGTCGCGGATAGACTCGTCGGATGCCGCGCGCCGCGGCATCCGCGACCTTCCGCTCTCTCTCCCGACCATTGGAGCCACCGTGGCCGAGCAGTCCCGCCTCGACAAAGTCATCGCCCTCGCCCGCCACCGCGGGTTCGTCTTCCAGGCCGGTGAGATCTACGGCGGATCCCGCTCCGCCTGGGACTACGGCCCCCTCGGCACCGAGCTCAAGGAGAACATCCGCCGTCAGTGGTGGCAGACGTTCGTGCGCGGACGCGGCGACATGGTGGGCCTGGACTCGTCGATCATCCTGCCCAAGCGCGTATGGGAGGCATCCGGCCACATCGCGACGTTCACCGACCCGCTCGTCGAGTGCCTCAACTGCCACAAGCGCTTCCGCGCCGACACCCTGGTCGAGGACTTCGAGGCACGCAAGGGTCGCGCCGCTGAGAACGGGCTCGCCGACGTGCCGTGCCCGAACTGCGGCGTGAAGGGCCAGTACACCGAGCCGAAGTCGTTCTCGGGCCTCGTGAAGACCTACCTCGGCGTCGTGGACGACGAGTCGGGCCTGCATTACCTCCGCCCCGAGACGGCCCAGGGCATCTTCATCAACTTCGCCAACGTCGTCACGGCGGCACGCAAGAAGCCGCCGTTCGGCGTCGGCCAGGTCGGCAAGGCCTTCCGCAACGAGATCACGCCCGGCAACTTCATCTTCCGCACGCGCGAGTTCGAGCAGATGGAGATCGAGTTCTTCACGCCTCCCGCCGAGGCCGACGAGTGGTTCGACGCACTGGGTGCAGGCGTGCTGGGACTGGTTCATCGACCTCGGCATCGACCCCGAGAACCTCCGCCAGTTCGACGTGCCCGCCGAGGACCGCGCGCACTACTCCGCCGGCACGATCGATGTCGAGTACCGCTTCGGCTTCGCCGGCAAGGAGTGGGGCGAGCTCATGGGCGTCGCGAACCGCACCGACTTCGACCTCAAGAACCACACCGAGGCATCCGGTCAGTCGCTCACGTACTTCGACCAGGCCTCGGGCGAGCGGTACATCCCGTACGTCATCGAGCCGTCCTTCGGCCTGACGCGCGCCATGATGGCCTTCCTCGTCGACGCGTACCGCGAAGAGGAGGTGCCCAACGCCAAGGGCGGCACCGACACCCGCACGGTGCTCGCGCTCGACCCGCGTCTCGCGCCCGTCAAGGTGGCGGTCCTGCCGCTGTCGCGCAACGAGAATCTGTCGCCCCTGGCCCGCGAGGTGGCCGACGAGATCCGCTCGCACGGCTGGAACACCGACTTCGACGACGCCGGTGCGATCGGCCGCCGCTACCGCCGCCAGGACGAGGTCGGCACGCCGTTCTGCGTCACGGTCGACTTCGACTCGCTCGACGATCGCGCCGTCACGGTGCGCGACCGCGACACGATGGCGCAGGAGCGCGTGCCGCTCGACGGGCTGCGTCGCCTACCTCTCGGAGCGTCTCAAGGGCGCCTGATCGGTCATGAGACCGGAGGGCCTGCGCGCAGCGATGCGGCAGGCCCTCCGGCGTTTCACCGGGCGGTGCCGGCGAGACCGTCCCATCCGGGTCTGGACTGTCCGAGTCATGAGTCGTCCCATTGTTGTGCGACAATCTCCCCGGCGTGGCACGGTCGCCATCCCCCCGATTCCGTGTTGCAGGAGGCCTTGTGACGACGTGGGCATTGCCGCTCGCGCGATCCCGTGCACGCGCGAGCGTGCTGCTCGCGATCGCCGCAACCGTCGCCGTCATGGTGTTCGGTCTCTCATCGGTACTCGGCGCGCTCGGCTCCGCCGTGCGCGCCGCCGTGGTCGCCGCGGTCGATTCGGCGCCGGAGGAGGATCGGTTCGCGATCCTCACGATCCCCGGCTCGTCGGATCCTGATGCGCAGGCGGATGCCGCCGCCGCACTGTTCGGTCGTCTGTTCGGCGATTCGCTCGACGCGACGCAGCTCTCGTCGACGGACGGCGGGTCGCTGCGCTGGCAGCTGACGGTCGCATGCCGACGGGCTCGACCCGTGGGGCGTGCCGGGCATCGCCGACGACCTGCGCCGCCTCGATCTCGAGGCGCGCAGCGTCGAGGGACTCGCTCCGCAGGGCGCCTCGGTCGAGGGCGGACTCGCCGCGACGCTCGCTGTCGCCGCGGAGGGCGTCCGGGCCGTGCAGGCCGTCGTCCCCGTCCCGCTCGCGCTCATCGCGATCGGCGGCATCATCGCGACACTGCAGCTCGCTCGGCTCCTGGGCGATGCGCGATCGGGGCGAGGCATCGCTTCTGCGCGCCCGCGGTCTGTGCCCCCGCCGCGGCGCGCCGGGGGGCGATCGGCGAACTCGTCGTGGTCGCGCTCCTCGGCGCGGTGGCGGGCTGGCTGCTCTCGGCCCTCGCCGTCGCCCTGCTCGGCAGCGCGTTCGGTCAGGCTCTGCGCGCGACCTGGATAGCGCCCTGTCGCTGTCGGCCTCGTTCTCGGCGCGGTGGCAGGCATCGCGGCCCACCGCGCCGCAGACGCACCGCCCGCCGAACACGCGGCCCGCTCTCGCGGATCGGTGGCGGTCCTCGGCGCCGCGATCGCTCGCGCTCGCGGCGGGCGTCTTCGTGTGGCAGCTGCGCGGGCTCGCCGAGCGCGGCTCGGCGGGAGGGGACGCGTGGAGCTTCGTCGTGACCGCCGTCGCGCCGGCGCTCGCGCTCGCCGCGGCATCCGTCATCGTCCTCACCGTCTTCGGTCCCGTCACGCAGCTCGTCGCACGGATCGCCGCGCGACGCCCCGGTCTCGCTCCTTCGCTGCCCGCACGCATGGTCGCTCGGCACGTCGGCGCGTTCGGTGTCGTCGTCGCCCTCATCGCGCTCTCATCGGGCGGCGCTGTCATGGCGGGAGCCTCGATCGCGACCTGGTCGCTCGTCGGCGACCAGAGTGCGGCGCTCCGGGCGGGCTCCGACGCGCGCGCCGTCGTCGGCAACGAGCAGGTGTCGGCCGACCGAGGTCGACGCTGTCGCTCGGCAGACGGGCGATGCCGCCGCCGTCATCTCGTACCCCGGCACCGTGAGCGACGTCGTCGTCTCGATCGTCGGGATCCCCGATTCCGCGGCCGCGTCGGTGATCGCGCCGCTCGCCGCGGCGGGGATCGATCCCGCCGCGATCGGCGCGGAGCTCGCACACGCGCCGGTCGGAACGACGCTCGACCCCGCTGCCGACCGCGTGACCGCGGTCTTCGGGGCCCAGGGCAACCTCGTGACGATGTACGACTTCCCTCCGGCCGGCGACCCCATCCCTCACGATGCGCTCACCCTGCCGCCCGTCGAGCTTCTCGAGGCTGAGGCCTGGCTCGTCGACGCTCTCGGCACGCCCGCCCGCATCCCCTTCGCGCTCGACCTCGCGGTCGGGGACGCGGCGCAGGGATCGGGCGTCCTGACAGCGGACGGAGCGCTCCCGCAGGGGCGTGCTCCCTGGACGCTCGTCGGCATCCGGATGGGGTTTCGCAATACCCCGGGGCGGCTCGCCCCGACCTTCACGCCGCTGTCGCTGACGGCAGGCGCCGGTGGCGAGATCGCCTGGCCGTCCGGTGCGGTCGTGACACTCTCAAGTGATGCGCTCACGTCGCGGATCGTCTTCGGAGAAGCCGTCGACACCGTGCCGGCCGTCGTCTCGTCGGCCCTCGCCGAGACGTTCGGGCTCGAGCTGGGCGACGAGTACACCGTCAAGTTCGACCGCTCGAGCCGGTCGGTCCGGTTCGCCGTGGCGGGCTTCGTCGAGGTTGTTCCGGGTTCGTCGCGAGACGCCGCCCTTCTCCTGCCGCTCGGTGCCGTGACGCAGAGCCTGTTCGCGTCAGCGGGCGCGGGCGTCCGCGCTGATCAGGTGTGGGCACCGGGGCGGGATGCCGCAGCCGCACTCACGGCCGAGTTCGGCGCGACCGCGGTCGACGCGGGCGCCGCCAACACCGAGCTGACGGGGTCGCTCGGCGCGACCTGGTGGGTCGCGACCTCCGTCGGGGGTGTGCTCGCGGCCGTCGCCGTCATCGCCTCTGCGACGGCGCTCGCACGCGCGGCGAGGGTCGGACGTGTTCGTCCTGCGCGCGCTCGGCGTGACGCCTTCGGCGCAGGCCCGCTCCCGCTCCCGAGAGCTCCTGGTCGTCTCCGTCGCCGCTCGTCGTGGCGGGCGGACTCCTCGGTGCGGTCGTCGCCGCTCTGACCCTGCCCGCCCTGACGCTCGCCGCGGTCCCCGGCGTGGCGTCGGTTCTCGCGAACACGATCGTGTGGGGCTGGCTGCCACCCGTCGTGCTCGTGCTCCTCGTCGCGGCAGCGGTCGCGCTCGCGGGAATCGTCGTCGCGCGCGTCATCGCGCTCCAGAGCCGCGCGGGCCGCGTGCGGGAGGCATCATGACACTGCACACCTGGGGCGGCCTCCGGCGACGGATGCTGCGCACTCGACCTGGCGGGTCGATCCTCGTCGCGGCGCTGTGCCTCGTGCTCGCCGCCGTCGCGGCAGGGGTTCCCGCGACCCTGAGCGCGCTCGCCGACGCCACGACGCGCGATGCCGCCCAGAGCCTCTCGCCGGGTCTTCGCGACCTCGAGGCCGTCAGCGCGGGATTCCCGCAGACCGGCGAGGCCGTGTCCGGCGCCGAGCTGCCGGACTGATGCGGCCCAGTGGGGGCGCTTCGACTCTCGACTCGAGGCTGTGCGCGACGACATCGGTGCTCCCCTCGAGCCACTCGTCGACCCCGCGCTCTACGTCGCGCGGACAGAGGCGACGTATCGACGTCGAAGGCGTCGACGAGCTGAACACGGTCCAGTTCGCGCTCGATCCCCGCTATCAGGAGAGCGCGGTCCTCGTCGAAGGGCAGTGGCCGGCGCCGCCCGCATCCCTCGACGGCCGATCGGACGCTCCGGTCGAGGTCGCGGTGTCGGTGCGCACGGCGCAAGAGCTCGATTGGCCCGTCGGCGAGGTGCGTGGCGCAGGCTTCGGCCTGCCGATGCTGCTCGCGGCGACCTTCGAGCCCGCCCCCGACGCGGCCGACTACTGGTACCACGTCCCGTCCGTCCTGGTACCGCGGATCCTCGAGACCGAGAAAGGCCGATTCGTCGAGGCGACGGCCTACCTCAACCCCGCCGCGATCGAGCTCGTGCAGGGATGGAGCGGGCGCACGACGGTCTGGTACCCGCTGCGCGCCGACGCGGTCGTCGGCCTCCGACGCCGCGGAAGTCGTGCGGCAGCTGCGCATCTTCACGGCGAACGCCCACCCCGTCGGGTCGCAGGCGGACGGACTGGGCGGCGTCCTCACCCTGACCTTCCGCACGACGACGATCGCGACGCTCGAGGACGCGCTCAACAGCTCGCGGGCGATGGTGGCCGTCGTGGCGATCACGGCATCGGCGCCCGCGGGTGTCGCCGTGGCGGTGCTCGCGCTCGCGTGCCGCATCGTGGCCCGCAGTCGGCGGTCCGCGCTCGCCCTCCTCATCGCGCGAGGGGCGACAGGCGCCGACGCGCGCGGTGCCCTCGCGGTGCACGGCATCGTCTACGGCGCCGTCCCCGCCGTCATCGGCGCCGCGATCGTGCTCGGCATCGCGCGGGCAGCCGGCATCCCACCGACGCTCGCATCGTTCGTCGGGCCGCTCGTGATCGCCGTGCTCCCCGCCGCGCTCCTCTGGTTCACGCCACCGCCTCCGGCGGGACTGCGTGACGAGGTCGACGGCGATGCCGTGCCCTCGGCACGCCGACGTCGGCTTCGGGTCGCGCTCGAAGCTGCTGTCGTCGCGATCGCTCTCCTCGCGTCGGCGGCTCTCGTCAGCGGGGTCCTCGCGGGCTCCCGGGTCGGATCGTCGGGCACGCGTGCGGCGGCGGCCGGCGCCGATCTCCTCGTCGCCGGGGTCCCGCTCCTGTGGGGCCTCGTCGGATGCGTCGTCGCTCTGCGGCTCTACCCGCTGCCGCTGCGTGCGATCTTCGCGCGCCTTTCACGAGGGCCGGGTCTCGTCGGATTCCTCGGCGCAGCCCGCGCCCTGCGCGACCCGGCGGCCGGCGTCGCTCCCGTCCTCGCGCTCGTGATCGGAATGTCGTCGGCCGTGACGTCGGGAGTGCTGCTGGGCAGTATCCAGCACGGGATCGACACGACCGCACGGGCAGAGGTGGGTGCCGATCTGCAGATCTCGCGGGCCGAACTGAGCGAGGCGATGGTGGGCGAGATCCGGGCCGTCGACGGCGTCGAGGCGGTCGCGCCGATCGCATCCGCGATCGGCGGAAACCTGCGGGCGTCGCGCGAGTTCCTCGTCGTCACGATGCTGTTCGCCGATTCCGACGAACTGCGCGCGGCGCAGGATCCCGACTACCCGCTCATGCCCGACGGCGCGGACCTCCAGGCGCCGGGCGCAACCGTCCCGACCGTCATCTCGGAGCGCGTCTCGGCAGCGATCGAGGGTGCGACCGAGTTCACGCTCCAGGGGGCGCCGGCGTCTGCCGAAGGCGTCGGCGTGGCCTCCGCGCCCGAGGGGATCGGCCCGACCTGGGTGCTCATCGACGACTCGCGCGCCGATCGGCTGCTCGGGCAGCGGACGCCGCCTGTCACGTCGGCTCTCGTCGCCCTCGCTCCCGGAGCCGACACGTCGGCGGTCGAAGCGGCGATCCGCGGGATCGTCGGCGACGAGGCAGGCGTCTCGACCCCGTCCGCCCGTGCGGCCGAGCTCTCGTCGGGCACGGGGGCGTTCGCGATCCGTGTCGCGCTCATCGTCGGCACGGCCGGCGTCGCCGTCCTCGGCGCGCTGACGGTGATGCTCACCCTCGCGCTGGGCTCACGCGGCCGCGACCGCACGGTCGGCCTGCTGCGTGTGCTCGGCGCGCCACCACGTGCCGGCCGCGCGCTCGTCACGTGGGAGCTGTGGCCCGGCGTCGCGGCGGCACTGGTCGTCGGCACGGCAGTCGGGCTCGCTCTTCCTGCACTCCTCCTCTGGGCGGTGAACCTCGGTGCCTTCACGGGATCGATGTCGCCCGCGTACCACCTCGACCCTCTCCTCGTCGGGGGCGCGATCCTGGTCTTCCTCGCCATCACGGCGGGTCTGAGCCTCCTCGCCCTCGCCCTCTCACGACGTGTGCGCGTGACTTCGCTCCTGCGCACAGGTCAGGAAGGATGACATCGTGACGACCGTCGCCGATCGTGAACCCGCCATCTACTGCGCGGACCTCGTGCGCATCTTCACGGCCAAGGGCATCGAGGTGCAGGCGCTGCAGGGTCTGAACCTCCGCATCGAGCAGGGCGAGCTCGTCGCCGTCGTCGGTGCCTCAGGCTCGGGCAAGTCGACGCTCCTGTCGATCCTGTCGAGCCTCGACACCCCGTCCGCCGGCACGGCGCGCGTCGGAGGTCGCGACCTGCTCACGATGACGGCGAAGGGACGCGTCGACTTCCGCCGTCGCGTCGTGGGCTTCGTCTGGCAGCAGACGGCGCGCAACCTCCTGCCGTATCTCACGGCGGCCGAGAACGTCGGTGCCGCCCTCGCCGTCGCCGACGTCGTCCCGCGCGGCGAGCGGGCCGCCCGCGCGGCCGAGATGCTCGACCTGCTCGAGATCTCGCATCGCGGCCGACCGTCGCCCCGGCGAGATGTCGGGCGGCGAGCAGCAGCGCGTCGCGATCGCGATCGCCCTCGCGAACGGCCCGGAGGTGCTCCTCGCCGACGAGCCGACGGGTGAACTGGACGACGAGACCTCGGCCCACGTGCTCGAGGCCATGCGCAACGCGAATCGCGAGCTCGGGGTCACGACGCTGATCGTGACCCACGACCCCTCGGTCTCGGCACACGTCGCCCGCACGGTGCAGATCCGCGACGGACGCACCGCGACCGAGGTGCTGCGCACGACCGAGCTGCACGAGGACGGCGACGGAGCGGCACGTCGCGGCCGAGTACGCCGTGCTCGACCGCGTCGGCCGCATGCAGCTGCCGGAGGAATACATGAAGGCCCTCGACCTGCGCGACCGCGTGCGCCTCGACCTCGAGCCCGAGCACATCACGGTGCGCCCCGGTCAGCCGCACGCGCCCCGGACGACCCAGAAGGAGACCGACGAATGAGCAGCGAGCCGATCCTGCGGGCGGAGCGCCTGACCCGCACCTTCTCGACGCCGGGCGGAGACGTGCACGCGTGCAGCGAGATCGACCTCGCCCTCCACGCGGGTGAGCTCGTCGTCGTCCGAGGCGCGTCCGGCGCGGGCAAGACGACGCTGCTCAACATGCTCGGCGGACTGGACGAGCCGACGTCGGGGCGCGTCATCCTCGATGGCCAGGACCTCGCGACGCTGTCGGAGGCCGAGCTCGCCGAGGCGCGCCACCGCTCGCTCGGCATCGTGTTCCAGTCCTTCGGGCTCATCCCGGTGCTCTCGGCCGCCGAGAACGTCGAAGTGCCCCTGCGGATCTCGCGCACGGATCCCCGTGAGCGCGATGAGCGGGTCGCGGCGGCGCTCGCCGAGGTCGGGCTGGCCGCGCAGGCCGCGCAGCGACCGGACGAGCTCTCCGGCGGTCAGCAGCAGCGTGTCGGCATCGCGCGCGCCATCGTGACGCAGCCTCGCGTTCTCATCGCCGACGAGCCCACGGGCCAGCTCGACAGTCGCACGGCGGCGAGCGTCATGGACCTCATCGCGTCACTGACCCACGACCGCGGCATCGCCGCGATCGTCGCGACGCACGACCCGCTGCTCGTGGCGCGCGCCGACCGCGTGATCGAGCTGCACGACGGGCGGGTGACATCGACGACGGGTGTCGCCGCCGACGAGATCATCGAGCTCGAGCCGCCGGCCACGCGGGCCGAAATGCGCGCGGAGCGCGAGCGCACGGCGTAGTCGCAGACGGCGTGGCGACGGTCAGACTCCGCCGCCGCCCGCCTTCGCGGCGGCCTTCGCCTCGCGCTTGTGCTCGCGCACCTTCGTGAGCGACTCGGGCGAGACGATGTCGGCGACGCTGCGGAACGAGCCCTCCTCGCCGTAGGCGCCGGCGGCCTCTCGCCACCCGGCCCCTGCGTACCCGTACTGCTTGCCGAGCAGCGCGAGGAAGATGCGGGCCTTCTGGTCGCCGAAGCCGGGCAGCGCCTTGAGCCGCGTGAGCACCGTGGGCGCCGTCGGGGTCGCCCTGCGTCCAGATCGCCGCGGCATCCCCGCCCCACTCGTCGACGACGGCGGTCGAGAGCGCCTGCACGCGAGCGGCCATGGAGCCCGGGAAGCGGTGGACGGCCGGGGTCGTCGTGAACACCTGCACGAGCGCCTCGGGGTCGTAGCCTGCGAGCGTCGAGGCGTCGAGCGACCCGATGCGCTCGCGGATCTTGAGCGGTCCCGCGAAGGCGGTCTCCATCGGCACCTGCTGATCGAGCAGCATGCCGATGAGGAGCGCGAGCGGATCGTCGGTGAGGAGCTGGTCGGCCGCGGCGTCGCCCGTGATGTGCAGAGTCATGCCCTCAGTCTTCCACCGGACGCGCAGCCGGGCGATGCGAGGATGGATGCGTGACTCCATCCGGCCCTCCGATCGAATCCCTCGCCGATCATGCGCACGACACCCGCATCGTGGTCGTCGGGGGCGGGATCGCGGGGCTCGTAGCGGCCCTCGAATGCGCGAAGGTCGGCCTGCGCGTGACCCTGCTCGAGAGCGCGTCGCACCTCGGCGGCACCGTGCGCGCCGCCGAGCTCGACGGCGTGACGGTCGACGTCGGCGCCGACGGCTACGCGACGGCGGGCGGACACGTGCGCGGCCTCATCGAGGAGCTCGGACTGACGCATGCCGTGCGGCGCGAGACCGGAAAGGGGACGTCGATCGCCGGACCGTGGTTCGGAACGGCGCCGCTGCCCGCGGGCTCGGTCCTCGGCATCCCGGCCAACGTGTGGGATCCGGACGTGCGACGCATCATCGGCTGGCGCGGCGTCTGGCGGGCCTACCTCGATCGCCTTCGTCCGCCCCTGACGATCGGCCAGCAGCGCAATCTCGACACGCTCGTTCGCGGAAGGATGGGCGACCTCGTCGCCGACCGGCTCGTCGCGCCACTCACCCTCGGTGGGCACGGCCTTCGTCCGTCGGAGGTGGATGCCGAGATCGCCGCGCCCGGGATCGGCACCGCGCTCACGCGCACGGGGTCGCTCAGCGGTGCCGCCGCCGACCTCGCAGCCGACCCCGCACCGGGATACGAGACGCTCGAGGGCGGGATGTCACGGCTCGTCGCAGCGCTCGGCGCGCGACTCGGCGATCTCGGCGCGGAGGTGCGCACCGGCGCGGGAGCGGAGGCCCTCGTCCGCTCCGGTACGGCGTGGGAGGTGCTCGCGGGCGACGACCGGCTGGCGGCCGACGTCGTCATCGTCGCAACGGGTGAGCGCGCGGCGCGGCGCCTGCTCGCACCTCACGTGCGCGGCCTGGCCGCCGAGCCCGAGCGCACGCGCGCGCTGGCTGTCGTGACGCTCGTCACGGCGTCGCCGCTCTCACCGGGCACCGCGCTCTACCCCGTGCCCGGCACCTCTTCCGTGTCGGCGGTGCTCCGGCCGACGGCGCGCTGGGAGTCGCTCGCCGAGAACGTCGGCACGGGCCGCAGCCTCGTGCGCGTGCTCACCTACCGCGACGCCGCATCGTCGGCGACGGATGCCGAGGACATCGCCGCGGCGGTGGCTGAGGCATCCCGGCTGCTCGACGTCGCCCTCGCACCCGTCGATGCCCGCATCGACCGCTTCGAGCCCGCGCTGCCGCAGTCGGCGCTCGGCCGGGTCGCGGATGCCGAGCGCGTCCGCACCGCCGTGTCCGCCGCCGTCCCTTCCCTCGCGGTCGTGGGCGACTGGATCGCCGGGACCGGGCTCGCGCGCGTGATCCCGGACGCTGCCGCCGAAGCGGAGCGCGTGCGTCGCGCGGCGCTCTTCGGAGACTGATCGGGCCCCCGGAGGACCGCCTCACGGCCATGTGATCCCCCTCCCGCGGCAGATGTCAAGGGTGGATGCCGGAATTGGCATACGGGTCTACCCTGGGAAGGTCATCAGGCACCATCGAGCGTGAGGAGACCCCATGAGGGGCAAAGCAGGACTCGTCGTCGGTCTCGCCGTGGGGTATGTCCTCGGGACGCGTGCCGGACGTGAGCGCTACGAGCAGATCAAGACGCAGTGGCTCAAGGTGTGGAACACCGAACCGGTGCAGAAGCAGGTGACCAAGGTCACCGACTTCACGAAGTCGGCCGCGATGGCGCTTCCGAGCACGCTGTGGGACACCGCCGTCCGGGTAGGCAAGGCCGCCTCGTCCAAGGGCACGCCGGGCCAGCGGCTCGATTCGGTGATCAAGGTCGGCAAGGACAGCGCTGACGACGTCGAAGCCGCGGCAGCGACGTCCGCGAAGGCCGTCAAGGACGCCGCGGAGGACGCGATCGACGACATCAGCAAGGCGCAGGGCAGGGGCGGAGCCTGATATGACGACGCCGCGCGGCTTCCGCGACCGCGCCGACGACAGCCTCTTCACGCTGATCGGCGAGATCCCCGAACTCATCCGCAACCTCGTGATCGCCGAGGTCGACGCGGGCAAGGCATGGGTCAAGCGCACTGCCAAGGATGCGGGCGTCGGCGCCGGCTGGATCGCGGCCGCGCTGTTCTTCCTCTTCTGGACGGTCCCCGCTCTCGGGGCGTTCGTCATCATCGGTCTCTCTTCGTGGTGGCCCGCGTGGCTGTCGGCCCTCGTCGTGTTCGTCGGGCTGCTCCTCATCGCGATCGTGTTCGCACTGCTGGGATTCCTGCGGTTCCGCCGGATCGGCGACACCGAGAACCCCGTCCAGTCCATCGCCACCGATGTCAGGGAGATCCGCGATGAGCTCTAAAGCCCCCGTCCCCGTGCCGCGCACCGCTGTCGCCATCGGCGTCGGCGACCCCGTCGAGCAGGCGCGCGCCGAGCTCAAGGCGGCCCTCGCCGCCATCGAAGAGAAGGCGAACATCCCGCGCCGGGTGTCGCGAGCGACCGATGAGGGCATCGAGAAGGCGCGCACGTTCGTGCGCAGCAATCCGCAGCTCGGCGCGGCGGCCGTCGTCGCCGGCGCCGCGGTCGTGGGAGCCGCCGTGTGGGGGTTCGTGCGGCTGTACATCCGCTGACAGCGCGCAGCATCGAGCCGCCCTGACGGCCCCTCAGGTGCGCATTCGCGCTCGCACGGCGACCGTCGGGGTATGCTCGGGGTCAGGCAGTGCAATGGTGCGGATGCTGCCGATCGCGCGAATCCCGATTCATCAGCGCGTCGGCTGCCTGGACACCGGGCGGCCGACCGAGTTTCATGAGAGTCGATCATGACCACTGCCTCGCGGCTCCAGCCGGAAAAGCCCCTCGCGGGCTGGCGCGTGCTCGTGCCCCGCGGCGGGCCCTGGGGCGATGCCGTCGCCGCGAGTCTGCGGCGCCAGGGAGCGACCCCTGTGATCGCGCCCCTCATCAACTTCGCTCCCACGAACGACGAGGCGACGCTCGACGAGGCGCTTGCCGATCTCGCGGCCGGACGCTTCGACTGGCTCACCGTCACGAGCGCCACGACAGTCGACGTGCTCTACGCCTACCGCGCGTCGATCCCGGCCCGCACCAAGGTCGCCGCCGTCGGCGAGACGACCGCTGCGGCTCTCCTGGCCGTGGGCTACCGCGTCGACCTCGTTCCTGATCAGGACAATTCCGCGGCCGGGATGGCAGAGCAGCTCATCGACCTCGAGCCCGAGGCGCGCGACATCCTGACCCTGCGCAGCGAGATCGCCAAGCCCGTTCTCACCCGCATGCTCACGGAAGCCGGACACCGCGTGCGCAGCGTCGTCGCGTACCGCACCGTCGGCGTGCCGGTGACCGATCGCATCGCCGAGGACGTCCGCTCCGGGCGCATCAACGCGATCCTCATCACGAGCGGCTCGGTTGCCGACCAGGTGCACGAGCAGTTCCCGAGCGTGCCCGATACGACGCTCGTCGCCGCGATCGGCCCGAGGACCGCGAAGGACGCCCGTCGCGCAGGCCTCAACGTCGACGTCATCGCCGAGACCCAGACGGTCGACGCGCTCATCGAGGCGGTCGGGCGCTTCCCGCTGCCACACGCGGCGGATGAGTTCGCACCGTGACGGCCGCGCCGGACGAGTTCGCACCGTGACGGCCGCGCCGGACGAGTTCGCACCGTGACGGCCGCGGCGCCGCGCGTCGTCGTCCTCGCGGGTGGTGTCGGCGGCTCCCGCTTCACTCTCGGCGTGCGCGAGGCCCTGCGCAGGCGCGATGCCCCGGAGGCGACGGTCGTCGTCAACACGGGCGACGATCTCTGGCTCTCGGGCGTGCGCCTTCAGCCCGATGTCGACTCGATCATCTACGCCCTCGCGGGCGTGAACGACACAGAGCGGGGCTGGGGTCGCACGGGCGATACCGAGCGCGTGAATCAGGAGCTGCAGGCGTGGGGTGCGGGCTGGCCGTGGTTCACGCTCGGCGACCTGGACCTCGGAACCCACCTTGCCCGCACAGGCTGGCTGCGCGAAGGGCTGACCCCGAGCGAGGTCCTCGCGCGCATGGCCGGACGATGGCCGCTCGGTGCTCGGCTGCTGCCGATGACCGACAGCGAAGTGGATACGTGGGTCGTGCTCGAGGACGGATCGCGCCTGCACTTCCAGGAGTGGTGGACGCGTCACCGGGCGACGCTCGCGCCCGTCGCGTTCGAGAACCCCGGCATCGAGGATGCGCAGCCGGCGCCGGGGGTGGTCGAGGCCATCGCCTCGGCCGACATCGTGCTGCTGGCCCCCTCGAACCCCGTCGTCTCGCTCGGGCCGATCCTCGCCGTGCCCGGTGTCCGCGACGCGCTGCGCGCGGCTCAGGCGCCCATCGTCGGGGTATCGGGCATCATCGGAGGCCGCGTCGTGCGCGGCATGGCGGACGTGTGCCTCACCGCGATCGGTGTCGAGACCTCGACCGCCGCCGTCGCGGGCCACTACGGTGCACGATCGGACGGCGGTCTGCTCGACGCCTGGCTCATCGCGGAGGAGGATGCCTCGTCGGCGCAGACCGTCGCAGGCCTCGGCATCCGTCCCGTCGTGACGCCGCTGTGGATGACCGACGTCGACGCGACGGCCGCCATGGTCGACGCCGCGCTCGCCGTGCGGCACTGACGTGCCCGAGCTGAGCCCGCTCGCGTGGTGTCTGCTCGCCGTCGCGGCCGTCATCATCGGCATCGCGAAGGCGGGCATCCCGGGCGCCGGGACGATCTCGATCGCGATCTTCGCCGCCGTGCTCCCCGCGAGGGCTTCGACGGGCGCCATCCTGCTGCTGCTGATCGTCGCCGACGTGTTCGCGGTGATCGCGTATCGGCGTCACGCGAACTGGCGGGCCCTCGTGCGACTCGTGCCGTCGGTGATCGTGGGCATCCTCGTGGGCGTCGTCTTCCTCGCCTTCGCCGACGACTTCTGGGTCAAACGGAGCATCGGGGTCATCCTCCTCGGGGTCATCGCGATCACCCTGTGGCGTCGCCGGCGGGTCACACCCTCGCCGCCTCCGGGGAAGGGGTCGGATGCCGGAGTCAAACGCGTTGCGGCGACCGTCTACGGAACCCTCGGCGGCTTCACGACGATGGTCGCCAACGCGGCCGGCCCCGTCATGTCGATGTACTTCCTCGCCGCGCGGTTCCCCGTCAAGGAGTTCCTCGGCACGGCCGCCTGGTTCTTCGCGATCGTCAACGTCGCGAAGGTGCCGTTCTCGATCGGGCTCGGACTCATCACACCGCCCGGCCTGCTGCTGGATCTCGTGCTCGTCCCCGCCGTCGTCGCGGGTGCGCTCGCGGGCCGCTGGATCGCGGCGCGGATCGATCAGCTGCTCTTCGAGCGTCTCGTGATCGGTTTCACGATCGTCGGGGCGGCCTACCTGCTGCTGAGCTGATGCTGGCGAGCCCGCCCATCGTTGCCGAGACGGCCCCTCCGTGCGGGGCATTGAGGGGTGGTCTGGACACGAAGGGGCGGGGTCAGGCCGCCACGAGCGCGGCGGTCCGCGGGCCGAGGCCGAGCGCCCGCGCCTCGAGCAGCTGCTCGTACGTGTCGACGTCGCGGCGCAGGGTCGAGGCATCCGGAACCGGCAGCGCAGCGCACCCGAGCGCGACGTGACGCGCGAACGAGCCCTCGCCGAACGACGACTCCCACGGCACGCCGGCCGCCGCCGTCACGAGGGTCGAGCCGGTACCCTCGGCGTCCGCCACGACCGCACGGTCGTGCTGCGAGGCGAGCGACAGCGCCGACTGCGAGGTCGCCGGGACGCAGCGCGGGAAGGTCGCCGAGCAGGGCGGCCCGGGGGCCGTCGAACGACTCGAGCCCGACCGCGACCGCGGCATCCAGCCCACGCGGCTCGTCCTCGGGCACGAACCGCAGGCCCGCGATCCCGGCGGCGAGGATCACGAGGCCCCCGTCATCCCCGACCACGACGACCTGCTCGACCGCATCGCACGCCGCGGCCGCGGCGATCGTGTCGAGCGCGATCGCCCGCGCGAGCGCGATCCGATCGACGCCCGGCACGACGAGCCGGGACTTGCCGATCGCCGCCGGCTTGACCGGGACGACGAGGGTCCAGCGAGCGGTCACACGCCGAAGCGCGCGCGCAGGCGCGGCAGGATCTCCGCGCCGTACGTGCGCAGGAACTCGCTCCTGGTCGTGGCCCGGGTCGTGGAAGACGAGGTGACGGAAGCCCATGTCGACGTAGGCCGCGATCCGCTCGACGTGCTCGTCGGGATCGGTCGAGACGATGAAGCGGGATGCCGCGCGCTCGATCGGCAGCTCGGCGGCCCGCCGCTGCATCTCGATCGGGTCGTGGATGCCCATCTTCTCTTCGGCCGAGAGCGCGAGCGGCGCCCAGAACCGCGTCTTCTCGAGCGCGACGTCGCGGTCCTCGTCGAACGAGACCTTGACCTCGATGAGCGTGTCGATCGAGTCCTCGGCGCGGCCCTCCTTCTCGAGCCCTTCCCGCAGGGCGGGCAGGAGCGTCTCGGTGTACAGGGCCTCGGGCTTGCCGCTGGTCGTGATGAAGCCGTCGGCGACACGGCCCGCGAGGCGCGTCGCGGCGGGTCCCGCGGCGCCGATGTAGATCGGCACCTTGGCATCGGCCGAGGGCCGGTCGTAGACCGTGGCATCCTTCACGGAGTAGAAGCTGCCCTCGAACGTGACGCGCTCACCTGCCCACAGCGCCTCGATGAGCGCGATCGACTCCTTGAGGCGCTGGAACCGCTCGGGAGCCTCGGGCCAGTCGAGGCCGAGCGTGACCTCGTTGAGCGCCTCGCCGGTGCCGACGCCCAGGATCACGCGGTTCGGGTACATCACGCCGAGCGTCGCGAAGGCCTGCGCCACGACCGCCGGGTGGTAGCGGAAGGTCGGGGTGAGCACCGACGTCCCCAGCAGCACGCGCGAGGTGCGCGCGCCCATCGCGCCGAGCACCGGCATCGCGGCGGGCGCGTGGCCGCCCTCGTGCATCCACGGCTGGAAGTGGTCCGAGATGAAGACGGAGTCGAAGCCCATCTCCTCCGCGAGCACCGCGAAGTCGACGAGCTCGGTCGGGCCGAACTGCTCAGCGGACGCCTTGTAGCCGAAGCGCAGGGGAGTGGTCATTGTGAACCTTTCTTCACAGGTGCGGACAGGAATTCAGAGCCATCGGCCGCGGCGAGTCGCGCGCGGAACGCCGCGACGGTGCCGGGCCACAGGAGCGTGAGCCGACCGGAACGGTCGTCGACGTACCAGTTGCGGCAGCCGCCGGTGATCCAGGGGGTGGATGCCGCGGCCCGGTCGATCTCGTTCGTGTAGGCCTGCTCGGCGGCGGGGTCGACGCGGAGCACACCCGAGCGCGACGCGAGCACGCGAACGGCGTAGGCGGCCTGCTCTTCGAGCATGAGCACGGAGGAGGTGTGGCCGAGCGACGCGTTGGGGCCGTTGAGCACGAACAGGTTGGGGAATCCGCTCACGACCGTCGAACCGAACGAGGTCATCCCCGACGACCAGTGATCGGCGAGGGTGCCGTTCTCGCCGCGGACGAGATCGGCGTACGGCTGCCGCGTCGAGGCGAAGCCCGTCGCGAGCACGAGCGCGTCGACCTCGTGGCGCGTCCCGTTGGCCGAGAACAGGGCGCGGCCCTCGACGGCAGCGAGCGCGGAGGGCTCGACGTGCACGCGATCCGAGCC
The DNA here is from genome assembly GCA_963695125.1 of uncultured Actinomycetota bacterium. GTDB lineage: Bacteria > Actinomycetota > Actinomycetes > Actinomycetales > Microbacteriaceae > Microbacterium. The sequence goes on from CAVOFY010000002.1 coordinate 346,545, forward strand.
GACGGCGGGGTAGAAGTCGTCCGAGAGCAGGACGCGTTTGCACCCGAACGCATAGTCGGGCGTGAGCTGCGCGCGCAGCACGGGGTCCGAGACGTGCGCTTCGAGGTGTGCGCGGGCGATGGATGCGGCGGCCTCTGCGGCATCCGGATCACCCGAGCGCGACGCGAACCGGGCTTCGCCCTCGGCGTCGAGCTCGTGGCGCAGTCGCGCGAGCTCGTCGGGCCGGGTGGCGAAACGCGCGCGCTCCTCGGGCGAATACGTCTGAGCGTTGCGGGGGACGATCCACGCGGGCGTGCGCTGGAAGAGCGTGACGTCGCCCGTCCGCGCGAGCTCGGGCACGATCTGCACCGCCGAGGCGCCCGTGCCCACGACGGCGACGTGCTTGCCTGCCAGGTCGGCCGAGCGGTCCCACCGTGCCGAGTGGAACAGCGGACCGGGGAAGGTCTCCAGGCCCGGGATGTCGGGGATCGAGGGCTCCGTGAGTCGCCCGCACGCCAGCACGAGCGCGTCGGCCTCGATCTCGCCGGGGTGCGCTCCGCCCGTGTGCACGCGCCACAGCTCGGCCGCTGCATCCCACTCCGCACCCAGCAGGGGCGTCTCGAAGAGCGGCTCGATGCCCTCGTCTGCCGCGACCCGTTCGAGGTAGGCGCGGATCTCGTCACCGGGTGCGTACACGGCGGACCAGTCCGGATTGGGATGCGAGGCGAATCCGTACAGGTGGCTCGGCACGTCGCACGCGACACCCGGGTAGATGTTGTCGCGCCACGTGCCGCCGAGCGACGCCGCGCGCTCGAGCACGACGAACGAGTCGATGCCGGCGCGGCGCAGGGTCATGGCCATGCCGATGCCGGCGAAGCCCGCGCCGACGATGACGACCTCGACGCGGGTCACGAGGTCGCCTCCTGCGCAGGCGTGCGGTAGTCGGTCGTGCGCAGCCGGAAGGGACGGAACAGGCGCGCCGCGATGGCCGCGGCGTCGGGCACGGGCAGCTCGAGCCCGCACTCGATGCCTGCCTGCGGCTTGACGCGGCCGTCGAGCAGCGTGCCACCCAGGTCGTCGCCGCCCGCCTGCAGCAGGACGGCGGCCGTCTCGCGCCCGACGCGCGTCCACGGGATCTGCAGATGCGGGATGCTTCCGCTCAGCGCGAGTCGCGAGACCGCGACCATCGCGCGGTGCTCGTCGAGCGGCGAGCGCCCGTCGACGAGGGCGACGCCGCCCGCGGGTCCGGGCAGCGGGATCGGCACGAACTCCGTGAAGCCGTGGGCGACCGACTGCAGTTCGCGCAGCCGGCGCAGATGCGCGATGCGCTCAGCCGCCGTCTCGACGTGGCCGTAGAAGAGCACGCTCGTCGAGCGGAATCCGGCGAGATGCGCGGCGGTCATCGCTTCGATCCAGACGTCGATCTCGAGGTCGGTCGGCGCGACGAGCGCGCGCACGCGCTCGCTGAGCACCTTCACCCCGGTCCCCGGCACCGTGTCGACGCCCGCCTCGCGCATCGCGGCGAGGGCGCCGTCGAGCCCCAGACCGCCGCGGTCGGCGAGATCGCGGACGTCCTGCGGGCGGTAGGCGTGCAGGTGCAGGCCGGGTGCCGCGGCCTTCGCGGCGCGGATGATGTCGAGGTAGCCGGACGGGTCCTCGGTCGCGGGGAGGAGCCCCTGCACGCACACCTCGGTCGCACCGAGTGCGCGCGCATCGAGGGCGATCGCGGCGACGTCGTCGAGGTCGAACTCGTCGGGAGCGGCGGCCCCCGCGCGGCGGAAGCCCGACGACGTGAGGTTGCGGTTGACGACGAGGCTCACGGCTTCGCCGACGGTGTAGCGGCGGACGTCGTCGGCCGTGGCCGTCACCACGTCGAGGTCGTCGCCGGTCGCTTCGAGAAGCGCGATCCACTCGCGGTCGTCGAGGGCGAGCGGGTCGGATGCCGCGGCCTCGGCGAGCTGCCGGATGCCGCGCCCGCCAGAAGCGGGCGTCGGTGCCCTCTCGCCGTGAGGGCGAGGGGCCGCGGCCCAGGCCGTGTCGGGATCCATGAGCGCCGCGACGGGCGCGAGCATCGCAGGATCCAGCCACTCCCCGGGCTCGCGCAGATAGGGAGGGTGAGCAGTCAGGCGCTCCTCGAGCCGGAACCCGAGCGCCGCCGTGCGCTCCTGCAGCTCGTCGATGTGCGGCCAGGGTCGCTCGGGGTTGACGTGATCGGCGGTGAGGGGCGAGACGCCGCCCCAGTCGTCGGCGCCGGCGCGCACGAGCAGTTCGAACTCGGCGGGATCCGACAGGTTGGGCGGCACCTGGATGCGCATGAGCGGACCCATCACGAGCCGCGCCACGGCGACCGCCGCGACGTACTCGAGCAGTTCGGCATCGGGGGCGCCCTGCATCGCCGTCCGCGGCTTGGCGCGGAAGTTCTGCACGATGACCTCTTGCACGTGCCCGTGTCGCTCGTGCGAGTCGCGCAGGGCGAGCAGCGATTCGGCGCGGTCGCGCAGGGTCTCGCCGATTCCCACGAGGATGCCCGTCGTGAACGGCACGCGTGCTTTCCCGGCGTCTTCGATGACCGCGAGGCGCACGGCGGGATCCTTGTCGGGCGAGCCGAAGTGCACCTGGCCGGGCTCCTCGTAGAGCCGCCTCGACGTCGTCTCGAGCATCATCCCCATCGAGGGGGCGGTCGGTCGCAGCATCCGCATCTCGTCCGCCGACATGACCCCGGGATTGAGGTGCGCGAGCAGGCCGGTCTCGGCGGTGATGAGCGCGGCCATCGCGCCGACGTAGTGGAGGGTCGAGGGGTAGCCGTGTTCGTCGAGCCACGCGCGCGCTTCGGGCCAGCGCTCCTCAGGGCGGTCGCCGAGGGTCAGCAGCGCCTCTTTGCACCCGAGTGCGGCGCCCTGCCGGGCCACGGCGAGCACCTGCTCGGCGCTCATGTAGACAGGCTTCTGCTTCTTGAGGAGCTGACCGGGGGTATCGACGAAGACGCAGTAATGGCACCGGTCGCGGCAGAGCGTCGTGAGGGGGATGAACACCTTGCGCGAATAGGTGATGACGCCGGGGCGACCGGATGCCTCGCCCCCGGCATCCCGCGCCTCGCCGGCGATCGTGAGGAGTCGCTCGAGATCCGCGCCCGTCGCAGCGAGCAGGGCCTCGGCGTCGGCGATGTCGAGGCGGTCTCCCGCGGCGGCGCGATCCAGCGCAGACGCCACGTCGGCGCTGACGGCGCGTGCCGGATCGAGCAGGGTCACGCAACCAGTCTCCCATCGCGCGGGGCTGCCAGGCCCGCACGATCGTTGCCCCACTGTAAGCAAATCGGACAGCGTGTGGCGCCGCGTCGCTGGCAGACTGGACCCATGGTGACTCTGCTGCTCGACTCGACGCAGCTCGAGGTCGTGCTCTCCGGCGCAGAGAAGGCGATGGCATTCCGCAAGGGGAATGTCGTCATCGAGCGGTCCAGCATCGCGAAGGTCCAGCTCACGGACGACGCCTGGACGTGGCTGCGAGGCGTGCCCAGCCCCGGTACGCACGTGCGCGGCCTCGTCGCGATGGGCACGTGGAAGTCGGCGGCCGGCGACGATTTCGCGATCATCCGCCGCCGTCGTCCGAGTGTCGTGATCGACCTCGACGGGCATCCCGAGTTCCAGCGGATCATCCTCACGACGCGCCACGGACTCGCGCTCGTTCAGGCGCTGCAGGCGGAAGTCGCGGCCGAGCCCGTCGATGTCGTCGAGATCGCCGCCGAGACCGGGGCGATCCCCGCGCCGGCACCCAGGAAGAAGCCGCGACCGCGGAAGACCCCGGCCGCGGCTCCTGCCGTCTGACGTGTGATCAGGTGACGTCGCGGCGCCAGCTCGTGAGCTGACCGAGCACGAGGAAGACGACGGCATAGCCGAGGAGCACGACTCCACCGACCCACCACTCGAGGGTGTCGCCGGACACTCCGCTGGGACTGATCGTGAAGATGCTCGCGCCCACCAGGGTGTCGCTCGCGGCTCCGGGCAGGAATCGTGTCACGTCCGAGAGTCCTTCGACGAACGACGCCGCCGCCCGAGCGACGGGCTCGAGGAACTGCGTGAACACGAGCACGCCGACGATCGCGCCGACCTGGTTTCGCACGAGCGTGCCGACGCCGATGCCGATGAGCACCCACAGCACGTATGCGATGAGCATCCGGCCGAGGAGGGCCCACGTGTCAGGCGACGTGAGAGCGGTGTCGAGGCCGTATCCCGAGATGAATCCGGCGGCTGGGCCCACCGACGCGACGATGCCGATCACCCCGAAGAGCACGCCGACCACGACGCCGCAGACGATCTTGGCCCAGAGCACGACGCCGCGCCGGGGTGTCGCGAGGAAGGTCGGGGTCAGTGTCTTGTGGCGGAACTCGCCCGTCACGAGGAGCGTGCCGATGAGGAGCGGGAAGACGTAGCCGACCGACGTCGCCGTGCTGTAGAGCGTGGCGGCGATGCCGTCCTCGGGGAACGGCGGTGCTTCGCCGCCGAGCGCGCCCGTCGCCGAAGCGGCGAAGACGAACCCGAGCACGGCCGCCGTGAAGCCGATGTAGGCGACCAGCACGATCGCCAGGATCCACCACATCGACGTCGTGAACTGCTTGGTGATCTCGGACCGGGTCGCGGTTGCGAGGCTCATCGCTGCTCACCCCCTTCGGTGTCCGTGCGGTCGTCGGCATCGTGCACGTCCTTCTCGTCCACGAGTGCCCCGAACTCCTCTGTCTCGTGCTCGATCTCTTCCGCGGATTCACCCTCGCGCGTCACGACGGACGTCGGTGCGGTGTCGGAGTCGACGTCATTCTGCGACGCGTCGAAAGCCGAGAAGAAGGCATCGGCATCGACGTCGGACTCGGTCTTGTCGTACGTGTCGAAGGGGCGGTCCTCCGGTGCGCCGTCGTCCGGCGCCGAGAGCTCGTCGTCGATCTCGCCTATCGCCTCGACGTCGACATCGGCGTCGATCGGCGCGCCGGACGCCTCCTCAGGGAGGACGCCGTCGTCGGCTGTCCACTCGGTCGAGGGCGGCACGACGTCGATGACGCCCGTCGTCGCGACGGCGAAGGCGTGCGGGGCCTCGAGGTCGACGGGCGCAGGCCCGCTCGCGCCGGTGGCTTCGGTGAGACCGGCCGCCGACGTCGCGAAGGATGCCGTCGTAGGCCCGGTCGCGAAGGGAGCCGCGGGTTCGGCCTGGGTCGGCGCGGCCTCGGTTTCGGACGTCGATTCGGCCGCGTGCTCGGGTGCCGCAGCCTCGGGCGACTCCGCGATCGGGGTTTCGCTCTCGGGATCGGTCGTGGCCGGAGCGGCTTCGGGTTCGCCGGTCGCCTCGGGCGCGACGACCGGCACAGCGGCGGCAGCGGCATCCGCAGCGCCCCTGTGTCCACCGCCACGTGCGCCATCCTGGGCACTCGCGTGCACGCGCGCCCCGCTCACGAGTTCGAGGAAGACCTCTTCGAGCGCGGGACCCTTGCGCTGCAGCGACGAGAGCGCGATGCCGGCGTCGGCCGCGATCACGCCGATCTCGGCGGGAGTGAGATTGCGCACTGTGACGCCCGAGCGCAGCACTTCGTACGCGACGTCGGCTCCGCTGAGCGCCGCGACGAGCGCCTGCGCGATCGGGCGCATCGACGATCGTCGCGTATTCGCTCGGGTCGGCGAGCTCGTCGAGTCCGCCCTGGAAGACGAGCCGGCCCTGCGAGATGACGAGCAGCGCGTCGACCGTCTGCTGCACTTCGGTCAGCAGGTGCGACGACACCAGCACCGTGCGTCCCTCGCCGGCGAGATGGCGGAGGAACCCGCGCATCCAGCGGATGCCCTCGGGGTCGAGGCCGTTCGCCGGCTCGTCGAGCACGAGCACGCCCGGGTCGCCGAGCAGGGCGTACGCGAGGCCGAGGCGCTGGCGCATGCCGAGCGAGAAGCCGCCCACCTTGCGGCCCGGCCGCATCCGACAGCCCGACCAGACCGAGCACTTCGTCGACGCGGGCGTCCGAGATCTTCGCGGCGCGTGCGTACACCCGCAGGTGGTTGGCGGCCGTGCGTCCGGGATGGAAGCTGGATGCCTCGAGCACCGCGCCGACGGTCTGCAGCGGCCGCGGCAGCTTCGCGTAGGGGAGTCCGCCGATCGTGGCCCGTCCGCTCGTGGGCCGGATGAGGCCCAGCAGCATGCGCAGGCTCGTCGTCTTGCCGGCGCCGTTGGGGCCGAGGAACCCGGTGACGTGGCCCGGCTCGACGCGCGCCGAGAAGTCCGACACCGCGGTCACCGTGCCGAAGCGTTTCGTCACTCCGGAGAATTCCAGCACCTGTCCTTCGGGCATGCCGAACCCTCTCGTCGTCGGAAGCTGTCCATCACATCCTTGCGGAAATCGCCGCCGCGTGCCGAAATATCGTGGGGCGGCGTGCTCGGCGCCGGTCTCGGCGTCGCGTCCGGGGCCGGGCGGTAGCCTTTCCCTCGTGACTGACGATGTCGAGCCCACGGTCCTCGCCCACGTGCACGGAAGTCTCGGCCGCATCACGCTCAATCGGCCTCGGGCGATCAATGCGCTCGATCTCGGCATGATCGAGGCCATCGCGTCGATTCTCGACAAGTGGGAGGAGGACGCCGACATCGACGTCGTCGTCCTCGACGGCGCGGGCGAGCGCGGCTTCTGCGCGGGCGGCGACGTGCGCACTCTCGCGGCCCAGATCGCCGCGGGCGACCCGGGCGCCACGGCGGGATTCTTCCGCGCGGAGTACGCCCTGAACGCGCGCATCGCGGAGTACTCCAAGCCGATCGTCGCCTTCGCGGACGGGGTCACGATGGGCGGCGGGATCGGCCTCGCGGGCCACGCATCCGTGCGCATCGTGACGGAGCGATCCAAGCTCGCGATGCCCGAGACGCGCATCGGGTTCACTCCGGACGTCGGCGGCACGTGGCTGCTCGCGCACGCTCCTGGACGCCTCGGCGAGTACCTCGGGCTCACGGGCGGGACGATGGATGCCTCGGACGCCGTGTATGCGGGCTTCGCCGACCACGTCGTGCCGAGCGGGCACCTCGACGCCGTCCGCGAGGCGCTCACGACGCGTGCCGACCCGTCCAACCCCACCGAGATCGTGCTGCTCTTCGACGAGACGCCTCCGCCCTCGCGGCTCGAAGCCGCTCGCGAATGGATCGACGACGCGTTCTCGGCCGACACGGTCGCCGAGATCATCCAGCGACTGAGAGCACGGCCCGAGCCGGATGCGGCCGAGACCGCGGACCTGCTTGAGAGCCTCTCGCCGACGGGCCTCACGGTGACGCTCGCCGCCGTGCGGCGCGCCCGCGACCTCCCCGATCTGCGTGCCGATCTCGTGCAGGAGTACGGCCTCGTGCTCTGGTTCGCGCACACGCAGCCCGACCTCGTAGAAGGCATCCGGGCGCAGCTCATCGACAAGGACCGGTCTCCGAAGTGGCGGCCGGCGACGATCGGCGAGCTCGCCCCCGATATCGCGGCGACGGCTCTCGCGTTCGAGCCGGCGACGCCGCTCTGGTCATGACAGCCCCCGCCCCGCCCGCGAAGCGCCGCGCGTACTCCATCGGGGTCGCGGTCGACTGGTTCTTCTTCGTCTTCGCGGGTCTCGCCGCGATCTGGCTCGCGTACCTCAGCTTCACCGAGACCTTCAGGGTCGGGTGGTGGGGCATCCTGTTCGCGGTCGCCTTCTGGGGGCTGCTGGCGTACCTCGTGCTGCCGCGCCTGCACCGCATCCTCACGACGATCTACGTGCCGGACTACTTCATCGGACGCGCCCGCACGAGCGACGGACTGCTGGGCGATCCCGTGAACCTCGCGTTCCTGGGCACACGCGATCAGATCGAGCAGGCACTGCGCGAAGCGGGCTGGACGAAGGCGGACCCCGTCACGCTGAGTTCGTCGTGGCGGATCATCACGTCGACGCTCACGCGCCGCAGCTATCACGAGGCGCCGGTGAGCCCGCTCTTCCTGTTCGGACGGCAGCAGGACTTCGCCTACCAGCAGGAGGTCGATGGGAATCCGGCGCAGCGCCATCACGTGCGCTTCTGGAAGTGCCCCGACGGGTGGCTGCTCCCCGGCGGCCGTCGCGTCGCCTGGCTCGCGGCGGGCACCTTCGACACGCGCGTCGGGCTCTCGCTGTTCACTCTCCAGGTGACGCACAAGATCGACGCCGACACCGACATCGAGCGCGATCACATCGTCAAGACGGTGACGGATGCCGATCCCCGCGTGACCGTCGACGTGATCGCCGACTTCTCGACGGGATATCACGCCCGCAACGGCGGCGGCGACAGCATCACGACCGACGGCGACCTGCCGGTCGTCGACGTCCGGCGCGTCGCGGAGGTGGCATCATGAGCGAGACCCCCGCCAAGCGGCCTGCGTTCGAGTCGGCCTCGCGCCTGCTTTCGCCCGTGAACCACGATCCCGACATGCGCCGCCCCATCACGACGTCGGTGGCTGCGGTCCTCGTGCTGCTGCGCGTGTTGGCCGGCGTGCTCGTCATCGCGGGCGTCGCAGCGAACTGGCACGAGCTGGTCCGCGATCCGGCTCTCGTGGCGGGCGGGTTCGACTCGTCGTCCCAAGCGGAGCAGCTGGGCCTGTGGTTCGTGATCGGTGTCGGCGGCGTGGTGCTGCTGGCCGACCTCGTGTTGGGAGTCCTCCTGTACCTCGGCCGCAACTGGGCGCGGGTCATCCTGATGATCATCGCCGCGCTCTCGATCAGCGCGTCGTTCGTCGCATGGTGGGCGCAGGAGCAAGAGGTGACGATCCAGGGGACGTTCGTCTCTCTGAGCCTGGACATCCTGCTTCTGCTCGCCCTGTCGAGCCGCAGCGCTGCCGCATACGCTCGCCGCAATGAAGTGAGGGGCTGACCCGCGTGTTCGACAGTCCGCTCTCGGCCTCCGCGTACGACGTGCTCGGCGTCGAGGCATCCGTCGACGGCGACGACTCTGCGCAAGGCGTACCGCCTGCGCCTGCGCCAGACGCACCCCGACACGGGCGGGGACGCCGCCGTCTTCATCCAGGTGCAGCGCGCGTGGGAGCTCGTCGGCGAGCCCGACGCCCGCGCCGCGTACGACCGCGGGCACGGCTTCGGGGCCCCGGCGTTCGCACCGGACGCCCCCGTGTGGCGACCCCCGCGTGCCACGACCGACACGCGTCCGCGTGCGAGGTCGCACGGGCAGCCGGGCGGCTGGCGCCGAGAGCGCTATCTCGACCTCATGCGCGAATGGGTCGGCCGCGGCGTCGCGCTCGACGACCCCTACGACCCCGCGCTCGTGCGCTCTGCTCCGCACAATCTGCGACGCCTGCTCGCCGATGCCCTGGCAGAAGAGGCGACGGCGCGCACGATCGCCGACCTCGGGATGGGCTTCACGGTGTGGCACGACGTCGAGGCGAGCGGACGCTCGGGCGACCCCGACGCGAAGATCGACCACATCGTGCTGGGGCCGAGCGGCCTCTACGGCGTGCTGTCGGAGGACTTCGGCGGTCCCGTCCGCATCCGCCGCGGCGAGCTCACCGGCGACGGCGTAGAAGGTGCTCCGATCGCCGGACTGCTCGCGCGCATGCGCGTCGTGGCACGGGCGGCCGGCGTCCGCTTCGGCGGCGCCATCGTCGTCCTTCCCGACGACGATGTCGCAGAGCCGATCGCCGAGCTCGGCAAGGTCCGAGGAACGCCCGTCGCGGTCGTGTCGCGCAGTGCGCTGTCGACGGTCCTGCGCCGCGGGATGACGGGAGTGCGCGCCGTCGGCGGCAACGAGGTCTTCGACGTGCGCACGCGCCTGCAGCAGGTCGTGCGGTTCGCCTGACCGCTCCGCGTCAGTTGAGGCCCAGCAGGTCGAGGGGATGCGTCAGGCGCCACCATGCGCTCGGCGGCTCGATGTCGGCGCTCAGCCGCAGGTCGACCGAGGTCTTGTCGAGGGGTCCCGTGACGGTGAGCGTGCCGACCTCGGCGCCCTCGTCGCGGGCGTCGCCGAGTGAGAACGTCGTGTCGGGGGTGCCCGTGCCGCCGTTCCACAGGATGACCGATGCATCCTTCGCCGTCACGATCGGGACGTCCTGGCCCCATTCGGTCGTCACGCGCCCGACTGTCGTGCCGGAGGTGACGGACGGCACCGGCTGGAGCTCGGCCTCGAGCTGCGCGTACAGGGCGCGGGATGCCGCGAGCCGCGAGTCGCTGTCGGGCTGGCCGAGTACCGAGGCGTAGGTGCGCACGACCGTCTCGCCGATCGTGATGTTCTTGGCCGACAGCAGGTTGTAGATGTCGAGCGCACCGGTCTTGATGCCCACGACACCGGGATCGGCGAGCAGGCCGTTCGTGTTCCTGATGAGGCCCACGCCCGGGAGCTCGACGGCCGGGGTCGCGACGATCTCCGCGATGACGGGGTTCGCGAGCGCCTTGGTCGCGAGCACGAGGAGCGCCTCGGGCGTCGCGACGTTTCGGGGGTCCATGCCGGTGGGCTCGACGACCGTGATCCCGGGGACACCGTGCGAACGCAGCCAGCTGTTGGCGGCCGCGGCGAAGACGGCGTCGGTGGGCCAGATGTTGGCGGCGAGGCGGTCGGCGTAGTTGTTGGCAGACCCGATGAGCATGCCCTGGAGCATCTGGAACTGCGTGAGGCTGGCACCCACGGGAACGTCGAGCGCCGATTCGCCGTTCTGGCGGTACGACCAGTAGAGGCTGCGGTCACGTGAGGTGAACCTGTACTCCGGCCCCTGCTCGCCGGGTGAGAGCGGCATCTCCTCGAGCACCACGAGCGCCGTGACGACTTTCGTGATGCTCGCCATCGCCTGCGGGTCGGGCGTCGTCGAAAGAGCGCCCGGGATGCCGGCGACCGAGATCGCCGCCGTGCCGACGGCGGGCCAGGGCGGCGCCGCAGGTGCCGCAGGCGCGACCTCGACGATGCTCGCCTCGACGACGGGCGGCACCGCGTGCAGCGGCCACAGGAGCGTGATCGCGGCGTACGCGCCCACGACGCAGGCGATGAGCAGCGTCGGGATGATGACGCTCGGGCGGAGCGGGGATCGCCGCGGACGGCGGGCGAGCAGATCGGGTGCCTCGTCGGCGGCCTGCGCGGGGTCGGTCAGCGATGCGGGGGAGCGGGCGACGGTGGCCTCGGTGACCCACGTGAGCGCGGCGGGCGCCGCAGGCGTAGGCGTGGGCGTGGCCGACGACGCCGTCGTCGCCGGGTGGACGGCCTCGACGGGAGCCGGCGCGGGAAGGGGCGGAGCGGGGGCAGGGGCCGCCATTTCGACGGCGCGCTCGCCTTCGACGACAGCGGTCGCAGAGCCCGTCTCGTGGGTCCCCGTCACCGCACCGGGAACGCGTCCCTGGCGGAGCGCGCGGCGTGAAGGCGCGTGGCGGTCGTCCGAGGTCACTCGCCTAAGGTACCGCGCCCGCAGGTATACTCATGGCCACAACCACGGGAGTCCGGTGAGCCGGGCTGAGAGGAAGCGATCCACGCTTCGACCGTCGAACCTGATCCGGATCATGCCGGCGCAGGGAGGGAGCATCCGATGCACACGTCCGCATCCGTCTCATCCGCCACTCGTTCGCGCTTCCGCTGGCGCGTCGTCGACATCGTCGTCGCCAGCGTCATCGGCGTCGCGTCCGGCGTCCTGTTCTGGCTGTGGGGTCTCGCGTGGCCCGGCCTCGACACGGCGCTGGCGTTCACGCCGGGGCTGTCGGGCCTCCTGGCAGGCGGCTGGCTGTTCGCCGGCGTCCTCGGCGGACTCGTCGTGCGCAAGCCCGGCGCGGCCCTGTACGCCGAGGTCGTCGCGGCCGTCGTCTCGATGGCGCTCGGCACGCAGTGGGCGTTCCTCACGCTCGTGTGGGGTGTCCTGCAGGGGCTCGCCGTCGAACTCGGCTTCGCGATCTTCCTGTACGCCAACTGGCGGCTCGTCGCGGCCCTCACCTCGGGCGCCTTCGCCGGCGTCGCGGTCGCGCTCCTCGACACGAACTTCTCGTCGGTCGCGGCGCTGTCGGCCGAGGCGCGCGCCGTCTACTTCGTCTCCGCGGTCGTCTCGGGCATCGTCATCGCGGGGCTTCTCTCATGGGTCGTCGTGCGCGCGCTCGCCGCGACGGGCGCCCTCGACCGGTTCGCGGCGGGCCGTGAGGCGCGCGCGCGCGAAGCGGAACCCGTCGACGCCGCGTGAGCGGCGCTCGCGTCGTCGCGCGCGGCTGGGGGTGGCGGCATGCCGGGCGCCGGCGCTGGGCGGTCTCGCAGCTCGACCTCGACCTGCAGCCGGGCGAGCGCGTCCTCCTGCTCGGGGCGAGCGGCTCGGGAAAGAGCACTCTCCTGCGCGGACTCGCGGGCGTCCTCGGCGATGCGGAGGACGGCGAGGGTGCGGGTGAGCTGACGATCGACGGGATGCCGGCGGCGTCGGTCCGCGGCGCGGCGGGGCTCGTGCTGCAGGACCCGGACGCCCAGGTGATCCTCGCGCGGGTCGGCGACGACATCGCCTTCGCGGGCGAGAACCTCGGCATCCCGCGCGACGAGATCTGGCGGCGGGTCGATGAGGCGATCGACGGCCGTCGGGCTGCCGTTCGGGCGGGATCACCCGACCTCGCGTCTGTCGGGCGGCCAGAAGCAGCGGCTCGCGCTCGCGGGCGTCCTCGCGATGCGGCCGCGGCTCGTGCTGCTCGACGAGCCCACGGCGAACCTCGACCCGCAGGGTGCGGAGGACGTCCGGGATGCCGTCATCCGCGCCGCGACGGCGACCGGGGCGACCCTCGTGGTCGTCGAGCACCGCGTCGCGCTCTGGGCCGACCACGTCGACCGGGTCATCGTGCTCGGCGAGACGGGCGTCCTGGCCGACGGGCCGGCCGACGCGGTGTTCGCCCGGCACGAGCGGGAGCTGACGGAGGCCGGCGTGTGGGTCCCCGGCGTTCCGCCCCGCTTCGTCCCGGCCGCTCGCGAGGGCGCGGGCGACGTTCTGCTCGAGGCGCGTGCGCTCGCCGTCGGGCGCCGCGCGTTCGGCGCGAAGATCGCGCGGGTCGCGGCATCCGGGATCACGCTCGATGTCCGCGCCGGTCGCGCGCTCGCCGTGACAGGGCCGAACGGTGCGGGCAAGTCGACGCTCGCACTGACGCTCGCGGGCCTGCTCGAGCCGGTCGAGGGCGAGCTCGCGCGCCTCGGAATCGCTCCGCGGGAGGCTCGCGCCGGGGCCCGCGCGGTGGCGCTCCCGCGATCTGCTGACACGGATCGGCATGGTCTTCCAGGCGCCTGAGCATCAGCTGCTCACGACGAACGTCCGCGACGAGCTCGCCGTCGGCCCGCGGGCTCTCGGACTCGATGCAGCCGAGACGGCCGCGCGCATCGAGCCCCTGCTCGAACGCCTGCGCCTGTCGAGGCTCGCCGCCGTGAACCCCTTCACGCTGTCGGGCGGCGAGAAGCGCCGGCTCACGGTCGCCGCCGCGCTCGCGACGCGGCCTCGCGTCCTCGTCCTCGACGAGCCGACCTACGGGCAGGACGCGCGCACGTGGCGCGAGCTCGCGGCGCTCATCGACGATGTCCGCGCACGCGGCACGGCCGTCGTGTTCGTCTCGCACGATCGCGACCTCGTCGCGGCGCTCGCCGACGTCGAGCTCGAGGTGTCGCCGTGACCCTCGTCGACCTCGATCTGCGATCCACGCCGCTCGGCCGCATCAATCCGGTCGCGAAGCTCGCCGCGGCCGGCATCCTCTCGATCACGCTCCTGATGTCGATCGATCCCGTGTCGGCGGGCGTGACGCTCGGCCTCACGCTGCTGCTCCTCCCTTTCACGGGTCTGCCGCTGCGCGCGCTGTGGCTGCGCATGCTGCCGATCGTCGTCGGCGCCCTCATCGCCTCGGCCGCGACCGTGCTGTACGGCAGGCCCTCCGGCGAGATCTACGTCGAGTGGGGCATCCTGCGCATCAGCGAGGGGTCGATCGACCTCGCGCTCGCGATCTTCCTGCGCGTGCTCGCGATCGCGCTGCCGAGCGTCGTGCTGTTCGTGACGACCGACCCGACGGACCTCGCCGACGGTCTCGCGCAGATCGTGCGGCTCCCCGCCCGCTTCGTCGTCGGCGCGCTCGCGGGCCTGCGTCTCGTCGGTCTGCTCATCGACGACTGGCGCGAGCTCTCGCTCGCGCGTCGCGCCCGTGGTGTCGCGGATGCGGGCCGCGTGCGGCGGTTCGCGGGTCAGGCGTTCGCGCTGTTCGTGCTCGCGATCCGCAGGGGCACGAAGCTCGCGACGGCGATGGAGGCCCGCGGCTTCGACGCGCCCGGCGCCCGCACGTGGGCGCGTCCGTCGGTGCTGCGGTGGCGGGATGCCGGGCTCGTCGCGATCGCCGTCGGGATCGCCGCGGCATCCGTCGCCGCTGCCGTCGCGGCGGGCACGTGGCGCTTCATCCTCGGCCTCTGAGGCGGCTCCGTGCGAGCGGCTCAGCCGCGGTGACAGGTCGCCCGGCTTCTGCGCCGGGGCCTGTGCGGTTCTCGCGGCACTGCGTTCCGCGTAGGCTGACATGCGATCCCGCGGTGCTCCAGAGATCGCCGCGGCCGTTCGAAGGAGAACCCATGGAGCTCAGCGGCGCATCCGCTCTCGTCACCGGTGGGGCCAGCGGCCTCGGTCTGGCCACGGTCCGGCGTCTCATCGCCTCCGGCGCGAAGGCCACGATCGTCGATCTTCCCGGATCCGCCGGCGCCGACGTCGCCGCAGAGCTGGGAGCCCGCTTCGCGCCGGCCGACGTCACCGATCCCGAGCAGGTCGCCGCCGCCGTCGCCGCGGCGGCCGAGGACGGTCCGCTCCGCGTCGTCGTCAACTGCGCCGGCATCGCTCCGCCGGCGAAGGTGCTCGACCGCGAGGGCAACCCGAATCCGCTCGGCGCCGTTCGAGAAGATCGTCCGCATCAACCTGATCGGCACGTACAACGTCATCTCGCAGGCCGTCGGCCGTCATGGCCCGCACCGAGCCGACCGAGGACGGCGACCGCGGCGTCATCGTCAACACGGCGTCGGTCGCGGCCTTCGACGGCCAGATCGGCCAGCCCGCGTACTCGGCCAGCAAGGGCGGCGTGCACGCCATGACGCTGCCGATCGCGCGCGAGCTCGCGCGCTACGGCATCCGCGTCCTCACGATCGCCCCCGGCATCATGGAGACCCCGATGCTCCTGGGCCTGCCGCAGGAGGCGCAGGACTCGCTCGGCCAGCAGGTGCCGTATCCCGGCTCGCCTCGGCCGTCCCGACGAGTACGCGCGGCTCGTCATGTCGATCATCGACAACGGGTACCTCAACGGCGAGACGATCCGTCTCGACGGCGCGATCCGGATGGCGCCGAAGTAAGCGATGGCGGCTGACATGACCGAACCCGTCCTCTTCGCCGTCGACGACGGCCTCGCGCGGATCACGCTGAACCGGCCCGCTCGCCTCAACGCCTTCGACGAGGCGACCGCGCGCGCGTGGGAGCAGGTCACCGCCGAAGCGGTCGCCCGCGACGATGTCGGCGCGATCCTCGTCGATGCCGAGGGGCCGTCCTTCTGCGCAGGCGGCGACGTGCTGTCGATGGCCGACGAGCGGCTTCTCGGCGCGAGGGCATCGCGGCTCTCGCCGGCGGTCATCAACCGCGGCATCCTGTCGCTGGCCGAGTCGGCGAAGCCCGTCGTGGCCGCGGCTCAAGGCACGACGGCGGGCGGGGGTCTCGGCATCCTCCTGGCATCGGACTACGCGGTCGTCGGCGACGGACTCGCGCGTCGGAAGCCTCTACGCGAACATGGGCCTCACGCCCGACCTGTCGGTCACGGCGCATCTCGGCCGGGCCGTCGGGCAGCGCCGCGCGCTGCAGCTCGTCCTGCAGGACCGCCTGCTGACGGCCGCCGAGGCCGTCGAGTGGGGACTCGTCGCCGAGGCCGTCGAACCCGAGCAGGTGCGCGCCCGCGGGCGAGGCGATCGCGCGCTTCTGGCTCGCCGGCGCCGACGGCCGCCTACGGTCAGGCCAAGCGGCTCGTCCGCACGGCCCCCGAGACGAACGTCGTCGATCAGCTCGACGACGAAGCGCGGACGATCGGCGCCGCGCTCGCCACCCCCGAGGCTCAGGCCCGTGTCGCCGCGTTCGCCGCGGCATCCGCTCGAAAGGCGAACCGATGACGCTTGCAGGCAAGACCATCCTGATGTCCGGCGGCAGCCGCGGCATCGGCCTCGCGATCGCGCTGCGCGCGGCGCGCGACGGCGCGAACATCGCGCTCCTGGCCAAGACCGACACGCCGCATCCGAAGCTCGAGGGCACGGTGCACTCGGCGGCCGAGCAGATCCGCGCGGCGGGAGGCAGCGCCCTGCCGATCGTGGGCGACGTGCGCAACGACGACGACGTCATCGAGGCCGTGCTCAAGACGCAGGGCGAGTTCGGCGGCATCGACATCGTGGTCAACAACGCGCTCGGTCATCGACCTGTCGCGGTCGCTCGACCTGTCGGCCAAGAAGTACGACCTCATGCAGGACGTCAACGTGCGCGGCACGTTCATGCTGAGCCGCACGGCGGCGCCGTGCTCGCAGGACGCCGAGAATCCGCACATCCTGTCGCTCTCGCCGCCGCTGAACCTCGACCCCAAGTGGCTCGGTGCGCACACCGGCTACACGCTCGCGAAGTACGGCATGACGATGGTGACGCTCGGCATGGCGTCGGAGTTCGCGCGCCTACGGGATCGCCGCCAACACGCTGTGGCCGCGCACGACGATCGCGACGGCGGCGGTGCAGTTCGCACTCGGCGGCGACACGATGATGAAGGCGAGCCGCACGCCCGAGATCTACGCGGACGCCGCGTACGAGGTCCTCCTGCAGCCGTCGCGCGAGTACACGGGTCAGACGCTCATCGTCGAGGACGTGCTCGAGGCGTCGGGGGTCACCGACTTCTCGGGCTACGCCGCCGTGCCCGGCACGCCCGACGACCGGCTGTTCCCCGACATCTTCCTGTAGTCCGGGGCGTCAGTGCTTGGCGCCGCCCGTGAACAGGAGGATGCCGCCCAGCCCGATCATGAGACCTCCGCCCGTCGCGGTGAGGGCCTCGATGCGGCGGGGCGACTTTCCGAACCACGTGCGGGCGCCGGCCGCGGCGAGCGCCCATGCGCCGTCCGAGATGAGCGCCAGGACGAAGAAGACGAGTCCGAGCTCGATCATCTGCAGCGGCACGGCGCCGGCCGAGAGGTCCACGAACTGCGGCAGGACGGCCACGAAGAAGGCGATCGTCTTGGGATTGGTGATGCCGACGACGAATCCCTCGCCCAGCTGACGCCAGTGCGATCGCGGGAGCGCCTGCGCACGAGCGGCCCGTGCGGAGTCCTTGCGGTGGCGGATCGCCTGGATCCCCAAGTATGCGAGGTACAGCGCACCCGCGATCTTGACGATCGTGAACAGCACCTCCGAGCGCGCGACGATGCCGCCGACGCCCAGCGCGACGAGGCCGATGATCGGCAGCAGGCCGAGCGCGTTGCCGAGCACCGACAGCAGGCCGCCCGTGCGCCCGAGCGCGAGCGCGCGCCCGATCGTGAACAGCACGGAAGGCCCCGGGATGACGATCAGCACGATCGCGGCCAGGGTGAAGGCGAGCAGGTTCTCGAGAGGCACCACGACAGGAACGATATCCCGTCAGTCGAGGCGGCCGAGCAGCACGGTGATCGTGTCGTGGTCCGTCCACCAGAACCCGAGACTCTGCTGCGGCCCCATCTCTCGAGGGCGCTCGTGCGACGGGAGATCGTCGAACGACAGCGCGAGCACGAGGGCGCCCTGCTCCCACACCGTCCGCGCGACACAGCGCGAGCGCGTCCGGGAGCCGTCCGTCAGCACGAGGCACACGACCGGCGTCTCCGGTCGCCCGGAGGTGGAGTCCCGCACGATCGAGCCCGTGATCCACAGGTGGTACCCGTAGTACTCGCCGAGCGCCGACTCCCATCGCGGCTCGTCGAGGGGCACGGGCGGCAGCGACGGCGATGAGGGGTTCATGTACGAGCCGTACGCGCTGTCGAGGTGCAGGACGAGCAGGACCGTCGCCTCGGGATCCGTCGCGAACGCGAGCGCGTCGGACGCCTCGGACTCGATCGTCGGGCTGTTTCCATCCTGCGATGTGCCCGTCACCTCGGCCCACGCGGTCGCGCTGAGGACCAGTGCGGCGGCGGCCGTCACCGCGATGAGGGCGAGGTGCCAGCCCTGCCGCGTCGCAGGGGCGCGGGATGCCGTGGTTCGAGGTGGCGGTTCAGGCCCGGCCCGGGCGGGCGGACCCGCTTCGGGTACCGGCTCGTCCGGCGGGTCGGGCCCACTCGCCTCGCGGAGCGCGATGCCCTCGAGCTCCGCGAGGCGAGCCAGGGCGGCGCGGTCGCCCGCGATGTCGGCCTCCGGCGAGTAGGCGCGACGGCGGAGGGCCCCCAGCTCGGCGCGAGCCGCGGCATCCATCCCCTCCTCGTCGCCCGTGATGCTCATCACGCCCCCACGGCAGCCCGTGCGCAGGCCTCAGGGGGTGAAGAAGTGGGCCGCGGCGACGAGCACGATCCCGACGCCCGCGAGCACCATCGACCACCGGATGCAGTGGTACTTGCGCTGCACGACGGCCGAGAGCACCAGGAGCTGCTGGTACGTCCGCTCAGGTGGATGAAGGCCGCGCTCGGCGAGCGCCTGGGCGACCTGTGCCGGGGAGGACATGCCCCGCACCTGCCCCCAGTACGTGATCGCGCCGGGACCGGGACCCCTGCTCAGTCGCGGCCACACAGCGAGAGCGGCGGCGACGACCGATGCGGACGCCGTGAGCGCACCGACGACCCACACGAGAAGGCCGAGCGCGGGCAGCGCGCGCGGCGACCATTCGCCGCCGATCGTGGCGCTGAGGACGATGCTGAACGCGATGCCGAGGCTGCCGATGAGCAGCGAGGCCTTCTGGTCGGCGCGGTCGATCTCGGCCGCGACCTCGGCGAGCATCTCGGCCGCAAGAGCGTGCGTCCGCTCCTCTGGATCGGCGGTCATCAGCGCACCCCGAACGTGACGGTGAACGACGTGCCGTCGGCGAGGTCCACGCGATACGTGTACTTCTTGCCACTCGCCAGCTTGGCCGTCGGAATCTGGCCGACCCACGTCTTGGAGGCCGAGACGTAGGCGAACGAGCCGATCGGCAGGTACCAGAGTTCATTCACTTTCGCGTTGGCCGGCAGATTCGTCGTCGAGATGAGGCTCACGCTCTTGACGTAGCCCTTCGAGCTGATCGACTTCCCGCTCGCGTCGCACGCGCGGAACACGATCGGCACGCCCGACGTCCGCAGGAAGACGCTCGACCCATCGGTGTTGATCGCGAGGAGCGGCGCGCGGTCGTCGACACCCTGGCATTGCCTCGGCGTGGCGGGCGTCACGGTGTAGGTCACGGTCGATGTCGCACTGTTGCCCGCGCGGTCGGTCGCCCGGCACGTGACCGCCTTGACACCCGGCGTCGCTGTCGGGGCCGCGTCGCACGACTGGGAGGCGATGCCGGATGCCGCGTCCGTGGCATTCGGAGTCAGCATGACCGAACCGCCGACGGTGACGGTGGACGGGGTCGCGGTCGGTGCGAGTGCGGGCGCCGTGCGATCGACCTTGACCGTGATCGAGGTCGTCGCGGTGCGGCCCAGGGCATCGACGACGGTCCCGGTCACGACGAGTCCCGCGGCCGTCGTGTCGGCGGAGACCGTCTTCACGGCAGGGCACGTCGTGACGGCGACGCCCGAACTGCACGCGTAGGCGATGCGCACGGACGCTCTGCTCCACGTGCCGGCGACGTAGGGGGCGCCCGCGGCGGTCGCCGTCGCCGTGATCGTCGGTGCGGCAGGAGGCGGAGCCTGGACGGTGAACGTCACCGAGGCGCTCGCCGTGTTGCCCGCGGCATCCGTCGCCTGGCACGTCGACGTCTTCTGGCCCGGTGTGGTCGTCGACGGGGATGTGCAGGACTGCGAGGCGATCCCGGATGCCGCGTCGGCGGCGTTCGCGGCGATCACCGGACTCTCGCCCGGCAGCACGACGGTGGGTGTCGCCGTCGGTGCGAGCGTCGGCGGCGTGCTGTCGACGCGGACCAGGATGGATGCCTCGGCGGTGCGACCCAGGGCGTCCTCGACCGTCCCGCCCACCTCCTCGCCCGCGGGCGGCGTGTCTGCGGCGATCGTCCTCGCTGCCGGGCACACGACGGGCGGCGCGCCGTCGGCGCACGCGAAGGTCACGTGGACCGGCACGCGACTCCATGATCCCGCCGCATACGGCTCTCCGCCCGCAGTGGCCGTCGCGACGACGGTCGGCGGGGGAGTGACCTGCGAGGTCACGGTGTAGGACGCGGTCGTCGACCGGCTGTTGCCCGCGCGGTCGGTGGCCGTGCAGGTGATCGACCGGGTGCCTGCACGCGACGTGTCGGGCTGCTCGCACACGGCCGACGCGATACCGGAGACGGCGTCCGTCGCGGTCAGCGTCGCCACGGCGGCGTCCCCGATGGCATAGGGCCCTGCGGGCGCGATGCTCGCGGAGAGGCCCGTCGGTGCAGTGGCGTCGATGCGCACGCGGATGCCGGCTGTCGCGGTGGCGCCGGAGTCGTCGGTGACCGAACCCTGCAGGAAGACGCCGTTCCCGCTCGTGTCCGGGTCGATGGTGCGGCCGGGAGAGCACTGCGCGACGGGTGATGCGCCCTCGGCGCAGACGAACTCGACCGTCACCGCCGAGCGGGCCCACGTGTCCGCGGCGTATTCGCCGCCGGCGGTGCTCGCCCGCACCGAGATCGTCGGCAGAGCCGCGATCGGTTCGACCGTGAGATCGAACGTCGTCGAGGCGCACGCCGTGCCGCGACACACCTCCATACGAGCGGCGAATCCGCCGCTCGTATCGAAGACCTGGTCGAGCACGACGCGGGCCTTCTCGTCGGCGCCGACCTGTACGGTGGCCGTGCCGCTCCGGTCCGCCGTGCCGGTCTTGTCGGTGATGACGTAGCGCGCCGTCAGACGATCGCCGGGCTTGGCGTCCGTCACCTCGACCGCGCGGAACAGACGCTCGCCGACGGCGACGGTGGCCGCCGGCACGTCCTCGAGGATCGGCGGCGTGGTGGCCCCGACATCGATCCGCCCTCGCGAGGTGTCGATCGCGACGTTGCCCGCGGCATCCACCACTTGAAGGAACCACCGGAAAGGCTGGTCGTCGCCGGCGGGGACCGTCAACGCGCCGGTCGCGACGAAGCCGTCGCCCGGTGTGAGCGAGAGGTCGTAGGCCTCCCACGCTCCGCCTTGCGTTCCGTCGAGGCTCTGCCGCTGCACGAGCAGGACCGTCCGCGCGATGGCGGAGCCGGTGCCGTCGGTCTTGACCTCGAAGCGGCCGCCCTTCATCTCGGTGGAGAGGATGCTCGGCGGCACGGTGTCGTCAGCGTCATCGGCGCCGTACACGACGTCGATCGTCATGCGGGTGAACTTCTCGACTCGACCGGTGCCGCCGAGGCCTGTCTCGACCCGTGCAGGCGTGACCGCGAGCGTGCGCAGAGTGCCGTTCGGCGTCTCCTGTCGCAGGACCTGCGCGTAGACCGAGGGGAACGCGCCGCCCGCCGCCTGCGCGAACTGCTCCGCGGTGCCGACGTTCGCCTGAGCGATCGTGGGCTTCGTGATGGCGGTGTCGAACTCCGAGGTGAGCCCTGTGATGAGTGCGCCGCGCGGCGTCTTGCCCGGCTTCTCCTCGAGGCTGTACACGAGCGACGGCAGGACGGGCTGTCCGTGGATGACGAGCGGCTGCTGATACGTGGGCTCGGTGGGCTCGCCGCCGCGCGCGTCGTCGCCGGCGACGAGGAAGCTCGTGCCCTCGTCGCCGGTGGAGGAGTCCTGGAACAGCGGCTGGAGCGTGAGCGACGCGGCCGTGAGGCTTCCGCCCATGCTGCTGCTGGTCACGAGTCCCGGGGGAATCTGGGGGAGCGGCAGGGCCTTGGTGTCGGGCGCCGTGAAGGTGTACATCGGGAGCCCGTAGTACACGGACTCCATCAGTGCCTTCTCGTCGTAGCCCGAATAGAGACCGAACCCGCCGAGGTACGACTGCTTCGCATAGGTCAGGGCTCCGGCGGCCGAGACGGGGCCCTCCGGTCCGGTCACGGCGATCCAATCGGCATAGATCGCGAGCAATCGCTCGCTCAGCGCGGTCGTCGTGCTGCTTGCGAGACCGTACCCCGTGTTGCCGACGTATCCCGCGGCGCCCGAGAAGACGTCGGCCCAGTCCGGCACGTCACCGTAGTACGCGGTGGGCAGGTTGCCTCCCGCGTGGCAGCCGATCGTGAACACCAGTGCGCCGGCGAGCTGCGGCGCCCCCGTGACCGATGAAGCGTTGAGGAGGTCGGCATCGGAGCGGACGGTCGGGATGCCGGGCTTGAGCTGCGTCTCGTTGGCATGGGCGTTCAGCGACACGACGCGGGCGCTGAGCGCCCGCTCGCCCTCGGGCCGCAGCAGCGCGGTCGCCTCGGCGGCGGTCCAGGTGTCGCCGAGCTTCTGGTTGCGCCCGCCGGTGCGCCAGTCGAGGGCATCGGTGACGAGGTCCGGCAGTTCGCTCCACGCTTCGTAGCCGGCGGTGAGCGTCGAGTCGGCGGCGATCCGCCCATCGGACGCCACGAATCGGGCGAGCGTCGCCGTGATCTGCGCGGGTGTCTCGACGAGGCGCCCGACGCCCACTGTCGGCACGTACAGCTGACCGCCGAGCGAGTCGTAGGCCTGCGCGAGGCCGTAGGCGTCGTCGGTCAGGATGACGTTCGTCGCGGCGGCCGCCGACAGCGGCGTCGCACACGGATCGACCGCGCCGATCTCGACCGTCGAGGGGCATGCCTCGCCGCCTGGCTGCGTCGCGCGGCGCAGATCCGCCGCGTGGCTCGCCTCGTTGAACTGCGAGGTGCGCTGGGCGACGGGCGCGAGCGGGATGATGTCATCGCCGCCGACGATGACGATCGAGCTGATGTGCGATCTCTCCGCGCCGATCTTCAGCGCGACGAACGCGTTGATCGCGCGGGTGAGCGCCGCGCGGGCGCTCATCGAGCACGGGTTCGCATCCAGTGCCGAGCGTGCCTCGCGCACGCCGCCGGCCGAGGCATCCTCGTCCACCGAGAGCACCGCGCTCTGTACGGCCCCCGTGCCCACCGCGCCCTTGCCGTCGACCGAGCGGAGCGCGCTGCGGAGGTCCTGCGCGGCCGCCGCGCCGTGCGTGTCGCCGAAGCGCTTCGTGTCGACGACGTAGACGGTGTTGGTGGATGCCGTGACGATGTCGCTCGTGCCGTAGATGCCGGGATCGTGGTTCTGGGTGGGCTCCCACGACGCGCAGACCTGCTCGGCAGGCTCGTCGACGTATTGGACCCGCAGCGAGTAGAGCGCGTCGCTGGGTCGACCGCTGCCGCTCGTCACGCGCACCAGGAGCGGGCTCGGGGTCGAGACGCCGACGGCCTCGACCTCGGCTGTGCCCGTGCCCCCGACGGAGGCCTGGTCTACGAGCGTCTGCCCGTTCACCTGGGCGCCGGCGTCGGCACCCGATTCGGCGGGCGCGTTCAGCGTTCCGGGAACCTGCTCGGTCACCGGGGTTCCGGATGGGGTGCCGGTCGACGGAACGCCGAGGGGCGCGACCACGGTCGCCGCGGAGTACAGCGAGAGCACGATCTGCCCGTCTGCGGCATTCGTCGACACGATGAGGCGCTTGCCCGGCCCCGGCGGGCTCACCCGGTAGTAGTCCTCGTCCTCCGCGGGGCCCCACTCGTCGAGCTCCGTATCTTCGTTGAAGCTGATGTACGAGGGCGAGATCCAGCCGTAGTAGATGAGGTCCTCATCCAGCACGCTCGGCGGGCCGACCTCCCACAGGCCGCTCGTCGGATCGTAGTTGTGCGTCGCGTCGTCGTATCCGCGGACGTCGCGCCCGAAAGTGAAATGGCTGGATGCAGACCGGTCGCCCGATGTCAGAGATGCCTTGGTCACGTCGGCCGCGGGGTTGGTGGTGAACTCGAGATTGACCGCCAGCGACATCGTCGTACCGCCCCGAGTGTCGGCGAAGGGGAACTCCACGTGTTCGCGGTGGCTCACCGAAGGACCCGAGTACTGCGCCGCGACACGTCGAAGAACCGGTCCCGCGCCCTGGAGCGTCGTGTAGGCCTGGCGAGTGCCGGTCGGAAGCTCGAGTGCTGCCAGTGGCGCCGTGAAGAGTGGCTCTTCCCCGGGACCGGGGTCGAAGGCGAGTTCCCACGTGATCGTGCCGCGGCAGAGGGCGTCACCCGCGCAGTGGTCGCTCGTGACGGCCGCCGGCGAGACGTTCAGCGTGGTCGGATCGATCTGCTCCCAGGGATAGCTCGAGCGGTCGATCAGCGAGAAGAGCAGATCGCCGAAGGTGACTCGGGCAGGAACGCCACGGGCCAGGTCGGCGACGGTCGCGGAGGCGGTGAGGGCGGAGGCGTTCTCGGCGATCGTCCCTGAGACCGATCCGCCGAACAGGGCGACCTGCGCGGTCTGGGTCAGGGCCGAGGCCTGCATGTCGCCGATCGGGGTGCCCACCAGGATCAGACTCTGCGCGGGCATGGCATCCAGCAGCGTGTCGTTGATCGGCAGGCCCGCGAGCGCGACGAGCTCGACTCCCGTGAGCGATACGTCGATGCCGGCGTAGTCGAGTTCGGCGAGGACGGTCTCGGCCCCGACGGTCGCATCGCGGCCCTGCGCGCGGACCACCTCCTGCCAGGCCGCCCGCGCCGAACTCGCCGTCGCGCCCGGCAGCAGCACCTGTTCGAGCTTTGCGTTGCCGAGCACGAGCGAGGCGATCGTCAGCGCGTCGATGCCGCTGGCGTCGATCTGCAGATCGCCGACCGTGAGGGTCTGGATGCGGCGTGCCGCCGCTCGCTCGGCGGCGGTCGCCGACGACCCGTCGGGCGCGTTCGCGGCCGCCCAGTCCAGGACGTCGCCGAAGACGATCGTCTGCGCCGGCTGCTTCTCGAACGGTGTGCCGACGAGCAGTTCGGGCCAGCCGCCGGGGATGTCGATGCGGTGGATGGGGATGCGGTGGATGGGGATGCGGTGGATGGGGATCCGGTGGATGGGGATGCGGTGGATGGGGATCCGGTGGATGGGGATGCGGTGGATGGGGATCCGGTGGATGGGGATGCGGTGGATCGGCGCGTTGGCGAGCGCCGACGCGTAGCCGCGCATCTCGGCTGTCGGGATGTCGCTCTGGCGGATCGCCGAGACGAGCCCTGGGGCAGCGAGAGGCCCCTGCATGGAGCTGACCGAGAGGCCGCCGTGCGAATGACGGTCGATGACGATGGCAGTCGTGGCCGCGGCGCTCTCGAGAGGCGCAGGGGCTGCGCCGGCGTACGCGATCGTCCGTCCTCCGGCCGAGATCGACGGGGCCGAGCCTTCCCCGAGATCGCGCCATTCGAGGGGTTCGATGCCGGAGCACTCCGTGCCGTGGCTGACGCCGTTCTCGAACGCGAAGGCATCATACGACGGAGCAGTCTGCACGCGCACGACGGGCTCCGCGAGTGCGACCGGGTTCGGCACGCCGTGGTCGTGGCGGGGCTGGGTGCTCGCCCAGGTGATCGTGGTGCCGTCGGCTGACACCGCCGGGTATGACGCGGTGCCGGCCGTCTTCGCCAGGTTGATGGTCCCGACCGCTGCTCGACGAGGCGAACCCGCGTAGACGAACGCCGCGACGACGAGTCCCCCCGTGACTTCGCAGGCGCCCTCCTCGACATAGGCGACGGTCGCGCCTCGTGCGTCGATGGATGCCTGCGACGCGTTCCGGGCCAGCGTGATCTGCGTCGGGCTATGGGGACCCAGCTCGAGGTACCAGACGTGGGGCGTTCCGACCATCGGCTCGGGAGTCCCCCCTCCCGCGGCGTAGTCGAACTCGGCCGTGAAGACCACCTTCGACCCGTCCCCGCTGATTGCGGGCTGTGAGCTCGGACCAGGCAGGCCTCGTGTGTACGGATACAGGTAGGCCGGCGCCACGGAGCTGAAGACTCCGTCCACGTCGGGATCGCGGTCGACGATGAACACGTCCGAGAAGCCGTTCGGGTCGCTGGGAACCAGGTTGGTCGCATCGCTGGTGAACACGATGGTCCGCCCATCGGCGCTGATGTCGGGTTCGTACGAATCGGCGTCGGGCTCGCCGAGGTCGCCCTCGAGGCGGACGGTCGTGCCGGCGACCGTGTCGCGCACGTAGACCTGGCGGCGACCAGGCGTGCCGGGCTGCGCGACGAGGTCGGTCGCCGTCGACGTGAAGACGACATACCGACCGTCCGCGCTCACGGCCGGTTCGGAGCTCGCTCCATTGGCCGGCACGCCGGCGAGATTCGCGCTGATGAGCACGGGGTCGCCTGAGAAGGGATCCTCGGACCCGGGCCGGGCTGACGAGAGGAACACGTCGGATGCCGCGTTGCCGTCGGCCCCGACCAGATCGCTCGCTGTCGAGGTGAAAGCGACGTGTTGCGCATCGTCGGAGATCTGGACGTCCGATACCTCCCCTTCATCGGAGTGCGAGGCGAGGAACGCCTCGGCGCCCTCCGGCAATGCCGTCCGGATGGCCGGTGGGACGGCCTGGGCAGAGGACGTGGCGACCTGGACGAGGCCGCTCGCGAGCAGCACGGCGGCGGAGAGCATCGCGAGGCAGCGCGCAGGAGAGGATGCGGCGTTCATGGACTGACCTGACTTTCGGGGGATGGGGCAATCAGGGAAGACGAGAGGAGAACGTGGATGTCGATGACGCCGAGGTCGGTGAGGATGGTCTCGGCCTCCGCTCGGCGAAGGGCGGCGTCGGATCCGCTCCATCGCGCGAGCTGGGCGAGGCAGAGGGCGCGCTCGAAGAGGCTCCCGCCGGCGGCATCCGCCGCTTCGACGGTGAGCGCGAGCGCCCGCAGGCGGTCGCCATCGAGCTCCGCGATCCGCGCGGTCTGCCTCAGCGCGCGACTGCGCGCCGCGCCGTGCAGGTCGTCGAGTGCGCCGAGCCCGGCGAGCTGTGCGCGCGCGGTGTCGTGGTCGCCGGCATCCATCTCCGCCTCGATCAGACGCACCGTGACGTCCAGCAGCGAATCGGGATCGTCGAGTTCGCGGAAGCTCGACGCCGCCGCCTCGAACTCGCCCTTCGCGCGCGCCGTGTCGCCGCTGCGCAGATGGGCGCGGGCGAGGTAGCCGGTCGCGAAGGCGACGAGGAAGGGGTTGGCCGCAGCCTGGAACACGTGGCACGCCCTTCCGAGCACGCCGACGGCCTCCTGGACGCGGCCCTGGTCGACCAGGATCTCTGCCACGTTGGCCGACTCGATCGCCGCGCCGATCGTGTCGCCCGCGGCTTCGGCGGCGCTCTCGGCCTGCGCGTAGAGCCCGGCCGCCGTCGACCATGCGCCCCGGTAGTAGGCGCGCACGCCCAGGAGGCTGAGCACTTTGGAACGCGACTCCTCGTCGCCCAGCTCGTCGTAGAGGTCGAGCGCGTGCTGCAGATGCACCATCGCCTCGTCGCCTTCGAGCTCGCTCGCCGAGATGTCGTGATAGCGGAATGCGTCGGCGAGGGTCGCCTTGTCGTCGTGGGTGAGGGAGCCGCCCTCGAGAAGACCGATCGCCTCGAGCGAGAGGCGACGGGCATCCGCCCAGCGGGCCTGCCACAGGCCGAGCGCGGCCTCCCGCAGCACGATGGAGGCGAGGAGCCCGTGCCCCTCGGCGCCGAGCGTCTTCGCTCCCCGACGCGCAGTCGTGAGCGCCCGCATCGCCTCGTCGTTGCGACCGAGCTCCATGAGGGCGTGCGCGCGGCGTCTGTCGAGGCGTGCGCGGGTCGCGACATCCTTGGTGAGGGGGCGCGCGGCGTCGAACGCCTCGAGGGACTCCGTAGCACGACCCGTACCGCAGGGCGACCTGACCGAGCGACTCCCAGAGCGCCGGCAGGTCGGTCGGCGTCGGCTTGAGGTGCGCGGCGGCGGCGACCGCGACCCGATACGCGCGTACGGCGTCGTCGAGCGCGAACGCCGCGACGGCGGCTTCGGCCGTGCGCGTCGCACTCTCGATCGCGTGAATCCAGTCGCCGGCCGCCTCGTAGTGGACGGCGAGCATCGAGTCGAGCGCCGCGCCCGCGAGCGACGGGTCGGCGATCAGCGCGGCCGCCGACCGAGCGGTGCAGCTCGCGTCGTGTCTGGAAGTTCAGCTGGTCGTAGGCCACGTCGCGGAAGAGCCCGCTGCGAAAGCGGACAGTGTCTTCGAGCGTCTCGAGAAAACGTCGAGACGCCGTCGCGCTGCGCGAGCTCTACCGGGCCGACGCAGCGGACGAACAGAGAGACGGGGACGCCCCAGCCGAGCACCGCCGCACGCCTGACCACGCCGCGATCCTGCTCCGACAGGGCGTCGAGGCGCTCGCCGACGAGCTGCTCGATGCCCAGGGTGTCGCTGCCCGCGGCCAGGCCTGCGGCGAGCTCGCCGAGGTACAGCGGGTTGCCCTCGCCGCGCGCCAGGATCGGCGCGAGGTCGGCAGGCAGGATCGCCCGCCCGGCGACGGCTTCGATGACCGCGGTCGCCTCATCGTCGTCGAGTCCCGTCGAGCTCGATCCGGTCGCCCCCGGGGTCGAGGCCGCCTCTCGATCGCGGCGCACGACGTAGACCGCGTGCGGCACGTCGTCGCCGAAGGCGCCGGCGAGGGCGCCGGCGGATGCCGCATCCATCCATTGCCCGTCGTCGATCACGATGCAGGTCGGCTCGGGGAGCAGGTCGTCGATGAGCTTGGCGAGCATCGTGTGCGTGCGCTCGAGGCGGAAGCCCTCGTCGAGCGACGTCGACCGCCGGCGTCGACTCGACGACGGCTCCGACGGCAGGTGCGAACAGCGGCACCCAGGGAAGGAGGGTGCGACGGATGCCGGTGACCGCCTCCGTCAGGACTCTTGCCGGCCTCGTCGGGGTCGGCCTCGGGCGCGATGCCGAGGAGCGGCCGCAGGAAGCTCTGGAGCGCACGATAGGGTTCGCCCGTGCCGAAGCGATCGCCGGCAAGGCGCAGCACCGTCAGCGGTGAGCTCGCGCAAGCCCTCTTCGACGAGGCGCGTCTTGCCCACTCCGGCGCCGCCCGACACCGTGAGCACGCCGCCGACGCCCGTCGCCGCCGCATCGCGGAGCGCGACGATCCTGCGCGAGCTCGTCGCGGCGCCCCACGGAAGGGCGCCTCGTCGGGGCCGGCCATCGGGCCGGCAGCCGCCCGACGTCAGCACGGCCACCGGAATGGGTGCGGACTTGCCCTTGACGGTGATCTCGCCGTGGTCGTCGCTGGTGAACGACACGGTGGCACGCTCGAGCGTGCCGCGCGAGACGAGCACGGTACCCGGCTCTGCACGCGCGGTCAGCCGTGCCGCGAGGTTCGTCTCATCGCCCATCACGGTGTAGGTCTGGCGGTTCGGCGCGCCGACGAATCCCGCGAAGACACGGCCGGAGGTCGCGCCCGCGCGCAGCGAGAGGTCGGTCGGCGTCGTGACGATCCGCTGGAGGGCCGTCAGCAGGCGGCCCTCCGGGTCCTCCACGGTCGTCGGCGCGCCGGCCGTGACGAAGTAGCGGTATCCGCTCGGCGCGGGATCGATGTCGAGCAGCGTGCCGCCCGTGTCGGCGAGGGCCGCCTCGACCGCGGCGGTGACGGCATCCATGCGCGCGAAGTCTGCGGCGTCGGGGTCGTCGGGCACACCCGAGACCTGGACGAAGCCGATCGGACGCCCACCGGTGATCGGGTTCGGCCGCCAGCAGGTCGGGTCGCTGCGTGAAGGCGCGCGGCAGGAATCGCTCGCCGCCCGATGCCGCGCACGAGCGCCATGAGCGACGCCGTGCCGCACCGAACCCGCTCGCAGCAGCCGATGCGCACCGGGCGCCGCGATCTTCCGCCCTCGTCTGCGCCGGCGGCAGGAGCGCCGCCGTCTCGTCGCTGACGAGGATCTGGCCGGCGTCGGCCGCGTCCTGCAGTTCGAGGACCCGCGTCGTGTCGCGTCCGGTGAGGATCACGCCATTGCCGGTCGTCCCGGTCAGGTGGATCGCGAATGTGCCGGAGTGGATGCCGACCGACATGCGCAACCGCGCTCGTGCGCGCGGGCAGATGGATGTCTCCGATCGCCGCGAGTACGCGGTTCATGTTCCATGCCGCGTGCGCGGCGTGCTTGGCGTGGTCGTCGCCGCGGAACAGGATGAACAGCGCATCGCCGGCGAATTTCAGGATGTCGCCGCCGTCGTCGGTGACCGGCAGCAGCACCGTGAAGATGCGGGACAGCGTGGCGATGAGCTGCTCGGTGCCTTCTCGACCCGCAGCCGCGAGCTGCTCCGACAGGATCGTGAACCCCGAGATGTCGATGAGGACGGCCGTGCCCTCGATGTCGAGGTCGACGAGGTCGGGTCCACATCCAGCAGGAGGCGCGGCACGAGCGCGGCCGCGGTAAGGGGAACCACGGTGTCCTCCTCCCCAGAAGGGCAGCACATCCAGGTGAGCGGTGAGGGCGTGCCAAGGTGCTCGATTGCGTGCGTACGGGAGCAATATCCCACGAAAGCAGGGGCCTTGCGCTATGCATCCATGAGCATGTAGTCGCCCGTCCCCCGTGCAGGTGCGTCCCGTACCCTGAGAGCATGACGACCGAGCCCGAGATGACACCCGTGCGCCAAGTGCGTCCGAAGACCGAGGGCTGGGCGCAGAAGAAGGATGACGCGGGCCGCCCGCTCCTGCAGTTCGCGAGCCCGAAGCGCGGCAAGCCGCCCGTCCATCTCGCTGACATGACTCCCGATCAGCGCGTCGCGAAGGTCAAGGAGCTCGGGCTCCCCGGCTTCCGCGCGAAGCAGCTCGAGAAGCACTACTTCACGCACTGGACGCACGATCCCGCAGACATGACAGACCTGCCCGCCGAGGGTCGCGAGGAGTTCGTGCACGGGATGCTGCCGCCTCTGCTCACCGAGGTCCGCCGGCTCGAGACAGACCGGGGCGACACGATCAAGTTCCTGTGGAAGCTCCACGACGGCGCCCTCGTCGAGTCCGTGCTCATGCGCTACCCGGGCAGGATCACGCTCTGCGTGTCGTCGCAGGCCGGCTGCGGCATGAACTGCCCGTTCTGCGCGACGGGCCAGGCGGGACTCACCCGCAACATGTCGGCCGCCGAGATCGTCGAGCAGGTCGTCCGCGCCAACCGTGTCATCGCCGATGGCGGCCTCGGCGGCAAGAAGAAGGACGACCACTCTGCCGAGCGCGTGTCGAACATCGTCTTCATGGGCATGGGCGAGCCGCTCGCCAACTACGCGCGCGTCATGCAGGCCGTGCGCGTCATGACAGACAAGACGCACGGACTCGGCATGAGCGCGCGCGGCGTGACGGTCTCGACGGTCGGACTGGCGCCTGCGATCACGAAGCTCTCGAACGAAGATCTCCCCGTCACCTTCGCCCTGTCGCTGCACGCCCCCGACGACGAGCTGCGAGACGAGCTCATCCCTGTCAACTCGCGCTGGAAGGTCGACGAGGTCCTCGACGCCGCTCGCGCCTACTTCGACAAGACGGGTCGTCGCGTGTCGATCGAGTACGCGCTCATCAAGGACATGAACGATCACGGCTGGCGGGCCGACCTGCTGGGCGACAAGCTCAACGCCCGCGGCCGCGGCTGGGTGCACGTCAACCCGATCCCGCTCAACCCGACGCCCGGGTCCATCTGGACGGCGTCCGAGGTCGCGGTGCAGAACGAGTTCGTGCGCCGGCTCGAGGCCAAGGGTATTCCGACGACTCTGCGCGACACCCGCGGCAAGGAGATCGACGGCGCGTGCGGGCAGCTCGCGACGACCGAGGAGGACGAAGCCGTCGCACGCGACACACCGCTTGAGGAGTGACGCGGACCGCGACCGGCCTCCCCTAGCCTGGTGGGATGGTCAATTATCGGTATCTCGGCAACAGCGGTCTCAAGGTCTCGGAGATCACCTACGGCAACTGGGTGACGCACGGCTCGCAGGTCGACGACTCGGCGGCGATCGCGACGGTCCACGCGGCGCAGGATGCCGGCATCACGACCTTCGACACGGCCGACGTCTACGCCAACACGGCGGCCGAGGTCGTGCTCGGCAAGGCCATCGCGGGGCAGCGGCGCGAGTCGCTCGAGATCTTCACGAAGGTCTACTTCCCGACCGGGCCGAAGGGGCCGAACGACACGGGCCTGAGCCGCAAGCACATCATGGAGTCGATCAACGGGTCGCTCACGCGACTCGGCACCGACTACGTCGACCTCTACCAGGCGCACCGGTTCGACTACGAGACCCCGCTCGAAGAGACCTTCCAGGCCTTCGCCGACATCGTCCGTCAGGGCAAGGCGCTCTACATCGGCGTCTCGGAGTGGACCGCCGAGCAGCTGCGCGAGGGACACGCGCTGGCGAAGTCGCTCGGCATCCAGCTCATCTCGAACCAGCCCCAGTACTCGATGCTCTGGCGCGTCATCGAGGGCGTGTCGTCCCCACCTCGGAGGAGCTCGGCATCTCGCAGATCGTCTGGTCGCCCATGGCGCAGGGCGTGCTGAGCGGCAAGTACCTCCCGGGGCAGCCGGCGCCCGCCGGGTCGCGAGCGACCGACGAGAAGAGCGGTGCGAACAACATCCAGGGCTTCATGCGTGACGACGTGCTCGAGGCCGTGCAGCGGCTGAAGCCGGTCGCCGAGGCCGCGGGACTCTCGATGCCGCAGCTCGCGATCGCGTGGGTGCTGCAGAATCCCAACGTCGCCGCCGCCCTCGTCGGCGCCTCGCGCCCCGAGCAGCTCGCCGACACCGTCAAGGCTTCGGGGGTCACGCTCGACGCCGACACGATGACCGCGATCGACGCAGCGCTCGCGGGCGCGGTGTACGACGACGTCGAGGACACTTACCGGGCCTCGCCCCAGACGCGCCTCGTGTAGCCGTGCCGACCACGAGCGCCGGCGTCCTCCTCTACCGGCTCACCGGCGACCCCGAGGTGCTCATCGCGCACATGGGCGGGCCGTTCTGGGCGGTGAAGGATGCCGGCGCCTGGTCGATCCCCAAGGGGGAGTACGACGAGGGTGATGAAGCGGCGCTCGATGCCGCCCAGCGGGAGTTCCGCGAGGAGCTCGGCATCGACCCGCCCGAGGGGCCGTACGCGGAGCTCGGCACGTTCGCCTACGCGTCGGGCAAGCGCGTCACGGTCTTCGTCGCCGACGGCTCGTCGCTGTCGCTCGACGGTGTGGAGTTCGGCGAGTTCGAGCTCGAGTGGCCCCCGCGCTCGGGCCGCACGGCGTCGTTCCCCGAGGTCGACCGCGTCGAGTGGATGACGGTGGATGCCGCCCGCGACCGACTCGTGAAGGGTCAGCGCCCCGCGCTCGACGCCCTCTCCGACCACCTCGCCGCCGCCGGCGCCTGACCCTTTTCGCTGCTGAGTGTCCAGGGAATGCGGTTATCCGGCTTTCATAACCGCAATCCCTGGACACTGAACCCGGAGAGGGCGGCGGTCAGCGGCCGTTCTTCGGGGGAGAACTGACGTCGATCGGGTCGTGGGCGCCGAGAGACGACCACGCGCTCGCGGTGCCCTTGGCGGCGTGCTCGGATGCCCGGACCGCCCGCTCGTCGGCCCACGCGTTCAGCACGTGACCGGAGTGGCCGCGCACGTGCTCGAGCACGACGTCGGGCAGACCCGCCGCGCGCCGCGCATCGCGCGCGGCGATGAGCTGCTCGAGCAGGTCGATGTTCTTGGCGGGGGCTCCGGCCGAGGTCTTCCATCCTCGGCGGCGGTGGCCGTCCATCCACTTCTCGTAGGTGTCGATCGCGTACCTCGAGTCGGCCTGCACGATGAGGTGCCGCACGTCGGTGTGGTCCTCGATCGCCTTGAGCAGCCCCATCAGCTCGCCGACGTTGTTCGTGCCGAGCGGGATCGCCCCGGCTGCCCACTGGCCGTCTTCGCCGACCCACGCCCAGCCGGTCGGGCCGGGGTTCCCCTTGCAGGCGCCGTCGGTGGCCACGGTGTACGGGGTGTCTTCACTCACTCGGGCAAGGCTACCCGTCGTCGCGCCGGGCCGCCCTACGCGGCCCGGTGCGACGACGCGAGGCAGTCCTCCGCGCCACGCGTTGGCTTGTATACGCTCGCAGGCAATACACCGGCCGGATTGGCCAGGCTCGCTGTTTGTGTATACACTGACGAGCGATGTCCAGAGCTGGAGGTGTCGATGCGAGCGAGTGATCGCGCCTACCGCACCCTCCTCGACGAGATCCAGTCGGGTGCTCTCGCCCCCGGCGCCGTGCTCGCCGAGGTCGAGCAGGCCGCACGTCTCGGCGTGAGCCGCACACCGCTGCGCGAGGCGCTCGGACGCCTCGGCGCCGACGGTCTCGTCGTGCAGCAGTCCCCGCGCGTCACCGTCGTCAGCGACATCGACGCCGACGACATCCGCGAGCTCTTCGAGGTCCGCCGCGCGCTGGAGGAGACCGCCGCGCGCCTCGCTTCGCAGCGGGCGGATGCCGCGACCTTCGCCGACCCTCGCGGACGAGTTCGCCCAGGTCAGCCTGCGGGCGGGCGAGGGCCGCGACGCCTACTACGCCCTCATCGCCCGCTTCGACGCGGACCTCGACGCCGCCGTCGCCAACGACTACCTGACCTCGGCGCTGCGCACGGTCCGCACCCACCTCGTGCGCGTGCGCCGCCTCGCCCGCGACAACCCCGCGCGGCTCGCGGCATCCGTCGCCGAGCACCGCCTCATCGCCGCCGCCATCGCGGCGGGCGATGCCGACCTCGCCGCCCACGCGACGCACGTGCACCTGCACAACGCGCTCGACAGCATCCTCGAATCCCTCGATGCCGATGCTTCGTCTCGGCCCTCCGGGCCACGCTCAACGATCCAAGAAGGAGCATCATGACCGTCAACCACCACCTCCGCGTCCACCGCAGCGACGAGAACCTCGCCCGCGAGGACCAGCTCGCCTGGCAGATCGCCGAGGTCGCGACCGACCCGGTGGCGGTCGAGCCCGAGGTCGTCGACATGATCATCAACCGCGTCATCGACAACGCGGCCGTCGCTGCGGCATCCCTCACCCGCGCCCCCGTGAGCGCCGCCCGCCAGCAGGCGCTCGACCACCCCGTGTCGGTCGGCGGCGACGGCGCCACCGTCTTCGGCTGCGCGCTCGAGCGCCGCACGTCGCCCGAGTGGGCCGCCTGGGCCAACGGCGTCGCCGTGCGCGAGCTCGACTACCACGACACCTTCCTCGCGGCCGAGTACTCGCACCCGGGCGACAACATCCCGCCGATCGTCGCGGTCGCCCAGCACGTCGGCTCCGACGGCGCGGCGCTCGTCCGCGGCCTCGCGACCGGCTACGAGATCCAGATCGACCTCGTGCGCGCGATCTCGCCTGCACAAGCACAAGATCGACCACGTCGCGCACCTCGGCCCCTCGGCCGCTGCCGGCATCGGCACGCTGCTCGGCCTCGACGTCGAGACGATCTACCAGGCCGTCGGCCAGGCGCTGCACACCACGACCGCCACGCGTCAGTCGCGCAAGGGCGAGATCTCGACCTGGAAGGCGCACGCCCCGGCCTTCGCCGGCAAGATGGCCGTCGAGGCCGTCGACCGTGCGATGCGCGGCGAGACCTCGCCGTCGCCGATCTACGAAGGCGAGGACGGCGTCATCGCGTGGATGCTCGACGGTCCGGACGCCTCGTACGACGTGCCGCTGCCCGCGCCGGGCGAGCCCAAGCGCGCCATCCTCGACTCGTACACGAAGGAGCACTCGGCCGAGTACCAGGCGCAGGCCTGGATCGACCTCGCCCGCAAGCTGCACGGCGAGCACCCCGAGCTGCTCGACCCCGCGAACATCGAGTCGATCGTGCTGCACACCACGCACCACACGCACTACGTCATCGGCTCGGGCGCGAACGACCCGCAGAAGTACGACCCGACGGCGTCGCGCGAGACGCTCGACCACTCGATCCCGTACATCTTCGCGGTCGCGCTGCAGGACGGCGGCTGGCACCACGTCGACTCCTACGCCCCCGAGCGCGCCGCGCCGCGAGGACACCGTCGCGCTGTGGCACAAGATCACGACGGCCGAGGACGCGGAGTGGACGCGCCGCTACCACTCGGAGGACCCGAACGAGAAGGCCTTCGGCGGTCGCGTCGAGATCCGCCTGACCGACGGCACGGTCATCGACGACGAGATCGCCGTCGCCGACGCCCACCCGCTCGGCGCGCGCCCGTTCGCGCGCGAGGACTACGTCCGCAAGTTCCGCATGCTCGCCGAGCCGGTGCTCGAGCCGGCCGAGATCGAGCGCTTCCTCGAGCTCGCTGCAGCGCCTGCCCGAGCTCACGGCCGACGAGGTGCAGCAGCTCACGATCGTCGCGAAGCCCGGCGTGCTCGCGGGCGCGCCCGCACCGAAGGGACTGTTCTGATGTCGCGTCTGATCACAACTCGCGGAGTTCGGGGGTGACACGCCGGTGGTGGATGCCGTCACCCGGCGTGTCGCCACGGCCCTCCGCACTTCTGCCCGTGCGGGAGGCGCGCTGATGCTGTACTCGACCGTCACGGCCGCCGAGAAGCGGCGCGCTGTTCCGCGAGCGTCTCGCCACCGGGGAGCTGCTGCGCTTCCCGGGCGCGTTCAACCCGCTCAGCGCGCGGCTCATCGAGCGCAAGGGCTTCGACGGCGTCTACATCTCGGGCGCCGTGCTCTCCGCCGACCTCGGGCTGCCCGACATCGGCCTGACGACGCTCACCGAGGTCGCCGGCCGCGGGCAGCAGATCGCGCGGATGACCGACCTGCCCGGCGATCATCGACGCCGACACCGGCTTCGGCGAGCCGATGAACGTCGCCCGCACGATCCAGACGCTCGAGGACGCGGGCCTCGCCGGCACGCACATCGAGGACCAGATCAACCCGAAGCGCTGCGGCCACCTCGACGGCAAGGCCGTGGTCGACGAGGACACCGCGCTCAAGCGCATCCGCGCCGCCGTCGACGCGCGTCGCGACCCGAACTTCCTCATCATGGCGCGCACCGACATCGCGGCCGTCGACGGGCTCGATGCCGCGATCGACCGGGCCAAGGCGCTGGTGGATGCCGGGGCCGACGCGATCTTCCCCGAGGCGATGCGCTCGCTCGAGGAGTTCGCCGCGGTGCGCGCCGCGGTCGACGTGCCGATCCTCGCCAACATGACGGAGTTCGGCAAGAGCGAGCTGTTCTCGGTCGACCAGCTGCGCGACGTCGGCGTCAACATCGTCATCTGGCCGGTGTCGCTGCTGCGCATCGCGATGGGCGCGGCAGGCCGTGCGCTCGATACGCTCATCGACGAGGGGCACCTCACCGCCAAGCTCGGCGAGATGCAGCACCGCGCCGACCTCTACGACCTGATCGACTACGAGGCCTACAACCACTTCGACACGTCCGTCTTCAACTTCCAGATCGACCGACTGGAGGAGCATCGCATCGACACGACATCAAGAAGGGCCTCGCCGGCGTCGTCGTCGACTACACGGCGGTCTCGAAGGTCAACCCCGAGACGAACTCCCTGCTCTACCGCGGCTACCCGGTGCAGGAGCTCGCCGCGACGCAGCCGTTCGAGGCGGTCGCGTACCTGCTGTGGAACGGCGAGCTGCCGACCGACGTCGAGCTCGCGCAGCTGCGGGCCGCCGAGCGGCAGTACCGCGCGCTCGCGCCCGACGTCAGGGCCGCCATCGACCACCTCCCGCTCGACGCGCACCCGATGGACGAGGTGCGCACCGCCGTCAGCGTCATCGGCGCGACGGACCTCGCGGGCATCGGCTCGGTGCTCGACGCGAGCGGCACCCCCGAGGAGAACCTCGAACGCAGCATCCGCCTGTTCGCGGCGCTCCCCGCGATCGTCGCGTACGGCCAGCGCCGCCGCCGCGGGCACGAGCCCGTCGCAGCCGCGCGACGACCTCGACTACGCCGCGAACTTCCTCTGGATGACGTTCGGCGAAGAGGCGGACGACGTCGTCGTCGACGCGTTCAACCGCTCGATGATCCTCTACGCGGAGCACTCGTTCAACGCCTCGACGTTCACCGCGCGCGTCATCACCTCGACGCTCAGCGACCTGTACTCCGCCGTCGTCGGCGCGATCGGCGCGCTCAAGGGCCCGCTGCACGGCGGCGCGAACGAGGCCGTCCTGCACATCTTCGACGAGATCGGCGACGCCGTCGAACGTCGACGACCGTGGCTCGACGAGGCGCTCGCCGAGAAGCGCAAGATCATGGGCTTCGGCCACCGCGTCTACAAGCGCGGCGACTCGCGCGTGCCGACGATGAAGGCGGCGCTCGACACCCTCGTCGAGCACTACGACCGGCCCGACGTTGCTCGCGCTGTACGACGCGCTCGAGCGCGAGTTCGTCGCACGCAAGGGCATCTACCCGAACCTCGACTACCCGTCGGGTCCGGCGTACAACCTGATCGGGCTTCGACACGCTCACCTTCACGCCGCTGTTCGTCGCGGCGCGGGTCACCGGCTGGACGGCGCACATCATGGAGCAGCTCGCCTCGAACGCGCTCATCCGTCCGCTGTCGGAGTACAACGGTCCCGACGAGCGGCACATCGACGGCTACGTCGCCGACGCCGCGGTGCTCGCCGCCGCCGAGCGCGCGGAGGAGGCCGCGGAGTGACGATCTGGTTCGGCGATGTCGCCGACGTCGATCTCAATGCGATGGCGGGCGGGAGCCTGATCGAGAACCTCGGCATCGAGATCGTCGAGATCCGCGACGACGCACTCGTCGGGCGGATGCCGGTCGATCATCGGACGACCCAGCCCGCGGGCGTCCTCCACGGCGGGGCCTCGGTCGCGCTCGCGGAGACGCTCGCGTCGTGGGCCGGGTACCTCGTCGTGGACCGCTCGGTGTTCCACGTCGTCGGACAGGAGATCAACGCGAACCACATCCGTCCCGTGTCGTCGGGCTGGGTGACCGCAACGGCGACGCCGGCCGCGATCGGCCGGCGCTCGCACGTGTGGGAGGTCCGCATCGTCGACGAGGCAGGCAAGCTCGTGTGCATCTCGCGCTGCACGCTCGCCGTCATCGAGCAGCGCAGCAGCTACGCGACGCCCGAGTCACGCGGCTGACGTCGTTCTGCTCGCTCGACCCCCTCCGCCACGCGACGACCGCGTGGCGACTACCGACTTGAACTGAAGGAGAGACCCCCATGACTCGCGAAAGAGTCGTCATCGTCGCCGGCGCCCGCACCCCGGTGGGCAGCTTCGGCGGCGTGTTCCGCGACACGCCCGCCCACGAGCTCGGCGCCGCCGCGGCGGTCGAGGCGCTGCGACGCGCCGGACGTCGGCGCGGACGAGGTCGACGAGGTCGTCATGGGCTGCATCGGCCAGGTCGCCGGCGACGCGTACAACGCGCGCCGCGTCGCGCTCGCGGCGGGGATGCCGGTGCGCACGCCCGCGTTCACGGTCAACCGGCTCTGCGGCTCGGGACTGCAGGCGATCTGGTCGGGCGCGCAGGAGCTGCTGTGGGGCGGCGTCGACGTCGTCGTCGCCGGCGGCGACGAGAACATGACGCGGATGCCGTTCTACGACTTCAACGCGCGCTTCAACGACCGCCTCGGCGACCGCACCCTCGTCGACGGCACCGTCGCGATGCTCACCGACCCGTTCTCGGGCACGCACATGGGCGTGACGGCCGAGAACGTCGCCGCGCAAGTACGGGGTATCGCGGGCCGAGCAGGACGAGTTCGCGGTCGAGAGCCAGCGCCGTGCGGCGACGGATGCCGCGAAGGCGGCGTTCGCGGAGGAGATCGTGCCGGTCACGACCGGCGGGCCGCAAGCCGGTCGAGGTCTCGGTCGACGAGCACCCGCGAGCCGGGGACGACCCTCGAGACGCTCGCCGGACTGCGCCCCGCGTTTCAAGAGGACGGCTCGGTCACCGCCGGCAACTCCTCGGGCATCAACGACGGCGCCGCGCGCGACGGTGCTGATGCGCGAGGCCGACGTGCGCGCGCAGGGACTGTCCGGCGCTGGCGACGATCGAGGCCGTCACGACCGCCGGCAACGAGCCCGAGCTGATGGGCTACGCCCCGGTGTACGCGCTGCAGCGGCTGTTCGAGCAGACCGGCCTCACGGCCGCCGATGTCGACGTCATCGAGCTGAACGAGGCGTTCGCCGCGCAGGCGGTGGCTGTCATCCGCGACGCCGGGCTCGACCCGGCGCGAGTCAATCCGTACGGCGGGGCGATCGCGCTCGGCCACCCGGTCGGTGCGACGGGCGCGATCCTCACCGTGCGCGCCGCGCTCGACCTGCAGCGCCGCGACCTCGAGTACGCCGTCGTGACGATGTGCATCGGCGGCGGGCAGGCGCTCGCGGCGCTCATCCGGCGCTGGGAGGCGTAGGCGACGGCGCACGGCCGCGCGTGTGCGCGCTGCGACGGCGTTTCTGCTGGCTCGCACCGAGCAATCGTCTGCTCGTCGATCGCCCTAGGATCGGGACAGGAGGTCTCTCATGATCACAGATGCCGTCATCGTCGATGTCGTCCGAACCCCCGCGGGGCGAGGCAAGCCCGGGGGAGCGCTGAGCGATGTGCACCCGGTCGATCTCGCAGCCGGGATGCTGAACGCGCTGCTCGAGCGCAACGGCCTCGAGTCGCGCCAGATCGACGACGTCATCATGGGCTGCGTCAGCCAGGTGGGCGACCAGTCCCTCAACATCGGTCGCCAGGCGGTGCTCTCGGCGGGCTTCGACGAGTCGGTGCCCGCGACGACGATCGACCGGCAGTGCGGCTCGAGCCAGCAGGCCGCGCACTTCGCCGCGCAGGGCGTCATGGCGGGCGCCTACGACATCGTCATCGCTGCAGGCGTCGAGTCGATGAGCCGCGTGCCGCTCGGCTCGAACGCGCACGGCGGCACCGTGTCGCGCGGCAGTCGCAGAGCGCTATCCGGACGGTCTCGTGAACCAGGGCGTCTCGGCCGAGCTCATCGCCCAGAAGTGGGGCTTGTCGCGCGAACAGCTCGACGCGTTCTCGGCGCAGTCGCACCGACGCGCGGCCGAGGCGGCCGCGCAAGGCGCCTTCGACTCGCAGCTCGTTCCGGTGCAGACGGCGGCGGGCCTCGTGGAGTCGGATGAGACCATCCGCGCGACCACGACGGTCGAGGGCCTCGCGGGGCTCGGACCGGCGTTCCGCACCGACGCGCTCGCGGAGCGGTTCCCCGAGCTCGACTGGAAGATCACCCCCGGCAACTCTTCACCGCTGACGGATGCCGCGTCCGCCGCGCTCATCATGAGCGCCGAGCGGGCCGAGGCGCTCGGTCTGACGCCGCGCGCCCGGTTCCACTCGCTTCTCCGTCGTCGGCGATGACCCGTATCTGATGCTGACCGGGCCGATCCCGGCGACCAAGCGCATCCTCGAGCGCAGCGGGCTGTCGATCGACGACATCGACGCGTACGAGGTCAACGAGGCGTTCGCGTCGCGTGCCCCTCGCGTGGGCGGAGGAGCTCGGCGCCGACCCTGCGAAGCTCAACCCCCGGGGCGGGGCGATCGCGCTCGGTCACGCTGTCGGCGCCTCCGGGACGCGGCTGCTCGGCACGCTGCTCGCGCACCTCGAGGCGACGGGCGGCCGCTACGGCCTGCAGACGATGTGCGAGGGCGGGGGGCTCGCGAACGCCACGATCATCGAACGGCTCTGACCGCGCGTCAGAACCGGGCGGAGAACCCGCCGTCGGCGTGCAGCAGCTGACCTGAGACCCAGCGCCCCTCGTCCGAGACGAGGAACGAGACGACGGCCGCGATGTCGCGCGGCTCGCCGAGGCGGCCCAGCGGCTGCATGCGCGAGAGGGCTTCGCGCGTGGGGTCGTCCATCCATCCCGTGTCGATGGGCCCCGGGTTGACGGCGTTCGCCGAGACGCCGAGGGGTCCGAGCTCGCGCGCGGCCGAGATGACGATGCGGTCGAGCGCCCCCTTCGACGCACCGTAGGGAAGATTGCCCGTCGTGTGGTCGCTCGTGAGGGCGACGATCGCGCCGCCGCCTGACGGGATCTGGCGCGCGAAGGCCGCGATGAGGAGCAGCGTCGCTCGTGCGTTGACGGCGACGTGCCGGTCGAAGCTCTCGGCGGTCGTGTCGAGGATGCCTGACTCGACGTCGTGCGCGTGACTCAGGACGAGCGCGTCTAACGCGCCGTGGTCGCGCACGACGTCCGAGACGAGCCGCTCGGGGCCGTCGGCGGTTTCAAGGTCGGCAGGGTAGTCGGTGCCCGCGAGGTCGGACGTGACGACGGTCCAGCCGTCGGCGCGCAGGCGCGGGACGATGGCCGCAGCGATGCTGTTCGCACGCGCGGCGCCGGTGACGAGGGCGAGTGGCACGGACTCGACGCTAGTGCGTCGGTGCAGATCTGCAAACGCTTACGGCAGGAGTGAGCCATATCGCTCAGTGTTTCGGACATGAGGACACTCTCATCCTGCAAGCGCTTGCACACCGCCGATCACGCTGTTAGGTTCGGCCGCACCAAGCACCATGGGCACGTCGCCGTGCCATTCCCCCGGGAGCATCCGTGTCGAAGACGACCCCTGCACGTGTCCGCAGATCCGCCGCCGTCCTCGCCGCGACGGCGCTGATCCTCACCGGAGGGCTCGCCGTGCGTCGCGCCCGCCGCCGCCGCCGACCGCACGTTCGCGCTCGTCGGCAGCCTGCAGTCCGAGCTCGGCTGCCCCGGCGACTGGCAGCCGGATTGCGCCGAGACCGAGCTCGCGCCGACCGGGCGCGGACGGCGTCTACGCCGCGGAGTTCGAGGTGCCCGCGGGCACCTACGAGTACAAGGTCGCCGTCAACGACACCTGGGACGAGTCGTACGGTCTCGACGGCGGCGGCGACGACATCCCGCTCACGATCGCCGGGCCCGCGACGCTGCGCTTCGTCTTCGACGACACCACCCATCGGGTCGGCCTCGAGGCGACGTCGTCTCGGGCGGCTACACGGCCGACGGACGACGCGCTCGTCGCCGCGCCCGTGCGCCAGCCGGGCGACGGCAAGCAGTTCTACTTCGTCATGACCGACCGCTTCGCCAACGGCGATGCGTCGAACGACACGGGCGGGCATCGCCGGCGACCGCCTCGCGACGGGCTTCGATCCGACCGATAAGGGCTTCTACAACGGCGGCGACATCGCCGGCCTGCGCGACGAAGCTCGACTACATCGACGGCCTCGGCACGACGGCGATCTGGCTCACGCCGAGCTTCAAGAACAAGCCCGTGCAGGGCGACGGGCGCCGACGCGAGCGCGGGCTACCACGGCTACTGGATCACCGACTTCACGCAGATCGATCCGCACCTCGGCACCAACGCCGAGCTCGAGGCGCTCATCGCCGACGCCCACGCCCGCGGCATCAAGGTGTACTTCGACATCATCACGAACCACACCGCCGACGTGATCTCGTACGCCGAGGGCGTCTACACGTACATCGACCAGGCGACCGAGCCCGTACCGCGACGCGGACGGCACGCCGTTCGACCCGGCCGACTACGCGGGCACCGACACCTTCCCGGCGCTCGATGCCGCGACGCGCTTCCCGTACACGCCGGTCGTCGCGCCGCCGAGCAGAACGTCAAGGTGCCGGCGTGGCTCAACGACCCGACGCTGTACCACAACCGCGGCGACTCGACCTATATCGGGGAGTCGACGACGCTACGGCGACTTCGTCGGGCCTCGACGACCTCATGACCGAGAACCCGACGGTCGTCGACGGGTTCGTCGACGTCTACGAGGACTGGATCGATCTCGGCATCGACGGCTTCCGCATCGACACCGCCAAGCACGTGAACTTCGAGTTCTGGCAGACGTGGTCCGACCGAGGTGCTCGACTACGCGCACGCGGCGGGCAAGCCCGACTTCTTCATGTTCGGCGAGGTCTACGACGCCGACCCGGCGAAGCTCTCGCCGTACGTGCGCGAGACCGACATGAACTCGGTGCTCGACTTCACCTTCCAGGCCTCCGCGGACAACTACGCCGAAGGGGCTGTCGGCCGCAGAGCTGCACGACTCTTCGCGGGCGACGACACTACACGACGCCCGACTCGTCGGCGACGGCGCTGCCGACCTTCCTCGGCAACCACGACATGGGCCGCGTCGGCTTCTTCCTGCAGGATGCGCCGCACGCCGCTGCAGCGCGACCGAGCTCGCCCACGAGCTGATGTTCCTCAGCCGCGGCCAGCCCGTCGTCTACTACGGCGACGAGCAGGGCTTCGCGGGCACGGGCGGCGACAAGGACGCGCGCCAGACGCTGTTCGCGACCCAGGTGCGCCGAGTACACGGACCAGCCGCTCATCACGGGCGAGACGGTCGGAGCCGTCGACCGCTACGACACCGATGCTCCGCTGTACGAGCACATCGCGGCGCTGTCGCAGCTGCGCGCGGCGCACACGGCCGCTCTCGGACGGTGCGCAGATCGAGCGGTACGCCGACAGACGGCGCGGGCGTCTACGCGTTCTCCCGCGTCGACCGCGACGACAAGGTCGAGTACCTCGTCGCGCTGAACAACTCGGCATCGCCGAAGACCGTCGATCTCACGACGCTCACGGCCGATGCGACGTTCACCACGCTCTACGGCGGACGTCGCCCGCGGTCACGACGGACGCGGCGAGCGACGGCATCCATCACCGTCCCCGCGCTCTCGGCGGTCGTCTA
This sequence comes from uncultured Actinomycetota bacterium, assembly GCA_963695125.1. Lineage (GTDB taxonomy): Bacteria > Actinomycetota > Actinomycetes > Actinomycetales > Microbacteriaceae > Microbacterium. The sequence continues at coordinate 391,068 of CAVOFY010000002.1, forward strand.
CAGCGCCGACGCGCCCGTCACGGCGCCCGCATCGACGTCGCTCGAGATCGCCGTCACGGTGCCCGCCGCCGGCGCGGGCCTGAGCGGGGTCGCCCCGGTCTCGGCCGAAGTCGCGGACGACGACGTGGCGCGAGACGAGCTTCGCGTGGCGCGTCGTCGGCTCCGACGAGTGGCACGCGCTCGGCACGGCCGAAGACACCGACCCGCGCGTCTTCCACGACGTCGACGAGCCTCGCGGCCGGCACGCTCGTCGAGTACCGCGCGGTGTCGACGGATGCCGCGGGCACCGCACCGCGGCCTCGACCTACGCCTCGGTCGGCAATGCCGTCAACGTTCGTCGAGACCCGAGGAGCCCGAGGAGCCCGAGTCGACTTCGGCAACGTCAGCGTGCCGGGCGAGCTTCAACACCGAGGCCGGCTGCGCGGGCGACTGGCAGCCGGACTGCGAGGCGATCCAGCTGACCAAGCGTCGACGACGGCATCTGGACGCTGACGACGGACGACCTGCCGTCGCCGGCGTCGTACGAGTACAAGGTCGCGACCGAGAAGACGTGGGACCGTCAACTACGGCGCGAACGGCGTTCCCGAACGGCGCCAACATCGCGTTCACCCACGCCGGCGGCCCGATCACGTTCTACTTCGATCCGCGCACCAAGCACGTGCAGTCGACCGCCGAGGGTCCCATCGTGACGCTGCCGGGCTCGTTCCAGAGCGAGCTCGGCTGCCCCGGCGACTGGTCGCCGGACTGCCTCGCGAGCATGATGTTCGACGGCGACAAGGACGGCGTCTTCGAGTTCTACGACCGACGACCTGCCGACCGGCTCGTACGAGCTGAAGGTCGCGCACGGCCTGTCGCTGGGACGAGAACTACGGTGCAGGGCGGCGCGCCCGGCGGTGCGAACATCGCGTTCACCGCGACCGAGGGCAAGGTCACGACCTTCCGCTACACGCTCGCGACGCACGTCCTCACGATCGAGGACGACCGACCCGCCGCTGCCCGGCATCGGGCCAGTCGCAGGCGCACTGGATCGACGCCGAGACGATCGCGTGGCCGGCCGACCTCGGCGCCCCGGCGGGCGGAGGCCTCGTGGCAGCTGTACGCGTCGGACGAGGCATCCCTCGCCCTCGCGGACGGTGAGATCACCGGCGGCGATCCCCGTCGACCTGACGGTCGTGGACGGCGGTCTCACCGACGAGCAGGCGGCTCGGTTCCCCGCGCTCGCGGACTACACGGCGCTGCACGTCGAAGGCGCGGATGCCGCCGCCCTGCTGCAAGGGGCAGCTGATGGTCGCGCAGCGCGTCGGCGACGAGCTGCACGGCGTTCACCGGCGTGCAGATCCCCGGCGTGCTCGACGACCTGTACGCGAGCGAGCTCGTCGACGACGCAGCTCGGCGTCGTGTTCTCGGGCAACAAGCCGACCTTCCGGGTGTGGGCCCCGACGGCGCAGAGCGCGACGCTGCTCACGTGGGAGGCGGGCGCGAGCGGCGACGGCCTGTGCGCCACGAGGCGATGTGGGATGCGGCATCCGGAACCTGGTCCGTCGCGGGCGCGAAGTCTCTCAAGGGCGACGAGTACCTGTGGGAGGTCGTGGTCTACGCCCCGACGACGGGTGCGATCGAGACCAACTCCGTGACCGACCCGTACTCGGTCGCGCTCACGACCAACTCGACGCGATCGGTCGCGATCGACCTCGACGACAAGGCGTGGCAGCCGCACGCAATGGGAGCAAGACGAAGCAGCCCGTGATCGACCGGCCCGTGGATCGCTCGATCTACGAGCTGCACATCCGCGACTTCTCGATCGGCGACGAGACGGTGCCCGCGGCCGAGCGCGGCACCTACCGCGCGTTCACGCGCGACAGTGCAGGCACGAAGCAGCTGAAGCAGCTCGCGACGGCCGGCATCAACACCGTGCATCTGCTGCCGTCGTTCGACATCGCGACGATCGAAGAGGACCGCGCGCCAGCAGGCCGTGCCGGACTGCGATCTGGCGTCGTACGGTCCCGGCATCGACCGAGCAGCAGGCCTGCATCGAGGCGATCGCCGACGCCGACGGCTTCAACTGGGGCTACGACCCGTTCCACTACTCGGTTCCCGAAGGCTCGTACGCCGTCGATCCCGAGGGCGGTGCGCGCGTCGGCGAGTTCCGCGAGATGGTGGGTGCCCTCCACGAGCATCGGCCTGCAGGTCGTGCTCGACGAGGTCTTCAACCACACGGCACAGTCGGACAGGGCGAGAAGTCGGTGCTCGACCAGGTCGTGCCGGGCTACTACCAGCGGCTCAACGCCGCCGGCGCGGTCGAGACCTCGACCTGCTGCCAGAACGTCGCCACCGAGCACGCCGCGGCGCAGAAGCTCATGGTCGACTCGGTCGTCACGTGGGCCCGTGACTACAAGGTCGACGGCTTCCGCTTCGACCTCATGGGCCACCACTCGAAGGCGAACATGCTCGCGATCCGCGACGCGCTCGACGCCCTGACGGTCAAGAAGGACGGCGTCGACGGGTCGAAGATCTACCTCTACGGCGAGGGCTGGAACTTCGGCGAGGTCGCCGACAACGCGCTGTTCGAGCAGGCGCACGCAGGGGCAGCTCGGCGGCACAGGAATCGGCACGTTCAGCGACCGGCTGCGCGACGCCGTGCACGGCGGCAGCCCCGTCGACTCGGGCTCGACGTTCCGGCAGGGCTATCGGAACGGGCCTCGGCACCGCACCCAACGGCGATCCGATCAACGGCTCGACCGAGCAGGCGCTCGCCGATCTCGCGCACACAGACCGACCTCGTCAAGCTCGGTCTCGCGGGCAATCTGCGGGCGTTCGAGCTCACGGCCGCCGACGGCACCGTGCAGCGCGGCGATCGAGCTGACTGTACAACGGACAGCCCGCCGGATACGCCGACCAGCCCGACGAGATCATCACGTACGTCGACGCGCACGACAACGAGACGCTCTACGACCTGTCGGTGCTCAAGCTGCCCGTCGACACGTCGATGGCCGACCGCGTGCGCATGAACACGCTGTCGCTCGCGACCGCGACGTTCGCGCAGACGCCGTCGTTCTGGCACGCCGGCACCGAGCTGCTGCGCTCGAAGTCTCTGGATCGCAACAGCTACAACTCGGGCGACTGGTTCAACCGCATCGACTGGACCGGCCAGGAGTCGACCTTCGGCTCGGGCCTGCCGCGCGCCGCCGACAACGGCGAGAAGTGGGGCATCATGGCGCCGCTCCTGGCGAACCCGGCGCTCAAGCCCGGCGCGTCCGACATCGCGGCGGCCGAGGCATCCGCCCTCGACCTGCTGCGCGTGCGCAGCGAAGTCGATCTGCTGCGCCTCGGGTCTGCCGAGCTCATCCAGCAGAAGGTCACGTTCCCCGGGAGCGGGCCGGATGCCGCGCCCGGCGTCATCGCGATGCTCGTCGACGACCTCGTCGGCGCCGACGTCGACCCGGCCCTCGACGGCGCGCTCGTCGTGTTCAACGCCTCGCACCGAACCCGTCACGCAGACGATCGGCGAGCCTCGCGGGACGCGGCTTCGCGCTCACGCCGGCGCAGGCGAACGGCGCCGACGCGGTCGTCAAGACGACGACGTGGGATGCCGCATCCGGCACCGTCACGGTGCCCGCGCGTACCGTCGCCGTCCTCGTCGATCGCGAGTCGGTGTCGACGAGCGTCATGGCGGCGCCGACGAAGCTCCTCGCGAGCTTCGGGTCGACGGTCAAGGTGACCGGAAAGGTGAGCGCGGCCGACGGCTCGGCGCCGACCGGCACGGTCACGATCACTGACAACGGCAAGGTCATCGCGACGGCGACCCTCACGGCCGCGGCGAAGGGCAAGGTCGACATCACGCTGCCGAAGCTCGCGCGCGGCATCCACCTCATCCGCACGACGTTCACGGGCTCGGGCGACTTCGAGGACTCGCGGTTCCCCATCCCGGTGCCGGTGATCGTCTTCTGATCGGCTCCTGACTCGGGCCGGCGGGTCCGCCTGCGGACTCCATGGACTCCCAACCAATTACAAGGAAGTCCATGTAAAGTGTCGGGCGGTGCCGACGAGGGCACCGCTGTCTGCCGCCCGCGACCCACGACGTCGCGGTTCGGCCCGACCCGGAGGCACCGATGACGATGACCCTTCCCGCATCCGCGACGACCGACGACGAGCGCGAGGCGATCCTCGAAGCCGTGCGCGACTTCGCCCGCGCCGAGCTCGCGCCCCACGCCCTGGATTGGGACGAGCGCAAGCACTTCCCGGTCGAGACGCTCCGGCTCGCAGGCGAGCTCGGCCTCGGTGCGATCTACGTGCGCGACGACGTCGGGGGAGCGGGCCTCGGCCGCGCCGAGGCCGTCGCGATCTTCGAAGAGCTCGCGATGGGCGACACCGCGGTCGCGGCGTACATCTCGATCCACAACATGGTCGCGTGGATGATCGACACCTATGGCGACGACGAGCAGCGCGCGCGGTGGGTCCCCGGACTCGCCACGATGCAGGAGCTCGGCAGCTACTGCCTCACGGAGCCGGGGGCGGGCTCGGACGCGGCCGCGATCACGACGAGCGCCGTCCGCGTGGGCGACGAGTTCGTGCTCACGGGCGTCAAGCAGTTCATCTCGGGCGCGGGCTCGTCATCCGTCTACATCGTCATGGCGCGGACGGGCGAGCCCGGAGCCCGCGGGATCACGGCGTTCCTCGTGCCCGACGGAACGCCGGGCCTGTCGTTCGGCGCGAACGAGAAGAAGATGGGCTGGAACGCGCAGCCGACGCGGCAGGTGATCCTCGACGAAGTGCGCGTGCCCGCGACGAGCGTGCTCGGAGCCGAGGGGCAGGGCTTCAGGATCGCGATGTCGGCGCTCAACGGCGGCCGGATCAACATCGCCGCCTGCTCGCTCGGCGGCGCGCAGTGGGCCCTCGACCGGACGCTGGCGTACGTGCACGAGCGATTCACGTTCGGCGAGCCCCTCGCCGAGAAGCAGAGCATCGTGTTCGCGCTCGCCGACATGGCGACCGAGCTGCGCGCGGCGCGGGCGCTCGTGCGCGATGCCGCAGCGGCGGTCGACGCGGGCGCGCCCGACGCGTCGCTCCAGTGCGCGATGGCGAAGCGGTTCGCGACGGACGCCGGATTCTCGGTCGCGAACCAGGCGCTGCAACTGCACGGCGGCTACGGCTACCTGCACGACTACGGCATCGAGAAGGTCGTGCGCGACCTGCGGGTGCATCAGATCCTCGAAGGGACGAATGAGATCATGCGCGTCATCATCGGTCGTGAACTGCTGGGGTCGAAGCGATGAGGGTCGCGTTCCTCGGCCTCGGTCACATGGGTCTGCCGATGGCACGGAACCTCGCCGCCGCGGGTCACGACGTCGTCGGATTCGACGTGGTCCCCGCCGCCGTGGATGCCGCGCTGGACGCGGGACTCCCCGTCACGCTCTCGGGTCCGGCCGCCGTCGACGGCGCGGACGTCGTCATCACGATGTTCGCGGCCGGATCGCAGGTGATCGCGGCGATGCGCGGAGCCGCGGCGGGCGAGGGCCTCGTGGATGCCGCTCCCGCCGGCACCCTGTTCATCGACTGCTCGACGATCGCCGTCGATGAGGCCCGTGCCGTCCACCGGCTCGTCGAGGCAGCCGGTCACCGCTCGCTCGATGCTCCCGTCTCGGGCGGTGTCGTGGGTGCCGAGAACGCGACCCTCGCCTTCATGGTGGGCGGCTCGCGAGGATGACTTCGCGGCGGCGCTGCCGATCCTCGAGGCGATGGGCCGCCGTGTCGTGCATTGCGGCGGACCGGGACTCGGCCAGGCCGCGAAGGTCTGCAACAACATGATCCTCGCGGTGTCGCAGATCGCGGTCGCCGAGGCGTTCGTGCTCGGCGAGCGGCTCGGGCTCACGCATCAGGCGCTCTTCGACGTCGCCTCCAACGCGTCCGGGCAGTGCTGGGCGCTCACGACGAACTGCCCCGTGCCCGGGCCCGTGCCCACGAGCCCCGCCAACCGCGACTACCAGCCGGGGTTCGCGGGCGCGCTCATGAACAAGGACCTCGGGCCTCGCCGAGCAGGCGATCGCAGCTCACCGGCGTCGACGCGCGGATGGGGCTGCTGGCGCGCGAGATCTACCGCGACTTCGCGGAGGGACCCGGGGCAGGGCAGGATTTCTCGGGGATCATCAACACGATCCGCACCGACAGCAGCGCCGCGAGTTCAGGAGAGTCATGACCTACGAGACCATCATCGTCGAGACGCGGGGGCGCGTCGGCTGGATCACCCTCAATCGGCCCGAGGCGCTCAACGCGCTGAACGCGCAGGTGATGGAGGACGTCGTTGCCGCGGCATCCGCCTTCGATGCCGACGAGGCGATCGGCGCGATCGTCCTGACCGGCTCGGAGCGCGCGTTCGCCGCGGGCGCCGACATCAAGGAGATGGAGTCCAAGTCGGGACTCGACATGATCATGGGCGAGCACTTCGGCGGGTGGGCACGGTTCGCCGAGCTGCGCACCCCGGTGATCGCCGCGGTCTCGGGCTTCGCGCTCGGCGGCGGGTGCGAGCTGGCGATGATGTGCGACATCATCCTCGCCGCCGACACCGCCAAGTTCGGGCAGCCCGAGATCAACCTCGGCGTCATCCCCGGCATGGGCGGCTCGCAGCGGCTCGTCCGGGCGGTCGGCTACTACAAGGCCGCCGACCTGATCCTGACGGGACGGATGATGGATGCCGTCGAGGCCGAGCGCGCAGGACTCGTCTCGCGCGTCGTCCCCGCGGCCGATCTGCTCGCCGAGGCCGGCAAGGTCGCCGAGACGATCGCGACGAAGTCGCTGCCGTCGGTGTACGCGGCCAAGGCCGCGCTCGACGTCGCGATGGAGACGACTCTCGCGGAGGGGCTGCGCTTCGAGAAGCACGCGTTCGCGTCGCTCTTCGACACCGCCGATCAGAAGGAGGGCATGGCCGCCTTCCGCGAGAAGCGCGCCCCGCAGTTCACGAACCGCTGAGCACGGTCAGAGCGGGTCGGGCACCGGCCGAGGATCGTCGAAGTCGCCCGCGTCCTTGCGCATCCGCGCGAGGATGCGGACGAGCTCGACGGTGTCGTCCTCGGTCAGCCCCGGCTCCTCGAACACCTGGGTGTTGAGCGCCGTCGGTGGCCTCCTCGACGAGTGCGCGACCTTCGGGCGTCAGGACGACGCAGTGCCGCGCGGCCGTCGTCGGGATGCGGCTCGCGCACGACGAGCCCGTCGCGCGCGAGCCGGTCGACGGTGTTGGTGACGCTCGTGGGATGCACCTGCAGCCTCGCGATGGCGCTCGCCATCGGCATCCGTCCCTTCCGCGTGAAGCGCGAGCAGGCGCAGCATCTCGAAACGCGCGAACGAGAGCCCGAACGGGCTTGAGAGCCCGATCGATGCGGCCATCATGATCTGCTGCGCACGGATGACCGACGTGACGGCCGACATGCCGGGCGCAGCCGCGGTCCAGCCGTGCAGCGCCCACTGACGCTTCGCCTCCGCGATCGGATCGACCGGAAGCGGTCCGCGACGTGCCATCGACCATCCCTTCGCCGATTTCCACGGTACTGGGTCGCGATGCGCAACGAACGCGCACGGGGCGGCCGCGCGGGGACAATAGACTCGAATCGGCAAAGGAGCATGCGTATGAAGATCGTCGTCCTGGTCAAGGAGGTCCCCGACACGTACGGGGACCGCAAGCTGAGTCTCGAGACGGGTCTCGCGGATCGCGCAGCGTCGGAGACGGTGCTCGATGAGATCGGCGAGCGCTCGCTCGAGGTCGCGCTGTCGTATGCCGACACGCACGCGGACACCGAGGTCGTCGTGCTGTCGATGGCACCTGAGTCCGCCGCCGCCACCGTCCGCAAGGGCCTCGCGATGGGCGCAGCGTTCCGCGGTGCAGGTCGTCGACGAGGCGCTCGTGGGCGCGGACCTGGGCCTCACCGCCGAGGTGCTCGCGGCCGCGCTGCGAACGGACCGGCTTCGATCTCGTGATCACGGGCAACCAGTCCACGGACGGCTCGGGCGGCGTGCTGCCGCGCGATGGCTCGCCGAGCTGCTCGACGTGCCCGCGCGCGCTCAACCTCACGTCGGTGACGATCGGCGACGGTTCCGTGTCGGGCGACGCGCGCGACGGATGCCGGCACGGCCGAGGTGTCGGCGGAGTTCCCCGCGGTCATCTCGATCACCGAGGCGCTGCCGGATGCCCGGTTCCCGAACTTCAAGGGCATCATGGCGGCGAAGAAGAAGCCGTTCGAGACGCTGTCGCTGGCCGACCTCGGTGTCGAGGCCGACGATGCTGCGGCATCGCGCTCGATCATGATCGCGCTCGCCGAGAAGCCCCCGCGCACGGCCGGGGTCAAGATCGTCGACGAGGGCGATGCGGGCGAGAAGCTCGCGGAGTTCCTCATCCAGAACCGGCTCGCGTGAGGTGGGTGGCATGACTTTTCGCTGCGGATTCGATCCTCGTCCTGCTCGATGTGACGCCCTCGGGCGCACTCGCGAAGTCCTCGGCGGGCCTCCTGGGCGCCGCTGCTGCCGTCGGCACGCCCGTCGCGCTGGTCGTCGGCGACGCGGCCGCTCGCCGCCGAGGCGGCGCGCCCTCGGGCGCGCCGCGTCGGTCGCGGTGACGGCCTCGCGGTGACCGCGTCGACGCGCTCGCCGCCGCGGCGGCGCTCGTGCAGCCCGACGCGGTCCTCGTCTCGCACTCGATCGAGGGCCGCGAGATCGCTGCCCGCTTCGCGGCGCGCTCGCGCTCGGCCCTCGCGGTCGACGCCGTCGGCGTCTCGCGCGACGACGAGGGCATCGTCGCCGCAGCACTCGGTGTACGGCGGCGCGTACAACGTGCGAGTCGGCCGCCACGTTCGGCGCTCCCGTCATCACGGTGCGCCAGGGTGCAGTGGATGCCCGTGCCGAGGCCGTCGCGTCGCCGCAGGTGCAGGCCCTCGAGGTCGACGGCCTCCGGCCGCAAGAACGCCACGATCGGCGCGGTCGAAGAGGTCGTCGTCTCGTCGTCGCGACCCGAGCTGCGCGGTGCCGCCAAGGTCGTCTCGGGCGGACGCGGGCTCGGCTCCGAGGAGAAGTTCGCGCTCGTCGAGCAGCTCGCCGACGCGCTCGGCGCCGCCGTGGGCGCCTCGCGCGCCGCGGTCGACGCGGGCTACATGCCGCAGACGTACCAGGTCGGCCAGACCGGCGTCTCGGTCTCGCCGCAGCTGTATGTCGCGCTCGGCATCTCGGGCGCGATCCAGCACAAGGCGGGCATGCAGACGGCCAAGACGATCGTCGCGATCAACAAGGACGCGGATGCCCCGATCTTCGAGATCGCCGACTTCGGCGTCGTCGGCGACCTGTTCACGGTGGTGCCGCAGCTCATCGCGGCGCTCGAGGCGAAGAAGGCGTAAGCGGCGTGGCGATCGTACGGGCAGACGCTGCGCCGCGGTCTTCCGCGGCGACCCGGCGGCGAGCCCTGGCCTCCGGCCGGCGAGGCCCCCGCGGGCGTCGGTCGCCGCGGCCGCAGGCCACGCCGTCGGCGCCCGAGCCTGCCGTGGTCGCCGAGCCTGTCGCGGCAGTCGTCGCCGGCGTCGGAGTCCGCCGCCGCCGCCGCTGCTGTCGCGGCCCCGGCCGCTCCGCGCCGGCAGCCCGGCCTCCGCCGCGGTCTGCCGCGCGTGCCGGGCGGCGAGCCCTGGCCGCCCGCATCGCGCAGCGGCGCCCGCGGCCGCCGCGCCCGCCGCGCGCTGCCGCGGCCTCGACCGTCGCCGCGCGGCACCGGCTGCTGCCGCTGCCGACGGCGCGCCGCCGCACCCGCCGCACCGGCTGCCGCCGCTGCCCGCGCGCGTCGCCTGCCGCCGGCGGTCGCGCGCTGCGCCGAGGACTGCCCCGCACTCCGGGCGGCGAGCCCTGGCCCCCCGCGGGCCTGGCCGCCCGCGGCCACCGGCGATCGTCGCTCGAGACGCGTCGACGCCGCGACCGGCCGAGACGGCCGTCGCAGGTCGCCGCGGCAGTACCCGCGGCATCCATCGACCGTCTCGACGCCCGCTGCCGTTCACCCGCACCGTCTGGCAGGGCGCCGCCGCGGCCGGCGCTTCGAGGCCGATCGCCGCACGGCGGGCAAGAAGATCGTGGCCGCCCGAGCCGCGAGCGCTACGGACCGTTCACGCGCGCTGCAGTGGGCCGGCGCCGTGTCGTCGGCGGCGGCGGACTGCTGTTCGCCGCGGCCATGGCCGTGTTCGCGGTGCGCTGGCTCCTCTCGCTCGAACCTCTGCAGGACTTCCTCGCGACCTACCCGGGCGAGTACCACCTGCCCGAGGGCGCGCCGGTCGGGTTCCCCGCGTGGCTCGGCTGGCAGCACTTCTTCAACGTGTTCCTGATGGTGCTGATCATCCGCTCGGGCCTGCAGGTGCGCACCGAGAAGCGCCCGACGGCGTTCTGGTCGCCGCGCGGCGACACGCAAGCGCAAGATCAGCCTGAACCTGTGGTTCCACCAGTCGCTCGACATCCTGTGGGTCGTCAACGGCGTCGATCTTCGTCGTGCTGCTGTTCGTCACGCGGACAGTGGATGCGGGTCGTCCCGACGTCTGGGAGGTCTTCCCGAACGCCCTCTCGGCCGCGCTGCAGTACGTCTCGCTGGACTGGCCGACCGAGAACGGCTGGGTCAACTACAACTGCCTGCAGCAGCTCGCCTACTTCACGACGATCTTCATCGCCGCGCCGCTCGCGATCGCGACCGGGCGTGCGGATGTCGGGCATCTGGCCGAAGAACGCCAAGACGCTCAACCGGATCTACCCGGTCGAGTGGGCGCGCGCGGTGCACTTCCCGGTGATGCTCTACTTCGTGCTGTTCATCTTCGTGCACGTCGTGCTCGTGTTCGCGACCGGTGCGCTGCGCAACCTCAACCACATGTACGCCGCGCAGGGCTCGGTCGACCCGAACGAGTACGCCGATGAACTGGACCGGGTTCTGGATCTTCGTCGGTCTCGATCCTCGTGATCGCCGCCGCGTGGGTCGCTGCGCGCCGCTCGTGCTCGCCCCCATCGCGAGGCTCTTCGGCACCGTCTCAGGACGCTGACCCTCAGGGGGCGGATCGCCGCCCCTGACTCGCGACCAGCCGGATCGCGCGTGTGCGGCATCCACCCTCCGCTCGTGTGCGGACGTGGGCGTGCATCGACGCGAATCCCCGCCGTGTCGGACGCGTGAGCGCAGCCGGGCCCGGGAGCGGGGGATAACCCGAAGCGAAGTCTCGGGCTGGCTCGGGCGCGCGCAACAGGGCGCGCGCCCTACCGTGGGCGTATGACTTCCCGCACTCTCGCCCCGAGCCCGATCGGTCTCGTCCCCACGTACGATCCCGCGCGCCATCGCGCATCTCGCGGCGCTCGGCGTCATCGGACCCGGTCGTGCTCGGCATTGCTCGCACGTTCCTCGGCCTCGGCGTCGGACTGCTGCCGGTCCTGCGGCATCGGGGTCGTCTTCCTGGTCGCGCTCGTCTACTGCTCTTCGGCGTGAGCTGGTTCGAGACGGCCCGCGTCGACGGCCTCTACGGCTTCGGCCTGCCGGCGCGCCGCCGCGCACGAGCGGCCGCCCCGGCTTCGGCGGCTTCCTGCGCACGCTCTGGCTGCAGTTCATCGACCCCTGCGAGCTGGCGCGGCGTCGCGAGCTTCGCGATCGCGACGCTGCCTCGGCTGGATCGTCGTGACGCTGGCCGGCATCGCCGCCTCGGGCGTCGTCGCTGGCGTTCGCTCCGCTCTTCGCCGACGGCGAGGCGGTCCCGCTCGGCGCGCACCGGCATCGAGGTCGCCGTCGCGCTGGCGCGTGCCCGTCGGGCATCGTCTCAGTCCGTGGTCGCTGCGGCGTCTCGATCATCGGCTGCGGCGTCCTGCACGGTGTGATCGTCGCGGGCGCTGTCATGGTGCCGTCGCGGGAGGCCCAGCTCGCCGAGGTCGCGCGCACGTCCAGCGCGCAGCGCGCCGGTGCCGTCCGCGCCGCCGATGTCGAGCGCACGCGCATCGAGCGCGACCTGCACGACGGCGTGCAGCCGCGGCTGGTCTCGGTCGGCATGACGCTCGGCCTCGCGCAGCAGAAGATCGACGCCGACCCCGATGCCGCGAAGGCGCTCATCGCCGAGGCGCACACGTCGACGAAGGCGGCGATCACCGAGCTGCGGCAGCTCGCCCGCGGCATCCACACCTCCGTCCTCGACGATCGCGGTCTCGACGCCGCGCTCTCGGCCCTCGCCGGCCGCTCGGTCGTGCCCGTGCACCTCGACGTGCGCATGGAGGGGCGATGCAGCCGGGATGCCGAGGCCGCCGCCGTACTTCGCGATCGCCGAAGCGCTCACCAACGCCGCCAAGCACGCGCGCGCCACCGAAGTGCGGGTCGTCGTCCGGCGGCGCGAGCGACGGCGTGCTGTGGGCGAGGGTCGAGGACGACGGCGTCGGCGGTGCCCGGATCGTCGCCGGCGGCGGCCTCGACGGCATCGTCAACCGCGTCCTGGCGGCCGGCGGCGAGGCCCGCCTCGACAGCCCGGTCGGCGGACCGACCTCGGTGGAGGTGAGCCTGCCGTGCGCATCCTGATCTGCGAAGACTCGGCGCTGCTGCGCGAAGGACTCGTCCGCGCTGCTCGAGGACGCCGGCCACGACGTGGTCGCGGCCGCTTCCCGGATGCCTCGAGCGCTCGACGAGGCGGTCGACGAGACGTCCGCCCGACCTCTGCATCCTCGACGTGCGTCTGCCGCCGACCTGGACCGACGAGGGCATCCGCGCCGCGCTCGCGGCTGCGCGCGCGGCGACCGCGAGCTCGCCGTGCTCGTGCTGTCGCAGTACGTCGAGGAGCGCTACGCCGCCGACCTCGTCATCGGCGAACGGCGGGGCGCTCGGCTACCTGCTCAAGGACCGCGTCGCCGACGTGGCGGAGTTCCTCGAGACGATCGACCGCATCGGCGCGGGCGCGACGGTGCTCGATCCGGAGGTCGTCGCGCAGCTGCTCAGTCGCGCGGACGCGAGACGAGCGGATGCTGCGACTCACCGATCGCGAGTCGGCCGTGCTCGCCCTCATCGCCGAAGGGCGATCGAACCAGGCGATCGCGCAGACCGCTCCACGTCACGGAGGGCAGCGTCGAGAAGCACATCACCGGCGTCTTCCAGAAGCTCGACCTCGAGCCCGACGAATCCGGCAACCGGCGAGTGCTCGCCGCCCTCGCCCACCTCGAACATGGCGGCCCACGGCCGCAGGACGGAATGAACCGATGACCGACGCATCCCTCCCCCGCCCCGTCCCGCGCCGCCCCCGAGCCCGCCGCAGGCCGCACCGCCCGTCCGCGCCGCGGGCGCGTCATCTCGATCGTCCTGATCGTGGTCGGCGCCGTCGTCCTGCTCGGCGCGATCGGCTCGGCCGTGCTTCGCGACGATCGGCAGCCGCGTCGGCGTCAGCACGACCTCGACGGACCGTCGAGTGTCGGGGGTCGACGCGAGCTCGACGTCGACGTCTCGGCCGGATCGCTCGACGATCGAGTTCGCCGACGTCGAGCGAGGCCGAGCTCGAGGTCACGAGCGCGTGGGGCATCGACCCGCTGGACGTTCGAGCGCGACGAGCGACGAGCTCGAACGTCGCGTCGCCCCGGGGTTCTTCGGCATCGGCTGGCTGGCTCTTCGGCGGAACCGGCGACGCCGTGCTGCGACTGCCCGGCGTGCGCTCGACGGGACCTCGGACGCCGATCTGCAGCCTCTCGGCCGGCGACCTGCGCGCCGACGGCGAGTTCGGCGACGCTCGATCTCGATGTGAGCGCCGGACGCGCCGATCATCGTGGGATCCGCCGCGCGAGCTGCGAGGCCGCAGCTCAGCGCCGGGCCGCGCCGACCTCGACCTCGCGGACGTGAGGCGCGACGCTGTCGATCAGCGCTCAGCGCCGGGTCGATGACGCGCTGCTCACGGGCCCAGCCGAACTCGTATCGCTGCCGAGGTCAGCGCGGGCACCGCTCGACTCACTGTTCCCGACGGGACCTACGACGTCGCCGTCGGATGTGTCCGCGGGCGGAACTCGACAACCGCGCTGTCGACCTCATCCACCGCCGCGCGCAGCACGGATCGACCGTGCAGGTGTCGGCGGGCAGGCGACGCTGCGCGTGGCTGAGCGAGGACTGATCGAGGCCGCACCGCGCTGCGGGCTGCGCCGAGGTCGAGCGGATGCCGCGCCCGCGGCGAACCCTCGGCGTAGGCCTCGTCGGCGCCGAGGCGGAACATGTCGCGCTCGAGCGGGCGCACGATCGATCGCGCGCCGGGCAGATCGAGGTCGCCGACGAGGTCGGCGCGACCGCGCACGACGGCGACCGGCAGGCGCGGCGGCCTTGCCCTTGACGAGGTCGGCGGCCGAGGCGATCTCATCGGCGACGCACGGCATCGTGACCGACGAGCGGCGCGGCCCTCGGCGTCCGTCTGCCCGCGCAGGTCCTCGAACACGTGCACACCGGCGGCGCCGATCGCCGAATCGGTCTGCCCGTCGCGCCAGGCGCGGCCCAGAGTGTCGGACACGATGCACGCCGACCGTCACGCCGAGAAGCGTCGCGCAGACCCGTCGCGAGGCCGCGGGCCGAGGCATCCGGATCCACCGGGAGGAGCAGCACCGTGCCCTCCGGCGTGTTGGAGGCGTCGACGCCCGCTGCGGCCGACACCATGCCGAGCCGGTTCTGCACGATGCGGGTGAGGTGACCGGTCGGCGAGCTGCGCGCGACGCGACGAGGCGCACCGTCTCGGCCGTGATGGCGTCCTCGCGGTCGTCGGCCGCGATGATGCGACCTTCGGCCTTCGAGACGATCTTCGACGTGACGACGACGATGTCCCCGTCGGCGAGCGGTCGCCCGCCGCATCGGCGATCAGCGCGACCAGGTCGTCGTCCGGGGACGATCTCGCGGGATGCCCGTCGAGGGCCCAGACCTGCAGCACGTCAGCGCGCGTCAGCGGACGAACCGCACCTCGGTGAGCGTCTCACCGAGGAAGGGCTCGGTGTGCGTGGCGCCGTCGAGGACGAAGCCGTTGCGCACGTAGAACCGGTGCGCGCGCGGGTTGTCGTCGGCGACCCACAGGTACACGCCTTCGTCCTGCTCGACGACGGCGTCGAACAGTCGCTGGCCGATGCCGGTGCCGTGGAACGCGTCGCAGCAGGTAGATGAAGTAGAGCTCGCGGATGCGCGGGGCATCCTTGTCGCGGGCGGGACCCGAGCCGGCGAATCCGACGATCTCGCCGTCGACGAGCGCGGCGAACATCTTGAAGTCGGGACCCTGCGCGGCCCAGTGGGTCCACAGCTCGGCGAGGCGCCTGGGCGAGACGGCTTCTCGAGGGCGGCCTTGCTGATGAGGTGATCGTAGGTCTCGTGCCAGCAGGTCGCGTGCACGCGTCCGAGGGCTTCTGCATCCACGTCGCGGACCGGACGGACGACGATGTCGGTCTGGAGTTCGGCTTCCATGGCGAGACTCTACGCGCGACCCACGGTGACGCGAAATCGAGTCGATTCGTGCCTTCGACGGCACAGGATGCCGCGCACATGCCGGCTGTAGGAGATCCCACAACGCGAATCGCCCGGACGACGTGCCGTTGGCTACCATCGCTCCTCGTGAACGTGATCTGGCGGACCCTCCTGACCATCTGGCGCGCGAAGGCAGGCTCCGCCGCGACGGCGTGCTGCCGCCGACGTCCGTCGGCCGCGTGCGCGTGCGCACGCTGCCGACCGACATCGACTTCCTCGGTCACATGAACAACGGCCGATACGCGTCGCTGTTCGATCTCGGGCGGTTCGACCTGCTCATCCGCACAGGCGATGTGGGACCTCTCTGCGCGCACGCGGCTGGTACGCCGTCGTGGCGAGCGAGACGATCACCTTCCGCAAGTCGCTCGAGCTGTGGCAGCGCTTCACCGTCGAGTCGCGGCTGCTCGGTCATGACGACAAGTCCGTCGTACCTCATCCACCGCGCCGTCGTCGATGGCGAGGTGTACGCCGAGATGATCGTGCGTGCGCGGTTCCTGCGCCGCAGCGGCGGCATCGTGCCGCTCGAGGAGCTGTTCGAGGCGCTCCACCGACCCGACGACCTGCCCGAGCTCGAGCCGTGGGTGCGGACTGGGCCGAGGCGTCCGCCCTGCCGTCGACCAAGAGCCCCGCGCCCAGCGTCTGGCGCTGACGGGGGTTCAGGCCGGGAACGCGTCCGCGAGCGCCGCCTGGACGGCTCGGATGCCGGGTCTGTCTGCAGAGGACCCGCGCATCGCGGCGAAGACCTCGCGCGCCGGCTCGCCCGGCAGGGGGACGAGGCGGACCGGCGCGGTGCCCCCGGCCCACACGAGGTCGGGCAGGAGGCCCACCGCAACACCTGACCGGATGAGCCCGACATGCGCCGTCAGGTCGGCGAGCTCGAACCGCACGTCGGGCTCGAACCCTGCGGCCCGGCACTGCTGCACCGCCCACTGACGCGCGGCCGTGCCCTGCGGCTCCATGACCCACGCTCGGTCGGCGAGGTCGGCCAGTCGCGTCGCGGTGTCCATCAGCGGGGCGGCGAGCCGGATCGGGTCGCTCCCGAGCGGCACGCGGTCGAAGTCCGGATTCGTGCGCGCGCGTGTGCCCGGGGTACTGCTCCGCGATGACGAGGTCGAACCGGCGGGCAGAGAGCTCGAACAGGCCCTCTTCGGGCGGGAGCTCGGCGACCTCGACGCGGAGGGACGGCTCGCTCGCGGCCAGTCGTTCGAGTGCGGCGGGAAGGATCGCATGCACCGCCGTCTGCATCGCGGCGATCCGCACGGGCGCGATCCCCGGCTGCAGCGCCTCGAGCTCGCCGCGGATGGACTCCTCGAGCTCGAGCGCCCGGGCCGCGTGCGCGGCGAGCGCTGCGCCGTGCTCGGTCAGACGCAGACGCCGGCCGTCCGGCACGAGGAGGGCGACACCCGCGTCCTTCTCGAGCTGTGCGAGCTGCTGCGAGATCGTCGACGGACTGTACGAGAGCGCTTCGGCGACCGACGCGAGCGTGCCGCGCAGCGCGAGCTCGTGCAGGAGCCGCAGGCGGCGCAGTTCGAACATGTCGATCCTTCGACTTTCGTGATGGGTAATCATCGTAGGTGATCGCTTTTCATGAAGGGTATGACGAGGGATCCTGGAAGAACCCCTATCCCGAAGGACAGAGATGGCACCGCATCCCGCCACGCCCGTCGTGATCGCCGACGCGGCGATCGCGCTCGCCGCAGCGCTGGACCGACGAAGCCGCCGAGGCCGACGTCGATCCCGCCGCCGCGCGTCTGGCCGGCGTGCTCAAGGACCCGAACGGACTGCCGTTCACGATCGGGTTCGTCGACGGGGTCATGCGCCCCGAGAGCCTCGCGGCCGCGGCATCCAATCTGCGGCGCGTCGCTCCGCTCGTGCCCGGCTTCCTGCCCTGGTACCTGCGCTCGGCCGTGGCCGTCGGCGGGGCGATGGCGCCCGTCCTGCCCGCCCCGGTCGTGCCCATCGCGCGGCGCGTGCTGCGCGAGATGGTCGGCCACCTCGTCGTCGACGCCCGTCCCGAGAAGCTCGGCCCCGCGATCGCCGAAGATCCGCGAGAGCGGTGCGCGCCTCAACCTCAACCTGCTCGGCGAGGCCGTGCTCGGCGAGACCGAGGCGCTGCGCCGGCTCGAGGGCATCCACGACCTGATCCGCCGCCCGGACGTCGACTACGTGTCGGTCAAGGTGTCGGCGATCGCCAGCCACATCTCGATGTGGGCCTTCGACGAGGTCGTCGACAAGGTCGTCGAGCGGCTGCTGCCGCTGTACCTGACCGCGCTCGCCGGACGGCACCTTCATCAACCTCGACATGGAGGAGTACCGCGACCTCGATCTGACGATCGCGGTGTTCACCCGCATCCTCGAGGACCCGCGTCTGCAGGGACTCGAGGCGGGGATCGTGCTGCAGGCCTACCTGCCCGACGCCCTTCCCGCGCTGCAGGAGCTCACGGCGTGGGCGCGCCAGCGCGTCGCGCGCGGCGGTGCGCGCGATCAAGGTGCGGCTCGTGAAGGGCGCGAACCTCGCGATGGAGCGCGTGGATGCCGTCATGCACGACTGGTCGCTCGCGACCTACGACGCCAAGGTCGACTCCGACGCGAACTACCTGCGCTGCCTCGACTACGCGCTCGCGCCGCGCGCAGCGCCGCCGTGCGGATCGGCGTCGCCGGGCACAACCTGTTCGACATCGCCTACGCGTGGCTGCTGGCGGGCGAGCGCGGCGTCCGCGCGGACGTCGAGTTCGAGATGCTGCTCGGCATGGCGCAGGGCCAGGTCGAGGCCGTGACGCGCGAGGTCGGGCACGTGCTGCTGTACGTGCCGGTCGTGCGCCCCGACGAGTTCGACGTCGCGATCAGCTACCTCGTGCGGCGGCTCGAGGAGAACGCGTCGAGCGACAACTTCCTCTCCGCCGCGTTCGACCTCGCCGACGACCCGTCGATGTTCGAGCGCGAGCGCGACCGCTTCCTCGCGTCGCTCGAGCGGGCGCTGGACCCGCGCTCTGCGCACGGGGCCGCAACCGCGCGCAGGACCGCGCGGCGGTCGCGCCGGGCGACGAGCGACGCGCGCGCGTGACCCGCGCCGGCCGATCCCGCCGGAGGACTCACCGCAGGCCGTGCTCGGCATCGCCCGCTCCGCCGCGTCGGGCGACGGCTCGCCCGAGGCGCACGCGGTCGGGGAGCAGCTGTTCGGCGGCGAGGCGTTCGTCGAGACCGCCGTGTTCGCGCCGCGGGAGTCCGACGCGCGGCGCTGGGCGCGCCCGGGTTCCGCAACGCCGCCGACACCGACCCGTCGCTGCCCGCCAATCGCGAGTGGGCGCGCGACATCCTCGTCGCGCATCGAGCACTCGACGGCCGGCGACGCGACGATCGCCGCCGCGCGCATCGACGACCGCGACGTGCTCGAGCGGGATCATCGCGCGGTGCGCGATGCCGCCGCCGTCTGGGGCGCGCCCCCCGCGGCCGAGCGCGCGCGTCGTGCTGCAGGCCGCCGCGCGCGCCCTCGAGGCCCGCCGCGGCGAGCTCATCGAGGTCGCCGCCTCCGAGACCGGCAAGGTCTTCGCCGAGGCGGACGTCGAGGTGAGCGAGGCGGTCGACTTCGCCAACTACTACGCCGCCACGGCCCGCGAGCTCGACCGCGTGAGCGGCGCCGTCTTCGTGCCGGCGCGGCTGACGGTCGTGACCCCGCCGTGGAACTTCCCGCTCGCGATCCCCGCGGGCGGCGTGCTCGCCGCGCTCGCCGCAGGCTCCGGCGTCGTCTTCAAGCCCGCGCCGCAGGCGCGGCGCTGCGCCGCCGTCGTCGCCGAGGCGCTGTGGGAGGCCGGCGTCCCGCGCGACGTGCTCGCGCTCGTCGACATCGACGAGGGCGAACTCGGCCAGGCAGCTGCTCTCGCATCCCGAGCGTCGACCGCGTCATCCTCACCGGCTCGTGGGAGACCGCCGCGCTGTTCCGCTCGTGGCGCCCCGACCTGCCGCTGCTCGCCGAGACGAGCGGCAAGAACGCGATGATCGTGATGCCCTCGGCCGACCTCGACCTCGCGGCATCCGACCTCGTCAAGAGCGCGTTCGGGCACGCCGGGCAGAAGTGCTCGGCGGCGTCGCTGGCGATCCTCGTCGGGCCGGTCGGGCGCTCGAAGCGGTTCGCCCGCCAGCTCGTCGATGCCACGACCTCGCTGCGCGTCGGGCCCCCCGACCGATCCCGCTGCGCCGAGGTGCGGCCCGTCATCGAGCCGCCGCAGGGCAAGCTCGACTGGGCGCTGACGACCCTCGACGAGGGCGAAGCAGTGGCTCGTCGAGCCGAGCCGCTCGTCTCGGTCCCGAGTACGCAGGGCGGTTCTGGAGCCCCGGCATCCGCACCGGCGTGCAGCCGGGGTCGCGCTTCCACCTCGAGGAGTTCTTCGGCCCGGTGCTCGGCGTCATGCACGCCGACTCGCTCAGCGACGCGATCGAGCTGCAGAACGCCGTCGCCTACGGCCTCACGGCGGGGCTGTACACGCAGAACCCCGACGACCTCGCGCTGTGGCTCGACCGCGTGCGAGGCCGGCAACCTCTACGTCAACCGCGGCATCACCGGCGCGATCGTGCAGCGCCAGCCGTTCGGCGGCTGGAAGCGCTCGTCGGTCGGCGCCGGCACGAAGGCCGGCGGGCCGAACTACCTGATCGGGCTCGGCTCGTGGCGCGCCTCGGGCGGGGGCCCGGCCTCGACGACCCTGCACCTGCGCGGCCTCGACTCGCGCATCACCTCGGTCATCGAGGCGGCGCAGCCGTCGCTCGACTACGAGGCGTTCGAGTGGCTGCGCCGCGCGGCGCTCTCGGACGCGATCGCGTGGGACCGCGAGTTCGGCCAGGTCAAGGACGTCTCGCGGCTCGGCGTCGAGCGCAACCTGTTCCGGTACCGCCCGGTGCCCCGTCGCGGTGCGGGCGACGGCGGATGCCTCGTGGCAGGCGCTGCTGCGCGTCGTCGTCGCCGGGATCCGCGCCGGGCGCGCGCTTCGTGCTGAGCGCCCCCGTCGGGCTGCCCGGCCGCGGTGCGCCGCGCGCTCGGCGACCTGGATGTCGCGTCTTCGTCGAGACCGACGAGGAGTGGCTCGAGCGGATGCGGCGTCGCCGAGGACTCGCGCCGCGCGAGCCGCGTGCGCCGCGCGCGTCGCGCGTGCGGCTGGTCGGCCGCGCGTCCGTCGCCGCGCCGCACCGGCGCTCGCCGAGGCGCCGGACGGCGATCCCGACCTCGCGGTCTACGACGAACGAGGTGACCACGGCCGGCCGTCTCGAGCTGCTGCCGTTCCTGCACGAGCAGTCGATCACGATCACCGCGCACCGCTTCGGCAACCCCGACCCCTGGTCCGAAGCGGTCATCTAGGCGCGATCATCCGAGCGGGCCCCGGCGTGATCGCGCACGCAGGCGCCGACGACGAGGATGACGGGGACGGACGTGACGTCGATGAACGCGATCCCGCGCGATGTAAAGAATCCTTGACACGGATGTGCGGTCGCCGTACGCTCCGATGTCAAAGAATCTTAGACATCGGAGGTCGTCATGGTCTACGAAGAGCGCAACACCTGGGTGGGGCTCGATCGTCTCGGTGCATCGCCATCGACGGTCGTACGTCGTCGTCGTGCTGCAGCAGGCGGCCGGCGGTCCGCTCACCGAGGTCGACTGGTGGCCGATCATGCTGTGGACGATCGTCGGCAGCATCGTGGCATCGATCGTCGTCAGCATCGCTGTGGGGGATCCTCGCCGGCATGCGCGATCCCGACGGCGTCGGCAAGTCCGACCAGCGCGACCGCGACATCGCCCGCATGGGCGGCCGCGTCGGGCAGGCGTTCATGGTGATCGCCGGGACTCGGGGTGATCGTGCTGTGCGCGTTCGAGGCCGACTGGTTCTGGATCGCCAACACGATGTTCTTCGGCTTCGCGCTCTCGGCGTTCGTCGGCGGGATCGCCGAGCGTCATCGCCTACCGGCGCGGGCTCGTCTGATGGTCAAGCCCACGCAGGTCACCAACAGCATCCGCGCCCTGCGCGAGGGCGCCGGGCTCACGCAGGCCGAGCTCGCGAAGCGGATCGGCGTCACCCGCCAGACCCTCATCGCGATCGAGCAGGGCAAGTACTCGCCGACGCTCGAGCTCGCCTTCCAGATCTCCCGCGTCTTCGGCGTCGGGCTCGACGACGTCTTCCAGTACCCGGATCCCTCGAACGCGGAGGCATGACATGAGCGCGACGACGCACACTCCGCCGACACGATGCCCGCGTGGCGCCAGACGCGCTACGGCGGAGTCGAGACGCTGTCGTTCGGACGCGTCGCCGTGCCCGAGCCCGCGCCGCGGCGAGGTGCTGCTGCGCGTGCGGGCGACGGCGCTCAACTCCGCCGACGTGCGCCTCATGCGCGGCGAGCCGCTGCTGCTGCGCGCGGCGTTCGGGCTGCGCGCGCCCCAAGCAGCCGGTGCGGGGGATGGATGTCGCGGCCACCGTCGTCGCGCTCGGCGACGGCGTGTCGCAGCTCGCCGTCGGCGACGAGGTCGTCGGCGAGCTGCCCGGCGGCGGCGGCCTCGCCGACGTACGCCGTCGCTCCCGGCGGCGCGGCTCGTCGCGCGCCCGGCCGCCCTCGATCCGATCGCGGCGGCGACCCTGCCGCTCGCCGGCGGGACGGCGTGGCAGGCGCTCGACCGCGGCGAGCGTCGCCGCGGGTCACCGCGTGCTCGTGATCGGCGCCTCGGGCGGCGTCGGCACCTTCGCCGTGCAGCTCGCGGCGCTGCGGGGCGCCGAGGTCTGGGCGCTGTGCGGCGAGCGCAACGCAGCGATCGTCGAGGGGCTCGGCGCGATGCGCACGTTCGACTACCGCTCGGTGCAGCCGGGATCGGCCCGACCTCGGCGAGGGCGCCTTCGACGCCGTGATCGACATCGCGGGCACGGCTGCCGCTGCGCGCCCTGCAGCGCCTCGTCCGCGACGGCGGCTCGGTCGTGCTCGTCGCCGGCGAGGGCAGCCGTGTCTTGGGTCCCATGGCGCGGCTGGCCGCGGCATCCCTCCGCTCCCTCGGCTCGCGGCGCGCCGCTCAAGCCGCTCGCCGCCGTCGCGAAGCCCGACGTGCTGCGCGAACTCATCGCGCTCGCCGCTGAGGGGCGCATCGTGCCGGTCGATCGAGCGCACGTGGCCGCTCGCCGAAGCCGGACGCCGCGCTGGCGCACGTGGACGCGGGGCACACGGTCGGCAAGGCGGTCGTCACCGTCCTCTGAGCCTCCTGCTGCGCCTGGCGACAAGGGCCGTGAGACAATGGGAGCCGGCGTGCCCGAGTCGCTCGCGCTCTCACGGATGAGCCCCGCCGGGCCCGTGGACAGCGTCCGCCGCTCTCGTCACGAGGAGTCCCATGACCACGCCTCACGTCGTGTCGACCGGAGCACCCGCGCGCATCGCCCAGCACCGCCCCTACCTCATGTGCCGCCCCGAGCACTTCACGGTCAGCTACACGATCAACCCGTGGATGGAGCCGGCCAACCCGACCGACACCGCCAAGGCCGTCGCGCAGTGGCAGAAGCTGCTACGACCTGTACCTCGAGCTCGGCCACGAGGTCGAGCTGATCGAGCCGATCGAGGGGCTTCCCGACATGGTCTACACGGCCAACGGCGGATTCGTGATCGACGGCCGCGCGTACGGCGCGAAGTTCCGCTTCGTCGAGCGCGTGCCCGAGGGCCCGGCGTTCATGGACTGGTTCCGCGCGAACGGCTTCGACATCGTCGAGCCCGACGAGGTCAACGAGGGCGAGGGCGACTTCCTGCTCGTCGGCGACACGATCCTCGCCGGCACCGGCTTCCGCTCGACCGGCGACAGCCACCGCGAGGTCGGCGAGGTCTTCGGCCGCGAGGTCGTGTCGCTCACGCTCGTCGACCCGCGCTTCTACCACCTCGACACCGCGATCGCGGTGCTCGACCCCGTGCAGGGTCGAGGGCGGCGTCGAGCGCGCCAACATCGCCTACCTGCCGGACGCGTTCGACGAGGCAAGCCAGGCGATCCTCGCCGAGCGGTATCCCCGAGGCGATCCTCGTCTCGGACGAGGACGGCGCGGTGTTCGGCCTCAACTCGGCGAGCGACGGCCACAACGTCATCATCTCGCCGCGTGCGAAGGGCTTCGAGTCGCAGCTGCGCGAGCGCGGCTACAACCCGATCCTCGTCGACCTGTCCGAACTGCTGCTCGGCGGCGGCGGCATCAAGTGCTGCACGCTGGAGCTTCGCCGATGAGCACTCGGACCTTCGTCCCGGACGCCACGACCTCCGCCGTCATCGAGATCGAGGACGAGCACGTCGCCCACAACTACCACCCGCTGCCCGTCATCATCTCGCGCGGTGAAGGCGCGTGGGTGACGGATGTCGAGGGCAAGCGCTACCTCGACCTGCTCTCGGCCTACTCGGCCCTCAACTTCGGCCACCGGCATCCCGCGATCCTCGCCGCCGCCCGCGAGCAGCTCGAGCGGCTCACGCTGACCAGCCGCGCGTACCACAACGACCAGCTCGGGCCGTTCGCCGCCGCGCTCGCGGAGCTGTGCGGCAAGGACCTCGTGCTGCCGATGAACACCGGCGCCGAGGCCGTCGAGACCGGCATCAAGGTCGCCCGGGCCTGGGGCTACCGGGTCAAGGGCATCGCGCCCGATGCCGCGCAGATCGTCGTCGCCGACGGCAACTTCCACGGGCGCACGACCACGATCGTCGGCTTCAGCGACGACCCGTCGGCGCGCGAGGACTTCGGTCCGTTCACGCCCGGGTTCGTCCACGTGCCGTTCGGCGATGCCGAGGCCATCGCGGCCGCCATCACGGACGACACGGCCGCCGTGCTGATCGAGCCGATCCAGGGCGAGGCGGGCGTCGTCATCCCGCCCGAGGGCTACCTGCGGCGCCGTCCGCGAGATCTGCGACGCGCAAGAACGTGCTGTTCATCGCCGACGAGATCCAGTCCGGTCTCGGCCGCGTCGGCGAGACGTTCGCGTGCGACCGCGAGGGCGTCGTGCCCGACCTGTATCTGCTCGGCAAGGCGCTGGGCGGCGGCATCCTGCCGCTGTCGGCGGTCGTCGCCGATCGCGAGGTGCTCGGCGTCATCAAGCCCGGCGAGCACGGATCGACGTTCGGCGGCAACCCGCTCGCGTCGGCGGTCGGCCTGCGCGTCGTCGAGATGCTCGAGACGGGGGAGTTCCAGGCGCGCGGGGCGCGCGCTCGGCGAGCACCTCGAGGCGCGCCTGACGCCGCTCGTCGGCCACGGCGTCACGGCCGTGCGCGTCGCGGGACTGTGGGCCGGCGTCGACATCGACCCCGCCGTGGGCACCGGGCGCGAGATCGCCGAGAAGCTCCTCGCCCGCGGCGTGCTCGTGAAGGACACGCACGGCCAGACCATCCGCATCGCGCCGCCGCTCGTCGTGCGCGGGACCGAGCTCGACTGGGCCGTCGAGCAGCTGGCGCTCGTGCTCGAGGGCTGATCCGGGCGGCGCTTCGCGGGTTGTCTCGCTTGGCATGCGGTACGTCCGCCTGGCGCGGTCAGCCCACCTGGCGCGGTCAGTCCGCCTGGCGCGGCAGTCCCCTGGCGCGAGTTCGGCATCCCGCGCGCCGATGTGTGTGCGGGATGCCGGGATCTGCGCGGCACCGCTGCGCGAACACGCGCCGGGCTACGCGAAGACCCTGATGAACCGCTCGTGCCAGCCGCTTGCGCCGTCGGGGGCGGGCCGCGCGCGCTCGGACGTCTGGACCTCGCCGTCGGCACTGATCGCACGGCAGCGGATGAGGTGATCGCCCTCGGTCGCGGTCCAGGGCAGGCTCCACTGCACCCACGTGTCGTCCGAGATCGCCGTCGCGAGGCGGGCATCCTCCCATTCGCCGTCGTCGATCTGCACCTGCACGCCCGCGATGCCGACGTGCTGCTGCCACGCGACGCCCGCGATGACGGTGTCGCCCACCTTGAGTCCCTGCGCGCTGCGGGGGACGTCGATGCGCGACTCGATCTTGATGGGACCGCGCTCGGACCACCCGCGGTCGGTCCAGTACGCACGCGCGAGGTCGAACCGCGTCACCTCGAGCTCGACGACCCACTTCGTCGCCGACACGTAACCGTAGAGCCCCGGAACGACCATCCGCACGGGAAAGCCGTGCTCGAGCGGCAGGGGCTCGTCATTCATGCCGACCGCGAGGATCGCGTCGCGGTCGTCCGTCAGCACGTCGAGGGGGGTGGATGCCGTGAACCCGTCGATGGAGCGTGACAGCACCATGTCGGCGTCGGCGGTCGGCCGGGCCCGTTCGAGCAGCGATCGGATGGGGAACCCGAGCCACTTCGCGTTTCCGATGAGCGTGCCGCCGACCTCGTTCGAGACGCATGCGAGCGTCGTCCAGCTCTCTTCGAGCGGCAGGGCGAGCAGTTCATCCCACGTGAGGACGACCTCCTGCTCGACCATGCCGTGGATGCGCAGGCTCCACTCGGCGGGGTCGACCTCGGGCACGATGATGGCCGTGTCGATGCGGTAGAACTGGTCGTTCGGCGTCACGACGCGGGCGAGTCCCGGGATGCCGAGCTCGGCGCCCGCAGGGACGGGGATCGCCGTCGTCGCCGGCGTCGGCAGGCGCAGCGCCGAGCGGACCGCCTCGACGGCTGCCCCGCCCGCCCGCCGAGCACCGGCGGCGACCGTCGCGAGCACGCCGGCGGCGACGGCCGCGCCCGACCAGGCGAAGAACGTGCGGCGGGACGCCGCCCCCGCCGGGGCGCCAGCGGCGGCTTCGGCCGACGGCTCAGGTCGCAGCATCCGGATGAGGGCCCACAGCGCGACCGCGCCCGACGCCACCCGCGACGGCCGAGGGGAGCCACGCGAACGGGCCCGCGCCGGCACGCGTCGCGGCGACGACCGCGCCGCCGACTCCGAACGCGGCGACGATCGCGACGCCCCAGTGCGGTCGGCGCGCCTGCAGCCAGCCCGCGAGGAACGCGAGACCGATCGCGACGATGCCGATCCCGACGAGCAGGGCGATCTTGTCGGCCGTGCCGAACAGCGCGATCGCGGCATCCTTCGCCCACGACGGAGCCAGGTCGATGAGGGCTCCGCCGACCACCGCGAAGGGGCGTGACTCGGGGGCGATCAGCGCACCGACCAGCTCGCCGGCGCCCGCGCCGGCGGCGACGGCGGCGATGCCGCCGAGTCCTGCCAGGCCCGCCGGGGCGCGCATCGTGGTCACGGTGTCAGAGTACGACCGTGTCGGACCTGCCGGGCCATTCCGAGCAGACCCTCAGGTGCGGCGTCTCCACGGGAGCATGACGTTCTCGATAGCCGTCTGGCCGTGGACGAGGCCCTCGCTCTCGCGGTCTGCCGGCACGAGGAAGATCCCCTTCGTGATGGCGTCGGCGGGGCTCGATACGGTCACCGCGCGTCCGTCCAGCTCGATCGGGAACCGCCCCTCCTGGCCGCCGAGGGCGCGCAGCAGATCGAACTGCTCACCGGCCGCCATGCCGAACAGGCCGATCACTTCGCCGGCATGACCGACGATCTCGGGGCGCGACGGGATCGAGAGGATGCGGGGGCCGATCACCGCCTGCTGGAAGACATGGGCCTGGATGTCGGGCACGAGCGCCGAGGCGAGCATGGCCGGCGTGAACGTGTCAGCCGCGCCTTCGACGACGACCTCTCCGCCGCGGAGCACGACGATGCGCTCGCACACGTCGAGGATGTCGGGCAGGCGGTGCGAGACGTAGACGACCGTCACGCCGTCCGCTGCGAGAGAGCGGATGAGCCCGTGGAGGTACTCCGTCTCGGCCTTGCCCAGAGCGGCCGTCGGCTCGTCCAGCAGCAGGAGCTTCATGTCGCCGGCGAGGAGCCCGCGGGCGAGATCGACGAGCTGCCGCTCGCCGAGCCCCAGAGCGGCGACGGGGGTGTCGAGCGCGAGCGCAGCCCCCACCCGCTCGAGGGCGGCGCGAGCGCCCGCGCGGCGCTCCGCCGGTCGCCCGGTGACAGGCCGGCCGAGATACAGATTGTCGAACACCGACAGGTTCGGGGCGAGGGCGGGCTCCTGGTGGATGATCGCGATGCCGCGCGCCCCGGCCTCGCGGGGAGTCAGCCCGGCCGCGATCGGCTCTCCGTCGAGGCGGAAGCCGCCTGAGGTCGCGCCGATGACACCGGAGACGACGTTGAACAGCGTGGTCTTGCCCGCGCCGTTGTGGCCCAGCAGGCCCACGATCTCGCCCGCGGGAATCTCGAGCGTGACGTCGTGCAGAGCTCGCGTGGCGCCGAACTGGACGCCGAGTGCCGAGAGCTCGAGGCGGGGCGGGGAAGGCTGCATTGTCGTCTCCGGTGTCGTCGCGTACTACTTCGGTGTAGAACGTGTCGATGTTCTCGGGGGTGACTCGCTCCGAGCTCAGCATCACGTCGGCCAGTTCGTCGCCGTTGGCTGCGGCGATGAGCATCGCGGCCATGGCCTCTGCGAGCTTGTCCAGGCGCGGCGAGAACAGGATGCGCCAGAAGCTGCCCTCTTCCGAGACGATATCGAGGATCTCGTTCGTGGCGTCGATGTTGCCCAGAACGACGTCGGGGTCGGTCGGGTCGACACCTGCATCGAGAAGGGCCTGGTAGGCGCCGAGTGCGGGGTCGTTGCCCATCGAGACCCAGACCTTCGTCTCGGGGACCGCGGCGAGCTGGTTCTGTGCGGCCTGGTAGCCGTCATCGAGCGAGATGACCGAGTGCTCCGTGAGGGAGACGTTGGCTCCGGCCTTCTCGAGACCTTCGACGATGCCCTCCGACCGCTCGCGGCCGAGGTCGGTGTCCCAGTAGCCCAGCAGAGCGACGGGTACCGCGCTGTCCTCGCCGTACTTCTCGATGACCCACTCGCCGAGAGCCTCACCGAGATTGATGCCGTCGGTGCGGTTGTCGATGAGCACACCGGCGCTCGTCCCCTCCCAGGCGCTCGCATAGCCGAGGACGGGGATGCCGGCCTTGTTGGCCTGTTCGGTCACGGCGATCATCGAGTCGGACTGAACGGGGTAGCCCATGATCGCCTTGACATCGCCCCGGGCGATCCACGACTCCCAGTCCGCGATCTGCGTCTGGAGGTCCCACTGGGGGTCGTCGCTCAAGAACTCGTACCCGGCGCCTTCGACGATGGGCGCCATCTGGTCGAGCATGATGTTCCACACCTCGATGTCGAGGCCGCCGAAGCTCATGGCGACGGCGCCGCCCGCCTCGCCGTCGGTGCCTGATGCGTCGGGTGTGTTGGAGGCGGCGCAGCCGGTGCTCGCGAGTGCGAGCGCGCCCGCGATGGCCGCGGCTGCGGCGAGACGGAACGAAGACTTCATGAGAATGCTCCTGACTTTTCGTGATCGGGTGGTGCTTTCATGCGGGTCGTGCTTTCATCGGGTGGTGCGGAGGGGGAACTGTGTGGTGGCATCGTCCGCGGGCCGTGAGGTCTCGTGGCGGATGCCGTCGATCCACGTGGCGAGGACGCGGATCCCGGCCAGGCGGTGATCGTCTGCGTCTCGCGGGTCGCGATCCAGGAGGACGAGGTCCGCGCGATTGCCGACGGCGATCGCTCCCGCGTCGTCGGCGAAGGCCTGATACGCGCTTCCCCGCGTGTAGGCGTCGAGCGCGGACAGCAGCTCGACGCGCTCGTTCGGCATCCACCCGCCCTCGGGCTGGCCGACCGGAGTCTGGCGAGTGATCGCGGCATCGAGCCCCGCTCGCCAGTCGAGGTCGGTCACCGGCCAGTCGGAGCCGAAGGACACGTTGGCTCCGCTGTCGAGGAGGGAACGGATCTGGAACTGACGGTCGCGGTCGGCGTCGGTGAGCTGCGGAATGGTGAGATGGAGCATGTTCTCGTCGAGCTGAGTCCACAGCGGCTCGAAGTTGGCGGTCACGCCCAGGCGCGCGAAGCGCGGCAGATCGTCGGCGTGGACGAGCTGGACATGCGCGATGACGGGGCGCCGATCGCGCGGCCCATTGAGCCTCTCGACCTGCTCGATCGCATCGAGCGCGCGCCGGATCGCGCGGTCGCCGATCGCGTGGAAGTGCAGCTGGAAGCCCAGCCGGTCCGCCGTGATCGCGGCGGTCTCGAGCTCGTCGGCAGACCAGTTGGCCGGTCCTCGCTCGTGGGCCGGGGCGTCGCGGTAAGCCGTCAGCAGGGCGGCCGAGCGGTTCTCGACGACACCGTCGACGAAGAACTTCACGGTGCGTGCGGTCAGCCGGGAGTCGCCCGATCGGGCGATCTCGTGCGAGGTCTCAGCGAAGCGCGGAAGCGAGTCGCGCCAGTTCAGCGGATCCAGCCGGAAGGCGAGATTGAAGCGGGCGGTCAGCTGGCGCTGCCGGCTCGCCTCGATCCAGGCCGGGATCTGGTCCTCGTCGACCCATGCCTCCTGCACCCAGGTGATGCCGTGGTCGAGGAAGACATCCCCTGCGTAGCGGAGCGCGGCGACCTGCTGCTCGAGAGGGAGCTCGGGCGCGCGACCCATGACGAGTTCGACGGCTCCGGTCTCGCGCAGGGTCCCGACGGGCGTGCCATCGGGACGCCGGGGGATCTCTCCGTTGAGCGGTTCGGGTGTCGTGGCATCGATCCCTGCGGCGGCGAGGTGGAGGTCGTTCGAGGCCGCTTCCCACCGCGATCCCGCCCGCATGCAGCAGCTGATCCGCGGCGCCGTCGCGCACTCCACCCTGCTCCCCGACGCGCTCACGCCGGTCGTGGTCGATCTGTCCGTCACGACGCTGGAGCTCTCGGAGGGAGGGTGGCTGCAACCTGATGCCTCCGAGCGCGTCCTGCGCCGCCGCGCGCGCCAAGGCAGCCCGGCCGTGACGCGGTGGGGCGAGTACCGCCTGACGCGCACGCGTCCGCTCGCGCCCCGTGGGCATGCCGCGACGCTCGCGGTCGGCGTAGAACTCCTGTCCACCGCGGCGCTCGCAGTCAGCGCGCCGTTCGAGGGGGTGCTGAGCCGCACTCCGGACGGCATCGTGCTCACCGGCGAGGATCACACGCTGTGGATCGACGGCCTCGGCGACGCGCCGGCGAGCAGAAGCCGCGTGGCCGCGGGAGCGCCCCTCGGCATCCTGCCCGCTGAGACGGTTGGCCGGGTGCAGCTCTCTCGTCCAGGGGCGGAGCGCCCCTCGTTCTTCGTGACACCCGGCGAGGCGGACGAGGCGATGGCGTCGTCCCCTGACCCTTCGGGCGTGCTGGGCATCGATGTGCGCGCACGCACGACGGCGCCGGATGACCTGCTCCGCCGCCGGGCGGGCGCCTTCGCCGAGGCCCAGGAGCACTACTACGCGAGACCGCCGCAGATCGAGCGGGGCTGGCGCGAGTTCCTCATCGACACCCGGGCGCAGACCTACGTCGACGTCGTGAACAACGTGACGCTCGCCGGTCACGCCCACCCGGGTGTCGTGGCCGCCGCATCCCGCCAGTGGGCCCTGCTCAACACCAACTCCCGCTTCCACTACGAGGCCGTCGCCGAGCTGTCCGAGCGACTGGCGGCGCTCGCGCCCGCGGGTCTGGAACGGGTGTTCCTCGTGAACAGCGGAAGCGAGGCGGTCGACCTCGCCCTGCGCCTGGCGATGACCGCGACGGGACGCGACCGGATCCTCGCCGCCCGCGAGGCCTATCATGGATGGACGATCGGATCGGATGCCGTCTCGACGTCGATCGGCGACAATCCCCGTGCGCTGGTGACGAGGCCGTCGTGGGTCGAGCTGCTGGACGCGCCGAATCCCGTCCGGGGAACGCATCGCGGGGCGGATTCCGCACAGGCCTATCTCGCCGACGTCGACGTGCAGCTCGCGGCACTCGACGAGCGGGAGCGCATCGCGGGGGTCCTTCTCGAGCCGATCTTCGGCAATGGGGGCGGAGTGCTCCTGCCTGACGGCTACCTCGCCGGCGTCTACGAAAGGGTCCGCGCGCTCGGCGGTGTCTGCATCTCCGACGAGGTGCAGGTGGGCTACGCGCGCCTCGGACACTACTTCTGGGGCTTCCAGCAGCAGCGCGCAGTGCCCGACATCATCGCGGTCGCGAAGGCGATGGGAAACGGGCAGCCGCTCGGAGCGGTGATCACGACGCGAGCCATCGCCGAGGCGTTCGAGCAGGACGGGAGCTTCTTCTCGTCCGCAGGCGGCAGTCCCGTCAGCTGTCGCGTCGGGATCGCGGTGCTCGACGCGCTCGAGGATGAGGACCTGCAGGGGAACGCCCGCCGCGTGGGGATGTGTTCGCCGACGAGCTGCGCGCCCTGTCTGCACGGCATCCCGAGATCGGAGCCGTGCACGGGATGGGGCTCTACCTCGGCGTTGAACTCGTCGATCCGGCCTCGCGCGAGCCGGCGACCGCGCTGGCTGCGCAGGTGTGCGAGGCCCTCCTCGAACACGGGTGCATCGTGCAGCCCACGGGCGACCACAAGAACGTCCTCAAGATCAAGCCGCCGCTGTGCATCTCGTCCGAATCGGTCTCGTACGTCGCCGCGGCGCTGGACCGGACCCTCGCGGAGATCGGATCGTGAGGGACGGTACGACTTCGCCGTCCGGCCCGGCGGGCCTACGATGGGCGGCGACGTGAGCACGAATACCGCACCCGGATCTGAGCACCCGAAGCCTCCCCGACGCCGTGCCGGGCGGCCCGCTCAGCCCGTGCTGAGTGCGCAGAGCATCGCCGAGGCGGGACTCTCGCTGCTCGACGAGTCGGGGGACTTCACCATCGGCGGCCTTGCCCGTCGCCTCGGCGTCGGCCCGTCGGCGCTGTACAACCACGTGAGCGGCAAAGAAGAGGTGCTCGCCCGGATCCGCGAGCTGGTGAGCGACCGCATCGACGTCTCGGCCTTCGGTGAGCTGCCGTTCTTCGACGCGCTGGCCGTGTGGGCATGGTCCTACCGCGACGCGTTCGCGCGTCACTCCGCGACTGTCGCGGTGTTCGCGACCACACCCCTCGCTGGCGCCGCGCGCACGACTGCGATGTACGAGCGGGTCGTCACGGCGTTCCTCGACGCGGGCTGGCCGGATTCGGACGTGCTGTTCTCGATGGTCGCGCTCGAGGACTTCATCCTCGGCGCCGCGCTCGACGCGGTCGCGCCCTCCGAGATGTTCGAGACGGAGGACCCGGCGCTGACCCCCGCACTGGCACGCGTGCGACGCGCCCAGCGGACTGCGCACCCCGACGGCTCGGCCACCGATCTCGCATTCCAGGCGGGACTCGACGCCATGCTCGCGGGACTCCGGCGCCGGAGCGAGGACTTCCCGCGCTGACGCCGCAGGCCCGAAATGCTCCGGCAACACGCCCCGGACTAGGCTCTGTGCATGGGCGATCTCTTCGACGGCTACGGCTCGACGCTGGCGCCGCGCAAGACGGCCTCCGGCGTCCAGGCCTTCGATGAGATGTTCGGCGTTCCCGCCCACTCCGGCGAGCCCGCCGAGTCGCGGGAGGCGTATCGGGAGCTCTATCAGGCGCTTGCCAAGATGACGCAGGAAGAGCTTCGCGGACGCACCGATTCGCTCGCGAGCTCCTACCTCGCGCAGGGCGTCACGTTCGACTTCGCGGGCGAGGAGCGCCCCTTCCCGCTCGACGCCGTGCCACGCATCATCACCTACGCCGAGTGGTCGCGGATCGAGGCAGGGGTCAAACAGCGCGTGCGGGCGCTCGAGGCGTTCCTCGACGACGCGTACGGTCGCCAGCACTGCGTGCGAGACGAGGTCCTGCCCGCGGGGCTCATCGCATCCTCGCAGTACTTCTATCGGCAGGCAGCCGGCATCCACTCCGCCAATGGCGTGCGCATCCAGGTGTCGGGCATCGACCTCATCCGCGACGAGCACGGCGAGATGCGCGTGCTCGAAGACAACGTCCGCGTGCCCTCGGGCGTCAGCTATGTCATCTCGAACCGCCGGGTCATGGCCCAGACGCTGCCTGAGCTGTTCGTCTCGATGCGCGTGCGCCCTGTGGGTGACTACCCCAACAAGCTGCTCGCGGCGCTGCGGGCGTCCGCCCCGCCGGGCGTCGAGGATCCGAATGTCGTCGTCCTGACGCCGGGCGTCTACAACTCCGCGTACTTCGAGCACACGCTGCTCGCGCGGCTCATGGGCGTCGAGCTCGTCGAAGGCCGCGATCTGCTGACGATCGGCGGCAAGGTCTTCATGCGCACGACGCGAGGACCCAAGCGCGTCGATGTCATCTACCGCCGTGTCGACGACGAGTTCCTCGATCCGCTGCAGTTCCGCGCCGACTCGATGCTCGGCGCTCCGGGGCTGATGCTGGCCGCGCGCCTCGGCAACGTCACGATCGCGAACGCCGTCGGCAACGGAGTCGCCGACGACAAGCTCCTCTACACGTATGTGCCCGACCTGATCCGGTACTACCTCGCCGAAGAGCCGATCCTCAAGAACGTCGACACATGGCGGCTCGAAGACCCGGGCGCACTCGAAGAGGTGCTGGACAGGCTCGACGAGCTCGTCGTCAAGCCCGTCGACGGTTCCGGCGGCAAGGGGCTGGTCGTGGGGCCGGATGCCTCGCCCGCCGAACTCGAACAGCTGCGCAAGCGACTGCTCGACGACCCGCGCGGCTGGATCGCGCAGCCCGTCGTGATGCTCTCGACGATCCCCACGCTCGTCGAGGACGGGATGCGCCCGCGCCACGCCGACCTCCGCCCGTTCGCGGTGAACGACGGCGATGACATCTGGGTCCTTCCGGGCGGACTCACGCGCGTCGCCCTCCCCGAGGGGCAGCTGGTCGTCAACTCGAGCCAGGGCGGTGGATCCAAGGACACCTGGATCGTCGGCGGCGCCGCGCCGGGTCACGTCGAGTACGGGCAGGGCGGCGGACTCGCCGGCCTCGTCGCCGACCAGGCCTCTGTCACGGCGGCGATCCCGATCGTCTACGACGCCAACACCGAGCCGACCCACTCGCCGCAGGACCGTCCGCGCTCGCGCGTCGAGCAGCAGGAGCAGCAGCAGCAGCTGCGCGCGCCCGCCGACGACGCGCTCGGCAGCGAGGGCGGTGCCGCATGCTGAGCCGCATCGCGGAGTCGCTCTTCTGGATCGGCCGCTACATCGAGCGCAGCGACGGCACGGCGCGCATCCTGGACGTGCATCTCCAGCTTCTCCTGGAGGACCCCTGGATCGACGAGGACACCGCGTGCCGATCGCTCCTGAGCGTGATGGGCTCGCTTCCTCCCGCCGACATCGAGATCGTGCGGCGCGAAGACGTGCTGGCACGGCTCGCGGTCGATCGCATGAATCCGTCGAGCATCGCCTACGCGGTGACCGCGGCCCGCGAGAACGCCCGCCGTGCGCGCGAGATCGTCTCGAGCGAGCTGTGGGAGACCCTCAACACGACGAGCGCCCGCATGCCGCGGCGCCTGCAGACCGACAAGGTGCACGAGTTCTTCCAGTGGGTGCGCGAGCGCGCCGCGCTCGCCGTCGGCATCGTGGACTCCTCGACGAGTCGCGACGAGGCCTGGCAGTTCTTCACGCTCGGCCGCAGCATCGAGCGCGCCGACATGACGGCGCGCATGCTCGCGACACGGTCGCTGACCGAGGCATCCGGGCCCTCGTGGACGACCATCCTGCGTTCGTGCGGCGCCTACGAGGCGTACCTGCGGACATATCGCGGGATGCCGAGCGCGCGCAATGCCGCCGAGTTCCTGCTGCTGGACCGCCTGTTCCCGCGCTCCATCATCTACTCGATCCAGCGCGCCGAGGACTGCATGAGCGCGATCGACCCCCGTGAGGACCGCGTAGGCCACTCGAACACCGTCCTGCGCGCGCTCGGCCAGATCCGCAACGACTTGGAGTACCGGCCCATCAGCGAGATCCTGCACGAGCTGCCCACCCACATGGATCGCGTGCAGAAGGTCACGCGCGAGGCATCTGAGGCCATCCGTCAGCGGTTCTTCCCGACGCAGGCCGAGCCCAGCTGGATCGGAGAGATCTCGTGAAGCGGCTGCGCATCGAGCACGCGACCGGCTTCTCGTACCAGGGCGACGTCTCGGCGTCGTACAACGAGGCGCGGATGCTGCCGGTCTCGACCGACAGCCAGTTCGTGCTGAGCTCGTCCCTCGACATCGAGCCGTCGACAAGCGTCAACCAGTACGTCGACTACTTCGGCACCCGGGTGGCGGCGTTCGACGTGCTCTCGCCTCACACCGACCTCAAGATCACGGCGCGCTCGCTCGTCGAGGTGCGTCCGCGGCCGCTCGAGCACGTGTCCATCACGTGGGATGGGCTCGCGCGCGAGGCGACGCGTTCGATCGAGACGGTCGAGCAGCTCGTGCAGACCGGGCGCACGCGGCCCCACGAAGAGGTCGCCGAGCTCGCACGCTCGATCGCGGCGGAGCACGATCAGCCCGGTCGCGCGGCGCACGCGATCGCCGTCGCGATCGGCGACGCGGTCGAGTACATGCACGGCATCACGGGCGTGCACTCCACGGCGCGCGAGGCGTGGGAGGCACGGAAGGGCGTATGCCAGGACATCGCCCACGTCACGCTCGGCGCCCTCCGCGAGGTCGGCATCCCTGCGCGGTACGTGTCGGGATACCTGCACCCGCGTCCGTCCGCCGAGGTCGGCGAGCCCGTGACGGGCGAGTCCCACGCCTGGGTCGAGTGGTTCGCGGGCGAGTGGCAGGGCTTCGACCCGACCAACAACATCGAGATCGGCGACCGCCACGTGCTCGTCGGCCGCGGCCGCGACTACGGTGACGTCCCGCCGTTGCGCGGCGTGTACGCCGGACCCTTCAAGTCCCACCTGCACGTCAAGGTGACGATCACCCGCGAGGCGTGAACGCGAGGCCCTCAGGCCGGTGTGTCCTCGGGGTCGAGCATCTTGACCGTGTCCTCCTCGACGGGATTGTCGGCCTCGAGCTGCTCCTCGGTCTGCTCGTCTCCGCCGGCCGGGGCCGACTCGTCCTCTTCGCTGCGTCCTGCGTCCATTCCCTCACGCTAGGCGCGGGCATGGCCGCAGGCGAAGGGCTTGACTTCCGGGCTCAGCCGCGCCGCTCGTCTCATGCCGGGCTTCGTGGCGGTTCGTCGTCACAGGGCCGCGAGGCGGCGGGCGATGCGATCGAGCGTCGCGTCGGCCGCGGGTCCCGGGCGGTTGAGGTGGCCGTGCGTCGTGCCCGGCTCGGTGAAGACGTCGACGTCGCGGCCCGCGGCGGCGAGGCTCGCGGCGAAGTGCTCGCCCGACACGCGCAGCTCGTCGGTGTCGCCGTTGGCCATGAGCGTGGGCGGGAACTCGCGCAGGTCGTCGCGCGTCGCGAGGCCCGGGACGGCGTACAGTGGTGCGTCGTCGACGGGACCGCCGAGGTAGTTCTCGTACATGGCGAGGACGGCGGCCGGTCCGAACCGGTCGGCGGCGGGGTCGGCGTCGAGTGCGGCGCGCAGGGCCGCATCCGGAGCGGGCTGCACCGCGAGGAGCGTGGGGTAGGCCAGGATGACGAGGGCCGGGATGCCGGTGCCCTCACCCGCGAGGAGTCGCAGCGTCGCGCCGGTCGCGAGGTTGGCGCCCGCGCTCGCCCCGCCGATCGCGATGCGCGACGGGTCGATCGCGAGCCGAGCCGCGTTCTCGACGGTCCAGGTCCAGGCGGCGAGGATGTCGTCGGATCCCGCGGGATAGCGGGT
The DNA here is from genome assembly GCA_963695125.1 of uncultured Actinomycetota bacterium. GTDB lineage: Bacteria > Actinomycetota > Actinomycetes > Actinomycetales > Microbacteriaceae > Microbacterium. The sequence continues at coordinate 428,116 of CAVOFY010000002.1, forward strand.
GCCGGACGGTCCGTCCGCGAGCCCGGGTTCGGGAGCGAGGCGGTAGTCGACCGACACGACCGTGGTGCCCCGCCTCGCGAGGGCGCGTGCAACCTCGTCGGCCTCGGGCATGTCGAGGCTCCCGGCCATGAAGGCGCCGCCGTGCGCCCACACGAGACCGGTCCCGATGGGTTCCCGCGCCGGATAGACGCGCACGAGCTCTCCGGCGGCGGAGTACGGATCGACCATGTGGGTCACGCGCCCCGGCCGGCCTGGAGGCCGCCGACGCACTCGGGCTGGATGCGTTCCTGACTGCCGGATGCCGCGGAGGCGGACATCGAGTCGGGGTACAGACCGTGCGACTCGCGCCATCCGGCGAGGGCGGGGCGGGCGTCGGTGCTGAAGGCGTCCATGAGTACGACGTCTGTGAAGCGGTTCTGCGGCGGGAAGCAGACCCGCGGCGGGACGGATGGGCTCGTCATCTGGGCGGCTCCTCGGATGGCCGGCAGCGAGGGGCCGGCGACGATGAATCTCTTCACGAAACGATAGTCAGTCCGAAGCGACGCGGCGCGCCGGCTGCGCGGGGCATCTCGTCTGGCCGCGCCAGCGGGTGGGTGACCGACTGTGGCAGGTGCGGGCCTCGTCCGCGGGCTGACCTCTCGCGCGCTGCGAGCGAGCGGGATTAGGTTGATGCGATGACGACCAACTGGGCGGGAACGTACGAGTACCGGGCGCCGCGGATCGTCGTGCCGACCTCGGTCGACGGGGTCCGCGCGGTCGTCCGCGGCGGAGGACGCGTGCACGCCCTCGGCACGCGCCACTCGTTCACGGACCTCCCCGACACGACCGGCACGCTCGTCGATGTGACCGCGCTGCGCGCTGAACCGATGCTCGACGAGGCAGAGGGCACCGTGACGGTGAGCGCCGGCATCCGGTACGGCGAACTCGCGCTCTGGCTCGACGAAAGAGGGTGGGCGCTGGGCAACCTGGGCTCGCTCCCGCACATCAACGTCGGCGGCGCGACGGCGACCGGCACCCACGGGTCGGGCGACGCCAACCCCGTGCTCTCGGCGGCCGTGCGTGCGCTGCGGTACGTCGGCGCCGACGCGGAGGTGCACGTGGTGCGGCGCGGGGATCCCGACTTCGATGCTCTCGTGGTCGGGGTGGGTGCGTTCGGGATCACCGTCGCCCTGACGCTCGACCTCGTGCCCGCGTTCCGGGTGCGGCAGGACCTCTATACGGGCATCTCGTGGGACGCCGCGCTCGCCGACTACTCGTCGATCACGAGTGCGGGCTACAGCGTCTCGGTGTTCTCGCGGTGGGAGCCCGGCCCGATCGGCCCGGTGTGGGTCAAGACCCGTCTCGCCGCGGACGACGACCCCGTGCCCGCGGCGCTCCTGGACGGTGCCCCCGCGACGACGGAGGACGCGCCGCTGATGGGCGCGAACATCACCGAGATCGGTGGAGTCCCGGGTCCGTGGATGCTGCGTCTCCCGCATTTCCGGCTCGACACCGAGCCGTCGTTCGGAGACGAGATCCAGAGCGAGTACTTCGTGCCCCGGGGCGACGCGCCCGGCGCCCTCGAGGCCGTGCGCGGCCTGTTCCTCGCGGATGGCGACGACGGGATGAGGTCGCACCTGATCCTGAGCGAGTTCCGCACGGCGACCGCCGACGGTCTGTGGCTCAGCCCCGCATACGGGCGCGACAGCGCCATCATCCACTTCACGTGGCACAACCGCCCGGAGGCCGTGGCGGACGCGGTCGCCCGCATCGAAGCGGCGCTCGCGCCCTTCGCGGCTCGCCCGCACTGGGGCAAGGTCCACGGGTTCGACGCCGACGGAGTCGCCGCGGTGCACCCGCGCCTCTCGGACGCGCGGACGGTGTTCGAGCGCCTCGACCCCGACGGCGTGTTCTCGAACGCACATCTGGAGCGTGTGGGAGTGCGCTCCCCCCGCTGACGAGCGATCAGGTGGCTGCGGCGCGACGACCGAGACCGTCGCGCTCGTCGCGGGGGAGCGGCACGGGGGTCGTCGATGCGACCTCGTCGCTGAAATCCGCAGGCACGACCCTGATCGGCCGCGTCTCGTCGATCGTGAGCCGGAAGCGCGTGGCTTCTCGCCGGTGGAGGCGGCCAGAGACGATGAGCCACGTGGCGCCGATCGCGAAGGCGATGAACGCTGCCACCGCGCCGAGCAGGATCGCCATGCGGGGTCCGAACTCGGCGGCGACCCAGCCCACGATGGGTGCGCCGAGCGGTGTGCCGCCCATCAGGATCGCCATGTAGAGCGCGAGGACGCGACCGCGCAGCGCGGGGTCGGTCGTCGTCTGCACGTAGCCGTTGGAGGTCGCGAGCATCGTGACGATGGCGAATCCCGTGAACATGAGCGTCGCGGCATATGTCCAGTACGACGGCATGACGGCCGAGACGGCGGCGGCCGCCGCGAACAGCAGTGAGGCGCTGATGACGACGCGGATGCGAGCGCGATCGCGCCGTGCCGCGAGGAGCGCGCCCGCGAGGGAGCCGATCGCGAGGATCGAGCTCAGCAGGCCGTAACCGTCGGCCTCCTGCCCGAACTCGAGCGCCATCGTCGAGGCGAAGATCGGGAAGTTCAAGCCGAACGCGCCGATGATGAAGACCATGGCGAAGGTGACGAGGAGGTCGGGGCGGCCGGCGACGTAGCGGAAGCCGTCGGCGAGGCGGGATGCCCCCGTGCTCACGGCACGCGGCACGAGCTCGTTCGTGCGGATGAGCAGGAGCGCAGCGATCATCGCGAGGAAGGTCGCCCCGTTGATGAAGAACACCCATCCGGTGCCGACCGCGACGATGACGATGCCCGCGACGGCGGGGCCGATCATACGCGCGCCGTTGAAGGAAGCGGCGTTGAGGGCGACGGCGTTCGAAGCGTTCTCGCGGGCGACGAGGTCCGAGACGAAGGCCTGCCGCGCGGGGTTGTCGAAGGCGGCGACGACCCCGAGCGCAAGAGCGAAGCCGTACATGAGCGGCAGCGTCATGATGCCCGAGAGCAGCAGCGCGCCGATCGCGAGTCCGAGGGCGAGGAGGAGGCCCTGCGTCACCATGAGGAGTCGTCGACGGTCGAAACGGTCGGCAACCCAGCCCGTGACGCTCACGAGCAGCAGCGGCGGTGCGAACTGCAGCGCCAGCGTGATGCCCATAGCCGAAGGGTCGTTGTCGGTGAGCTCGGTGAGGACCACCCAGCTGAGCGCGGTCGCCTGCATCCACGCGCCGATGTTGGACACGAGCGCACCGATGAACCAGACGCGGTAGTTGAAGACCGAGAAGGAGCGGAACATCGCGCTCATCGGGCGACCACCCGCTCCATGATCTCGGCGGCCTGCGAGAGGATGGCTCGCTCTGACTCGTCGAGCTCGGCGAGGGCGCCCTCGAGCCAGGCGTTGCGGCGCCGGGCGGTCTCGGCGACGACGCCACGGCCCTCGTCGGTCAGCTCGATGACGACCTTGCGGCCATCGTTCTCGTCGGCGCTGCGGGTGAGGTACCCGTCCTCCTGCAGGCAGTTGACGGTGCGGTTCATGGCGGGCGCCGAGACGCGCTCACGCTCGGCGAGCTCGCCGAGCGTGTGCGGACCGTAGACGGACAGAGCGCCGAGCACGGCGAACTGTCCGTCGCTCATGGAGTCGACGGCGCGCTGGGTGCGCAGGCGGCGCGCGAGGCGGAATGTCGCGATCCGAAGATCTGCGGCCTCGCGCGAGAGGTCGAGGGGGGAGTCGTCCGATTCGCGCATAGATCCTTAGCATAGTCAATTATCCTTGTTAAGTAAATCAGGATGCAGGGACTGCCGCCCTATGATCGACCGCATGCCCGAATACACCGACGCCTACGGCATCGACATCGTCTACGACGTGCATGCGGCGGAGGGCGAGCCGCGCGCGGTCGTGCAGCTGCTCCACGGCGTCGGCGAGCACGCCGGTCGCTACCGGGCCCTGATCGAGGCCCTGACAGCCGCGGGGTACGCCGTCTACGCGGGCGACCTGCGCGGGCATGGCCGCACGGGTATGAAGCAGCACGGCGGGAATCCCGCCAAGCTCGGCCACCTCGGCCGAGGCGGTCTCCGAGCGACCGTCGCCGCGGTATTCCAGCTCACCGAGCTCATCCGCGCCGAGAACCCCGGACTTCCGCTCGTGGTCCTCGGCCACTCCGGCGGATCCTTCATCGCGCAGATGGTCGTCAACGACCACCCCGATGGCTTCGACGGGATCGTGCTCTCCGGGTCGGCGTACCGCATGCCCGGCTGGATCCGCACCGGCGGACACAACAAGACCTGGGACGGACCCGGCTCCACAGGTCTCGAGTGGCTCGCGTCGGATCCTTCCGTGGGGGCGGCTTTCCGCGACGACCCGCTGACGACGGAGGAGGCTCCCATAAAGCTCTTCGGTCCGATCGAGGTGACGAAGAACTTCGGACGCCCGCGCCGGAACCTCGGACGCGACATCCCGACCCTCCTCATGGTCGGTCGGGACGATCCCGTCGGTGGCCCGCACAGCGTGCACAAGCTCGCCGACGCATACCGCACACGCTCGGGATTCACCGACGTCACGACCCTGGTCTACCCCGACGTCCGGCACGAGATCTTCAACGACGTCTCGCAGGCCGAGGTGCGCGCCGACCTCATCGCGTGGCTCGACGCGCACTTCCCCGTCCGCGACTGACCTCGGGAACGACGAAGGGGCGGCACCGTTCGGATGCCGCCCCCTTCGTCGTGATGATCAGCCGCGCGCGCGGCGAGGGGTGCGGGAGCGCGTGATGTCGGAGACGGTGCTGCCGGTCGTGAAGCGCTGCGTGGCCGAGCGCTGGGTCGACGCCGTCGAACCCGTGCGGGTCGAGGTCTGACCCGACCGGCCCTGACCCGCGGCGCCGGAGCGCTGACCGTTGCGGCCCTGGCCGGAGCCGGACGGGGCGGCGGCGCCGGAGCGCTGCTGACCGTTGGCGCCGGAGCGCTGCTGGTCCGAGCGGCCCTGGCCCGAGCGGCCGCCCTGGCTTCCGCGACCCTGGCCGCCGCCCTGGCCGGAGCCGGGCTTGCGGGCCGCGCGCTGCTGCTGCTGCGGCTGCGCGGGCGCGGGGGTGACATGCGGTGCGGGCTCGCCGACCAGCGAGGCGACCGCCGCGTGCGACGCGGTGACGGGCTCGAGAGCCGCCGTGACCTGCGCCTTGCGGAGGAGGTCCTTGACCTCGCCGCGCTGCGAATCGGTCGCGACGGTCACGACGACGCCCTCGGCGCCGGCGCGGGCCGTGCGACCCGAGCGGTGCAGGTACGCCTTGTGCTCGACGGGCGGGTCGACGTGGACGACGAGTTCGACCTCGTCGACGTGCACGCCGCGGGCGGCGACGTCGGTCGCGACGAGCACGCGCACGCCGCCCTGCTCGACGGGTGCGCCGAACGCGGCGAGGTTGCGCTCACGCGCGTTCTGTCCGAGGTTTCCGTGCAGGTCGACGGACGGGATGCCCGCCGCCGTGAGCTGCTTCGCGAGCTTCTTGGCCTGGTGCTTCGTGCGGGTGAAGAGGATGCGGCGCCCGTGACCCGAGGCGAGGTGCTGCACGAGGGCCGACTTCTCCTCGGTCGACGTGACGAACACGCGGTGCGTCATGACGCCCTGCGGCACGCTCTCCTCGTCGACCTCGTGCAGGACCTCGTTCTGCAGGAAGCGGCGCACGAGCGAGTCGACACCGCGGTCGAGCGTCGCGCTGAAGAGCATGCGCTGGCCGCCCTGCGGAGTCGCCGACAGGATGCGGGTGACGCCCGGGAGGAATCCGAGGTCGGCCATGTGGTCGGCCTCATCGAGAACGGTGATCTCGACCGAGCCGAGGTTCGCGAAGCCCTGCTTCATGAGGTCTTCGAGGCGCCCGGGGCAGGCCACGACGATGTCGACGCCGGCGCGCAGCGCCTGCTCCTGCGGGCGCTGACCGACACCGCCGAAGATCGTCGTGACGGTGAGGCCTGCCGCGTCGGCGAGCGGACGGATGGTCGCCGCGATCTGCGTCGCGAGCTCGCGCGTCGGCGCGAGCACGAGACCGCGCGGGCGGTTCGGCGTGCGCTTCGCGGCGCTCGCACCCGACAGGCGGGCGACGAGCGGGAGGGCGAACGCGATGGTCTTGCCGCTGCCGGTGCGACCGCGTCCGAGCACGTCACGCCCCGCAAGCGAGTCGGGGAGTGTATCGCGCTGGATGGCGAACGCCTCGGTCTTGCCATCGGCGGCGAGGACGGAAACGAGGTTCTCGGGCACGCCGAGAGAAGAGAAGGAAGTCATGAGTGCTTTCAGTGATGCACACGCGTACGGCAGTGATGCGCAGCAGTGCGGAGGAGGCGACGGCGCGGAATCGCGCATCGGTTCGCCGTTCGAAAAGAGCCACGGGCCTGAAGAAGGGCCGGGGAGCGTGACGACGACGCAGCGGCTCGGAAAGCCGCGTTCCCTCACCCTAGCAGTCCCGACAGTGAGGGTCCTGTGCGCCGTAGGCTGAGACCCATGCACGGCGAATACAAGGTCCCAGGGGGCAAGCTCGTCGTCGTCGACCTCGAGGAGCGCGGCGGCAGGATCGCCGAGTTCCGCCTCGCGGGCGACTTCTTCCTCGAACCCGACGAGGCGCTGGGGGCGATCGACGCGGCCGTCGAGGGGATGCCGATCGAATCCGACGCCGCCGCGATCGCCGATGCCGTGCGGGCCGCGCTCCCCGAGGGCGCACAGCTGCTCGGCTTCACGCCCGAAGCGGTCGGCACCGCCGTGCGGCGCGCACTCGTGACCGCCCCCGGGTGGAAGGACTTCGACTGGGAGGTCGTGCACGACCGCGCCGTGTCGCCGCGCATGAACCTCGCGCTCGACGAGGTGCTCACGACCCGCGTGGGAGACGGCCGCCGGCGCCCGACGCTGCGCGTGTGGGAGTGGGACGAGTCGGCCGTCGTGATCGGGTCGTTCCAGTCGCTGCGCAACGAGGTCGACCCCGAAGGGGCGGCCAGGCACGGCTTCGACGTCGTGCGACGCATCTCGGGCGGCGGCGCGATGCTCATGGCCGCGAACGCGATCGTCACCTATTCGCTCTACGTGCCGGCATCCCTCGTCGCGGGCATGACCTTCGCCGACTCGTACGCGTTCCTCGACGACTGGGTGCTGCAGGCGCTGCGCTCGCTCGGGATCGAGGCGACCTATCAGCCGCTCAACGACATCGCCTCGCCGCAGGGCAAGATCGGCGGCGCTGCGCAGAAGCGCCTCGCCAACGGCGGCGTCCTTCATCATGCGACCCTGAGCTATGACATGGACGGCCAGGTCATGACCGAGGTGCTGCGGATCGGACGCGAGAAGCTCAGCGACAAGGGCACCGTGTCCGCCGCCAAGCGCGTCGATCCGCTGCGCCGCCAGACGGGACTGTCGCGCGAAGCGATCATCGAGCGGCTCATCGAGACGTTCGAGAAGCTCTACGGCGCCGTCCCCGGGCACATCACCGACGAGGAGTACGCCGAGGCCGAGGCGCTCGTCGAGTCGAAGTTCGCGACGGACGCGTGGCTGACGCGGGTTCCGTGAGCGATTCCGCGCCCGAGCCCGCCATCGGGCGCGTCGAGATCCACGAGGGCGACAACCTCGCGGTGCTGAGCGGATTCGCCGACGCATCCTTCACGCTCATCTACCTCGACCCGCCGTTCAACACGGGACGCACGCGGGAGAGGGCGATCGAGACGGTCCGCACGTCGGCGGAGGGCGCAGCGGGGCGGCGCGGATTCCACGGGCGCGAGTACGACCGGCTGCGCGGGGACCTGCGCGTGTACGACGACCGGTTCGACGACTACTGGGGATTCCTCGAGCCGCGTCTCGAGGAGGCGTGGCGGCTGCTCGCCGACGACGGCACGCTGTACCTGCACCTCGACTACCGCGAGGCGCACTACGCGAAGGTGCTGCTGGACGCGCTGTTCGGGCGCGATCACTTCCTCAACGAGCTCATCTGGGCCTACGACTACGGGGCGAAGTCGCGCCGACGCTGGCCCACGAAGCACGACACGATCCTCGTGTACGTCAAGGATCCCGATCGCTACTGGTTCGACTCGACGGCGGTCGACCGGGAGCCCTACATGGCGCCCGGCCTCGTGACCCGCGAGAAGGCCGAGCGCGGAAAGCTCCCGACGGACGTGTGGTGGCACACGATCGTGCCGACGACGGGTCGTGAGAAGACGGGATACCCGACGCAGAAGCCCGAAGGCATCCTCCGCCGCATCGTGCAGGCCTCGAGCCGCCCCGGCGACCGCGTGCTCGACTTCTTCGCGGGCAGCGGCACGACCGGTGCCGTCGCCTCGGCCCTCGGCCGCGACGCCGTGCTCGTCGACGCCAACCCCGAGGCGATCGCCGTCATGCGCGGCCGGATGCCGCATGCCGTCATCGTCCCCGCCGCGCCGTCCTGATCCCGCGGCAACGGCCGCCGCCGCCGCAGGCGCCCATAGGCTTGAGCGATGCGATTCGGAACCTTCATCCCCCAGGGCTGGCGCTTCGACCTCGTGGGCATCGACCCCGTCGAGGAGTGGAACACGATGCTCGATCTGGCGCAGCGCGCCGACGCCGGCCCGTGGGAGTCGCTGTGGGTGTACGACCATTTCCACACGACGCCGGTCGCAAGCCACGAGGCGACGTACGAGGCGTGGACCCTCATGTCGGCGTTCGCGGCATCCACGTCCCGCATCCGACTCGGCCAGATGTGCACGTGCATGGGCTACCGCAATCCGGCGTATCTCGCGAAGGTCGCGGCGTCCGTCGATCATGTCTCGGGCGGCCGCGTCGAGATGGGCATCGGCGGCGGCTGGTACGAGCACGAGTGGCGCGCCTACGGGTACGGCTTCCCCGAGGTCAAGGACCGGCTCGGGATGCTGCGCGAAGGCGTCGACATCATGAAACAGGCCTGGACCACGGGCTCGGCGACGCTCGACGGTGCTTACTACCAGGTCGACGGTGCGATCGTCCGGCCCCTGCCGCGGCAGAGCGGCGGCATCCCGTTCTGGATCGCCGGCGGTGGCGAGAAGGTGACGCTGCGCATCGCGGCGAAGTACGCGTCGTACACGAACTTCGGGGGCAGCCTCGAGGAGTTCGACCACAAGAGCAGCGTCCTGCGCGGCCACTGCGAAACGATCGGCCGGGACTTCTCCGAGATCACGCGGTCGACGAACTTCAACACGATCGTCGCGCCGACCGAAGCCGAGGCGCATGACCGGCTCGCGCAGGTGAAGGCGCGACTGCTGCCGCACGTGGGCCAGGAGCACGCCGACCGCATCGAGCGCGACTACCTCGGCTCGCCCGCCTTCGGCACGCCCGAGCAGATCGTCGAGCGGCTCTCGGAGCGGGCGTCGCACGGACTCGGGTACGCGATCCACTACTTCCCCGAAGCGGCCTACGACCGGTCGGGAATCGAGCTCTTCGAGCGCGAGGTAGTGGGCGCGCTGGCCTGAGCGAGCGGCCTCGAAGTCACAGACTTTACCGAGCACGCCGTCAGCAGAACAAGACCTGGTGCGGCTACGGGAATCGGCCTATCCTCCCCACTATGTCGGGGCGCCGACTGCAGTCCCCCCTTGAGAGCGCCCCGCGTGATCGATGAGGAGTGCCATGAGCAATTCCCGTTACCGTCACTCGCGTGCCTGGATCGTAGGCGTCGCGGTGGCGGGACTGCTGGTCACCGCGCTTGCGGGCCCGGCATCCGCCCAGTCGGATGCGTCGGACTTCACCTCAAAAGGTGGAGTGACCCAGGATGGCGAGGCCGTCGTGGGCGCGAAATCCGCGTCCGGTCGTCTCGCCCAGAGCGACCCGGAGCTGCTCGCGCGCTCCGACGGCGCTGTCACACCCGTCATGGTGAAGGTCGATGTCGACCCTGTCGCCTCCTACACGGGAGGCGTCGACGGCTACGCCGCGACGAGCCCCGAAGTGACGGGGATCGCAATCTCGGACGGCAGCGCCGCCATCGCGAAGTACACCGCGTACGTGGAAGACCGCATCGCCGCCGCGCAGGCCGAGGCGCTCGCGCTGGTTCCGGGCGCCCGCATCGTCTCGACGTTCGTCACCGTCTACGGCGGCTTCTCGATGACGATCCCCGCGAACCGCGCGAAGGACCTCGCCGCCTTGAGCTCGGTCGCCGCGGTCCAGAGCAACGAGCTGCGTCAGGCGAGCGTGGGCGAGACGCCGACGCCGACGCCCACGCCGGCGCCTTCCACGACGCCGGAAGAGTCGACGCCGCCTGCCACGACGGAACCCGACCCCGACGTCACTCCTGAGCAGACGACTCCGCCGCCCGCCGCACCGCGCGCGCAGGTCGCGCTGCCGCCGACGACTCCCGCGCCCGACGCCGACGCGACGACCTTCATCGGCGCCGACAAGGTCTGGCCGAGCCTGGGCGGACGCGACAAGGCGGGCCAGGGCATCATCGTCGGCGTCATCGACACCGGCATCTGGCCCGAGCACCCGATGCTCGCCGACAACGGCATCCCGAAGCCAGCGGGCGGTCCCTGGGCCTGCGAATTCGGCGACGGCAGCGTCGGCGCCGCGTTCGCCTGCAACGACAAGCTCATCGGCGCCTACGCCTTCCTCACCCAGTACCAGAGCTCGTCGAACCCCGCCGGCGCCGAGGACTTCTGCTCGGCGACCCTGTGCTCGGCGCGTGACTCCGACGGCCACGGCACGCACACCGCCACGACGGCGGCCGGCAGCCACGTCGCGACGACGCCCATCTACGGCGTCGACCGCGGACCGATCAGCGGTGTCGCCCCGGGTGCATCGATCATCGCGTACCGCGCGCTCGGCCCGGACGGCGGATTCGACGGCGACCTCGTCGCGGCGATCCAGCAGACCGTGCTGGACGGCGTGGATGTCATCAACTACTCGATCAGCGGCAGCCAGGACCCGTATGACGCGGCTGAGCTCGCGTTCCTCGACGCCTTCGCGGCGGGGATCACGGTCAACGCCTCGGCGGGCAACTCGGGTCCGGCGGCGTCGACCCTCGACCACGCGAGCCCCTGGGTGACGACGGTCGGGGCATCCACCTCGGACCGCGCGTTCACATCGGCGCTCGTGCTCACCTCGAGCGACGGAGCGTCCTTCGTCAAGCAGGGCACGACGATCACCGACGGCGTCGGCCCGCTCCCGGTCGTGCTCGCCCAGAACGTCCCCGGCTACACGGGCGGCGAGCTGTGCCTCACGCCGTTCGCGGCGGGATCGCTCACGGACCAGATCGTGCTCTGCGTGCGCGGCGGCAACGGGCGTGTCGAGAAGGGCTACAACGCCTCGCTCGGCGGCGCGGCGGGCATGATCCTCGCCAACCCGTCGCCGCAGGACCTGCAGACCGACAACCACTTCCTCCCCGCGATCCAGCTGGAAGGCCCGAACGCGGACGTCATCGCGTTCATCACGGACCATCCGGACGTCTCCGCGGAGTGGGCACAGGGCACGGCGACCGTCGCGCAGGGCGATGTCATGGCGGCCTTCAGCTCTCGCGGGCCCGTCGGCGACTTCCTCAAGCCCGACATCACGGCGCCCGGTGTGCAGGTGCTCGCGGGCAACACGCCCGAGCCCTCGGCAGACGCGAGCTACCCGGGTGAGCTGTACCAGGCGATCGCGGGGACCTCGATGTCGTCGCCGCACGCAGCGGGCGTCTCGGCGCTCGTCAAGGCGGCGCATCCGACGTGGACTCCTGGCCAGATCAAATCGGCGCTCATGACCTCCTCGCTGCAGGACGTCGTGAACGTCGACGGTTCGAAGGCCGGTGTCTTCGACCGCGGTGCGGGATCGATCCGCGCAGATCGGGCGGTCGCTCCCGTGCTGACGATCAGCGAAGGGTCGGCCGACTTCCTGGCGAGTGCGGGAGATCCGCTCCACCGGATCGACCTCAACATCCCGAGCGTCTACATCGATCCGCTCCCCGGAGCCGTCTCGACCAAGCGCACCGTCACGAATGTCAGCGGCAAGTCGCAGCAGTTCACGGTCAAGGCCACGGGCGCGAACGGACTGCGGGTCACCGTCGTCCCGTCGTCGTTCACGCTCGCCGCGGGCAAATCGAAGGACCTCACGGTCATCCTCGACGCGCTCGGCACCGCGGACGGCTGGTACGAGGGGCAGATCGCCATCACCCCGAAGGCGGGCAACAAGGTCGTCCTCCCGGTGGCTGCGAACGTGGGCGAGGCGGAGGTCTCGTTCTCGCAGACGTGCGATCCGACCACCATCAAGCGCGGTTCGATCACGACGTGCACGGTGACGGCGGCGAACTACCTGCCGGTGCCCGTGCAGGCGACGATCGACGTGGCGGCCAACCCGCTCCTTCAGGTCAAGTCGGTCACGGCTCCTGCCAAGAAGACGGCGCTCGGTGCCAAGTGGTCCGGAACTCTCGACCCGGCGCTGCCTCCCCGGATCACGAGCGTCGCGCCGGGAGCGTCTCCGGCCGGCTATGTGAGCCTGGCACCGTTCGGCGGCAACGTCGTCGTGGACCTCGCGGACGATGAAGCGGTCAACGTCGACGTGCCGGGGTTCCAGTACGGCGGCGAGACGTACACGCGGCTGGGCATCACGAGCAACGGCTATGTCGTCGTCGGCGGCGCCGGAGCGGGCGATGTCACGGCGCGGCCGCAGACGCTCCCGAACCCGGCGGCGCCGAACAATGTGCTCGCTCCGCTGTGGACCGACCTCAACCCCGAGGCCGGCGGAACCATCAAGGTCAACGTGCTCACGGATGGCATCGACGACTGGATCATCGTCGAGTGGGAGGACGTGCCGACCTTCAGCGGCAACGGCGTGAACTCCTTCCAGACGTGGATCCAGGTCGGCGGCGTCGAAGGCGCATGGTTCACCTACGGCGGCGACGCCGTCGGCGATTCGGCGGTGGACGGCGTGACCGGTGCCGAGAACCGCGACGGCTCGAGCGGTGCGCAGCTCGCGGCGCTCCCGTCGGGTGGAGATGAGATCGCCATCGCCACCAGCCCGCCGCAGGCGGGCGGGACGGTCACGTTCGACTACACGCTCAAGGGTCTCCTGTGGGGCACGTGGTCGACGTGGGCGCAACTGAAGTCGGACAGCCTGCGGGCGATCCCGATGGAGCTGACGAAGATCACCGTCAAGTAGCAGTGCGCGGAAGGAGGGGGGATGCCACGGCATCCCCCCTCCTTCCGCGCGTGCGGTCAGCCCAGCAGCGCTCGGACGCTCGCGTAGCCGTCGGCGGCGACGTCGGGCGCGGAGCGGTCCCCGCCGAAGATGCGCGTGACGCCGGGATGCAGCGCCCACGCGGGCCAGCCCGGGTCGCCCGTGCGGATGAACGACGCGGCCGAGCCGTGGACGGCGGCAGCGAGTCGGCGGGGCGGCTCATCGCCGGCGATGGCCGAGACGCCTTCGGCATCGAGGCAGTCGAACCAGAACGGCACGTCGAGGCAGTGCAGGGCCCACGTGCGCGTGGGCGAGGGCCAGGTGAACCGGTACGCCCAGGTGTCGGCGTCGCCGCGCGCATCCGCGACACGGACGACGCCTGCGCGGAACATCGCGTCCGTCACGAAGCGGCCGATCACGGCTGCCGTGCCCTTGCGGCGCTGCGCTGTGTTGGCGGCGAGGTACGCGCGCCGCGTCGCACGGTCAGGCAGGACCCGGGCGAGTGCGAGTCCCGCGGGGATCAGCCGGAGCCGGCTCTTCGCGGCATCCAGCACCATCGTGAACTCGTCGTCGGTCGTGCCCAGCACGAGGGGCTTGTCGGCGCCGACGCCGTCCGCGAGCGACTCGAGGGTGGGCCTCGTCAGCAGGTCCCCGTCGATCGCGGGGCCCCACGGGAGTCCGTCGTCGATGAGGTCGGTCAGCATCGCGACAGGGTTGCCCGGGGCCGCGCGGGTCGCGGCATCCTGCAGCTTCTCGATCTCGGCCTCCGGGACGGACGCGAAGCCCTCGCGCGTGGGGGCGACCCCGGCGAGGTGGGCGATCTTCGCCGACAAGGTGCGGGCGCGCTCATGCGAGACGTCGGCCAGCGCGGGGGACAGCGCCCAGGCCGCGCGGAAGAGGTGCTGCGCCGCCGGCATGCCCAGGAGCGTCAGCACGGCGCCGCCGCCCGCGGACTGGCCGGCGATCGTGACGCGCGCGGGGTCGCCGCCGAAGGCCGCGATGTTCTCCCGCACCCACTCGAGGGCGGCGAGCCAGTCGCGTACGCCGCGGTTCGAGGGGGCGCCGGCGATGTGGCCGAAGCCGTCGAACCCGAGACGGTACGAGATCGACACGGTCACGATGCCGTCGCGGTTGAAGGCACGACCGTCGTACCACGGGCTCGCCGGCGAGCCGGCGACATATCCGCCTCCGTGGATCCACACGAGTACGGGCAGCGCCGCGTCCGGATCGCCCGGCGCCGGGGTGAAGACGTTGACGTTGAGCGTCGCGTCCCCGGGGATCGAGGGCTCGGGGATGAGCGTGATGCCCTTGTCGCCGCGCTGTGCGGTCGGGGCGTATTCGCGCGCATCGCGCACGCCGTCCCACGGTTCGGGCGGGACGGGGGCGGCGAAGCGCAGGTCGCCGACGGGGGCCTTGGCGAACGGGATGCCGAGGAAGGCCGCCGATGCGCCGCGCCGCAGTCCGCGGACAGCGCCCGACGAGATCGCGACGACGGGATCGCCTGTCATGAGGGATCCTCGGGTGTCGGGCGGGGCGCGACCGACAGGGCGGTGAAAAGCGCTTCGACGGTTGCAGCCATGTCCACGTCGGGCTCCAGCATCCACTGCACCTGCAGTCCGTCGGCCACCGCCTGGAAGACGCGCGCGAGGGTCGCGGGATCGATGCGGTCGCTGACGTCGCCGGAGGCCTGGAGCTCGGTGATCGCGGTGGTGAAGGCTCCGCGGAGCGTGCGCCCGCGATCGACGAAGAAGTCGTGCGCGGCGTGGTGGGGATCGGCGGCGTCGACCGACAGGCGGGCGAACAGCTGCACGAGACCGGGCACCTCGGCGTTATGGCGGATCACGCCGAGGAATCCTTCGCGCAGAGCAGCGGGGGGCACCCCATCGGCGGCGTCGAAGTCCCCGTATCCGGCCGCGTCGATCTCATCGCGCTTGCGGAGGATCTCGGTGAAGAGCTCCTCCTTGCTGTCGAAGTAGTGCAGCAGGCCGGCCTGGCTGAGCCCCACGGCTTCCGCGAGCTCCTTCACGGACGCGCCGCGATAGCCCTCGCGGGCGATGACCTCGAGGGCGCGTTCGAGGATCTCTTCGCGCTTGGCCACGCCCTTGGCGTAGGAGCCCCGGCGTCCGTGCTGGTCTGGCATAGGGCCCAGTAAACCCAATGACGCTTGATTTCCCAAAACCTAGTGATATATGGTTTTCGCACCGGCGTCCATGGCGGACGCCCGAGAGGAACCCGACGATGACGTCAGAACCCGACCTCGCCAGCGACGCGCCCATGACGGAGAACACCTTCGTCGCGACAGCAGCCGGCAACGACGACCCGCCCGCGCCCATCAAGGGCCTGCGTCGCCTCATGATGTGGGTCGTCCCGGCCAACATCGGCATCTTCCTGATCTGGGGCGCCGTGCCCGGCATCCTGCTCCCGCAGCAGACGACGCTCCTCCTCGGCGAAGAGGGCAAGCTCGCGAACTACACGATCATCATGACGATCGGCGCCTTCTGCGCCATGATCGCTCAGCCGATCGCGGGGCAGATCTCCGACCGCACGCGCTCCCGGTTCGGGCGCCGTGCGCCGTGGATGATCATCGGGTCGCTCGCAGGTGCTCTCTCGCTCGTCGGTCTCGCATTCGCGAACTCGCTCGTCGGCATCATCATCGCCTGGACCCTCGTGCAGATCACCTTCAACTTCGCGCAGGGTCCGCTCTCGGCGATCATGCCCGACCGCGTGCCGCTCAAGCGGCGCGGCACGTTCGCGGCGCTGAGCGGCATCGGACTCATGGTCGGCGCTCTCGGCGGCCAGATCGTCGGATCGCTGTTCTTCAACAGCATCACCGCCGGCTACGTGTTCTTCGCGGTCTTCGCCGTCGCGGTCCTCGCGCTGTTCGTCGTGTTCAACCCCGACTACTCGAGCGCCAAGATCACCCCCGAGCCCTTCAGCGTCGCGGAGTTCCTGCGGACTTTCTGGGTGAGCCCGATCAAGCACCCCGACTTCTTCTGGGCGTTCACGGGGCGACTGCTGCTGTACACCGGCTACTTCGCCGTGACGGGACTCCAGCTGTTCCTCCTGACGGACTACTTCGGCGTCGAGCACCCCGAGCAGATCATCCCGGTGCTGGGCCTGCTGAGCCTCGTCGGCATCATCATCTCGACCGTGGTGTCGGGTCCGCTCTCCGACCGGATCGGCCGACGCAAGCCGTTCGTCTTCGCGTCGTCAGCCGTCGTCAGCCTCGCCTTCCTCCTGCCGTGGATCTGGCCCGACATCACGTCGTGGATGATCATGACCTTCATCGCGGGCTTCGGCTTCGGCATGTTCCAGGCGGTCGACACGGCACTCATCAGCGAAGTGCTCCCGTCGGCGAAGTCGTTCGCGAAAGACCTCGGCGTCGTCAACATCGCCGCGACCCTCCCGCAGACTCTGGCTCCGGGGATCGCGGGCGCGATCGCGCTCGCGTTCGGCTACGCGGCGCTGTTCCCCGTCGCGATCGTGCTCGGCATCCTCGGCGCCTTCGCGATCCTGCCGATCAAATCCGTCCGATGACGCCCCACTTCGATACGAAAGCTGATGAGATGACCGATGTGACCACCGACCCGACCATCGCCGACCTCACGCTGGAAGAGAAGGCGGCTCTCACGAGCGGCGCGAGCTTCTGGTACACCCAGCCGATCGAGCGGGTCGGCATCCCGTCGATCATGCTCACGGACGGCCCGCACGGTCTGCGCAAGCAGCGCGAGGGCGGAGACCACCTCGGCATCGGCGACAGCGTGCCCGCGACCTGCTTCCCGCCGGCTGTCGCGCTGGGGTCGTCGTGGGATGTCGAGCTCCTCCGCCGCGTCGGAGAAGCGCTCGGCGTCGAGGCGTCGATCGAGAGCGTCGCCGTGCTGCTCGGCCCGGGCGTCAACATCAAGCGCTCGCCGCTGTGCGGCCGCAACTTCGAGTACCTCTCGGAGGACCCCATCGTCTCGGGCGTGCTCGGCGCCGCGTACGTCGAGGGTGTGCAGGCGCAGGGTGTGGGCACGTCGCTCAAGCACTTCGCAGCCAACAACCAGGAGGACGACCGGATGCGGTCGTCGTCGGACGTCGACCCCCGGCCGTTGCGCGAGATCTACCTGCGCGGGTTCCAGCGGGTCGTCGAGGATGCCCAGCCGTGGACCGTCATGTGCTCCTACAACCGCATCAACGGCGTCTACGCGTCGGAGGACCCGTGGCTGCTCACGTCGGTCCTGCGTGACGAGTGGGGCTTCGAAGGACTCGTCGTGTCGGACTGGGGTGCCGTCAACGAGCGCGTGCCCTCGCTCGCGTCGGGTATGGACCTCGAGATGCCGACATCCAACGGCGTGACCGATGCGCAGCTCGTGGCCGCGGTGGGCGACGGCTCGCTCCCCGAGTCCACGCTGGATGTCGCAGCCGGCCGTGTGCTCGACCTCGTGCGCAAGGCGACCGAGGGTGCCGGTCGGTTCCAGGGTCCCCTCGACGTCGACGCCCACCACGCGCTCGCACGCGAGGCCGCGGGCCGCGGCATCGTGCTGCTCAAGAACGAGGGCGATCTGCTTCCGCTCGCGCCGCAGCGTTCCGTCGCGCTCATCGGCGCCTTCGTCGACAAGCCGCGCTTCCAGGGCGCCGGCTCGTCGCTCATCAACCCGACGCGGGTCGACGATCTGCCGCGCGAGATCGCGGCGAAGGCCGGTGACGAGTTCGTCGCCACCGCGCAGGGCTTCTCGATCGCCGCCGACCCCGACGCCGCCGAGGTCGAGGCCCTTCGCGCCGAGGCCGTCGCGCTGGCCGCCCGGAGCGACGTCGCCGTGGTCATGCTCGGTCTTCCCGCACGGCTCGAGTCCGAGGGCTACGACCGCGACGACATCGATCTGCCGACCGACCAGCTGGACCTGCTCGACGCCGTCCTCGCGGTCAACCCCCGCACCGTCGTGGTGCTGTCCAACGGCGGCGTCGTCGCTCTGCCCTTCGCGGGCCGCGTCCCCGCGATCGTCGAGGGCTGGCTCCTCGGCCAGGCGGGCGGCGGAGCGATCGCCGACGTCCTGCTACGGAGACGTCAACCCCTCGGCCAAGCTCACCGAGACGATCCCGGTGCGCCTCGAGGACACCCCGGCCTTCCTCGATTTCCCGGGCGAGTTCTCGCACACGCGCTACGGCGAGGGCGTGTTCGTCGGCTACCGCTGGTACGACGCCCGTCGCATGGACGTCGCCTTCCCGTTCGGCCACGGCCTGTCGTACACGACGTTCGCGTACGGCGATGCCTCGGCGGCGGTGCGCGACGACGGCGACATCGACGTCACGGTCGCCGTCAGCAACACGGGCGCCCGCGCCGGTCGCGAGGTCGTGCAGGTCTACACGGCGCTGCCCGGTGGTCGCGTGCAGCGCCCCGTGCGCGAGCTCAAGGCGTTCGCCTCGGTCGCGCTCGAGCCGGGCGAGACGCAGGACGTGACGCTCACGGTCCGTCGTGGCGACCTCGCATACTGGGACATCCGCGTCGACGGCTGGGTCGTCGAAGGCGGCGCGTACGACATCGAGGTCGGGGCGTCGAGCCGCGACATCCGCTCTTCGACGTCGGTCGAGATCGCCGGCGATGTGGTGTCGCTGCCGCTCTCGAAGACGTCGTCGATCGGCGAGGTCATGGCGCACCCCGTCGTGGGACCGATGGTTCAGGCGGCGATCGCGCAGATGATGGGCACGATGGATGCCGCGGCGGCCATCATGCCCGAGGGCGTCGATATGACCAAGATGATGGAGTCGTTCCCGATCGGGCGGGCGGGCATGTTCGCCGCAGCGAGCGGCAGCCCGGGCGGCGTGAGCCCCGAGATGATCGAGGGACTCATCGCGATGGGGAACGCACCCCAGAGCTGAGCCGACGAGGATGCCCCGGCCGCGATGGCCGGGGCATCCGTCGTCTACGAACCGAGGAACGCGAGCAGCGCCTCGTTCACCTCGGCCCCGTGCGTCCACAGAAGGCCGTGCGGTGCGCCTTCGAGCTCGACGTAGGTCGCGTCCGGGAGCAGCTCGCGGAAGCGCCGCGCCGTCTTGTCGATCGGCAGGATGTTGTCGGCCGTGCCGTGCAGGATGAGCGCAGGCACCGTGACCGACGCGATGTCGGCGCGGAAGTCGGTCGGCCACGTGAGAGGCGCGGCGGCGATCGCCGTGTTGCCCGCAAGGTTCGCGACCTGGACGGACGCGTCGACCGCATCCTGCGAGATGCGCGTGCCGAGGGTGTCGTCGAGGTTGTAGAAGCCGTCGAAGAAGCCCCGGACGAAGGCATAGCGGTCGGCGCGGACATCGGCTGCGATGCCGTCGAAGAACTCCTGCGGCCCGGCGCCGTCGGGGTTGTCCTCCGTGAGGAGCAGGTACGGCTCGAGCGAGCCGAGGAACGCCACCTTCGCGATGCGCGCCGCCCCGTAGCGCGCCAGGTAGCGGGCGACCTCGCCGGTGCCCATCGAGAAGCCCACGAGCACGGCATTCGTCAGATCGAGGTCCTCGATGAGGGCGTGCAGGTCGGCTGCGAAGGTGTCGTAGTCGTATCCCGTTCCCGCCTTGGACGACGCCCCGAACCCTCGGCGGTCGTACGCGATGACGCGGTAGCCGGCATCCAGCAGCGCCGCCTGCTGCTTGCCCCACGACTCGCCGTTGAGGGGGAAGCCGTGGATCAGCACGACCGGCTGGCCCTCGCCCTGATCGGTGTAGTAGAGGTCGATGTCGGCCGAGTTCTCGGTCCCGACGGTGAGGTATGCCACGAGCTCTCCTTCCGGCCGCGACCCGTCGCCCCGGCCACGATCGACGTTAGGGCGCTGCCTCCCGCGCCGCCAGGGGTTGCGCGGAATCTCGCGCGGGATCAGGCATCGCGGTGCGCGCTGCCGCAGGCGTCACGCGTCGCGGTGCGCTCCGGCCGACGGCGTCACGGTGAACACCTTCGGTGCCGCGAATCCGGATGCCGCGAACGCTGCGCCCACGGCATCCCGCACGGCCTCGACCCGCTCTCTCGCAACGAGCGCGATGGCGGCGCCGCCGAAGCCGCCTCCCGTCATGCGGGCGCCGACGGCACCGGCGGCGAGTGCAGCCTCGACCGCCGTGTCGAGCTCGGCGATCGAGATCTCGAAGTCGTCGCGCATCGACGCGTGCGAAGCGACCAGGAGGTCGCCGATCGCCGTCGGTCCGTCGGTGCGCAGCACGCGGACGGTGTCGAGCACCCGCTGGTTCTCGGTCACGATGTGCCGCACGCGCCGGAAGGTCACGTCGTCCAGCAGTTCGGCGGCACGGGGCAGGTCGTCGACGTCGAGGTCCCGCAGCGCGGGCACGCCCATGAGGGCCGCGCCGAGCTCGCAGGAGGCACGGCGCTCGCCGTAGCCGCCCGTCGCGTGCGCGTGCGAGACGCCCGTGTCGATCACGACGAGCTCGAGGCCGGCCTGCGTGAAGCCCAGATCGACGACGTGCGCGTCGAGGGTGCGGCAGTCGAGGAAGATCGCGGCATCGGCGCGGCCGAGCAGCGAGGCCATCTGGTCCATGATCCCGGTCGGGGCGCCGACCGCCTCGTTCTCGGCCGTGCGTCCAGCCTGCGCGAGGCAGACGTGGTCGAGACCGAGGCCCCACATCTCGTCGAGCGCGGACGCCGTGGCGCCCTCGATCGCCGCCGATGAGGAGAGCCCCGCGCCGACCGGGACGGCGGATGCGAAGGCGAGGTCCACGCCCGGCACGTCGGTGGCGCCCGTCCGCTGCAGGAGTGCCCAGGCGACGCCGAGCGGATAGCGGGCCCACTCGACGATCTCGTCCCGGCGATCGGGGAAGAGCGTGTCCAGTTCGCCCAGCGGCACCTCGACGGTCCCCTCCTCGAACGTCGAGACGACGCGGATGACGCCATCCTCACGCAGCCCCAGGGCGACGTGCGTGCGGTGCTGGATCGCGAAGGGCAGCACGAACCCGTCGTTGTAGTCGGTGTGCTCGCCGATCAGGTTCGCGCGGCCGGGGGCCGACCACGTCCCGAGGGGCTCGCCCTCGAACGAGTCGGCGAACAGGCGGCGCGCGGCGGTCGAGGCATCCATCACTGCACCTCCGGCACGGTGGCGACGGCGTCGCGCAGCCGTTCGGCGGCCGCCTCGGGGAGGACGTCGCCGATCCAGGCGCCCATCGCCGCCTCGGAGCCGGCGAGGTACTTCAGGCGGTCGACCGCGCGGCGCGGAGAGGTCAGCTGCAGGTGCAGGCGCGCTGTGTCGCGCGCACGCCGCACGGGCGCCTGATGCCACGCGGCGATGTAGGGCGTGGGGCTGTCGTACAGGGCGTCGACGCCGCGCAGCAGTCGGAGGTAGAAGGGGGCGAGCTCATCGCGCTCGGCATCCGTCGTCTCGGCGAGGTCGGCGACGTGGCGGTGCGGCAGGACGTGCACTTCGAGAGGCCAGCGTGCCGCGAAGGGCACGAAGGCGGTCCAATGCTCGCCCGTGAGGATCACACGGTCGGACGCGCGCTCGACGTCGAGGATGCGGGCGAACAGGTCGGGGCCCTCGCGGTCGATCGAGGCGAGGAGGGTCGTCGTCCGCGGAGTCACGTACGGGTAGGCGTAGATCTGGCCGTGCGGGTGGGCGAGCGTGACGCCGATCGCCTCGCCGCGGTTCTCGAACGGGAAGACCTGCTCGACGCCGGGGAGGCTCGAGAGTGCCGCCGTACGGTCGGCCCAGGCCTCGATGACCGTGCGGGCGCGGGTGCGGGTCAGCGTGCCGAACGAGCCGGCGGGCTCGGGGCTGAAGCACACGACCTCGCACCGGCCGACCGACGTGAGCGAACGGCCGAGGCCGGGGGCGTCGAGGTCGGCATCGCCCTCGGCCTCGCCGAGGGCGGGCCCGAACGAGGGTGACTTGTTCTCGAATACGGCGACGTCGTACACCGATGGGATCTCGGAAGGATTGCCAGGGGTCTGGGGTGCGAGCGGGTCGAGTTCGGCGGGTGGCAGGAAGGCGCGGTGCTGGCGGGCCGCGGCGATCGACACCCAGTCGCCGGTCAGCACATCGCGGCGCATCGTGGCCGTCGCGGGCCGGGGATCGAGCGCGCGCAGATCTGCGGCCCGCTCGGCGGGGAGCGTCGTGCCCGGGTCGTCGAAGTAGATGAGGTCGCGCCCGTCGGCGAGGGTGGTCTCGCGCTTGACGACACCCGCGCCGAGCAGCTGCGCAGGGCGGTCGGCCGCGGGAACCTCAGGCGTGTTCACGTCAACACGATAGCAATCAGCCCGTGATAACGTCAACATGCCTGAGTTCGAGACGGGAGGGCCATGGACGACGACGTCGCAGCGCTCACGCGGCTGGAGGCCGAGTTCGCCCGGGGCGGCTCGGTCGAGCGGCGGGCCCCCTCGCGCCGGGTAACGGCCGACGGCGCCTCGCGCCGGGTCTCGATGGCCGATGTCGCGGCCCGCGCCGGGGTCTCGGGCCAGACGGTCTCGCGCGTCGTGAACGGCAGTCCGCGCGTCGATCCTTCGACCCGTGCCCGCGTCGAAGGCGCGATGGCCGAGCTCGGCTACCGGCCCCACGCGGCGGCCCGCGCGCTGCGGACGGGCCGCAGCCAGACGATCGGGCTCGTCGTGTCGACGCTCTCGACGGTCGGGAACTTCCGGATGCTCCAGGCCGTCGCCGACGCGGCCGGATCTCGAGGCTATGCCCTCACGGTCGTCACGGCGACCGGACCTGCGTCCGTCGCGGCAGCGTTCGAGCGCCTCGGCGCGCAGGGCGTCGACGGCGCGATCGTGCTCAACGAGGCGACGGCGATCGCGCGCGATGCGACGGCTCCCGCAGGGCTCCGGCTCGTTGTCGTCGACTCGCCCGCCGACGATCGGTTCGGCGTCGTCGGCTCGGATCACGAGGGCGGAGCCCGTGCGGCGACACAGCACCTCCTCGAGGCGGGACACCGAACGGTCTGGCATGTCGCAGGACCCGAGGACTCCTTCGCGGCGGACGCGCGCGAGCGCGGATGGCGGGCGGCGCTCGCGGCCGCGGGGGCGGAGGCGCCCGAACCACTGCGAGGCGACTGGTCGGCGGCATCCGGTCACGCGGCGGGCCTTGCGCTCGCGGGACGCGGCGGCGTGTCGGCCGTCTTCTGCGCGAACGACCAGATGGCGCTCGGCGTGATGCGCGCGCTCGCCGACGCCGGCAGGCGCATCCCCGACGACGTGGCGGTCGTGGGCTTCGACGACGTCGCGGATGCCGCGGACTTCCGGCCGCCGCTCACGACCGTCCGTCAGGACTTCGACGCGCTCGGCGAAAGGGCGGTCGCGGCTCTCGTCGACGCGATCGGCGGCGAGCCGGCGCAGGTCGGACTCGTGCCGACGCGCCTCGTCGTCCGCGAGAGCTCGCGCTGAGTCAGCTCCCGCCGTGCCGGGCGCGTCGCAGTGACACCGCGGGCTGCGCGTACCTCATCACGACCGCGGGATTCGTGGTCGTCACAGAAGTCCTTCCCTCCGTTGTTCATCGCGGGATAGGCTGTGGCGCCCTCGCCGTCGCTCAACGTCCGCGCTGTGGCGGGCACTGAGGCCATCGAAAAACTGAGGCCATCGAAAAACTGAGGCCATAAGGCGAGGCCACGAAAGACTGAGCCGATCAAAGAGGGAGCCCATGACGATCGCGCACGGGCGGGTCGACCCGCACAACGACATCGCCGACATCGATCGCCGCATCTTCGGTGGCTTCGTCGAGCACCTCGGCCGACACATCTACGACGGCATCTTCGAGCCGACGCACGCCTCGGCCGACGCAGACGGCTTCCGTTCCGACGTCATCGAGCTCGTGCGCGAACTGGGCGTCAGCACCATCCGCTACCCCGGCGGCAATTTCGTCTCGGGCTACCGGTGGGAGGACGGCATCGGTCCGAAGGACCAGCGCCCCCGCCGCCTGGATCTCGCGTGGCACGCGACCGAGCCCAACCAAGTGGGGCTCCACGAATTCCAGGACTGGCTCGACAAGGTCGGCTCCGAGCTCATGCTCGCCGTCAATCTCGGCACGCGCGGCACCGAGGAGGCGCTCGACCTGCTCGAGTACGCCAACACCTCGGTGCCGACCGCGCGCACCGACGAACGTGCCGCTAACGGCCGCACCGAGCCGTTCGGCGTCTCGATGTGGTGCCTGGGCAACGAGATGGACGGCCCTTGGCAGCTCGGCCATCGCAGCGCCGAGGACTACGGCAAGCTCGCCTCGCGGACGGCCAAGGGCATGCGGCAGCTCGACCCCTCGATCGAGCTCGTCGTGTGCGGCTCGTCGGGTCGTACGATGCCGACGTTCGGCTCGTGGGAGCGGACGGTGCTCGAGCACACCTTCGACGACGTCGACTTCATCTCGTGCCACGCCTACTACGAGGAGCGCGAGGGCGACGCTCAGGAGTTCCTCGCCTCGGCCGTCGACATGGCGAAGTTCATCGAGTCCGTTGTCGCGACCGCCGACCACGTCGCCGCGGTCAAGAAGAGCGACAAGCGCATCATGATCTCGTTCGACGAGTGGAACATCTGGTACCTCTCGAAGTGGGAGGCGCTGGCGGTCACGTACGGCCCCGACGAGTGGCCTGTCGCACCGCGTCAGCTCGAGGACCGGTACAACGCCCTCGATGCCGTCGTCTTCGGCGACCTGCTCATCACGCTCCTGCAGCACGCCGATCGCGTGCGCTCGGCGTCCCTCGCGCAGCTCGTCAACGTCATCGCGCCGATCATGACCGAGCCGGGCGGGATCGCGTGGCGGCAGACGACCTTCTTCCCGTTCGCGCTCACGTCACGGCTCGCGGGGGAGCGCGCGGTGCGCGTGCCCGTCGACTCGGGAACCTTCACGAGCGCGCGCTTCGGCGAGATCCCGAACCTGAACGCCGTCGCGACGATCGACGATGAGGGGGTGACGATCTTCGTCGTGAACAGATCGACGACGGATGCCGCAGACCTCCGCCTCGACCTCGCTCCGCTGCGTCGAGACCTCACGATCGCCGAGTCGCACATCCTGCACGACGACGATCTGTACGCGGCGAACACGCTCGCCGAACCCGAGCGCGTCGGCGTGCGTTCCGTGGAGGGGGCGAGGGTCGACGGGGCCCTCCTCTCCGCATCTCTGCCACCCGTGAGCTGGGCCGCATTCCGCCTGGCGTGACGTCGGACGGACTGTTCGGGGACGCGACTGCGCGAACGCTCCACCTCTTCTGTGGCCCGGACGTCCTGACCGGATCGCACCGATCCCGCCGATGTCGTGCGTCGCAGCGCCGCCCTTCGGCGATGGCGTCTCGCCGCATCCCGCTGGGCCTCTAAACTCTGCGTGATGTCCGAGATCACCGTCGACACCGGTCGCGAGCCACCGCGTGGCGCCGCTTCGGGCCGCGATCCACAAGGCATGGTCGGCGGATGCCCAGGGTCTCGCGCTGAGCGTGCAGCTGCGCGACAGCACGCCGGCGCTGTGACGACCGTCGTCTTCGCCCCCGACAGCTTCAAAGGCACGATCAGCGCGGCTGAGGCGGCATCCGCCCTCGCCGCCGGCTGGGCGACCGCGCGCCCCGAGGACGTCGCGGTGCTGCGCCCCATGGCCGACGGGGGAGAGGGCACCCTCGCGGCCTTCGCCGCCGCGGTGCCGGGCTCGACCCGCATGCGCGTTCAGGTCGAGGGGCCAGATGGCCGCACGATCGAGAGCGCCTGGCTGCTCCTGCCGCCGACCGACGACGCTCCACGGGGCACGGCCGTCGTCGAGCTCGCGTCGACCTCGGGCATCGAGCTGCTCGGTGAGCGCCGTCTGCCGTGGGATGCCCACACCGCCGGGTTCGGCCAGGCGATCGCGGCGGCACTCGATCTCGGCGTCTCGCGGCTCGTCCTGGGCATCGGATCGAGCGCCTCGACGGACGGTGGCGTGGGCATGCTGACGGCGCTCGGCGCCCGGTTCACAGATGCCGACGGACTGGCGATACCGTCGGGCGCGCGCGGACTCGACATCCTCGCAGCCCTCGACCTCTCAGGCCTTCGGCCTCTCCCGGAAGGCGGGGCGGTCGTGCTCAGCGACGTCAGGAACCCGCTTCTGGGTGACGACGGCGCAGCCGCCGTGTTCGGCCCGCAGAAGGGCCTGCGGTCCGACGAGGTCCCGCGGGCGGATGCCGGGCTCGCGCATCTCGCATCGCTCCTCCCTGCCGACCCGGCGACGCCGGGTGCGGGCGCGGCGGGCGGCACGGGCTTCGCCCTCGTCGCGTGGGGCGCCCGGCTCGTTCCGGGCTCGGCGGAGGTCGCGCACCTCGTGGGTCTCGCCGACGCCGTGCGCACCGCTTCGGTCGTCGTGACCGGCGAGGGCTCGTTCGATGCGCAGTCGGCCGCCGGCAAGGTGCCCTCGCACGTCGCCGGGCTGACGTCGGCGTGCGCGGCGTCCGCCGCACTCGTGGCCGGACGCATCGCCCCCGATGCCGATACATCCGGCTTCGCGACGCACGTCTCGCTGACCGATCTCGCAGGCTCTGCGGCCTCGGCCCTCGCGGAGCCCGGACGCTGGCTGCGCGAGGCCGGCGCGGCGCTCGCCCGCGCGTTCTGACGGCGCGGCGCACGGGGGCGCCGTCAGCGAGGGCATCCGCCGCCGAGGCGACCGGCCCACCACGGGCGGACGCGCCGGCGGGATGTCAGTCGCCCAGCGCCTCCGACACGACCGCGCGCGCCTCGGCCTGCACTTCGGCGAGATGCTCGGGTCCGCGCAGCGACTCGGCGTAGAGCTTGTAGACGTCCTCGGTGCCCGAGGGACGCGCGGCGAACCACGCGTGCTCGGTCTGGACCTTCAGGCCGCCGATCGCCGCGCCGTTGCCGGGCGCGTGCGAGAGCTTTCCCGTGATCGTCTCGCCGGCGAGTTCGGTTGCCGAGACGGCATCCGGCGACAGCTTCGCGAGCTGGGCCTTCTGCACGGGCGTCGCGGGGGCGTCGACCCGCTGATAGGCGGATGCGCCGTACTCGGCTTCGAGCTCGGCATACCGCTGAGACGGGGTCTTGCCCGTCACGGCCAGGATCTCGGAGGCGAGCAGGCACAGCAGGATGCCGTCCTTGTCCGTCGTCCAGACCGAGCCGTCCAGGCGAAGGAACGACGCACCGGCGGACTCCTCGCCGCCGAAGGCGATCGAGCCGTCGAGCAGCCCCGGCACGAACCACTTGAACCCGACCGGCACTTCGTAGAGGCGCCGGCCGAGGGCCGCCGTGACCTTGTCGATGATCATCGAGGACACGAGGGTCTTGCCCACCGCGGCATCCACCGGCCAGCCGTCGCGGTGCGAGTACAGGTAGTCGACCGCCACGGCGAGGTAGTGGTTGGGGTTCATGAGGCCGCCGTCGGGCGTCACGATGCCGTGCCGGTCGGCATCGGCGTCGTTGCCCGTGAGGATGTCGAACTCGTGCCGGCGCTCGACGAGGGCCGCCATCGCCGAGGGGGACGAGGGGTCCATCCGGATCTTCTCGTCCCAGTCGAGCGTCATGAACCGCCATGTCGGGTCCACGTCGGGGTTCACGACCGTGAGGTCGAGACCGAACTTCTCAGCGATGAGCGCCCAGTACTCGACGGAGGCTCCGCCGAGCGGGTCGGCGCCGATCCGCACGCCCGCGTGCCTGATCGCATCGATGTCGATGATCGTCGCGAGGTCGGCGACGTAGTGCTCGCGGAAGTCGTAGTCGTCGAGGGCGTCGCCGTCGAGGTCCTTGAAGGGCGTCCGCCGCACCCCGTCGAGCCCGGCCGCGATGAGCTCGTTCGCACGATCGGCGATCCATCCCGTCGCGTCCGTGTCGGCGGGGCCGCCGTTCGGCGGGTTGTACTTGAAGCCCCCGTCGCGCGGAGGGTTGTGCGAGGGGGTCACGACGATGCCGTCCGCACGGCCGCGGTCGGCGGCATTCCGAGCCTTGTTGTACCTCAGGATGGCGTGGCTGAGCGCGGGCGTCGGCACCCATGAGTCGCGGCTGTCGACCCGCACGTCGACGCCGTTCGCGACGAGCACCTCGATCGCGCTGCGCTCCGCGGGCAGCGAGAGTCCGTGCGTGTCACGGCCGAGGAAGAGCGGCCCCTCGATGCCCTGCGACCGGCGATAGTCGACGATCGCCTGGGTCGTGGCGAGGATGTGCCATTCGTTGAAGCTCGTCGACACCGAGGAGCCGCGGTGGCCGCTCGTGCCGAACGCGACGCGCTGGTCGGGCACCGAGGCATCGGGCACCCGGTCGTAGTAGGCGGAGATCAGCTCATCGATGTCGATGAGGTCGGAGGCTTCGGCGGGCTGTCCTGCGCGGCTCATGAAGCCAGTCTGCCCTTTTCGACGAGGGATGTCGCGGCCTGGAGCGCTCTGTCACGATGGACCAGGCGCGGCTCGCGCGCCTGGATCCCAGGAGGAGCCACACCGTGACCAAGCGCGCCCTCGTCGTCCGCGGCGGATGGGAAGGGCATCGGCCCGTCGAGAGCGCCGAGCTCTTCCTGCCGTTCCTCGCGGAGCAGGGCTACGAGACCCGCATCGAATCCTCTCCCGCGGTCTACGCCGACGCTGACGTCATGGCGGGCATCCACGTCATCGTGCAGAGCGTGACGATGTCGACGATCGAGGAGGCCGAGCTGGACGGCCTCCGCCGCGCCGTCGCGGCCGGCACGGGCCTGACGGGCTGGCACGGCGGCATAGCGGACTCGTTCCGAGCGTCGCCGGACTATCTGCAGCTCGTCGGCGGCCAGTTCGCGACGCACCCGAGCAAGCACCCCGACGAGGTCGTGGGCGAGCAGGACGACAACTTCCTCCGCTACGACGTCGAGATCACCGAACTCGGGCGTCAGCATCCCATCACGCGGGGCATCCCCGACTTCACGCTCCACACCGAGCAGTACTGGGTGCTCACGGACGACCTCAACGACGTGCTCGCGACGACGACGCATCCCGCTCCGCCGTGGCATCCATGGCATCGCCCCGTCGTCTCGCCCGTCGTCTGGACGCGGCACTGGGGAGAGGGCCGCATCGCCGTCGCGACCCCCGGCCACAGCCTGGATGTGCTGGAGGAGCCGCACGTCCGCACCATCATCGAGAGGAGCATTCTGTGGGTCAGCCGCACGGCATCGGGATCATAGGTCTCGGCGCGATCAGCAACGCGTACCTCGACACCCTCACGGCCGCGTCCGGCATCCGGATCACGGGCGTCGCGGATCTCGACGCCGCTCGCGCCCGCGCGGTCGCCGAGAGGCTTCCGGATGCCTCGGCCCGCACGGTCGACGAGCTGCTGGCCTCGCCCGACGTCGACACGGTCCTGAACCTCACGATCCCGGCCGCCCACGCCGAGATCGCGCTCGCCGCGATCGCACAGCGCAAGCGCGTCTACGGCGAGAAGCCGCTCGCCGCAGGGCTCGACGAGGCCACGAGCGTCCTCGCGGCCGCCGAGGCGGCCGGCGTCGCGATCGGCTGCGCGCCCGACACCGTGCTCGGCACGGGCGTGCAGACGGCCCGCGTCGCGATCGAGGACGGTCTCATCGGCCGGCCCACGGCGGCGACCGCCGTGATGGCCTCGCCGGGCCATGAGCTGTGGCATCCCAATCCCGACTTCTACTACCGGCGCGGCGGCGGTCCTCTGCTCGACATGGGCCCGTACTACGTCACGGCGCTCGTGCATCTCCTCGGCCCGATCCGCTCCGTCACGGGCGCGGCGAGCACCCCGCGCGCGACCCGGACGATCGCCAACGGCCCCCGCGAGGGCGAGGTGATCGATGTCGACGTCGAGACGCACGTGACCGGAGTGCTCGAACACGAGAGCGGTGCACTCTCGACCCTCATGACGAGCTTCGAGGCACCGCGGACGACCGCGGCGCCCATCGAGGTGCACGGCATCGAGGGGAGCCTCGTCCTCCCCGACCCGAACACCTTCGCGGGAGACGTGCGGCTCTTCCGCGTCGGAGACGAGGACTGGCGCACCCTCGAGCCGTCAGCGGGCTACCTCGACAGTGCGCGCGGCGTCGGCATCGTCGACTTCGTCACCGCGACGGCCGAGCGCCGTGCGCGGGCGGATGGCGCGATGGCGCTGCACGTCCTCGAGGCCATGACCGCCCTCCTCGCCTCGGCGCGGTCAGGGTCGCGTCTCGATCTCAGAACGACCGTCGCGCGTCCCGCGCTCGTGCCGCTCACGCCTCGCGAGGAGTGGCTGCGGTTCGAGTAGATCGCTCGCCCCCCGGCCGTGACTAGGCTGGAGCGCGTGACTGTCGACCCCGAGGCATCCGCGATCCGCACCTACAGCTTCCTGGGGCCTGCCGGCACGTTCACCGAAGCGGCACTGGCCCAGGTCCCCGAGGCGCGCGGGCAGCGCTGGCACGCCGTGCGCAATGTCGGTGAAGCGCTCGCCGATGTCGTCGAGGGCCGGTCGGACGCGGCCATGATCGCGATCGAGAACTCGGTCGACGGCGGGGTCTCGACGGCGCAGGACGCCCTCGCGACGGTCCCCGGTCTGCGGATCGTGGGGGAGTACCTCGTCCCGGTCGAGTTCGTGCTCGTCGCCCGGCCCGGAACGAAGCTCGAGGACGTCTCGCTCATCGCGGCGCATCCCGTCGCGTACGCCCAGTGCCTGCAGTGGCTCACTCGCACGCTGCCCGCCCACGCCCACGTCCCCGCAGCGAGCAATGTCGCGAGCGCCGTGAGTCTGCTCGACGGGACGAGCGATGCGGATGCCGCGATCGCGCCGCCCGGCATCCTCGAGCATCATGACCTCGAACTGCTCGCCTCGCAGATCGGCGACAACGCCAACGCGATGACGAGGTTCGTGCTCGTGAGCCGCACGGTCGCGCCGCCGCCGCCGACGGGTGCCGACAAGACCTCGCTCATGGTCGAGCTGCCCGAGGAGTACCCCGGCGCGCTCATGGAGCTGCTCGAGCAGTTCGCGACACGCGGCATCAACCTGTCGCTGCTCGCGTCGCGGCCCATCGGCGACGAACTCGGCCGGTACCGCTTCGTCATCGATGCCGACGGTCACGTGCAGGACGAGCGGATGGCGGACGCCCTCATGGGTCTGCGGCGCTTCAGCCCCAAGGTCGTGTTCCTCGGCTCGTACCCGCGCGCGGACCGCGCCGTCGTGCGCTATCCG
The DNA here is from genome assembly GCA_963695125.1 of uncultured Actinomycetota bacterium. Classification (GTDB taxonomy): domain Bacteria; phylum Actinomycetota; class Actinomycetes; order Actinomycetales; family Microbacteriaceae; genus Microbacterium. Next base: position 459,257 of record CAVOFY010000002.1, read on the forward strand.
GACCGGTACTCCGACGACGTCTTCGTCGAGGCCCGCGACTGGCTGCGGGGCCTCCTGAGCGGGGAGCCGGAATCGTGAGCTTCGCCTTCGACCCGGACGACGAGGTGCATCTGCGCGCACTCGCGAGGCTCGAGTCCGAGCAGGTCGCGTGGCTCGTGACGTCCGGACGTGACGGCTACCCGCACGCCGTGCCGGTGTGGTTCCTCTGGCTCGACGGCAAGGCCGTCATCTTCAGCGAGCCCAAGACCGCGAAGGTCGCGAACATCCGCGCGAACGACAAGGTCGCCCTGCACCTCGAGGCCGGCGAGGACGGCGAGCAGCTCACCGTGCTGCGCGGCACGGCCGAGCTCTTCGACGACGCCGCACCCGAATGGGTCGAGACGATCGGTGACGACTACACCGCGAAGTACGACGAGTGGCTCACGCGCCTCGACCTCACGACGGCATCGATGCTCGACCGCTACACGACGGTGATCGAGTTCACCCCCGTGACCCTGCTCGCCTGGTAGCACCCGGCGCCCTCTCGGCGGGATCTCCCTGCATCCCCGGGACCCCTCGGCGCTCCCGTGACTGCCCTTTGCTGCGGAGGCCGCCCCTCCTCGCTGAGACTGCCCGGTAGTGCCGAGACTGCCCCTCCTCGCTGAGACTGCCCCGTAGTGCCGAGACTGCCCCGTAGTGCCGACTCGGCCGGGCGGTGCTGTGCAACGGCGGGGCGTTTCGGCAACGAGGGGGCCTTTCGGCATGGAGGGGGTACCTCGCCGAGACCCGCCCGTCTCGGCGAGAATGCCCTCTCATGCCGACTCGGCCCTGTGATGCCACGCGACGACGGGATGTCTCGGCGACGACGGGGTGTCTCGGCAACCACGGGGCGCTCGGCGACGGCGGGGCGTTTCGGCAACGGCGAGTGCCGGGCGCCGGGCCCAGAGCGCCTGGCCGGAGCGCCGGGCCAGAGCGCGAGCGCCGAGGACGGGAGGGCATCCTGGGCTGGGGTGGAGAGGTCCACAACCGCGGGTGACGGGCCGGTCGTAGGCTGAGCGCGTGCCAGAGTACGTCGTCCCGGCAGTGCCGCGAAGGCGCGGCCGCCCCCGTGCGGGCGCGTCGAGCGCCCGCGACAGCATCATGGACGCCGCGATCGCCGAGTTCGCCGACCTGGGCTACGACGGTGCGACGATCCGCGGGATCGCTGCGCGCGCGGGGGTGGATTCCGCCCTTGTCCACCACTACTTCGGTACGAAGGCCGACCTGTTCGGGCAGGTCATCGGCGCCCCGATGCGGCCGGATGTCGACGTTCCGCTGATGCTCGCCGCGCCGCGCGACGACCTCGGCGAGCGCATCGTGCGCTACGTGCTCGAGGCGTGGGAGAGGCCCGAGGTGCAGAAGCGCGGCGTCGTGCTGCTGCGATCGGCGATCGGAAACAAGCATGCGACACCTCTCCTTGCCGGCTTCCTGGCGCGCGAGCTGGTGGGGCGCATCGCCGAGGAGATCGAGACTCCGGATGCCGCGCTCCGCGCGAGCCTCGTCGGGTCACAGGTCGCCGGGCTCCTGGTCGCGCGTTACGTCCTCAAGCTGCCGGGTCTGGCCGCGGCATCCGTCGACGACCTCGTCGCCCGTGTCGGACCTCACGTGCAGGATTACCTCACCGGCTGAAAGAAGGGACTCGCATGTCGTTCCAGGCATATCTCGACAACATCGAGGAGAAGACCGCACTGACGCCACGTCAGTTCATCGATCTGGCCGCCGAGAAGGGCTTCGGGCCAGGGAGCAAGGCGGGTGACATCGTCGCGTGGCTCGGCGAGGACTACGGTCTCGGCCGCGGCCACGCGATGGCGCTCGTCCATGTGATCACGAAGGGTCCGCAGATCGGCGCGAAGCACGTCGGGACGGGCACGACCCACGCCGATGCCTCCGACACGCTGTGGCTCGACGGCAAGGCGACCAACCCCGCCTCTTGACCCGCGCCCCACGAGAGCGGAGTATTCATCGCGTGATGAATAAGTCATCCGCAACCGCGGTAGAGGTGCGCGGGCTCATGGTCACGCGCGGCCGCAATCCGGTGTTCACCGGGCTCGATCTCGACATCCCGCGAGGCAGGGTGACGGGTCTGCTGGGCCCGTCGGGATGCGGCAAGACGACGCTCATCCGCTCGATCGTCGGCGTCCAGAAGATCCAGGGCGGCACCGTCACGGTTCTCGGCTCGCCCGCGGGAGCCCGCGTCCTGCGCGATCGGGTCGCGTATGACACGCAGGGCGCGTCGGTCTACTCCGACCTCACGATCCACCAGAACCTCCGCTACTTCGCCCGGCTGATCGGCGCTCCGCGCACCGACATAGAGCGCGTGCTCGAGCAGGTCGGCCTCACCGGCCAGAAGCACCAGACCGTCGAGTCGCTCTCGGGCGGGCAGGAGACCCGCGTCTCGCTCGCCGTCGCGATGCTCGGCACGCCCGAGCTGATCGTCCTGGACGAGCCGACCGTCGGACTCGACCCTGTTCTGCGCGCCGAGCTGTGGGGAGTCTTCCGCGCGCTCTCCGACGCCGGCGCGACGCTGCTCGTCTCGAGCCATGTCATGGACGAGGCCCTCCGCTGCGACCGTCTCGTGCTGCTGCGCGCGGGTCGCATCATCGCCGACACGACTCCCGGCGGGCTGCTCTCCGACACCGGCGCTACTGATCCGGATGCCGCGTTCCTCGCGCTCATCGAACGCGACGAGCGCGCACCCGGCGCGACCGCGGCCGAGCATCCCCCGCAGACCCGCCGCGAGGCACGTGAGCAAGGCGCATCATGAACGGCGCACTGACCTTCGCGACGACGGCGCGCGTCCTTCGTCAACTGAGCCACGACCCGCGCTCGATCGCGCTCATGATCGTCGCGCCCAGCCTCCTCGTGGGGCTGTTCGCGTGGCTCTTCAGCGCACAGGAGGGCGTGTTCGACCAGTTCGGCGGAGCGATCCTCGGACTCTTCCCGTTCATCGTGATGTTCCTCATCACGTCGATCACGACGCTGCGCGAGCGCCGGTCGGGCACCCTCGAACGGCTCATGACGACGCCCATCGGCAAGGCGGACTTCATCGTCGGCTACGCCCTCGCCTTCGGGCTCATGGCGATCATCCAGGCCCTGATCACGGTCACCTTCGCCGTGTGGGTGTGCGGGCTCGAGGTCGAAGGGCCGCTCTGGCAGCTCGGTCTCGTCGCGGTCGTCGATGCGATCCTCGGCACGGCGCTCGGGCTCCTCGCGAGCGCCTTCGCCCGCACGGAGTTCCAGGCCGTGCAGTTCATGCCTGTGCTCGTGTTCCCGCAGATCATCCTCGGCGGGCTCTTCATGCCCCGCGATCAGATGCCCGACGTGCTCTACGCGATCAGCAACTGGCTGCCGCTGAGCTACGCGATCGACACGATCAACGCCGTCACGGCGGGGGACGAGGGGTGGGATGTCTGGCGTCCCGCTGCTCATCGTCGTCGCCTTCGCGGTCGGCTCGCTCGTGCTCGCCTCGCTCACCCTCCGACGCCGGACGCCGTAGCGGCTCAGCCCGCGGCAGCCGTCCGGCGCAGCTTCGTCGTGAGGTCGCGCAGCTGTGCGAGCTCGCTCGTCGCTCAGCGTCGACATGCGCTCGGCGATCGAGCGGCCGTGCGTCGTCGCGATGCGCGGAACGCCGACGCGCCCGCCTCCGTCGCACGCACGAGCGACCCGCGGCCGTCGTCGGGGTCGGGGCACTTCGTGATGAGTCCGCGCGAGACCATGCGGTCGACGAGGCGCGAGACGCTCGGCTGGCTGATGAGCATGTTCGCCGTCACGTCGCGCAGTCGGGCGATCATGTCGGGGGAGCGCGTCACGGTGAGCAGCACGTCGTACTCGGCCTGCGAGAGGTCGGTGTCGTCGAAGTCCGCGCTGATCTCGGCGAACACCTCGTGCTGGGCGCGGAAGAGGCTCTCCCAGGCGTCGATGGCGAGGCGGCGATCGGTCACGTACACCAGAGTACGGCGAACTGTGCGGCCCTAGGCTGTCGGATATGAAGGGGCAGGCGACGTGACGAAGACCCCGCGCCGTGGCATCCGTGTGCTCGTCGCGGCGGTGCTCGCTCTCTCCCTCGGACTGTTCGCCGGCGCGAGCCTGCGACCAGGGCGAGCGGGCCGCGGCATCCGTCTCGACGAATCTCGACGACTTCACGTTCGAGAGCCTCGACGTCGACTACCGGCTCAGCCGGGCCGACGACGGCACGAGCAGCGGCGACCGTCGTCGAGACGTACGTCGCCGTGTTCCCCGAGTACGACCAGAACCGCGGCATGCGGCGCATCGTCCCCGAGACGTACTTCGGTCCGCACGCATCCCGACGCTCGTCTCGATCACCGACGAAGCCGGTCGCCCGCGCCCCGCCGAGACCGAGTCCGAGGACGGCTGGTACGCCATGACGTCCCGCGCCGACGACTACGTGCACGGACGGCAGACGTACGTGTTCACGTACACGCTCGAGAACGTGACGGTGCACACCGACACCGGCATCGATGAGTTCTACTGGGACGTCAACGGCACCGGCTGGGCGCAGTCGTTCGGCCGCGTGACGGCCCGCGTGACGCTGGACGACAGCCTCCGCGCGGCTCTCACGGTGAGCCGTCACGTGCTACGTCGGGTACGCAGGGCTCGACGCAGACGTGCGAGATCGACGATGGATGCCGGAGTCCCGACCGCGACGACGGCGAGCCGTCGGCGCCGTACCAGACGATGACCATCGCGGTCGGGTTCGAGGACGGCACCTTCACGGCCTTCGACCCGTCCTACCTCGCGTCGCCGTGGGGGTGGCTGCAGGGGGTCGCGGCCTCGGAGTCGCTCGCGGCGCTCGTGGAGCGGTCCGTCACGCGAGCGCGGCGGCTGCGCGACGAGCCCGGGCCGGCCGACGATCATCGCCGAGTACACGCCGCCGGCGGGTGTCGACGCCCTCGAGAGCGCCGTGCTGCTCGGCCGGACCGCCAAGGCGATCCCGGCCGAGGTGCTCGAGCAGGCGGTCGTCGGCTCGCATCCGGATCGTCGAAGGCGAGCGCCGGTTCGGCGGCGGCCACAAGCTCATCGCCGAACTCGTCGATCCGTCGCGCGCCGACGGCGACGGGCGCATGCTGCTGGACGGGCTCTTCCCGACGGGAACGCCGGGGGAGCAGTTCGAGTTCGGTCGCACCGACACGCGGTTCTCGACGCGCGGCGCAGGGCATCCTCAAGGCCGCCGACGCGGAGCTCGATCGGCGCGGATTGCGACGGACGGTGCCGGCCGGGTCGCGCGCGCTGGCCGGTGCTCGGTGCGCTGGTCGCCGCGGCGTGCGGTGTGGATCTTCGGGTTCGTCGCGCTGGACGACGGTGTGGACGCGCTCGTGCCGCTCCTGGTGATGGTCGGTGTCGGTCGGTCGTCGTCTTCATCGTGATCGGCCTCGTCTCGCGCAAGCCGCTCACCGCCGCAGGGCGCCGAGGTGCGCGATCACCTCGAGGGGCTCAAGGTCTTCATCGAGTGGGCCGAGGCCGACCGCATCCGCATGCTCCAGTCGCCGGCCGGAGCGGAGCGGATGCCGGTCGACGTGACCGACCCGCGGCAGATGCTGCACGCTGTACGAGACGCTGCTGCCGTACGCCGTCGTGTTCGGCCAGGAGAAGCAGTGGGCGAAGCAGCTCGCCGTGCTCTACGGCGCGGGCAACTCGCCGTCCTGGTACATCGGTACGGGCGCGTTCGACGCGAGCGCGTTCTCGGCAGGGATCTCGTCCCTGTCGGCCGCGTCGTCGTCGTCCTCGTCGACGTCCGGCGGGTTCGAGCGGCGGCGGATCGGCGGCGGCGGCGGAGGCGGCGGAGGCGGGGCGGCGGCGGCGTCCGCTCGCAGGCGCCCCGGCGGAAGAGTAAGGGCCGGTCGGAGAGGCTTCCGACCGGCCCTTGTCCCTTGCACCAAGAGTGTCCTGCAATCACATGTCCGGTAGCTGCCACAGCAAAACAACTACCGTGCTTGCACTCTATAACGACCAGGTAACGGAAGGGAAGAGGTCTGGCGTTATCTTTTCGTGATTATTTCTCGCGCGCCCGGCAGGCGGGCGCTCAGCGCCACCCCCGCGCGGTTGCGTGCCAGCGGCACCCGTGTGTCGGTCGGCGGACGCTCCTATGATGTCGGCGTGGAGTCCCTCGACCGCGGATGTCGTGCAGGACATCCGCTTCGCGCGCTCGGCCGACGGCGTCGGGATCGCGTACGCCGTGCACGGGTCCGGTCCGCCGCTGCTGATCGACGCGTGCTGGCTGAGCCATCTCCAGTTCGACTGGGAGAGCCCGGTCTGGCGCCACTACCTCGTCGAGCTCGGCAGGATCGCGACGGTCATCCGGTACGACGAGCGCGGGCACGGTCTCTCGGACCGGGGTGTCACCGACCACAGCCTCGAGGCTCGGGTCGCGCGACCTCGAGGCGGTCGTCGAGGACGCCGGCCTCGACCGGTTCGCGCTCATGGCGATGGCGCAGGGCGGCCCGGTGGCGATCGAGTACGCCGCCCGGCATCCCGAGCGCCTGACGCGTCTCGTCTTCTACGGCAGCTACTCGGGCGCGCGAGGCTGCCGCGACGCCGGAGGAGCTCGAGCTGCTCGCCGCGTTCGAGGCGCTGATCCGGGTCGGGTGGGCTCGCCCGACGTCGGAGTTCCGACGCGTCTTCAGCAGCATGATGATCCCGGGCGGCACCGAGGAGCAGATGCGGTGGCTCGACGACCTGCAGCAGCGGGCGTGCGACACCGAGACCGCGGTCGTCTCGCGCGCGCAGCGACAGGTCGACCGACTCGACGTGGCGGCTGCCCGAGCTCGATCTGCCGACGCTCGTGATCCACAGCCGCGGCGACCAGATGAATGAGTTCCACCACGCTCGCCACCTCGCCGTCCAGCATCCGCGGCGCGCGGCTCGTGGGCCTCGACAGCAACAACCACATCGTCCTCGCCGACGAGCCGGCGTGGCCGGTGTTCATGCGCGAGATGACCGACTTCCTCGAGCCGGATCGTCGGCCCGGAGCCCGAAGTCCGACACGACGACGTCGCCGCCCTGATCTCGCCGCGCGAGCTCGACATCCTGCGCCTCGCCGCCGCCGGCCGCGACAACGACGCGATCGCGGCCGAGCTGTTCCTCTCGGTGCGCACGGTCGAGCGGCATCTGCAGAACGTCTACGCGAAGCTCGGGCTGAGCGGGCGGACCGCCCGCACCGCCGCCGTCGCGCGACTGCTGTCGAGCTCCTGACGGCTACGCGTCAGCCGCCACCGCGGCCTCGCGCCCCCGTCCGTTGCGCGTCGGCGCCGATGTGACGAGGGATGCCCGATTCCTACCGTGGGGACACCACCCACGACCGGAGGAACCAGATGTCATCCTTTACCAGCACCACTCACCGCATCACGGCGACGGACGAGGACCGCGCGCTCAAGGCGAAGCACGCCGCGATGTGGGCGAGCGGCAGCTACGCCACCGTCGTCGACGAGGTCGTCCACACTCTCGGCGGCGTCCTCGTCGACGCGCTCGACGTCAGCCCGGCCAGCGCGTCCTGGACGTCGCCGCCGGAACCGGCACGTCGGCGATCCCCGCGGCTCGGCGCGGCGCCGAGGTCGTCGGCCACCGACCTCACCCCCGAGCTCCTCGCGGTCGGGCGCGCCGCCGCCGAGGCGGAGGGGATCGAGCTCACATGGCAGACCGCGGATGCCGAGGCGCTGCCCTTCGCCGACGCCGACTTCGACGTCGTGATGTCGAGCATCGGCGTGATGTTCGCGCCGCACCACGCAGCTGGCGGCAGACGAGCTCGTCCGCGTGTGCCGTCCCGGGCGGCACGCATCGGCGTGCTCAGCTGGACGCCGAACGGCTTCATCGGCCAGCTGTTCGCGACGATGAAGCCGTACGCGCCGCCGCCTCCTCCCGGCGCCTCGCCCGCTCCGCTGTGGGGCAGCGTCGACGCACGTGCGCGAGCTCTTCGGCGACCGGGTCGACGAGGTCGTCGGCCCAGCAGCGCGCGCTGCGGGTCGACCGCTTCGCGACGGGCGCCGAGTTCCGCGACTTCTTCAAGGCCGAACTACGGCCCGACGATCGCGGTCTACCGCTTCATCGCCGACGACGCGGCGAAGGTCGCGGCACTCGACGCCGACATGGCGGCGCTCGGCGACCGGTTCCTCCGCGACGGCGTCATGCCCTGGGAGTACCTCATCGTCACGGCGAAGCGCCGATAGTGAACGGCAGGAAGCCCCGCGTCTCGGAGAGGCGCGGGGCTTCCTGCCGGTCGGGGTCAGTACCAGTTGACGGCGCGCGAGTGACCCCACGCCGCGCACGGTGAACCGTACGCGCGCGAGATGTAGTCGAGACCCCACACGATCTGTGTCGTCGCGTTCGTCTGCCAGTCCGGTCCCGCGCTGGCCATCTTGTCGCCGGGGAGGGCCTGCGGGATGCCGGTGGCTCCGCCGGACGCGTTGTAGGCCTGGTAGTTCCAGCCGGACTCCTTCGTCCACAGGGATGACAGGCACGAGAACTGATCGGCGCCCCAGCCGTACTGGGAGGCGGCGAGCTGCTGAGCCGTCGCCTTGGCGCCTTCGACCGTGTTGCCCGCGGCGAGCGCCGCCGCGGCCGCCGCGGCCTGGGCCGCCGCCTCTGCTGCAGCATCCGCGGCCTCCTTCTCGGCGACGGCGGCATCCAGGCGCGCACGTGCCTGCGCGACATCCGCACGCACGGCACGGACGGCATCGTCTGCGTCATCGGAGAGCATCGGGAGGAGGATGACGGGAAGCGTATCGATCGCTGCGAGCCGGGTGATCGCCGCGCGGAGCGGACCGGTGTCCTGGGTCGTGAGCGCGTCGACGTCGAGACCCGAGCGATCGATGTCGCCGGAGAGCTCGTGAACAGCGACGAGTGCGTCGCGCGCCGACGCGAGCGAGGTGCCGGCGTCGGCGCGGACGTCGGCGACTGTCGGCGCAGCCGACTGGTCGCTCAGCGTCGCGGCCGTCGCGCCGACGGCGAAGCCGGTCGTGAGGAGCGCCCCCACGAGTGCGCCGACAGCGACGAGAAGAGGAGAGCGCGCGCCCTTCCGGGCGCGGCGAACGGGCAGGAAGGTGGAGCGTGTCTGCATGAAGGCGTGCGTCGTTCGGGTATGCGCCCGCACGGTGGCGCGACGTGTCCTCGGGCCGGACACCGCTCGTCAAGTCTGCGGGGGGCCGTCTGGACGAATCCCCAGGTCCGCCTGGCAGAACGGTGGGAGCGTCGCCTCAGACGAGGGCGGACGTGCCGCGTACGCCGACGATCGCCGCCTCGACGACGGCCGTCGCGAGGGCGTCGATCACCTCGGGCGGCTGCCACCGCACGGGCCCGTGGACGGCGATGTCGGCGAAGCCGTGCACGGCCGACCAGCACGCCCATTCCGCAAGCGGGCGACGTTCGGGGGAGAGTGCGCCGACATCCACCATCGCGTCGAGCGTGTCCATGAGCAGCCGGAACGGCGCGACGATCTCGTCGTCGAGCGTGACGATGCCGTCGTTCGCCTGCGTGTCCTGAGTGAAGAACGCGAGGGCGAACCAGCCGGGCTCCGCACGCGCGAAGTCGATGTAGGCGAGGCCCACCCGTCTCAGTCGCTCGATGGATGCCTCGGCCGGCGTGAGGCCCGTGGGCGCGTCCGCGACGCGCTGCATGATCGCCCGGGCGAGGGCGAGCTGTGCCGCGCCTGCGACGGCGTGCACGAGCGCTTCGCGATCGGCGAAGTGGCGGTAGGCCGCACTGGGCGAGACGCCTGCCGCGCGGGTGACCTCGCGCAGCGAGAGGGCGGACGGCCCGCCGGTCCGCGCGAGGCGCAGTCCCTCCTCGACGAGGGCATGTCGGAGGTCCCCGTGATGATAGGTGCGAGCCTGCAGGATCATTGCACTACTCCGGCCCGGTGTGTACGGTGTCAACATCAATGTGCACGATGTCCACATTCACTCTATCGCCGCAGGCGTGCATCCGCGCAGCGACACCGAATCCGTGAGGACGACATGACGGACGCAACCGCGCAGAGCGCGGGGCCCGCGCAGCAGGAGCCCGGCCCCCGCACGGTGCGCAGCTTCTATCAGGTGCTGGCCAACACCGCCCTGGCGAACGTCACGTCGAGCTATCTCTGGTGGGCGCTGACGTTCTGGGCCTACCTCGAGACGCGCTCCGTGCTCGCGACCGCGATCATCGGCGGGTCGTACATGCTCCTCGTCGCGGTCTTCGGGGTCGTCTTCGGCGTGATCGTCGACCGGCTCAAGAAGAAGGCCGTCATGCTCCTGTCGGGCATGGTGACGCTCATCACCTATCTTCTTGCCGGCATCCTCTACGTCGCGTTCCCCGAATCGGTGCTCGTGGACTGGGGTGGACCATGGTTCTGGATCTTCGCGGGCGTCATCCTCATCGGCGGCGTCGTCGAGCAGCTGCGCAACATCGCGCTGTCGACGACGGTGACACTGCTCGTCCCCAGCGATCGTCGCGATCGCGCGAACGGACTCGTCGGCACCGTGCAGGGCATCGCGTTCATGGTGACCTCGGTCTTCTCGGGCCTGTCGATCGGGCTGCTGGGCATGGGGTGGACGGTCGTCATCGCGATCGTCGCGACAGCCGCCGCCCTCGTCCACCTGCTGTTCGTTCCGGTGCCCGAACGGGGCATCGCGCACGTCGAAGGAGTGCCGACGAGCTACGGCTTCCGGGGGGTCATCCCCGCCGTGATCGCCGTGCCGGGGCTGCTCGCGCTGATCCTGTTCTCGACGTTCAACAATCTCGTCGGGGGCGTCTTCATGGCGCTCATGGACCCCTACGGCCTCACGCTCTTCTCCGTCGAGCTCTGGGGGATCGTGCTCGGAGTGACGAGCTTCGGGTTCATCATCGGCGGCGCGCTCGTGGCGACCTTCGGCATCGGCAAGAAGCCCGTGCGCACGCTCCTGCTCGTCAACGTCGGCGTCGCACTGCTCGGCATGACCTTCGCGATCCGCGAGGTGTGGTGGATCTACGGCCTGGGCATCCTCATCTTCATGTGCCTCATGCCGATCGCCGAGGCAGCGGAGCAGACGATCGTGCAGCGCGTCGTGCCATTCGAGAAGCAGGGGCGCGTGTTCGGCTTCGCGGCGAGTGTCGAAGCCGCCGCGGCCCCGTGTCGGCGTTCATCGTCGGCCCGCTCGCGCAGTTCTGGCTGATCCCGTACATGGAGACCGTCGAGGGGCAGGAGCGGTTCGGCTGGCTCCTCGGCGAGGGCGAGGCCCGTGGAATCGCGCTCGCCTTCATGGCCGCGAGCGCGCTGCTGCTGATCGTCGTGCTGCTCGCCTTCATCTCCAAGCCGTACCGTCGGCTGTCGGCCGCGTACGAGAGCGCCGAGCCGTCGCTGCCGGTGGACTCCGAGGCATCCCGCCCCGAGGCATCCCAGGACGAGACCGAGGAGGTCCGATCATGACGACCGAAACCACGGCGCTGCCGCGCATCGCGAATGCAGAGGAGTGGCGGCGCGAGCTCGACGAGCTGCGCGTGCGCGAGAAGGCGGCGACGCGCGAGCTCGATGCGATCGCGGCGCAGCGTCGCCGCCTGCCGATGGTCGAGCTGCCCGACTACACGCTCGTCGGCCGACGACGGACCCGTGCGGCTCGTCGACATCTTCGAAGGCAGATCGCAGCTGATCGTCTACAACCACATGTGGTTCGACGGCAAGGAATGGCAGTGCGGCGGATGCACGGGCTTCACGACGCAGTACGACCGGCTCGAGTTCCTCGACGCCTACGACGCGCGCTTCGTCATCGTGACGCAGGGTCCCATCGACGAAGCGCTCGCCTACCGCGACAAGGTGGGCAACCGCATGGAGTGGTACTCGACGGCCGACAGCGACTTCGGGGCCGACGTCGACGCGCCCCCCGGCGGAGGATTCGCCGTCAACGTGTTCCTGCGCGACGGCGACACCGTCTATCGCACGTGGCACACGAACGGCCGGGGCACCGAGCAGCTCGCCCACACGTTCCCGCTCATCGACCTGCTGCCCTGGGGTCGGCAGGAGGAGTGGCAGGACTCGCCCTGCGGGCTGGCCGCAGTCGCCCACCTACAGCCGATGGCTCGACTCGAAGGACATCGCCCGGTTGTACGGACCCGCGTAAGCCTCACGCGCCGTCGAGGAACCTCTGCCAGCCGTCGGCGTCGGCGTGCTCGAAGATCAGGTTGGTCTCGGTGTGCGCGACCGCCGGGTGTCCCGTCAGATACGTCAGCACGAACTCGCGCAGCTCGCCGGAGTCGCGCGCGAGAACGTGCAGCAGGAAGTCGTCGGCGCCCGCCATGTGGAAGAGGCTCACGACGCCGGGGAGCGTCGGCGCCGTGCGTCGGAAAGCCTCGATCTCGGCGCGCGCATGCTTGACGAGGCGGATGGCGATGAGCGCCTGAACCGTCGCGCCGAGCACATCGGGATCGAGCTCGACGCGGTATCCGCGGATGACGCCGCTGCTCTGAAGTCGGCGCAGACGCAGCGATACGGTCGACTCGGCGATGCCGAGACTCGAGGCCAGCGCCGAGCCTGAGGCGCGCGCGTTGGAGGACAGAGCGCGGAGGATCGCGCGGTCGGTCCGGTCGAGGTCAAGGTTCTGCGTCATGGACACGCGCCTTCCGGTTCGGGGATGAAGAATCTTCGGCATTGGGCGGGGTATCCGCGGCTCATCTTCGAGATTGATTGAGGATACCGCTGTAATCTGCTGAGGTGGGGGCATGCATCCCGAGAACCACCGCTTCGAGACCCGCGCCGTCCACGGCGGCATGGAAGGCCTGCGGGAGGCAGGCACGCACGTGCCGCCCATCGAGCTGTCGACGACGAACCCGCTCCCCGATGTCGAGGTCGGAGGGCTTTCGTACGAAGAGCTCGCGACGGGCCACGACCTCGGCCCGAATCGCAGCGCCGTGTACCAGCGGCTGTGGCAGCCGGGGGTCGCACGTTTCGAGGAGTCCCTCGCCGGCCTCGAGGGCACCGACGGCGCCGTCGCGTTCTCGTCGGGCATGGCCGCGCTCACGGCATGCCTCATCGCGACCGTCTCTTCCGGCAAGCCCCACATCGTCGCCGTGCGCCCGCTCTACGGAGGGTCGGACCACGTGCTCGAGAGCGGACTGCTGGGCACCCAGGTCACCTGGGCGACGGCCGACGACATCGCGGCGAAGCATCCGGCCCGACACGGGTCTCGTCATCGTCGAGACACCCGCCAACCCCACCCTCGAACTGCTCGACCTCGACGCCGTCGTCGCCGCTGCGGGCGACGTGCCCGTCCTCGTCGACAACACCTTCGCGACGCCCGTGCTGCAGCAGCCCGCTCGGCACGGCGTGACCCTCGTGCTGCACAGCGCGACCAAGTACCTCGGCGGGCACGGCGACGTCATGGGCGGCGTCGTCGCCGCCCCGACCGAATGGGTCGAGCACCTGCGGCGCGTGCGGGCTCTCACGGGCGGTCTGCTGCATCCCATGGGCGCCTACCTGCTGCACCGGGGGCTGCGCACACTCCCGATCCGCGTGCGCGCTCAGCAGGAGACCGCGCAGGCGCTGGCGGAGCGGATCAGCGCGCACCATGCGGTAGCCCGTGTGTTCTATCCCGGCCTTCCCGGTCAGGACCCGCAGGGACTCCTCGGCCGCCAGCTCATGGGACCCGGGTCGATCATCGCCGTCGAGCTCGCCGGCGGCTACGACGCCGCAGCGCGCTTCACCGAGGCGTGCGAGCTCGTGACCCACGCGGTCTCGCTCGGTGGCGTCGACTCGCTCGTGCAGCACCCCGCATCGCTCACGCACCGCCCGGTCGTCGGTGAAGCCAAGCCCGGCGCGGGCGTCGTTCGCCTGTCGATCGGACTCGAGCACATCGACGATCTCACCGCCGACCTCCTGGCCGCCCTCGATGCCGCCGCCGCGGTCACCCCACCCGCCGAGGTCGCAGAAGAAGGGCTCCTGCAGTCGTTCTGAAGCCTCAGCGAAGGGCGAGGGAGGCCGCCCCCACCAGGGGTCCCTGTCCGCCGAGCCCCGAGGGCACGATCCTGACGCGCCGCGCGTAGCCGAAGACCGCCGAGTCCACGGCTGCCGCGCGCACGAGATCGATGTAGTCGGCGGCGACGCTCGCGAACCCGCCCGCGACGACCGCGACGTCGAGATCGAGGAGCGTCGACACGTTCGCGATCGCCTCACCCACGGCCCCGGCGGAACGGCGGACCGCCGCGAGCGCGACGGCTTCCCCGGCCGCGTAGGCCGCGGCGAGCTGCTCGCCGGTCGAGCCGGGCCAGCCGTGCTGCCGGGCCCACGCGACCGTCGACGGTCCGGACGCGATCGCCTCGAGTGTGCCGTCGGTCGCGGGCGCGCCGTCGCCGCGGGCGCGCAGCCGCATCTGGCCGATGTGGCCTGCATTGCCCGACAGGCCGGTGACCGGCATCCCGTCGATGACGAGACCACCCCCGATCCCGGTCGAGACGACCATCGCGAGCGCATTCCGCGCATCGCGCGCCGCGCCGAAGAAGTGCTCTGCCAGGGCGATGCACGTGCCGTCGAGGGCGAGGCGCACGGGGACGCCGGGGACCTCGCCCTCGACGAGTCGGACGATCGGCAGTCCGGCGGCGAGCGGGAGATTGAGGGGTGAGACGCGTGCCCGATGCGAGGTCCACGGGTCCCGCCGAGCCGATCCCGACCCCGACGAGCCGGTCCTGCGGGCCGAGTGCCGAGAGAGCGGATGCCGCGACCTCGCGCACGGCGGCCTCGATCGCCTCGCGTGAGGACTCGCGCCCCGTCGGCGCGCGGTAGGTGCTGCCACCGACGACGGTACCGTCGGCGGTGACGAGCGCCGCCTCGACCTTCGTGCCCCCGAGGTCGACGGCGATCGCGACGGGGCGGCGCGGCCCGGTGTGCGGTGGCGGTGGTCACCAGCGCATCATGCCACGGCCGTCAGTCGCCCTCCTCGTGGTCCTCGCTGTCCGGCCACGCCGCGAGGTCCACCCCGTGGTTGTCGGGCGACGCCATCGTCCACCAGCCGGGGGCGTGCGAGTCGTCCACGATCCGCCCCCCAGCCGCCACCGCCGCGTCGATGCGCGCCTGCGCGACGTCGGCCGGCACCGACACGTCGATGTGCGTGCGACCCCGACCGGGCCGCGGTGGCGACAGCTCGTGGAACCACAGGTGTGGGCCGCGGCGCTGGGGGTCGATCGCATCCTCGTCGTAGAGGTCCTGGTAGCCCAGCAGCGCCGTCCAGAACGGACGGGTGTCGACGCCGTCGTCCTGCGCGACGGCGATCCCCACCGTCTGCACAGCTGTCGGGTCGGGCACCAGGCCCTGCTCGCGCGCGATCTCGGAGATCCGCGCCGCGAGCACAGCGTCCTTCTCGCCGAGGGCGCCGTCCTTGCGCGTGAACAGACGCACCGTGACGCCGTGCGGACGGACGTCGACGTCTGGCTCATGATCGAGAGCTGCGGCGGCATCCGCGATCGCTCCGACGAACCGAGCGCCCTCGCTGAAGGAGTCGGTGCGGAAGAAGGCGTGGGCGCCCCAGAACAGGACGCGCCAGTCCTCGACTCCCGGTGATGCGTGGAACTGCTTCGCGGTGACCCGCGTGAATCCGGTCATACTCCACCTCCGCGGGTCAGTGTAGGCACGCCCGGCGACATCGGCTCGACGCGGGGCCAAGATGGAACACATGGTCAGCATCCCCACGGTCACCCTGAACGACGGCGCCTGGTTTCCCGAGCTCGGGCTCGGCACGTACAACCTCCGCGGCGAGGAGGGTGTCGCCTCCATCGTCGCCGCGATCGACACGGGCTATCGCCTGCTCGACACGGCGGTCAATTACGAGAACGAAGCAGAGGTAGGCGAGGCTGTGCGCCGCTCGGGCCTCGATCGCGACGAGCTCCTGGTGACGTCCAAGATCCCCGGGCGCGATCACGGGTTCGACGAGGCGATCGCGAGCATCGAGCGCTCGATCCAGACGCTAGGTCTGGACCACATCGACCTGCAGCTCATCCACTGGCCGAACCCGAGCGTGGGCACATGGCTCGACACGTGGCGCGGAATGATCGAGGCGCGGGAGCGCGGCCTGGTCCGCTCGATCGGCGTCTCGAACTTCACCGAGGCGATGCTGAGCGCGCTCATCGATGAGACGGGGGTGACGCCCGCCGTCAACCAGGTGGAGCTGCACCCGTACTTCCCGCAGGCTGCGTTGCGCGCCTTCCACGCCGAGCGAGGCATCCGCACCGAGAGCTGGAGC
Organism: uncultured Actinomycetota bacterium; assembly: GCA_963695125.1. GTDB lineage: Bacteria > Actinomycetota > Actinomycetes > Actinomycetales > Microbacteriaceae > Microbacterium. The sequence continues at coordinate 475,462 of CAVOFY010000002.1, forward strand.
CCGCTCGCGCGCCGTTCCGAGCTTCTCTCCGAGCCGATCATCGGAGAGGTGGCGGCAGCGCACGGCGTGACGCCGACGCAGGCGGTGCTGCGCTGGCACACGCAGCTCGGCTCGACGCCCATTCCGAAGTCCGCGTCGCCCGAGCGGCAGGCCGAGAACGCCGATGTCTTCGGGTTCACTCTTTCGGCCGACGAGGTCGGGTCGATCTCGTCGCTCGAGCGCGGGCGCCTGTGGGATGGCGATCCTGACCATCACGAAGAGATGTAGCCAGCGCTCTGCACCGACCTGCTCGCGAACACCGACGCCGTCGTCGCGCGATCGACGAGACGCGCACCCCTCGCGGAGCACGTCCTCGGCCAGGAGTGGGCCAGGCCCGACGACCTGGGCTGATCCGTCAGTTCTCGCGGGGAGCGAGCTCGGCGGGTTCGGGCAGTCCCGAGCCCGGCGGGCTCGGCTCGACATCGGGGGTCGCGAGGGTCGCGATGAACACGCCGACGAGCGCGATGGCGCCTCCGATCGCTTTGAGGGGATCCAGCGCCTCACCCGTGAGCAGAGCGAAGCCGTAGCCGAGCGCCGGGATCGCGGCCGTCGCGACGCCCGAGATCGCGGCGGGCACACGCTCGGCGCCGTAGTTGAACAGCACGAGCGTCGGCGCCGTGACGACGAGCGCGAGGATCAGGATGCTCAGCAGCCCCCGCGGGTCGGTCGGGATGGCGGCCGTGCCCGTCAGCATCTCCCACGCGAGCCAGGGAAGCATGATGAGCGTGCCCCAGACGCCGGTCGCCGTCGCCAGCACGATCGCATCCGGTGCGTCCGCCCGCCCCGCGTCCTTCCGCAGCAGGACGGTGTAGAGCGCGTACGCCGCGAGGGCCGCGATGTTGAGCAGCACGCCGATGTCGATGCGGAATCCGGATGCCGCCACCAGCCCGACGCCGAAGGTCGCAAGGCCCAGGCCCAGCCACGTCCGGCCGGTGAGCCTTTCGTGGATGAGCGCGACGGCCGCGGCGGCGGTGAGGACCGGCAGGAACGCGGCAGTGAGGGCGGCTGTGCCGGGCGTGGTGAACAGCAGTCCGATGTTGGCGAGCGAGTAGTACAGGCTCACACCCGTGAGGCCGAGGACGATCGTGCGGGGCTGGCGCAGCGTGCGCAGGAATCCGGGACGCCGGGCCGCGAGCGGCACGAGGACGAGGAGCGCGATCGCGAAGCGCCCGACCGACAGGACGGCGGGCGAACCCGTCTCGAGCGCCCAGCCGGAGATGACATAGGCGGCCGACCACAGGAGCACCGACAAGCCGATCGCAGCGAGCGGAAGCCAGCGGCGGGACACGAGGGTCCAGTCTAGAGCCGCGACGCGGCATCCGCTTCCGTGTCAATGCCGCCGGGCGAGCCACTCCGCGAACGTCTCGCGCCCGAGCACGGCGCCGGAGCCGGGAAGGAGCGATCCGTCGCGCTGCTCGCGCCCCGCGCGGCCGGGAAGCGAGACCGCCGGGATCCAGCCGTCGTGGCCTGTCGCCTTCGCGAAGGTGCGCACCATCTCGACGAGGCTTTCTTCGCGCGGACCTGCGAGATCGTCGGCGCGGCCCGTGGGCTCGCCCTGGGCGAGCAGCGCGAGCCTTTCGGCGACCTCCGCTGCCGCGATCGGCTGCGTGCGCATCCGCGGGGCGATGTGGAAAGGGCCGATCTTCGCGCGCGCGAAGACCTGCTCGGCGAACTCGTGGAACTGCGTCGCGCGCAGGATGGTCCACGGCACCGTGCTGCGTTCGACCACGCGTTCCTGGGCGAGCTTTCCTGCGTAGTAGCCGCTCGCGGATCCGGCGATCCCGACGATCGAGAGCGCGATGTGGTGTGCGACCCCGGCACGATCCTCGGCGGCGAGCAGCATGCGGCTCGAGGTCTCGAAGAAGGCGATGGCGGTGTCACGGTTCAACGTCGTGACGTTCGCCGTGTCGATGAGCGCGTCGACGCCTCGGAGCGCGGCGTCGAGCCCCTCGCCCGTCACGACATCGACGCCTGCACCGCGCGTGAGTACGACGACCTCGTGGCCCCGTGCGCGAACGGCATCGACGACGTGCGAGCCGACGGTGCCTGAGCCTCCCGCGACCGCGATCCTCATGCCGAGGCCGCAGCTCTCAGATCTGGGCGCCGTCGTCGTCGCGGTTCTCGACTCCGACGTTGCGGCCCCGCCAGGACTCGTACGCGATGAGCCAGCCGATCGAGACGATGAGGGCGAGCAGGATGCCGAGCCATATGTTGCCCCACACGAGCCCGAACGTGATCCCGAGCGCGAACACGAGCGCCGTGCCGAAAGCCCATCCAGTGTGCCCGCGCTGCCAGCCGGGTCGACGATTCGCCATGCCCCACAGCCTAGACGGACGGCGGTCCGGACTACCCGGCGTTGAGGGCGATCATCCAGTCGATGCCGAATCGATCGGTCAGCATCCCGAACCGGCCGCCCCACGGCGGCACGTCGAACGGCATCACGACCGTGCCGCCTTCTGCGAGCGCGTCCCAGTAGCCCTGGAGTGCGGCTTCGTCGTCCCCGCTCACCGAGACCGAGATGCCTGCGGGCGGGGAATGCGGCATGCCGGCCGGGGTGTCGGATGCCATGAGCACGAACCCCTCGGGCGTCGTCGAGCTGCGCGTGCATGACGAGGTCCCTCTCGGCGGGGTCCTGCACCATGTCTTCGAACGAGGCGAAGGTGCTGATCGTGAGGTCGCCGCCGAAGACGGACTGGTAGAACTCCATCGCCGCGCGCGCGTGCGTGCGGAAGGAGAGATAGGGGTTGAGGGTGGACATGAGGTTCCTTGCGTGAGGGGGAAGGTGGTTCCAGTCTCGAGAGGGCCTCCGACATCGCGTCAGCGGTCGCGGTGGTCCTCCGGGTGCAGGCGCGGTCCGCGCCGGGGCTCGCGCACGCCGCTCGCGCCGATGAGCCGGATGACGCGCTGGCGCTGACCAGTCCACGGCGCGAGCAGCTCGAGCATCCCGTCGTCGTCGACGCGCGATCCGGTCAGCGCGAAGCCGACCTGGTGGGCCAGGTGGTAGTCGCCGACGCTCACGGCGTCGGGATCGCCGAAGGCGCGGATGCGGGTCTCGGCCGTCGTCCAGGCGCCGACGCCGCGCAGGCTCGTGAGCACCCGATCGCGCTCGTCGCCCGTCTCGGCGGCGCTCGCCACCTGCTCGATCGTCGTCACCGCGGCGGGCCGCCTCGACGACTGTCCGCGACTGCGGCGGTTCGAGCCCCGCGCGATGCCAGGTCCACGACGGCACGTGCCGCCAGCCGTCGATGGACGGCGGGGCGAACATCGGCCGCGGAGTCGGCCCGGGCGCGCGCTCGCCGCACCACGTCACGACGCGGCGCCATGCGCCGAAGGCCTGCATGCCGGTCACCTTCTGCTCGAAGATCGCGCTCGCGAGCGCGTCGAAGACGAGGTCGGTGCGGCTCAGGCGGAGGCCGGGATTGCGGCGATGCGCCTCGGCGATGAGCGGATGCCGCGACGCGTCGAATCCGCGAGGCGTCGTCGTGCGCACCGCACAGCGCGGGAACCTGCGCGAGCGCCCACGCGGCGCCCGGTCCCCACGCGGCGGCGCGGACCGATCCGCCTGCCGTCTGCGCGCAGCGCGAGCGTCGCGACGCCGATCGGCGTGCGACTCGCGCGCCAGATGACCGCTCCCGCCGTCGTCATGGCGGGATCGCCCGCGCCGTGCCGCTGGTACAGCACCGTGCGCCGCAGATCGAGCGGATGGCGCGGCCGGTACTCGGTCTCGAGCGGAGCGCCGGCTGAGGGCCTCGGATCACGGCGGACCGCACCCCGTCGCGGTCGCGCTCGCGCGCGACCTGCGTCAGGGAGGTGGTCATGCCGCCCACCCTACGCCGCGGCCCCCGACAGCGGGCTCAGAAGCGGTCGGGCGAGGGGGTGCCGTGACCGTAGCGGATCGACACGTCGGCGTGACGGTCGAAGCGGTAGCCGACGCCGCGCACCGTGCGGACGATGTCTTCGTAGCGACCGAGCTTCGCGCGCAGGCGGCGGACGTGCACGTCGATCGTGCGCTCGCCGGGCGCCTCGTCGTCGGTCGCACCCTGCCACAGCGACGACACGAGCTCGGTGCGCTCGATCGTGCGGCCCTCGCGCAGCACGAGGTACTGCAGCAGCTCGAACTCCTTGAAGGTGAACGCGGCCGACTCGCCGTCGATCAGGACGCGCTTGCGCGAGATGTCGACGACGACGCCGCCGGGTGCGCGGTCCTCGTCCTCGGGCTCCTCGGCTTCGTGCGGGCGACGGCCGAGGGCTCGTGCAGCGCGAGGCGCACGACGTCGACGTCGCGACCGCCCGAGCCGACGGGCGCGAGGGCGACGGTCGCGTACGTCTCGGCGGACGGGGCGAGCTCGGCGAGGGTGCGACGCAGCGCGTCGACGAGGACGCCGAGCGAGACCCCGGATGCCGCGACCTTGGCCTCGTCGATGCCGACGTAGAGGGCGAAGCCGCGCGGCGCGGTGCCGGCGGGAAGCGCGCGCTCCTCGTCGGCGGGACGTGCGGCCTCGGGGGCGGGGGTCGTCCGCACAGGGGCGGTGACGGCGCGGAGGTGGCGGACGGGGGCAGGCGAGGAGGTGGGGCGCTCGAGGAGGGCGGTGTTCGACATGAGGGGGATCCTTGCGGGAGGTGAACCCGGGCGATCGCCGTGATCGGGTTCTACGGGTGCTGCGATGCTGCCCCGGAGGGGCGGGTGCGAGGCATCCGGATGCGCGTGATCGACGCGGCTGACCGGTGCTTCGGGGGGACGCGCTGCGATCGTGTTCAGAAACGACTCGAGGGTCCGGCGGGTGTCACCGTGCTAGTGGCACATTCGACAGCACATGACAGCGCGGCTGGCCATCATCGTGCCAGCAGTCCCGTTCGCCTCCCAGGCGGACAGAGAGCGTGCGTTGTCAGTCATGTGGCCGATTATGACGGAATAGCGTCCCAAAGCGTCAAATCACGCGGTCTGCCGCATCCCTTTCGTGACGAAATGTGTCACATTGCTCAGTCGGGGCATGCGGGACGGCGACATCCCGGTTCGTGCACCCTCTCGGCGCGCACGCGGGCGTACTCTGACGGGGTGACTGAGCTTCGCTTCACGCACGAAACGGATGCCTCGCGGTACACGCTTCACCGCGGCGACGACCTCGTGAGCGTCCTCGACTATCGCGACGACGGCCGCACGGTCGTCATGACGCGCGCCTACACGGTGCCGAGCTACCGCGGCCACGGCTATGCGGGTGTCGTGGTCGACAAAGCCGTCGCCGAACTCGAGGCGCACGGCGATCGCGACGTCGATCCCGGTGTGCTGGTACGTCGCCGACTGGTTCGAGGCGCATCCCGATCGCGCGGGAATCGTCCACCGGCGGCCCCCGGCCTAGCGATGGAGATCGAGTCGGCCTTCACCTACGTCGCCGTCGGGTTCGAGGCGATCGGCGCCCTCGCCATGATCGTCGGGTTCGTCATCGCGATCGTGCTCGGCATCCGCTCCCTGCAGCGCGGCGAAGGCGGTGTCGCGGCCTTCCAGGTGCTGCGGACGACGCTCGGCTCGGCGATCCTGCTCGGGCTCGAAGTCCTCGTCGCGGCAGACCTCATCCGCACCATCACCTCCAAGCCCTCGCTCGAGGACGCCGCGATCCTCGGTCTCATCGTGCTCATCCGCACCGTGCTGTCGATGTCGATCCAGATCGAGATCGAAGGCTCGCTGCCCTGGCGGCGCGCCCTCCTGACGAGTGGCGGCAAGATGCTCGGCGACGCCGTGGCGCGCGACCGGGCGAAGTCGACCCCGACCGCCGGCCCGACCATTTAGGCAGACGGGCGGGGCTTGTCAACCCCATCGCCCTCGCCCACGTGCCGAGGGATGCTGGGGCCCGACGAGAGGAGTCCGAAATGGACCGCGATCTTCCCGAGGGCGTCATCGACGCCGATCCCCCCGGCGGCTGGGACGAGGTGGGCGACGACGAAGCGCGCGAGCGGAACGGCGAGGCCGCGGGTTCGCCGGACCTCGTGACGTCCGACATCCTGCAGCCCGATGATCCCGTCGAAGGCGAGGAGGCGAGGCAGAACGCCGACCCCGACCTGAGCGCCGACCGAGGCGAGGAGCCGTGATGAGCATTCCCGGCGACGACCAGCAGGGTCCTCGCGAGACCGACGAGCCGGTTCGGGAGTGGGCGGGTGCCGCCCCCGACGGCATCGATCATCACGGTCGCGACGAGGGTCGCGACACCCTCACGGCGGGGGAGTCGCAGCGCGCGATGGGCGATGCCCCCGTGCAGGACCAGCCGGCGATGTCGCAGAACAACGCGAGCGACGACGAGAAGATCAGCGGCATCCTCGCGCAGACGCGTGTCGACGTCGGCGATCAGAGCGAGCGGCGCATCGTCGAGGTGCTCCGCCAGCGCCTGGACCAGGCCGGCGTGCCGGTGACAGACGAGGAGCTTCCGCAACTGGCCCGGCGCGTGCGCACCGGCGAGATCTGACGGTCAGGAGCCATCCACGAAGGCGAGGATCGCCGTGGCGGCGCGCGAGGCATCCCGGATCATCGTCTCGTGACCGTGCCCCTCGATCTCGACGAGACGCGCATCGGCGATCTCGGCGGCGACGCGCTCACACCATGCGTGCGGGGCGACGAGGTCGTGCTCTCCGCGCAGGATCAGGGTCGGCGCCTGGATGCGCGGATACGCATTCTCGGGCTCGTGCGCGAGCATCGCGCGGAACTTCGACCGCAGCCGCGGGCCGGCGCGCACGTACTCCCGGGCTCCCACTGCGATGACCTTCGGGCTCTCGATCGCGAGGTCCGCGACGAGCCGGCCGATCTGCCGCGCAGCGCTGCGGGCAGCCGGGTCGACCGTCGGGGCGATGAGCACGAGTCGCGCGACGAGGGCGGGATGCCGCGCCGCGACCTCGGCGGCTATCTGCGTGCCCATCGAGTGTCCGATCAGCACGACCCCCGCGTGCGCATCGTCGCGCAGGTACGAGGCGACGAGATCCGCTGTGCGCTCCATCGTGAGGGTCCGCTGGGGCTCCGGCGCTTCGCCGTAACCCGGTAGATCCAGCGCGATCGTGTGGGCGTCGGGACCGAGGCGCGCGACGAGGTCGGTGTACACGGTGCGACCCATCCCGATGCCGTGGATCAGGACGAAGACACGGCCGCCCTGGCCGCGCGACTCGGCGACGAGCGTCGCTCCGGCGTGCGTGTATTCACGGGCTCCCACGGGTCGAGCGTAGGGGAAGCGCGGAGCCGGTCGCGACGAGACGGGTCAGGTCGCGGGGCAGGGGGCGACGCGATCGAGCTGAAGGCCGATGGGCCGCGCCCACGCCTCGCGGCGTCGCGTGCGCCCGACGGGAGCAGCCGGTGCGGGAGCGGCCGACATCCGTCCGGGATCGCCGGTGCGCTGCGCGCGTGACGCTTCGTGCTCGCGGATCGAGCGACGGAGCGCGATGTCGCGGTCGAGCTGCGCGGAGTCGAAGTGGAACTGGTATTCGGCGGCGGTGACGAGCGAGAGCATGGTTTCCTCCGTGGGGTCCGATGACCTGAACGTACGCGGGGGCTCCGACATTGCACGCGCGAACGGTGCTGGCAGGAATCCGCGCGGGCTCGGCAGGATCGCGGCGGTCGGCCTGCGCACGGATCGCTGTCCGCGAACCCGCCGCGGGCCTCACAGGCGATGTCGGACGACCCGCATAGCGTGTGGGCATGCGCATCCTGCACACCTCTGACTGGCACATCGGGCGGTCGTTCCACGGCCACGCCACGCTCGATGCGCTGCGCGGCGTGCTCGATGCGCTGACCGCCCAGGTGCGTGAGAACGCGGTCGACGTCGTCATCGTCGCGGGCGACGTCTTCGACTCCGCCGCGCCGGCGGCCGCGTGCTACGGCCTCCTCACCGATGCCCTGCGCGGCCTGTCAGACGAGGGCGCCCACGTCATCGTCACGAGCGGCAACCACGACTCCGCCGCGCGGCTCGGCTTCCAGTCGTCACTCCTGCGCGACGGCATCCACGTCGTGACCGACCCCCTGACGGTCGGCACTCCCCTCACGATCGCCGACGGCCACGGGCCGGTCCACTTCTACGGCATCCCGTTCCTCGAGCCGGCGCTCGTCCGACACCTGTGGCCCGACGTCCCCCTGCGCTCGCAGCGCGCGACGCTCGAGCACGCGATGGGACTCGTCGCGGCCGACGCAGCCGTCCGCGGCGGACGCTCCGTCGCGATCGCGCACTGCTTCGCGGCAGGGGTGGACGCCACGCCCGGTGTCGAGCGCGAGATCCGTCAGGGGTCGCTCGATGTCGTCCCCCTGTCGACGTTCGACGGCCCCGACTACGTCGCGCTCGGCCACATCCACGGTCGGCAGATGCTCTCCGAGCGTGTCCGCTACGCGGGAGCGCCCCTCCACTACAGCTTCGGCGAGGCCGACAAACCCCGCGGCTCGTGGCTCGTCGAGCTCGATGCGTCGGGTCTCGCGTCCGTCGAGTGGCTCGATCTGCCGGTCCCGCGCCGCCTGCGCACGATCCGAGGAACCCTCGATGAGCTCCTCACGTCGCCCGACTTCGCGGACGCCCAGGACTCGTGGGTGTGCGCGCAGTACACCGATCCGACGCCGCAGTCCGACCCGATGCGCCGCCTTCTCGCGCGGTTCCCGCACTGTGCGACGGTCGTGCACACGCCCGTCGGCATGCGCGATGCAGACGGTCTGACCTACTCGGGTCGCGTCCGTGCCGCCCGGTCCGACGCCGAGCTCGTCGAGGCGTTCCTCGTGCACGTCCGCGAGGGCGAGGGAGCCAGCGAGCGCGAGGCCGAGCTCATCCGGGACGTCATCGACGAGCGCTCGCTCGCCGAGGTGTCGACGTGAGGCTCCACCGGCTCGAACTGGAGGGGTTCGGGCCGTTCCGCGATCGACAGGAGATCGACTTCGACGCGTTCGCGGCCGACGGCATCTTCCTCATCGCGGGACGCACGGGCGCGGGCAAGTCGAGTGTGCTCGACGGCGTCTGCTTCGCGCTGTACGGCAGCGCTCCGCGGTATGACGGGGCCGAGAAGCGGCTTCGGAGCGACCACTGCGCGCCCGGCGATCCGACCAGCGTCAGGGTGGAGTTCACGGCCCGCGGTCGCCGCTGGCGGGTCACCCGTTCTCCGGAATACGAGCGGCCGAAGCAGCGGGGATCCGGTCTCACGACCGAACCCCACCGCGCTCTGCTCGAGCAGCAGGTCGACGGGACGTGGATCGGCCGCGCGGCTCGGCCCGTCGATGTCGCGCGCGAGCTCGACGAGGTCCTCGGGCTGTCGCAGCAGCAGTTCCTCCAGGTGATGCTGCTGGCACAGAACCGGTTCGCGGAGTTCCTGCTCGCGAAGAACGACGAGCGACAGCGGCTGCTGCGTCGGCTGTTCGGGACGCGCACCTATGAGGGCTATCAGGCGGCGCTGGAACAGCGACGCAAGGACGCGGAGCGCGCGCTGAGCTCGGCCGGGGAAGGCGTCGAGCTCCTCCTCGGCGAGGCCGAGCGGATCCTCGAGGGCGCTCTCGATGCGGGCGAACTCGTCGGGCAGGGGTCCGTCGTCGATCGCCTCGCCGCACTGGGCGTCGGCGTCCAGCGCGCCGACTACCTCGCTGCCTCGCTCATCCTCGAGCGCGATGCGGCCGATGCGGCCAACCGCGAGGCCGAGGCGGCCTTCGCCGCCGCCAAGGCGCTGCGCGCGCAACAGGAGCAGCGCATGCGGTCGCGCGCGGCGCTCGCCGCCCTCGAGCAGCAGGAGACCGAGGTCGCGGCCCAGCGGACGACGCTCGAGCGCGCACTCGCGGCCGAGACGCTGCGGGCTCCCCTCGATGCCGCGCGGTCAGCGCAGCGCGACCTCGACCTGACGCTGGCGACCCTCGACCGGGCGCGCTCGGAGTGGGCGACCGCGGCGCCTGAGAACGCGCACGCCGACGCGGCGGAGCTTCGGACCCTGGCCGACGAACTCACGGGCAGGCTCGCGGTGTGGGCGGATGCCGCTGAGCGCGAAGGGGAACTCGCACGGGCGGAGGCCGCGATCGCCGCCGACCGCGAGCGTGTCGCCGGATTCGAGTCGATCCTCGCGACGATCGACGACACGCGTTCGACGATTCCGGCGCACCTCGCCCAGCTCGACGCCGATCTCGAGACGCTCCGCTCGGCCGATGCCCGACTCGAAGCGTCGTCGGCCACCCTCGCGGCAGTGACCACACGGCTCGCAGCGGCCCGCGAGGCGGCGAGCCTCGCGGATCGCGTCGCGACCTGCGAGGCCGCGCACCTCGCAGCGTTCCACGATCACACTCGCGCACGCGAACAGCTCATGGCGCTCCTGCAACGGCGGCTCGCGGGGCACGCGGGCGAGCTCGCGAGTGTCCTCGTCGACGGGGAGCCCTGCGCCGTGTGCGGCTCGGTCGAGCATCCCCGGCCCGCCCCGGCGTCCGACGAACCCGTGACCGAGGACGAGATCCAGGCCGCCGAGGCGGCACAGGTTCGCGCGGCCGCCGCGGAGCGGGCCGCCGCCCAGGAGGCGAGCGCCGCGCGCACCGCGCATGCCGAAGCGGCCGCGCGGGCAGGAGGCGAAGCCGTCGACGCCCTTGCGGATGCGCTGGCCGCCGCGGAAGCCGACCTCGCGTCAGCGCAGGTGGACGCCGCGCGCCGATCCGTGCTCGCCGCCGAGCGAGAAGGACTCATCGCGACGGATGCCGAGGCCGCCGCAGAGCGCGACCGCCTCGCGGCCGAGCTCTCGGCCGTCCGCGAACAGCTCGTTGCGGCTGAGGCGGGCGCCGAGCTGGATCGCGCAGCCGTCGCGGCCGCGCGCGGTGGGTTCGCAACGGTGGGCGAGCGCATCGCCGAGGCAGAGAGCCGACGCGTCCTCGTGTCGCGGCTGCTCGACGCCGTCGCCGCGAGCACGACGGCACGCACCGTGGCGGATCGCGCCGAGGCCGACCTCGCGACCCGCATCGAGACCTCGATCTTCCAGGACGCCGCCGAAGCCGCCGGGGCGCTGCGGGACGCCCCGACCCGCACGGCGCTCGACGCCGGGATCCGCGATCACGACGCGGCGCTGCGCGCCGAGCGCGATCGGCTGCGCGAGCTCGAGCTCGCGCTCGCGGGGGAGCCCGACGGCCTCGTCGATCTCGACGCCGCTTCCGCCGCGCACATCGCCGCGCGTGATCGGTGGAGTGCGGCGGTGGATGCGGTCGCAGCCGCCAACCAGACGGCGACCCGTCTGCGTGAGCTCGTCGCGCGGGCCGAGGCCGCGCAGGACGCCATCGAAGGCGTCGCGGCCGACCACGCCGTCATCGCCCGGCTCGCCGACACGGTCGCGGGCCGGGCGCCGAACACGCATCGCATGACGCTCGAATCGTTCGTGCTGGCGGCCGAACTCGAGGAGATCGTCGCTGCCGCGAACCTCCGCCTCGACGACATGTCGGCCGGCCGCTTCCGGCTTCTGCACACCGACGCGCTCGCCGTGCGCGGCGCCGCGTCCGGCCTCGGTCTCGAGGTCATGGATGCGCACACGGGCCAGCCACGGCCGGCGCACTCGCTGTCGGGTGGCGAGACCTTCCTCGCTTCGCTCGCGCTCGCGCTCGGTCTGGCCGAAGTCGTCACGTCCCGTTCCGGCGGGGTCCGTCTGGACACGCTCTTCATCGACGAGGGGTTCGGATCGCTCGACGAGGACACCCTCGATCTCGCGATGCGCACGCTCGACGAGCTCAGGCAGGGAGGCCGCACCGTCGGGCTCATCAGCCATGTTGCGGCGATGAAGGAACAGCTTCCCGCGCAGCTCGTCGTCGAGGCGACAGCCCAGGGCCCGAGCGTCATCCGACAGGATGCGATCGTCCCCCTCTGAGCCGCCACGCGGTCCCATTGCCCTGGTCGATACGCGAGTGTAGCTTGTGCGCCAGATCGGTCGTGGCTGGCCGACAAGCCCGTCTGCCGGTACCCGTCCGGCCGCGGTTCGCCGCGCTCTCTCACATCGTCGTGATCCGATCGGAGCTCTCCGTGCGTATCCTCCATCGAGGGCGCAGGGCCCTCGCTGTCGCGGCGGCCGCCGCCGTTCTCGTCTCCGCAACGCTCTTCACCACTTCGGCAGCCGTGGCCGCCCCACCGCCTCCTGCGCGCATGGCCGCACTGGGCGACTCCATCTCGCAGGCCGCCATGTCGTGCAGCAACCTCGTCACCTGCACCGCGAACAGCTGGTCGACGGGTTCGACCGCGTCGGTCCAGTCGCACGTCACGCGCTTGCGGGCCGGAGGTGCGACTTCGCTCGTGGCCTACAACGACTCCGTCTCGGGCGCCGCCTCGGCCGCACCTGTCCGCCTTAGGCTAGGGGCATGACCAAAAGCACCGTGTGGACCGTTGTCGGCGTGATCGTCGCGGTCATCATCGCCTGGGTTCTGGTCGACGTGCTGTTCTCGCTGCTGTGGTTCGTCGGCAAGCTCGTGATCGTGCTCATCGTCGCTGCGCTCGTGTTCCTCGCGCTGCGAGCCGCGTTCTCCCGCGGCGACCGCTGAGCCTCAGACGCCGTACTCGGCGCGCACGACCTCGCGCAGCTGTGCGCTGCACGCCGCGACCGTCGCCCGCCAGTCGGTGATGGCATCGTCCTCGGCCCGATCTGACACGGACTTGAGCACGCGGATCGGGACGCCGAACTGCTGCGCGACCCACACGTACGCGTAGGTCTCCATGTCGACGAGTCCCGCCCCGAGCGGCTTGATGACCTGAACGGCCTCCGAGTCGTCCACGAAGTGGTCGCCGGTCGCGATCGTCACGCCTTCGCGTCCGAGCTCGACGCGCGGCGGGAGCGACACGTGCTGTCCGACGACGCCGTCGATGTCGGTGACATCGTGCTGGATGGCCGAGGCGATGTCGTGGACGGATGCCTCGAGCGCTCCGTCGATCGCGCCCGCGGTGCCCACGACGAGGATCTCTTCATAGACGGTGGCGTCGAGCGCCCGGGTGAGCGCGTAGGTGGCCTGCAGCTTGCCCGGTCCGGTGACGAGACGATCGAACCCTGGAAGGCTGTCGGGGAAGGCGACGAGCTCGGCATCCAGGGCCGCGACGAGGAGTTTCACCCGCCCATTGTCCCAGGCCCGACCTGGACGACGCCGGTGCGCCGACGGCGGCGGATCCGTGCCCGAGCGTGTGCCGGGGCGGGTGTGCCCACTAGCCTGGGCACGATGTCGAATCCCGCCCCGCAGACCACAGTCATACAGCTGAGCTCCGGTGCACGGTGGCGCGCCTTCTGGGTGTGCGTCGCCGTCGCGGCGATCACGATCCTCGACCTCACGAAGGTCAACGTCGCTCTGCCCTCGATCGGATCCGTGCTCGAGGCCGATTCGACCCAGCTGCAGCTCATCGTCTCGGGCTTCGTGCTCACCTTCGGGCTCACCCTCGTGCCCGCAGGGCGCCTCGGAGACCAGCGCTCGCGGCGCGTCCTGTTCGTCGTCGGCCTCTCGCTGTACACCGTCACGAGCATCATGTGCGCCATCGCGCCCACTGCCGACGTGCTGCTCGTGGGTCGCCTTCTGCAGGGCGTCGCCGCCGGCATCCAGATGCCGCAGGTGATCGGGATGGCCCAGGAGCTCTTCCAGGGCAAGGAGCGCGGTCGCGCCTTCGGCCTGTTCGGCGCGACGATCGGGGTCGCGACCGCGTTCGGCCCCACGCTCGGCGGACTGCTCATCGCGCTCGGCGGAGCGACCGACGGCTGGCGGCTGATCTTCTGGATCAACGTGCCGCTGTGCCTCATCGCGATCGCACTCGTGCTGTGGCTGCTGCCCAAGACCCGCACCCGCTCATCCCGGCCCGTGCAGCTCGACCCCGTCGGGCTCCTCCTGTTCGGCCTCTCGGTCGTCGCGCTCATGTGGCCGTTCCTGTTCACGACGGGGGCGCCGACCGACAACCCGGCCCGGTGGTGGCTGCTCGTCGCGTTCGCCCTGTTCGTCTCGGCTTTCATCGCATGGGAGCGGCGCTACGCCGCACGAGGCAAGAGCCCGCTCATGCCGCTCAAGCTCTTCCGCATCCCGTCGTACCGCAACGGCACGCTCATCATGTCGACGTACTTCGCGGCGACGCCGGCCATGTTCCTCATGACGACGCTCTTCCTCCAGACGGGGCTCAAGCTGGAACCCGTCTGGGCCGGCATGGTGTCGATCGGCTTCGCCCTGGCCAGCGCGGTGTCGTCGTGGATCGGCGGCAACCTCGTCAGCACGTACGGCCGCGTGATCGTCGTGTGGGGTCTCGTGGGCGTGCTCGTGTGCATCGGCGGACTCGTGCTCGTGGCGCTGTTCAGCGATCCGACCTGGACGCCCTTCCTCATGGCCGCCGTCATGGTCATCGGCGGTGCGGGCGGCGGACTCGTGATCGCACCGAACCAGACGCTCGCGCTCGCCGACATACCCGTCAAGCAGGGTGGCGTCGCGGGCTCGGTCGGCCAGCTCGGTCAGCGCGTGGGCACGGCAGTGGGCACGGCCGTCGGACTCTCGCTCTTCTACGCGACGATCTTCCGCGAGAGCGGCAAGGCGCCGGATCTCGTCGTGTACCACGACGCCTACGCGATCGCGATGAGTGCCGTCGGGCTCTTCCTCGGGCTCGCGTTCATCGTGGCGATCGTGGATCTCACCTCCCGCGCGAAGGCCCAGGCCTAGCCGCGGTGGTCTTCTCGCTCATCCTCGTCGCGCTCTCGCTCGGCGCACTCGTGGTGCAGTCATGGGCGGAGTCCCGGTGCGATGCCGCGCGCACGTCGGCCGGCCCTCGCGCCGGCTGGGTGGCGCCCGCCTCGTGGGCCTCACTCGTTCTGACGGTCGTCGGCCTGGGTTACAGCGCGGGCCGGCTCGGTCTCGCCCCCGACTCGCCGAACTTCTTTCAGACCGCGATCATCGTCACGATCGTGGCTCTCGTCGCGCTCGGGCTGGGCGCCGCGAGCGCAGCGGCGACGGTTCGCGGTCTCGAGCGCAGTGCCGAGACGCGGACGCTCGTCCTCGCCGCATGGGCGTCGGATGCGCTCCTCATCGTCTCCGCATGGGCGGACCTCGATCGATTCCTGGCCTGATGAGCGGCGCGGCCGCTAGGCCTCGGGCCGGAGTGCGATCGGCTGCACGAGCATCCGTCGGCGATCTCGCACCCACCGCGCGCGCGTCTCGCGGAACTCCTCCCTCGTCGTGAACCGGTAGCGGTACGACACGACACGCACCCACCGCGGCGGCTCGCCGTCGAAGGGATCGAAGGCCAGCAGGCGGAGGGTGGGGGCATCGGCTTCGAGCAGCCGCACGAGGAATGTCGTGAACCAGTCGTCGAGTGAGCGGCCGAGCGGGAGGAACCACATCAGCCAGTCGAGTCGCAGGTGGTACGGAGCGAACTGACGAGGGATGCGGTCGACATCGCCGGGTTTGCCCTTGAAGCCGTACTCGCGCCAGTCGGCGGCATCCAGGTCGTCGTCGAGCGTTCCCTCGATGACGTACTCGATCCTCTCCTTCGTGACCGTGCCGAATGCGCCGTAGGCGTTCGCGAGCTGCCACCGGTTGAAGCTCGCGTTCATGAGCTGGCGGTGCGCCGCGAGGTTGCGCGCGGCGGGCCAGCTGATCGCGATGTAGAGGATCGCGACCGCCGACGTCACGACGACCCAGTAGGGCGGCAGCACCGTCCCCCTTCCCGATGACGGGATCGAGACGGCCGAGAACGCGATCACGATCGTCGCGGCGTTGAGCCATGCGAAGTTGCCCGTCACCACGAGCCACAGCTGAGTGGCGATGACGATGGATGCCGCGACGGCTCCCACGATCGCCGGCCACGCGGCATCCACCCACAGCCCCAGGATCGGCGCGAACAGGAACCACGGGACGATGAGCTGCGCGAAGTGATTGCCGAGCACCTCGCCCTTGTGGAACCAGCGGGGGAGGAGATGCGCCTGACGGCTCAGCGGTCCGGGCATCGGCTGTGTCTCGTGGTGATAGGTGAGCGCCGTGAGGTCGCGCCACTCGCGGCCGCCGCGGATCTTGATGAGTCCGGCGCCGAACTCGAGCCGGAACAGCAGCCACCAGAAAAGGACGAGGATCGCCGTGGGCGGCGGCTGGTCGTTCGAGCCGAGGAACGCCGCGAGGAACCCCGCCTCGAGCAGGAGCATCTCCCAGCCGAACCCGTAGAAGGTCTGGCCGATGCTCGTGATCGACATGTAGCCGAGCCACAGGGCGAGGAAGCACAGCATCGGCACCCACGGCGGTGCGAGCTGCGGGATGCCGGCGACGAGCGCTGCGCCCACGACGATGCCAGCGGTGGACAAGGCGACGAGTCGGCGATCGGTGTAGCGGAGGCGCAGGAAGAGTGTCGGACGGAGCAGACGCCGGGCGCGCGGCGACGAGCGGGCCCAGTCCAGCAGGTCGGGTGCGGGCAGGAGTCCCCGCTCGCCCAGCAGCGGCCGGAACTGGTTCAGGGTCGAGACGAACGCGATGACGTACAGCGCTGCGATGCCGCGCTGCAGCACCTGCCGAGCGAGCTCGAAGTCGACGGCCGCGAATCCGTCCATCACCGCGTCCCCTGCCCGCGCGGCGGGCGACTCCGCGCCCGGTCGGCGCGGTGTGCCTGCGATGCTGCCTGGCGGTCCATGACGTCAGCCGGCGAAGAGCTCTCCGAGAGTGCGGGGGGATCCGGCATCCCGAAGCACCTGGCGTGCGGCGAGCCAGCCCGGCATGCCGGTGACGCCCGGCCCCGGCGGCGTCGAGGCGGACGCGAGGTAGACCCCGGGCAGGGGCGTGCGCCACGGCGTGCGCGAGACGACCGGGCGGCGGAAGGCCTGCGCCATGGTGAATGCGCCGCCGAGGATGTCGCCGCCGATGTCGCTCGGGTTGAAGACGTGGCGATCCGCGGCGCTCATCGCGCGGGATGCCAGGATCCGATCGCGGAACCCGGGCGCGAAGCGCTCGACCTGGCGGGTCACGAGCTCCGTCGGATCGAGCGCCGATCGCGCCGGCACGTGGATGTAGGCCCAGAGCACCGCCTTGCCGGTCGGCGCGCGGGTGTCGTCGAGCACCGACGGCTGCACGGCGAGCACGTACGGTCGCTCGCTCAGGCGCCCCGCCGAGACGGCGTTCTCGCTCGCGGCGACCTCGGCTGCCGTGCCCCCGAGGTGGACGGTCGGGGCGCGGGCGACATCGGCGTTCGTCCACGGGACAGGTCCGTCGAGTGCGAAGTCGACCTTGGCCGCCGCCGGACCGTAGCGATAGCGCGTGATCGCCCGCGCGTACGCCCGGGGCACGTCGGGGTGGGTGAGGACGAGCCGGGGCGAGGTGTCCAGCAGCAGGACGTCGCCGTGCGCGGCGTCTCCCGCGTCGAAGCCGGCGAGGGTGTCGACGCGGGTACCGGTCTCGACGGTGCCGCCGTGGGCCGCGAGGTCGGCGACAAGCGCATCGGCGATGGACTGCGAGCCTCCGCGCGGGTACGCCCAGCCCGGCCCCGTGTGCGCGTGCGCGGCGAGGAAGAGGCCGGATGACGATGCGGCGAGCGAGGGCAGGGGGGAGTTCGCGTGCGCGAGCACGCCCGACAGCAGCGCCGCCGCCTCCTCGGTCGAGAACGTGAGCCGTTCGAGCGCCGATCCGGTCTGGAGCACGCGGGCACCGAAGCGGGCGAGGGTGAAGGGATGCCTCGGCAGCCGCAGAAGCTGATCGCCCGTGTACTCCAGCAGCTCGTCGAGGTGATCCGCGAGGGGCCGCAGGAGCGCGCGCCACGACCGACCGTCGCGGCCGAGGCCTGCGCTCGTCCGATCCAGATCGCGCCACGCGATCGCGGCCCGCCCTCCGTCCAGCGGCTGCGCGTACGCGGCATCCGGCACGATCCACTCGATCCGCTCGCGCAGCCCGAAGGCGCGGAAGAATGCGGAGGTCAGCGCCGCGGGATGCACGGCCGATCCGACGTCGTGCCGGAAGCCCGCCAGTGTGAGCTCGGCGGTCCGCACCCCGCCGCCGACGGTTCCGGATGCCTCGACCACCCGCACCTCGTAGCCCGCGCGGGCAAGGACGACCGCGGCGGCGAGTCCGTTGGGTCCGCTGCCGACGACCGTCGCGCGCCGGGCCATGTCTCCATCCTGCCACCGGAGCGTCGCCTTTCGGACGGTGTCGGCAACGGCCAAGATGAAGGTGCGACGTCCTTGGAAGAGGTGGATCATGCAATCCGTACTGCTTGACAGTCCCGCCGGCATCTCAGCGCGGCTCGGATGGGACCCGAAGCTGTCGGAGCACGATCGCAAGCGGATGCTCGCCAGAGAGCTCGTGGCCGCGCGGCTCGGCCTCGAGGAGAGGTCCGTGCGCGTCGAGCGTGAGGCTCCCGGCAAGTTCGGATTCCACACCCAGCTGATCGCCGAGGCGGACGGTGCCGAGGTCCCGCTCCTGATCAGGAACGCGAGCTTCCGCGCGGCGACGGTGGTTGCCGTCGCCGAACCCGCCATGACGGTCGGCCTGGACCTGCGCGACGCGCACCCCGACGACGTCGAACTGCGCACGATGCAGCGCCACTCGCATCTGTGGGACGAAAGCGATCTCGGCGCGCTCATCGCCCACTGGACCCGCGTGCAGGCCGTGCGCGATGCCGACGGTCGTGGAGCCAGGGTCGCGGCCGACCATGTGCGGCTCGACGCGCCCCTCACGAAGGGCTGGATCCCCGACCGCCACGTGCGCTACCAGCTCGTCGACCTCTCGCGCGACAGCTGGATCATCACCCTCGCGTACACGGCGCCTCCCGCCTGACCTGCGCGCCCGCGCGGCGCCGAAGGCGCGGGCGATGCCGTGCGGGCACGAGCTGCGGGCAGCCTCAGCCCGGGGGAAGGGCGGCGTCCAGCTCGGCGAGCCAGACCGCGGCGTTGCCGTCCGAGGGGGCACGCCAGTCGCCGCGCGGCGAGAGCGAGCCCGCGGGTGAGACCTTCGGTCCGTTCGGGATCGCGGAGCGCTTGAACTGCGCGAACGCGAAGTAGCGCTGCAGGAACACCCGCAGCCACTTCGCGACGGTCGGCAGGTCGTAGCCGTAGCGGTCGTCGTCGGGGAATCCGGGCGGCCAGGCTCCGGCATCCGGATCCTGCCACGCGTGCGCGGCGAGGTAGGCGATCTTGGACGGCCGGAAGCCGAACCGAAGGATGTGGAACAGCGCGAAGTCGTGCAGGGCGTAGGGGCCGATGCGGTCCTCGGTGGACTGCATTCTGCCGTCCTGGTCGGCCGGGACGAGCTCGGGCGAGATCTCGGTGTCGAGCACCGACTGCAGCACCGCCGACTCGGCCTCATCGACGCCTTCGCCCGCGACGATCACCCAGCGGATGAGGTGCTGGATGAGCGTCTTGGGCACCCCGGCGTTGACGGCGTAGTGGCTCATGTGGTCGCCGACGCCGTAGGTCGCCCAGCCGAGCGCGAGCTCCGACAGGTCGGACGTGCCGATGACGAGGCCGCCGTGCTGGTTGGCGAGCCGGAAGAGGAAGTCGGTGCGGATGCCGGCCTGCACGTTCTCGAAGGTGACGTCGTAGACGGGGTGGCCGTCGGCGAACGGCGTGGCCGATCCCCTCGAGGATCTCGGTCGCCGCAGGGCGGATGTCGATCGTCTCGATCGACGCGCCGACGGACTCGGCGAGCGCGATGGCGTTCGACTTCGTGTGCTCGCTCGTCGCGAAGCCCGGCATCGTGTAGGCGAGGATGTCGCTGCGCGGGCGGCCCATGCGGTCCATCGCGCGCGCGACGACGAGGAGCGCGTGGGTCGAGTCGAGACCGCCGGACACCCCGATGACGGGCTTGGGTGATCCGATCGCCTGGAGGCGCTGGACGAGTCCCGAGACCTGGATGTTGAAGGCCTCGTAGCAGTCCTGGGCGAGTCGCGCGGGGTCGTCGGGGACGAACGGGAAGCGGTCGAGCGTGCGCCGCAGGCCGATGTCGGCCGCGGGCGGGTCGAGTTCGAAGTGCACGGTGCGGAAGAGCGGCTGGTGCGTGCGCCGGTTGTCGTCGAACGTGCCCTGACGAAGGCGATCCTGGCGCAGGCGGTCGAGGTCGACGTCGGCGACCGAGCGGCGCGGGCCGTCGGGGAAGCGCTCGGTCTCGGCGAGCAGCATCCCTCCCTCGTAGATGATGGTCTGGCCGTCCCACGACACGTCGTTGGTGGATTCGCCCATTCCCGCGGCGGCATATGCATAGGCGGCCAGGCAGCGCAGGGACTGCGACTGGCAGAGGTTCTTGCGGTCCTCGGCGCGCGCGATCGTGATGGGGCTCCCGCTCAGGTTGAGGAGCACCGTCGCGCCCGCGAGCGCGGCCTCGGACGACGGCGGGATCGGCACCCATACGTCTTCGCAGACCTCGGCGTGCAGCACGAGCCCCGGCACGTCGAGCGACTCGAACAGCAGGTCGGGCCCGAACGGCGCCTCGAGCGTGCCGACGCGGATGTCCTCGCCGCGCTGGTCGTCGCCCGGCGCGTACCAGCGGCGCTCGTAGAACTCGCGGTAGGTCGGCAGATAGGACTTGGGCGCGACGCCGAGCAGCTCGCCCCGGTGGATCACGACCGCGCAGTTGTAGAGGCGGTTGCGGTGGCGCAGCGGCGCGCCCACGACGAGGATCGGGAAGAGGTCGACGGATGCCTCGACGAGCCGTTCGATCGCGACGACGACGGCGTCGAGCACGGCATCCTGCATCACGAGGTCGTCGATCGCGTAGCCCGTCAGGCACAGCTCGGGGAAGACCGCGACGGCGACGGCGTCGGCATCGCAGGCGCGCGCGGTCCGAGGATCGCGTCGGCGTTGGCGGCGGGGTCGGCGATCGCGACCGGGATGGTGCACGCGGCGACGCGCGCGAAGCCGTGGCGGTACGCGCTCTCGAACGGGAGGCTCATGCTCTCCAGTCTGGCAGGGCCCGCGCCAGGACAGGAGGAGCGGGGGCATTCTCGTGAGGGCACACGTCCCACCGCTCGCTGTCGGACGCCCCGGATAGTGTCGTGGAGGAAGGGGAGACATGCGATACATCGAGGACGAAGGCCGGATCGTCTGGAGCGCGAGCGATCTCAAGGCTGCCGCCGAGTGCGAGTTCGCGTGGCTGCGGGCGATCGACGCGCGACTGGGGCGAGTGCCGGCGGTCGAGGAGCCGGAGGACGCGACGCTCGAGCGCGCCGGCCGTCTCGGCGACGCGCACGAGCTGCGCGTCCTCGACGAGTACGCGAGCGTTTCGGCGACGCGCGTCGTCGAGATCCCCGAGACGCGGTCGACGGATGCCGAGGCCCTCGCCGCCGCCGTCGCAGCCACGAACGCGGCCCTCGCCTCGGACGCCGACGTCGTCTATCAGGCCGCCTTCGCGACGCCCGAGTTCGTCGGGTTCGCCGACTTCCTCGTGCGCGACGACTCCGGGCCTGGAAGGCGCGCGCCGCTGGATCGTGCAGGACACCAAGCTCGCACGCCACGCCCGCGTGACCGCGCTCATGCAGCTCGCCGCGTACGTCGACCAGCTCGACCGGCTCGGGATCCCGCGGGCCGATCGCGTCGAGCTGCTCCTCGGCGACGGCACGATGAGCATGCACGACGTCGACGACCTCCTCCCGGTCTTCGAGCTCCGCCGCGAGCGGCTCGCGCGCGCTCATCGCCGACCGCCGGCTCGATCTCGGCGGCGAGGGCGGCCGCGATCGCGTGGGGCGACGACCGCGGCGATCTCGCCGTGGTCGCGTGCGGGCGCTGCGCGACGTGCGAGGCCGAGGTCGTGGCATCCCGCGATCTGCTGCTCGTCGCCGGCATGCGGCCGGTGCAGCGCGACGCGGCTGCGCGCCGCCGGCATCGACACGATCGACGCGCTCGCCGACGCCGTCACGCCGCCCGCCGCGCATGAACGCCGACACGTTCGCGATGCTGCGCACGCAGGCGCGGCTGCAGCTCGCCAGCCCCGCAGGCGGGGTCGCTCCCGGCGCCGCGGCGGCGGACGCGGCCGGCTCCGGTGCCGACGTACGAGGTGGTCGAGCCGAAGGCGCTCGGCGCCCTTCCCCGTCCCGACCTCGGCGACCTGTTCTTCGACTTCGAGGGCGATCCGCTCTACACCGAGGGCGACGCCGACGCGTGTGGGGCATCGACTACCTGTTCGGCTGGGTCGACGTCCGCGAGCAGTACACGGCGCTGTGGGCGCACTCCTTCGCCGAGGAGAGCGCGGCGCTCGAGACCTTCCTCGACATCGTCGAACGCTGCGGCGGTCGCAGCATCCCGGGCATGCACATCTACCACTACGCGCCCTACGAGCCGACGCACCTGCTCGCGATGGCCGCGCGGCACGGCGTGCGCGAGGCCGAGGTCGACCGGCTGCTGCGCGACGGCGTGTTCGTCGATCTCTACCCGATCGTGCGGCGCGCGCTGCGGGTCGGCTCGCGGTCGTACTCGATCAAGAAGCTCGAGCCGCTCTACATGGGCGACGAGGTGCGCACGAGCGACGTGCAGAAGGGCGACGACTCGATCGTCCAGTACGTCGAGGCGCGCGTGCTCGCAGGACGAGGGGCAGGATGCCGCGGCGCACGGCGATCCTCGACGACCTCGCCGACTACAACCGCTACGACTGCGTCTCGACGCGGCGCCTGCGCGACTGGCTGGTCGACCGCGCTCGCGAGGCCGGGCATGCTGCCCACGCCCGACCCCGAGCCCGAGCGAGGACGGTGTACGAGCCGTCGCCGCGCGCCCTCGCGCTCGCGCCGCTCGCGGACGGAGCACCCGCGCGACTCGCGCGAGGCGCGCAGGCGCTGCGACTCGGCGCCGCCGCGATCGACTACTACCCGCGCGAGGCGAAGACGTTCTGGGCGACGCACTTCCTGCGCCTGCGCGAGCCGGTCTCGGTGTGGGAGGACGCGCGCGACGTCGTCGTCGATCGACCCCGCGCGCTGCGCGGGTGACGGAGGACTGGCACTTCCCCGAGAGCGGGCGCGGCGGCGAGCGGCGGATCGTCGAGCTGCGCGGCGAGCTCGCCCCCGGCACGCGCCTGCGCGGCGGGCACGAACCCGTTCGCGCTGTACGAGCTGCCCGGCGCCGTTCCCGTTCGAGGCCCGATGCCGCGCTGGATCCACGTCGGCGCGATGGGTCACGGTGCTCGAGGTCGCTCGACGACGGCGCGATCATCGAAGAGACGCGCCGTCGACGGCATGACGTGGGACGAGCTGCCGCTCGCGCTCACCCCGGCGGCGCCCGCCGCGCGCGGGCAACCAGCAGGCGCGCGATCGACGCGTGGGCCGATGCCGTCATCGCGGCCGCGCCCGCAGCTGCCCGCGCGACCCGGCGACCGACATCCTGCGACGGCGCCCGCCGCGCACGTCGCGGCGCGGCAGGCGCTCGCCGCCTCCACGCGGCGACGACGTCGACGCGATCGCGCGCAGCGTCCTCGACCTCGACCGCAGCTACCTCGCCGTGCAGGGCCCTCCCGGCACGGGCAAGACCTACGTCGGCTCGCACGTCATCGCGCGGCTCGTCCGCGATCACGGGTTCAAGGTCGGCGTCGTCGCGCAGTCGCACGCCGTCATCGAGAACATGCTCGATCGCGATCGTCGCCGCCGGCGTCGCCCGAGGCGCAGGTCGGCGAAGGCGCCGAAGGACGCCGTCGCGCGACCAGCCGTCGTTCACCGCGATCCCCAAGAACGGCGTGGCCGCCTTCACCGCCGAGCAGGCCGGGCGGGTTACGTCGTCGGCGGCACGGCGTGGGACTTCGCGCACGAGGGCCGCGTGCCCGCGCGGGAGCCTCGACCTCCTCGTCATCGACGAGGCCGGGCAGTTCTCGCTCGCCTCGACCATCGCGGTGTCGCTCGCCGCGCCGCGGCTGCTGCTCCTGGGCGACCCGCAGCAGCTGCCGCAGGTCAGCCAGGGCACGCACCCCGAGCCGGTCGACACGTCGGCGCTCGGCTGGGTCATGGACGGCGCCGACGTCATCCCGCCCGAGTTCGGCTACTTCCTCGCGCGCACGTGGCGCATGCATCCCGCGGTCGCGGCGCCCGTCTCGCGCGCTGTCGTATCGCGGGCGAGCTCGCGTCGCATCCCGTCCACGGCGCTCCGCGCGCTCGACGGGGTCGCGCCGGGCCTGCAGCCCGTTCCCGTGCGCCACCACGGCAACGCGACCCAGTCGCCCGAAGAGGCGGCGGTCGTCGTCGAGCTCGTGCGCGACCTGCTCGGCCGCGAGTGGACGCGACGTCCGCGATCGACGACGACGGGGCGACGACGCCGCTGGCCCCCCGGCCGCTCGCAGCAGCGCGACATCATCGTCGTCACGCCGTACAACGCGCAGCAGGTCGACGGTCGAAGAGGCCCTCGCCGCGGCCGGCTTCCTCGACGTGCCGCGTCGGCACGGTCGACCGGTTCCAGGGGCAGGAGGCGGTCGTCGCGATCGTCTCGCTCGCGGCATCGTCGGGTCGGGATGCGCCGCGCGGGCTCGAGTTCCTGCTGCTGCGCAATCGGCTCAACGTCGCGATCTCGCGCGCGAAGCACACGGCCTACCTCGTCTACTCGCCCGGGCTGCTCGACGACCTGCCGCGCACGCCGGAGGGCGTCGCGCGACTGAGCGGGTTCGCGCGCCTCGTCGGGCGCTGACGTGACCGGCAGCGCGCGCGTACGACTCGCGACACGCTGCCTGACGCCGACGGAGGGGCCCCATGGTCGACGACGCACCGCGCCAGTTCGAGATCGATCTGCCGCCCGAGCTGATCGCCGGCACGTACGCCGACTTCGCGAACGTCTGGCACACGCCGACGGTGTTCGTGATGGACTTCGTCACGCTGTGCCCAGCCGCCGCACGACGAGGTCGATCCCGAGCACGGGCGAGCGGCGCACGGTCGTTCCGGCACGGGTGGTCAGCCGCATCCGCATCCCTCCCGAGCAGGTGTTCGAGCTCGCGAAGGCGCTCACGCAGCAGCTCGAGTTCTGGGAGCAGGAGACCGGCCGCCGGTCCCGCCGGACCCCCGCTCGACTGACGCCGCGAGCGCTCGCCGCACTCCCTCGCCGTCGTCGGGTTCGGGATGCCTCGCCCCGTCGCCGCCGCCGTGAGCCGGTCCCGCGGTCGCCTGACCCCGCCGCACAGGCGGGCCTCCACACGGCAAGTAGCGCCTCGCCAGCCTGTTCTCGCGGCGCCGTTCCGCGGGCGCGGCGGTCAGACCGTGCCGTAGAGGCGGTCGCCGGCGTCGCCGAGACCGGGCACGATGTAGCCCTTCTCGTTGAGGCGCTCGTCGAGCGCGCCGAGCACGAGGGTGACATCGCGGCCGTCGACCTGCTTCTCGATCGCGGCGACGCCCTCGGGGGCGCCGAGCAGGCAGATCGCGGTGACGTCCTGCGCGCCGCGCTGGAAGAGGAAGTCGATCGCCGCGCCGAGCGAGCCGCCGGTCGCGAGCATCGGGTCGAGCACGAAGCACTGCCGGTCGCTGAGGTCGTCGGGCAGGCGCTCGGCGTAGGTCGTCGGCTCGAGCGTCTCCTCGTTGCGCACCATGCCGAGGAAGCCCGACCTCGGCGGTCGGGCAGGAGCTTGACCATGCCCGTCGAGCATGCCCGAGCCCGGCACGCAGGATCGGCACGACGAGCGGGCGCGGCTCGCTGATCTTCACGCCCGTCGTGCGTGGTGACCGGGGTCTGGATCTCGACGGGCGACACGCGCACGTTGCGGGTCGCCTCGTACGCGAGCAGCGTGACGAGCTCCTCGGTGAGCTGCCGGAACACCGGCGACGGGCGTGCGCTCGTCGCGCAGCACCGTGAGCTTGTGGGTGATGAGCGGGTGGTCGGCGACGTGCAGGCGCATAGGCCCAGGTTAGCCGCGCGGCCCTCCCCGTGAGCCGGGTCGCGCGTGCCGCTGTAGCTCGAGGCGTGCCGCAGCCCGCCGACCTCGCCGCGATGGCAGCGCGCGCTCGCGCTCGCGGCGCGCGGCGGGCGCAGGCGGGCGACGTGCCGGTCGGCGCGGTCGTGACGGATGCCGCGGGCGCCGTCATCGGCGAGGGGCGCAACCTCCGCGAAGCGACGCACGACCCGACCGCGCACGCCGAGGTCGTCGCGCTGCGCGCGGCCGCGGCATCCGTCGGCTCGTGGAACCTCGAGGGCTGCACGCTCGTCGTCACGCTCGAGCCCTGCGTCATGTGCGCGGGGGCGCTGCTGCAGGCGCGGGTCTCGCGGCTCGTGTTCGGCGCGTGGGACGACAAGGCCGGCGCCGCGGGCTCGGTGTACGACGTCGTGCGCGACCGGCGACTGCCGTACCGCGCCGAGGTCGTCGCGGGGTGTCCGCGCAGGACGAGGCGTCCGCGCTCCTGCGCGCGTTCTTCGACGCGCGCCGCTGAGCCCGGTGCGCTCGCCGCGTCAGCGCGGGAGGTGCGGGAGCACCTCTGTGCCGAGGTATTCGACGTGCTCGACGTCGCTGCAGGTCGAGCAGCTGGAAGTACACCCGCTCGCTCCCAGAGCGCGCAGCCGCTCCACCTTCGTCGGCGATCTCCTCGGGGTCGCCGACGATGTTCGTGCCGTCGCGGACGCTCTCGAGCGTGCGTGCCGACCGCGCTGCGGCGCGCCGGGCGAGCGCCGCGTCGGTCGGCCCGGCGATAGGTCGGCAGCGCGACGGACAGCTTGAGCGTCGACGGGTCGCGGCCGATCCGCTCGCACGCGGCCCGCACGCCCGTCGAAGCATCGTCCGCGATCTCGTGCTCGGGCCGGAAGCCGATGTTGAACTCGGTCGCGTACGCGCGCGGCGAGCTCGGGGGTGCGGCGCGGCCCGCCGCCGCCGACGATGACGGCATCCGCTCCTGCACGGGCTTCGGCAGGGCCGGGGCGTCCTCGAGCGTGTAGTGCTCGCCGGCGAACGAGAACGTCTCGCCGACCGGCGTCGACCACAGCCCCGTGACGATCGCCAGCTGCTCCTGCGAACGGTCCGAACCGCTTCGCGGGGAACGGGATGCCGTAGGCCCGATGCTCCTCCTCGAACCAGCCCGTCCCGAGCCCGAGCTCGACGCGACCGCCCGACATCTCATCGACCTGTGCGACCTGGATCGCGAGGATCGCCGGGTGCCGATGCGTGGCCGACGAGACGAGCGTGCCGAGCCGGATGCGGGAGGTCTCGCGGGCAAGACCTGCGAGCGTCGTCCAGGCATCGGTCGGCCCGGGCAGCGGATCGCCCGCGCCCATCCGCATGTAGTGGTCGGAGCGGAAGAACCCGTCGAAGCCGAGACGCTCGGCGGCCTGCGCGAAGGCGAGCTGGTCGTCGTAGGACGCGCCCTGCTGGGGCTCGGTGAAGATGCGTGTACTCCATCGGCCAGTCTCCCAGGTGAGGGCCGGCTCAGTCGAGCGCGCGGATCACGAACTCCTCGGTCGAGGGGGCGGGGTCGATCGCCCGGCCGGTACACGTCGGGCTCGAGGTAGATCACGCGCGCGGCCGGCACGGCTGCGCGGATGCGCGCCTCGACGACGTCGATGTCGTGCGGCGACGTCGTCGAGCGGCTTGTCCGTCGGCGAAGTGCGAGCTTCGCCGCCGACGAGCAGCTCGTCGGGGCCGAGGTAGAGCGTCTTGATGTGGATGAGCTTGTCGACCTCGGGCCGCCGTGACGATGGCATCGACGATGCGGTCGTGGTCGGCATCCGTCGCGCCCTTCGCCGACGAGCAGGCTCTTGGTCTCGATGCCGAGGGTGATCGCGACGAGGATCAGCAGCGCGCCGATCATCAGGGTGCCGATCGCGTCGAACACGGGATTGTCCGTGATCGCGGTCAGGCCGACGCCGAAGAGCGCGAAGACGAGACCGGTGAGAGCGGCGACGTCCTCGAGCAGCACGACGGGCAGCTCGGGCGCCTTCGCGTGGCGCACGAACGAGACCCACGACTGGCCCTTCGCGCGCACGTGGTTGCTCTCTTTCACGGCCGTGCGCAGCGAGAACGACTCGAGGCCGATCGCGATGACGAGCACCGCGATCGGGATCCAGATGTTCTCGAGCTCGTGCGGGTGGGTGAGCTTGTCGACGCCCTCGTAGATCGAGAACAGGCCGCCGACCGAGAACAGGATGATCGAGACGACGAACGCGTAGACGTAGCGCTCGCGGCCGTAGCCGAACGGGTGCTCCTTGTCGGCTGCGCGCCGCGCCCGGCGACCGCCGAGCAGCAGCAGCAGCTGGTTGCCCGAGTCGGCGACCGAGTGGATCGCCTCGGCGAGCATCGAGGCCGAGCCCGAGACGAACCACGCGACGAACTTCGCCAGCGCGATGCCCATGTTCGCGAGGAACGCCGCGATGATCGCCTTGTTGCCGCCCGATGCACTCATGGCGAGAAGCCTAGACCTGCGGCGCGCAGCTCAGTCCGCTGAGCGGAGGATGATCGCCTCGGTCGCGGGTGCGGGATCCGCAGGCGCTCCGACGTACCCGATGCGGGTCAGCAGAGCGTGGCGGAACTCGGCGGGACGCTCGAGGTGCGGCGAGTGACCGACGCCTTCGAGGCTGACCTCGACGACGTCGCCGCCCGCGGCGGCGTATGCCTCGAGCACGTCGCGCGTCTGCGAGACCATCTCCTGCGCCGGTGCGATCTCGGCGCCGGGCCAGCCGGGGATGATGCCCAGCTGGCCGAGGTGGTTGAGGTCGTAGAACGAGGCGTCCGACACGATCGCGTCGGCCGTGCCGTGGATCCACAGGATCGGCGGCTTGACCTCGAGCCGGACGATGCCCGACACGTCGAAGTGCGCGGGCGCCATCGTGTTGAGCACGCCGATGTCGCCCGGCGCGAACCCGGGCCAGTTCGTCGCTCGGGCGGCTGTCGCCCGGATAGTTGCCCTCGGCCGTCGAGGTCGTGAGCATCGACTCGACCCACACGTCCTCGTGCTCGGTCGCGTAGCCGGCCGCGACGTAGCCCGAGCGGAAGACGCTGCGCGGCGAGGTCTGCGCCTCGTCGGTCGTGTCGTGGTCGGTGAGACGCTGCGACGAAGTCCGGGTTCGCGCCGCCGCCGCCGCGTCCCGGCGTCGTCGTCCGTGAGGCGCGTGCCGTCGCGCCGGGTGCCGCCGAACCCGTACGGCGAGACAGGCGCCTGCAGCGTGAGGCTCAGCGCGGGGTGATCGAGCGCGTACTGCATGACGACGCCGCCGCCCATCGACCATCCGACGAGGTGCGCGGTCGGGATGCCGAGCACCTCGAGCGTCGCGAACACGTCGTCGCTGAAGTCGCGCACGCCGCGGGTCGCGTCGACGGGGGCGTGCTCCGTCGCGCCGAATCCGCGCAGATCGATCGCGATGACCCTCAGATCGCTCGGCAGATCCTGCATGATCTCCTGCCAGAACAGGCTCGACGACACGTTGCCGTGGATCAGCACGACGGTCTGCTCGGGCGAGGTTGCGGGGTCGTCGCCCTCGCGCTCGAGGATGCCGACCGCGAGACGCGGGGTCTCGACGATGCGTGCCGTGATTCCGTCGAAGAGGGTCATCGGGTTCCTCCGAGTGATGCTCGCACGGGGGCCTCGACGCCCCCTGTGGCCTCGACTATACGCCGACTCGATCGAAAGATGAACGTACTTTCAGGTTCATGTCCGCCAGAAGCGGGCAACGGATCGAACCCTGCGTCCGCCGCGTCGAGCGGGGCCGGTCGATCGCCGAGACCCGACGCCTGTCGTCGGGGCGCACGCTCGCGAAGCCCCCCGCTCGCGCAGGACGCCGGTGCTGCGAGATCACGGGCTGCGAGATGATGGTCGGCATGACTGACGCGCTGCCGCACATCGCCATCCTCGGAGCAGGTTCCATGGGGGGCGCGATCCTCGAGGGCCTCGTCGCATCCGGCGTCGCGCCGCGGCTCACGGTCACCAACCGCACGCGCAGAGAAGGCCGCCGCCCTCGCAGGTCGCGACGGTGTCGTGAGCATCGCGCTCGCCGACTCCGCCGGAGGGAACGTGGATGCCGCTGCCGCCGCCGATGTCGTGCTCGTCGGCGTCAAGCCCGCGATGGTGCCCGATCTGCTGCGCGAGATCGCGCCGTCGGTGCGTCCCGGCACGATCGTCGTGAGCCTTGCCGCCGGCGTCACGATCGCCACTTTCGAAGGCATCCTCCCGCCGGGCACCCCCGTGCTCCGCTCGATGCCCAACACCCCCGCCGTCGTCGGCAAGGCCGTCACAGGACTCGCGCCGGGCACCTCCGTGACCCGCGAGCAGGTCGCGCTCGTGCGCCGGCTCTTCGAGACGTGCGGCGCCGTCGTCGAGGTGCCGGAGGACAAGATCGACGCGCTCTCGACGATCTCGGGATCGGGTCCTGCCTACGTCTTCCTGCTCATCGAGGAGCTCACGAAGGCCGCGCTCGGCAAGGGCTTCGACGAAGGCCAGGCGCGGCTCATGGCCGAGCAGACCTTCATCGGCGCCGCGGCGCTGCTCGAGGCATCCGGTGAGGACCCGGCCGAGTTGCGCCGACGGGTCACGAGCCCCAAAGGCACGACCGAGCGCGCGATCGCCGTCCTGCACGCCGCGCGGCTCGACGTCGTGTTCGAATCGGCGACGGATGCCGCGCTCGTGCGCGCGAAGGAACTCGCCGCGGGCTGAGGCCCGCCCTCAGCGGTCGAGCGCTGCGAAGCGCTCGATGTCGGAGTTCGTACCCGACACGATGATGAGGTCGTGGTTCGTCACGATCGTGTCGGCCTCGGCGTAGCGGAACGGCTTTCCGGGGCTCTTCACCCCGACGACGGTGACGTTGTACTTCGTGCGCACGCCCGATTCGTTCAGGCCGACGCCGCGGATGAACTTCGGCGGGTACAGCTTGGCGAGGGCGAAGTCGTCGTCGAAGCGGATGAAGTCGAGCATCCGCCCGCTCACGAGGTGCGCGACGCGCTCGCCCGCCTCGCGCTCGGGGTAGATGACGTGGTTCGCGCCGACGCGGGCCAGGATCTTGCCGTGCGACTGCGAGACCGCCTTCGCCCAGATCTGGGGAACCTTGAGGTCGACGAGGTTGGCCGTGATGAGGACGGATGCCTCGATCGACGAGCCGACGGCGACGACGGCGACCTGGAAGTCCTGAGCGCCGATCTGCTTGAGGGCGTCGATGTTGCGCGCGTCCGCCTGCACGGTGTGCGTGACGCGCTCGGACCACTTCTGGACGAGATCGAGGCTCTCGTCGATCGCGAGCACCTCGCGTTCGAGACGGTCGAGCTCGCCCGCGCACGCCGCGCCGAAGCGCCCGAGCCCGATCACGAGGACCGGGGCGTCATTCCTGATGCGCTCAACCAACGATCGGCCTTTCGACAGGCAGCGAGTAGAGCTGCGAACGGGACGACGCGGCCACGGCCGCGGCGAGAGTCACTGTACCAACGCGGCCCATGATGATCGTGATCCGCCATGACGTAGACGGCGGGGTCCGGGAGCTCGGCGGTGAGCCCCGTCGACAAGCCCGACCGTGCCGAAGGCCGAGATGACGTCGAAGAGCACGTCCCCGAGGTCCGCCTTCGTGATCTGCGTGATGATGATCGTCGACAGTGCGACGATCGTCGATCCCCAGGCGACGACCGAGAGGGCCACGCGCAGGACGTCGCTCGGGATGCGGCGGCCGAACACCTGGTTGGATGCGCGCCCCTTCGCCTCCGACCACACGGCGAGGGCGATGACGGCGAGGGTCGTGACCTTGATGCCGCCCGCCGTCGACGCGGAGCCGCCTCCGACGAACATGAGCATGCACGCGACGAGGAGGCTCGACTGATTGAGCTCGCCGATGTCGAGGATCGAGAATCCGCCGGACCTCGTCATGGCAGACAGGAAGAACGCCTGGAAGGTCGTGTCGAAGAAGTCCTGCGTTCCCGAGCGTCAGCAGGTTGTCGTACTCGAGGACGAGGAAGACGAGGCCCCCCGCGAAGAAGAGCGCGACGGTCGTGATGATCGTGAGCTTCGCGTGCAGCGACCAGCGACGGACGTGCCACAGGTGCCTGCGCAGCGTGTAGATCACGGGGAAGCCGATGGATCCGAGGAACACCCCCGCCATGAGCGCAGTGAGGAAGAAGTAGTCGTGGCTGAACGGGGCGAGTCCTTCGGCGTTCGGCGTGAATCCCGTGTTGGTGAACGCCATCGCGGCGTAGAAAGGCGCCTCCCACAGCGCAGCCTGCCAGGGCACTCCGGCGAACAGGAGTCCGGGGAAGAGCATGGCCGCGACGATCCCCTCGATCACGAGCGTCGAGAGCGCCACCGTGGCAAGCAGTGCGCCGATCTGGCCCAGCTGCACCGTCTGGCCCTCGTTGACCGGTCCGCCGTGCGTCCGCAGCGGGTTCGAGTCGCTCGCCGCGATGAGCTTGGCGCGCAGGCCCAGCCGTCGCGAGATCACGAGACCGAGGATCGACGCGAGGGTCAGGACCCCGAGCGCGCCGATCTGCACGCCGAGGAAGACGAGGACATGCCCGAAAGGGGACCAGTGGGTCGCCATGTCGACCGTCGCGAGGCCCGTGACGCACACCGTCGAGACCGCCGTGAAGAACGCATCGGCGAAGGGGGTGACGCGGCCGTCCGCCGCCGCGATCGGAAGCGAGAACAGCCCCGTGAAGACGAGGATGAGCGACAGGAAGATCATGATCGCGAATCGGGCGGGCGATCGCTGGGTGAGGTCCCGGAAGAACTCGACGAGCTCATGACCGAGGCGACGGAAGCGCGAGCCTCTCGGAGCGCGCATCGCGTCCGGCATCCGGGTCCTCTCTGTCACCGTCTCACGGTAGGCCCTCATGGTACTCCGCGGGGGTCACGGCTACTCTGAAGCACATGGCGGACATCTTCGACGTGATCGCGGACGGCACGCGTCGCGACATCCTGCGGCTCCTGCTCGACCGATCGGGTTCGGGAGAGTCGGGCACGAGCGTCTCGCACATCGTTCAGGACCTCGGGGTCAGCCAGCCCACCGTCTCGAAGCACCTCAAGGTGCTGCGCGAGGCGCACCTCGTGTCGGTCCGCGAAGAAGGCCAGCACCGCTACTACAGCCTCTCGCCCGAGCCGCTCGACGAGGTCGACGACTGGCTCGTGCCTTTCCTCGGTGACGACGTGGACTACGCGATCCCCGGAGTGTCGGGCCTGCCCGAGTCCGCGGCCCACGCGGCAGAGGTCGTCGGCCGGGCCGCGGCGTCGGCCAAGTACGCCGTCACGAACGCGCTGAAGAAGCTCCCCGGCCGCTGAGCGACTCGCCGGAACGCGGCGTGATGCCTGGGATCCCAGCGGCCCCACTGGTCACATCCGTCTCACAGGTTTACACGCGCCCCCGTCCGGCCCTAGAGTGTCCACAGCACCGTGGGGACTGAAGGAGGCGTGCGATGGCTGATCTGCCTGATGTGCGCTTCCTGACGGTGGCCGAGGTCGCGGAGCTCATGCGCGTGTCGAAGATGACGGTGTACCGGCTCGTCCACGCGGGTGAACTGCCCGCCGTACGGTTCGGCCGCAGCTACCGCGTGCCCGAATCCGCCGTCACAGAGGCCCTGCATCGGCCGATCGCCGACGTCGGCTAGACTGATCCGAGGCATTTTTTCCTTATGCCCGATCCCGGACGCAGACCACTCTGTGTCCAGGCCCCGACTCAGTGAGGTTTTCCATGGGTTCTGTCATCAAGAAGCGCCGCAAGCGCATGGCGAAGAAGAAGCACCGCAAGCTGCTTCGCAAGACTCGCCACCAGCGCCGCAACAAGAAGTAAGCGGCATCCGCACCAAGCGCCTGTCCCGAGGGACGGGCGCTTCGTGTCTGAGGTCCGCCCGATCCACCGAGGAGCAGGATGCAGACGATCGACGTGCACGAGCTCAAAGCCCGCGCGGAGCGACCCCTCATCGACGTGCGCGAGCCATGGGAGTACGAGGCGGGCCACGTACCCGGCGCCGTCAATCTGCCGATGTCGACGATCGGCGAGCGCCTTGACGAGCTCCCGGACGGTCCGTTCGACGTGATCTGCAAGGCGGGGGGCCGCTCCGCCCGCGTGGTCGAAGCGCTCTCGGCACGCGGTCACGACGCCACCAACGTCGAGGGCGGCACCGACGACTGGATCGCGGCCGGCTACCCGATCGAGCGATGACGACCGTCACGCTGATCACGAAGGCCGACTGCCACCTCTGCGACGTCGCCCGCGAGGTCATCGAGACGGTCGTCGCCGACCTGCCCGACGACACGGCCGACGGCGTCGACGTCGCACGAGCTGTCGATCCTCGATGATCCGTCTCTGTACGAGCGCTGGTGGGAGAAGATCCCCGTCGTGCTCGTCGACGGCGAATTGATCGGTCACTGGCGCATCGCGCCCGACCGTCTTCGCGCCGCGCTGCTGGATCGGCCGTCGACAGCGCTCTGATACGACGAGGGCCCGCCCCCACGGGGTCGCGGCGGGGAGGCTCCTACGGCGCGAGGCGCGTCGGCCCGCGGAAGAGGTACGTGACCTCGCGGATCGACGACTCGCCGAGCAGGAGCATCAGCACGCGGGCGAGGCCCATGCCGAAGCCGCCGTGCGGCGGGGCGCCGAAGCGGAAGAAGTCGAGGTAGAAGTCCAGGTGCTCGGGGTCGAGCCCCTTCTCCTTGGCCTGCTCGATGAGCACGTCGACGCGGTGCTCGCGCTGCGCGCCGGTCGTGATCTCGACGCCCTTGAAGAGCAGGTCGTAGCTCTTCGTGAGCCCGGTCTCCTCGTCGCGCATGTGGTAGAACGCGCGGATCTCGGGGTGGTAGTCGGTGATGAAGACGAACTGGTGGCCGTACGTCTCCTCGACGTACGCCGCGATCTGGCGCTCGCCCTCGGGGTCGAGGTCGCCGTCGGTGCGGGGGATCTCGTAGCCGCGGTCCTTGACGATCTCGCGGGCCTCGGCGAGCGGGATGCGCGGGAACGGGATCGCCGGCACCTGCACCTCGACCCCGAAGAGCTCCTCGATCTCGGCGCCGTGCTTGTCCTTGACGGCCTGGAACGCGAACTGCGAGCAGCTCCTCCTGCATCCGGGCGACGTCCTCGTGCGAGTCGATCCAGCTGATCTCGGCGTCGATCGACGTGAACTCGGTCGCGTGGCGCGAGGTGAACGAGGGGTCGGCGCGGAAGGCGGGCGCGATCTCGAAGATCTTGCCGAAGCCGGCGACCTGCGCCATCTGCTTGAAGAACTGCGGCGACTGCGCGAGGTACGCGGTCTTGTCGTCGAAGTAGGGCAGCTCGAAGAGCTCGGCGTTCGACTCCGACGGGCTCGCCATGAGCTTCGGCGAGTGCACCTCGATGTAGTCGCGCTCGATCCAGTACGTGCGCATCGCGTGCTCGAGGGTCGTCTGCACGCGGAAGATGAGGTTGTTGCGGCGCTGGCGCAGGTCGAGGAAGCGCCAGTCCATGCGCTTGTCGACGCTGCTGTCGGCGGCGATGGGCGTCTCGGGGATCGCCGCGGCCGCGATGTCGAGCGATCGCGATCTTGATCTCGACGCCGCCGAGCTTGACGCGCTCGTCGTGCTTGAGCTCGCCCGTGCACCGTCAGGAAGGTGCCGGTCGCGAGGGTCGAGATCGTCTCGGTGAGCGCGAGGGCCGCGGCATCCTGCTCCACGCCGTCCTCGCGAGGGGCGCGTCGCCGGGTTCACCAGCTGCACGGCGCCGGTCTCATCGCGCAGGATGACGAACTGCACCTTCTTCTGATCGCGGACGGTCTCGACCCATCCGGACACCGAGACGGGTCCGTCCGGCGGGACAGGAGCTGGTGAGACGAGGACGCGTTCAGTCACGAGGGCCCAGTCTACGGGGGCAGGGGCGGCGTCATCGGTGCCGGACTCTTTCGCGACTCGGCGAGATCCTCAGGTTCCCGTCACCTCAGTGCCCTAGCGTCTTCAGGGTCGTGTCCCCGCCGGGCGCGGTACCGCCGATCACCGACACGCGCTCCGAGACGAACAGGGTACGAAACCACGATGACCGACACCGCCGCCGACGGCTCCTGGCTGACCGCTCTCGCCGACTGGACGGTCTCGCTCATGGACGTGATCGGCCCCGCGGGCGCCGGCATCGCGATCGCGCTCGAGAACCTCTTCCCGCCGCTGCCGAGCGAGGTCATCCTGCCCATGGCGGGACTGGCTGCGAGCCGCGGCACCTTCTCGCTCTTCGAGGCGCTCGTCTGGACGACGGCCGGATCGATCGTCGGCGCGTTCCTCCTCTACGGGGTCGGTGCGCTGGCTCGGCGCTGGCGCGGCTGCGGCGGATCGCCGACGCAGGCTTCCGCTGCTGCATCCCGAAGACATCGACCGCACCGTCGCCTGGTTCGAGCGGCACGGCGGCAAGGCGGTCTTCTTCGGTCGGATGCTGCCGATCTTCCGCAGCCTCATCTCGATCCCCGCGGGCGTCACGCGCATGCCGCTGTGGCGGTTCGGCCTGCTGACGGCCGCCGGGAGCCTGATCTGGAACACGATCTTCGTCTGCGCCGGCTTCCTGCTCGGCGAGTCCTGGCCGCTCGTCGAGCGGTACGCCGACATCCTGCAGTACGTCGTGATCGCCGCCGCCGCGATCGCGCGTCGCCTGGTTCCTCGTACGTCGCGCATCCGCGTCGCTGCTTCGGCGGCAGCCGCGCGTCCGTCGGCCGAGCGGCGTGCCGCGAGCGCTCGAGCCTCGACGGCCTGACGCTCAGCGCCGCCCACAAGATCGGCCAACGTAGACTGGACGGGTGCCCGCCGATCGCCTCCATCTCGTGCGCCACGGAGAGGTCCACAACCCCCGCCGCGTGCTCTACGGGCGGCTGCCCGGGTTCGGGCTGAGCGCCGCCGGACGCCGGATGGCGCGGCAGGCCGCCGAGTACGTGCACGAGCCTCGAGCGTCCGGTCGCGCGCCTCGTGTGCTCGCCGCTGCAGCGCACGCGCGAGTCGGCCGAGCCGTTCGTCGAGCTCTTCGGCATCGAGCCCGTCATCGACGAGCGCGTCATCGAGCCGACCAACGTCTTCGAGGGCCGGCGCATGAACCGCGCCCTCATGAACCCGCTGGAACTGGCGCCACCTGCGCAAGCCCGCCGCTCCCGAGCTGGGGCGAGCCGTACGCCGCAGGTCGTCGCGCCGCATGGACGCGGCGATGACGGATGCCTGGGACGCCGCGCGACGTCGGGCGACGTCGTCGATCGTCTCGCATCAGCTGCCGATCTGGATCACGCACCTCGCGGTCGCGGGCGAGCCGCTGCGGCACGACCCGCGCGCGCGCCGGTGCGCGCTGTCGAGCGTGACGAGCTTCGAGATGCGCGACGGCACGCTGGGTCGAGGTCGCCTACGCCGAGCCCGCGTCGACCGCGGGCGCCGTCGATGTGGGGGCGGTGTGAGCCGGTCCGGCACGATCGCGGCGCGGGCTCGCGGCATCCGCTCGTCGCTCGTCCTCGGGCTCGTCGGCGGGCTCGCCGCGTGCTCGAACGACCCGCTCGCCGAGCAGTACCGCGCCGGCGACAACAAGGGCTATCATCGCCGGGCGACTTCCGGGTCGTCGAGATCCCCGAGGCCGATCGCGGCGAGCCCGTCGTGTTCGACGGGCACGACCGAGACGGGCGAGACGGTCGCGAGCGAGGACTACGCGGGCGAGGTGCTGGTCGTGAACTTCTGGTACGCCGCGTGCGGTCCGTGCCGGGCCGAGGCGCCGCGAGCTCGAGGAGGCGTACGCACGCGTTCGACCGGCGAGGACGTCGTCGTTCCTCGGCGTCAACACGCAGCGACTCCGCCGCGACGGCGCGCGGCCTTCGCCGAGACCTACGGCGTCACCTACCCGAGCGTGCATCGCCGTCGAGGACGGCGCGATCAAGCTCGCGTTCGCCGACGCGGACCCCGATCAACGCGACGCCGACGACGCTCGTGCTCGACACGCGAGGGCCGGGTCGCCGCGCGCATCATCGGCCAGCTTCCGGATGCCTCGATCCTGACGACGCTCGTGCGCGACGCCGCTGGACGAGTCGTGAACATCGGCGCCATCATCGCGGACGGGGCTCTGTGGGTCGCGATCCCGATCGCGCTCGCTGGCCGGACTCCTGTCGTTCCTCTCGCCGTGCGTGCTGCCGCTCGTGCCGGGCTACCTCGGCTTCATCGGCGGCGCCGTCGCACCGCGGCCCGCTCGCAGCGCGGAGGATCGCGGCGCGCGTCGGAGCGATTCCGGCCGATCCTCCGACCGAGCGCCGACTCCGGCATCCGCCGTCGAGGCGGATCCCGGCCGCGGCCGCCTGCTGCTCGGCGTGCTGCTGTTCATCGCCGGCTTCACGGTCGTCTTCATGGCCGTCACGATCCTCGGCGGCACGCTCGGGCAGTTCTTCCTCGCAGTACACCGACGTGATCACGCGCATCCTCGGCGTCGTCGTGATCGTCCTCGGGCTCGTCTTCATCGGCGCTCTTCGGCTTCGCGCAGCGCACCGTGCACCCGCAGGTGCGCGGCAACGTCGGACTCATCGGCGCCCCGCTGCTCGGCCTCGCGCTCGGCATCGGCTGGACGCCCTGCATCGGCCCGACGCTCGCCGCGATCATCTCGGTGTCGTGGAACCTCGGCGACCCCGGCCGCGCCGCGCTCCTCGGGCCTCGCCTACTCGCTCGGGC
The DNA here is from genome assembly GCA_963695125.1 of uncultured Actinomycetota bacterium. Lineage (GTDB taxonomy): Bacteria > Actinomycetota > Actinomycetes > Actinomycetales > Microbacteriaceae > Microbacterium. The sequence goes on from CAVOFY010000002.1 coordinate 513,891, forward strand.
TCGGCATCCCGTTCGTCCTGCTCACGCTCGGCTTCGGCTGGGCGACCCGCTCGGTCGCGTTCCTGCGCCGCCACATCCGCGCCGTCAACGTCATCGGCGGCGTGCTGCTGATCGTCCTCGGCGTGCTCATGGTGACCGGCGTCTGGAGCGCGTCTGATGACTCAGCTGCAGGGGGTGTTCCTGAGTGTCCCGCTCCCGCTCTGAGTCGACGGTGCGACGCCGCGCCGTCCGAGCGATCCGCGTCGCGCTGCGGCCCGCCGATCACGCCGACGGCGCGGCTCCGACGACATCGTCGCAGCCCGCGCTCGGCTTCGTCGGCTGGCTGCGCTGGGGCTGGCGTCAGCTCACCAGCATGCGCACCGCGCTCGTGCTGCTGCTGCTGCTCGCGATCGCCGCGGTCCCCGGCTCGATCGTCCCGCAGCGCAGCGCCGACCCCAACGGCGTCACGCAGTACTTCGCCGACAACCCCGACCTCGCGCCGATCCTCGACAACCTGCAGCTGTTCGACGTCTACACGTCGGCGTGGTTCTCGGCGATCTACATCCTGCTGTTCGTCTCGCTCATCGGCTGCGTCATCCCGCGCACCAAGCACCACTGGAAGGCGCTGCGCGCGCGCCCGCCGCGCACGCCCGCGCGCCTCGAGCCGGCTCGACGACCACCGCGAGTCGATCGTCGAGCTGGCGCGACCGACGCGGATGCCGCGGCCGCGCGCCGCAGCATCGCGGTCGCACGTCGGCCGCAGCAGCAGCTGCAAGCGCGCCGGCTACCGCGTCGAGCGGTACGACGCGCGCGGCGACCCTGTCGGTCTCGGCCGAGCGCGGCTACCTGCGCGAGACGGGCAACCTCGTCTTCCACGCGGCGCTCGTCGGCGTGCTGCTCGCCGTCGGCATCGGCGGCGGATTCACCTACACGGGCCAGAGCGTCATCGTCGAGGGCGCGCACGTTCGTCAACACGATGCTCGACTACTCCTCGTTCAACCCCGGTCGCTTCGTCGACGAGGAGCGCCTCGACGCCGTACTCGCTGACGCTCGACGACTTCGACGTCACGTACCAGCCGTCCGGCGAGCAGGGCGCCGGGCAGGCGGGCGACTTCGTCGCGCACCTGACCACGCAGTTCGCCGGGCGAGGAGCCGCAGCAGGGCGAGGTGCGGGTCAACCACCCGCTCGACATCGCCGGCGACCGCGTCTACCTGATGGGCAACGGCTACGCGCCGACCATCACGATCCGCAACGCCGACGGCGACGTCGTCTTCGACGAGTCGGTGCCGTTCCTGCCGCAGGACACCAACATGACCTCGCTCGGCGTCGTCAAGGTGACCGACGGGCTGCCCGAGCAGCTCGGCCTGGTCGGCTTCTTCTATCCGACCCAGGCTCCGCTGGACACGCGGCGCCTTCACCTCGGCCTACCCCGCGCTCATCAATCCCGTGCTCACGCTCAACGTCTACGCGGGCGACCTCGGGATCGACGACGGCACGCCGCGCTCGGTCTACACGCTCGACCCGACCGACATGACGCAGCTCACCGGCGGCAAGACCGGCGTCGACTCGATCGAGCTCGCGCCCGGCGAGACGGCCGACCTGCCGAACGGCCTCGGCACCATCACGTTCGAGGACGAGTCGCCCGCCGGCGCGGAGGGCTACGACGGAGTCGGTCAAGCGGTTCGTCTCGCTCTCGATCCACCGCGACGTCGCGGCGCCCGTGGGTGCTCGTCTTCGCGGTGCTGGCGCTCGCCGGTCTGCTCGCGGCGCTGTTCGTGCCGCGCCGGCGCATGTGGGTCAAGGTCACGCCCGACGGGCCACACCCTGCGGCTCGAGTACGCGGGCCTCGCGCGCGGCGAGGACCCGACGCTCGGATGCCGCGGTCGAGCAGGTCGCGCAGCGCCACGGCGTCGCGCTCGACGGCGCCCGTCGCCTGATCCGCCGCGCGGTTCTCGCGGGCCTGGCATCCGCAGCCCCCGCGTAGACTGGGACCATGCCCGGATCAGCCCCGCTCTCGCTCGACTCGGTCTCGGTGCTGCTGGTCTGGACGGCGATCGCGATCTACGCGCTCGCGTTCATCGCGTACGCCGTCGACCTCGCGCGGCGCTCGGCGCTCGCCGTCGACGCGAAGGATCGCCGAGGCGCGCGAGCGCGAGCTCGTCGGCGCCGCGGCGGGGATCCGGCGTCGCCGCGAGGCCGTCCGACCAGATGCGCGGCCGAGGAGGCCGCCGCGGAAGCGGCGCTCGACGCCGCGCCTGCGCGAGCGCCCGCGCCTGCGTGTGGGCGCGGATCGGCACGTCGCTCACGGTGCTCGGCTTCCTCTTCCACCTCGCGCGGCGACGTCACGCGCGGCATCGCCGCCGGGCGCGTGCCGTGGTCGAACATGTACGAGTTCGCGCTGACCGGCACGCTGCTCATCGTCGCGGTGTACCTCGTGGTGCTGTTCCGGTACGACCTGCGCTTCCTCGGCACGTTCATCACCGGCTCGTCGTCGTGCTGCTGGGCGGGGCGACGCTCGCGTTCTACGTCGAGATCGTGCCGCTCATGGACCCGCTGAAGTCGGTCTGGCTCGTCATCCACGTCTTCGTCGCCTCGCTCGCGACGGCCCTGTTCGCCCTCGCCTTCGGGCTGTCGGTGCTGCAGCTCATGCAGGCGCGCCGCGAGCGCAAGGTCGTCGCCGCGGCGCCGCGGCGTGACGCGTCGTCAAGACCGGCCCGGGCTTCCTGCGCACGCTCCCGAGCGTCGGAGACGCTCGAGTCGCTTGCCTACCGCTTCGCGATCCTCGGCTTCATCTTCTGGACGTTCACCCTCATCGCCGGTTCGATCTGGGCCAACGACGCGTGGGGCCGCTACTGGGGCTTCGACACGAAGGAAGTCTGGACCTTCGTGATCTGGGTGCTGTACGCCGGCTACATCCACGCCCGCGCGACGCGCGGCTGGCGCGGCAGCCGCTCGGCGTGGCTGTCGATCATCGGCTTCACCGCGGTCATGTTCAACTTCACGATCGTGAACATGTTCTTCAAGGGCCTGCACGCCTACAGCGGCCTGAGCGAGCTGACCTCGTCCCCTCCCCTCTACACCGCGGTTGAGTGTCCAGGGATTGCGGTTCTGAGACGTCGTTTTCCGCAATCTGTGGACACTGAACGGAAGTTTGGCGGCTCGGGATGCCGGGGAAAGATCCGGATGCGGGGTCAGCGCCAGCCGCGGGAGCGGAGCGCCCGGTGAATGCGGTGCACCGCAGAGCCATCGGCGAGGTGGTGTGAGAGCACCCGCACGATGATCCAGCCCTCGTCGCCGATGAGCGCCCAGCGATCGGCATCGCGGACGAACTGGGCGTGGTCGCTGTGGTGCCGACCGTCGTACTCGACCGCGATGCGGTACGCGGGATAGGCGAGATCGAGGCGCGCGACGAAGCCGCCGCGTCGATCGGTCAGAATCCACTGCAGCTCAGGCATCGGCAGTCCCGCGGCCAGGATCGCGATGCGCAGCCGCGACTCGGGCGAGGACTCGGACTCGGGCCGCAGGAGCGGCAGGGCTTCGCGCAGCACCGGGGCGCCCGCTCGCCGCACGCGCCCCAGCGCCGTGCGCAGTTCTCCGACACTCGACAGCTCTCCCCGTCCGATCGCGAAGTCGCCCGCGGCCACGAGGTCGTCAAGGGTGAGCGCCCCGCCGAGCTGGCACCAGGTCTCGTGCGGTGACGCGACGTGCATGCCGTCGAGGTCGCGGACCTGGTCGGCGGGCATCTGCAGCCGATGGCCGCGGATCGTCGGATCGCGCGGCTCGCGCCAGCCCTCCGAGGCCGAGACGTGGAGCGGCTCGTCGGCGAACCAGGGCGGGAGCGGCATCCCCCACAGGTGCGCAGCCGTGATGTGCGAGAAGAACTGATTGCGACCCAGCACGGGCAGGAACTCCGCACACCGGGCTCGGACGTCGTCAGACGAGGGAGCCGTCGTCCTGACGGCGAAGTACGGCGAGCGGATGCCGGGCGACCGCATCCGGGCCGCCGTCACCCCCGCAGCCCGGGCCTGATCGACGCGGAAATGCGTGCCGAGCTGAGGCGGAAGTGGGGTAGGTCTGCGCATCCCCTCACTGTCGCCGCCCGCTGTCGTCCGCGGTCGCCCGCTCGGCCGATCTGTGGAGAACCGCCCCCTGTGGAGAACCCTCTCCCCTTCGACAGAATGCCGAGTGTCCATGGATTGCGGTTCTGAGTCATTCAGAACCGCAATCCATGGACACTCAACGGAGAAGAACGGAGAAGGGGAGGCGGGTCAGGCGGGGGAGGCCTTCAGGACGGCTCGGGCCGTCGTCGTCCGGCGGCGGACCACCGCGATGATCGTCGCGGCGAACGCGAGGACCGCCCAGATCACGAGGCCGGCCAGGGCGGCGCCGTATCCCCCCGCCGAGGTCAGTGCTGCGACCATGCCGTTGTAGGCCGGGGCCGTCGGCATGAGCGAGGCGATGCCCGACGAGGGCGCCCGGCACGGTCGAGACGACCCCGGTCGCGATCGCGAGCACGCCGATGAGCGCGGCGATCCACCGGCCCGCGCCGCCGAACACGGCGACGAGGGCCTGGTTCACCGCGGCGAACGCGATGCCCGCGACGACAGAGATGCCCGCGAAGGCCCACCACTGCCCCCACTCGTACGACGCGGCGATCTGCACGACCCCCGCGACGAGGACGCCCTGCAGCGCGCCGAGCGCGGCGGCAGGCACGAACGAGCGGAGCGCGAGGGCGGCCGACGACTCGCGAGCCGACAGGGCGTGCCGCGGCACGGCCTGGAGGGCGATGAAGGTTGCCGAGCCCGCCGAACCACAGCGCGAGCATCGCGAGCAGCGGGGATCGCCGAGGCGCCGAACAGCGAGGTGCCGATTCCCTCGGCTTCGACAGGCTTCGCGACGACATCGGCGAGGCTGGATGCCTCGGCATCGGTGTACGACGGAACCTCATCGACCGCGGTCGAGAGCCCCGACGCCAGCTCGCCCGTGCCGTCGGCGAGCTGGCGCACGCCGTCGGCGAGCGACAGGGCCCCGGATTCGGCCTGATCGATGCCGCCTGCGAGCTGCGCGGCTCCTGACGCAAGCTGCGCGGCGCCGGCCGCGGACTGGTCGATGCCGCCCGCGACCTGCGTCATGCCGCCCGCGAGTGCCGAGACATTCGTGCGCGATCGTGCGCAGGTCGCCGGCGATCTTGGTGGGCGCCTGCGTCGCGAGCTGGCTGAGCCCCAGCGATGTGCCGCCGGCTGCCTGCGCGGCGCCGTCCGCGGCGTCGGCGAGCTGACCGCACCATGCGGGGTCGCCGCCGTTCAGCCTCGCACTGCTGGGCGAGAGCCGAGACGCCCGCCGTCGCGGTCGCCGCCGCGCTCGCGACGTTCGTGAGATCGGCGGGCACGATGCCGTCCGCGACGAGCTGGTCCGCGCCGGCGTTGACTCCCGCCGCGATCTGGTTCGCGCCCGAGGCGGCGCCGCGCGCGCCGCTCGCCAGCTGCCCGAGCCCTGACTGCAGCGTCGTCGCGCCGGAGGCGAGGCCGGATGCGCCCTGCGAGAGCTGAGGGAGGCCCGCGGCGAGCGAGGTCGTGCCGTCGGCCGCGGTCGTCGCGCCGTCGGCGAGACGGGTCGCGCCGGCGGCGGCTTCGCCCAGCTGGTCGCCGAGGGTCGTGAATCCGAGGAAGACGTTCTCGAGATACAGCGACGAGATCTGCTCGCCGAGGACGGATGCCGCGGCCGCGGCGACCTGTGCGGTGATCGCGTCGTCGACGATGAGGCTGTCGGGCGGAGTCTGCACCTGGATCATCGCGCGCTCGGGCGTCTCGCCGGGACGGGTCGAGGTCGCCGCCGACGAGAAGTCGGACGGGATCGTGATGACAGCGGCGTACGTGCCGTCGGCGAGGCCGGTCTCTGCATCCTCGGCGTTCGAGATCGTCCAGTCGAGGTTCGACGGCTGGTCGTCCGACCCGTCGATGAGGCCGGCCGTCAACTGGCGTCCGAGCGGCACGATCTGGTCGTCGATCGTGACGGGCTCATCCTCGTTCACGATGGCGGCCTTCATGCCGTCGAGGCGTTCTACCGGGTTGTACAGCGCTGCCACCAGGATGCCGCCGATGACAGCGGGCAGCAGCAGCACGCCGATGAGCGTGAGCCAGGTGATCGGCTTGCGCGAGCGCGCGCGCTCGAGCGAAGGCGTGGGGGTCATGAGGTCACCTCGGTGGTCGAGGACGAGCGGAGGGCCGCCCGCAGAGGAAGTGAATGGATGTCGGTGCGGCGCGCTTCGGCGAGCATCGCGAGCGCGCGGTCGGGGGACTGCGCTGTCGCGATGAGCGTCAAGGGCCCGGAGCGGCGGTCGGCCGAGGCATCCCGCAGCACCGCGGCGACCTGATCGCGCGCGGCGGTCGTCGATCGCGTCGAGACCGTCGAGCACGACGATGCCGGGGCGCCCGCGGAGGGCTCGGCGCAGTTCGCGCACGGGGTCCTCGCCCTCGTGCGAGGAGCGCGAGACCGACGTGGGCGCGCACCCAGGCCGCGCGGCCCGGAAGCAGGTGCCCTGCGACCCGCAGCAGCCCGTCGACTGCGGTCAGGCGTCCTGCGACCGCGAGGGCGAAGGCGCTCGCCGCACGCGGGTCGCCGGTCGCGACCAGTGTTCCGCCGGGCTCGACCCGGAAACTCGCCTCGTCGAACAGGACGACGTCGCCCGCGCCGCGCCCTGCCGCCGTCTGCACACCCACGCGCTCGCCGACCACGGCCGCGGTCGTGCCGGGCTCGGGCCAGTCGGCGAGGGCCAGCTCGCGCTCGACCGCCTCGCCCTCGATGTCGAAGTGGGGGAGCGCGCGCTCGAGCCAGCGCGGCATCCACCACGCCTTCTCTCCGAGGAGTGTCATGAGAGCGGGGATGAGCGTCATGCGCACGAGGAACGCGTCGATCGCGATCCCCGCCGCAAGCCCGAGGGCGATCGGCTTGATCGACGAGTCGCCCTCGGGCACGAAGGCCGCGAAGACGGCGAACATGATGAACGCGGCGGCGGTCACGACACGGGCCGACGACGTGAAGCCCGAGCGCACAGCGGCGATCGCGGTGGGCCGATCGGCCTTGCCGACGCGCGAGGCGTGCACGTAGTCCTCGCGCATGCGCGAGACGAGGAAGACCTGGTAGTCCATCGCGAGGCCGAACAGCACGCCCATGAGGACGATCGGCATGAAGCTGATGACGGGTCCGACCCTCGCGATGTGGAGGAGATCGGCGAACCAGCCCCACTCGAAGACGGCGGCGACGACGCCGAACGCGGCGGCGACCGAGAGCAGGTAGCCGAGGGTGGCTGTGATCGGCACCGCGATCGAGCGGAAGACGATCATCAGCAGGATGAACGAGAGGCCCACGACGAAGAGCCCGAACGGCAGCAAGGCGCCGCCCAGCCGGTCCGAGATGTCGATCGCGACGGCCGTGAAGCCGGTGACGGTCAGCTCGATGCCGTACTCGTCATAGAGGCGATCGGCCTCTGCCCGCAGGTCGCGCACGAGCTGGGCGGTCGCGGGGTCGTCGGGCGCGGTTTCGGGGATGACCTGGATGATGCCCGTGTCGGCCGTCTCGTTCGGGGTCGCGAGGGCGATCTCCTTGACGCCGGGAACCTTCTCGATCTCGGCCGCGAGGTCGTCCATCAGCCCGAGCGGGTCGGTCGACGTGACGATCGTGCCGGTGAGGATCAGGGGGCCGTTGAAGCCGGGACCGAACTCCTCCGCCGCGAGGTCGTAGCTGACGCGCGCCTGCGACGACTCGGGCTGAACCCCGGCGTTGGGCAGCGCGAGGGCGAGGCTCGAGGCGGGGATCGCGAGGACGCCGAGACCCAGCACGACGGCGACGGTGGTGACGACGGGGTGCCGCGTCACGCCGGTGATCCAGCGGTCGGCGAATCCCCGGCGAGGTGCGGTCTTGCGGGCGGACGTGGGCGTGGGCATCCGGCCCACGACCCGCCCCTTGATGAAGCCGAGGAGCGCGGGGGTGAGGGTGAGCGCGACGGCGACGGCGATCGCGACCGCGAGCGAGGCGGCGATGCCCATCGTCGTGAGGAAGGGGATGTTGGCGAACGACAGGCCGATGAGCGCGATGAGCACCGTCACGCCGGCGAAGACGACCGCGGACCCGGCCGTGCCGGTCGCGCGCGCGACGGACTCCTCGGGATCCATGCCGCCGCGCACCTGGTCCTGATGGCGCGCCGCGATGAACAGGGCGTAGTCGATGCCGACGGCGAGCCCCAGCATGAGGGCGAGGAGCGGCGTCGTGGAGGTGATCGCCGCGAACGCCGTGGCCATGAGGATGAGGGCCATCGAGAGACCGACGCCGACGAGCGCCGTGGCCAGGGGGAGTCCGGCGACGAGGAACGACCGGAACGTCACCATGAGCACGAGGAGTGCGATCAGGATGCCGACGAGTTCGGTCACCGAGATCGCCGGTACCGCGATCGAGAAGAGATCTCCCCCGAGCGCGACCTGGGCACCTGCGGGGAGCTCGGCTTCGAGGGCGGCCGCGGCATCCGTCAGGGCCTCCTTCGACGACGCCGGCACGTCGGTGGCCTCGCCGTCGAACTGGAGTCGGATGATCGCGGCGCTCTCGTCCTCATTGACGAGTCCGCTCACGAGTTGGTCGAAGGGGTCGGTGACGCCGAGGACGCCGTCGAGCTCGCCGAGTTCGCCGACGGTGTCCGAGATCGCCGAGGAGTACTCGTCGTCGACGACCGTGGCTCCGTCCGCCGCGACGACGACGATCTGCGCGCTCGTACCGCTCACCTGGGGGAACGTGCGGCTCAGCTGCTCGAGGCCCGCCTGCGCTTCCGTGCCGGGAATCGAGAAGGAGTTGCTCGTGCCCTGGCCGAAGGCGAGCGCGCCTCCGCCGGCGATGCCCAGCAGAAGCACCCACGCGACGAGAACCCGCCACGGGTGCCGGTACGACCAGCGCCCGAGCGTGTACAGGAGAGTGGACAACAGCGCCTCCGAAACGATTCAGGTGTTTTCGATACAGCGCCGTATCGGATACATGAGTGTATCGTAAGGCCTGAAGCGCGCTCCAGCCTGAGCGCTGCGTGTGAAGATTGCCGTGAGGAGGCCGCATGTCCGAGAACGTCGCCGTGACGACGCGGCGCCGCGAGGCGACGCGACAGAAGCTGCTGGATGCCGCGGCCCAGGTCTTCGCCGAGGAGGGCCTCGATGGCGCATCCGTCGAGGCGATCTGCGACGCCGCCGGCTTCACGCGCGGTGCCTTCTACTCCAACTTCGAATCGAAGGACGAGCTGTTCCTCGAGCTCGCCGGCCGTGTCGCGCGCGAGCGCGTCGGAGCCGTGCGCGGCCGCGTCGCCGAACTCGAGCGTGCCGGCATGCTGACGGGAATCCCGGCCGACCCCCTCCAGGTCGTCCAGAACGTGCTCGACGTCTCGGCCGACGACCGGCTCGGCGTCCTGCTCATGAGCGAGATCCGCATCCACGCCCTCCGCAATCCGCAGCTCGCGGTCGCGTACCTCGCGCAGGAGGAGGAGATGCGCGAAAGCGTCGCACAGATCATCGCCGACATCGGGCGCGCCGGCTCATTGACCCTGCGTATGCCGCCCGCGGAATGCGCCTCTCTCCTGCTGACGGTGTGGGAGCGCACCTCGGTCCGCGGCGTCATGTCGGGGCTGTCGAACGAAGAGATGTGCCGACGCACGAACGACGAGCTCGCACGCATCGCGCAGCTCATCGTCGAGCCGGCGCGGTAGCTACTCCGCGACGAGCAGCGCGTGGCAGCGCGCGACGCGATCGAGCCACCACGCGCGGCGGTCGGGAGCCGCCTCGACGTGATCGAGCGCGTCCGGCGTCACGCGGCCGACCGGAAGTGCTCCCGCGACGGGCGTCAGCGGTGAGGTGGTCACGTCGGTCGAGAAGAGGGATGCCGTGCCCAGCCCGCAGTCGTAGTCGAGGACGGGCAGGGCGGCGGCGAGGGCCGCGCCCATCGACAGGCCGACCGACGTGTCGAGGGCGCTCGAGACGATCGCCGGCAGACCCGCCTCGGCGACGATCGCCAGGGCCCGGCGCACTCCGCCGAGCGGCTGCGCCTTGACCACGATCAGGTCGGCGGCGCCGGCGCGGGCGACGGCGAGCGGATCCTCGGCCTTGCGCACGCTCTCGTCGGCGGCGATCGGGATGCCCATGTACTTCACGCGCCGTCGCAGCTCGGCGAGCTCGTCGACGCTCGCGCACGGCTGCTCGACGTACTCGAGGTCGAACTCGGCGAGGGCGTGGATCGCGTGCTCGGCCTCGTCGACGTTCCACGCGCCGTTGGCGTCGATGCGGACGCGGCCCTCCGCGCCCATCGTCTGCCGCACGGCGCGCACGCGCGCGATGTCGTCGGCGAGCGTCTGGCCGGGCTCGGCGACCTTGACCTTGGCGGTGCGGCAGCCGTCGTAGCGCGCGAGCACCGAGGGGACGGATGCCGCAGCCACCGCCGGCACCGTCGCGTTGACCGGAATGGATTCGCGCAGAGCGGCGGGCTGAGGCATCCACGCGTAGTCGATCGCCGCCGCGAGCCACGCCGAGGCTTCGAGATCGCCGTACTCCGTGAAAGGAGAGAACTCGGTCCACCCCTCGGGGCCTTCGAACAGCACCGCCTCGCGGATGTCGACGCCGCGGAACCTGGTCACGAGCGGCAGGGCGACGACGCGGGCGGAGGCGAGGATCTCGGTCAGCGGAGGTGTCACGGGACGAGTCTGTCAGGCGTCGAGCCTGCGTGGGATGAGAACGACTTCAATGTGCCATTGACGATAGTGTGCGACACACAGTATGGTGTGAGCCATGATCGAAACCGAAGCGCTCGAGACGCACGTGCAGGAACTCCGTCGCGGCACCGTCGTGCTCGCGTGCCTGCGCCTGCTCGAGCAGCCGGGGTACGGCTACGGGCTGCTCGAGCAGCTCGCCGTCCGCGGATTCGAGACCGATGCCAACACGCTGTACCCCCTGCTTCGTCGGCTCGAGAAGCAGGGCCATCTCTCGAGCGAGTGGAACACCGACGAGGCGCGGCCCCGCAAGTTCTACCGCACGAGCGACGCCGGTCGGCGACTCGCCGACGCCCTGACCCAAGAGTTCCGCGCGATCGCGACAGCGGTCGACGCCCTCCCCGAGGAGAAGTGACATGAACGCCACGCTCACCGATCGCTACGTCGACGCTGCGATGCGCAGTGTTCCCGACGCTCAGCGAGACGACCTCGCAGCCGAGCTGCGCGGCTCGATCGACGACCAGATCGACGCGCGCGTCGAGGAGGGCGAGCCGCGGCCGGACGCCGAGCGCGCCGTGCTCACCGGGCTCGGTGACCCCGACAGGCTCGCCGCCGGATACACCGACCGCCCGCTGCACCTCATCGGGCCGAAGTACTACCTCGAGTGGTGGAGACTGCTCAAGCTGCTCCTGTGGATCGTGCTCCCTTGCGCCGCCTTCGGCGTCGCGCTCGGTCAGGTGCTCGCCGGTGCCGGCATCGGCGAGGTGATCGGCACCACGGTCGTGACGCTTCTGGGCGTCGGAGTGAACCTGTGCTTCTGGGTCACGCTCGTGTTCTTCATCGTCGAGCGCACGGGCACGCCCGTCGCCTCCCGATGGACGGTCGACCAGCTGCCGGACCCCCGCGATCGCAACGTCGGGATCGGCTTCGGAGAGATGGTCACAGCGCTCGTGTTGCTCGCGCTGGCCGCGGGCGCCGTCTTCTGGGACCACTTCATCGGCTTCGCCCCCGAGCATCCGGGTCTGCCCTTCCTGGCGGCGGGCCTCTGGCCGGAGTGGATCGCCTTCCTGTTCGTCGTCATGGCCGTCGAGGCCGCGCTCGCCGTCATCGTCTACCTCGTGCGCCGCTGGACGCCCGCACTCGCGATCGTCAACACGATCCTCGCGCTCGCCGTCGCGATCCCCGCGCTCGTGCTCCTGAGCCGAGGGGAGCTGCTCAACCCCGAGTTCTGGTCGACCGTCATCCCCCACGATTCGGCCGCCCGCGTCGCGTCCGTCGTCTCCGTCATCACCGGGTTCGGCATCGCCGTCCTCGCGGTGTGGGACATCGTGGATGTGTGGCTGAAGACGATCCGCGGGCGGCGCTGATGCGGCGCGCCGAGGCGGGTCATGGCGGAATACGACGCCCGCCGCGGGGCCTTCCAGGCACAGCGCCTAAAATCGCAGAGTGAACGTCGCACCTTCCGCACCCCGTTTCGCCCTCGATATCGACGGTGTCCCCCGGCCCGAGCGCGCGCAGCGGCTGCTCGACGCGGTGCGCGAGCGCGTCGTCATCGCCGACGGCGCGATGGGCACGATGCTGCAGCGCTACGACCTCTCGATCGACGAGGATTTCGCGGGGCTCGAGGGCTGCAACGAGATCCTCAACGTCACCCGTCCCGACGTCGTGGCCGAGATCCACGACGCGTACTTCGCGGTCGGGGTCGACGCGGTCGAGACGAACACGTTCGGCGCGAACTGGTCGAACCTCGACGACTACGGCATCGTCGACCGCATCTCCGAGCTCGCCGAGAGGGGCGCGCGCATCGCGCGCGAGCGGGCCGAGGCGGCCGAAGCCGCCGATGGACGCGAGCGGTGGGTGCTCGGGTCCATGGGGCCGGGCACCAAGCTTCCGAGCCTCGGGCACACGACGTACGCGAACCTGAAGCAGACGTTCGCGCTGCAGGCAGAGGGCCTCATCGACGGCGGGGCCGACGCGTTCCTGGTCGAGACGAGCCAGGATCTGCTGCAGACGAAGGCCGCGATCAACGGCTGCAAGCAGGCGATCGTGTCGCGCGGCATCCGGCTGCCGATCTTCGTCGAGGTGACCGTCGAGACGACGGGCACGATGCTCATGGGCTCCGAGATCGGTGCGGCCCTCACTGCGATCGAGCCCTTGGGCGTGGATGCGATCGGCCTCAACTGCGCGACCGGCCCCGCCGAGATGAGCGAGCATCTGCGCCATCTTTCGCGCCACGCCTCCGTGCCCGTCGTGTGCATGCCGAACGCGGGTCTTCCCGTTCTGGGTGCGGACGGAGCGCACTATCCGCTGTCGCCGGCCGAGCTCGGGACCGCGCACGAGCAGTTCGTCCGCGAGTTCGGACTGGGGCTCGTGGGGGGATGCTGCGGCACGACGCCCGAGCACCTCGCCGCCGTCGTCGACCGGCTGCGCCCGCTCGCCGGCGCGGGGGAGCGGGTGGTGACGCCCGACCCGGGTGTGGCCTCGCTCTACCAGCACGTGCCGTTCGCGCAGGACGCGTCATATCTCGCGATCGGCGAGCGCACCAACGCCAACGGATCCAAGGCGTTCCGCGAGGCGATGCTCGAGGGCCGCTGGGACGACTGCGTCGAGATCGCGCGCAACCAGATCCGCGTAGGCGCCCACCTGCTCGACGTGTGCGTGGATTACGTCGGTCGCGACGGTGTCGCCGACATCCGCGAGGTCGTCTCGCGATTCGCCTCGGCCTCCACGCTCCCGCTCGTCGTCGACTCGACCGAGCCCGCCGTCATCGCCGCGGGCCTCGAGCTGATCGGCGGGCGGCCGGTCGTCAACTCGGTCAACTACGAGGACGGCGACGGTCCGACGTCGAGATTCGGCCGGATCATGCCGCTCGTCAAAGAGCACGGGACGGCGGTCATCGCGCTCACGATCGACGAGCAGGGGCAGGCCCGCACGGCCGACGACAAGGTGCGCATCGCATCACGTCTCGTCGACGAACTCGTCGACGCGTGGGGCATGCGCGTCAGCGACATCATCGTCGACGCGCTGACCTTCCCCATCGCGACGGGGCAGGAGGAGACCCGGCGCGACGCGATCGAGACGATCGAGGCGATCCGGCGACTGTGCGAGCTCTATCCGGGGATCAACACGACCCTGGGCGTCTCGAACGTGTCGTTCGGGCTCAATCCCGCGGCCCGGAGCGTCCTGAACTCGGTGTTCCTGCACGAGGCCGTCGAGGCCGGCCTGACTTCGGGCATCATCGACGCCGCCAAGATCGTGCCGCTGGCCTCGATCTCGGACGAGCAGCGCCAGGTTGCTCTCGATCTCGTGTGGGATCGCCGCGAGTACGACGCCGACGGCAACGTCACCTACGACCCGCTTGCGCGCATGCTCGACCTCTTCGCGGGCGTCGACACCGCCGCCCTCCGCGACCAGCGCGCGGCGGAGCTCGCCGCCCTTCCCGTGGGCGCACGTCTGCAACGGCGCATCATCGATGGTGAGGGCAAGGGTCTCGAGGCCGACCTCGATCTCGCACGCTCCGAGGGCATGACCCCGCTCGCGATCATCAACGATCAGCTCCTCGAGGGGATGAAGGTCGTCGGCGAGCGGTTCGGCTCGGGCGAGATGCAGCTGCCGTTCGTGCTGCAGTCCGCCGAGGTGATGAAGAACGCCGTCGCGCTCCTCGAGCCCCACATGGAGAAGGCGGATGCCTCGGGCAAGGGGCGCATCGTCCTTGCGACCGTCCGGGGAGACGTGCACGACATCGGCAAGAACCTCGTCGACATCATCCTGACCAACAACGGCTACGACGTCGTCAACCTGGGCATCAAGCAGCCGATCGCCGACATCATCGCGGCGGCGGAGGAGCACGACGCCGATGTCATCGGCATGTCGGGCCTGCTCGTGAAGTCGACCGTCGTCATGAAGGAGAACCTCGAGGAGCTCACCGCCCGGGGCCTGGGCACGAAGTGGCCCGTCATCCTCGGTGGCGCGGCACTCACTCGCGCCTATGTCGAGGACGACCTCGCGAGCCTCTTCGACGGCGAGGTGCGCTACGCCCGCGACGCGTTCGAGGGTCTCGCCCTCATGGAGCCGCTCGTGAAGATCGCGCGCGGCGCCGACCCGGCCTCGGTCGGACTCCCCGCCCTGAAGAAGCGGCGTCACGCGGTCGGCTCGAAGCTCACGCTCACCGAGCCGGACGCCATGCCCGCGAGGTCGGACGTGGCATCCGACAATCCCGTTCCCGAGCCCCCGTTCTGGGGGACCCGGATCGTGCGGGGCATCGCGCTGGCTGACTACGCAGCCTTCCTCGACGAGCGGGCGACGTTCATGGGGCAGTGGGGACTCAAGCCGGGCCGCGGCGAGGACGGGCTGACCTACGAGCAGCTCGTCGAGGCCGAGGGGCGTCCGAGGCTGCGGTACTGGCTCGACCGCATCCTCGCGGAGGGGATGCTCGACGCCTCGGTCGCCTACGGGTACTTCCCGGTCGTGTCGGAGGGCGACGACGTCGTCGTGCTGCATCACGGAGACGACCCGACGGGCATTCTCGGGCGCCCGGGACTGCTCGCGCCGGACGGCGGATCGGGCGGCGCGGTCGGCAGCGACCGCCTGCGCTTCACGTTCCCCCGACAGCGGCGCGATCGTCACCTCGACCTCGCCGACTTCGTGCGCTCGCGGGAATCCGGTCAGGTCGATGTGCTCCCCGTGCAGCTCGTGACGGCCGGCGCACGCATCGACTCCGTCACGGCGAAGCTGTTCGCACAGGACAAGTACCGCGACTACTACGAGCTCAACGGTCTCGTCATGCAGCTGACCGAGGCGCTCGCCGAGTTCTGGCACGCGCGCATCCGGTCCGAGCTCGGCTTCGCGGCCGAGGACCCGACCGACACGGCGGGGCTGTTCAAGCTCGAGTACCGGGGTGCCCGCTTCTCACTCGGATACCCCGCCTGCCCCGACATGGAGGACCGCCGCAAGGTCGTCGAGCTGCTGCGTCCGGAGCGCATGGGCGTCGAGCTCAGCGACGAGCTGCAGCTGCATCCCGAGCAGTCGACCGACGCGTTCGTCTTCCACCACCCCGAGGCGAAGTACTTCTCGGTCTGATTCCGCGTCAGCGGCGGGCGAGGGATGCCGCCCGACCGCCGCTCTTCGCCCGGGCGAGCGGGGCGATGGGCTTCGCCCGCCGGAGCGCAGCGAGCACGGCGCGCCCGACGACGACGAGGCCGATGACGGTCGTGACGGCGCGCAGGGTGTCCCACGTCGCGGTCGAGGTCACGAGCGAGTAGACGAGGAAGCTCGCGAGGTTCTCGCCGATCGATCCGCCCGGTACGTACGAGATTCCGGTGCCGGCGCCGACCGCGAACGGCCAGAACCACATGTTCATGAGGAGACCGAAGACGTACGACGTGACGACGCCGTAGAGCGCCAGCATCCCGATCTCTCGCCAGCCGCGCACGCGGGACGGCAGGAGCCCTGCGCCGGCGGCGACCCACGCGCACGCGAACATCTGGAAGGGGGTCCACGGGCCGATGCCGCCCGCGAGGATCGACGACGCGGCGATCGAGAGCGATCCGAGCAGCAGGCCGAACCGCGGACCGTACGCGCGACCCGCCAGGATGAGGAGCACGAACAGCGCCTCGACACCGCCGACGCCCGTGCCCGCGATGCGGATCGCCGCGCCGATCGCCGCGAGTGTGCCCAGAAGCGCGAGCGAATGCGCAGAGCGTACGGTGCCGTCGAGCAGGCCGAGCACCACGAGCACCGCGAGCGGCGCGACCGCGAGCGCGACGTACGGCACGGCCGCGTGCGCCTGGGCGGGGAGCGCGTTCGCGACGAGGGGCCAGAGGAAAGCCGCCGCGGCGACCGCATTGGCCGCGAGGAGAAGGAGCGTGTGACGCGTGCCCTGACGGGAGGCGGGTAGGCGGTCCGCCGACGCGGGACGCGGGGTGGTGCGCGTCGGTGGGGCAAGCGCGACGACCGGCTCGTGCGTCGCGGCGGGCTCGGCGACAGGGGCTCCCGCACCGAGACGGCCGTCGCGCAGGGTGAGCGTGCGTCCCGCGATCGCCGCCGCGAAGGCGGGATCGTGCGTCGCGACCAGCACGGCGCTCCCGGCGTCGGCCAGGCGGCCGAGCGCTCGGGCCACGACGGCCGTCGCCGCGGGGTCGAGCCCCCGGGTCGGCTCGTCGAGCAGCAGCACGGCGGGGTCGTCGACCGTCTGCAGCGCGATCGCCAGGCAGCGACGTTCGCCCGCGGAGAGATCGCGGGGGTGCCGCGAGAGCCTGTCGACGGCGTCGTCGCCCGTGAGCGAGAGCAGCGCGAGGAAGCGGGTGGACGCCGCGCCCGGCCGCTTCGCCCGCCGCTCGGCGCGTCGGCACTCGTGTGCGACGGTCTCGCACACGAAGAGATCGTCCGAGGCATCGGGCACGAGCGCGACGGCGCCCGCTGCCTGCACGGGTGCGCTCCGCGGGGGAGCGGCGAGCTCGGTCAGCAGGCTCGACTTGCCCGCGCCGTTGGGGCCCGTCAGTGCGACGACCTCGCCCGCTGCGAGTTCGAAGGTGGCCTCGTGCACGACGGTCGCGTCGCCGCGACGCACCGTGAGCTCCGTCGCCGTGAGCGCGGCTGCTCCGGCGGCCACCGTCGCCCGCGCGATCGTCGGCGGTGCATGCGGCGCCGCGACTCCCGTCTCGACCCGGCCGTGCGCGACGCGCAGCCACCGGTCCGCGACGCCCGCGAACTCGGCGGCACGATGCTCGGCGACCACGACGCACACGCCCGCCTCGTGCGCGAGAGCCCCCAGCAGGGCCACGATACGCGCGCGGAAGTCCGAGTCGAGGTCGGCGAGCGGCTCGTCGACGATGAGGAGGATGGGCTGATCGACGGTGGCGGCGGCGATCGCGACGAGCGTCGCCTCGCCGGCCGAGAGGGCAGCGACTCGCCGGTCGAGCAGATGGGCGATGCCGACGCGGCTCGCGATCTCGCGCACACGGGCATCGACGATGACGCGTGCCACCCCGCGCAGCTCGAGCCCGAGGCCGATCTCGTCGGCTACGCGCTCGGCCGCGAATGCTTCGCGCGGGCTCTGCAGCACGACGCCGATCCGCTGCGCGAGGTCGCGGGGCGGCACAGTACGGCGGTCGTGACCCACGATCGACGCCGTGCCGGTCAGCGAGCCTCCGTCGAGATGCGTGTGAAGACCCGAGAGGGCCCGCAGGAGGGTCGACTTGCCCGATCCCGTCGGGCCCGAAACGACGGCGAGCGTGCCCGGCTCGAGCGAGAGCTCGTCGGCGCTCACGACCTCGCGGGCGCCGAATGCCGCGGCCGCATCGTGGAGCACGACGGGGTGCTCGCACGAGCCGTCGAGTCCGCGACCTGCGAGTCCGCGCAGCTCGAGGGCGGCCGCGACCGCCGTTGCGCGTTCGAGCGTGCGCTCGAGCAGGGGCGCCAGCATCCTGACCCCTGCGCGCTCGCCGCGCAGTCGCGCCGCGAACCGCACGGAGCGCACCGATGCGGCGAGCGAGGGAAGGGTCGCCCACGCGACCGCCAGGGTCCGGGCGATGCCGCGCAGGGGGCCGGAGCGGGCCCAGCGCGTGAACAACCGCGACACATCGATCAGGGCGTTGAGCAGCCCGAAGGCGAGGATCGTGGCGGCGATCGGCACGGCGCTGAGCGCGGCATCGGCGAGCCCCTGCGTCGTCACGGGTCCGAACAGCACGACGTGCGCGAAGGGCGCCGGCAGCCGCACGGCAGGCAGATCCAGCAGCACGGTTCCGGCGCCGTCGGCGCCGTGGAACAGTACGCGGTACACGACCCGGACCACGACGAAGCCGACGGCGAGAGCCGCCGCGGCGCGTAGAGGCGCAGGCCGGAAGGTCACGACGCGGGGACGGCGGGCTCCCCGTCGAGCTGGAAGAGCAGCTCGAGGGAGTCGCCGGGTGAGAGCTGCAGCGTGGCGAGCCCTTCCTGTGCGTAGCCCCACTCGCCGTTCGCGGGCTTCACCCACAGCGACCAGTAGGCGAAGGCGGGCGGCATCGACGTGCACGTCTCGTTGACGACCGTGCCGTCGGCCGACACGAGGTCCGTCTCCTCCGAAGGCGCGCCGGCGACGCGGCACACGAGGTCGTCGGGGTACTGGGTCGTGCCTTCGACCTCGATGGCGGCGTCTGCGAGGGCATCTGCCGCATCGACCGGCTCGTCGGTCACGACGCACCAGGTCGCCGACGGGTCATCGGCGAGGTCGAGCACGCTCGCGTCGACGATCAGGGTGACACCCGTCTGGGAATCGTCGCACGCGGCGTCGACGACGACCGACGTGCGGTCGCTCGGATCGGCTGTGCCGGCATCCGGAGCAGCCGTGCCCGAGCACGCGGACAGTACGAGGGTCAGGCCGGCGAGGGCGGCCAGGGCGAGAGAGCGGGTGTTCGAGGTCACGCTCCAGGGTACGGCGGCGGTGGCGCGCGCCGTCAGTGGATGACGTTGTGAGGCACCCCGAGTGATCCCAGGGCTACATAGGCTGGAAGGATGCTCATCGACACCCCCGTCCGCCTCGGCGTGCAGCTGCAGCCCCAGCACGTGACCTACCCCCAGATCCGCGAAGCGGTCCTCCGCCTGGAAGATCTCGGCGTCGACATCCTGTTCAACTGGGACCACTTCTTCCCGCTGCAGGGGGATCCCGACGGATCGCACTTCGAGTCGTGGACCATGCTCGGTGCCTGGGCCGAGCAGACCGAACGCGTCGAGTTCGGCGCCCTCGTCAACTGCAACAGCTACCGCAACGCCGACCTGCAGGCCGACATGGCCCGCACGATCGACCACATCTCGGCGAAGGGCACCGGCGCCGGACGGTTCATCTTCGGCACGGGATCGGGCTGGTTCCGACGCGACTACGACGAGTACGGCTACGAGTTCGGCACCCCGGGCTCGCGTCTGGACGACCTCGCCGAGAGTCTCGCCCGCATCGAGTCGCGCTGGGAGAAGCTCAACCCGGCGCCGACACGGCGCATCCCGGTCATGATCGGCGGCAAGGGCGAGCAGAAGACGCTCCGTCTCGTGGCGCGGCACGCCGACATCTGGCACAGCTTCGTCACGGCCGAGGACCTCCCGCACAAGATCGGCGTCATCGAGAAGTGGGCCGAGAAGGAGGGCCGCGACGCCTCCACCATCGTCGTGTCGAACGAGCTGCAGCGGCGCGACGAGAGCGATGCCGACGCTCTCCATGCCGCGGGGACCCGCATCTTCACGCTCGGATTCCCCGGTCCGGATTACGACTACGACCTCGTGCGACGCTGGCTCCGCTGGCGTGACGCCAGGAACGCCTGACTCCTGGCCGTAGAGTGAAACCCATGGTCTCGGAGCTCTTCGACGCGGACGAATGGATGCCGGCCCCCGGCTCGGACGCGTACACCGACGTCACCGCCCACGTCTCGCACGACGGCCGGATCGCGCGTGTCGCGTTCGACCGTCCGGAGGTGCGCAACGCGTTCCGTCCACACACGGTGGACGAGCTGTACCGCGCGCTCGACATCGCGCGGCAGGACCCCCGGATCGGGGTCGTGCTGCTGACGGGCAACGGGCCGAGCCCCAAGGACGGCGGCTGGGCGTTCTGCTCGGGCGGCGACCAGCGCATCCGCGGACGCGACGGCTACAAATACTCCGAGACGGATGCCGTGACCGACCCCGCGCGTGCGGGCCGGCTGCACATCCTCGAGGTGCAGCGGCTCATCCGCTTCATGCCCAAGGTCGTCATCGCGGTCGTGCCGGGGTGGGCGGCGGGCGGCGGTCACTCGCTCAACGTCGTCTGCGATCTCTCGATCGCCTCGGCCGAGCACGGGCGGTTCAAGCAGACCGACGCCGACGTGGGATCCTTCGACGGCGGTTTCGGCTCGGCGTACTTCGCGCGGCAGATCGGGCAGAAGAACGCCCGTGAGGTCTTCTTCCTCGCCGAGGAGTACTCGGCGCAGCGCGCATACGAGCTCGGCGCCGTCAACCGGGTGGTCCCGCATGCCGAGCTCGAGCGTGAGGCGATCGCCATGGCGCGCGTCATCCTGACGAAGTCGCCGACATCGATCCGCATGCTCAAATACGCCTTCAACGCCGTCGACGACGGGATCGTCGGGCAGCAGCTGTTCGCGGGCGAGGCCACGCGGCTCGCATACGCCTCGGACGAGGCCGTCGAGGGTCGGGATGCCTTCCTCGAGAAGCGCGATCCCGACTGGGCGCCCTACCCCTGGCATTTCTGAGGATCTGACGTGCGGCTCGAACCCGTCACGGGAGACGACCCGCGAGACATCCTCCGGGCGCTCAAGGCGGCCCTGCACGGGCCGGGTCCGGCGCTCGGGCTCGGACTCGTCGAGCAGACCGGCATCGAGGTGCGCCCGGGCGTCGCCGCGGTCGTGACGACGTCGGGTTCGACGGGAGTGCCCAAGAGCGTGGTGCTGAGCCGTGACGCCCTCATCGCGAGTGCGCTCGCGACCGCCGACCGGATCGGCGAGGGCGCGTGGCTCCTCGCCCTGCCGGCGAGCTACGTCGCCGGGCTCCAGGTGCTCGTGCGCGGGATCGTCGCCGATCGCGAACCCGCGATCATGAGCGGGGCGTTCACGCCGCAGGCATTCGCCGCCGCGGCGCTCATGATGGTCTCGACCGACCACGGCGCCCGCGTCCCCACCTTCACCTCGCTCGTGCCGGCGCAGCTGACGAGGCTGCTCGATGCGGCCGAGAACGACACGGCCGTCCTCTCGGCGCTGCGGTCGTTCGAGCGCATCCTCGTCGGGGGACAGGCGCTTCCGCCCGTCACGCTGGAACGCGCCGAGAGCGCGGGGGTCCGCATCGCCCGCACCTACGGCTCGACCGAGACGAGCGGCGGATGCGTGTACGACGGCGTGCCGCTGCGCGGCGTCGGCATGCGGGTCGAGCACGGCGAGGTCCAGCTGTCGGGTCCGACGCTCGCGGACGGCTATCTCGGCGATGAGGAGCTGACGGATGCCGTGTTCGTGCGCGAGCACGACGGCACGCGGTGGTACCGCACGGGAGACGCAGGCATCGTCGAGGACGGCGCGCTGCGCATCCGCGGACGGATCGACAACGTCATCGTCTCGGGCGGCATCAACATCTCGCTCGACCGTGTGGAGCGCGTCGTGCGGGGAGTGCCGGGACTCGCGTCGGCCGTCGTCGTGGGGGTTCCGGATGCACGCTGGGGCGAGGCATCCGTCATCGTCGCGACGCGCGGCGAGGCGCTGCGGCGGAGCGAGGCCGTCCAGCTCGACGAAGCCCGCCACGCGGTGGGTCACGAGATCGGGACGCACGCGCGGCCCGCGCGGCTCATCCTCGTCGACGAGCTCGCGACACTGCCCTCGGGCAAGCCCGACCGCGAGGCGATCCGCCGTCTCGTCGCGGCGCTGCACTGAGCCGTCAGGAGGGACCGCTCACGTCGACGACGCAGAACCGGTTGCCTTCGGTGTCCTCCAGCACGATCCAGTCTGCATCGGGCGGATAGCCGTCCCATTCGATGTGGCGTGCGCCGAGACCCACCAGTCGCTCGATCTCGGCTGCCTGGTCGTCGGCGTACAGGTCGAGGTGGATTCGCGGTGGGTAGTGCTGCGGGTATCCGGTCACCGACAGTGCGATGCTCGCGCCCGGATCGTCCGGACTCTGCCGCGTGGGTGGGTCGAGGATCACCCAGTCGTCGCTGGGCGCGGCGCGGTCGACATATCCCAGCGCGGCCCGCCAGAACGCGCCGGCGCGCTCGATGTCCTCGACGGTCAGCACGACGGTCCCTATGGTGAGCATGTCGACATCCTGTGCCGCGCGTCCCGAGTCGCGAAAGGGGGTTGCGCATCGCGGATCCTCCTAAGATGACTGGTCGTGGCAGGAACATCCAGCAAGAAGCGCAAGAGCACCGGGCCGAAGAAGCAGCCCGCCCGTGGCAACCCGCAGAAGGCGCATGCGCCGCGCGACCCCCGTGCGGTCGAGAAGGCGACCCCCCGCGACTGGATCGGCGCTGCGCGCCTGCGCACTCTGCCGCTGGCCATCACGCCGATCCTGGTCGGGACGGGTGCCGCGATGCTCGTCGTGGACGAGTTCCATTGGGTCATCGCGCTCTTCTGCCTCATCGTCTCTGTGTCGCTGCAGATCGGCGTCAATTACGCGAACGACTACAGCGACGGCATCCGGGGAACCGACGACAACCGGGTCGGTCCCGCGCGATTGACCGCCTCGCGCAAGGCGAAGCCGCGCACGGTCCTCGCGGTCGCGTTCGCCTTCTTCGCCGTCGCGGCGGCCGCGGGCCTCGCGATCACGATCCGGACGGAGCAGTGGTGGCTCCTGCCGATCGGTGCGGCCTGCATCATCGCGGCCTGGCTGTACACGGGCGGCAAGCGCCCCTACGGCTATTACGGGCTGGGCGAGCTCTTCGTCTTCGTGTTCTTCGGCCTCGTCGCGACGCTCGGGACGACGTGGGTGCAGGCGTTCGCCCTCCCGCAGGAGGCGTGGTTCGGCGCCGTCGCGGTGGGTCTCCTCGCGTGCGCGGTGCTGCTCGCGAACAACCTCCGCGACATCGATCAGGATCGGGCATCCGGCAAGCGCACGCTCACGGTGCTCATCGGTCGTACGGCGACGCGGTGGCTGTTCACGGTCTTCGTGCTGGTGCCGTTCGTGCTCGCGGGTTTCCTCGCGCTCTTCTACCCGATCGCGTGGCTGTCGCTGCTCGCGCTGCTGGCGGCGCTCCCGGCGATCCTGATCGTCTGGACGTACCGCGCGCCGCGCGAACTCGTCGTCGCCCTGGGTCTCACGTCCCTGACGTCGGTCGCGTACGGCGCCTTCCTGCTCTGGGCGTTCATCGGCTGACGGGTCAGCTGCCGGATGCGCCGTCCTCGATCTCTTCGTCGGTCGCCGTGGGGCGCTGCTGCGCGCGTCGGGCGGCCAGGCCCGTACTGACCTCGTTGAGCGGTCGGCGCAGGAAGAGCATCGAGAGGCTCAGCCCGATGAGTGCCGCGAAGATCGCCGCAAGCCAGTACTGCTCGCGGAAGAGCGGGAAGATCATCAGGATGCCGAAGGGCACGAGGAACGCGGCGAGCCGCAGCACCGTGTAGACCAGGACGGAGCGGGCTTTCATCCTTCCATCGTAGGCGAGGGGTGTCCGCAGGCGGCCCCGGGCACTTCCCAGGCCACAGAGGTCCCGGCACGCCTAGGATGGGAACGTGCCTCGGGTCCTGTTGATCGTGATCCCGGTGGTGGTCGCCTTCTGGATCTTCACCGTCGTCGACTGCGCCATCCAGCCGCCCACGCGCCATCGCGGCGTGTCGAAGCCGATCTGGATCCTCATCGTGGTCCTCCTCCCCGTGCTGGGCGGCATCCTGTGGCTCGCCGTGGGCCGCACGCGCCGCAGTGCGATCGCCGCACGCCGCGCGCCCGATGACGACCCCGAGTTCCTCGGCACGCTGGGTGCTCGCAGCGATCAGGACGAGCGCATCCGCCGCCTCGAGGAGGAGCTCGCGCTCCTCGACTCCGAGGCCGACGATCCTCCGCAGGCCCCTCCGCCCGTGACGGATGTGAAGGGGGACACCTCGACCGAGCCGTCCACG
Organism: uncultured Actinomycetota bacterium; assembly: GCA_963695125.1. Lineage (GTDB taxonomy): Bacteria > Actinomycetota > Actinomycetes > Actinomycetales > Microbacteriaceae > Microbacterium. Next base: position 538,147 of record CAVOFY010000002.1, read on the forward strand.
CCGCACGCCGACGGCGACGATGACGCCCGCGGTCAGCGCGGGGCCGTCGGCTGACGGTGTCCGCTGCGGATTCCGCGGCTCCGCCGCGCCCCGACGAGATCCCCGATGCGCGGGAGGCCCCCTCTCCGGCGACGGATGCCGCCGCGGCGCTGCTGTGCGGGCTCGTCGAGCACGGCGTCCGCCACATCGTCCTGAGCCCCGGCTCGAGATCGCAGTCCCTCGCCCTGGTCGCCGCGGAGTTCGAGCGTCGCGGGCTCATCCGCCTGCACGTGCGCATCGATGAGCGCGTCGCGGGGTTCACGGCTCTCGGCATCGGCCGCGAGGACCGCATCCCGGCCGTCGTCGTGTGCACGTCGGGCACGGCCGCAGCCAACCTCCTGCCCGCGGCGCTCGAAGCGCACCACGCAGGCGTCCCCCTGCTCCTGCTCACGGCCGACCGGCCGCCCGAGCTGCGCGGCGTCGGCGCGAACCAGACCACCCGCCAGCCCGGCATGTTCGCGCCGAGCGTGCGGTACGAGGCCGATCTTCCGACGCCCGAGATGACCGACCCGCAGGGCGATGGAGCGCAGAGCGAGATGCTCCGCGCGGTCGCCGCCGACGCCGTCGCCGCCGCACTCGGCGCAGGGCTGCGCTCCGCCGGGCCCGTGCACCTGAATCTGCCGTTCCGCGCCCCGCTGTCGGGGCCCCTGCCCGCGTGGCTCGGCGTTCCCGAGTCAGACCTCGTCACCGAGTCCGTCGCCGACCCCGACGCGGTCCCCGCCGACGAGACGCCCGACGAAGAGGCGTTCGGCGCGCTGTACCAGGGCGGCGGCGGCATCGGCGAAGCCGATCTGCCGCCCGAGCCCGAGGACGCTCCGCACGTCCTCGTGCGCGGTCCCCGCACGATCGTCGTCGCGGGCGCCGACGCCGGCGCCGATGCCGAGGAGCTCGCGCACCTCGGAGGCTGGCCGCTCGTCGCCGAGATCGTGAGCGGCGCGCGCTTCGGCCGTCACCTCGTGCACGGCTACCGCGCCCTCCTCGCCGACCCTGCACTCGGCGGACGCGTCGAGCGCGTCGTCGTACTGGGCCACCCCACGCTGTCCCGCGAGGTCGCCGCGCTCCTCGCACGCAGCGACGTCGAGGTCTTCGCGCTGCGCGGTCCCGGCGAGCCTCTCAACCTCAACGGCCACACGACGGCGGTCGACGCCGTGGCGGTGGCATCGGGCGACGCCGATCGGGAGTGGCTCGGAGAGTGGATGCAGGCATCCCGCGCGGCATCCGTCGACCTCTCGCCGCCCGCCCCCGATGCCGACGGGCTCTCGTCTGCTGTGCCGGGGGAACGTCTGGGCGCGATCGCCGCGGAGCTGCGGGTCATCCGTGCGCCGCTCGACCGCGGCGCGCTCGTCGACGCCGTCTGGCGTGCGACCTGGCCGCACGACCGGCTCGTGTTCGGCTCGTCGCGGCTCGTCCGCGTCGCCGACGCGGTTCTGGGTGGCAAGAAGGTGCCCGTGCACTCCAACCGCGGGCTCGCGGGCATCGACGGCACGATCGCGACGGCGACCGGCATCGCGATCGCGAGCCAGGGTTCGGGCGCAGTGGGCGTGACGCGTGCTCTCGTGGGCGATCTGGCCTTCCTCCACGACGTCGGGGCGCTCCTCCTGCCGCCGGGCGAGGCCGAGCCGCGCATCCAGGTCATCGTCGGCAACGACGGCGGCGGCACGATCTTCGACGGACTCGAAGTCGCCGGCATCGCGGGGCGCGAGGCGATGGACCGCGTGCTCTACACCCCGCATACGACGCGGCTCGAGCAGCTCGCACTGGCCTACGGCTGGGAGTACCGGTCGGTGACGACCCGTACGGCCCTCGATCAGGCCCTCACCTCGCCCGTCGGCGGCCGCCAGATCATCGAGGTTCCGCTCGATCGCTGACGACCGCCAGAATGGCGCTCATGACTGCGAAGAGCCAGCACTATTGGACGGGCGACGCCCGTGAGGCCCTCCGGGCGGGCGAAGGGTTCCGGCTGGCCGACGTCGACCCGCGGTCCACGCCCGGATACACGGGAAGCAAGGAGCACGGCGCGCAGGACCTGCTGACCGGCGCCGCCCAGCTCGACGAGTACCAGGAGCGGCTCTACGCCGCGAGTCGGTCGGAGGCGACGCAGGCGAGCGTCCTGCTCGTGCTTCAGGCCATGGACTCGGCAGGCAAGGGCGGGATCATCCGCCACGTCGTGGGCTCCGTCGACCCGCAGGGCATCGCGCTGGCGGCGTTCAAGAAGCCGACCCCCGAAGAGCTCAGCCACGACTTCCTGTGGCGCGTCGAGCGGCGCGTGCCGGACCCCGGGTACATCGGAGTCTTCGACCGGTCGCACTACGAGGACGTACTGATCGGGCGCGTGCGCTCCCTCGCGCCCGCCGACGAGATCGAGCGCCGCTACGGCGCCATCGACGACTTCGAGCAGCGCCTCGTCGACGGGGGCACTCGCATCGTGAAGGTCATGCTGCACATCTCGTCCGAAGAGCAGAAGGCCCGGCTGGGTGAACGGCTCGAGCGTCCCGACAAATACTGGAAGTACAACCCCGGCGACATCGACGAGCGGGCCCTCTGGCCCGACTACATGGCCGCCTACCAGACGGTGTTCGAGCGGACCTCGACGGATGTCGCGCCCTGGTACGTCGTGCCTGCCGACCGCAAGTGGTACGCGCGCCTCGCGGTGCAGGCGCTGCTGCTCGAGGCCCTCGAGGACATCGATCCTCAGTGGCCCGCTGCGACATTCGACGTGGATGCAGAGAGGGCACGGCTCGCCGCCACCTGACCCGCACGATTGCCGCCGGCGCGCTCCCGAGACTCAGGCCAGCGCGTCGACGATCGGGCGGAACTTGACGCGCGTCTCGAGCAGCTCGGTCTCGGGCTCGCTGCCGTCGACGATCCCCGCTCCCGCGTGCGCGACGACCGGGATCGTGTCGGAATAGGCCGAGAAGCTGCGCAGGAACGGAGCACCGACCTGGGCGCACCGCAGCGCGATCGCCCATTCACCGTCGCCGTTCGCGTCGACCCATCCGACGGGGCCCGCGTAGCGTCCGCGATCGAAGGGCTCGATGCGCCGGATGAGCTCGATCGCGGCCCCTGTGGGCGTCCCCGCGACCGCTGCCGTGGGATGCAGGGCGTCCACGAGGTCGAGGGCGGATGCGGCGTCGTCGAGCTCGCCCGCGATGTCGGTCGCCAGATGCCACAGGTTCGGCAGCTCGAGTGTGAACGGCGTGCCGTCCGCGCGCAGTGACGTCGTGTGCGGTTCGAGCACCTCCACCACGCTCCGCACGGCGTAGCGATGCTCGTCGAGGTCCTTCGCGCTGGTCCTGAGGGCGAGGGATGCCTCGGCATCCGCGCTCGCGTCGGCCCCGCGGCCGACGGTGCCGGCCAGCACCCGCGCGGTCACGCGACCGCCCGAGACCGTCACGAGCGTCTCGGGACTCGCGCCGATCAGACCGTCGACCGCGAAGGTCCAGGTGTCGGGGTAGCTGGTCGACAGCGCGCGTACGAGGCGGCGCAGGTCGGCGTCAGCGGGCACGGTGCCGACGAGGTCGCGCGCCAGGACGACTTTTCGGACCTCGCCTGCCGCGATCGCATCAAGCCCGGCGCGCACGGCGGCCTGGTATCCCGCGGGGTCGAGCTCGCCCGGACCCAGGGTCGCCGACCAGTACGGGCCGTACGGCCGAGGGGTGACTTCGGGGCTCTCGCCGGGCTCGTCGAGGTTGCGGATGCGGGTGACCCACGAGCGACCGTTGCGACGGCCGACGACGACCGAGGGGACGATGAGCGCGCTCGAGCGGACCGAGCGCGCATCGAACGGGAACGCGCCGAAGGCCACGAGGCCCGTCCCGGGCAGTCGCATCTCGTCGTCGACCTCGGCCACCGAGCACAGGCGGCGCCAGTCCTCGGCGTGCGTGGGAGCGCCGGGGGTGAGACGGGTTCCGGGCGCATAGCCGGCCACGGGACGCCCGACGCCGACGATGCCGTCACCGCGACGCAGCCACGCGAGCGGCCGGGACGGCAACGTGTACGAGATGAGATCGTCGATCGCATCGATCTCTCGCGTCTCGGCCACCAGGCGCGGCGGGCGAGGCGAATCGGTCACCCCTCCAGCCTACGTCCGCCGCAGGGTGCCTAGACTCGCTCCATGAGCGTCCTCCCCGTCCGTCCCGAGCCCGGGACCAGGCTCGTGTTCCGCTGGCGGAAGTGGGACGGCGGCGCGCATTGGGCGCACGACTGCGTGTACCTCGGCGCCGATGAGTGGGGCGACTGGTTCGGTCAGCCTGCCGGCTGGCGAAGCCATCGGCCGGGCCGCGACCATCTGACGACGGCCCCGAACGTCACGCTGCTCCCGCCGAACGGCGACTATGTCGTCACCTTCAACCAGGCGCCTCCCGCCGTCTACCGCATCTACATCGACATCTCGTGGGACGCCAAGTGGGAGGGCGACGAGCCGACCGGCATCGACATGGACCTCGACGTCGTGAGCGCGGTGGATGCGCGCGGGCTCTTCATCGACGATCAGGACGAGTGGGACGAGCACCGCGTCGCGTACGGCTACCCGCTCGACCTCGTCGAGCGCCTCGAGCAGCTCGCGATCGACCTCGAGCGCCAGGTCGGGGCGCACGAGCCGCCCTTCGACGACGCGACGGGCGACCGCTGGCTCCAGCGCCTCGCCGACCTCGACCTAGACTGAATCGGTGACCTCGCCCGAGCCGAACCGCGCCGACCTCCACAAGGATCCGGCGAAGGTGAGCGGCATGTTCGATCAGGTCGCCAAGCGCTACGACCTGACGAACGACGTCTTGAGCCTCGGCAACGACCGCTTCTGGCGTGTCGCCACGACGCGCGCCGTCGCGCCGCGCGCGGGGCAGCGCATCCTCGACCTCGCCGCCGGCACGGGCGCGTCGAGCGTCGCCCTCGCCCGCAGCGGCGCCGAGGTCGTGGCGGCCGACTTCTCGCCCGGGATGATCGCCGAGGGCCGCAAGCGGCACTCCGGCATCCCGAACCTCACGTTCGAGCTCGCGGACGCGACCGACCTGCCCTTCGCCGACGACGAGTTCGACACCGTCACGATGTCGTTCGGCCTACGCAACGTCAACGAACCCAAGAAGGCGCTCGCCGAGCTGCTGCGGGTGACCAAGCCCGGCGGCCGGATCGTCGTGTGCGAGTTCTCGCACCCTCCGTCGCCGGCGTTCAACGGTCTCTACCGCTTCTACAACGACCGGGTCCTGCCGATCGTCGCGCGGGCGATGAGCTCGAACGCCGACGCGTACGACTACCTCAACGAGTCCATCCGGGATTGGCCCGACCAGCGCACACTCTCGGCGTGGCTGCGCGAGGCCGGCTGGACCGACGTGGCGTACCGCAACCTCTCGTTCGGCATCGTGGCCCTCCACCGGGCGACCAAGCCCGCGATGTAGGCGATCCGGCCGGGTAGGCTGGACCCGTGACTCCCTCAGCTCCAGGCTCGCGCGTCGCGAGCAAGCTGGGCTTGACCGACCGCACCTTCGCGGGTCCGCGCTCCCGGCGCCTGCTCGCCACGGTCGAGGCCGGCCTCGAGCGCGTCGACGCATCTCTGGCCCGACAGCTGCAGGTCGCCGATGCCGTCGCCGATGCAGCGAGCCGGTATCTGTACGAGGCCGGCGGCAAGCGCGTCCGGCCGATGCTGGCCCTCCTGACCGCCCAGCTCGGAGACGGAACGACCGACGATGTCATCGAGGGGGCCACGGCGCTCGAGCTGACGCACCTCGGCTCGCTGTACCACGACGACGTGATGGATGCCGCAGACAAGCGCCGCGGTGTGCCCAGCGCCCACGCGGTGTGGGGCAACAACGTCGCGATCCTCGCGGGCGATCTGCTGTTCTCGCGCGCGAGCCAGATCATGGCCAAGCACGGCGAGCGGGCGATCCAGCTGCAGGCCGACACGTTCGAGCGACTCGTCCTCGGGCAGATGCGCGAGACGATCGGCGCGGGAGAGGACGACGATCCCGTCGCGTTCTACCTTCAGGTGCTCTCCGACAAGACGGGGTCGCTCATCGCGGCAGCCGCGCAGGTCGGCCTCATCTTCGCGAACGGACCGACCGAGCTCGAGCGGCCCCTCATGACGTTCGGCGAGAAGGTCGGTGTCGCCTTCCAGCTGCTCGACGACGTCATCGACCTCTCGTCCGATCCCGACGAGACGGGCAAGGTGCCCGGCACCGATCTGCGCGCGGGCGTGCCGACGATGCCCTACCTGCTCCTCGGGCAGCGGACCGACGAGGCATCCGTCGCCCTTCGCGAAGCGATCGACGACGGAGTGGCCCGCATCTCCGACGGCGCCGACCCGGCGATCCTGGACGCCCCGCTCGTGCGTCTTCGCGAGCACGAGGCGACGCAGGCCACCCTCGATCTCGCACACGCGTGGTCGCGCGAAGCGATCGATGCGATCGCCCCCGTCCCGGGCGGACCCGTGAAAGAGGCGCTCACGCGCTTCGCGCTCGCCGTCGCCGACCGCTCCAGCTGACTTCCCTCCCGGTCCGGCCGTTCGTGCAGCCGGACATCCGAAAGGATCCCCCTCATGACCAAGCTCCGACTCGCCATCGTCGGCGCCGGGCCCGCGGGCATCTACGCGGCCGACATCCTCCTCAAGGCCGAGCGCAAGTTCGACGTCTCGATCGATCTGTTCGAGCAGCTTCCTGCCCCGTACGGGCTCGTGCGCTACGGTGTCGCGCCTGATCACCCGCGCATCAAGGGCATCATCACGGCCCTTCGCGAAGTGCTCGACCGCGGCGACATCCGGCTCTTCGGAAACGTCCGGTTCGGCCAGGACATCACGCTCGACGACCTCAAGCGGCACTATCACGCCGTCATCTTCGCGACGGGCGCGATCCGCGACGCGTCCCTCGACATCCCCGGCATCGATGCGATCGGATCGTACGGGGCGGCCGACTTCGTGAGCTGGTTCGACGGACACCCCGATGTCCCTCGCGAGTGGCCGCTGGAGGCCGAGTCCGTTGCCGTCATCGGCAACGGCAACGTCGCCCTCGACGTCGCGCGCATGCTCGCCAAGCATGCGGAAGACCTGCTGCCGACAGAGATCCCCGACAACGTCCATGCGGGACTCGCCGCCTCGCCCGTCACCGACGTGCACGTGTTCGGCCGCCGTGGCCCGGCTCAGGTGAAGTTCACACCCCTCGAGCTGCGCGAGCTCGGCGAGCTGCGCGATGTCGACATGGTCGTCTACGACGAGGACTTCGACTACGACGAGGCGTCTCGCGACGCGATCGCGAGCAACAAGCAGGTCATGGTCATCGACCGGGTGCTCCAGTCGTGGCGTCAGCGTCCGAGCGTCAACAACGCCGGGGGCGAGGCATCCCGTCGCCTGCACCTGCACTTCTGGGCCAAGCCCGTCGAGGTGCGCAAGGATGCCGACGGCCGCGTCGCATCGTTCGTCTACGAGCGCACGCGTCCCGACGGCGAGGGCGGGGTGGTCGGCACGGGCGAACTGCGCGAGGTGCCGATCCAGGCGATCTACCGCGCGGTCGGCTATTTCGGCTCGCCGCTGGATGGCGTCCCGTTCGACAAGCGTCACGGCGTCATCCCGAACCACGAGGGCCAGGTGCTGCACAAGGACTCGAACCAGCGTGTTCCCGGCGTGTACGCGACCGGCTGGATCAAGCGCGGACCCGTGGGCCTCATCGGCCACACGAAGTCCGACGCGATGGAGACCATCCGCCACCTGATCAACGATCAGGGTTCGTGGTGGCAGCCCGTCGACCCGTCCGAGGAGGCGATGCCCGCACTCCTCGCGGAGCGCGGGGTGAAGTGGACCGATCTCGAGGGCTGGCACCGACTCGACGAGCGTGAGATCGCCCTCGGCGCACCGCAGGAGCGGGCGCGCATCAAGGTCGTCCCGCGCGACGAGATGGTGAAGATCTCGCGCGGAGAGTGAGCGGTCGAGGCGCAGTGTCCGGTCCCCGTCAGGCTGGCGCCATGTCGAACGAGTGGATCCCCGATGTCCTCGGAGAGCCGTTCGAACAGCTGACCCTCCCGCTCGGGATGGACGATGAGGGCGACATCGTCGCAACCGTCGTGCGGCTCCTTCCCGAGCGCGCGCCGTGGGGCGGACTCTTCGGCGATCATCGGCCGTTCTCCGACATCGACGTGCTCTACGTGCACGGCTGGTCCGACTACTTCTTCCAGAAGCGGCTCGCGCGATTCTGGGCGTCGCGCGGTGCGCGGTTCTACGCGCTCGACCTGCGCAAGTACGGCCGGAGTCTGCGGCCGGGTCAGACCGCCGGCTACATCGCCGACCTCCGCGACTACGACGCAGACATCGGCGCCGCACTGGAGGCGATGGGCCGCGGTGCGGATGGATCGGGGACTCGACGGCTCGTGCTGATGGGCCACTCCACGGGCGGACTGACGCTCAGCCTCTGGGCCGCGCGTCATCAGGAGAGCGTGGCCGCCGTGATCCTCAACAGCCCGTGGCTCGAGTTCCAGCTCAGCGCCGCGACGCGCGCGGCGATCGCGCCGGTCCTCGGCCTGCACTCGAAGTACCGACCGTTCGATCTGTGGCCGCAGACCGACCTCGGCTTCTACGCGCGAGCGCAGCGCGAGGTCGCCGATCCGGACGACCCGATGGAGGTCGACCCGGCGTGGCGGCCTGACCAGACGATGCCCGTGCACGTCGGCTGGATGCACGCCGTCATCGCGGGGCACGCCATGGTCGCGGCCGGTCTCGACATCCACCCGCCTGTCTGCGTGCTGCTCTCGGCGCGCACCGCGCTGCCCACCCGCTGGAGCGAGGAGCTGACCTCCGCGGACACCGTGCTGATCGTCGATGACATCGCTCGCGCAGCGCTCAAGCTCGGCCGGTCGGTGACGGTCGAGCGTATCGACGGTGCACTGCACGACATCTTCCTGTCGCGTCATGACGCGCGAGAGGATGCCTACGCCCGCCTCGAACGGTGGTCGACGGCGGTGCTCCGCCGCAGGCGTTGACGAGTGCGATCAGGAACGCCGATCCGCCCGTCATCGTCCACCTGCCGAACAGCCGGCACCCGAGCGTTGGCGTCAGGGGAGCCGGACGGCCACGCCGCTCACGACCTCTCGACCTCGGTCTGGCAGTCGATGCACGTCTCGGCATGGGGGAGGACCTCGAGCCGTGCCGTGACGATCGCGCCGCCGCAGCGGATGCAGCGTCCATACGTGCCGTCGGCGATCCGGTCGAGCGCGGCCGTGATCTGGTCCATCACCTGGCGGGTGCTGGCCAACGTCGCGTACGCGACGGGATCGATGTTCGGCGTCGCGCTCGGCGCCAGGTCGCGGACGATCTCTTCGCGCCGAGCCATCTCCGCCTCGAGCACTCTCCGGAAGGCCTCGACGTCGAGGTCGGTCGTGACCGACTCGCTGGAGTTCTGAATGAGCATGGTAGGTCCCTGTTCTGTGGTCGGACGTTCTGGTGTGCGGATGGTCAGCGGGCGAGGCCGGGCCGCAGAAGCTGCCGGTCGCGCGCCGCGCGCCGCGACAGCTCCAGGCGGTGCTGCTGGTCCAGCCGTGTCGTGAGGTCGCGCAGCTGCGTCATCGCCGCGCGCTGTGTGAGGGCGCGGCGCTCGACCTGCGCGATGATGCGTCGGATCTCATGAAGGGCCTCGGCCGAGATGCCCCACGGGCGCTGGGGGAGCATTCGCAGGGCGTTCTGGGCCTCGAGACGTGCGTTCAGCGCCGGCGGGGTCCACATGACCGGGGTGCGCGGCCGTTCCGCTCGGAATCGGCGGTGTCTCTCGGTGGGCATGGTCGCCTCCCTCGGGGTACAAAAAAAGGCGCCGCGGGTGCGACGCGCTGTTGCCGGAGAATCCTGTCGGTGTGAGGGATCAGGGCGGCGGAGCGCGCGTCGATGCGCGGTAGAGCACATCAGCTCCCCGCACGTGGAGAAGTGAGGCATCGACCTCGTTCGAGGGGCGGGTCGCAGCCGCATCCAGAGTCGCCGTCCGAACGCCGGCGTGGCGCTGCAGAGCGGGGCGGGGGCCGTGGACAGACATTCCCTCACCATAGCCCGGAAAGAAGAAAAGGCAAGTCACGGGCGTATTTCGATGGTTCCCCCATCATCGGTTCCCGCGCACAGTGCAGGGTGCTCGTACGGCCCACGACGTCGAGATCCAGCGCCCGAGCGGACGGTCCAGGTCCATCACGGAGCAGGGCCGGCGATGCGGGGACGGCGAGGTCGATCCACGGCCAGTATCGCAGGGCGCGTCCACCTTCCGATGTGATCAGGCTCTCGGTCGTATGATCGGGAAGGAGGTCCGCGACGGCGAGGCCGTCGGGGGATGCAAGGCATGGCCGCACGATCCGCCGCGGGTCTCAGCCTCATGCCAGGCTTGGCCGTCGTAGGCACTTCCCCGGAGGGAGGAACCAGAATGGACTGACGGAAGACGAACGACTGCGCAGGCCCCGGTCGACGATCATGAAGACCCTGGCCGCCGTGCTCCGCCGCATCGAGGTTCCGCGTCCGTATGGTGAGACGGCGCCCCTAAGCCTCGAGACGCTGGTGCGTCTGGACCCGGCCCGGGAGAGGTCCGGGTCCGGTCGAGGCGGCCAGCCTCTGCCACTCTGACCTGTCCGTCGTAACGGCGTCCGCGTCCGGCCGATGCCGATGGCGCTTGGCCACGAGGCGGCGAGCTCGTCGACGCCGTCGGCGACGGCGTCGACGATCTCGCGCCCGGCGACCACGTCGTGATGGTTACGTGCCCTCCGTGGCAGGTGTAGCTTCTGCGAGTCCAGCCAGCCCGCGCTGTGCGGCGTGGCGCGTTGTCGAACGGGAGCGGTGAGCTCCTCGGCGGAGGACGACGACTGGCCGCGGAGTCTCGCCACTCGGTCAATCACCACCTCGGCGTCTCCGCCTTCGCAGATCGCCGTGGTCGACCGGTCTTTCGTGGTCAAGGTGCCGACGCACGATGTTCCGTTCGACGTCGCCGCGCTGTTCGGATGCGCCATGGCGACGGGCTACGGCGCCGTCGTACGAACGGCCGGCGTCCAGCCCGGAGACTCGTCATGGTCATCGGGCTCGGGGAGGCGGTGGGACTTTCGGCCGTCATCGCCGCCGCCGCGATCACCGCGGCAGACATCCTCGTCGTCGACCCCGTCGATCCAGCGTTCGAGGACTCGAGCTCGGCGCCGACGCGCGCCTCTTCGCCCGACGATGCGGCGAAGCTCATCGCGGACGCGGGTGGGGCGGACTGGGCGTCGAGGCGGTCGGCCGCGTCGGTGATGGACCAGGCCTTCGCGCTGACTCGCCGCGGGGGACGACGATATTCATGGACTCCCGCATCCGTCGGCGCGCCTCGACTTGCCGCGCTCGCCATCACGGCCGAGGCGCGAACCATAAGGGCTCGTACATGGGGTCGACCCGTCCGCAGGTCGACATCCCCGAGATGGCGCGCCGTGGAAGGAAGGTCGGCTTCGTCGACAAGTTCATCAGTGCGCGCCGCCCGCTGGCGAGATCGACCAGGCACTGGAGGATTTCGCCGACGCTCGGCGAATCCGCAGATCGTGTTCCTCCACGTCACCGCGACCGGCATGACCGGATTCTGGCGCTGAGCGGTCGCGCCAAGAGGAGCCACCCCCAGCGATTTCGCGGTCCGGAGGCGCTTCGCCACGCGATGGCGCGACAACGATAGTACGGGCACGCCAACGACGCGCTGTATTACGAGTTCTTCGATTCACCCCGTTAACACATGCCGGCTGCTCGAGCAACTGCGGATTCGCCCGCGCGTGCGGCCACTCAGATGTTCGTCGCCGAATCGGCCTGCAAGTATTTCCGAGAGTTGGGTATCCCGAGCCGATCACCGTCGCGCTCCGGGTTGCCGCGCTCGGCACCTCGAGGTGCCACTACGGGACGGCGATCTTCGTCGACAGCGAAAGGCGGGCACCCCCTTATCGCGGCTCTGGGCCGGCTGGGTGGCGTGCGTCGATGTCGAGTCGCACTCGCCCACACCCATCCCGCCGGACTTCCGGCATCTGGTATGACGGACCGCGCAGTCTCGTCGATCGCGGCGGAAGCCGCACGTCACGAACACTGATCAGCCGCGAGTGGCGATCGTCACCGGTGTGGTGCCAGAGATCGGCGCGGCGATCGCCCGACCCTCGCCGCGAGGCGGCCGGGGAGACAGCGGACGGCATCGTGGCCTCCGGGAGTCGCGCCCGGGCCATCGTGGCTGACCTCGCCGACGAGACCGTCGTCGACACCCTGCAGGCGGCGGTGACCGCGTGTTCGGGTCGGTCGGTACCGCGCTTCCGGGCTTGGCTAGCAGCGGAGAGATAGCCCTCGCGGCGACGAACCGCGGAATGCGAAGTGGATGATCGGACGCGCAGTCAGAGTGTCTCACGTCATGGATCGTCGGGCACGTTCGCCGCCAGGGTATGCCTTACTACGACCAGGAGGCGCGATGACGCGTCTGTGTCAATGATCTGACCGCGTTCGCGGATGAGCTGATCGACGGTTTCGTCGCCGCGAACGGACGTTATGTCGTCCGGTGACCGGGGGTGTGGTGCGTTCCACGACCTCGCCACGGTCACGGTCGCGCTGGTGGTCGGTGGTGGGTCGGGGCACTACCGCGTTCGGCGGCTGGTTGGTCCGGGTCTGCGCACGGTGCGGCCATGGGGAACCTGTTCGCGTCTCCTTCGCATGCAGCAGGTCTCGGTCGCGAAGGCCGCGGCAACGGGGGTGGGGTGTTCTTCTCGTACGGCAACTACGCGGGAGACGTGCTGAACTTCGACGCCGCGCAGGAGCAGCTGCGTGCGGATGGCATCCCGTGCCGCACGGTCGCCGTGACGGACGACATCTCATCCGCGCCGCTCGCCGAGAAGCAGAAGCGTCGCGGGATCGCCGGGGACCTGACCGTGTTCAAGATCGCCGGCGCCGCATCCGAGGCCGGGTACTCGCTGGATGACGTGCACCGGGTGGCCGCCCTGGCGAATGACCGCACCCGCGTTTCGGGGTCGCGTTCACCGGTTGCACTTGCCGGGAGCCTCCGAGCCGTTGTTCACGGTGCCGGAGGGCCGGATGGCGTCGGCTCGGCATCCACGGAGAACCGGGGATCGGGAGACCGACATCCCGACCGCCGACGGCCTCGCGCGATCTTCTGGTGCGCGTCTGCTGGCCGAGCTGCCCGACGGCATCGAACGCGCCGGTCGGGGCCCGGTCGCCTGATCCTGAACGGGCTCGGCTCGGTGAAGTACGAGGAGCTGTTCGTCGTCTACGGCGGCATCGCCCGCTGCCGTCGAGGACGCGGGCATCGACATCGTCGAGCCGGAGGGTGGGCGAGTTCTGCACCTCCTTCGACATGGCAGGCGCATCGCTCACCCTGTTCTGGCTCGACGACGAACTCGCGACCTTCTGGCGGGCGCCGTGCCGACGCCCCCGCCTACCGCAAGGGCGTCGTCGCCCCGCAGTGAGCGCGTCGACGCGAGCCCATCCTGACCTCCTCGGGGGCCGAGCCCGAGTCCGCGCCTCCGAGGCGTCCCGCATCGCCGCGACCCGTCGTCGCCGCGATCGATTCCGCGATCGCCGCGACCGTCGACGACCACGTCGACGAACTGGGACGCATCGACGCGGTCGCCGGAGACGGCGACCACGGCATCGGCATGCAACGCGGTGCGACAGCCGCGCGCGCGGCCGCCCACGCCGCAGCTCGGGCCGGGCGCGGGGGCGCGGAACCGTGCTCATTCGCGCCGCCGACGCCTGGTCGGACCGCGCAGGCGGCACCTCCGGGGCGCTGTGGGCGTGCGCATCCTCGGCCAGCGCGACCCGACTCGGCGACGAGACCCGACGCCCGCGGCGGTCGCGACGGCGTCGCCGCGGCGCTGACGCAAGCGATCCGCGGTACGGCAAGGCCGAGGTGGGCGACAAGACCCTGGTCGACGCGCTCGGCCCGTCCGCGACACGCTGTCAGCGACCGTCGCCGGCGGCGGCCTCGCTGCACGCGCGTGGACGGCACCGCAGCGGCCGCGGCGACCAACGCCGCGCAGGCGACCGCGGACCTGCTGCCCCGGATGGGCCGGGCCCGACCACGGCCGAGAGAAGCCTCGGGACACCCGACGCCGGGCGCGTCAGTCGTCGCCCTGATCGTTCACCGCGTCGCCGACGTGCTCGGGCGACCGAGAGACATCGCGAATCTGAAACGGATGACCGAACCGCACGACACCCTGCGCATCGTGGTCGGCTGCAGACGACGCCGGCTTCGACTACAAGGAGGCCCTGAAGACGCGACCTCGAGCGAGAACCCGTGGTCGTCTCGGTGGTCGATGTCGGCGTCGAGCCGACGGTCACACCGCTTACCCGACGGTGGCGATCGCGGGCCGCCGAGAACTGGTCGCCCGACGGCGACGCCGACCGCGCGCTGCTCGTCTGCGGCACGGGCCTTGGCGTCGCGATCGCGGCGAACAAGGTCCCCGGCATCCGGGCTGTCACCGCGCACGACTCGCTTCTCCGTCGAGCGGTCGGTGCTGTCCGACAAGACGCGCAGGTGCTCACCGTTCGGCCAGCGCGTCGTCGGCCTGGAGCTCGCCCGCCGCCTGGCCCGCGAATGGCTGACCTACCGGTTCGACGAGACGTCCGCGTCGGCCGAGAAGGTCGCCGTGCTGAACGAGTACGAGAGGAGTGGTAGCTGCTGATGGCGCACCGGTCACCGTTGGCGTGAGCCTGAAGACCTATT
>CAVOFY010000003.1:0-755774 GCA_963695125.1 uncultured Actinomycetota bacterium
CACGAGCGGCATCCCCTTGTGATTGGGAGCGAACGCCATTCCCATGTAGACGCCGAACAGGCCGACCTGGACGGCGAGGAAGGCGAACGCGATGCCCGGAGACAGGACGAGGAAGACGAGCAGCGGCAGGCCGACGAGGCGCGCCACGAGGAAGGCGATCTCGACCGGCCGACGTCGCAGGGGCTCGCGTGACACGACGCGGCGCATGCCCGACGCGTGCAGCGACAGTCCTTCGAGCAGGAGGATCGGGAAGAAGAGCAGGCCCTGATGCGCCATCACCCAGGCGAGCGGACCACGGCGGGTCGCCCGTCGACGCGCCGCCTGTTCGGGGGTGAACGAGATCACCGGCAGGTCGATGTCGGGATCGGAGCCGATCTTGTTCGGGTTGGCGTGATGCCGTGTGTGCTTGTGCTGCCACCACCCGTAGCTCATGCCGACCATGAGGTTGCCGATGACGAGCGAGGTCCAGTCATTCCACCGGCCGGACCGAAAGATCTGACGATGGGCGGCGTCGTGGCCCAGCATCGCGATCTGGGTCATGACGACGGCCAGGACGAATGCCGTCACGAGCTGCCACCAGGTGTCGCCGATGAGGACGAACGCGACGAGCAGCGCCCCGAGCGCGACGGGCGCAAGCACGAGCCTTGTCCAGTAGTAGGCGTAGCGGCGGTGCATGAGCCCACTGCCGGTGACCCGGTTCGACAGCTCGGTGTAGTGACTCTCAGATCGCCCGCCCGTCGGGCGTACGCGCCCCGGTGCGATCACGGGAGAGATGATGGACATGTCGTCGCCCTCTCGTCACATGCGCGACACGCGGCGTGCCGCTCGAATGACGGGGTCCAGGACATCCACCCACGATTCTACGTCCCCCCGCGCGGCGACGGGCTGGGAGTCTGCTCAGCGAAGGACGATCGCGGAGGGCTGCACGCTCACGCTGAACGACGTCGTCTCGCCGATCTCCTCGCCGTCGATCTCGAATGCCCGCGGCTCAGGCAGCCTGATCTCCAGCTTCTTCGCGCGCCCGTGGGTAACGGCATCCGTGTTCGTCGTGTCCGCCTCCTTGTCGAGGATCTTCTTCAGCCCGTTGTCCCAGGCCATCGTCTTGAGCGTGCCGATCCACTGGCCCACCCCGTCGGCGCTCAGCACGAGGTAGTCCAACTCGCCGTCCGACGGGTCCGCGTCGGGCAGGAGCGTGATCCCTCCCTGCAGCATGCCGCAGTTCGCGATCAGGAGCGTGTGACCCTCCTGGTCCTGTGAGGGCTCATCATCCTTCGTGATGTGGAACGGCACGATCTCGCTCGCGTCGAGGGCACGCCCGAGGGACTCGACGTAGGCGAGCCATCCCGCGCGGGCCTTCAGGTCCTCGTCGGTCTCGGCGATCATGTGCGCGTCGATTCCGAACCCGACCATCACGACGAACGCGTGCCGCTCGGTGCCCCCGACGAGCTGGATGTCGACCCACCCGACATCGATCGCCCGCGCCTCGCCCGTGAGCGCCCGCGCGAATGCCGCCGCGACATCGTTGAGCGGCACGCCGAGGTTGCGCGCCAGGAGGTTGCCCGTGCCGAGGGGGACGATGCCGAGCTCCACGGATTCCTGGGTCTCGGCGAGATACTCCGCCACGGCGCGCACCGTGCCGTCGCCCCCGGCGACCACCAGGAGCGTCGCTCCGGCCTCGACCGCCTGTTTCGCCACGGAACCGCCGGGGTCGTCGGGCGTCGTCTCCCACCAGCGCACGCGTGGACCACCGTCGCCGTCCATCGCGGCGGCGAGCGCGGTCTCGAGCGTCTCGCGTTCGGTCTTCGTCGGATTCCAGATGACGGCGATATCGGTGTTCACGCGATCCCCCTCGGCGCTGCGGGTCGATGTCCTGAACACGACCATAGAGCAGCGCGTTGCCTTCACGTCAAGCCCTCGACGCCCCCTCGCCGGCCAGGTGGACTGGAGCAGACGAGAGGAGTCGCGATGCGCAACGACGGAGAGACCCGCGAAGACCAGGACGAGATGCCCGACGACGAGGTCCTGGAGGAGCCCAGCACAGAGAAGGACCCCGGCGAGGAGCCCCGGAAGGCCGACCCGGACGAGCACGAGCCCAGTCATGAAGCGGTCGGGATCGGCGTGATCGGCGGTGACCTGAACGACGCCACGCCCGAGTGAGCGCTCCTCGAGCCCGGGGTCAGTCCCAGTCGAGGTATTCCTCGACGATGACGGCCGTCTCCATGACGTGGGTGAGCGGGAACAGGTGACCGGCCCCCGCGACGGTCTTGATGCTGGCACGCTCGGGCGCCGTGGCCCGCAGCCGCTCGGCCCGCGCCGGCGGCGTCACCTCGTCCTGCGTCGCCTGGACGATGAGCACGGGGATCACGGGGGGAAGCGGGATGTCGGAATCCTCCACACCCAGCAGAAGGAGTCCGTTCGCGCGGTCGGGGTGGGCTGCGACGGTCGCCCGGGCGACGGTGCCGCCGTACCCGTGCCCACCGATCCACGTGTGATCGAGGCCGAGGTGGTCGATCACCGCGATGACGTCGGCTGCCCGGTCGTCGAGCGAGAGCGCCCCCTCGGCATCCGGCCGGTACCCGATGCGGATGACGTGGAAGCCCGCCTCCTCGGCGAGGTAGTGCCCGACGACGCCGAGGGCGTCCTGACCGGGCTCCGGGATGAGGACGAGCGGGACGGGGCCTTCGCCCTCCACGATGTACGGGATGGCGCGGCCGTCGGGGTCGAAGGTCTGGATGTCCGTCATCGTGGCATGTCCTCTCGCGCGTCTGTCGTCGAGTCCGCGGGGCGGGGCGGTTCGACCCCTCGACGTTACGGCCCGACCCCGGTGTCGGCAAAGTCGAGGAGGTCGCTCAGCCGCGGCGCCGTCGCGCGACCGCGAACCCGATGAGCACGATCCCCACCACGATGACGATCGGGCCGATGACCGCCCAGAGGGCCGAACCGCTCATGGCGGATCCGCCGACCACCCCGATCCCCTGCAGCGTCCATACTGCTCCGATGGCGATCACGATCACGCCGATGACGATCAGCGGCCAGATTCGCTTCATCGTGTCCACCTCGCTCGACGGTCGCGGCGCGGGATCGCCCCCGCCCAGCATGCACCCGCACTCCGCGGGGCGCCAGTGCCGAGCGCCCCGTGCCCCGCATCCCGGGCATCCTCTCTTGGCGCGCCGAGTCGCCCTCTCGTTGCCGACCCCGCCCTCGCCTGCACCGCCACGACGGGGCGACTCGGCGACGACGGGATGCCTCGGCAACAACGGGCTGGGTCGGCGAGCGGGATGCCTGGGAAATGGCGGGCCAGGATGCGAGTGCGTCCACGTTGGGTGAGGGAAGCGCCAGACCTGCCTGCGATATGATGACTTCATCATATGGAAAGGTGAGGCCATGAAAGCGTGGGATGCCCATCGTCCCCTCTACGAGGTGAAGGCCAATCTGTTCAAGGGGCTCTCACACCCTGTCCGCGTGCGCGTCCTCGAGGTGCTGTCGGCCCAGCCGGAAGCGTCCGTCACAGAGCTGCTGACCGACACGGGCTTCGAGGCATCCCACCTCTCTCAGCACCTCTCGGTGCTGCGCCGACACCACCTCGTGGTGGCGGAACGGCGGGGCAGCCTCGTCTTCTACCGGCTCGCCCATCCGCAGGTCGTGGATCTGCTCCGCGCCGCACGCGCGCTTCTCGCCGAGGTGCTCCACAGCACTCAGCAGCAGCTGGCGTCGGCCAGTGCGCTTCCGCGCATTCCGGCGGTATCGGCACTCGAATCCGCGCACGCCGGCCGATGAGCGGTCCGATGCGATCGCTGTGGCCCAGCCTCGCGGACTACCGGGATGTGCCACGGACCTGGCGCGGCGACCTGGTCGCGGGCGTCACGGTCGGCGTCGTCGCCCTCCCGCTGGCCCTCGCCTTCGGGGTCTCGTCGGGGGCGGGCGCGGCGAGCGGCATGGTCACGGCGATCATCGCGGGAATCGTCGCCGCGATCTTCGGTGGATCGAACGTGCAGGTCTCCGGCCCCACGGGCGCGATGGTGGTCGTCCTCGCGCCGGTGCTCGCCGCCCACGGGGCTGCGGCGCTGGCTGTCCTGTGCCTGCTGGCCGGGATCATCGTGCTGGGCGCCGGGCTCCTCCGACTGGGGCGCGCCGTCTCGTTCATCCCGTGGCCCGTCATCGAGGGCTTCACGCTCGGCATCGCGATCATCATCTTCCTGCAGCAGATCCCGTCGGCGATCGGCGCCTCGGCCGCGCATCACAGCAGCAACGCCGCGATCGCGGCGATCGAATCGCTGCGCGAGGTGCAGTCGCCGCAGCTGTGGTGGTCGCTCGGCGTCATGGCCGTCGTCGTGGTCGTGATGGTGCTGGCTCCGAGGATCCACCGGGGCATCCCCGGGTCGCTCGTGGCGCTCGTGATCGTGACGGTGCTCACGGTGCTCCTGGACGCTCCCGTCGCGACGATCGGCGAACTGCCCGCTTCGCTCCCCGCACCTGCGCTCCCGGTCTTCGACCCCGCGACGATGCTCGCACTGGTCGGCCCCGCGTTCACGATCGCCGCGCTCGCCGCGATCGAGTCGCTCCTCTCCGCCCGCGTCGCGACGTCCATCTCCGACACGGGCCCGTACAACGCCGACCGCGAGCTCGTCGGCCAGGGACTCGCCTCCCTGGCCGCGGGACTTTTCGGTGGGATGCCGGCCACCGGCGCGATCGCGCGGACCGCCGTCAACATCCGTTCGGGTGGCCGGACGCGACTTGCGGCGATCGTGCACGCCCTCGTGCTGCTGGCGGTCGTGTACGTCGCGAGCAGCGTCGTGTCCGCCATCCCGCTGGCGGCGCTCTCGGGCGTGCTCATGGTCACCGCGGCCCGCATGGTCTCCCCCGCGACCGTGCGGATCATCCTCAGGTCCACGCGCGCCGACGCCGTCGTGTTCGTCCTGACCGCGGTCATCACCGTCAGCGTGGACCTCATCTACGCCGTCGCGATCGGTATCGTCGCGGCAGGCTTCTTCGCCCTGCGCCGTCTGGCCGGGTCCGCGCTCGTGACGCGCGAGGAGCTTCCCGAGCCTGCCGCGCCCGGCGATGAGCGGATCGCCCTGTTCCGGCTGGAGGGCGCGCTGTTCTTCGGCGCGGCCGAGCGCATCGCCGGTCAGATCGCGGACGTCGAGGGCGTGGAGGTCGTGATTCTGCGTCTGTCGGGAGTGCAGAGCCTCGACGCGACGGGGGCGCAGGTCCTGGCCGAGCTCGTCACGTCGCTCGAGCGACGCGGGATCACCGTGATCATCAAGGGCGTCGGGCCCGAGCTCGTCGCACTCGCTGCCCAGGTCGGCGTGTTCTCGTCGCTGCGGCACGAGAACCACCTGAGCGCCGACCTGCCGTCTGCCGTCGAGCACGCACGCAGTCACGTGCGCCGCGCGGCGGCCGAGCGCCACACGACGTGACGCCTTCGCCGAGAAGCCGTCAGAGCAGCACGGCGCGCCCCTGCGACGCGTCGCCCACGCGCGCCACGAGCGCATCGACGGCGTCCTGCGGCACACGCACCGTCAGAACGACATCCGCGCCGTGCTGCGCGTCCTCGATCAGTGCGCCGCACGCGTCGATCTCACGCCGCGCCGCGCCCTCGAACGCGTACGGCACCGAGAGCTGCAGTACCTGTGTGCGAACGAGCGGCACGCGCTCCGCACCGATGAGCGCCTGGGCGACGGCATCCGTGTACGCCCGCACGAGTCCTCCCGCGCCGAGCTTGACTCCCCCGAAGTAGCGCACGACCGTCGCCAGCACCCCCTCGAGCTCCTGGTGCCGCAGCACCTCGAGCATGGGTCGGCCCGCGGTTCCGCTCGGCTCGCCGTCGTCGTTCGCGGCGGAGTGTCCGCCCGCCATCAGCGCCCAGCAGACGTGCCGCGCGCCGGGATGCTCGGCCCACAGCTCGTTCACACGGGCGACGGCCTGCTCTCTGCCCGAGGCGGGCTCGACGCATCCGATGAAGCGACTCTTCTTGATGACGAGCTCGCTGTGGTGCGGTGTCGCGAGGGTGAAAGGCATGGGATGCGCACGTCGTCACTCGACGATCGGCTGGATGAGCCGGTCAGAGCACCTTCTTGACGACGCTGGACTTCAGCTGCATGCGGCCGAAGCCGGGAACCGTCGCATCGATGTCGTGGTCGCCGACGCCGTCGTCGATGAGACGGATGCCGCGCACCTTCGTGCCGACCTTGACGACGCCGCCGCCGGCGCCCTTGACCTTGAGGTCCTTGACGATCGTGACGGTGTCGCCGTCGGCGAGCGGGTTGCCGACCGCATCCTTCACGACCGTCGTCGCCCCCTCCGGCAGCCGACTCCGTCTCAGCCGACCACTCGTGTCCGCACATCGGGCACACCAGCAGCGCGCCCTGCTCGTAGGTGTAGGCCTCGCCGCAGCCGGGGCAGGGCGGGAGCACGTCAGACATTGAAGCGGAACTCGACGACGTCGCCGTCCTGCATGACGTAGTCCTTGCCCTCGAGGCGGGCCTTGCCCTTCGCGCGCGCCTCGAGCGACCGATCCGGTCTCGACCAGGTCGTCGAACGAGATGACCTCGGCCTTGATGAAGCCCTTCTCGAAGTCGGTGTGGATGACACCGGCCGCCTGCGGCGCCTTCCAGCCCTTGCGGATCGTCCAGGCGCGCGCCTCCTTCGGGCCCGCGGTGAGGTACGTCTGCAGACCGAGCGTGTCGAAGCCGATCCGCGCGAGCTGGTCGAGGCCGGACTCGTCCTGACCGGTGGAGGCGAGCAGCTCGGCCGCATCCTCGGGGTCGAGGTCGATGAGCTCGGACTCGATCTTCGCGTCGAGGAAGACGGCCTTGGCCGGCGCGACGAGGGCCTCGAGCTCGGCCTTGCGCGCGGCATCCGTCAGCACCGCCTCGTCGACGTTGAAGACGAAGATGAAGGGCTTCGCGGTCAGCAGGCCGAGCTCCTTGATCGGCGCGAGGTCGATGCCCGACGCCGACAGCAGCATCGCCGCGCTGCAGCGCATCCTTCGCGCCTCGACGGCCGTCTCGAGCACCGAGGGGTCGAGCTTGCTTGCCCTTGACCTCCTTCTCGTAGCGCGCGATCGCCTTCTCGAGCGTCTGCGAGGTCGGCGAGCATGCAGCTCGGCGTTGATCGTCTCGAGGTCGTTCTTCGGGTTCACGGCGCCCTCGACGTGCACGACGTCGTCGTCGGCGAAGCCGCGCACGACCTGCGCGATCGCGTCCGCCTCGCGGATGTTCGCGAGGAACTTGTTGCCGAGCCCCTCGCCCTCGCTCGCGCCGCGCACGATGCCGGCGATGTCGACGAACGACACGGCCGCGGGCAGGATGCCGCTCGGAGTGGAAGATCTCGGCGAGCTTCTGCGAGCCGCGGATCGGGCAGGTTCACGACCCCGATGTTGGGCTCGATCGTCGCGAACGGGTAGTTCGCCGCGAGCACCGTCGTTCTTGGTCAGCGCGTTGAAGAGGGTGGACTTGCCGACGTTGGGCAGGCCGACGATGCCGATAGTGAGAGCCACGGGCGGCCAAGTCTACTGAGGGCGGAGGTAGCCGGAACGCGGCGGTCACGTAGGGAACCCCGATCGGCTCGTCGGGCAGCACCGCCGCGACGTCGGCGAGGACGCCCTCCTGCTCCTGCGGCGACAGCAGCGCGAAGTAGCTGCGCGACCGCACATCGGCGAGGATCTCGTCGCGCGTGCAGACGCGCATCCACTCGACGAGCGAGCGCTCCGGCTCGCCGAACGGCGCGTCGACGTCGGGATCCGCAGGTTCGCCGCGGAAGTGGTCGCCGTCCGGCGCGCATCGCCTCACCGAGCGCCCGCACCCAGGGCACGCGCTCATCGCGCAGATTCCACACGAGTCCGAAGACGCCCCCGCGCTGCAGCACGCGCGCGACCTCGGCGGTCGCCGCCGGGACGTCGACCCAGTGCCACGCCTGCGCGAAGACGACGGCGTCGACGGATGCCTCGGCGAGAGGCATCCGCTCCCCCGTGCCCTGCATCGCGTCGGCGTGCCGGCACGCCGTCGACGCAGCGTCGTCGAGCATCGCGGCGGACGGCTCGATCGCGATCACCTCGGCGCCCTGTCGCGCAGGAGGAGGCGTGTGAAGAGTCCCGTGCCGGCGCCGACGTCGGCGACGACCGCGGCTCGCCGCGCGGCGACGAGCGCAGTCGACCGAGCGAGCGGCGGATACGACGGGCGCGCCGTCGCGTACAGGCCCGCGACAGGGTCGAAGTCGCGCCGCTGTCATGGCGCGCACCGCCGCGGAATGCCTCGGTGCGGTACGGCAGGTCGACGACATCGGCTCCTGCCGCATCCGACTCGCCGGTTCGCGTCGAAGAGCGCGCTCGACCTCGGCGAACGATGCGCTCCCGCTCGTCGGCGCGTCGCGGTGATGACGTAGCTGCGCGACGCGACCATGTCGAGGAGCGCGGCGCGCGTCGATGCGGGCGCGTCCACCTCCAGGTCGCGCGTCTCGAGGTCGCCGAACGGAGGCCCGACCCGCACGCCGTCGCCTCGGCGAGCATCGTCTCGGCATGACTGCCGTGCATGATCGTCGGTGAGGCGCGGCACCCACGGCACGGACTCGTCGCGGATGTTCCAGATCAGCCCGAGCACCCCGCCCGACGCGCAGGACCCGCGCCGTCTCGGCGGACGCGAGCGTCGGGATCCACCCAGTGCCACGCCTGCCCGAGCACGACGGCGTCGACCGAGGCGTCCGGCAGCGGCAGGCGCTCGGCCGTGCCCACGAAGGTCGGGATGCCGGGCACCGCCGCGTGCAGGGCTTCGAGCATCACCGGGTCGGGGTCGATCGCGACGACCTCGGCACCCGCTTCGACGAGCACCCGCGTGAGCTTGCCGGTGCCGGCCCCGACGTCGGCGACGCGCAGCGCGCGGCCGTCGATCGCGGGCGGGGTCGAGCATCCACTCGACCGCCTCGAGCGGGTAGTCGGGCCGGCCGGACTCGTAGGCGCCCGCCGCGGCGCCGAACGACGGCGACATCTCTTCGCGACTCGGCCATGCCGCCAGCCTACGGCGTGTGCATCGCACGGCGCGCCTGTCGGGCGCCGTGCGGGCGAGGGTGGAGGCGTGCCCCTGGACTTCACCGCGATCGACTTCGAGACGGCGAACTCCAGCAATGCCTCGGCCTGCGCGGTCGGACTCGTGCGCGTGCGCGACGGCGAGGTCGTCGCGCACGACGGGCTGGCTCATCCAGCCGCCGGCCGGCCACGACCGGTTCTTCGAGCTCAACACGCGCATCCACGGCATCCGCGCCGAGGACGTCGTCGGCGCGACGACGCTGGAGCCGAGCAGCTCGCGCGACCTCGCCGCGTTCGCCGGCGCCGACGTGCTCGTCGCCCACAACGCCGGCTTCGACATGACCGTGCTCAGGCGCGCCTGCGAGGCGACCGGCGACGACTGCCCGCCGTACCGCTACGCGTGCAGCCTGCAGGTCGCGCGCAAGCGTCTACGACCTCGACTCCTACCGGCTGCCGTTCGTCGCCGCCGAGGCCGGATTCACCGACTTCGCGCACCACGACGCGACCGCCGACGCGCTCGCCTGCGCCCACATCATGATCGACGCCGCCCGGCGCGTCGGCGCGGACGACATCGAGCTCGCTCGCCGAGGGCGCGGGCGTGCGCGTCTCGCAGATCGCGCTTCGCCGAGCCGCCCCGGCCGTCGACCGTCGTTCGCCTGCCTGACCGCGCGTCGCGCGGCCGATGTCGGAGGCCTCGGCCATCCTGGGCACATGGACGCACTCACCGTCTCGCTGCTCGTCATCGGCTGCCTCGCGCTCGGCGCCCTCGCCGGCTGGGTCGCCGGGCTCGCGCGCGCGCTCGGCCGCGCCGCGCGCGCGCGAGTCCGACCTGCGCGCGCCGCTCGCGGCGTCCGAGGCCGCGCGGCAGGGCGTGCAGGCGCAGCTCGACCACCAGCAGCTGCTCGTACCGCGAGCTCGCCGCGCAGGCGCGGCACGACCAGGCCGCGCGCGAAGAGCGCGAGCGCCGCGAGCAGACCGTGCTGCGCGCACTCGCGCCCGTGCAGGAGACGCTGCAGTCGATGCAGCGCAAGGTCGACGAGCTCGAGCGCGACCGCCAGGCGCAGTTCGGCTCGCTCGCCGAGCAGCTGCGCCGCGCGCAGGAGTCCGACGAGGCGCTGCGCGCGACGACCGAGTCGCTCGCGAGCGCGCTGCGCTCGGGCAGCGACGCGCGGCGTGTGGGGCGAGACGCAGCTGCGCCGCGTCGTCGAGGCCGCCGGGCTCGACGCGGTACGTCGACTTCGACCTGCAGACGACCATCACGATCGGATGCCGGGGCCGGCCGCCCCGACATGGTCATCCGGCTTCCCGGCGACAAGGCGCATCGCGGTCGACGCGAAGGTGCCGCTCGACGCCTACCTCGAGGCCAGCGCGATCCCGTTCACGGCGCAGGGCGCCGAGGCCGGCGCGGCGCCGCGCGCTGCTCGAACGGCATGTGAAGGCCGTGCGCGCGCACGTCGACGCGCTCGCGAAGAAGACCTACTGGGCGGGGCTCGCCTCGAGCCCCGAGTTCGTCGTCTGCTTCGTGCCGAGCGAGTCGCTGCTCGCCGCGGCGCTCGAAGAGGACCCGTCGCTGCTCGACTACGCCTTCGGCAAGCGCGTCGCGCTCGCCTCGCCGGTCAACCTGTGGGCGGTGCTGAAGACCGTCGCCTACACGTGGACGCAGCAGGACGTCTCGCAGGAGGCGCGCGCGCTGTTCGAGCTCGGCACCCAGCTCTACGAGCGGCTCGGCGGTCTCGCCGGGCACGCCGACGACCTGCGCCGCGCGATCGAGCGCACGGTCGACAGCTACAACAGGTTCGCCGGCTCGCTCGAGTCGCGTGTGCTCGTGACGGCGCGGCAGTTCCCCGGGATCGACGAGACGAAGCTCGACGCCGTCACAGCACCCGCGACGATCGAGAAGGCGCCGCGACGGCTCACCGCGCCCGAGCTGCTCGAGGGACTCGCGGCGGCCGAGGGCGGGAGCACGCTCCGCGCCGACGTCGGCGACCTGCGCGAACGGCTCGACGGGGTCGAGATCTTCGAGGCGCCCGCCGACTGAGCGGTCCGGCGCCGTGCTGGCAGTCGTTCAGCCGGCCTGCGCGTCAGGCGCCGCCGGGAACGAAGCTCAGCAGGGCGATCACGGCGCCCGAGACGAACGACGAACGCGCCGATCATCCACCAGGCGCTGATCTCGTGCCCTTCGTCACGGCGGACGCGGAACAGCACATCGGGGCGACGAGCGGGGTCGATCGCGTCGCGCGACGACCGCGTGCGCGCCGGTCCTGCGGCTCGGAGTCGCTCGTCTGCCGGGATCGCGGCGGAGCCACTGGCCGGTGCTCGTCATCGTCGACCTCCTGGGTGCGTGAACGGGCATTCGTCGTCGCTGACACCGGTATCGATTGTGCCAGACGATCGCTCGACCGCGCAGGAGGTCAGCGCTCGGAGCGTCACAGCCACTTCGAGTCGAGGTGCTCCGAGGAGATCCGGCGCAGGGTTCCCGATGCCCCGCGCAGCACGACGCTCTCGGTGTAGACGTAGCCGCCCTCGCGGCGCACACCGGCGACGAGCTGACCGTCGGTGACGCCCGTCGCGACGAAGATCGTGTTGTTGCCCCTGACGAGCTCGTCGGCCTCGTAGACGTAGTCGTCGAGCTTGAGCCCCGCGTCGATGCCCCTCTGCTTCTCGTCGTCGTCGCGCGGCCACAGCCGGCCCTGGATGTGACCGCCGAGCGCCTTGATGGCGCACGCCGTCACGATGCCCTCGGGGCTGCCGCCGACGCCGACGCACATGTCGGTGCGGGCGTTGTGGCGCGCGGCGTTGATGCCGCCGGCGACGTCGCCGTCCGACATCAGCCGCGTGCCGGCGCCGGCCTCGCGGATCTCCTCGATGAGCCGCTCGTGGCGCGGGCGGTGCAGCACCGAGACGACGATCTCGTCGACGGGCTTGCCGAGCGCCTTGGCGAGCGGCGGATGTTCTCGCCGATCGGCAGCCGGATGTCGACGACGCCGACGCCCGCGGGTCCGGTCACGAGCTTGTCCATGTAGAACACGCGACGAGGCGTCGAGCATCGTGCCGTGGTCGGAGACCGCGATGACCGACAGCGCGTTGTTGCGGCCCGCCGCCGTGAGCGAGGTGCCGTCGATCGGGTCGACGGCGACATCGCACTGCGGTCCGCGGCCGTTGCCGACGTGCTCGCCGTTGAAGAGCATGGGGGCTTCGTCCTTCTCGCCCTCGCCGATCACGATCGTGCCGTCGAAGTTGACGGTCGTGAAGAAGGCGCGCATCGCGTCGACGGCGGCGCCGTCGGCGTCCTCCTTGCGCGCCGCGTCCGATGAACGGGCACGGCACGGATCGCCGCGGCCTCCGTCGCGCGCACCAGTTCGAGAGCGAGGTTTCGGTCGGGATGCAGAGGGCTCATGTCGGCCGTAAGACTCACCATGTCGCCAGCCTAGCCAGCGCACCCCGCGCACAACGACGCGACGGGCCGTGCACGGTCGAAGGAATCGAGGTTCTTTCGCCTCTGGCCAGAACGCCCGCGACGAGCCGTCGACGCATCGCTCTCGGCCCCTCCGCTGGCGCGTGCGCTTCGCTAGGCTTTGGGGGAACGCGAGCCATCAAGTCAGGAGCACTCATGCCCGTCGCCACCCCAGAGCAGTACGCCGAGATGCTGGACCGCGCGAAGGCCGGCGGCTTCGCGTACCCGGCCATCAACGTCTCGAGCTCGCAGTCCGTCAACGCCGTCCTCCAGGGCCTGACCGAGGCCGGCTCCGACGGCATCCTCCAGGTCACCACCGGCGGCGCCGACTACTTCGCCGGTCACACGCGTCAAGGCACGCGCGACCGGCGCCCTCGCCTTCGCCGCGTTCGTGCACGAGGTCGCCAAGAGCTACCCGATCACGGTCGCGCTGCACACCGACCACTGCCCCAAGCCCGCGCTCGAAGACTTCGTGCTGCCGCTCATCGAGGCGTCCGAGGAAGTGGTGGCCGACGGCGGCAACCCGATCTTCCAGTCGCACATGTGGGACGGCTCGGCCGTGCCGCTCGACGAGAACATCGAGATCGCCAAGGAGCTGCTCCCCCGCATCAAGGCGATCAACGCGATCCTCGAGGTCGAGATCGGCGTCGTCGGCGGCGAAGAGGACGGCGTCAAGCACGAGGGCATCGAACGACGCGCTCTACACGACCGACGGGCGACGTCGCGCAGGTCGTCGAGGCTCTCGGCCTCGGCGACCAGGGCCGCTGGATCGCCGCCCTCACCTTCGGCAACGTGCACGGCGTCTACAAGCCCGGCAACGTCAAGCTCAGGCCCGAGCTTCTCGGCGAGATCCAGGAGGGCATCGCGGCGCAGTTCGGCACGGGCCCCAAGCCGCTCGACCTCGTCTTCCACGGCGGCAGCGGCTCGACCGACGACGAGATCGCCCTCGCGGTCGCCAACGGCGTCGTGAAGATGAACATCGACACCGACACGCAGTACGCGTTCACGCGCTCGGTCGCGGGCTTCATGTTCCAGAACTACGACGGCGTCCTCAAGGTCGACGGCGAGGTGGGCAACAAGAAGGCCTACGACCCGCGCGCGTGGGGCAAGATCGCCGAATCCGCCATGGCGGCGCGCGTCGTCGAGGCGACGCAGCAGCTCGGCTCGGCGGGCAAGTCGCAGTCCTGATCGCAGACACCGGATGCCTCGGCCCCGCACAGGGCCGGGGCATCCGTCATCCCCGCCCGGATCCGACCGCTCAGGCCGACGTGCTCATCGAGCGGAGATACTCCTGGAATGCCGGGTCGCCCGCGATCGGCACCATGAGGCATGCCACGACGATCGCGTAGCAGACGACGGCGCCGACGACGGGGACCCACCACGAGAGCTTGCCCGTCTGCAGTCGCCGCCACGCGGCGAGCGCCGTGATGAGGTAGCCCGCGATGAGGACGACTCCCGCGATCGAGCCCCACGTGTCGGCAGCCTGGGTGTTGGTGAACTCACCCGGGATGCCCGCCGCGTCGTACGTGAGCGCCAGCGAGGCGCCCACCGAGAACAGGCCCGGGGCCGAGAAGATGACATTGACGGCACCCATCACGAGCAGCACGAGGGTGATGGTGCGGTCGGCGGGCGACCTCGAGGCCCGTACCGCCGGAGGGGTGGCCGTGGGCGCTGCGGGAACAGGGTCCGGTTCGACCGACGCCGCCTGTTCGGGCAGGCCCATGCGGGCGCGCTGCTCCTCGGGGGTCGCGTACTCGCCGTAGGCGGGACGAGGGCGCTCGGCCGCGTCGCTCATGCGCGACCCCGGCCGCCGAGGGCACGCTCGTCGCGGGTGCCCGCGGCATTCTGTCGCAGTTCCTTGGGGAGCGAGAAGATCAGGTCCTCCTCGGCCGTGCGCACCTCCTCGACGTCGAGGTACCCCGCCGATGCCAGGTCCGCGAGCACTTCGCTCACGAGAACTTCGGGAACCGAGGCGCCCGACGTCACGCCGACCG
This sequence comes from uncultured Actinomycetota bacterium, assembly GCA_963695125.1. Classification (GTDB taxonomy): domain Bacteria; phylum Actinomycetota; class Actinomycetes; order Actinomycetales; family Microbacteriaceae; genus Microbacterium. The sequence goes on from CAVOFY010000003.1 coordinate 14,471, forward strand.
TCGCGACGCCGTCGAACCAGGACTGCTCGATCTCGTCGGCATAGTCGACGCGGTAGGCGGCCTTCGCGCCGTACTCGAGGGCGACCTCGACGAGCCGCACGCTGTTGGAGGAGTTGGCCGAGCCGACGACGATGACGAGATCGGCATCCTTCGCGACCTTCTTGATCGCGACCTGGCGGTTCTGCGTCGCGTAGCAGATGTCGTCCGACGGCGGGTCCTGCAGCGCGGGGAACCGCTCACGCAGACGACGCACCGTCTCCATCGTCTCGTCGACCGACAGCGTCGTCTGCGACAGCCAGACGACCTTCGATGGGTCCTTCACCTCGACGAGATCCGCGTGATCGGGCGAGTTGACGACCGTGATGTGCTCGGGGGCCTCTCCTGCTGTGCCCTCGACTTCTTCGTGTCCGTCGTGGCCGATCAGCAGGATCTCGTAGTCGTCCCGCGCGAAGCGCACGGCCTCGCGATGCACCTTCGTGACGAGCGGGCACGTCGCGTCGATCGCCTGGAGTCCGCGATCGGATGCCGCATTCACGACCGCCGGCGACACTCCGTGCGCACTGAACACGACATGGGCGCCGGTGGGGACTTCGTCGACCTCATCGACGAAGATCGCGCCCTGGCTCTCGAGCTCGCTCACGACGTGGATGTTGTGGACGATCTGCTTGCGCACGTAGACGGGCGCGCCGAAGCGCTCGAGTGCCTTCTCGACGGCGATGACGGCGCGGTCGACGCCTGCGCAGTAGCCGCGCGGCGAGGCGAGGAGCACCCGCTTGTGTCCCTCCACCGGGATATCCTGGAGGCGCTCGCGCCGGCGGGGCACGCGCGGAATGGGCATGCGGACGGCCGGGCTGACGGGAGCGATACTCACCCTCCGATTCTACGGGCGCGGGGCTGAGCCGCGGCCGTAGAGCACGCCGCGCGAGCCACGAGAGGACTGCATGACGACCTTCCAGCCCGCCGTGGTGCCGGGCGAGGCACCTCCGCCCGACTCGGTCGCGCCGCGCGATTCCCGACCCGACGCGCCGACCTCGGTCGCCCGCCTCAACGACACGATCCGCGGTTTCGTCCAGAATTGGGGCGTCGTGTGGGTCGAGGGCGAGATCACGTCCTGGAATCTGCGCGGTGGGAACGTCTTCGGCCGGATGAAGGACCTCGCGACGGACTCGGCGATCTCGTTCCGGCTGTGGTCGTCGACGCGCGAGCGCACGCCCGCAGACCTCAAAGTCGGCGACCACGTCATCGCCTGCGTCAAGGCCGACTACTTCGTCAAGACGGGCGACTTCACCTTCACGATCTCGGCGATGCGCCACGTGGGCCTGGGCGACCAGCTCGAGAAGCTCGAACGTCTGCGCGCCCAGCTGCGCGCCGAAGGCCTCTTCGATGCCGCACGCAAGAAGCCGATCCCGTTCCTGCCGCACCTGATCGGGCTCATCACGGGCGAGAACTCCGACGCCGAGAAGGACGTGCATCGCAATGCCGAGCTGCGCTGGCCGCACGTGCGCTTCCGGACGAAGCACGCCGCCGTGCAGGGCGACCGGTGCGTGCCCGAGACGATCGCCGCGTTGAAGGCGCTGGATGCCGATCCCGACGTCGACGTCATCGTCATCACGCGCGGCGGCGGTGACCCGCAGACGCTCCTGGGCTTCAGCGACGAGCGCCTGCTGCGTGCCGTGGCCTCAGCATCCACTCCCATCGTCAGCGCGATCGGCCACGAGAACGATCACCCGCTGCTCGACGACGTGGCAGACCTCCGCGCGTCGACGCCGACCGATGCCGCCAAGCGCCTCGTGCCCGACGTCGCCGAGCAGCGCGCGCTCGTCGGCCAACTGCGCACGCGGCTCACATCCCGCCTCACCCAGCGGGTGACCCACGACATCGCTCAGCTCGAGCAGCTGCGCTCGCGGCCCGTCCTGCGCGCCCCCGAATCGCTCCTCACGACCCGCTCGCACGAGGTGTACGTCCTGGCGGGCCGCGGCCGCGAGCGGGTCGACCGGGCGCTCGAGGCTGCGAGCAGGCGCACAGCCGAACTGCGTGCGACGCTCAGGGCGCTCTCCCCCGCATCGACGCTCGCACGCGGGTACGCGATCGCCCACCTCGCCGACGGTGTGATCGTGCGGGATGCCGAGCAGGCACCCGCGGGGACGCACGTCGTCGTGACGGTGGGCGACGGCTCGTTCGCCGCTCGGTCCGACGGTGCGATCGCAGAGGGCACCGGGAGCCCGAACTAGGATGGAAGCCATGACCGACGCCGTGGAGAGCCTCTCGTTCGAGCAGGCGCGAGACGAGCTCGTGCGCGTCGTCGCAGAGCTCGAGCAGGGCTCGCCGACCCTCGAGCAGTCGCTCGCCCTGTGGGAACGCGGCGAGGCGCTCGCGCGCCGCTGCGAAGAGTGGCTCCTCGGCGCCAAGAAGCGGCTCGACGCCGCCCGCCCCGCGAGCGAAGGCGCGGCAACCTGATGGCGCAGCATCCCCGCGTCGTCGCAGAGCTCGGCCGCCCTGAGACGGCCGACGAGACGGCGGCGCGCAAGGCCGAGTCATCCCGTGTCTATCGCTCGAGCCAGACGACGCGCAACCTCGTCGCGGCGCTCATCGCGACGCTCGCCGTCGTGGCCGTCATCATCTTCGCCGTGCCGCGGGGCACTCCCCCGCCGCAGGATCCGATCGACGTCGCCGCGGCAGCCGCTCGCGTCTCGAGCGGCGAGGGCCGCACCGCGATCGCGCCTGAGCCTCCCGGCGACTGGATCGTCAACCGCGCGACCATCGACGGCGACGGCGTCGTCAGGGCCTGGACGATCGTCCTCGTTCCCGACGACCAGGACAAGCGCGGCTTCCTCCGCGTCGCGCAGGGATTCGACGCCGACGCGGCGTGGCCCGCGCGCATGCTGTCGGGATCGGCGCCGATCGGCACCGTCACGATCGACGACATCGAATGGGACCGCTACGAGCTCGACCCGTCACGCACGGGCAACATCTCTGTCGCGCTCGCGACCCCTGCCGGCCGCGACACGATCCTGGTCTACGGCGAGGCCGACGAGGCGCTGCTCGAGAGCATCGCGGGATCCCTTTCGGATCAGGTGCGGACCCTTCGCGAGGAGACCCCATGACCCCTGATCGCGCGCTGTACGAAGACAGCCCGCAGGGCGCCTGGGACGCGATGCGTCGCGGGAACGCGCGCTTCGTCGCCGGAGAGCCCTACCACCCGCGCCAGGACGTCGACCGGCGGCACGAGCTCGCGGCAGGTCAGAAGCCCCTCGCGGCGCTCTTCGGCTGCTCGGACTCGCGACTGGCGGCTGAGATCATCTTCGACAAGGGCCTGGGCGACCTCTTCGTCATCCGAAACGCCGGCCAGGTGTGCTCGGACTCCGTCGTCGGAAGTCTCGAGTATGCCGTCGCGGTGCTCGGGGTCCCGCTCATCGTCGTACTCGCCCATGACGAGTGCGGCGCGGTGAGCGCGGCGATCGACAGCACGACCGTCGACGCCCCCGACCTTCCGGCCAACATCTGGCGGCAGATCGCCCCCATCGTGCCGGCGGCACGGCGCGTGCTGCGCGCGAACGCCGACGCGACCCCCGAGACCCTGGATCCCGAGCACGTCGGGCGCGAGCACCTGCGCGACACCGTGTCGGACATCCTCTCCTCCTCCGAGCTGATCAGCGGTCTCGTGGCCGCCGAGAAGCTCGCGATCGTCGGCGCGAACTACCGGCTCGCCGAGGGCACGGTCGTGTCCGACATCATCGTCGGCCCCGCGACGGACGCGGGCGCCTGACGGCAACCACCCCCACCACGAAGGAACAATGACGTGACCGACACCGAGTACCGCATCGAACACGACACGATGGGCGAAGTGCGCGTGCCCAAGAACGCGCTGTACGCCGCGCAGACGCAGCGCGCGGTCGAGAACTTCCCGATCTCGGGCGATCCCCTCGAGCCCGCCCAGATCGTCGCCCTCGCGCGCATCAAGAAGGCCGCGGCGCTCGCCAACAAAGAGCTCGGCACGCTCGACGGCGCGATCGCCGACGCCATCGCCCGTTCGGCGGACCGCATCATCGCCGGTGAGTTCGCGGACCAGTTCCCCATCGACGTCTACCAGACCGGCAGCGGCACGTCCTCGAACATGAACATGAACGAGGTCCTCGCGACGCTCGCGACCCAGGACCTGGGTTCGCCGGTGCACCCCAACGACCACGTCAACGCGTCGCAGTCCTCCAACGACGTCTTCCCGACGTCGGTGCACATCGCCGTCACGCAGGAGCTCATCGACGACCTCATCCCCGCGCTCGACCACCTCGCGGTTTCGCTCGAGGCCAAAGCCGAAGAGTGGAAGAGCGTCGTGAAGGCAGGACGCACGCACCTCATGGACGCGACGCCCGTCACGCTCGGGCAGGAGTTCGGCGGCTACGCTCGGCAGGTCCGCCTCGGCATCGAGCGCGTGCAGGCCGTCATCCCGCACGTCGCCGAGGTCCCGCTCGGCGGCACGGCAGTGGGCACCGGAATCAACACGCCGCTCGGCTTCCCGCAGAAGGTGCTCGAGATCATCGTCGCCGACACCGAGTTGCCCATCACCGAGGCGAAGGACCATTTCGAGGCGCAGGCCAACCGCGACGGCCTGGTCGAGGCATCCGGCGCCCTCCGGACGATCGCCGTCTCGCTCACCAAGATCAACAACGACATCCGCTGGATGGGCTCGGGCCCCAACACGGGTCTCGGCGAGTTGCACATCCCCGATCTGCAGCCCGGTTCGTCGATCATGCCCGGCAAGGTCAACCCCGTCGTGCCCGAGGCCACCCTCATGGTGTGCGCGCGCGTCATCGGCAACGACGCGACGATCGCGTGGGCCGGAGCGTCCGGATCCTTCGAGCTCAACGTCGCGATCCCCGTCATGGGCTCGGCCCTCCTCGAATCGATCGAGCTGCTCGCGAATGCCTCGCGTCTGCTCGCCGACAAGACGATCGACGGCCTGCAGGCCAACACCGATCGCACCTCGGCCCTCGCCGGCATGTCGCCGTCGATCGTCACGCCGCTCAACAAGCTGATCGGCTACGAAGCGGCCGCCAAGATCGCGAAGCACTCGGTCGCGAAGGGCATCACGGTGCGCGAGGCTGTCATCGATCTGGGCTACGTCGACCGCGGTGAGATCACCCTCGAGCAGCTCGACGACAAGCTCGACCTGCTCTCGATGACCCACCCGGGCTGAGCGCGTCGCGCGGGCGGGCCGCGGGGGACGATAATCAGGGTGTGCCCCGCACCTCCCGCCCGATCTCGGCGCGCGCCCGCATCCTCGCGGCCGTGCTCGCCGTCGCGTGCGTCGGTCTCGCGGTCGTGGGGAGTGTCACGTTCCTCGTCCAGCGCGAGTGGGTGCTCGCCGAGATCGACGATCGCCTCGAGGCGCAGGTGCAGGTCCTCCAGACCGTGGCCGACGCCGAAGGCGATGCGTCGGCGCCCGACGACGATGCGCAGACCGTGACGGACGACACCGACTTCGAGACCGTCGAGGAGTTCCTGCGGGATGTCGTGGCCAGGCTCGTTCCGGCATCGAACGAGGCATCCGTCGCCATCATCGACGGCACGCCGCGGTTCAGGCCGTCGACGCTGTCGGGATTCGACATCTCGGAGGACCAGGCGTTCATCGACCGCGTCGTGGCCGAGACGGATGCCGCGGGTGCCCCGGTCCTCGGCACAGCCGTGACCACTCAGGGGTCGCTGCGGTACATCGCGATCCCCATCTCGATCGACGGCGATGACGAGACGGGCGTCTACGTGCGCGCCGTCGACCTCGAGGCCGAGCTCGCCCCCATCTCGGCCGCCATGACGACGTACGGGGTCGCGGCGCTCGTCGTCCTGGTGGCGATGGGCGTCGTCGGCTGGTTCGTGACAGGACGACTGCTGTCCCCTATCCGCCACCTGCGCGAGACGGCGGACGCGATCACGCTGACGGATCTCTCGCCCCGTCTGAGTGCCGAGGGCAACGACGACATCGCCGACCTCTCGCGCACCGTCAACTCGATGCTCGACCGTCTCGAAGGGTCGGTCGACGTGCAGCGCCAACTGCTGGACGACGTCCGCCACGAGCTCAAGACGCCGATCACGATCGTCCGCGGGCACCTCGAGCTCATGGATCCCTCCGACGTGTCGGACGTCGCGAGCGCACGCGCGCTCGGCATCGCGGAGCTCGACCGAATGACGCGGCTCGTCGAGGACATCGATGTGCTCGCGACGGTCGAGGGCGGGTCGTTCTCGACCGAGCGGATCGACCTTCGTCCCCTCACGCAGCGCGTCGGCGAACTCGTCGCCGTCATCCCCGGACACCGCTGGAGCGTCCAGAGCGCCGCGCGCGGGCAGATCGTCGGCGATCAGGACCGGCTCCTCCAGGCCTGGCTGCAGCTCGCCGAGAACGCCGCGAAGTACACCCCCGACGGCTCGCCGATCGAGATCGGCAGCGGTTACGACGACTCCGGAGCGCGCCTGTGGGTGCGCGACCACGGGGCCGGCATCCCGCCCGCCGTCCGCCACCGCATCTTCCGACGCTTCGACCGCGCCCACGGAAAGCGCACGGTGGGCGGATCGGGGCTCGGCCTCGCGATCGTCGATGCCATCGCGAAAGCGCACGGCGGGCATTGCGCCGTGACCGACACGGCCGGCGGCGGCGCGACCTTCACGATCCATCTGCCGGCGGCGTCCACGACGTTCCCGGCGCCCGTGCGCGCAGGCGACGTCGTTCTCCAGAGGGATGCTGCAGGATGAACCGGATTCTCATCGTCGAAGACGAACAGCACATCGCGGCGTTCATCAGCCGCGGCCTCACGATCGCGGGGTACGAGACGACGATCGCCGACGACGGTCCCGAAGGGCTCGAGATCGCGCTGAGCGGCGATGTCGACCTCGTGCTGCTGGACGTCGGCCTGCCCACGATGGACGGCTTCGAAGTGCTGCGCGAACTGCGCGCGCGCGATGCCGTGCTGCCCGTCATCATGCTGACGGCGCGATCGAGCACGCGCGACACCGTGGAGGGTCTCGACGCCGGCGCGAGCGACTACATGGGCAAGCCGTTCACGTTCGAAGAGCTCCTCGCCCGCGTGCGTTCTCGCCTGCGCGAGTCGAGCGCCTCGGCGAGCGTGTCGATCACTCAGGGCGACGTCGTGCTCGATGTGCTCGCGCGCCGCGCGACTGTCAACGGGGTCGAGGTCGAGCTCTCGACGCGCGAGTTCGCCCTCGCGGAGCAGTTCCTCCGCAATCCCGGCGAGGTGCTCACACGGGAGCTGCTGCTGAGCCGCGTGTGGGGCATGGACTTCGACCCGGGGTCCAACGTCGTCGATGTGTACGTGCGATACCTGCGTGCGAAGGTCGGACCGCAGCACATCGTGACGGTGCGGGGCGTCGGCTACCGCTGGGAGTGACCGCTCCCGGCCGAAGGCAGGAAGAAGCCCCCGACGCTGGGGGACGTCGGGGGCTGAGAAGAGCCGAGTTCTGGGAAAACTGGCTGTTCAATCGCCAGGGTCTGGGGTGCCCTGCGATCGATTCTTCTTCGATCCGTCACCAGGCGTCGTCGCCACGGTGTCGGACAGGCCCGTCGATGCGGGCGTCTGGGGGGTCGGAGCATCGCGTCCGACCGACTCGGGCGACACGTCAGCGTCGTCCCGAGTGAGCTGATGGGTTGCGCGGAACTTCGTGATCCACGCGTCGACCTCGGCACGCGTCCATCCGTGGGCGTCGGCCCACTCGTGGACGGAGTCCCACGATCCAGAGGCCAGGACCTCGTCCTCGACGGTCACGGGCGGCACCGCGACGACGGGCTGCGGCGGCGCCACGACGACGGGCGCCGGGGCGGGCAGCACTTCGGCGAGCGGGGGCGCGTCGACCGACGTCGCCTCAACGACCGCGACGTTCTGCCCTGCAGCGCCCGACGTGGGGCGCGAGGACTCCACCGCGGCGAGACTCACCGGCGCGGCACCGACGAGGACTCCGGGGGCGTCGGCGAGGGCGACGGCGCTGGTGGCGACCACCGACGCGACGACCGAGACGCTCACCGCGAAGACGGCCGCGCCGCCCAGGAGGAACCCTGTACGCGTCTCCATGTCACCCTCCTTCCCCATCGTCACGCAGGACGTAGAACCTCTCATCCATGGTGGCAGACCTTGACGCCGGAATCCCCGCTGCGAGATGAGACTCTTCTCATGGCAGCACCGGGACCGCGGGGTGCCCGCAGACGCCGGAACGGGGCCGGATGACGGCATCCGGCCCCGTTCTCATCGCAGAGTCAGGCGAGTTCGCCGGCCTCGAGCAGATCGGTCACGAGCGCCGCGATCGCCGAGCGCTCGGAGCGCACGAGCGTCACGTGGGCGAACAGGTCGTGACCCTTGAGCGTCTCGATGACCGAGGCGACCCCGTCGTGACGACCGACGCGCAGGTTGTCGCGCTGCCCGACGTCGTGGGTCAGCACGACGCGGGAGTTCTGGCCGATGCGGCTCAGGACCGTGAGAAGGACATTCCGCTCGAGCGACTGCGCCTCGTCGACGATCACGAAGGCGTCGTGAAGGGAGCGTCCGCGGATGTGCGTGAGCGGCAGCACTTCGAGAAGGCCGCGCGCGATGACCTCCTCGACGACATTGCCCGAGACGACCGAGCCGAGCGTGTCGAAGATGGCCTGACCCCAGGGGTTCATCTTCTCCTGCGCGTCACCCGGGAGGTAGCCGAGCTCCTGCCCGCCGACGGCGAACAGCGGCCGGAACACGATGATCTTGCGCTGCTGCTGCCGCTCGAGGACCGACTCGAGGGCCGCGCACAGCGCGAGCGCCGACTTGCCCGTGCCGGCTCGGCCGCCGAGCGACACGATCCCGACGTCGGGGTCCAGCAGCAGATCGATCGCGATGCGCTGCTCCGCCGAGCGTCCGTGCAGGCCGAAGACCTCGCGATCGCCGCGCACGAGCTTGTACGAGCCGTCACCCGTGACCCGGCCCAGCGCCGATCCTCGCTCGGAGTGGATGATGAGTCCCGTGTTGACGGGGAAGCCCCGCACGTCTTCGCTCGTCGCCACCTCGGTCTCGTACAGGTCGCTCATGTCGTCGCCCGAGACGCTGATGTCGGCGATGCCGGTCCATCCCGAGTCGACTGCCTGCTCCGCGAGGTACTCCTCGGCCGAGATCCCGAGCGATGCCGCCTTGACGCGCATCGGCAGATCCTTCGAGACGACCGTGACATCCTGGCCGTCCTGAGCGAGGTTCAGCGCGATCGCGAGGATGCGGGTGTCGTTGTCACCGAGGCGCATGCCGGCCGGCAGCACCGAGGCGTCCGTGTTGGTGAGCTCGACCCGCAGCGTCCCGCCCGCACCGACAGGCACGGGGAAGTCGAGTCGACCGTGCTCGATCCGCAGCTCATCGAGGTGGCGGAGGGCCTGCCGGGCGAAGTAGCCGATCTCGGGGTCGTGCCTCTTGCCTTCGAGCTCCGTGATCACCACGACGGGGATCACGACGCTGTGCTCGGCGAATCGGAAGAATGCCCGCGGATCGCTCAGCAGCACCGACGTGTCGAGGACATAGGTGCGCAGATCCTGCTCGACCGCGTCCTCGGCCTCGATCGTCGTGCGGCGCTGCTGCTGTGGTGCTCGTGTGGTCACAACCCACTCCCGCCCCGGGTGGGAACCCGGCAGTCACGAGTCGACCAGGGTCACGAGTCGTGGTCCGAACGGCCGACTCGAACGGGCTCCTTGCCCGTTGGAATGAACGGTACGTCCGACCGCCGACGCCCTGCCTCTCCGACACGCGGCAGCCCGGTTACGAGTATGTGAACTCCGGATGCCTCACCACACGCGCGCGGCCGCGAACGCCGCCAGGGCGTCGCCGAAGAGCCGCAGCGTGTCGGCCCCCGTGCCGACATGCGGCGAGACGCGCACGAGCCCGCCGCGCAGCGTCACGGTCAGCCCGTGGTTGGCCAGCGAGGCGGCGAGCGGCGCGGCATCCTGCGGCGCGGGCGCGAGAGCCACGATGCCCCCGCGCTCGGCGGGCTCTCGCGGCGTGACCACGGGTACGTCGTAGCGGTCCGCGAAGTACATGACATCGCCCGTGCGCTGGGCGAGCTCCTTCTCGATCGCGGGGACCCCGACATCCCGGACCTCGCGCAGCGCCGTCGCGAGACGCGCCGCCGCGAGACCGTCGGCGCCCGACACCGTGAAGGCCGCCGCCGAGGCCGACGGCGCCGGCACGGCGCCGAACGACAGATCGCCGTCGACGCCCGCGAAGCCCGAGAGCACGGGCGCGATCCGCTCGAGCGCCCGTTCCCCGAACCACGCGAAGCCCGTGCCTCGCCCGGCCCTCAGCCACTTGTAGCCGTTCGAGCACACGACGTCGGCCGCGAGGTAGTCCGCCTCGAGCGTGCCGAAGCCCTGGATCGCGTCGACGATGAGCAGCCGGTCGCCGATGACGTCACGCAACGCCGACAGATCGGCGCGGTACCCCGTGCGAGAGTCGACGAGGCTCACCGCGACAGCGTGGGTGTCGTCGCTCAGCGACTCCCGCACGAGATCGGGCGTGACGAAGCCGTCCTCCGGATCGAGCCACTGCAGGTGGATCGACCCGAGGGCGTGGGCCGCGCGGGTCGCGGCGACCGTGAGGTTGGGGAACTCCCCGCGCGAGAGCATGAGGCCGCCGGAGAGGCCGTAGAAGGCCTGCATGATGCCGTAGGTCGTCGAGGGCTGAAGGACGACCTGGTCGGTCTCCGCGCCGATCAGCTGGGCGACGAGCTCGCGCGCTCCCTCGACGTGCGCGCCGACGAGCTCGATGCTCGAGCGTCTGCCCGACCCGAGCAGCTCGGTGTCAGCCTGGGCCTCGCTGCGCACGGCGGGCGAGAGCGGGCCGAAGGCGGCCCAATCGAGGTAGCCGGGTTCTCCATCGAATGACTCGTGGAAGGCCTCAAGGTCCATCACGGTCACATTCTCGCACTGCTCAGCCGCCGAAACGTCTGTCCCTGTCTGCGAAGGCACGAATGGCCCGCAGGAAGTCGACCTCGCGGAGGTCGGGCCCGAGCGACTCGACGAAGTAGAACTCGCTGTGGGCGGACTGCCACAGGAGGAAGTCGCTGAGCCGCTGCTCGCCCGAGGTGCGGATGACGAGGTCGGGATCGGGCTGGCCGCCCGTGTAGAGGTGCTCGGCGATCTGCTCGGGCGTGAGGGACGCCGCGAGCTCCTCGAGCGATCCCCCACTCTCATCGTGCTTCGCGATGATGCTGCGGACGGCGTCGACGATCTCACCGCGCCCGCCGTAGCCCACCGCGAGGTTGACGTGCAGACCCGTGTGGTCGCGCGTGCGCTCCTGCGCGCCGGCGAGCACGCGCGCGAGATCGGGCGGGAGCCGGTCCGTGCGCCCGACGTGCTGGACGCGCCAGTCGCGCTCGTGCGAGAGCTCCTCGGCGAGTTCGGCGATGATCTCGAGGAGGTCGGCGAGCTCCCTCGTGTCGCGCTTGGTCAGATTGTCGTTCGACAGCAGGTAGAGCGAGACCACCTTGATCCCGAGGTCGTCGCACCATTCGAGGAACTCGCGCATCTTGGCGGCGCCCGCGCGATGCCCGTGCGCGGCGGAGTCGTAGCCGAGCTGGCGGGCCCACCGGCGATTGCCGTCGATCATCATGGCGACGTGATGCGGCACGGCGGCCGGATCCAGCCTGCGGCGAAGGCGTTTGATATAGAGCCGATAGAGGGGTCCCCTGCCCTCGTTCGCCGATGCCCGCGCCACATGCCCTACGCTACCGCGCCCGACCGCGACAGCGGTGCGTGAAATCGAGTCTCGCCGTGGATGGGACTGGGTATGTACGCGGGTGGGCATGCGCGAGGGCTACCCTCTTCCTATGAGTCGCCGCAGCAGACAGTCCGCTGTCCCCGATGTGCCCGAACTGCCGCTCATGGACGCGGCGGCGGTCGATGCCGCTGCGCCCGAGCTCAAGCCCACGTGGCGCGGGTGGCTCCACGCCGCGATCTTCCCCGTCGCCATCGCGGCCGGGATCGTGCTCATCGTCTTCTCGGACGGCGCCCCCGCCAAGTGGGCGGCCACGGTCTTCATGGCGTCGTCGCTGCTGCTGTTCGGCAACTCCGCGCTCTACCACCGCTTCAACTGGGGACCCCGTACGAAGGCCGTTCTCAAGCGCATCGACCACGCGAACATCCTGCTGCTCATCGCCGGCACCTACACGCCGCTCGCGACGCTCGCCCTCGCACCCGACCAGGGCACTCTGCTCCTCGTCCTGGTGTGGGGCGGCGCCCTCCTCGGCATCCTGTTCCGCGTGTTCTGGATCGACGCGCCGCGCTGGCTCTACGTCGCCCTCTACCTGGTCCTCGGATGGGCCGCCGTCATGTACATGCCGCAGCTCTTCCAGGCGAACCTGGCGATGGTCGTCCTCGTCATCGTCGGCGGGCTCCTGTACACCGGCGGTGCGGTCGTCTACGCGCTCAAGAAGCCCAATCCGTGGCCGGGCCGATTCGGCTTCCACGAGATCTTCCACGCATGCACCGTGCTGGCATTCCTCTGCCACTGGACGGCATGCCTGCTGATCACGCTGGATCCCGTCAGCCCGTCACTCGGTCTGCCGGGCTGAGTCAGGCCCGGCGTTCCGGGTCGTCGATCGGATCGATGTCCTGATCGTCGACGTCGCTCGCCAAGGTCGCCTCCTCGCCCTGCTGTTCGGCGAGGAGCTCGTCCTGGATGTCTGCGCGCACGCGTCCACGACGGATGCGGCGCATCATGTCCCACACCAGGAAGATCACCGCGAACGCGATGAGGATGATGATCGCGAAGCCCCAGAAGCCCGGAGTGACGAGTTCGGGGTCGACCTGCTCACCCGTGGGCGAGGGCATCGGTAGCCCGGCGAGCACATCGTGCATTGGTGTCCCCAATCCTGCGAAGCGGGGTTCTGCGCGGAAAGCGCATAGCCTTGAACTCCCAGCCTAATCTTCCCGACGGACGGCCATGACGACTCAGCAGATGCTCGACGAACGCTACGGACGCGGTTCCGCGCGTCGACCGTGGGGTCTGTGGCTCGCGATCGCCCTCGGCGCGGTCGCGGCGGTGCTCCTCGCGTGGATGACGGTCGCGTCGTCGGCCGAGGCCGTCGACGCCGACACGACCGGCTTCCGGCTGGTGGACGAGCGGAGCGTGGAAGTCAGCTTCCAGTTCACGGCTCCCCCGGGCCGCAGCGTCGCGTGCGCCATCGAGGCGCAGGACGAGGACCACGGGACCGTGGGCTGGAAGGTCGTCGAATTCGAGGCCTCCGAGACGCACGGCGCGGCGTTCCGCGAGACGATCCCGACGACGGCCGCCGCTGCGACGGGTTTTGTCAACTCCTGCTGGGTGTCGTAGTCTGGCCCGCATGACGCCCCGGCCGGAGCCGGGGCGTTCGACGTACCGCCCTCGACCAAGGAGATCGACGTGTCCAGCGATGCCCCGGTGACCTTCCTCACCCAGGATGCCTACGACCGTCTCGCAGCCGAGCTCGAGCGCCTCTCGACGACCGGCCGCGAGGAGATCGCGAAGCGCATCGAAGCTGCCCGAGAAGAAGGCGACCTCAAGGAGAACGGCGGCTACCACGCGGCCAAGGACGAGCAGGGCAAACAGGAGGCGCGCATCCGCACCCTCCAGCACCTGCTCAAGACCGCGACCGTCAGCGAGGCTCCCGAGAGCCAGGGCGTCGTGGAGCCCGGGACCGTGATCACGGCGCTCGTCGCGGGCGGCGAAGAGGTCTTCCTGCTCGGCAACCGCGAGATCGCGGTCGGCTCAGCGCTCGACGTGTACAGCGAGGCCTCACCCCTCGGCGCCGCGATCCTCGGACTCAAGGAGGGCGAGAAGACCGCCTACCTCGCGCCCAACGGCCGCGAGATCACGGTCGAGATCCTCAAGGTCGAGACCTACGCGGGTCAGTGATCAGTCGGGCATGACGCGGGGTGTGTAGCCCGCGGCCTCGAGCGTCGCGATGACGTGCGCCCGGTGCTCCTCGCCGCGCGTCTCGACACTGAGCTGAAGGATCACCTCGCTGATCTGAAGTCCCTGGCCGTGGCGCGTGTGCAGGACCTCGATGACGTTCGCGCCCGCCTGCGCGAGCAGCTCCGACACGCGCGCGAGCTGGCCGGGACGGTCGGGCAACGGGATCTGCAGCGACATGTAGCGTCCCGACGCCGAGAGGCCGTGTGCGACGACGCGCTGCAGCAGCAGCGGGTCGATGTTGCCGCCGGAGAGCACCGTGACGGCCGGCCCCGTGGCCGTGACCTTGCCCGCGAGGATCGCGGCGACGCCCACGGCGCCGGCCGGCTCGACGACCTGCTTCGCCCGCTCGAGCAGCACGAGGAGCGCGCGCGCGATGTCGTCGTCCGAGACCGTGACGACCTCGTCGACCAGTTCGCGGATGATGTCGAACGGGATGTCGCCCGGCCTCGCGACCGCGATGCCGTCGGCGATCGTCGGCCGGGTCGCGACCTCGAGCGGACGGCCGGCCGCGAGTGACGACGGGTACGCGGCCGAGTTCTCGGCCTGCACGCCGATGACACGGACGGTGCGCCCCTCGGCGGCTGCACGCGCCTTGACGGCGGCGGCGACACCCGCGATGAGGCCGCCTCCCCCGATGCCCAGCACGACGGTCTCGAGGTCGGGCAGCTCGTCGTACAGCTCGAGGCCCAGCGTCCCCTGGCCGGCGATGATGTCGGCATGGTCGAACGGGTGGATGAGCACGGCGCCCGTGCGCTCGGCGAACTCGGCCGCGAGCCGCAGCGGCGTCTCGACCGTCGCGCCCTCGAGCACGACGTCGGCGCCGTAGCCGCGCGTGGCGAGCAGCTTGGGCACGGGCACGCCGAGCGGCATGAAGATCGTCGCGGGGATGCCGAGCTCCTGCGCCGCGAGGGCGACTCCTTGCGCGTGGTTGCCCGCCGATGCCGCGACGACCCCGCGGGCGCGCTCCTCGGCCGTCAGGCGCGAGAGGCGGTAGGTCGCGCCGCGGATCTTGAACGACCCCGTGCGCTGCAGGTTCTCGAGCTTGAGGTGGACGGGCACACCGAGGATGTCGGAGAGATGCTGCGACTGGTCGAGCGGGGTGCGCGAGATGACGCCTGCGAGGGTGGCTGCGGCGTCCTCGAACGCCGAGAGCGTGGGAACGAGGCTCGAGGGGGTGGTCTGCGGGGTCACGCGGGGGTCCTTCTCTGACGCGGCACGGTTGTCCAGATGAGATCGCCCTGCGGGGGCGGCCTCCCCGATTCCCAGCCGCGTTCGCTCAGGTACACGGCGACGACGTTCACGAAGGCGGCGATCGGCACGGCGAACAGGGCGCCCGGGATGCCGGCGATCATGGCGCCGCCCGCGACGACCAGCACGACGGCGAGCGGATGCACCTTGACGGCCGATCCCATGAGGAGCGGCTGGAGTACGTGCCCTTCGAGCTGCTGGACGCCCAGGACGACGACGAGCATCCACAGCGCGATCCACGGTCCGTTGTAGACGAGGGCGAGGAAGACCGCGACGGTGCCCGTCACGACGGCACCGACGATCGGGACGAAGGCGCCGAGGAACACCAGGACGGCGATCGGGATGGCCAGCGGCACGCCCAGGAAGAACGCGCCGAGCCCGATGCCGATCGCATCGATCGTCGCGACGAGGAGCTGCGTGCGGGCGTAGTTGACGATCGTGACCCAGCCGGCGCGGCCCGCGCCGTCGACGGCAGGGCGGGCGCGCCGGGGGAAGAGGCGCGTCGTCCAGGTCCAGATCCCGCCGCCGTCGGCGAGCAGGCACAGCAGGATGAACAGGCACAGAAGGGCGCCCGTCGCGACGTGGCCGAGGGTCGTGCCGAGGGCGAGCGCGCCCGACCACAGCAGCTCGGCCTGCTCCTGGATCAGCTGCCACGCCTGCGCCGAGCAGATCGTCGATCTGCTCGGCCGTGAGGTGCATGGGCCCGTCGATGAGGTACTGACGCAGCTGCTCGACGGCCTCGACCGTGCGCGACTGCACCGACGACCACTCGCGCGTCACCTGCCACACGACGAGCCACAGGAGCCCGCCCACGATCGCGACGGTGCCGACGATGGCGATGACGATCGCGAGCCATTTCGGCACGCGATGGCGCAGCATCCAGCTGAATGCGGGCCACAGGAGGGCCGTGATGAGGATGCCGAGCAGCAGCGGGATGACGAGGAGCTTGAGCTGGATGACGAGCCACACGAGCACCCCGGCTGCAGCCGCGATGAGCAGGAGCCGCCAGGAGTAGGCGCTCGCGACGCGCAGGCCGCGCGGAATCGAGCCGGACTCCGCCGAGGAGACGACGCGCGTGCGGTCGCGGAGCGCGTCGAACAGCGAACCGCGGGGTTTTTCGTCGGAGCCGCTCATCCCGCCAGTCTAGAGTCGCCGCATTCCCAGGCGGTCATACGGGTGTCGGCGACCCTGGTTAGGCTGACCGCGTGTCACGACCGTCGACCCGCTCCGCTGCCCTCTCCGCCGCCCAGGCGCGTCGAGTCGCGCTGGCCGCGCAGGGATTCGCGAAGCCCAGGCCCGACGCGCCCGGCACACGCCAGTTCACTCTCGCGCTCCAGCGCATGGGGACGCTGCAGATCGATTCGGTCAATGTGTTCGCCCGCTCGCACTACATGCCGCTCTTCTCGCGTCTGGGCGCATACGACACCGCAGCACTCGACCGCCTTCTCTTCGCCCGCTCCTCGCCCTACGTCGAGTACTGGGCGCACGTCGCGGCGTTCATCCCCGCTCAGGACTGGTCGCTCTTCCGCTTCCGCATGGACGACCTGCGTGAGAAGTACGGCACGAACGCCGACGGCTGGTTCCAGAGCAACCGCGCCCTCGTCGACTGGGTGCGCGCGGAGCTCGCCGAGCGCGGCCCGCTGCGGCCCGCGCAGATCGAGGTCGATGCGCAGCGAGGCACGCGCGGCGAATGGTGGAACTGGGATGTCGTGAAGAGCGCGCTCGAGTACCTCTGGTTCTTCGGCGAGGTCGCGATCGCGGGCCGCCGCGGGTTCGAGCGCCGCTACGCCCTGGCAGAGCACGTGATCCCGGCATCCGTCCTCGACTCCCCCGTCCCCCGCACGGACGCGATCCGCGAGCTCGTCCGGCGTGCAGCGCGCGCGTACGGCGTCGCGACGGCCTCCGATCTCGCCGACTACTGGCGCATCAAGGACCGCCGGGCGATCCTGACGGCCGTGGACGAACTCGTCGACGCCGCAGAACTCGAACCCGTCACGGTCGCGGGCTGGCAGAGCGGTGGGCGCCCGGCGAAGGCGTGGCTGCACGCGGATGCCGTCATCCCCCGCCGTGTCGATGCGAGCGCGATCCTGACTCCGTTCGATCCCGTCGTGTGGTTCCGGGACCGGGCCGAGCGCCTCTTCGACTTCGAGTACCGCATCGAGATCTACACACCCGCACCCAAGCGACGCTATGGCTATTACTCGCTCCCCGTCCTCGTCGGCGACGACGTCGTCGGCCGCGTCGACCTCAAGGCAGATCGCGCCGGCTCCCGGCTGCTCGTGCAGTCGGCCTGGTGGGAACATGACCGGCCCGGGGATGCCGCGGCCCGCCTCGCAGGCGAACTCCGCACGGCGGCAGCCTGGCAGGGGCTCGACGTCGATCTCCATCTCGAGGTGGGGCGACGCCGTCGACGAGCTCGCGGGCGAGCTGCCAGGTGCCGATCGGCATGACTCGGGCGTCGCGGAGCCTGTCGCCCTCGCCGCGGATGAGCCCGCGGGCTAGCGTGGAGGGGTGAAGCGCGGCGCCGTCATCGGGATCGCGGCCGGCGCGGCGGCGATCGCCCTCGCCGCCGGCGCGACGTGGTGGGGCCTGAGCCGCCCGCCGACTGCCGAGCAGACGGCCGAGGCCTATCTGCGCGCACTCGCCGAGGGTGATGCGGACGCCGTGGGCGACCTGCTCGTGGACGAGCCTGGCGGCTGGGAGCAGCTCTCGTCGACGTTCGCGGGCGCCGACGAGTACCTCACGGACTTCGAGTTCGCTCTGCAGGACGACGGGTCCGGTCCGTGCCGACGTCGAGCTCGGCGGAGAGTCCGCAGTCGTGGGATTCATCCTGACGCAGGAGGGCGGGCGATGGAGAGTGGATGCCGACTACCTCGCGTCGCTCCAGGTCACGACGACGATCGGCGACGCTGTGCGCATCGGCGGCGTTCTCCACCCCGTCGGCATCGTGAATCTGCTCCCCGCCGTCTACGCCGTCACAGCGGCTCCCACCGGCCTTGTCGACGGCGCGGCGATCGCCGTCGTCACGAACGAGGAGCCTGTCGCCGTGGCCGTCGACGCGACTCTCTCGCCTGAGGCCGTCCGCGCCGCGCAGGAGCAGCTCGACGACTACCTCGAGCAGTGCACGCGGACGGCGGATGTCGCGCCCGCGAACTGCGGGATCCGCGTGCCCTGGGCCGCAGACCTCGCGTCCCTCGAGCAGATCTCGTTCCGCATCGAGACAACCCCCGTGCTCGCCCTCTCTCCCGATGCCCGCACCTTCGCCGCGACGGGCGGCGTGCTCGTCGCAACGGCGGCCGGCACGACGCGCGCGGGGTCGTCCGCATCGTTCACGTACCGCGCCGACGACTGGGCGCTGCGCGGCACCGTGACGATGACGGGTGACACCATGACGCTCAGCGTCGGCTGATCACTCCGCCGCGAGGCCTGTCACCTCGAGCCCGAGCCAGAGGGCGAGTTCGCGGATCTCGGCATCGACGGCAGCGGCGACGTCCTCACTGAACGGCAGGTCCTCGTGGATGGCATGGACGCGAAGGACGCCCGCCTTGCGGTCGGCCTTGGCATCCACCTTTCCGACGAAGCGATCGCCGTGAAGGATCGGGAGCGCGAAGTAGCCCCACCGGCGCTTCGCGGCCGGCTTGTACATCTCGAGCAGGTACTCGTACCCGAAGAGGTCGAGCAGACGCGCGCGGTCGAACACGAGCCGGTCGAAGGGCGAGACGAGCGCGGTGCGCGGCGCGAAGGAGTCGAGAGACTCGAGCGCCGCGGCATCCACTCGCCACTCCCCTTCGACGCCCTCGACGACGGCGGCCTCGCCGATCGAGCCGACGTCGACGGGCTCGAAGGGCTGCGAGATGCCTTTGGACCGCGCGATGCCGAAGGATGCGAGCCGGCGCTCAGTGCGCTCGCGCGCAGCGTCTTCGGCCGAGACGTCCGCAAGGTCGTGCGGGTACACCCGCTCGGCAAGATCGAACAGGCGACCCTTCGCATCGCGGCCGGACACCGCGACCTCGCCCGTCGTGACGAGCAGCTCGAGCAGCTGCGACGAGTTGCGGTTGTTCGTCCACCCCGTGGAGCGCCACGACACCTGCGCCGTGTCGGGCACCTCGGCCGCGTGGAGGGGGCCCTCCGCGCGCAGACGCTGCAGGACCTCGGCCCGGAACACGGCGTTGGCGGCGAGCCACTCACGTGCTTCGGCGTAGGCGGGGCGACGCGCCATCTCGTGTCGCAGGAGCGGCAGGTCCGACATGACGCGGTAGAAGCCGCCCCACTCGAACACGTCTCGGTCCACCTCGAAGGCCCGCATGAGGTCGCTCGGCTGATACGGCCAGCCGAGCCTGCTCCACAGGATGTGGTCGGCACTCGGCATGATGGCCGCAGTCGGCTCGATGTTGACGACGGTCAGGCCGTAGATCGTCTCGACGATGCTCGTCGGCCGGTCGGCGTCGAGCAGCTGGGCGCCCACTGCGATCCGGCGCGCCTGCTCGCGCGTGAGCAGATGTGGCATGCTGCGAGGCTAGCGCGAGGGGCCGACATCCCTCTCGCCTAGAAGCTGCCGCCCATCTTCTGCAGGCGCGCGACGCGATCGGGAATGGGCGGATGGGTCGAGAAGAGCCGTGCGATGCCGCCGGGCCGGAGCGGGTCCGAGATCCACAGGTGCGCCATCGACGTGTTGGCCTTCTGCAGCGGCCGGCCGTGCTCGCCGAGCTTCGTGAGCGCCGAGGCGAGACCGTCGGGATCGCGCGTCGTCAGGGCGCTGGTGGCGTCGGCGAGGTACTCGCGCTGACGCGAGATCGCCGCCTGCACCGCTCCTGCAAGAAGGGGTGCGACGATGGCCGCGACGACGCCGAAGAGCAGGAAGACGATGTTCGACCCGCCGCCGCGACGCCCGCCGCCGAAGAACGACACGCGCAGGAGGATGTCGGCGAGGATCCCGATCGCCACGACGAGGCCGAAGACGATGAGCGAGACGCGGATGTCGTAGTTGCGGATGTGCCCCAGCTCGTGCCCGAGCACGCCTTCGAGCTCACGGTCGGTCAGGAGCTCGAACAGGCCGGTCGTCACGGTGATCGACGCCTCTTCGGGATTGCGGCCGGTCGCGAACGCGTTGGGCGCCGGGTCCTGCACGACGTAGAGCTTCGGCATCGGCGTCCCGGTCGTGATGCAGAGGTTCTCGACGAGGCGGTAGAACCGCGGCGCGTCGGTCTGCGTGACGGGCACGGCGCCGCTCAGCGCGATCGCCTCGCGGTCGGCGAAGAAGTACTGGAACGTCGCGTAGCCCGCCGCGAAGACGAGGATGAAGGCGGTCACCCACCAGTTGTTGCCGGCAAGCCAGCCGGCGAGGAGCCCTATCGCCCCGAGGAAGACGACGAAGCCGACCAGGATGAACCAGGTGTTGCGCTTGTTGCGCGCGATCGCCGAGTACACCGCTCAGCTCACACCGGGGTCAGAACTGGACCCGCGGGGGCTCCGAGATCGCGGCGCCGTCGACCACCTCGAAGAACTCGCGCTCGTGGAAGCCGAGGTTGCGGGCGAAGAGGTTGTTCGGGAAGACCTTGATCTTGGTGTTGAGCTCGCGGACGCCGCCGTTGTAGAAGCGGCGGGATGCCTGGATCTTGTCCTCGGTGTCGACGATCGCCTGCTGCAGCTGGAGGAAGTTCTGGCTCGCCTGCAGCTGCGGATAGGCCTCGGCGACGGCGAACAGCGACTTGAGCGCCTGCTGCATGTGCCCCTCGGCGACGCCCGCCTCGGCGGGGCCCCCTGCCGTGAGCGTTTCGGCGCGGGCGCGCGTGACGTTCTCGAAGACCGCCTTCTCGTGCGCCGCGTAGCCCTTGACGCTCTCGATGAGGTTGGGCAGGAGGTCGGCGCGCCGCTTGAGCTGCACCGTGATGTCGCTCCACGCCTCTTCGACGCGCACGTTCAACTGCACGAGCGAGTTGTACGTCGCCCACAGGTAGATGCCGCCGATGATGATGATACCGACGACGATCAGGACCGGGATCAGCCATTCCATAGCGCGCGACTCCGTTCGAGGTTTGAGCTCATCCTAGCGATCGAGGCGACATCCGTTCACGTGAAGCGGCGTACTCTCAGCCCTCACTCACCCAGCACGCGGTCCAGGTAGGCGTTGCGGAACATGCGATCCGGATCGAGGCGGTCGCGGAGCATGACGAAGTCGTCGAATCGCGGGTAGCGCTCGCGCAGCTCTGACGCGCCGAGCGTGTGCATCTTGCCCCAGTGGGGACGCCCTCCGTGCGACAGCATGAGCTGCTCGACGGCCTCGAAGTACTCGGTGGGGTCCTCTCGCCAGTAGCGGTGCACCGCGATGTAGCCCGAGGCCCGACCGTGCGCCGTCGACATCCAGATGTCGTCCGCCGCGGCGAACCGCACCTCGACGGGGAACGAGATCCTCCACCCGCGTTCGTCGATGAGGGCGCGGAGCTCGTCGAATGCGGGCCGGACCTCTTCTGCGGGAAGCGCGTACTCCATCTCGCGGAAGCGCACGGTGCGGCTCTGCGTGAAGACGCGGTTCGAGCGGTCGGTGTACTCGCGGTTGCCGGTGAGCTTGACGGCGAGCTTCGCGACGGGCGGCACGACGGCGGGGACGCCCGTCCCGACGCCGCAGATGACGCGGTACAGGCCGTTGGCGAGCACGGTGTCGTCGATCCACTTCCCGAAGGGGGCGAGCGGGCGCCGCACGTCGCTCTCGGGTCTGCGGGTGTTCGCCTTCGTGAGGCCCACGTCGGTGTGCGGGAACCAGTAGTACTCGAAGTGGTCGGATGCCTCGGCCCACTGGTCGAGCGCCGGCAAGAGCTCCGACAGCGGCACAGGGCGCTCGACCGCCTGCAGCAGGAAGGCGGGCACGCACTGCAGCGTGACCTCGACGAGGATGCCGAGCGCGCCGAGACCGAGCGCGACGGCGGGAAGCAGCTCGGCGTTCTCGTCTTCGCTCACCGTCAGCAGGTCGCCCGACGCCGTGACGAGCCGCGCGCCGACGACCTGCGTCGAGATGCCCCCGAAGTGCGTCCCCGTGCCGTGGGTGCCGGTCGAGATGGCACCCGAGATCGACTGCCGGTCGATGTCGCCGAGGTTCTGCATCGCGAGCCCGTAGGGCGCCAGGAGACCGGGTACCTGGTGCAGGCGCGTCCCGGCGAAGAGCGTGACGCGTGACCGATCGCGATCGACGTCCACGATGCCGTGCAGGTCGGTCAGGTCCAGGAGCACGCCGGGTGCCACGGCGATGCCCGTGAAGCTGTGGCCCGCGCCCACGGCCTTGACGCTGAGTCCGCGGGTGGCCGCTGCGCGCACGGCGCGCTGCACGGCATGCACGGACCGCGGGAACTCGATGCGCTGCGGTCTGACCGACTCGGAGCGGCCCCAGTTGCGCCACTCGGCGCCCGGACGCGTCACAGGAACGCCTTCCCCTCGCCGCGGTAGGTCGGCAGCTCGGCCACGATACGGTCGCCGTCGACGAGCAGGTACCGGTCGATCCGCTCGGCGAGCTCACCCGACTTCGCATGGCGGAACCACACGCGGTCCCCCACGGCGAGCGCCTCGGCCGAATCGCCCTGCAGCGGCGTCTGCACCTCTCCTGCGCCCTCCCGGCCGAGGGTCTTGAGCCCCTGCGGCCAGACGGGCAGCGGCTGGCGCGACGCGACGGGCGGCCCCGAGGCGATCCAGCCGCCGCCGAGCACCGTCGCGATGTCGGGCTGAGGCTTGCGCACGACGTCCAGTGCGAACGCCGCGGCGGGAGCGAGGTCGAACATCCGATAGCCGTCGAAGAGGTGCCCCGCGAGGAGCCCGCTGCCGGCGGTCAGCTCGGTCACCGAGAGGTCGGACGCGGTCAGTTCGAGCGAGCCCGTGCCGCCGCCGTTGACGAACTCGAGCGGAGCGATGTCGTGGAGGGCCGCGACGATCGCCGAGCGGCGGTCCAGGAGCTCCTGCGCCGAGCGTCGCTGCATCCAGCGGATGACCGTGTCGCCAGAGCCCGTGGCATCCCCCTGGCCTGCGATCTGGGCCTCGTACATCATGAGCCCCACGAGACGGAAGCCCGGGCGCCCGGCGATGCCGCGCGCGAGACTCGCGACTTCGCCCGGCTCGTGCACGGGCGAGCGGTGCACGCCGATGTGGCCCAGCCCCGGCGCGCGCCACGAGGCGTCGGCGTCGATCGCGACGCGGATCTCGGCGCGAGAGGCGGGCGGTACGACCGCATCGATGAGATCGAGCTGCGCGAGGTCGTCGACCATGAGGGTCACGCGCGCCGCGAGGGTCTCGTCTGCGGCCAGTGCGGCGATCGCGGCCCGGTCGGCGGTCGGATACCCGAGGACGACGTCTTCGTGCGTCTCAGCGAGCCACAGGGCCTCGGGAAGGGTGAAAGCGAGGATGCCGGCGTACCCCGGGAGCGCGAGGGTCGCGTCGATGATCTCGCGCACGCGCACGGATTTGCTCGCGACCCGGATCGGCACGCCGCCCGCGCGCACGACCATGTCGAGGGCGTTGTGGCGCAGTGCCGCCAGGTTGATGACGCCGACGGGTCCCGAGACCGAGGCGACGGCATCCGTCATCGCCTGCCAGTACGCCTGCGGATCGGTCCACGGCGACGGCGACGTGGGGGCGGAAAGCAGGTCGAGCGTCATACCGGCGGCCTCCGTTGCGCACACATGGGCAACAGCCTACGTCCGCCGGCCGCCCACGCTGACCGCGAGTGCGAACGCCCTCTCGAATCACCCTCCAGGGACGACGACGTTCGTGTCCGCCGTCGCGAGACTGCGCATGCATGTCCCGCAGAACGCGGGTCGGAGTCGAGGTGCAGACATGGATCCCGCCGTCACCGCCAACGTGATCTGGGCGGTCGCCCTCCTCGCCGATCTGGCGATCAAGGTGACCGCCCTCATCGTGATCCCGAAGCACCGCAAGCCGACGGCGGCCATGTCATGGCTGCTCGCGATCTTCTTCATCCCGTTCGTCGGCATCCTGCTGTTCCTCCTGATCGGCAACATGCGACTGCCGCGAGCGCGGATGCAGGAGCAGGCGCGCATCGACGCCATCATCGCGCAGACGGTCGCCGCGCTTCCGGAGACCGATATCGCAGCGACGTGGCCGGCATGGTTCGCCCGCACCGTGGAGCAGAACGAGCGACTCACGGGTCTGCCCGCCTCCGCGGGCAACGGCGCGACACTGATCGACGACTACGGGGCGTCCGTGGCCTCCATGACCATCGAGATCGAACGGGCGACGCGCTTCGTGCACGTGGAGTTCTACATCGTCGCGTGGGACGCCACGACCGGCGCGTTCTTCTCGGCGATGGAGCGCGCCGTCGCGCGCGGGGTCACCGTGCGGCTGCTCGCCGATCACGTCGCCTCGCGCAAGGTCAGCGGAGCCGACGCGACCTTCGCCGAGCTCGAGCGCATCGGCGTGCAGTGGGCGTGGATGCTGCCGGTCATGCCCCTCAAAGGCAAGTACCAACGTCCTGACCTGCGCAACCACCGGAAGATCATGGTCGTCGACGGTCGCGTGGCCTTCCTCGGCTCGCAGAATCTCATCGACCGCACCTACGACTCCGCGAAGAACATCGCCCGCGGATTGAGGTGGCAGGAACTCGTCACGCGGCTCACGGGGCCGGTCGTGGCATCCGCAAACGCGGTCTTCCTCTCGGACTGGCTGATCGAGACCGGCGAGGACCTCAGCGCGAGCGAACACGTGCCCGCCGCACAGGTGCAGACCTCCGAGGACGCCCTCGTCTGCCAGGTCGTCCCATCAGGTCCGAGCTACACGACAGAGAACAACCTGCGGCTGTTCCTGTCGCTCATCTACAGCGCGACCGAGCGCGTGATCATCACGAGCCCGTACTTCGTGCCTGACGAGGCCATGGTGTACGCCATCACCACCGCCTGCCAGCGGGGTCTCGACGTGCAGCTGTTCGTCTCCGAGATCGGCGACCAGGGGCTCGTCTACCATGCCCAGCGCTCGTACTACGAGGCGCTGCTGACGGCCGGCGTCAGGATCTTCCTGTACCCGGCGCCTTTCATCCTCCACGCGAAGCACTTCTCGATCGACGAGGACATCGCCGTGATCGGCTCGAGCAACATGGACATCCGCTCCTTCAGCCTCAACATGGAGGTCTCGCTGCTCGTGCGGGGCACGGGGTTCGTCGGGGGGATGCGTGCGGTGGAGGCGCGATATCGCACGGCCGGGCGCGAGCTCACGCTGGATGAGTGGCGTCGCGAGCCGCGCAGGGCGACGTTCCTGGATGGCCTCGCGAGACTGACGTCGGCCCTCAACTGAGGGCCGACACCGCCACCGCGCGTCGGAGAAGGTACCCCCGCCGGGACTCGAACCCAGACTGAAGCGATTTTAAGTCGCCTGCCTCTGCCATTGGGCTACGGGGGCCGGCGGATGCCGAAGGCCCGGGCCGACGAGTCGTCGGCACCGGGCCCAGGGTATCGCGATCGGGTCAGGCGCCTGCGCTGACCTTGGCCGGCTTCTTCGCGGCGGGCGCCGCCGCGGGAGCGATGGCCTCGATCGGTGCGGCGGGACGCGGACGAGCCGCGAACTCCTCGAAGACGTAGCGCGGATTCTGCACCGTCTCGAGGTTGACCATGTCGCGGCCGAGCCAGAAGTTGTTCCACCAGCCCCACAGGACGCGCCACTTGCGCTCCCACGACGGCATCGCCAGGCCGTGGTAGCCGCGGTGCGCGAACCAGGCGATGAGGCCCTTGAGCGCGATGTTGCCGGACTGGAAGACGCCGTTGTAGAGGCCGAGGCCCGCGACGGCACCGAGGTTCTTGTGGAAGTACTCCTTCGGGAGCTCGCCGCGCAGGACGGCGACGAGGTTCTTCGCGAGGAGCTTCGCCTGACGCACGGCGTGCTGGGCGTTCGGCACGCAGTAGCCGCCCACGCCGCCGCCGGAGAGGTCGGGAACGGCCGAGACGTCACCGGCAGCCCAGGCGCCCTCGACGATCTCGTCCTCGGTGCCGACGCGCAGGTCGGCGCGCGTGCGGATGCGACCGCGCTCCTCGACGGGAAGGTCGCCGCCGCGCACGACGGTCGGGTTGGCCATGACGCCGGCGGTCCAGATGATGAGGTCGGTCGGGATGGTCTCGCCGGTCGAGAGCTCGACGTTGCCGTCGACCGCGCCGGTGACCTGCGTGTCGAGGTGCACGAAGGCGCCGCGCTTGGCGAGGTCCTTGAGCACCCACTCGCTCGTCTTGCAGCGAGACCTCGGGCATGATGCGGCCCATCGCCTCGATGAGGTGGAAGTGCGTGTCGTCGAACGTGAGCTGCGGGTAGCTCTTGACGAGCGACGAGGCGAGCGAGCGCAGCTCGGCGAACACCTCGATGCCGGCGAAGCCGCCGCCGACGACGACGACGGTCAGCAGACGGTCGCGCTCGGGTCCGGGCGGGCAGCATCGACGCCTTGTCGAAGTTCGACATCAGGCGGTCGCGGATCGCGACGGCCTCTTCGATCGTCTTGAGCCCGATCGCGTTGTCGGCGATGCCGGGGATCGGGAAGGTGCGCGAGACGGCACCGGCGGTGACGACGATCTGGTCGTACTCGTGCTCGTACGGCTCGCCCGCGATCGGCGTGATCGTGGCGACCTTGTGCGCGTGGTCGATGCCCGTGACCTTCGCGGTGACGACGTTCGTGCGCTTGAGGTGACGACGGAGCGCGACCACCGAGTGACGGGCCTCGATCGAGCCGGCGGCGACCTCGGGGAGGAACGGCTGGTACGTCATGTACGGCAGCGGGTCGACGATCGTGACCTCGGCTTCGCCCTTGCGGAGGTGCTTCTCGAGCTTCCACGCGGTGTAGAAACCGGCGTAGCCGCCACCGACGATGAGGATCTTGGGCACGGTGTTCGTCACGGTGGGACAACTCCTCTGGGTCAGCGGCGTCGGCGTGCGAGCGCACGCCGATCGGATGCGTCGGACAGCAGCGGTGACGCCGAGCGCCACCAGTATACCGGTGACTGTGAGCACCATGAGCGGCAGGGTGCCGTAGCAGCAGGGTGTCCCGCGACGGCAGAAGCGGGGATCCCGGCTCGCGTCGCGGCCTCCGCCGCGGGCAGCGGCGGCGACCTCGACCGGCGTCGACGGTCGGCTCGGGCTGCGGGCTCGCGTCGCCGCGCGACGGTACAGGCGGATCCACTCCGCGAGGCTGCCCATCGGGTTCTCGGTCGACCGACGGCGGGACGTCGCCGAGACGGCGGCCGCGGCATCCACGAGTCCGTAGCCGTAGAGCGGATCGGGCGTCGGCTTCATCGCCCGGCGGCGGGGCGCGCCGTCTGGATGATGCCGGTTGATGACGTTGTTCGGCGTCGAGTTCGGGATGCGCCGAGCGCACCAGCGCCGCGATGCCCGCCACGATCGGCGCCGCGCCGCTCGTGCCGTTCCACTGCACGAGCTGTGCCGTCGGCCGACACGCCGAGGAGCTTCTCGCTCGGTGCGGAGACGCCGATCGTGATGCCCTGCGTCGACGCCTCGACGCTCGCGCGGCCGGTCGGGTCGACGCCCGCCGACCGTCAGCACGCCGGGGATCGTCGCGGGCGCGCCGACGCGGGTCGTGCCGCTCCCCCGGTTGCCCGCCGCGACGACGACCACGACGTCGTGCTCGAACGCGTAGAGGAAGGCGTCGTCCCAGCTCTCGTCCCAGTCGAGGGTGTTCGTCGTGAGCGAGAGGTTGATGATGTCGGCGCCGTTGTCGACGGCCCAGCGCATCGCCTCGGCGATCTGCTCGGTGAACGGCACGGTCGCGGCCGCGCCGAAGCCGACCGAGATCGACAGCAGCTCCGCCTCGGGGGCGACGCCGATCATGCCCGGTGCCGGGTCCCGTGCCGCGCGCCCGCGGCGAGCGAGGCCGACCCAGCTGCCGTGGTTGGCGTCGACGGCGCCGACGGGCGTCCGGCCGTCCGGCGGAGCCGGCGCCCGAGACATCCGTGCCGCCGACGACGGCGCCGCGCGAACTCGACCGGGCCGCGTGCCGATGCCGGTGTCGATGACCGCGATCGCGCACGCCCGCGCCGCGGGTGGTCTGCCACGCCTCGCGGATGCCGTAGTCGTCGAGCCAGTACTCGGCGGCGCGGACCGGGTCGGCTCGGGTCGTCCGGCGCCGGACGGCGCGGGCGGCGCGGTCGCGCCGCGGCGCAGGACGGTGCCGCCACCGCGCGCGAGCGCGGCGACGCGCGCAGCATCCGGCGCGCCGTCAGCCGCGGCGCGCGCGGATCATCCGCGCGCGCTGCCCGGCTCGGCGCACACGCAGCGCGTCGGGCGACCAGCGACGACAGCGCGAGCGCGCGGTCGCCGATCGGGTTGACGCCGGGGCCCGCGGCCAGCGCGTGACCGGCGAGCGCGTGCAGGCACTTGACGCGCGTGGGCATGCCGCCGGCCGAGATGCCCGTCGATCTCGGCGCACGTCGCCGAACGGCGCACGGTCGGCGAGGTACGCCTCGTGCGCGCGCGCGGTAGGCGGCGCGCGAGCGTCCTCGTCGTCGGCGAGCTCGTCGGCGAGCTCGCGCATGACCTGGTCGGCCTCGAGCGCCGACATCGCGGCGGTCGCCGCCGGGTGCGTCAGGTAGTAGAACGTCGGGAACGGCGTGCCGTCGGGCAGCCGCGGCGCCGTCGCCACGACCGTCGGGTTGCCGCAGACGCAGCGCGCGGCGATGCCGACGACGCCGCGCGACGGGTCGTCCGAGCTGCGCGCGCAGCGACGGCGAGATCGGCGTCGTCGCGGGCGGGAAGGGCGGAGTGGTCACGCCATCCAGGCGTACCGGCGCGCAGACCGCGGGATGCACCTGGCCGTCAGGGCTGCCGGCGCTCGGCGGGTCGGATCGGCGGACGCCGATCGTGGCGGCGCCTGCACGGTCTGGGCGAGCCCGGCCGCGGTGAGCGATGCGCACGAGCTGCGACATCCAGTCGGTGCGCGTCTCCTCGACGTCGTCGCTCACCGGCGTCCTGCTCCTGCGGGACGTCGCTCGCGGCGGCCAGGTCGTTGTCGACGAGGTAGACGACCTCGCCCGGCTTGACGTAGTACAGGCGCTCGCGCGCCTGGGTCGTGATGTACGCCGGATCCTTCCAGCGCTCGCGCTCGCGTCTCGAGCGCGGCGATCTCGTCTCGGCTCGACCTGCGACCGGCGCGCTCGAGCGCCGCGATCTGCTGGCGCTGGTCGACGTAGGTGCCGATCGTCGGCACGAGCACGAAGGCCGCGAGCACGACGAGCGCCCAGCATGATCACCATGAAGCCGCGAGAGGCGGATGCCGCCGAGCCAGCCGCGCACGTCGACGCCGACGGCGCGGCGTCGCGGACGCGTCGCCGGCTCGCGCCGCGCGGCGTGACGAGACGGAAGGGGGAGCCGTCGTCGTGCCACGGCTCCCCCTCCGTCAGTCGTCGATGCGCGTCGCCTGCTGTCGCAGCTGCGCTCAGCCCTTGAAGCGCGGGAACGCCGAGCGACCGGCGAACACCGCCGCGTCGCCCAGCTCCTCCTCGATGCGCAGAAGCTGATTGTATTTCGCGACGCGCTCGCTGCGAGCGGGCGCGCCGGTCTTGATCTGACCCGCAGTTCGACGGCGACGACGAGGTCGGCGATCGTGGTGTCCTCGGTCTCGCCCGAGCGGTGCGACAGCATCGTGCGTGTAGCCGGCGCGGTGCGCCAGGTCGACCGCGTCGAGCGTCTCGGAGAGCGTGCCGATCTGGTTGACCTTGACCAGCAGCGAGTTGGCGACGCCGCGCTTGATGCCGTCGGCCAGGCGCGTCGGGTTCGTGACGAACAGGTCGTCGCCGACGAGCTGGACCTTCGAGCCGAGCTCGTCGGTGAGGTGCTTCCAGTCGTCCCAGTCGTCCTCGGCGAGCGCGTCCTCGATCGTGACGATCGGGTAGTCGTCGACGAGGTCGACGTAGTACTCGGTGAGCTGCTGCGGCCGTCCAGTCCTTGTCCTCGAGGCGGTAGACGCCGTCCTTGAAGAACTCGGTCGCCGCGACGTCCAGGCCCAGCGCGATGTCGGTGCCGGGCGTGAAGCCGGCCTTCTCGATCGCCTTGATGAGGAAGTCGAGGCCCTCGCGGTTGCTGGGCAGGTCGGGGGCGAAGCCGCCCTCGTCGCCGAGGCCGGTCGCGTAGCCGGCGGCCTTCAGCTCGCCCTTGAGCACGTGGTAGGTCTCGGCGCCCCAGCGCAGCGCCTCGGAGAAGGTCTCGGCGCCGATCGGCGCGAGGAAGAACTCCTGCATGTCGATGCCGTTGTCGGCGTGCTCGCCGCCGTTGATGACGTTGAACAGCGGAACGGGCAGCACGTGCGCGTTCGGGCCGCCGAGGTAGCGGAACAGCGGCAGGTCGGCGCGAGTCGGCCGCGGCCTTGGCGACCGCGAGGCTCACGCCGAGGATCGCGTTGGCGCCGACGCGCTTCTTGTTCTCGGTGCCGTCGATCTCGATGAGGATCTCGTCGACGATGCGCTGCTCGCTCGCCTCGACGCCCTCGATCGCCGGGCCGAGCTCGTCGATGACGGCGTCGACGGCCTTGAGCACGCCCTTGCCGCCGTAGCGGCTCTTGTCGCCGTCGCGCAGCTCGTACGCCTCGAAGGCGCCGGTGGATGCGCCGGAGGGGACGGCCGCGCGCTGGACGATGCCGTCGTCGAGGAGCACCTCCACCTCGACGGTCGGGTTTCCGCGCGAGTCGAGGATCTCGCGTGCGCCTACAGCCTCGATCAGTGCCACTGATGGACTCCTTGTTCAGTGGAAGGGTGGTCGTGGAGCGTCGTCGGTCCGCGTCCGAGTCTAGTGACGCGGATGCCGCGCCACGGGTCGCGCTCGTCGCGGCGCCTCGAGCCGCGCCGGTGCGGCGTCACACGCACGAGCGCGATCGCGACGCCGTCCCAGCCCTTCGCGTCGAGCGGTCTGCAGCGCGGTCGCGTCGAAGCGCGGGTCGCGCGCCGAGCATCTCGAGTCCGCGCTGCGTGCCGATCGACCTGCGGGTCCGTCGCGTCGCGGGGTCGGCGACCTCGCCCCCGCGCCCGATGTTGTCGACGACGACGACGGTGCCGGGGCGCCCGAGCCGCGCCGCCCAGTCGAGGTAGATCGTGTTGGACTCCTTGTCGGCGTCGATGAAGACGAGGTCGAACGGCTCGCCGCCCTCGAGCGTCGGCAGCACGTCGGCGCCGCGCCCGATGCGGATCTCGACCTTGTCGCCGACGCCGGCGCGCGTCGAGGTTCGCGCGCGCGACCGCGGCGTTGTCGCGGCTCGGCCTCGATCGTGACGACGCGGCCGTCCGTCGGGGATGCCGCGCGCCAGCCAGATCGTCGAGTAGCCGCCGAGCGTGCCGATCTCGAGCACGCGGCGCGCACCGCTGATGCGCGCGAGCAGGTGCAGGAGCTTGCCGTTGACCGGCGCGACCTCGATCGCGGGCAGCCCGGCGGCGTTCTGGTCGGCGACGGCCGCTTCGAGGTCGGGATCGTGCCCGACGAGGGTGTCGGTGAGGTAGCGCGTCGACGCGGCGCCAGGCGTCGGGAGTGGGGTCGGTCATGCGGCCAGCCAACCAGCGGCCGGCGCGCATGCCGTGCGTCAAGGCGGTGACGCGCGCGTGCGCGAGCGCCTGCAGCGAGCGCCGCGCCCGTCGCGGCGTCGTCGACGGTGACGACGAAGGCGCTTGCCCGACGCTGCGGTCGACCTGCGATGGCCTCGCCGGCGTCGCAGCACGACGCCGAACCGTCCGTCCAGGCCGAGCGGATGCCGCAGCCGCCGAACTCGCGCGAGCGGGCTGCACGTCGCACGACCGACGACCGACGCGACGTCGGCGAGCGGCACGCGGAACGCGGGATGCCGAGCGAGCGACGCACGCTGCAGGCCCGCGTCGTCGACGCGGACGCGGAAGACGCCGCGTCGTCGCGAGCAGCACGACGAACAGCGACCGCGAGCGCCGCGAGGAGCCACGACGAGCATCGCCGCCGGCGACCGCCGTCGACGACGGCGCGCGACCGCCAGCGACGCAGGATCACGGCGACGATCGCGACGATCGCCGCGCGCGCGACAGCGTCGTCGTGCGCAACCAGGCGGCCCGCTCGCCCGGGGCCAGCGCCATCGCCGGGGCGGGCGACGGCGTCGCCGCGCGCGGCGACTCCGCCGGCTGGACGAACCACGCGCGCCAGCCCCGACGACGCCGCCGCGGCGAACGCGACCAGCGAGCGCGGCACGACCGACGGCGCATCGCGCGGCATCGGCGAGGCCGCGCTGCATCGCGAGCGACCACGTCGATCGAGCATCGGCAGGCAGCGCCGCATGCCGCAGGCCACCGCGCCCAGGAGCCGGTAGCGACGGCGCCGCGCTCGCCCGCGCGCGAGCCCCGCAGCGGCAGGAGCGCCGAGGACGAGCGCGCAGGCCGAGCCCGATCGCGACCGTCATGAGCGGCAGCGACCACGCCGGGGCGAAGCCGTCGGCGCGCCCGCCGCGCCCCAGTGGATCGCGATCGTCGCGGGCACGTGCGGCAGCGCGAGCACCTGCACGAGCGACCGCGATCGCGGCGAGCACGAGCGGGACGACGAGCGCGACGACGAGCGAATCGCCGCGGCGCGCGACGGCGACGGCGGGGGTCATGCGGATGCTCCTTCATGATCGAGGCGAGCGGTGTCGGCGGAGAGTCCGAGCGCGTGCGCGCGCCGGCGAGCGACGCGATGTCGTCGTGCAGCCGGCGAGCGGGCCGCGGCATCCGTCACGACGCTCCGCGCCCGCGGCGCATGTCGACGAGCCCTCGTCGCGGAGCTCCTGGTAGGCGCGCAGCACGGTGTGCAGGTTGACGCCGAGCGCGTCGGCGACCTCGCGGGCGACGGCAGCGGTCCCCGGCGAGCGCCCGGCGCGGCATCGCTGCACCGACGCGACCTGCGCGAACAGCGGCTCATCGCTCGCGGGTCGATCGGATGAGCATGCCTATTCTATACAACTAGAACAGTTGTCGCCGCACAACGATGCGCGTCGCGGCCGTCGGCACACTGGCCGCATGCGCATCACTCCTCGCCGCCTCGCCGTCGGCATGAGCCTGTGGTCCCCAACCTGTTCAGCGGCATCCGCGTCCGCGCTTCGCCGACGACTGGACGAGCGCGACCGTCGAGCTGCACGTCAACGTCATCACCCGCAACTACGTCAAGACCGCGTTCGGCGGCTCGATGTCGGCGATGACCGACCCGTACTTCTTCATGCTCGTGATGCACCAGCTCGGCCGCGACTACGTCGTGTGGGACACCCGCGGCGAGATCGAGTTCGTCAAGCCCGGCCGCGGCGTGCTCACGGCGCACTTCGAGGTGCTCGCCGGCGAAGGCCGCCGAGCTCCGCGAGCGCGCCCGCGGCGGCGCGAAGGTGCTCGAGTGGTTCGAGACCGACATCACGGATGCCGCCGGCGACGTCGTCGCCCGCGTGCGCCGCGAGGTGTACGTGCGCGAGAAGAGGCGCGTCACGCGTCGCCTGAGCGCGCCTCGTCCGGCCGGGTCAGCCGAGCGGCTTGAGCTCGAGCGACGTCGCGCGTCGCGCCGGCCGACACGGTCGCGAACGCCGTGTAGCCGTCGGCCGCCGCGCGCTCGAGCAGCGCCTTGAGGTTCTTCGTGCGCTGCTCGAGGCGCACGCGCGCGCCCTCGCGCGACGAGCGCGGCCTTGAGCGCGAGCAGCTCGCGCGACCGGCACGTCGCGGTCGTGCACGAGCACGACGGCCGATGCCGCGGCATCCGCGCCGGCTCGTCGACGAGGTCGACGATGCGCTCGAAGCCGATCGAGAAGCCCGACGGCGGGCACGTCCTGGCCGAGGAAGCGGCCGATCATGCCGTCGTAGCGGCCGCCGCCGCCGAGCGAGTAGTCGACGCTCGGGGTGCGCGAGCTCGAAGATCGTGCCGGTGTAGTAGCCCATGCCGCGCACGAGGAACGGGTCGAAGACGAGCGGGATGTCGTCGCGCCTCGCCGGCGCGCGCGGCGCGCGACGGCCTCGCCGATGCCGACGAGGTGCGCGACGATCTCGTCGGGCGCGCCGTCGGGCAGCGCCTTGCGGATCTGCCGCTCGCCGTACGGGTTGTACTCCAGCGTCTGCGGGCGGCGGCAGGAACGCCTCGAACGCGTCGACCGCCGCGGGCGTCGCGCCGCGCTCGCGCAGCTCGGCGACGACGCCGTCCGGGCCGATCTTGTCGAGCTTGTCGATCGTGATGAGCACGCCGGGGCGCTCGTCGGCGGCGAAGCCGAAGCTGTCGAGCATCCAGTCCAGCAGCGCGGCGGTCGTTGATGCGCACGCGTGCGCGCCCTCGAGCCCGAGCGCGTCGACGGTGTCGAGCGTCGCGACGATGAGCTCGGCCTCGGCGCGCGCCGAGGCATCGCCGATGATGTCGATGTCGCACTGCACGAACTGGCGGTAGCGGCCCTTCTGCGGGCGCTCCGCGCGCCACACCGGCGCGATCTGGATCGACGCGGAACACCGTCGGCAGCTCGGCCGCGGTGGCTCGCGTAGAAGCGCGCGAGCGGCACGGTCAGGTCGTAGCGCAGGCCGAGGTCGGTGAGCGCGGCCGGGTCGTCGGCCGCCGCGCGGATCGCGTCGGCGTCGAGGCCGCGCTTGAGCACGTTGTAGGCGAGCTTCTCGTTGTCGCCGCCGATGCCGGCGTGCAGGCGCGCGTACTCCTCCATGACGGGCGTCTCGATCTCGTCGAAGCCGTGCGCGCGGTAGCGCTCGCGGATGACGGCGAGCACGCGCTCGCGACGGGCCTTGTCGGCGGGGAGGAAGTCGCGCATGCCGCGCGGCGGATTGACGGATGCCACGGCGCCATTCTTCCAGGTCGCGCGGTCGCGCCGTGCCCGGTCGGCGGTCAGCGCCGCCGGTCTCGGCCTCGCGGATCTCGCGCCTCGAGCGCCCGCAGCCGCTCGCGCAGCGCGCGCTCGGCATCCCACCCGTGCGCGCGCGCCGTGCGCGACGAGCGCGAGCAGGGCGTCGCCGAGTTCGGCCTCGGTCGCCGGGGCGTCGCGCGCGGCGCTCGCGCGGCGACCGGGCGCACGCCGACCTGGCGCCGCCTTGCCGAGGAGCTTCTGCGCGAGCGCGAGGGACGGCATCCGCTCGCGGCACGCCGTCGAGCACGCTGCGTGCGCTCGTGCTTCTCGGCGGCCTTCGCGGCGTTCCAGAGCACGAGCACCTGCTCGGGCGTGGTCGCGACCTCGCCGCGCGAAGACGTGCGGATGCCGGCGCACCATCTTCTCGGTGAGCCCGCGCGCGACGTCGTCGATGTCGAACGGGTCGTCGGGGTCGCGCGAGGCGATCTCGGCGTGGAACAGCACCTGCCAGAGCAGGTCGCCGAGCTCTTCGCGCAGCTCGGCGCGCGTGCCGTCCTCGACGGCGTCGATGAGCTCGGCGCTCTCCTCGACGAGGTACGGCACGAGGTCGCGGTGGTCGATCTGCTGCGTCCACACGCAGCGGTCGCGCACCGCGCGCATGGTCTCGGCGGCCGCGCGCAGCGGGTCGGCTCGGCTGCGGTCATGCGCGCCTCCGCGGGTCGGCGGCGAGCCGTCGGTGGTGCCGCGCGCGCCAGCGACACGAGGATCGCCGGCGAGGACGAGCGAGATCGACCGATCCGGCGAGCACGCCGAGGATCGCCTGGTCGCGGACGCTCGGCGTCGTCCGGCGAAGGCGAGCTCGGCCAGCAGCAGCGACACCGTGAAGCCGATGCCGCCGAGCGCGCCGGCCGCGAGCAGGTCGGCGAACGCGAGCTGCGGGCGCCGCCCTCGCGCGCCGATGCGCAGCGCGATCCACCCGAACACGCGCGATGCCGACGATCTTGCCGACCGGGAGGGCGACGAGGATGCCCCAGAACGCCGGCGACAGCTCGCGCCGGCGAGACCGCCGGGATCACGACGAGCGCGGCCGAGAAGGCGAACAGCGGCAGCACGATCGCCGTTCACCCACGGCTCGAGCGCGTGCCGCGCGCGCAGCGCCGGGCCGCTGCGCCATCGCGAGGCCGAGCGCGACGCCGGCGATCGTCGCGTGCACGCCCGACTGGCAGCACGAGCACCCAGGTCGCGATGCGCGAGCACGACCAGCAGCGATCGCGATCGGCACGCGGCCGCGGCGTGTCGAGCTGCCGGCTGAGCATGCCGAAGAGCGACGACGGCGACGAGCGGCGCAGCGCCAGCAGCCCGAGATTGCACGTCCGTCGCGAACAGGACGGCGATGAAGACGATGCCCGACGATGTCGTCGAGGATCGCGAGCGCGAGCAGGAAGATCCGCACGGCCGACGGCAGGCCCCGGCCGAAGATCGCGAGCACGCCCGAGCGCGAAGGCGATGTCGGTCGCGGTCGGGATCGGCCAGCCCGTCGCGGCGTCCGCTGCCCGCGGCGATCGCGAGGTAGATCGCGATCGGCACGAGCACGCCGCCGGCGGCGGCGATCGCCGGCTGCAGCGCCTTGCGCGGCGGAGTTCGAGCTCGCCGCTGCGTCAGCTCGAACTGCAGCTCGATCGGCGACCGACGAAGAAGAAGATCGCGAGCAGGCCGTCCTGGACCCAGTGCGCGATCGAGAGCTCGAACGACGCCGGGGATGCCGACGTACGCGTGCATGAACGTCGATCGACCGCCGGCGCCGACGGGCGAGTTCGCCACGATCAGTCCGAGCGACGGCGGCGACCAGCAGCACGATCGCGGGGAAGCGGGCGGAGCGGAGCAGGGACATCGGATCCTCCTTCCGAGTCGGCAGGTCGCGCCAGCGTCGCCGACCGACGTCCCGGCACTCCGCGGCGTCACGCGGCCGCGGCCGCGTGACACGTGACACCGCGAAACACGGCGGCGCTAGCCGTGGAGCGCATGCGCGAGCTCACCCAGACCGAAGCGATCGACCTCGTCGGACGATTCGAGGCCGGCGCAGGAGATCCCCGAGCGGATGCGCGCCGACGTGCGCATGCTCGGCGCGCTGCTCGGCCGGGTGCTGCGCGAGAGCGGCTCGCCGGGCCTGTACGACGACGTCGAGCGGCTGCGCGTCGCGACGATCCAGGCCTACACCGACGAGACGCCCGAGGCGTTCGCGCGCGCCGCCGCGATCGCCGACTCGTTCACGGTCGCAGCGCGCCGACGAGGTCGCCCGCGCCTTCACCGTGCTACTTCCACCTCGTGAACCTCGCCGAGGAGCACCAGCGCGTGCGCATCCTCCGCGAGCGCGACGGGCGCCCCGACCGCGAGGACGCCACCGACTCCGTCGCCGCCGCCTTCGTGCGCCTCGCGGCCGAGGTCGGCGACGACACCGCACTGCGCGCGCCTGCAGGCGCTGCGCTTCCACCCCGTCTTCACCGCGCACCCGACCGAGGCGCGCCGCCGCGCCGTGTCGACCAGCATCCGCCGTCTCGCCGGCGCTGCTCGAGGAGCACGACGCGTCGCTGCGCAACGGCGCCGACGAGCGCCGCGCCGAGCGCCGCATGCTCGAGGAGATCGACACGCTGTGGCGCACCGCGCCGCTGCGCCCCGAGAAGCCCGTCGCCGACCGACGAGGTGCGCGCGGTCATGGCGGTGTTCGACGAGACGCTGTACACCGCGGTCCCGCACGTGTACCGCCGCGTCGACGACGCGCTGCAGGGTCCGGCCGCCGGCGGCCGCGCGCCGATCGTGCGCCCGTTCGTGCGCATCGGCTCGTGGGTCGGCGGCGACCGCGACGGCAACCCGTTCGTCACGGCATCCGTCACCCGCAAGGCCGCCGCGATCGCCAGCGAGCACGTGCTGCTCGGTCTCGAGCGCACCGCGCAGCGCATCGGCCGCGGACTGACGCTGGATGCCGCGACCACTCCGCCCGAGCGACGCGCTGCTCGCGCTGTGGCAGCGGCTGAAGGCCGCCGACGAGGACGCCGCGACCGAGATCGCCAAGCGCTCGCCCGACGAGCCGCACCGCCGCATCCTGCTGCTGCTCGCCCGCAAGATCGCCGCGACCCGCACGCGCGACGCCGACCTCGCCTACCGCGACCCCGAGCACCTGCTCGCCGATCTGCGCGTCGTGCAGGACTCGCTCGTCGCAGGCCGGCGCGCCCCGCCAGGCGTACGGGCACCTGCAGCAGCTGCTCTGGCAGGTCGAGACGTACGGCTTCCACCTCACCGAGCTCGAGGTGCGCCAGCACTCGGCCGTGCACGCGAAGGTGCTCGCCGAGCTCGAGCCGGCGGCGCCGCGCAGCGAGCAGACCGAGGAGGTGCTCGAGGTCTTCCGCGCGATCGCGTTCCTGCAGGAGCGCTACGGCCCGCGCGCCGCCGGGCGCTACATCGTGTCGTTCACGCAGTCCGCCGACGACCTCGCCGCACGTGCACCGGCTCGCGCGGTACGCGGTCGGGCCCGGACGGCACGCCGCCCGTGCTCGACGTCATCCCGCTGTTCGAGACGTTCGCCGACCTG
The DNA here is from genome assembly GCA_963695125.1 of uncultured Actinomycetota bacterium. GTDB lineage: Bacteria > Actinomycetota > Actinomycetes > Actinomycetales > Microbacteriaceae > Microbacterium. Next base: position 53,034 of record CAVOFY010000003.1, read on the forward strand.
CAGGCCGCGCCCGCGCATCCTCGCCGAGATCGTCGAGCACCCGGAGTTCGCCGCGCGCCTGGACGCGACCGGCCGCCGCCTCGAGGTCATGCTCGGCTACTCCGACTCGTCGAAGGACGTCGGACCCGTCGCCGCGAACCTCGCGCTGTACGAGGCGCAGGCGCGAGATCGCCGCGTGGGCGCGGCGAGAACGGCATCGAGCTGACCCTGTTCCACGGCCGCGGCGGCGCGCTCGGCCGCGGCGGCGGCCCGGCGAACTCGGCGATCCTCGCGCAGCCGCCGCACTCGGTCGACGGGCGCTTCAAGCTCACCGAGCAGGGCGAGGTGATCTTCGCCCGCTACGGCGACCCCGCCATCGCGATGCGCCACATCGACCAGGTCGCCGCGGCCATCCTGCTCGCCTCGGCGCCCTCGATCGAGGAGCGCAACCGCGACGGCCGCCGAGCGCTACGCCGACGTCGCGGCGACGATGGACGCGGCATCCCGCGAGCGCTTCTTCTCGCTCGTGAAGGCGCCCGGCTTCGCGCCGTGGTTCGCGCGGGTCACGCCGATGGAGGAGATCGGCCTGCTCGCGCTCGGCTCGCGCCCCGCGCGCCGCGGTCTGTCGGTCGAGTCGCTCGAGGACCTGCGGGCGATCCCGTGGGTGTTCGCGTGGACGCAGGCGCGCATCAACCTCGCCGGCTGGTTCGGGCTCGGCACCGCGCTCGAGGCCGTCGGCGACGAAGCGCTGCTCGCGACGCGCGTACGAGCGAGTGGCCGCTGTTCCGCACGATGATCGACAACGTCGCGATGAGCCTCGCGAAGGCCGACGACCGCATCGCGCGGCACTACCTCGAGCTCGGCGATCGCGACGATCTCGCGGCCCTCGTGCGCGACGAGATGGCGCTCACGCGCTCGTGGGTGATGCGCCTCACCGGCGGCACCGAGCTGCTCGGCAACAAGCCGGTGCTGCAGCGCGCGGTGAAGATGCGCAGCCCCTACGTCGACGCGCTCTCGCTGCTGCAGCTGCGCGCGCTGCGCGCGCTGCGCGAGGACGCCGAGCCGGCGCCGGTCGATCCCGAGCAGCAGCGCCTGCTGCTGCTGTCGGTCAGCGGCGTCGCCGCCGGGCTGCAGAACACCGGCTGACACGCGCGTCGCGCCGCGGATCCGCGGCACGGGGTTACCGTGGCCGCATGAAAGCCAGATCCGCGGTGACGTCGAGGTGTGCCCCAGTGCGGCTCGCTCGATGTGCGGCGTCGAGCCGCGACTGGTTCGCCGTCGAGCATCGAGCCGCGCGGCTCGACGTCGACTCGGCGTCGAGCGATCGATCGGATCCGACTGGGTGCGGCTCGATTCGGATGCCGCGACTGCGGCACCGGCTGGACTGACGGTCGTCAGTCGACCGCCGGTCGTCGGCGTGCCGCGCGAGGCCGCGTCCGTAGCGCTCGGTGAGCTGCACCATGAGGTCGGGCGTCTCGCGGTCGAGGCCGAACACGTAGCCGGGGAAGTCGAGTTCGCGCTGCGCCGCCCAGATCTCCTCGTGGCGATCGGCGAGCAGGATCTGCACGCGGATCGCCGACCGCGACCCAGCCGATCGGCACGACGCGTCTCGGGCGGCAGCACCGTGCGCAGGTGCACGACGGCGTTGATGCGCACCTCGCTGCGCTCGCCGATGCGCGCGCCGTTGAAGATGCGCGTGCCCGTCGCGAGGAACACCTCGTCGCCGATCGTCGCGCCCGACACGCTCGCCATCGGGCCCGACGAGCACGTGGTCGCCGATGTGGACGGGGTTCGTCGGCGGTCGCCCGGATGAGCGCGTTCTCCATCACGATGACGTTCTCGCCGAGCGTGATCGCGCCGCCCTCGGCGGTGATGACCGCGCCGTGCAGCACCTGGCAGTCCGCGCCGATCGCGACGTCGCCGCTGATGACGGCCGTCGGCGCGATCACGGCATCGGGATGGATGCGGGGCTGCGCCCCGAGGTGCTCGAACTGCATCGTCGCTCCTCCGATCGCCTGCCGGGCTCGCTGAGCGTGACGCGCGACTCGCTGATCGGCCAGCGTCGGGCGTCGCCCGGATGGCTGCGCACGGCCGTCGGCGGCGGAGATTCGCGCCACGATGACGCGCCCGAAGCGCGGCATCGACGGATCGGCGCGCGCGTCCGCGACGCTGCCGCTCGGCACGCCCGCGCCGGATTCCCATCGGCCTCGCGCGCCCGGACGCCGCGCGCCGGACTGCGCGGACCGCGTCGGACGCCGTCGGCGCCGGCCTCGGACGCGTCGGGCTTCGGCGCCGGCCACAGCTGATCGAGCAGCTGGCCCACCCACGCGATGAGCTCGGCATCGCCGACGCGGTTCGCCCGCCGACCCGCGGCAGCGGCACGACGAGCGCCTCGCCGCCCGGCGAGCAGCTTCGCCTTCGGGTACAGCCGCTGCAGGCGCACCCGCATCGAGTCGGGCAGGTTCGCCGGCGCGATCCGCAGGTTCGGACCCATCGCGACGACGTCCGCGAGGCCCGCCTGCGCGGCGCGGCGGCGCAGGCGCGCGACGGCGAGCAGTCCCTCGACCTCGGCCGGCGGCTCGCCGTAGCGGTCGCGCAGCTCGTCGATGACGAGGTCGAGCGCGTCGTCCTTCGCCGGAGCGGATGCCGCCGCCGAGAGCTTCTGGTACGCCTCGAGCCGCAGCCGCTCGCTGTCGATGTAGGACTCGGGGATGCGCGCCTGCACGGGCAGCTCGAGCCGCAGCTCGGTCGGGCCCTCGACGTCGTCGCCGCGGAAGGTCGCGACGGCCTCGCCGATCATGCGCAGGTACAGGTCGAAGCCGACGCCGGCGATGTGTCCGGCCTGCTCGGCGCCGAGCAGGTTGCCCGCGCCGCGGAGCTCGAGGTCCTTCAGCGCGACCTGCATGCCGCTGCCGAGGTCGTTGTTGACCGCGATCGTCTCGAGGCGGTCGGCCGCGGTCTCGGAGAGCGGCTTCTTCTCGTCGTAGAGGAAGTACGCGTACGCGCGCTCGCGGGCGCGGCCCACGCGGCCGCGCAGCTGGTGCAGCTGCGAGAGCCCGTACTTGTCGGCGCGGTCGATGATGATCGTGTTCGCGTTCGAGATGTCCAGACCGGTCTCGACGATCGTCGTGCAGACCAGCACGTCGAACGCGCGCTCCCAGAAGTCGTCGACGACCTGCTCGAGCGCGTGCTCGCCCATCTGCCCGTGCGCGACGCGCGATGCGCGCCTCGGGCACGAGCTCGGCGAGCTGCGGCCGCGACCCGCTGGATCGACTGCACGCGGTTGTGCACGAAGAACACCTGACCCTCGCGCAGCAGCTCGCGGCGGATCGCGGCGGCGATCTGCTTGTCGTTGCGCGGACCGACGTACGAGAGGATCGGATGCCGGTCCTCCGGCGGCGTCTGCAGCGTCGACATCTCGCGGATGCCGGTGACCGCCATCTCGAGCGTGCGCGGGATCGGCGTCGCGCTCATCGCGAGGATGTCGACGTTCGTCTTGAGCTTCTTGAGCGTGTCCTTGTGCTCGACGCCGAAGCGCTGCTCCTCGTCGATGATCATGCAGGCCGAGGTCCTTGAAGATGCACCTTCTCGGTGAGGATGCGGTGCGTGCCGATCACCATGTCGACCGTGCCGTCGGTGAGCCCCGCGAGCGTCGTCGCGCGCCTGCTTGTCGGTCTGGAATCGCGAGAGCGCGCGCACCTTGACGGGGAATCCGGCGAAGCGCTCGGTGAACGTCTCGAGGTGCTGCTTGACGAGCAGCGTCGTCGGCACGAGCATCGCGACCTGCTTGCCGTCCTGGATCGCCTTGAACGCGGCGCGCACGGCGACCTCGGTCTTGCCGAAGCCGACGTCGCCCGAGAGCAGCCGGTCCATCGGGATCGGCTTCTCCATGTCGGCCTTGATCTCGTCGATCGTCTGCAGCTGGTCGGGCGTCTCGGCGAACGGGAACGCCTCTTCGAGCTCGCGCTGCCAGGGCGTGTCGGGGCCGAACGCGTGGCCCTTCGCCGCCATGCGCGCCGAGTAGAGCTTGACGAGCTCGACGGCGATGTCGCGCACGGCCTTGCGCGCGCGACCCTTCGCCTGCGCCCAGTCGCTGCCGCCCATCTTCGACAGCGTCGGCGCCTCGCCGCCGACGTACTCGAGAGCAGGTCGAGCTGATCGGTCGGGCACGAAGAGCTTGTCGCCCGGATAGCCGCGCTTGGACGGCGCGTACTCGAGCACGAGGTACTCGCGCACGCTCTTGACGGCGTTGCGCCCGCCGCTGGAGACCTCGCGCTGCGTGAGCTCGACGAACCTGCCGATGCCGTGCGTGGCGTGCACGACGTAGTCGCCGGTCTTCAGCTGCAGCGGGTCGACGACGTTCTTGCGCCGCGAGGCGAGCTTCTTGACGACCCGCTGGTCGCCGCCGATCGTGCGGCCGTAGAACTCGGTCTCGGTGAGCACGGCGAGCTTCGCCTCGGCGACTCGAAGCCGCGCTCGAGCATCGACAGCGACGACGTGCGCGACGCCCGGCTCGGGGGCGTCGAGCACGGTCGTCGACCCTGCGCGCCGCGATGCCGCGCTCGGCGAGCACGTCGCGCGCGCGCTCGACGAGCCCGGTTCCGGATGCCGCGACCACGACGCGCCAGCCGTCGGCGAGCAGCTGCGCCGACGTGCGCGATCGCGCCGTCGACGTTGCCCTGGAACGACGGCACCGGCGCACCCGGGCACGCGGACGACGGCGGCGGCCTCGAGCGCGACGTCGATCGTCGAGCAGGCCCTCGGCCGCGGCATCCGCCTGCTCCCGAGTCGAACGCGCTCAGCGTCCACCACACGTCGCCGCGGTCGCGCGCGGCCTCGCGCAGCCGCGGGCAGCGTGAGGAAGTCGCCGGCGCCGAGGTCGACGGGCGTCTGCGGCGCCCGGCGGTCGCCGCGCTCCACGCCGCCTCGAGGAACTCGCGGTTGGTCTCGCCGAGCGTGATCGCGCGGGTGACGGAGCGCTCGGGGTCGACGAGCGCGACGGCGGTGCCCTCGGGCAGGTAGTCGACGAGCGTCACGAGCCGATCGACGACGGCGGGCAGGAGCGACTCCATGCCCTCGACGGGGATGCCCTCGGCCATCTTCTCGAGCATGCCGCGCGAGCCCGGGGAACTCGTCCTTCAGCTCGCCGCGCGCGCTCGCGCACGGCCTCGGTCAGCAGCAGCTCACGGCTCGCGACGAGCTCGACCGTCGGCACCTCGCCGGGCAGCGAGCGCTGGTCGGCGACCGAGAACGCGCGGATCTGATCGACCTCGTCGCCGAAGAACTCGACGCGGTACGGATGCGGCGCGGTCGGCGGGAAGACGTCGAGGATGCCGCCGCGCACCGCGAACTCGCCGCGACGCGAGACCATGTCGACGCGGTGGTAGGCGAGCTCGACGAGCCGCGCCGAGACCTCGCCGAGGTCGTGGCCGCGCTCCGCCCATCGCGAGCTCGACCGGGGCGACATCGGTGAGGCCGGCCGCGAGCGGCTGGATCGCGCCGCGCACCGACGCGGTGACGACGAGCGGCGTGTCGCCGCTCCAGCGCGCGATGCGCCCGAGCACCTCGAGCCGGCGGCCGACGATCTCGGCGCTCGGGCTCAGCCGCTCGTGCGGCAGCGTCTCCCACGCCGGGAAGTGCAGCACCTCGGCACCGGGCAGCAGCGCGCCGAGCGCGGGGCCGAGCGACTCGGCGCGGCGGCCGGTCGGCGCGACGACGAGGAGGACGCCGGGCTTGCCCGGCGCTGCGGCGGCGCTCGAGCAGGGCCGCGAGCAGCGGGGCGTCGAGGCCCTCGACGAGCGAGAAGTCGGCATCGACGGATGCCGCGGCCACGGCATCCCGGAACGACTCCGCCTGCTCGAGGGCGCGCACGATCCCGGGAACTGTCACCGCGAGGAGTCTACGCGCGGGCCCGGCGGACGCCCGGCGGCGGGCGCTCGCTAGGATGAGCGCGTGAGCGACCCCGCCGTGCCGCCTGTCCCGCCGCTGCCGCCGCCTCCGCGGGTGCCCGCCGGTCGCCTATCCCCCGGCACCGGCCGCGCATCCGACCGCCAGGGCAGCCCGTGTACGCCGCCGTGCCGCCGCGGGCCGCACCGCCGTTCGCCGGCCCGCCGTACGCGCATCCCGGCACGCGCCCGGACGCCGCTCGCCGCACGCGCCCGCTCCGCGGCGACCCGGCAGCGCCGGTCAGTCGGCCTCGGCGTCGTCGCCCTCATCGCCGGCGCTCGTCGCGGCCGTCGCGCCGCCGATCCTCGCCGCGATCGCGGCCTTCAACATCGGCCTGGGCGCGGGCCGCGAGATCGCGCGTTCGCGCGGTCGACGTCGACTTCGACTGGTCGATGCTCACCCCCGTGCGGGACTGGGTGCTGCTCGGCGAGGTCGTCGTTCTGGGTCGGCACGGTCCTCGGCCTCTGGGCGCTCGTCCAGGGCATCGTCGCGATCGTCACGAACCGCGGGCGCGCCGCAGGGCATCGCCGCGACGGCCATCGCCGTGCTCGGGCCCGTGCTCTTCGGCGATCGCCGTGCAGGCGTGCCTCACCGCGGGGCTCGCTGCGGGCTCGTCGATCGGCGGCTGATCGCGCCGGCGGGCTCAGGCGCGCGGCGCGTGATGCTTCTGCTGCGCGGCGAGCAGCCCTTCGTCGACCAGCTGCTCGACGGCGTCCGCGGCATCGCCGACGAGGATCGGCAGGTTCTTGCGCTCGGCGGCGCCGAACGGGTCGAGCACCCAGTCGGCGGGATCCTGCCGGCCCGGCGGGACGGCCGATGCCCACGCGCACGCGCGGGAACTCCGGCGTCCGAGCGCCTTCGCGACGTCGCGCACGCCGTTGTGACCGCCGTGGCCGCCGCCGATCTTGAGCTTGATCGTGTCGAACGGGATGTCGAGCTCGTCGTGCACGACGACGACATGGTCGGGGTCGACGCCGTAGAACTTCGCGAGGCCCGCGACCGGACCGCCCGAGACGTTCATGAACGAGTTCGGCTTGGCGAGCATGAGCTTCGCGCCACCCGGACGCAGCCACGTCTCGGCGACGCGGGCGTTCGCCTTGTGCGCCCGGAAGCGCCTCGCCGCGACGCGCGGCGAGCTCGTCGACGACGAGCTGACCGACGTTGTGCCGCGTCGCCTCGTAACGGGGTCCGGATTGCCGAGCCCGACGACGAGCCACGTCTCTGCCATGCGTCCATCCTCCCGGAAGACGCAGGGCGCGCGAAGTCAGACCGCGCCGCACAGACGATGGATGCCGCGCCCCGCCGGTGATCGGCGTGGCGCGGCATCCTCGTGACGCGTCTTACTCGGCGGCCTCTGCTCGGACTCCTCGGACTGCTCGGCCGCGACGGCGGCGTCGGCCTCGGCGATCTCCTCCTCGGCGGCGAGCGCCGCAGACGGGGACCGAGATCGGCGACGATCGAGGAGTCTCGGGGTCGACGACGAGCGACGCGCCCTTGGGGAGCGTGAGGTCGGCCGCGGTGATGTGCGTGCCGTCCTCGAGGCCCTCGACGTCGACCTCGATGTGCTCGGGGATGTGGGTGGCCTCGACCTCGAGCGCGACGCTCGGCGCTGTCGAGGTTGACGATCGTGCCGGGAGCGGACTCGCCGATGACGACGATCGGGACGTCGACCTGGATCTTCTCGCCCTTCTTCACGACGAGGAGGTCGATGTGCTCGATGATCTGGTGCACGGGGTCCTTCTGGACGTCCTTGACCAGCGTGAGCTGCTGCTTGCCGTTGACGTCGAGCTCGAGCACGACGTTGGCGCGACGGATGAGCAGCGCGACCTGGTGGCCCGGGAAGCGCGACGTGCACGGGCTCGGTGCCGTGACCGTAGATGACGGCGGGGATCTTGCCGGCGGCGCGCAGGCGGCGGGCGAAGCCCTTGCCGAAGTTCTCGCGAAGCTCGGCGTGGACCTTGGTGTCGGTCTCAGTCGACATGTTGTTCTCCTTGCGGGCTCGGAGCCCGTGGTCTCGGGCCCGCAATGGCGCGGGCCCAGGGTCTGTGGGGTCTGGTTTCGACTCGAACGCGAGCGCGTGAGGAAAGCCGTGAGCCTGCATCACCGCGTCGATCACGGATGCCGCGACCCGGCCGTGAAGGCCGGTGCGAGGCATCCCTCGCCGAAGTTCAATGATCGAGTCTACCAGCGGCCCCGCTACGATGAGGAACGCCCCCTCAGCCGCCGTCCCGGAGGACTCCCATGCGATCGACAGCCAGCTCGTCTCGAACCTGCTTCTGGGCATCATCGCGCCTGACCTCGCTCGCCGGCTTCGTCGGCGTGGTCGTCGCGTTCTGGTCGATGGGCCGCTCGGCGTACCGCAAGGACTGACCGCGCGGCACCGCCGTCGCCCGCGAAACTCTAGGCGTGGACCCAGACCCCCCTGTATCGAGCGTCTTGCAGGAGTGCGTGCTGAGCCAGTCAGTCCGGACGAACATCTCGACCGACCGTGAGGAAGAGCCGGGCTCGGCTCCGTCTGCACGAGGGCGCACCGCGCCCCGAGGACGTCGCCCGCGCGGTCCCCGCGCCCGCGAGCGCGCGCCCGGCGAGCGGCGTCGCCAACATCGGCGTCGTGGGTCTGGCGGTGATGGGCTCCAACCTCGCCCGCAACCTCGCGAGCCGCGAGGGCAACACGGTCGCGATCTTCAACCGGAGCCACGACAAGACCGACGAGCTCGTGACCGACCACCCCGAGGCCGGATTCGTGCCGACCGCGATCGTACGAGGAGTTCGCCGCGACGCTGCAGAAGCCGCGCACGGCGATCATCATGGTCAAGGCCGGCGGCGCGACCGACGCCGTCATCGACGCGCTCGTGCGAGGTGTTCGAGCCCGGCGACATCATCGTCGACGGCGGCAACGCGCTGTTCACCGACACGATCCGCCGCGAGAAGGCCGTGCGCGAGACCGGGCATCAACTTCGTCGGCATGGGCAGTCTCCGGCGGCGAGGAGGGCGCCCTCCTCGGCCCGTCGCTCATGCCCGGCGGCTCGGACGAGTCGTGGATCACGCTCGGCCCCATCCTGCGCTCGATCGCCGCGGTCGCCGAGGGCGAGCCGTGCGTCACGCACGTCGGCCACGACGGCGCCGGCCACTTCGTCAAGATGGTGCACAACGGCATCGAGTACGCCGACATGCAGCTCATCGCCGAGGCGTACGACCTCATCCGCCGCGGCACCGGCAAGACGCCCGCCGAGATCGCCGACGTCTTCGCCGAGTGGAACAAGGGCGAGCTCGAGTCGTACCTCATCGAGATCACGGCCGAGGTGCTGCGCCAGGTGGATGCCGAGACCGGCAAGCCCCTCGTCGACGTCATCCTCGACCAGGCCGGCGCCAAGGGCACCGGTGCCTGGACGGTGCAGACCGCGCTCTACCTCGGCGTCGCCCGTGTCGGGCATCGCCGAGGCCACGTTCGCCCGCTCGCTCTCGAGCCACCCCGAGCAGCGCGAGATCTCGCGCGGCCTGCCCGGACCCGCCGAGGGCTTCACCGTCGAGGACGCCGGACGCCTTCATCGAAGAGGTGCGCCTCGCGCTCTACGCGTCGAAGATCGTCGCGTACTCGCAGGGCTTCGACGAGATCCGCGCCGGTGCCGCCGAGTACGGCTGGAACATCGACCTGGGCAAGATCGCGTCGATCTGGCGCGGCGGCTGCATCATCCGCGCCCGCTTCCTCAACCGCATCACCGAGGCTTACGCCGAGACGCCGGATCTGCCCGTGCTGCTGACGGCGCCGTTCTTCGTGGACGTCGTGACGCGTGCACAGGACGCGTGGCGCACGATCGTCGCGACGGCGGCGAAGCGCCGGCATCCCGTCGCCCGCGTTCTCGTCGTCGCTCTCCTACTACGACGGTCTCCGCGCCGAGCGCCTGCCGGCGGCCCTCATCCAGGGCCAGCGCGACTTCTTCGGCGCGCACACCTACAAGCGCATCGACAAGCCGGGCACCTTCCACACGCTGTGGTCGGGCGACCGCACCGAGATCGAAGCCGAAGACACGCACTGATCTGCGTCCCGGCGCCGGGTCTGACCCCGGCGTCTCGCACAGTTTTCGGCATCCCGCGCACAGATTCTCACGCGGGATGCCGAAAACCGCGCGCCACCTCCCGAGGACGCGTCCGGCTACGGCCGCACGTTGTGGTTGCGTGCAGAACACGTTCGCCGGGTCCCACTCGCGCTTGATCGCGGCCAGGCGCGAGAGCGTCTCGGGCGGGTACATGCGCGTCCACCATGTCGGCCTCGGTCGACATGGAGAAGTTGCCGTAGGTGCCGACGCCCGAGCCGGTCGATCTCGCCCCATCTCGGCGATCGCGGCGGCGCGCTCCTCGTCCCCCAGCACGCCCGGGATGTCGAACGCGCCCGCCATCGACGAACCACGTCGCGTCGCGCGCGGCGAAGGCCGAGGCATCCTGTGGCACGTCGCCGTAGGCGCCGCCGAGCGAACGCAGGAACAGCACGGACGCCCCATGCGCCTCGCGGAAGCCGGCGAGACGGTCGATCACCTCGTCGCTCGAGCACGGCGACGAGCGCGTTGCCGCCGACGAAGCCCGGCATGGGCTGATCGGGGTCGAAGCCGGGCATGTCCATCAGGATGTCGGGGTACGCGCGCACGCCGAACTCGATCTCGCTCACGCCGTCGAGCGCGAGGAGCGGGGTGAGCGCCGCACGCGCGGCGATCTCGTCGGGGCCGATCCAGCACTGCCGTGATCGTCGCACCCGCGGGAGCGCTCGGATCCATCGGCGGAACGTCCATGAACGTCACGGTGAGCTCGCGCGGGGCGTCGCAGCAGAGGGCATCGCGGAGCGTCCGCAGGACGGCGGCGGTGTCGCCCGAGACGCCCGAGCGTCGCGAAGACGACCGACGGCAGCGCGTGCGCGCGGAAGTCGAACCGCGTGACGACCCCGAGGTTGCCGCCGCCGCCGCGCAGCGCCCACAGCAGGTCGGGGTGCGAGGCATCCGTCACCTCGAGCACATCGCCGGCCGACGTCACGATCTGCGCGCCCACGAGCTGATCGGCGGCGAGCCCCCACGCGCGGACCATCCAGCCGATGCCCCCGCCCAGGGTCAGCCCGCCGACGCCGACCGAGGCCGTGTCGCCCGAGCTCACGCCCGAGGCCGTGCTCGGCGAGCGCGTGCGCGACCGCGCCCCACGTCGCTCCCCCGCCCACGCGCACGAGCGGTGCCGTCGACCTCGACGCCGTGGAGCGCCGAGAGGTCGATCGTCAGACCGCCCGGCACCGTTCCCCACGCGCTGTGGCCGCCGCCGCGGACCATGACGGGCGTGCCGGACGCGGCGCCCAGCGGACGGCGCCGCTGCACGTCGTCGACGGAGCGGACGCGGACGACGGCATCGGGCTCGCCGATGCCGGAGTGGAAGAGTCGGGCGGCGTCCCATCGCCGTCGCCCGGGCGACACGACGACGAGCGGAAGTGCGGATCGGAGGTCCTCGAGGGTCATGGCGTCACGGTAGACCCCATCCTCGACATCGCCAAGGGGCCTCCGCCCCCGCCCGGAAGGACCGGTCGTAGGGTCGGAGTCATGACGAGCATCCTCTACATCGGCGGAACCGGCACGATCAGCGCCGCGAGCGTGCGATCGCTCTCTCGAACGCGGCCACGACGTCACGATCCTGAACCGCGGCACGGGCCGGCGCCCCGTCGCCCGACGGCGTGCGCCGACTCGTCGCCGACGTGCGCGACCGCGAGGCCGTACGCGCTGCCGTCGGCGGGCGCGAGTTCGACGTCGTCGCCGACTTCCTGTCGTTCGCGCCCGAGCACGTCGAGGACATGCTCGACGTCTTCGAAGGGCGCACGGGCCAGTACGTCTTCGTGAGCTCGGCGTCGGCCTACGAGAAGCCGCCGTCGCAGCGTCCCCGTGACCGAGTCGGACACCGCTGCGTCAACCCCTTCTGGCAGTACTCGCGCGACAAGATCGCGTGCGAGGACGCTGCTCATGAGCGCGCACCGCGACCGAGGACTGCCCGTCACGATCATCCGGCCGTCGCACACCTACGATCGCCAGATGCTGCCGACGATGGGCCGCTGGACCGACATCGCCCGCATGCGGGCCGGCAGGCCCGTCGTCGTGCACGGCGACGGCACGACGCAGTGGACCATCACGCACGCCGACGACGTCGCGGTCGCCGTGACCGGGTCTCCTCGGCAACCCGGCCGCGATCGGCGAGGCGTTCACCGTCACGGGCGACCACGCGCCGACGTGGAACCGCATCTACGGGTGGCTCGCGGAGGCCGCCGGCGTCGACGAGCCCGACCTCGTGCATGTGACGAGCGACGCGATCGCCCGCGATCGAGCCGCGAGCTCGGCCCGACGCTCCTCGGAGACAAAGCGCACTCGATGGTGTTCGACAACGCGAAGGTGCGCGCCCTCGTGCCCGAGTTCGAGACGACCGTGACATTCGATGAGGGCGCGCGCGGCATCCTCGAGTACTTCGACGCCAGTCCCGAGGCGCAGGTCGTCGACGCGGACCTCGACGCCGTCGTTCGATCGGATGGCCGCGTACGCCCGGGCGGCGGGCTGAGGCGACCGGTCTCAGCGCGGCTCGGGCGATCTCATTCACAGCCACCGCATAGCGCCCTCCATAGGAATCTCATAGGAACCCGGGCAGGATGTGCGTTATGACGATGCCCGCGACCGCCCTCACCCGTCCCGACGGCACGCCCCTGCGCGTGCTCGTGGTCGACGACGAGCAGATGCTCACCGACCTGCTGTCGATGGCGCTGCGCATGGAGGGCTGGGAGGTGCAAGACCGCCGACTCGGGCTTCCAGGCCCTCCAGGCCGCCCGCGAGTTCGCGCCCGACGCCATGGTGCTCGACATCATGATGCCCGACCTCGACGGCATGGCCGTGCTGCAGCGACTGCGGCACTCGGGCGACGACGTGCCCGTGCTGTTCCTGACGGCGAAGGATGCCGTGGCCGACCGCGTCGCGGGGCTCACCGCGGGCGGCGACGACTACGTCACGAAGCCGTTCAGCCTCGAAGAGGTCGTCGCGCGCCTGCGCGGGCTGATGCGCCGCGCGGGTACGGCCTACACCGCGGGAGCGGAGCCGATCCTGCGCGTGGGAGACCTGACACTCAACGAGGACAGCCACGAGGTCGAGCGCGCGGGCACCGAGATCGAGCTCACCGCGACCGAGTTCGAGCTCCTGCGCTTCCTCATGCGCAATCAGCGCCGCGTCGTGTCGAAGGCGCAGATCCTCGACCGCGTCTGGAACTACGACTTCGGCGGCCGGTCGTCGGTCGTCGAGCTGTACATCTCGTACCTGCGCAAGAAGATCGACGCGGGCAGCGAGCCCCTCATCCACACGGTGCGCGGCGTCGGCTACATGATCAAGGCGCCCCAGTGACGGAGGACCGCGCGACGGAGGACGCGACGCCCCGTCGTCGGCGCCGTGCGTGGAGTCTGCAGTCGCGGCTCATGGTCACGATCATCGGCATCGTCGCGTTCATCATCATCGCGGTGGCCTTCGCCACGAGCACGATCCTCGGGCAGATCCTGCAGTCGAACCTCGACACGAAGCTGCGCTCGACCGCGGCCGAGACGGGTCAGACCCTGCTGCGCATGCAGTTCCCGCCGACGACCGAGGAGCTGACCGCGTCGGACGTGCTCAGCAAGAGCTGGCAGGAACCGGGGACGGTCCTGGTCATGCAGTCGCCCACGGGCGCGACGACGGGAGCGTATCTCACGGATTCCGGCGGAGTCGTCGAACTCGGCCGCCGCGACCTCGACGACGTCGTCGACGCGCTCACGCGGCCGGGACCCGCGCCGGTGTCGGTCGAGGTGGCCGATCTCGGCGAGTACCGCGTGACCGGCATCCAGGCACAGTCCTACCTCGCGGTCGTCGGCGTATCGCTCGGCGAGGTCCAGTCGACCGTGGCGCAGATCATCACGACGGTCGCCCTCGTCACAGCCGGGGGCCTGCTCATTCTCGCGGCGGCCATCGCGTTCGTCGTGCGCACGGGTCTGCGCCCTCTGCGGACCGTCGCCGACACGGCCTCGCGCGTCGCGGCGATGCCGCTCGATCAGGGCGAGGTCACGATCACCGAGCGCGTCCCCGATGCCGAGACCGACGAACGCACCGAGATCGGCCGCGTCGGGCACGCCCTCAACACGCTGCTCGACCACGTCGGGGCATCCCTCGACGCGCGGCAGCGGAACGAGGAGCGGATGCGGCGCTTCGTCGCCGATGCGAGCCACGAGCTGCGGACACCGCTCGCATCGATCCGCGGATACTCCGAGCTGTCACTGCGTGACACGACCCTGAGCGAGACCACGGAGTCGTCGCTCGAGCGGATCCAGGCGCAGTCGCTGCGCATGACGAGCCTCGTCGAGGACCTGCTGCTGCTGGCGCGGCTGGGAGAGGGGCAGGACCTCGTCTACGGCTCGGTGGATCTCTCGCGTCTCGCCATCGACGCCGTGGGCGACGCGCAGGCGGCGGGACCCGGGCACACGTGGGTGCTCGAACTCGACGACGAACCCGTCGTCGTCGCGGGAGACGCCTCACGCCTCACGCAGGTGCTCGCGAACCTGCTCGCGAACGCTCGCGTGCACACGCCCGAGGGCACGACGGTGACGCTCAGCGTCGCGCACGAAGGTGCCGACGCGGTCGTACGCGTGCACGACGACGGCGGAGGGATCGATCCGGCCCTGGCCGACGAGCTGTTCGAGCGCTTCTCGCGCGCCGACCGGTCTCGCGCCCGCCAGACGGGAGGCACGGGGCTGGGGCTGTCGATCGCGAGGGCCATCGCCGAGGCGCACGGTGGCACCCTGACGGTGCACAGCGAGCCGGGCGACACGACCTTCGAGCTGCGGCTGCCGAGCGCGAAGCCGTCCGACCCCGCGGCCTGACGCATCGGGCCTCCGCGGGGTGCGCAGTTTTCGGCATCCCGCGCACAGCTTTCGACGCGGGATGCCGAAAACCGCGCGCCCTCCCGCGGAATCCTCACCATCCGAGTAACCGATCGCAATAATCCAGCGGGTGCCTCGGGGGTCCGCTTACGCTCACCTGATGACCGACCTCAACCTGCCGATCCTCGACCTCTCGCAGCTCGATCACGGGCCCGAAGCCGCGGAGCGCTTCCGCGCCGATCTGCGCGCCGCGACGCACGATGTCGGATTCTTCTACCTCACCGGCACGGGTGTCCCACCCGAGCTCGAGGCCCGTCTGCACCAGGCCGCGATCGACTTCTTCGCCCTCCCCGAGGGCGACAAGCTCGCGATCGAGAACGTCACGAGCCCGCACTTCCGCGGTTACACGCGTGTGGGCGGCGAGCGCACGCAGGGCCGCGTCGACTGGCGCGAGCAGATCGACATCGGTCCCGAGCGCGAAGCGATCACCGACCCCGACGCACCGGACTTCACTCGGCTGACGGGCCCGAACCTGTGGCCGGCTGCGCAGCCCGAGCTGCGCGAGGTCGTCGGCGAGTGGCACGATCACCTCTCGGGCGTCGCGCGCAGGCTGCTGCGCGCGTGGGCTCTCGCACTCGGCGCCGAAGAGGAGTACTTCGACCGCCATTTCGGCGACCCCTCGACGCTCATCAAGATCGTGAAGTACCCCGGCAAGAGCGACCCGACGCCGCAGCAGGGCGTCGGCGCGCACAAGGACTCGGGTGTGCTGACGCTCCTGTGGGTCGAGCCCGGCAAGGGCGGCCTGCAGGTCGAGCGCGACGGAGTGTGGGTGGATGCCCCGCCCGTCTCCGGTGCCTTCGTCGTCAACATCGGCGAGCTGCTCGAGTACGCGACACAGGGCTACCTCACCGCGACGAACCACCGGGTGGTCTCGCCGAAGGCGCCCGGCCACCGCATCTCGGTGCCGTTCTTCTTCAACCCCGCGCTCGATGCGCGTCTGCCGATCATCGAGCTGCCGGCCGACCTCGCAGCCGAGGCCCGGGGCGTGACGCAGGACCCGGCCAACCCGATCCACGCCCTGTACGGCGAGAACGCGCTCAAGTCGCGCCTGCGCGCGCACCCCGATGTCGCGGCCATCCACCATGCGGACCTCGTGACGGCGCGCACGGGGTCCTGACGCCCGTCGGGCAAAGCAGAAGGCCTCCCCACACCCGGGGAGGCCTTCTCAAGAAGTTTCTTGCGCGATTGAACGCTGGTCGCTGCTCAGCGGCGCAGGCCCAGACGCTCGATGAGCGAACGGTAGCGGTTGATGTCGATGTCCTGGAGGTACCCCAGGAGGCGACGACGCTGACCGACCATCAGGAACAGACCACGACGCGAGTGGTGGTCGTGCTTGTGCTCCTTCAGGTGCTCGGTGAGGTCCTTGATGCGCTGCGTCAGCATCGCGACCTGCACCTCGGGGGATCCGGTGTCACCGGGGTGCGTCGCGTACTCTTCGATGATCGCCTTCTTAGCGTCTGATTCGAGTGGCATAGATGGGATCCCCTTCCTGGTCGTTGCGCGGCGCTCGGCACCTGATGTGCGAGCTCTCTTTATCCGCGGCCGTTCAAACGGCAACCTGAAGAGTCTACCAGGTCGAACCGTCCGGCATCTCCGGGGCCGGGGCCGTCGGCGAAGTCATCCCGCCACGCTCCGGCGGATTTCGGACGTCGCGTCGTCCGCCGGACGCGGCGGTCGCAGCCCCGGTCTAGAGTCGCCCCGTGAGCACGACCGCCCTTCGCATCCCCACCTCGACCGCCGTTGCGGTGCAGTTCGTCCTGTGCGGGATCGTATGGGGCTCGAGCTTCCTGTTCATGAAGGTCGCGCTGACGGGCATCTCCCCCGCCCAGGTCGCCTGGTCGAGACTCGTCCTGGGCGGACTGACGCTCGGACTCTTCGTCGCGCTGCGCCAGGATCCGCTCCCCCGTCGCGTGAAGATCTGGCTGCACATGACGGTGCTCGCCGTCTCGTTCTGCGTCGTGCCGTTCCTGCTCTTCTCGTGGGCCCAGCAGTACGTCACGAGCGGCCTCGCGAGCATCTACAACGCCACGACACCCATCATGACCGCCGTCATGGCATGGGGGGTCTTCCGCGTCGAGAAGCTCAAGCCCGTGCAGATCGTCGGGATCATCGTGGGGATCCTCGGCGTCATGGTCATCATCGCGCCGTGGCAGGGGCTCGACGTCGATCAGAGCCTCGTGGCACAGCTCGCGATCCTCGGAGCGACCGCGTGCTACGGGTTCAGCCTCGCGTACATGCGCCGATTCGCGTCGAACACCGGCATGAGCGCGCTCGTGTTCTCGTTCCTCAACATCGGGATCGCCGCCGCGATCATGGTCGTCCTGACGCCCGTCCTCGTCCTCGAGCCGGTCACGCTCGATCCGTGGATCATCGGGAGCATCGTGCTGCTGGGATGCCTCGGCACGGGCGTCGTCTACATCTGGAACCAGAATGCCCTGCGCGCGTGGGGGCCGACCCGCGCCTCGACGGTCACCTACATCACGCCGATCGTGGGGGTCGCACTCGGCATCCTGATCCTCGGCGAAGAGATCACGTGGAACGAGCCCGTCGGCGCGCTCATCGTGTTCGCCGGCATCCTGCTCGCCCAGGACCGTCTCACGGCGCTCCGCCGGCCCGCACCCGCCCCGGCGCCTGTGCCGGACGCGTCGGTGCGCACACCGGGCTGACACGCAGAAGGGGACGGATGAGCATCCGCCCCCTTCTCACCGCGCAGATCAGGCCGCGTGAGCACCCTGCAGGTCGAGCGTGATCGTGACGTCCTTGCCGACGAGCACGCCGCCGGTCTCGAGCGCGGCGTTCCACGTGAGGCCGAAGTCCTCGCGGTTGATGACCGTCTTCGCGGTCGCGCCGGCCTTGTAGTTGCCCCACGGGTCGGAGCCGAAGCCGCCGAAGTCGAACTCGAACGTGACCGGCTTGGTCGTACCGCGGATCGTGAGGTCGCCGTCGACGAGGAACTCGCCGCCCTCGACGCGCACACCGGTCGAGACGAAGTCGATCGACGGGTGGTTCTCGACGTCGAAGAAGTCCGCCGAGCGCAGGTGCGCGTCGCGGCCCTCGTCCTTCGTGTCGAGCGACGTCGCGTCGACGTGGGCCTCGACGGTCGCCTCGAGCGGGTTCTCGGGAGCGACGAGCGTCGCGCTCTTGAGGTTGAAGGCGCCGCGCACCTTCGAGATCATCATGTGGCGAACGGTGAAGCCGACCTCGCTGTGCGAGGGGTCCAGCACCCAGGTGCCGGTGCGGTAGCCGGGGATGTCGATCGTGTTCGTGGTCATCAGGTGTTTCCTCCGAGGCGTGTTGGGGCCAGGTTCCCCCTCGGTCAACGCCCGGCAGGACGAGATTCATTCCCGTGAATGGAAACAATCTTTCGAGAACGACGAAAGGACGGATGCCGAGGCATCCGTCCTTCGCGTCTCAGGGTCTCGTCAGCCGACCTTGATGAGGTCGATGATGAAGATGAGGGTCTTGCCGCCGAGGAAGTGTCCGCCGGCCGGGCCGTAGGCGAGGTGCGGCGGGATCACGAGCTCGCGACGGCCGCCCACCTTCATGCCCGGGATGCCGTCCTGCCAGCCCTGGATGAGGCCGCGCAGCGGGAACTGGATGCTCTCGCCACGACCCCAGGACGAGTCGAACTCCTCGCCGGACTCGTACTCGACTCCGGCGTAGTGGACGGTCACGGTGTCGCCGGGCTTCGCCTCGGCGCCGTCGCCCACGATGATGTCGCGGATGACGAGCTCCGTGGGAGCCGGGCCCTCGGGGGCGTCGAATTCGGGCTTTGTGCGATCTGTCATGCTTCCATCCAACCCGAGGCGCCGGGTCGGGGCAACACGGCCGGCACCAGACGCGCCGCGCCGCGCTCCCCTGCGCGTGCACAAGCCGAGGGTCTTGACACCGCGAGAGCCCGGTCGGCATGCTGGCAGGACAACTCAGCGCTCGGTCGGCACGCAGGCATTGCCGCGGCACCGGGCGCTGAGTCTTGTGCGGGGCTCGTCACCGCGCTGACGAGGCGAGCAGATCCGCTCAGGGCGCGAACAGCGCGGCGCGGGCTGCGGCGGTGCGTTCGAGCAGCGCCCGCTCGTCGGACGCGGCCCGCGGATCGCGGCCCGTGATCGCCCGCTGTCGCGCCGCAGCGAGCGCCGTGGCATCCTCGATGAACGTCTTCATGACCGGCCGTCGATCGCCCCGCAGGGTGCGCGCCCAGGCGAGCGCCGTGCGGCGTCCCGGCCCGGTCGCGAGCATGTCGACCTCCTGCGGCGTGAACCAGCCGGCCGCGGCGTACTCGCCCAGGCGCGTCCGCGTGAGCCGCGCCTCCTCGCGCCGCAGGGCGATGATCCCGAGGATGAAGATCGACGAACAGCGGCACCTGAAGCGTCAGGTAGAGCACGAAGAAGTCGCCGAAGACGGCCGAGCCGTTCCACAGCGCGTGCAGCACGATCGCGCCCAGCGAGGCCCAGGAGCCACGGGCCGATGGCGCGGCCGGCCTTCGCGCCGCGGCGTGCGGCGAGCCCCAGCGCGAAGCCGGTGACGCTCGTGAACATGACGTGGGCGAAGGGCGACAGGATGCCGCGGACGAAGAACGTCGCCGTCGTTTCGGCCGCTCCGCCCTCGATGAAGCTGATCGCGAAGTACTGGATGTTCTCGGTGAAGGCGAAGCCGGCGCCGACGAGCGCGCCGTAGACGACGCCGTCGACGGGACCGTCGAACGCGCGCCGCGCCGAGAGGAAGATGAGATAGACGCCGAGGCCCTTCGCGAGCTCCTCGACGATGGGCGCCTGCACGACGGCCGTGAAAGCGTCGTCGGCGGCGCTGTCGCGGACGCCGAGCACGATCGACAGCCCGGCGTCGACGCCGAGCGCGATGCCGACGGCCGCGACCGCCCCCCACGCGATCGCGAAGATCACGAGGCTCCGCGGCTCGGGCTCCCAGCGGTCGATGATCCGGACGGCGACGAGCACGCCCGCGAGCGGGATGAGGGCGAGCGACCATGCCGATGATCGACGCCTCGGGCCCGATCGCGCTCAGGAAGTACCCGACGAGGCCGACCAGGACGAGCACGAGGAGCGCCGCCGACCCAGACGGGCCCGGAGCGCCCGCGACGCGGCGCCGGGCCGCCACGGGCACGACGCGCACGGCGGCATCGGGAGACGGGGATGCGCGCACCGGCGTCATGCGGCGGCTGCGCGAGCGCCGAGGGGAACGGCGGCGGCGTCAAGGACGGGCGCGACGGTCTCACACCCGGGTCGTTCGTCATGCGCACAGCCTACGGGTGCGCGCGGCCAGGTAGCTTGGAGGGATGCGCTTCGCCCACGTATCCTGCGGTCCGGGCTCGCAGAGCCCCGCCTCGCCGTCATCGAGGCGGACGAGGCGATCGTCGTCGAGGATCTCTTCCCCGGCGCCCCCCGATTCCTCGAGGAGCTCGATCGCGGGCGGCGACGACCTGCTCGAGCGCGTGCGCGACCGCGGACCGGAGCGGGCAGCCGCGGCATCCGCTCGCCGACGTGCGCTTCGCGTCCGCGGTCCTCGCGCCGCCCGTCATCCTCGCGATCGGCCTCAACTACGCCGCGCACTCGAGCGAGCTGGGACTCAAGACCGACTCGACGCCGACGGTCTTCGTGCTGTGGCCGAACTCGCTCTCCGGTCACGACGCGACGACGACGTGGCCGCGCGCGCTCAGCGAGTCGGTCGACTACGAGGCCGAGCTCGGCGTCATCATCGGCACGCCCGCGAAGGACGTCGACGCCCGAGGACGCCCTCTCGCACGTGTGGGGCTACACGGTCGTCAACGACATCACGGCGCGCGACATCCAGTACTCCGAGGCGCAGTGGTCGCGCTGCAAGTCGTTCGACGGCTTCACGCCGACCGGCCCGTTCGTCGTGACGGCCGACGAGATCCCCGACCCGCAGGATCTGCACATCTGGACCGAGCTCGACGGACACACGATGCAGGATGCCTCGACCGGCCAGATGGTGCGGTCCGTCGCGACCCTCATCTCGCACCTGTCGACGTCGGCGACGCTGCTGCCCGGCACGCTCATCTCGACCGGCAGCCCCGGCGGCGCCGGCTACTCGCGCGATCCGCAGGTCTTCCTGCGCGACCGCTCGACCGTCACCGTCGGCATCGACGGCATCGGCGAGCTCACGACGCACTGCCGCATCCTCGACTGACGCGCGAAGGGCGGCCCGCCGCAGCAGCCCGCGCCTTCGTCGATCAGCTCAGTCGCACGTGATCGTGCCGCCGCCGTTCAAGCTCGTAGACGCCTGGCGGCGAACTCCTGCGCAGCTGGCGTCGAGGCCTGCCGCGGATGATCAGACGCGAACACGACGATGAGCGACGATGATGCCGATCACGATGAGCACGGCGCTGATGATGATCGCGGCGACCGCCCAGCCGTTCTTGACGCCCGGCCTTGCGGCTCTGCACGAGCGCGACGATGCCGAGGATCAGCGCGATGATGCTGCACGAAGATCGACAGGATGAACGCGACGATGCCGAGCGTCTTGCCCGGGACGGACGGCTGCGGCCGGCGCGCCGTAGGCGCGGGCGGCGGAGCGGCGGCGTAGGCGCTGCTGCCGACGTACGCGGGCGGCGGGCGGCGGGGTGTACGCCGGGGGCGTCGCACGCCGAGTCGGGTGCCGTCGGGGTGTCTGCGGGTCGGTCATGTAACGTCCTTTCGACGCTGCTCGTGATCGAACGCTAGCGGCCCGCGCGCCGCGGCGAGGCAATCAGCTGCCCGGCGCGGCGACGACGTCCTCGGCGGCCTGAACGATCGGGATCGCCGCCGTGATCGTCTCGAGCCCCGACAGGCGCGCCGGCGAGAGCTGCTTCGCGACCTCGTCGCGCGACATGAGGCCCGCCTCGACGACGAGGTCGGCGACGTTGCGCCCCGTGAGCAGGGCGGTCTTGGCGAGCGCGGCCGCCGCGGCGTAGCCGATGAACGGGGTGAGCGCGGTGACGACGCCGACCGACGAGCCGACCATCGCGCCGAGACGCTCGCGGTTGGCGGTGATGCCGTCGACGCAGTTGACGCGCAGCGTCCACATGGCCCGGCGCATCCACGTGATCGACTGGAAGATCGAGTGCGCGATGACCGGCTCGAAGGCGTTGAGCTGCAGCTGGCCGCCCTCGACCGCCATCGTGACGGTCATGTCGGCGCCCGACGACGGCGAAGGCGACCTGGTTGACGACCTCGGGGATGACCGGGTTGACCTTGCCCGGCATGATGCTCGAGCCCGCCTGGCGCGCGGGCAGGTTGATCTCGCCGAAGCCCGCCTGCGGGCCCGAGGAGAGCAGGCGCAGGTCGTTGCAGATCTTCGACAGCTTGATCGCGTTGCGCTTGAGCGACGACGAGAACGACATGAACGCGCCGGTGTCGCTCGTGGACTCGACGAGGTCGGTCGGCGAGATCCAGGTCGAGCCCGGTGATCTCGCGCAGGTGCCGCAGGACCGCGGCGCCGTAGTCGGGATGCGTCGTGATGCCGGTGCCGATCGCCGTCGCGCCCATGTTGATCTCGTAGAGGAGGTAGGCGTTCTCCTTGAGGCGGCTGTGGTCCTCGCCGAGGGTCGTGGCGAAGCCGTGGAACTCCTGCCCGAGCGTCATCGGCACGGCATCCTGCAGCTGCGTGCGACCGACCTTCAGGACGTCGTGGAACTCGACGGCCTTCGCGAGGAACGCCTGGCGCAGCAGGTCGAGCTCCTCGAGCAGCGACTGCAGGTCGAGACCGAGCCCGACCTTGATGGCCGTCGGGTAGACGTCGTTCGTCGACTGGCTGCGGTTGGTGTGGTCGATCGGCGAGAGGAACGCGTAGTCGCCCTTCTCGCCGGCCGGCCAGCTCGAGCGCGATGTTGGTGATGACCTCGTTCGCGTTCATGTTCGTCGAGGTGCCGGCACCGCCCTGGATGACGCCCGACGACGAACTGGTCGTGGATACTCGCCGTCGATCACGAGCTGCGCCGCCCGGTCGATGAGGTCGGCCTTCTCGGCGTCGAGGACGCCGATCTCGCGGTTCGCGCGCGCCGAGGCCTGCTTGACCATCGCGAGCGCCACGACGAGGTCCGGGTAGACCGAGATCGGACGCTTCGAGATCGGGAAGTTCTCGAGCGCGCGGGCGGTGTGGATGCCCCAGTACGCGTCGGCGGGGATCTCCGCGGATCCCAGGGAGTCGGTCTCGGTACGGGTCTGCGCGTCGGGCGTGGGTCATCGTGCATCCTCGTGGGTCACGGCGTTGTGGATGGGGTGCCTCGAGCCTAACCCCGACGGATCCGCGGCCAGCTGTACTGGCTGGACGATCCGACTCGCCCGCTGTACACGCCGGCGATTGCTCAGCGTGGCTTGCGCGAGAACGCCTCGAGCCGCTCCGCGGGGCTCAGCGCCGCCATCCGCTCGACCCACTCGCGCGAGAAGTAGTCGCCCGTCGGCGCATCGACGACGGGGACGACGGCGTGCGTGATCGTGTCGTCGTAGACGTGCACGAGATGGAACGACTGCCCCGCATCCATCCCGTTGACCTCGACCGCCGGCCGCGCGAGGTTCATCGTGTAGCAGGTGGCCGCCGCGACGCTCACGGGCACGCCGGCGAACGTGCCGCTCGTCGAGTAGTGCAGGTGCCCGGCGAGGATCGCCCGCACGTCGGTGCCGGCGATGACGTCGGCGAGGCGCGACCTGGTCGCGCAGCTCGAGGATGTCGAACAGCGGGATGTGCGTGGGCAGCGGCGGGATGGTGCAGCGCGAGGATCGTGCCGAGCGGGGCCGGTGTCTCGAGGATGCGCGGCGAGCCACTCGAGCTGCGCGTCGTCGAGGTCGCCGTGGTGCCAGCCGGGGACGGTCGTGTCGAGCGCGATGAGCCGCAGTCCGCCGAGGTCCCACACGCCCGTGACCGGCTCCTCGGTCGGCTCGAGGTCGAGCAGCTCGCGACGCAGCGCGGGCCGCTCGTCGTGGTTGCCGGCGACCCACACGACGGGTGCGCCCAGGCGCTCGGCGACCGGCTCGACCGCGTCGCGCAGCATCCGGTAGGCGTCCGGCTCGCCGAGGTCGGTGAGGTCGCCGGTGAAGACGATCGCGTCGGGGCGCAGCTGCATCCGCTCGACCGCCTCGAGCGTGCGACGCAGAGTTCGCCGCGGTGTCGATACCGGCGCCGAGCAGGGCGCCGTCGGCGAGCAGGTGCGTGTCGCTCACGTGGAGCAGCGTGCGTCGCGGCGGCGGGTACTGCCCGAATGCGACGTCCATGCGCTCAGCCTACGACGGGCGTGCGACACGTCCCTCCACGACGCGTCACGTGGACGACGAGTCAGTGGACGACGAGTCAGTGGACGACGAGGATGAGGAGCCCGCCGAGGACGGCGAGTCCCGCGACGCGAAGGAGGCGTACGCGCCGACGAGCGCGACCTGCTTCTGCCCGTCGGTCAGCGGGCTCTTGCGCGCCGCCTTCGCAGCGGCCTTCTCGGCGCGCGCGATGTCCTTCTCGGTCGGATGACCGTGATGGCGTCGGTGAACTCGGCCGGCGCGACGACGGGGACGCGCCCCGCGCGGACGAGCAGCCGCAGCCCGATCGCGTAGAACGCGACGACGAGGATGCGCCGAGCAGCGCGGCGACGAAGACCTGGAGGAAGGCCAGCCAGTCGATCGTGACGTTCACTTCTCGGCCTCCTTGCGCAGCTCGCGCGCTGCCGGCGCGTGGGCGGCGGATTGCGCTTGACCTTGACGGCGTGACCGGAGTCGGCGACCTCGCTCATCGCGTTGCTCGCCGTCACGGCGTTGCGCCGCGAGCGCAGGAAGATGCCCGATGATCACCACGACGGCGAGGACCGCGTCGATGAGGATGCCCCAGCCGCCGAACCACACGCACAGGGCGGCGCAGAACGCGCCGACGACCCCGGCGGCGGGGAGCGTGAGCAGCCAGCCGATGCCGATGCGGCCGACGGTGCGCCAGCGCACCGTCGAGCCGCGGCGGCCGAGCCCGGAGCCGATGACCGAGCCCGAGGCGACCTGCGTGGTCGAGAGCGCGAAGCCGAGAGCGCTCGAGGCGAGGATCGTCGACGCCGTCGACGTCTCGGCCGAGAAGCCCTGCGCGGGCTTGACGTCGGTGAGGCCCTTGCCGAGCGTGCGGATGATCCGCCAGCCGCCCATGTAGGTGCCGAGCGCGATCGTGATGGCGCACGCGAAGATGACCCACGTCTGCGGATCCGCGTGCTCGGGGCTCTGCAGGCCCGACGGTGATGAGGGCGAGCGTGATGACGCCCATCGTCTTCTGCGCGTCGTTCGTGCCGTGCGCGAGCGCGACGAGCGACGACGTGAAGATCTGGCCCCAGCGGAAGCCGTCGCGCCCGTCGGGCTTCGCGTCGTAGCGCCGTGTCATGGCGTACGCGATCTTCGTCGCCGCGAAGGCGATGAGTCCCGCCGTGAGCGGGGCGATGAGCGCCGGGCAGCATGACCTTGCTGAGGACGACGCCGAAGTCGATCGCAGCGGCGCTCGCGCCGACGATCGTCGCGCCGATGAGGCCGCCGAACAGGGCGTGCGACGAACTGGAGGGCAGGCCGAGCAGCCACGTGAGCATGTTCCACGTGATGGCGCCGATGAGGCCCGCGAAGATGATCGGCAGGAAGGTCGCCGATTGGATCTGGTCCTCGCGGATGATGCCGTGCGAGATGGTCTTGGAGACCTCCGTCGACAGGAACGCGCCGACGAGGTTGAGCACCGCCGCGAGCAGCACGGCGACCTTGGGCTTGAGCGCTCCCGTCGCGATCGGCGTCGCCATCGCGTTGGCGGTGTCGTGGAAGCCGTTCGTGAAGTCGAAGAACAGCGCCAGAGCGATGACCAGCACGATGATCAGGGTTGCGGTTTCCACCGTTCGCTTTCCGAGAAGAGGAAAGAAATGAAGGTGTCGACGGGATCGACGTGACGAACGAAGAGTTCACCTGGGATTCAGGAACCGGCAACCGGCCAGTGAGAATCCTTACATCGCCCTCGCCCTCGGTCAACTCGACGAAGACGTCGGGCGGCCCGGTGCCGAGTAGCGTTGGAGGTGTGACCGTCAACGACACCGCATCCCCCGTTCCCGTCGCCGCCGCTCGACCCGTCGCCCGCACCCACCACGGCGACGACGTCGAGGACCGCTACGAGTGGCTCCGCGCGAAGGAGGACGCCGAGGTCATCGCGCATCTCGAAGCCGAGAACGCCTACACGC
The DNA here is from genome assembly GCA_963695125.1 of uncultured Actinomycetota bacterium. Taxonomy (GTDB): domain Bacteria; phylum Actinomycetota; class Actinomycetes; order Actinomycetales; family Microbacteriaceae; genus Microbacterium. The sequence goes on from CAVOFY010000003.1 coordinate 79,097, forward strand.
GGGAGCGCACGGCCCACCTCGAGCCGCTGCGCGAGCGCATCTTCGACGAGATCAAGGGACGCACGCTGGAGACCGACCTGTCGGTGCCGCTGCGCCGCGGCGAGTGGTGGTACTACGGCCGCACTCTCGAGGGCAAGCAGTACGGCATCCAGTGCCGCGCCCCGCTCGCATCGCCCGACGACTGGACTCCCCCATCGCTGACGCCTGGCGTCGAAGTACCCGGCGAGCAGATCCTGCTCGACGGCAACGTCGAGGCCGAGGGCCACGAGTTCTTCTCGCTCGGCAGCTTCGAGGTGACGCAACGACGGCGGCCTGATGCTGTACGGCGTCGACCTCGCCGGCGACGAGCGCTACACGATCCGCGTGCGCGACCTGACGACGGGCGAGCAGCTGCCCGACGAGATCCCCGACACCTTCGCCGGCGCCTCGTTCTCGCCCGACGGCCGCTTCATCGTCTACACGACCGTCGACGACGCCTGGCGCCCCGACACCGTCTGGCTGCACGAGCTCGGCACGCCCGTCGCGGACGACACGAAGCTCTTCCACGAGCCCGACGAGCGGTACTGGGTCGGCGCGGGCTTCACGCGCAGCGACCGGTTCCTCGTGATCGGGCTCGGTTCATCGATCACCTCCGAGGAGTGGCTCGTGGATGCCTCGGACCTCCGCAGCGCGCCGCGCGTCATCTGGCCGCGCGTCGAGGGGGTCGAGTACGAGGCCGAGCACGCCGTCGTCGACGGCGAGGACGTGCTGTACATCCTGCACAACGACGACGCCCTGGACTTCGAGCTCGTGCAGGTCGCGGCATCCGACCCCTCCGGCCCGCGCACCGTCATCGTGGCCCACAAGCCCGGCGAGCGCCTGCTCGGCATGTCGACGTTCCGCGACTGGGCCGTGCTCGCCTACCGCCGCGGCGGCCTCGCCCGCCTCGCGCTGTTCGACTACGCCTCGACCGGCATCGACGAGCTCGACTTCGACGAGGCGCTCTACGCCGTCGGCCTCGGCGGCAACCCCGAGTGGGCACCCCCGCTTCTGCGGATCGGCTACGGCTCGTTCGTGACGCCGGGCACCGTCTACGACTACGACTTCGCGACGGGCGACCTGCACCTGCGCAAGCGCCAGCCCGTGCTGGGCGGCTACGAGCCCGACGACTACGCGCAGGCGCGCGTGTGGGCGACGGCACAGGACGGCACGCAGATCCCGATGTCGCTCGTGTGGAAGCAGTCCTTCGGCGAGGCGGGCGCCGCGCCCCGCCCCGTCCACCTCTACGGATACGGCTCGTACGAGCACTCGATCGAGCCCGGCTTCTCGGTGCCGCGGCTGTCGGAGCTCGACCGAGGCGTCGTCTTCGCCGTCGCGCACGTGCGCGGAGGCGGCGAGATGGGCCGCCAGTGGTACGAGGACGGCAAGCTGCTGGCCAAGCGCAACACCTTCACGGACTTCGTCGACTGCGCGCAGCACCTCGTCGACCGCGGGATCACGACGCCCGCGCAGCTCGTCGCCGAAGGCGGCTCGGCGGGCGGACTGCTCATGGGCGCCGTCGCCAACCTCGCGCCCGAGCTGTTCGCCGGCATCCTCGCGGACGTCCCGTTCGTCGACGCCCTCACGACGATCCTCGACCCCTCGCTGCCGCTCACGGTCATCGAGTGGGACGAGTGGGGCGATCCGCTGCACAACGCCGACGTCTACGAATACATGAAGTCGTACTCGCCGTACGAGAACGTGCCGGGATGTCGCGTACCCCAAGATCCTCGCCGTGACCTCGCTCAACGACACGCGGGTGCTGTACGTCGAGCCGGCCAAGTGGGTCGCCCGCCTGCGCGAGGTCGGCGCCGATGCGCTCCTCAAGTGCGAGATGATCGCCGGGCATGGGGGCGTCTCGGGCCGCTACAACGCGTGGCGCGAGCGCGCGTTCGAGCTCGCCTGGCTGCTGGACGTGCTCGGCGTCGCCGACGCCTGACGCCTGCCCCCTCCTGCCAGCGTTCGGCAACAGGCGATTCGCTGAGGGCAGGCAGGTCTGGCTACGTGCGCCTGGTCTCGGAGGTTTGCCTGTTCTCAGCGCGGATGCTGGCTCCTCCCCAGCGCGCGGCGGACACGGATTTGCACATCTGCCCTGTCCTCGGCGTTCGCCGTGTCACGGCGCGCGAACAGTGGAGGGATGCCCGGATCACTCGCGAACTGGCTGCGTCAGCGCCACGGCGTCGCCCACACCCGCGTCGCGCGAGAGGCAGGCTTCTCACCGCACGCGATCTCCCGTGCGATCGCGTCGGGCGACGTGGAGCGGGTGCGCCGTTCGTGGCTCCTCTCGCGCGGGTGCGACGAGGGCCGGCGCACCGCGGCGGGCGTCAGCGGACGAGTCACCTGTCTCACCGCCGCGAAGTCGCTGGGGCTGTGGACGCCTGACCACCACGACATCCACGTCCTCGTTCCTCGGACGGATTCGAGGATCCCGAGGTCCGGGCTGCGCATCCACACGGCGCAGGCGCCGGTCCCACTGCCGCGCTGGATCTCCGACGAGCCCATCGTGAATGTGCTCTTCCAGGTCGCACGCTGCGCGCCGCCGTCCGATGCGCTCGCCGTGTGGGAATCGGCACTGAAACGCAGATTGACGGATGCCGCGATCCTCGAGCGCGTGCGCTGGCGCAGCACACGCGCGAGTCAGTTCGCTGAGGTCGCCTCACACCTTTCGGACTCGGGCATCGAGACGCGCTTCGTGGCGCTGATGCGGTCGGTGCGAGTCGGCGTCCGCCAGCAGGTTCGCATCGACGGGCATCCGCTCGATGGCCTCATCGGCGATCGGCTGGCCGTGCAGCTCGATGGATTCGAGCATCACGGGGCCGCGAAGGACCGTCGACGCGACCTGCGCCAGGATGCCCGGCTGGCCTTGCGCGGGTTCACCGTCCTGCGGTTCGACTACTTTCAGGTGCTGTTCGACCCGGAGTACGTCGTCGACACGATCCTGACGGCGATCGCTCAGGGGCTGCACCTGTCGAGCATCCACTGACACACGCCTGCCGGACGCGCTGAGAACAGGCGTACCGCCAAGAACAGGCGGGATGCAGGCAGTCTGCCTGGTTTCGGCTGACTGCCTGTTCTCGCACGAGGTCGGGAACGGAGCGGGTCAGCCGAAGAGCGCGGCCGCCTCGTCGTAGCGGTAGAGCGGGACGGTGTTGAGCTCGCCCAGCGCGTCGGCGAAGGGCACGCGCACGATGTCGGTGCCCTTGAGCGAGACCATCTGACCCCAGGCACCCTCGACGATCGCGTCGGCGGCGTGCAGTCCGAGGCGCGTCGCGAGGACTCGGTCGAAGGCCGACGGTGATCCGCCGCGCTGGATGTGCCCGAGGACGGTCGCGCGGGTCTCGATGCCCGTGATGCGCTCGATCTCGGGCGCCAGGATCTCGCTGATCCCGCCGAGACGCGGGCGATTGAAGGCATCCAGGCCCTTGTCGCTGTAGGCCTCTTCCATGCCCTTGAGCGTGAAGCCCTCCGAGACGACGACGAGCGGAGCGCGACCGCGGTCGTGCGCACGCGATACCTGGTCGCAGATCTCGTCGATCGAGAGCGGCTTCTCGGGGATGCAGATGACATGCGCCCCGGCTGCGATGCCCGAGTGCAGCGCGATCCAGCCGACGTGCCGGCCCATGACCTCGGCCACCATGCAGCGCTGGTGCGAGTCGCCGGTCGTGCGGAGGCGGTCCATCGCATCCGTCGCGATATTGACGGCGGTGTCGAATCCGAACGAGTAGTCGGTCGCGCGCAGGTCGTTGTCGATCGTCTTCGGCACGCCCATGACGTTCACACCGTCGTTGTAGAGGCGATTGGCCGCGGCCAGCGTGCCTTCGCCGCCGATCGCGATGATGCCGTCGATCCGGTGCCCATAGAGGGTCTTCGAGATGTTCTCGGCGCCTCCGCGCGGACCTTCGTACGGGTTCGTGCGCGACGTGCCGAGGATCGTTCCGCCGACCTTCGAGAGGCCTTTCACCTCGTGACGCGTGAGCGGGAAGAAGTCGCCGTCGACGACGCCGCGCCAGCCGTCCCGGATGCCGACGAACTCCAGATCGTAGGTCGTCGTGCCCTTGAGCACGACACCGCGGATGACGGCGTTGAGACCGGGGCAGTCGCCGCCGCTCGTCAGAATGCCGATCTTCATGCTGTGGTCCTCGCTGTGTCGGTGACTCGGAACGGCAACGCTGCCTGTGGAGACATTATCGCCGGATGCCGCTGAGCGCAGGCCCGAATCCCCTCGGGCTACTCGCCCCCCAGCGCCTGACGCAGCAGGTGCATGAGCGCCGACAGCTGCACGGAGTCGCTCGACTGGGGATCGACGGCCTCGCCGTCCAGTGCACGGGCCGCGAGACCCTGCTTGGAGTCGATGAGCTCGGCGATCTTGGTGTCGATCGTGTGGGCCGCGATGATGCGCCACGCCGTGACGGGCTCGTCCTGGCCGATGCGGTGCACACGGTCGATCGCCTGCGTCTGCTCGGCAGCCGTCCACGACAGCTCCGCGAGCACGACGTTCGAGGATGCCTGCATATTGACGCCCACGCCGGCCGCGGTCAGCGAGCAGACCGCGATGCCGACCTCGGGGTCGTTGTTGAAGGCGTCGATCGCCTGCTGGCGCGCCGCCGTCGTCTGGTCGCCGCGGAGCGAGACCGTCTTGAGCCCGGCCGCGCGGAAGTGCGCCTCGGCGGCATCCATGACGTCGATGTGCTTCGCGAAGAAGACGACCTTGCCGACGGAGCGCTGCAGCTGTGCCGCGTAGTCCGCGGCGAGCACGGCCTTGGCCTGACCGATCTTGCGGACCATCGTGAAGACGTTCTCGGAGCCCGTGCCGGCGGCCTTCGACTCCTCGAGCTCGTTGTGGGCCACGAGGCGCACGATGTCGGGGTCGATCTCTCCGGGCGCGAGGCCGCGATCTCCGCGCGCCTCGACGATCCGACGGTACTTGGCTGCGAGCCGCTCGCCGAGTTCACGCTCGGCCTGGCGGATCGAGCGTCCGTACTCGTCATCGAGCTCGACCGGCAGGTCGGCGATGAGCTTGTCGGGCAGGTCGGCCGCGACATCCTTCTTGCGACGTCGCACGATGCCCATCGAGATGACGGCTTCGCGGGCTTCGGGGTAGAACGCCTTGTCGGCGGGCGTGAGGCCCGTCTCGTCGAGCTTCTCCATGAGCATGGGACCCGGCTTCTCGCCGTTCGTCCAGCCGAGGAACCGCCAGATCGCGTCGAAGTCCTCGACGTCGTTGATGAGCGGTGTTCCCGTGAGGGCGAGCAGCAGCGGGTCGCGCACCTGCTCGCGGATGCGGGTCGCGAGCGCGAGCACGTTCTGCGAGCGCTGCGAGGTCAGGTTCTTGATGAAGTGCGCCTCGTCCACCACCATGCCCTTGAGACCCAGCGAGCCGAGCCACGAGAGGTGCCGGTCGAGGATCTCGTAGTTGACGATGAAGACATCGGCGAAGGCATCCACGTTCTCGCCATCGCCGTGGATCACGGTCGCGCGTCGCTGCGGCGTCCACCGTTCGACCTCGCGCGCCCAGTTCATCTTGACGACGTTGGGGACGACCACCAGCAGCGGGTAGGCGCCCGCGACGGACGCGGCAAGGACCGACTCGGCCGTCTTGCCCAGACCCGGCTCGTCGGCCAGCAGGAACGTGCGGTGACCGTCGCGAACGGCCTCGAGGAACCGCGACTGGTGCGGCATGACCTCGAGGCCCTTGGGCGAGATCCGATCGAACTCGGGGACGGGAGGCAGATCCATGCATGCCGCACTGCCGCCCGCACCGCTCTCGAACGCCTTGTACAGAGGCCCCATGAGCTCCCAGCCGTCCAGGCGACGACGAGGGGTCTCCTTGGGCACACGCAGAGCGAGATCCGGCGCGAGGAACGGGTTCGCCTCGCGGCGCGCCTCGACCTGCGGCGGCACCACCTGGCGCTCGGCGAGCGCGGCGGGCACGACGGGGGTCGCGACCGGCGCGACATCCGTGATGATGAGCTCGTCGGGTGCCAGTTCGGCCCCCGACTCGAGGAGCCAGTCGCGACGCATCCGCTTGGCGACGGGCGACGTGGCCTGATCGACCTCGAGCAGCTGGATGAGCGACGTGTCGCGCGCGGCGGTCTTGGCGAGGATCGTCGCGACGCCGTCGAGCCTCTTGAGCAGCTCGGCGCGTGCCGCATCGGTGATCTCGGTGTCGGCCTTGACGCGCGCACGCTCCTCGCGCACGAGGAAGGCGATCACCTGGAACTTGACGCGGTTGGTCGGACCGAGCTTGCCGCGCTGCGACTTCGCCTCGACCTCGCGCACCTTGCGGGCGAGGATCGGGATGATGGGGGCCTCGTCGTCGCGGCGCGCGGGCGATGCCTTGCGGCGCCGTGAGGACGGACGGCCGGTGGTGGATGCCGTGGTCGGCATGCTCCTCCTGAAGATAGGTTGCCGGGAGGACCCGGCGATGCCGATCGGGACCGGCGAGGGCTGGTGCTCCCGCAGGCGGCACGTGCCGTCACTGCTGCGGGATGGGATGCGAATGCCTCCGGCCGCGGGCACTCGCTTCTGCGAGCTGCGACATCGGGAGCAGAATCCCCGCACCGAGTCTAGCGGCTCCCGGCCGAATCAGCCCCACACGGTCGAGACGATGTCCTCCGTGTATCCCTGGACCGCCGCGTCGATCCACCGGGTCGACACCCAGCCGCCGTCACCGACGAAATGCGTCTCGCCCATCGTGACGATGTCGTCGTCCTGCGTGAGCGCGTCCTGCTGGATGCGGTAGATCGTTCCGCCCGCGAAGGACTCTTCCGAGAATCCGGTCTGGAGCAGGACCTCGCGCAGTGTCGCCGCCTGCTCGGCGTCCACGATCGACACGTTGGTCGCGATACCGCGCTCCGACGGCATGCCCCAGGTGCAGCGCAGCGTCGGGATGCCGGATTCAAGCAGCTCCAGCGCATCCACGATCTGGCTCGAGAGCATCGTGATGCCGGGGTCATTGAGCGGCGGGACGGTCGATTCGAGGGTGCCGAGCATCCCGGCGGAGTAGATGTCGGGGCACGCGGCGGGAAGGGCCCAGGGCACGTCGGTCGGAAGCGCCGACGCGCTCTCTGACGGGCTCGCCGTGGAAGACGAGGGTGAGCCGCTCGCACCCGGCGCCGGCTCCGGTGCGCACGCCGACGCCGAAAGCGCGACGGCTGCGAGAACCGCGGCGAGCAGAGCGTGCGACGGACGGCGCGCGAGCGACATGGAACCTCCTGGGAGTGGATGCCGTCCGACCCTACCCGCCGTGGGCGACCGCCTGCTGCCACTCCGCCAGCGTGCCGGGATCGTCGGTGACGATGCCGTCGACACCGAGCGCCGTCACGGCATCCCACTGGGCATCCTTGTTGAGCGTGTAGACGACGACGCGCACACCCGCCGCATGCAGGGCGTCGACGAGCTCGGGTCGGGCGAGCACGGCCTTGCGATCGACGATCACGCCGCGCACACCGGCCTCGGCTGTCGCCGAGACGACGTCGGGGGGCACGTGCTTGAGGATGAGCAGACGCGGGACGACCTCCGAGATCGCCTCGGCGAGCGCGAGCGTGCGCGCATCGAAGCTCGCGATCGCGATGCGGCGCTCGAGGTCTCGTGCCGACACCTCGGCGATCGCGGCCTGGACGGCCGCGGCATCCCACTCCCCCTTGAGCTCGACGATCGCACGCTGCGACGAGGCCGCCAGGACGTCGAGGAACTCGGCGAGGGTCGGGATGCGGGTCCCCTCGAACCGCGCGTCGAACCACGAACCGGCATCGAGGGCGCGCAGCTGCTCGAGCGTGTGCGCCGCGACGGGTCCGTGGCCGTCCGTCGTGCGGTCGAGCGTCGCATCGTGCATGAGCACGGGATGCCGGTCGGCCGTCAGCGCGACGTCGACCTCGACGTAGTCGAATCCGGCCGCGAGTGCCGCGCCGATCGCCGGCAGCGTGTTCTCGGGGGCGGTGGCTCCCCCGCCGCGATGGCTCGCGATGAACGCCGCCTCACCAGGAGTGCGGACGTCGCCCAGCAGCTCCGTCGCGCCCACGCGTGCGGGGGTCACTCCGAGGAACGCGATCGAGTACGCTCCCCACCGCGAGCACGCAGACCACGACGAGAGCGGGCATCTGCCTGCTCATGCGGGCGGATGCGGGCTGGTCGGGCATCGGTCGTGTCCTCGGGTCGATCACCCGCGTCCTCGTCGACGCGGTGCGACCACATTACACGCGCTGTTATCTTTCCGTTACCTTTTTTCGCGAGTGCGGAGGATCTCGTCCCACAGCGCGTCCGAGACCTCGCGTTTGGAGCCCTGCACCGTCGCGACGACCTCGCCGCGCGCATCGAGCAGCGTCAGGGTGTTCTCGTCGGCCTCGAAGCCCTTCGACCAGCCGACTTCGTTCACGGCGAGCAGATCGGCGCTCTTGCGAGCGGCCTTGCGGCGTCCGCGATCGAGCAGCGACTCCCCCTCCGCGGGCGTCTCGGCGGCGAAGCCGACGATCGTCTGACCCGCACGCCGCGCCTTCACGAGGCCGGCGAGGATGTCGTCGGTCTCGACGAGCTCGAGTGTCATGCCGCGGCCGGAAGCCCGGTCCTTCGAGAGCTTGCGGCCCGACACCTCGGCGACCCGGTAGTCGGCGACGGCGGCCGCCATGACGACGACGTCGGCATCGCCTGCCGCGTCGGCCACGGCATCCGACAGCTCTGCCGCGGTCCCGACGCGCACGATCCGCACGCGACGGTGGGCGGATGCCGGGGCCAGCACGCCGTCGTCGACATGGGCCGCGATCAGCACGACCTCGGCTCCGCGATCTGCCGCCGCGAGGGCGACGGCAGTGCCCTGCTTGCCGCTGGAGCGGTTGCCGATGAACCGCACGGGATCGATGGGCTCTCGCGTCCCACCCGCGCTCACGACGACGCGAAGGCCCTCGAGGTCGCCCTGCGAGACGACGGCGAGCGCCGCCGCGACGATCGCCTCGGGTTCCGACATCCGACCGGGACCGCTGTCGCCGCCCGTGAGCTCGCCCTCTTCGGGGCCCACGACGACGACGCCACGCGCCCTGCAGCGTCGCGATGTTGTGGGCCGTCGCGGGATGCCGCCACATCTCGGTGTGCATCGCGGGGGCGACGACGACCGGTGCCGTGGTTGCGAGTAGGGTCGTCCCCAGGAGATCGTCCGCGAGTCCCGTGGCCATCTTCGCCAGGCTGTTCGCCGTCGCGGGCGCCACGATCACGAGATCGGCCGACTGGCCGAGCGCGACGTGCCGGACGCGGGCGACATCGTCGTGGACGGAGGTCGTGACGGGATGGCGGCTGATCGCCTCCCAGGTCGGAAGACCCACGAACCTCACGGCATCCGCCGTCGGCACGACGTGCACCTCATGGCCCTCCTTCACGAGGAGGCGCACGAGGTGCACCGTCTTGTAGGCGGCGATACCACCCGTGACTCCGACGACGATGAACACCTTCCGATCTTGGCATGGCCGGGGTCGACAAGTGAGGAGAGCCGCAGATGTGCACCGTGATCATCCGTGTCCCCGCGGACGCGAACGAGGCGACCCGTGTGCTCGCGATCCGCGACGAGGATCCGGCACGGCCCTGGAACCCCCTGGGACGGTGGTGGCCCGAGGCCCACGACGGAGTCGTCGGCGTGCGCGACGTCCGTGCGGGCGGCGCGTGGCTCGCTGCGGACCCCGGCGCCCGTCGCCTCGCGGTGCTCCTCAACCGCGCAGACGTCTCGGAGCGCCCGGAGTCCGAGCTCGTCTCGCGCGGCGGGATCGTGCTCGAATCGGCCGCCGGTCGCTCCCCCGCCGCCGACCCGCGGACGCACGGGTTCAATCTCGTCGAGGTGCACGCGGGCGAGGCGCGCGTGCTCGCATGGGACGGCGCGTCCCTGCGCACGACCGACCTCGCGCCCGGCACGCACATGATCGCGCACGACGACGTGGACGACCCGTCCACGCCGCGCATCGCCGCGTGGATCGACGAGTTCCGCCAGACGCCGCTCGGCGAAGGGCCGGGATGGTGGATGCCGTGGCTCGACGTGCTGGCCCGCTCGGCATCCCTCGACAGCACCGACGACCGCGCCATCATCCGCGACAACCGCCCGTACGGCTACCCCACGCTGTCGCTGCTCGCGTGCGTCGCGGAGATCTCGCCCTCGGGCGTCGACGTCCGCTACGGCGAGCTGCACGAGCCCGGCCACTGGGGCGGACTGGACCTCGCCTGATCTCGGCTCAGAACGTCGGAGGATCGCTCGAGGGTCGGAGGATTGTCGCCGCATCCTCCGGCCGAACCACGATCCTCCGACACTGCGGCGGCTAGACGAGGCTCTTCGTGTGCCAGACCGTCTTGGTCTCGGTGAAGGCCGCGATGCGCTCGAGGCTCGGAGCGGCGTCGCCCGGGGGAAGGACGCGCGTGAGCGTCTCAGCGGCCCGGATCTGCAGGTCGACCCAGTCGAGGTCTGCCGCGCCGACGAGGTCGAGTCCGTGGACGTCGGGGTGGGATGCCAGCCACGGCGCGATCTCGGCGGGCGAGCCCGTCAGGACGTTGACGACGCCTCCGGGCACATCGCTCGTCGCGAGGACCTCGGCGAGGCTGATCGCCGACAGCGGGTAGCGCTCCGATGCGACGACGACGACGGAGTTGCCCGTCACGAGGGCGGGCGCGATCGCCGACACGATGCCGAGGAGCGCCGTGTCCTGCGGCGCGACGACGCCGACGACGCCGGTCGGCTCGGGCACCGAGATGTTGAAGTACGGACCCGCGACGGGGTTGCCGTTGCCCGCGACCTGACCGAACTTGTCGCACCAGCCCGCGTACCAGACCCAGCGGTCGATCGCCTCGTCGACCTCGGCGGTCGCGGCGCTGGTCGACACGCCTGTCTGGGCGACGATCTCGTCGACGAACTGGGCTCTGCGGCCCTCGAGGATCTCGGCGACGCGGTAGAGCACCTGCCCGCGGTTGTAGGCGGTGGCTCCCGACCAGCCCTTGACGGCGCCACGGGCGGCGGTGACGGCATCCCGGGCATCCTTGCGCGACGCGAGCGCCGCGTTCGCGAGGAAGACGCCCTTGGGGGTTGCGACCTCGTACGTGCGACCGGACTCGCTGCGCGGGAACGCGCCGCCGATGTAGAGCTTGTAGGTCTTCGGCACCGTCAGTCGCTTGCTCACGACGCGGCTCCCTTCAGGTAGGCGAGGAGGCCGTGACGGCCGCCCTCGCGGCCGTAGCCGGACTCCTTGTAGCCGCCGAACGGCGAGGCGGGGTCGAAGCGGTTGAACGTGTTGGCCCAGATGACGCCGGCGCGCAGGCGGTCGGCGACGGCGAGGATGCGGGAGCCCTTGTCGCTCCAGATGCCGGCCGACAGTCCGTACGGCGTGTTGTTGGCCTTCTCGATCGCCTCCGCGGGCGTGCGGAAGGTCAGCACCGACAGCACGGGTCCGAAGATCTCGTCGCGCGCGATGCGGTGCGAGGCCTGCACGTTCGTGAAGATCGTCGGGGCGAACCAGAACCCGTTGTCGGGGATGACGCAGTCCGCGCTCCACCGGACGGCGCCCTCCTCCTCGCCGATGCGGCTGAGCTCGCGGATGCGCTCGAGCTGCTCGCGCGAGTTGATCGCGCCGATGTCGGTGTTCTTGTCGAGCGGGTCGCCCAGGCGCAGCGTCGAGAGCCGGGTCTTGAGCCGGTCGACGACCTCGTCGTGGATCGACTCCTGCACGAGCAGGCGGCTGCCCGCGCAGCAGACGTGGCCCTGGTTGAAGAAGATGCCGTTGACGATGCCCTCGATCGCCTGATCGACGGGCGCGTCCTCGAACACGATGTTCGCGGCCTTGCCGCCGAGCTCGAGCGTGAGCTTCTTGTCGGTGCCCGCGACCGCCTTCGCGATCTCGCGGCCGACCCCGGTCGAGCCCGTGAAGGCGACCTTGTTCACATCGGGATGCCGCACGAGCGCGGCGCCGGTCGAACCCGCGCCGGTGATGATGTTCACGACGCCCGGCGGGAGGTCGGCCTGCTGCAGGATCTCGGCGAAGATGAGCGCCGACAGCGGCGTCGTCTCGGCGGGCTTGATCACGACGGTGTTGCCCGCCGCGAGGGCCGGGGCGATCTTCCACGCGAGCATGAGCAGCGGGAAGTTCCACGGGATGACCTGTGCCGCGACGCCGAGAGGACGGGGGTTCGCGCCCAGGCCCGCGTAGTCGAGCTTGTCGGCCCAGCCCGCGTAGTAGAAGAACCACGCGGCGACCAGCGGAACGTCGACGTCGCGCGACTCCTTGATGGGCTTGCCGTTGTCGAGGCTCTCGGCGACCGCGAGTTCGCGCGCACGCTCCTGCACGAGACGCGCGATGCGGAAGAGGTACTTGCCGCGGTCGCGCCCGCTCATCTTCGACCACGTCTTGTCGTACGCCCTGCGTGCGGCGGCGACCGCGGCGTCGACGTCGGCTTCGGAGGCCGCGGCGATCGTCGCGATGCGCGTCTCGTCGGCGGGCGAGATCGTCGTGAAGGACTCACCCGCGCCGGGGCGGAACTCGCCGTCGATGAAGAGGCCGTACTCGTCGCGCAGATTCAGGATGGCGCGCGACTCGGGCGCGGGGGCGTATTCGAGGAAGCTCATGTCTCAGTCCGTGTTTCAGTCGATCGTGACGTAGTCGGCGCCGGAGTAGTGGCCGCTCTTCAGCTTCTGGCGCTGCAGCAGGACGTCGTTGAGGAGGCTCGACGCGCCGTAGCGGAACAGGTGCGGCTGCAGCCATCTCCTCGCCCACCGTCTCGGCGACGGTCACGAGGTACTTGATGGCGTCCTTCGACGTGCGGATGCCGCCCGCGGGCTTGACCCCGATCTTCTCGCCCGTCGCGCGATGCCAGTCGCGCACGACCTCGAGCATCAGGAGGGTCGTCGGCAGGGTCGCAGCCGGCTGCACCTTGCCGGTCGAGGTCTTGATGAAGTCGCCGCCCGCGAGGATCGCGAGCCACGACGCGCGCTTGATGTTGTCGTAGGTGTTGAGCTCGCCGGTCTCGAGGATGACCTTGAGCGACGCGAACGAGCCGTCCTCACGACGGCAGGCCTGCTTGACCTGCGCGATCTGGTCGAAGACGAGGCCGTAGCGCCCCGCGAGGAAAGCGCCGCGGTCGATGACCATGTCGATCTCATCGGCGCCGGCCGCGACGGCCTCGGCCGTGTCGGCGAGCTTGATCGCGAGCGACGCACGGCCGGACGGGAACGCCGTCGCGACCGCCGCGACGCTCACGCCGCCCTCGTCGGGGTCGCCATGGGCCGCACCGAGCGCCTCGACGGCCGTGGGGACCATGTCGCCGTAGACGCACACGGCGGCCACGCGCGGGCACGTGGGGTCGGAGGCATCCGGATTCAGCGCCTTCGCGACGAGCGAGCGCACCTTGCCCGGAGTGTCCGCGCCCTCGAGCGTCGTGAGGTCGATGAGCTCGATGATCTTGTCGAGCGCCCACGCCTTGGACGACGTCTTGATCGAGCGCGTGCCGAGGGATGCCGCGCGCTGCTCGAGGCCGACGGCGTCGACGCCCGGGAGGCCGTGCAGGTAGCGGCGCAGCGTCGTGTCGTCGGGTTCGCCCCCGAGGAGCTCGACAGCCCGCTCGGGGAGCGTCTGAAGGTCGGTGCGGCTCATGGCTCTCCTGGTGTCTGGGTCTGTCGCGCCCGCCGCGTCAGGGTCTCGGGCGTCGTCTTCGATTGCCGACGCGGGTGCCGCCCCTCGCGAGTGCCGAAGGAGCACGATCAGGCCGATCCCGACGACGACCACGAATGCGATCGTGAGGCTCGTGAAGGCGAACCAGTTGTCGTCGAGGGCGAGCACGATCCCCGCAGCGAAGACGGCGATCGCGGCCGCGGCCAGCTTGGACGCGAACTTCAAGCCTACCCCGGCGGTCAGCCGGCCGGCCGGTGAGTCGCCGCGCGCGAGGATGAGGTCGGCGAATGCGTCGAGTGTCGCGAGGAGCGACGCCGAATAGGCGACGGCGCATCCGAGCGCACCCCACAGGTTCACCGGTTTGGCCGCCGCGTCCGCGTCGGCGAGCAGGGTCAGGAGCGCGGCATCCACGCCTCGATCGTAGAGCGGGGCTCAGCGCCGGTCTACGGGAGCCTGGACCTCGGGGGCGGGCTGCGGCGCACCGACCAGCCGGGCGACGAACTCGTCGGCCGTGATGCCGCGCCGAGCGGCTTCGGCCTCGAGCATGGCGCGGGATGCTTCGGACAGTCGGTCGTTCGGCCGCGGTGCGCGCAGCAGGAGCGAGACGACGGGCACGACGACCGCGCCGAGCGCGGCGAGGATCGCGAAGATGCCGAGCACGCGCCCGTAGACGTCGCTGTCGATCGTCTCCGCCCACCAGATGATGTAGATCGTCATCGCGAGGACGATCGCGAAGAGCACGAGCGTGATCACGAGCCCGATGCGCACGGCGGCCTGCTCGCGATCGGCGAGCAGGAGGAGGAGCGAGGCGAATGCGAAGGCGACGGTCAGCGCGACACCGGTCCAGGTGAGCTTCATCAGGACTGTCCCACAGGTCCGAGTAGTCGCCGCGGTACCAGATGATCCACAGGACGCCCGCGGCCGTCAGGGCCGACACCGCCGCGCCGATGAATCCGAAGAGCTGCACCCTGCGGCCGACGAGTGCCGCGCAGCACAGCACGGCGACGCTGAAGGCCCCGACCACGGCCGTCGTGCCGAGCACGCGACCGCCTTCGGAGCCGAGCGAGCCGCCGAGCAGCACGACGATGCCGCCCAGGGCGGCGAGACCGAACGACACGATGATGACGGCCACGATCACCCGCCGGACGACACGAAGAGGCTGTTTCGGCACCGTGCTGTCCGTCGTCATGTGAGCGCCTTTCGCACCTTCTCCACATCGTCGGCGATCTGCCGCACGAGCGCGTCGACGCCCTCGAACGCGACCATCCCCCGCACGCGATTCGTGAACTGTACCTCGACGCGATGACCGTACAGGTCAAGCCCCGTCTCGTCCAGCACATACGCCTCGACTTGACGCACGGGCACGTCGTCGAAGGTCGGGTTGGTGCCGATGCTGATGGCGGCGGCGTACCGGATGCCGGGGCGCAGCCCGTCCGCCGAGCCCTCGTCGATGAGCCAGCCGGCGTAGACGCCGTCGGCCGGCACGAATCCTTCGAGATCGGCCGAGAGGTTGGCCGTGGGGTACCCGAGCTCGCGGCCGCGCTTGAGGCCGTGGACGACCTCGCCCCACACCGACGGCGGCCGCCCGAGCAGGCGTGCAGCCGTCGCGACGTCGCCCTCCGCGAGGAGCTCGCGGATCCATGTCGACGAGACCCGGCGACCGTGATCGATGGCGCGCACGTCACCGACGACCTCTACTTCGAACCCGAACTCATCGCCGAGCTCGCGCAGGACCTCCGGGTCGCCCGCTCCCCCGCTGCCGAAGCGGAAGTCGGCGCCCACGAGCACCCCGCGCACGTCGAGGGCGTCCACGAGCACGTGCTGGACGAACTCACGCGGCGTCAGATCTGCCAGCGCCCGGTCGAAGGTCAGCAGGAGCGTCGCGTCGATGCCCGTCTCGGCGAGGAACTGCAGCTTCTGGTGCACGCCGATGAGGTTCGCGGGGCAGATCTCGGGGCGCAGGAGCGCGAGCGGGTTGCGGTCGAACGTCACCGCGACGACCCTCGCATCGCCCGTCGCCGCGTCTACGCGGGCACGGTCGATGACGGCCCGGTGACCGGAGTGCACGCCGTCGAACTTGCCGATGGCGACGACCGACGGCCCGAATCCCTCGGGCACCTCGCCCGGCGATCGGAAGACGATCATGAGACCATCCGTGCGGCGGCACCCTGGGTCGCGACGGCCGCCGCCTTGTCAGGCCGATGGGTCACGAGCCACCACAGACCGAGGAACGGCAGGATGAGCGGCACGAAGAGGTAGCCCATGCCGAAGAACGACCATACGGTCGCCTCGGGGAAGAGCTCAGGCCGGATGAGGCTCAGCGTGCCGATGACGAGGACGCCGACGAGCTCGAACGAGATCGCGATCCACGCGACGCGGTACCAGGCCGCGGAGCCGGAGAAGACGAGCGCAAGCGTCGCGAGGATGTAGACGATCGCCGACAGCGCCGACAGCGTGAACGCGAGGGGGGCCGTGTCGAAGCGCTCGATGATCTGGACGAGCGACCGGCCGAACGCGCCGAGGGCGAGGATGCCGTAGACGATGACGAGGACGCGGCCGATGCCGGACATGCGGCGGCGAGGGCTTTTCGGTGAAGACATGACGCGTCAATCCTACGTGCGCGCGCCGAGCGGTCAGGCGACCTGGATCGTCCAGATGACCTGCATGCGCCAGACCATGACGGCGACCGCGAGCGCCGCGATCCCCATGATGACGGTGCTCCACCGGCTGCGCTCGAGGAGCGCCCAGAAGACCGCTGCGGGCGGGAGCAGAGCCGCGGAGATCAGGTAGACCCAGAACTCCAGAAGGCTCCCCGTCGGGGGGTTGCCGGCGAGCGGGGCGATGATCCCGATGACGATCTGCGCGAGGATCAGCACCTCGAGCAGCGCGAGCGATCCGACGCTGAGGTCGCTCGGGCGACGACCGGCGAGGCCCAGCACGACGCACAGCACACCGGCGAGGACCGCGACGGCGACGACGACGATCGTGAACCACATGATCATGGGGCTGCCTCCTCGGGCATGTTCATGGCGCTCTTGACATCGGGGCCGCGCTTCTCGACGATCCCGACGAGCGTCCCGCTCGGGTCGACCGCCGCGGCGGGCGAGGAGGCGAGCCGCGCGGCCGCCCCTGCGAGGCGCTTGCCGTGCCGCAGATCGCGCGCTTCGTCGTCGGTCACGTCGAAGCGTCCGAGCACCGCGACGGCAGCATCGGCGGGCGCGACGACGGATGCCTCGGCGAGGCCGTCGACGCTCGCCGCTCCGTCGAGCGCGAAGGGGCCGATGCGCGTGCGCCGCAGCGCCGTCAAGTGGCCTCCGACGCCGAGCGCGCCGCCCAGATCGCGAGCGAGCGCGCGGATGTACGTTCCGCTCGCGCAGTCGACGACGACGTCGAGATCCACGGTGCTCTCATCGCGGCGGACAGCGAGGACGTCGAAGCGCGTCACCTCGACGGTGCGGGCGGCGAGCTCGACCTCCTCCCCCGCACGTGCCAGGTCATAGGCCCGGCGGCCGTTCACCTTGATCGCCGACACGCGGCTCGGAACCTGAGAGATCCGGCCCGTGAGCGGAGTCATCTCGCGCGCGATGTCGTCGTCGGTCAGGGCCGAGGCATCCACCGTCGCCGTGATCTCGCCGTCGGCGTCGTCGGAATCCGTCGCGACGCCCAGCCGGATGGTCGCCGCATAGGTCTTGTCGAGCCCCACGATGTAGGTGAGCAGGCGCGTCGCACCCTCGATGCCGAGGAGGAGGAGTCCCGTCGCCATGGGGTCGAGGGTTCCCGCGTGCCCGATCTTGCGCGTGCCGAAGGCGCGACGTGCGCGTGCGACGACGTCGTGGCTCGTCATGCCGCCCGCCTTGTCGACGAGGACGATCCCTGCCGCGGCCATCAGCAGTAGTCCTGGTAGACACGGTGCGGGTGGGCGAAGTCGGTGTTGTCGACGATGACGGATGCCGCGCCCCGCGGGTCGGCGTCGCGCAGGTAGAGCTCCTGTCCCTCCCGGTACCGTGCGTTCGCGGGCGAGAGGAAGTCGGGGTCGGTGCCGTCGCGCTCGGCCATGCGCTCGTACGCGACGTCGATCGGCACATCGAGCCAGACCGACCAGTTCCAGATGCCACGGAGCTCTGGCCGGTGCAGGAAGATCCCGTCGACGATGAGGACGGCGTCCTTCGGCGCCGTGACCCAGGCCGACTCGACGGCCGCGTCGCGTTCGACGTCGAAGGCTGCGAGCTGGAAGCCCGTCGTCGCGCCCGTCTGCCCGCCCTCTCGGAACGGGTCGATCAGCACGCGGCGGAAGGTCGCATAGTCGTAAGAGTCGCGGTAGAAGCCCTCGGGGCTCGCCCTGCCACGCGCGTAGCGTTCGGCCCGCGGCCGGTGGAAGCCGTCGATGGATGCCCGGAACACGGCGGAGCCGTCTTCTGCGAAGACCTCGGCGAGACTGTCGGCGAAGACCGTCTTGCCTGCGCCATCGCGCCCGTCGACGGCCAGGACGATGCGGCCCGCGCGGTAGTTCCCACGGACCTCCTCGCGCAGTTCGCGCATCAGCGTCGTGGCGGGAGTGATCGGCAGGCGCATGAGACCAGCCTACGAGTGCGGGATGGATGCCTCAGCCGCAGAACTCGTAGAGCAGTGAGCCCATGATCGTCACGGCGACGTCCCTGATCGGCTTCGCTGTTCCGTCGTCTACCA
The DNA here is from genome assembly GCA_963695125.1 of uncultured Actinomycetota bacterium. Taxonomy (GTDB): domain Bacteria; phylum Actinomycetota; class Actinomycetes; order Actinomycetales; family Microbacteriaceae; genus Microbacterium. The sequence goes on from CAVOFY010000003.1 coordinate 97,423, forward strand.
GTTCGCCCGAGTCGAACTCCGACTCGTTGTATTGGTACCCGAAGAACACATTGCCGACCTGCAGGAACGCGCTGTTGAAGTATGCGATCTCGGCATCGGGGTACGCGGCGCGCACATCCGCCGTCGTCGAGCCGACACCGATGCCTTCGGCGGTGCGTGGACCGCCGGCCTCGCTCCACATCACCAGGTCGAGAGAGGTCCCCCCGCTCATCCCCGAGCCCAGCATGAGAGGCGGGGCCGCGTACACCATTTCGTAGGCTACCGAATTCGGCCCGCAGAACTCCTCGGCCGACGGCTCGAGCGCGAGGGCATCTGCGAAGGGCATGCCGATCTCGAAAGGACCGATTCCGGCGTCCGAGATGGTCCAGTCCACCGGATCGCTCTGATCCGCAGGGGGTGTCGGTGTCGCCGAGGGCGTCTGCGCCGGTGCGGCGGACGGCGTCACGCCAGCTGTCGGCGCGCCCGCGCAGCCTGCGAGCAGGAGGGCGGCGAGAGCAAGGCTGACGACGTATGCCGATCGGCGCATGAAGTTCCTTCCGGTGGTGTATGGCCAGCGTAGGGCTCCCGGCAGCCCCCTCCCGTGTTCGATGCGTGATCGTGACGAGCGGCGCCCGCATAGGCTGATCGTCATGCTCGACCTCGCGACGCCGCTCATCGCGTGGTACCGCGAGAACGCCCGCGATCTGCCGTGGCGACGCGCCGGATTCAGCGCGTGGGGAGTGCTCGTGAGCGAGTTCATGCTGCAGCAGACGCCGGTGAACCGCGTCATCCCGCACCTCGAGGCGTGGCTCGAACGGTGGCCCGACCCCGCGGCGCTCGCGGCCGACTCCCCCGCCGCGGCCGTCGCGCAGTGGGCGAACCTCGGCTACCCGCGGCGGGCGCTGTGGCTGCACCGCGCCGCGACCGAGATCGCCCTCCGGCATGACGGGGTCGTGCCGAGCGATGTCGACGCGCTCCTGGCCCTCACGGGCGTCGGCGACTACACGGCACGCGCCGTCGCGGTGTTCGCCTATCGCGACCGGCATCCCGTCGTCGACACCAATACGCGTCGCGTCCTCGCCCGCACGATCGACGGGCGCGCACAGCCCGGCCCGCCGGGCAAGCGCGATCTCGCCGCCATGGAGGCCGTGCTCCCGCTCGACGTCGAGGCCTCCACGATCGTGAACGCCGCCGCCATGGAGCTCGGAGCCGTCGTCTGCACGGCCCGCTCGCCTCGCTGCGAGGCGTGCCCGCTCGCCGATCTCTGCGCATGGCGGCTTGCGGGCTACCCCGACACGGGTGACGAGCGACGGCGCCAGGCCCGCTACGAGGGCAGTGACCGCCAGACGCGCGGCGCCGTCCTGAAGGCGCTGCGGGAGGCCGAGGCCCACGCCGTGCCCCTTGTGGCCGTGATCCCGGACTGGCCCGACGCACGGCAGCGCGACCGCGCGATCGATTCACTCATCGCCGACGGACTTGCCGAGGCGAGCGACGGGATGCTGCGGCTGCCGGCCTGATCGGGACGTGACATCGCAGAAGGGCGGGACGGCCGGAGCCCCCTGTTTCTGCGATGTCATTCGTCGTCGGCGTCGCCCTCGTCGTCCTCGGCCCGCGGCTTGACGTAGGGATCGGCGTCGCCGGCGTACGTCGCGGTGGACGCGAGCCCCGCGACGGCCGCATCACGCTCGCGCGCTTCGCGCAGAAGCGCGGCGATGTGATCGGCGTTCTCGGGGATCGCGTCGAGGATGAACTCGAGTGAGGGCGTGAGGCGCGTGTTGAGGTGCTTGCCCACTTCGCTGCGGAGCATGCCCGTCGCGGACTTCAGCGCAGCGGCCGTGTCGGCCCGCAGCGCCTCGTCGCCCATGACGGTGTAGAACACCGACGCGTGCTGCAGGTCACCCGTGACCTTGACGTCCGTGATGGTCACGAAACCGAGGCGCGGGTCGCGCAGGCCCTTCTCCAGTCGCTCCGCGAGTACGACGCGGATGCGGTCTGCCACTCGTGCTTGGCGTTCGCCGGCCATGTGTTCTCCTCTTCGTCGCCACCGCTGCCGGTGGATGCACAGGATGCTCCGCCCCGTGAGGGCGGAGCATCCCGAACGATTTCGCCGTTCGACTAGCCTCGCGGCTTCTCGACCATCTCGATGGTCTCGATCTCGTCGCCGACCTGGATGTCGTTGTACTTGCCCAGGCCGATACCCGCCTCGAAGTCCGTGCGGACCTCGGTGACGTCGTCCTTGAAGCGACGCAGCGACTCGATGGCCAGGCCGTCGGCGATCACGATGCCGTCGCGGATGACGCGCGCCTTGGCGTTGCGCGTGATCGTGCCCGAGCGGACGATGACACCGGCGATGTTGCCGAACTTCGAGGAGCGGAACACCTCGCGGATCTCGGCGACACCCGACTGCTTCTCTTCGAACTCCGGCTTGAGCATGCCCTTGAGGGACTGCTCGACATCGTCGATCGCATTGTAGATGACCGAGTAGAACCGGATGTCGACGCCCTCTCGCGAGGCGCGCTCGCGCGCCTTCGCGTCGGGACGGACATTGAAGCCGATGATGATCGCGTTGTCGATCGTCGCCAGGTTCACATCCGACTCGGTGACGGCACCGACACCGCGGTGGATGATGCGCAGCTGCACCGAATCGTCGACCTCGATCTTGAGGAGCGACTCCTCGAGCGCCTCGACGGCACCCGACACGTCGCCCTTGATGATGAGGTTGAGCGATTCGACCTTGCCCTCTTCGAGCGCGCGGGTGAAGTCCTCGAGCGAGATGCGCTTGCGGGCCTTGGCCAGCTGCGCGTTGCGCTCGGCCGCTTCACGCTTCTCGGCGATCTGACGGGCGAGGCGGTCCTCTTCGGTCACGATGAACGTGTCACCGGCACGCGGCACGGAGTTCAGACCCTGCACCTGAACGGGACGGGACGGCCATGCCTCGAGGACGGCGTCGCCGTTCTCGTCCGCCATGGCACGCACGCGGCCGTACGCGGTGCCCGCAACGATCGCGTCGCCGACCCGCAGCGTTCCGGACTGGATGAGCACCGTGGCGACCGAACCGCGTCCCTTGTCGAGCTTCGCCTCGATCGCGACACCGCGCGCCGCCTTGTTCGGGTTCGCCGTGAGGTCGAGCCCGGCATCCGCCGTCAGGAGGACCGCGTCGAGCAGCTCCTGGATGTTCGTGCCGGCTCGCGCCGAGACATCCACGAACTGCACGTCGCCGCCGTACTCCTCAGCGACGAGACCGTATTCGGTCAGCTGCTGGCGCACCTTGGCCGGGTTGGCCTCGGGCTTGTCGATCTTGTTGACCGCGACGACGATCGGCACACCGGCGGCCTGGGCGTGGTTGAGCGCCTCGACCGTCTGCGGCATGATGCCGTCGTCCGCCGCGACCACCAGGATCGCGATGTCGGTCACCTGGGCACCACGGGCACGCATGGCGGTGAACGCCTCGTGACCCGGGGTGTCGATGAAGGTGAGCGCGCGCTCGATGCCCTCGTGTTCGGTCCAGACCTGGTACGCACCGATGTGCTGCGTGATGCCGCCGGCTTCGCCCGCGACCACGTTGGTCTGGCGGATGGCGTCGAGCAGCCGGGTCTTACCGTGATCGACGTGACCCATGACGGTCACGACGGGCGGACGGATCTCGAGGTCGTCCTCGTTCTCGTCCTCCAGCTCGCGGTCGAGGTCGAGGCCGAAGCTCTCGAGGAGCTCCTTGTCCTCATCCTCAGGCGAGACCATCTGGATCTTGTACCCGAGCTCGGCACCGAGGACCTCGAACGTAGCCTCGTCGAGCGACTCCGTCGCCGTGGCCATCTCACCGAGGTTGAACAGGATGGTGACGAGCGTGCCGGGCTGCACCGTGTAGCCGGTGATGCTCTCGATCTTGTCGGCGAAGTCCGAGATGGACGCGCCCCGGCGCATGCGGATGATCTCGCCGTTGCCACGCGAGACGTTGACGCCACCGACGGTCGGCGCATCCCTCATCTCGAATTCTTGGCGCTTCGCCCTGCGCGACTTGCGCTGCTTGGACTTGCCGCCGCCCTTGCCGAAGGCACCCGCGGTACCGCCGCCGGGGCCACGGCCACGACCGCCGCCACCACCGGGACGACCCGCGAAACCGCCGGGCGCACCGCCGGGTGCGCCACCGGGACGCTGGAAGCCGCCGGCACCGCCGGGACGACCGGGGGCGCCGGGACGCTGCTGGAACGGAGCGCCGGGACGACCGGCGCCGCCAGGACGACCTGCGCCGCCGGGGCGCGGAGCACCGGGGCGCGGAGCACCGGGGCGAGGAGCCTGCGGGCGCGGGATGTTGCCGGGCGTCGGGCGCTGGCCCATGCCCTGCGCGGACGCGAAGGGGTTGTTGCCGGGACGCGGGCCAGCGGGACGCTGGCCCATGCCCTGAGACGATGCGAAGGGATTGTTGCCCGGACGCGGGGCGCCGGGCGCACCCTGAGCGCCACCGGGGCGGGGAGCACCCGGGGTCGGCGCCGCCGAGGGGGCGTCAGGAGTCGGCTTCGCGTCGGCCGGAGCGGGAGTCGCGGGAGCGGCGGCCGGAGCAGCGGGGGCAGCCGGAGCCGGCGCAGCGGGAGCCTCTGCGGCAGGAGCCGCGGGAGCGGCCGGCGCCGCCGGAGCAGGCGTCGGACGAGCGGGGCCGGGACGGCCAGCCGGGCGCGCGGACGCGCCCGGAGCGGCCGGGGACGGCGTCGCCGCTGCGGCAGGCTTCGATGCGCCCTCCGCCTCGAGTGCGGCGCGCAGCTTGCGGGCCACGGGGGGTTCGATGGTGGACGAGGGGCTCTTGACGAACTCGCCGAGCTCCTTCAGCTTGGCGAGAGCCACCTTGCTGTCGACGCCGAGTTCGGAGGCGATCTCATGCACGCGGGGTTTGGCGTTAGCCACAATTCTCCTGTCTGGGGTCCACCCAGGCAGGGCAGACCGTTAGTCGCGGACGGGACTCATTTCGAGCCGTTCACTTTGATTCCATAGCCGTTCAGCCGTTTCGCTGGAGGTGTTCGGTGAGGGTCTGCGTGTCAAGTGGACCTGACGCGCGCAATGCTCGCACGAAGGCGTGGCGCCGGATTGCGACATCCACGCACTCGGATGTCGTGTGCACCCACGCGCCCCGTCCGGGCATCGAGGCTCGTTCATCAGGGATGAGGGTGGTCTCGACACGAACCACTCTCAGAAGAGCGGACCGGGGAGCACGCGCGCGGCAACCGACACACGTTCGTACAGGATCCATCCTACACCTCCAGGCCCCATCGCCGTCCGGCGACTACTCGTCCAGGACGCTGTCGGGCTGGATGTCGATCTTCGCTCCCGTGAGCTTCGCGGCCAAGCGGGCGTTCTGCCCTTCCTTGCCGATCGCGAGCGACAGCTGGTAGTCCGGCACCAGCGCCCGGACGGCCTTCGATGAGGCATCCAGGATGAAGCTCGACGAGACCTTCGCCGGAGAGAGGGCGTTCGCGACGAACTTCGCGAGCTCGGGGTCGTAGTCGACGATGTCGATCTTCTCGCCGCTCGAGTTCCTCGGTGACGGCGCGCACGCGACGCCCCAGCTCGCCGATGCAGGCGCCCTTCGCGTTGATGGAGGGGTCGTTGGCCTTCACGGCGATCTTGGTGCGGTGGCCGGCCTCGCGCGCGAGCGACACGATCTCGACGAGTCCGTTCGCGATCTCGGGAACCTCGAGCGCGAAGAGCTTGCGGACGAGTCCGGGATGCGTGCGCGAGACCGTGATCTGCGGACCCTTCGTGCCCTTCGAGACCGACGTCACGTAGACGCGCAGGCGTGCACCGTGCGCGTAGTCCTCGGTCGGGACCTGCTCCTCGGGCGGGAGGATCGCCTCGACCGTGCCGAGGTCGACGTGGACCATGCGGGGGTTGGGTCCCTGCTGCACGATGCCGGCGACGATGTCGCCCTCCTTGCCGCGGAACTCGCCCAGCACGGCGTCGTCGGCGATGTCGCGCAGACGCTGGCTGATGACCTGCTTCGCGGCGAAGGCGGCGATGCGGCCGAAGTCCTCGGGAGTCGACTCCTCTTCACCGATGACGAGCCCGTCCTCGTCGCAGGAGCGGGATGAACACCGCGACGTGACCGGTCTTGCGGTTCAGCTCCGCACGGGCTCCCGTCGGGCAGCTCGCCCGTGGGCGACGTGTGCTTGGCATAGGCGGTCAGGATCGCCTGCTCGATGATGCCGACGAGCTCCTCGAAGGGGATCTCCTTCTCGCGTTCGACGGTCCTCAGCAGTCCGAGATCGATATCCACGATGGCCTCCCTATTCAGCTCTCACCGGCTCGTCGTGCGCGCCGGAACCCTACAACGCTACCGGATGTGGACGTCGCCGGAGCTGGGAGGGCGCCTCAGCGGCCGCAGTCGTCGAGGGGGTATGCGTCCTTGCCGGTCAGCACGGCATCCGTCCAGTTGATCAGCAGCGGCAGGAATCGGGACGGCGGCAGGAGGGTCGCGAGGTGGTCGTAGCCGCCGTACGCGCTCCACCGTACCCGCTCCCCCTCGGCGCAGAGACTCTCGACGAACTCTTCCTGGAGCCTCGGCGGGATCACCTCGTCGGCATCGCCCCACGCGACCAGGAGGGGGATGCCCCACGGGCCTCGCGCGGCGTTCTCGGCGAGGTGGTCGCCGAGCGGACCCGAGGTGAGGTCGCCGAGGTAGAGCGGTCGGTCCCCCGACACCCCGAGGCTCGTCGCGACCGACACGAGGACGCCGGGCTCGGTCGGACATCGCTGGGTCATCTCGCGGACGATCGCAGCGGCGCCTGGCGCGACGTAGTCCGTGAGATGCACGTCCGGATATGTGTCGGCGTACGGGACGAGCACCCACGACGTCAGGATCGACAGGAGAGGATCCGGATCGTCGCGGTCGATCTCCTCGGCGAGGGCGAGAGGGTCGACGACGGGGGCGAGCACGGCCGCTCCGCGGACGAAGAGCTGCGGGGCGTACGAGCGTGCCGTCTCGACCATCCACAGGGCCGCGTGACCGCCCTGCGAATGACCCCACGCGACGGTGCGCGGCGAGAGCGCCAGCCCGTCGAGCTCTCGTGCCGCCAGCACGGCGTCGAGCGACGACCGCGCTTCGCCCCGGCCGATGAGGTACGGGAAGACTCCCGGCGCGCCCTGTCCCGAGTAGTCGGAGGCGACGACGACCCAGCCGCGCGCGATCGCGTCGTTCAGTGCGGGGATCGCCCAGCGGGTCGCCGAGGCATCCCGCAGGCTCGGGGCGCAGCCCCGCGCGACGCCCGTCGTGCCGTGGTTCCAGGCGACGACAGGGCGGGCACCGGCCCGCGATTCGGAGGGGACGATCACGAGGGCGCTCGCGACGGCCGGCTGCCCGAGGGCATCCCTCGTCGTGTAGAGGATGCGATGCACGTCGGCGCCGGGTGGATGCTGGCCGGCGAACTCGTCGGACCGGATGAGCTTGCCGTGCTCGTACGGCACGACGCCCGGCGGTTCGTAGAACGCGTCGACGTTGGGGGCGCCGTCCTCCAGCCAGCTGTTGAGGGCCCAGCCGCCGGCCGCCAGCGCGACGAGCAGCGCCGACAGCGCGTACCGTCCGGCCGCGGTCCACGCGACGCGACGGCGCGACGGCGCGGCCGGCGCGCGCGCAGGGCGACGGGCGAGCGTCTGCGCACCGCGCAGCAGGGTCGTGGCGCCGAAGACGATCGTGCGCACTCCGAAGACGAGCGCCACGACGAGCAACGTGACGTCGGGCCACGTGAGGGCGAGAACACCGAAGACGATCTGCGCCGCACCCCACGCGAGCGCGAGCACGCGCTCGCTCACGCGCGTCGCGAGGACGGCGTCGAAGAGCGAGGCGAGCCCGCCCAGCACGAGGAGCAGTGCGAGGACGTCCGGGAGCACGTCGAGCGTTCCCCCGAGGCCGATGAGGATCGCAAGACCCAGGACGATCCACACGGCGGAGAAGATGCGACGCACCCACGACGTCGTCTTGCGACCGAGCAGTCCCGCAACACCGGACATGATGGCGCTCACGCCGACGTAGATCGTCAGGATGACGAGCGACGTGAGAGGACGTGTGACGATCAGCAGCCCGAGCAGGAGCGCGATCGCGCCGACGACCACGAGCACGATCGGCGGAGCCGACCTGAGCGCCCGCGGGAGCACGCTCCAACGCGGAGCACGGTGCCTCGACTGCGGATAGGTCACCTCATCCATGGTACGTCGGCGCGCCCGGCGGCTCTGGCGGTGATCCTGGTGTGCGCGGAGCCCTCCCCGACATACTGACAGCATGGACGCCGTGAACGAGTGGCTCCTGACCTGGGGCGACAATCTCTGGACGTGGATCGTGCTGCCCATCGTCGTCGTGCTCGGCCTGTACTTCACGGTCCGCTCGGGCGTCGTGCAGTTCCGGCTCATCCCCGAGATGTTCCGCACCCTCACCGACAAGACGCCGCGCGACCGAGACGGCGAGCCGCAGTCGGTCTCGGCGTTCCAGGCCTTCACGATCTCGGCGGCCTCGCGCGTCGGGGTGGGCAACATCGCCGGCGTCGGGACGGCGATCGCGCTCGGCGGCCCGGGAGCCGTCTTCTGGATGTGGGCTCATGGCGTTCGTGGGCGGCGCTTCGAGCTTCATCGAGTCCTCGCTCGCGCAGCTGTTCAAGGTCCGCGACACGGACGGCTTCCGCGGCGGACCGGCGTACTACATGCAGCGTGGGCTCAAGGCGCGCTGGATGGGCATCCTCTTCGCGGTCATCCTCATCATCTGCTTCCCGTTCGCGTTCTCGCTCGCTGCAGGCGAACACGATCCCGGCGACGGTCTCGGCGAGCGTCGGCGCCGAGGTGCTCGCGTGGCTGCCGTGGGTCATCGGCATCGTGCATCGCCGCGCTCACGGGCTCGTCGTCTTCGGCGGGCGTGCGCCGCATCGCCTCGGTCACCCAGACGCTCGTGCCCACCATGGCGCTGCTCTATCTCCTCCTCGGCCTCGTCGTCGTCGCGCTCCACATCGACCGGCTGCCGGCCGTCTTCGCGGAGATCTTCACGCAGGCGCTCGGGCTACAACGAGGTCGTCGGCGCGACCTTCGGCTACATCATCCTCACCGGGCGTCAAGCGCGGCATGTTCTCCAACGAGGCCGGGCTGGGCTCCGCCCCGAACGCCGGCGCGAGCGCCGCGGTGACGCATCCCGTCAAGCAGGGTCTCGTGCAGACCCTCGGCGTCTACTTCGACACGTTCCTCGTGTGCTCGATCACGGCGTTCATCATCCTCGTCTCGGTGCCCGATCTCGCGGGCGCGGACGCGGGGCATCGGGCTCACCCAGGGGGCGCTCTGAGCACGCTCGGCGAGTGGTCGAACATCCTCTCAGCGTCATCATCTTCCTGCTCGCGTTCTCGCTCGATCCTCGGCAACTACTACTACGGCGAGTCCAACATCGAGTTCATCACTCCGCGCCGCTCCGTGCTCGCCGGCGTACCGCGTGCTCGTCGTCGCCGCCGTGCTCGCGGGATCGGTCGTCGGCGCCGACCTCGTCTGGAACTTCGCGGACGGCGCCATGGGCCTCATGGCGCTCGTCAACCTCGTCGCGATCGCCCTGCTCTCCGGCATCGCCTTCCGACTGCTCAAGGACTACACGCGCAGCGCCGCGAGGGCCGGGATCCCGTCTTCACGCGACGCTCCTGCCCGACGTGACCGGCATCGAGGTGCTGGGAGGACGAGCTCACCGTCACCGGCCCGCATCGACATGCAGACGCAAGCGCGACAGGCCCGGAAGCACCGCGACCATCTGACACGGATCACTGATCGCCGCCGACGCGGCGTCTACACGTCGGAGTGCGGCGGCGCTGTGTGCAGCGCGTTGATCGCGCGGATCAGGCGGTAGAGCTCGCCGACCCGCCACTGGTCGAGCGCGCAGCACGAGTCGCGGCAGATCGATGCGGTCGTCATCGGCCAGCTCGCTGCGCAGCGGCCGCGGGCCTTCTCGATGCGACCCGCTCGCGAGCAGGTCGCCGAACTCGTCGTTGAGCGCTGCGACCTCGGCATCCGTCGGCTCGGCTCTGCAGCCGAGCACGAGTCGGCCGCCGACCCAGCGCAGTGAGTCGTAGTTGCGCCAGAATCCGGTGATCTCATCCGTCGCAGCCTCGACCGAGTCGGTGACGAGCACACGATCGAAGTCGTCGGGCGAGATGACGCCCGACGCGACGAGCTGCTCGTCGACGAAGCGCTTGAGCCCCGTCCAGAAGGTGCCGCCCGGCGCGTCGAGCAGCACGATCGGCGTCGGGTCGGCCTTGCCGGTCTGCTGCAGCGTCAGCAGCTCGAACATCTCGTCGAGCGTGCCGAACCCGCCGGGCACGCACACGAAGCCGCTGGACTCCTTCACGAGCATCAGCTTGCGGGTGAAGAAGTACTTCATCGCGACATTGCGCGCATTCGCCTCGACGATCGCGTTCGGCTTCTCTTCGAACGGGAGCCGGATCGACACGCCGAGCGAGTGGTCGGGGCCCGCTCCCTCGGCGGCGGCCCGCATGATCCCCGGGCCGGCACCGGTCACGACCATCCAGCCCCGGGCCGCGAGCGCGGCGGCCATCTCAGCGGCCTGCCGGTAGAGCGCATCGTCCGAGCGCGTGCGCGCCGAGCCGAAGATCGTGACCTTCGGGATGCCTTCGTACGGCGCGAACAGACGGAACGCCGACCGCATCTCCGACAAGCGCCGACGACGTGATCTTGAGGTCGAGTCGCCCTGCGTCGTCGAGCCCCAGGCCGACGCCCGTCGCGAGAATGCGTGCCACGAGATCGGGGTTCTCGGTGATGCCGGCTGCCGCGATCACGGCGCGCAGCTGGTCGGTCACTTCGGACGGGATCACGTGAGAGGGTCCGGACGGCATGCATCCAGCCTGGCACGCCGACGTCAAGCGGTCACGGGAAGTCGCCTGCGCCCCTATCGTGTGCGTATGACCGCTCAGGCCCGACGCGCTGCGCGCAAGGCGGAGGCCGCTCCCCCGCTGCGCGGACTCGCGCGAGCGGGATTCGCCGCGAATGGTCTCGTCCACATCCTGATCGGCGTGATCGTCCTCGTCGTCGCAGTCGGCGGTGAGGGCGAGGCCGATCAGGTCGGCGCCTTCAGGGCGATCGCCGATGCGCCGCTGGGATTCGCCGCCCTGTGGCTCCTCGCCGCCGCCCTGTGGGCGCTGGGCATATGGCACGCGCTCGAAGGCGTCCTCGCCCACCCGCGCACATCGACTGCCCCCGAGCCGCTCGACGGCGCCGTGAAGGACAGCACGGTCCGCGAAGCATCGAAGTGGGGCGTGCGGGTCTCGGAGTGGGGGCAGGCCGTCGTCTTCCTCGCGCTCGGCACGGTCGCCGCGTCCGTCGCCCTCGGCGCACGCCCTGACGCCGACGAGACGGCGCAGGCGCTCAGCCGCGGGGTGCTCGTGGTCCCTGGCGGCGTGTTCGTCTTGGGCGCCGTCGGGCTCGGGATCGCCATCGGCGGCGCTGCGTTCGTCGTCATGGGCGTCCGCCGCAGCTTCGAGAAGAAGATGTCCATCCCGGCGACGGCCATCGGCACCGCCGTCAAGACGCTCGGGATCGTCGGCTTCGTCGCGAAGGGCGTCGCACTGCTGATCGTGGGCGTGCTGCTGCTGGTCGCGGCGGTCAAGGTCGACCCCGATGCCGCGGGCGGGCTGGACGCCGCGATCTCGGCGCTCCTCGCCCTTCCCTACGGCCCCTGGCTCGCCGGTGCGGTCGGTGCGGGCCTCGTCGTCTATGGCGTCTTCTGCGTCCTCCGTGCGCGTTACGCGAAGCTCTGACGCGCGCTGTCAAGGCCCTACCCGCATACGGCACGCCGACGGAGAGTGGGGCTATGACTCAGACCCATGAGAACGAAGTGACGGGACCCGAGGCGATCGCGCGCGTGCGCGAGCTCGTCGAGGACATCGACTTCACGATGCTGACGACGCAGGATGCCGCGGGCAACCTCGTCTCGCGGCCCATGAGCACCCGGCAGATGGACGACGCCGGCGACATCTGGTTCTTCACGCTCGAAGACAGCAAGAAGGTCGAGGAGGCCGAGGCAGACCAGCGACGTCGGGCTCGCCTACCTCGACGCGCAGGGGATCCGCTTCGTCTCGGTCGCGGGCAGAGCGCGCACCGTCGACGACCGGGCCAAGATGGCGGAGCTGTACACGCCGTCGCTCGACATCTGGTTCGAGGACGGCCTCGACACGCCCGGGATCACGCTGCTGAAGGTGACCCCCGTCGAGTGCGAGTTCTGGGAGCCCGCCCACGGCAAGATCGTCATCGCCGCGGGCATGCTGAAGGCGCTCGTGACGCGCGACACCCCAGACGACACGATGCTCCACGGCAGGGTCAGCTGCTGACCCTGCCGTGCGCGTCAGGCGGTGAGACGAGCGACCGCCTCGGCGACCGTGACGTTCTCGCGGTCGCCGCTGCGGCGATCCCACAGCTCGACCTGGCCGTCGGCCGCGCCGCGCCCGACGATGACGATCTTCGGCACGCCGATGAGCTCGGCGTCGGCGAACTTGACACCGGGCGACACCTTCGGGCGATCGTCGTAGAGCACGTCGAGGCCGGATGCCTCGAGCGTCGGCCGAGAGCTGCTCGGCGACCTCGAAGACGACGGCATCCCGACCCGCCGCGACGACCTGCACGTCGAACGGCGCGACGGACTCGGGCCAGACGAGGCCCTTGTCGTCGTTGTTGAGCTCGGCGAGGATCGCGAGGATGCGGGTCACGCCGATGCCGTACGAGCCCATCGTGACCGTGACGAGCTTGCCGTTCTCGTCGAGCACCTTGAGTCCGAGCGTCTCGGCGAAGAAGCGGCCGAGCTGGAAGACGTGGCCGATCTCCATGCCGCGCGCGAGCTCGACGGGACCGGAGCCGTCCGGCGCGGGGTCGCCCGGCGCGCACGTTCGCGACCTCGACGAACCCGTCGGCCGCGAAGTCGCGGCCCGCGACGAGCGAGTGCACGTGCTTCTCGTCGATGTTCGCGCCCGTGATCCACGACGTGCCGTCGACGACCCGCGGGTCGAGAAGGTACCGGATGCCGGTGGCCGACTCCTCGCCGAGGATCGCGCCCGTCTCGGACCACGGCCCGATGTAGCCCTTCACGAGCAGCGGGTTGCGCTCGAAGTCCTCCGTCGTCGCAGCCTCGACGGCGGCGGGGGCGAAGGCGACCTCGGCGCGCTTGTCGTCGATCTCGCGGTCGCCGGGGATGCCCACGACCACGAGCTCGCGCGTGCCGTCGAGGTGCGTGAGGGCGAGCACGACGTTCTTGAGCGTGTCGGCGGCGGTGTACTCGCCGTCGAGGTGCGCGTTCGCGTGCGCGACGAGGGTCTCGATCGTCGGGGTGTCGGGCGAGTCGAAGATGACCGGCGTCGGGCAGTCCGTCGAACGGGATCGGGTCGGGTGCGACGGTCGTGAACGCCTCGACGTTGGCGGCATAGCCGTTCGCCGAGCGCACGAAGGTGTCTTCGCCGACGGCGATCGGGTGCAGGAACTCCTCGCTGCGCGCGCCGCCCATGAGACCGTTGTCGGCCGCGACGATGACGTACTCGAGGCCGAGACGCTGGAAGATCCGCTCGTAGGCGTCGCGCTGCGACATGTACGAGGCATCCTGCCCCTCGTCGGTGTAGTCGAACGAGTACGCGTCCTTCATCGTGAACTCGCGTCCGCGCAGGAGGCCGGCGCGGGGGCGCGCCTCATCGCGGTACTTGTCCTGGATCTGGTAGATCGTCAGCGGCAGGTCCTTGTACGACGAGTACAGGTCCTTGACGAGGAGCGTGAACATCTCCTCGTGGGTCGGGGCGAGCAGGTAGTCGGCGCCGCGACGGTCCTGCAGGCGGAAGATCCCGTCGCCGTACGACGTCCAGCGCCCTGATTCCTCGTAGGGCTCGCGCGGCAGGAGAGCCGGGAAGTGCACTTCGTACGCCCCCGCGTTCGTCATCTCTTCGCGGATGATCTCCTCGATGCGCGCCTTGACCTTCAGACCCAGCGGCAGCCAGGTGAAGATGCCCGGCGCGGCACGGCGGATGTAGCCGGCGCGGACGAGCAGACGGTGCGACGTGACCTCGGCATCGGCCGGGTCTTCGCGGAGTGTGCGGAGGAAGAAGTGCGAGAGACGGGTGACCACGAGCGTCAAGTCTAGGCGTGGGATGCCGGCGCCATTGCGACAGCCCCGTGGGTCATCGTCGAGCGTCGAGCAGTCCGATCACCTGTTGCGCAATCGCCGCGAGCTGATCAGAAGTGAGGAATCGCGCCGTGACGAGGATCGCGTTGTCGCCCGTCGACGCGAGTACGCCGGGCGCGTCGATGAGCCACGCTGAGGCGCCGGCCACTTCGATCGGGGTGACGTCCTGCTCCGAGTCTGGCTGAACGTCGCGCGATCCCGGCATGACGTATATCTGAACCTGCTCTGACACGGAAGGGCTCCCCGTACCCAAGACCGAGCACCACTGCGCGACGCCGTTGAGCGTCAGCACGTCCCATTCGAGACCGTAGGGCATCGCGTCCCCCGCATACGGAGAGAAGTCGTCCCGCGCGAGAGTCGTGCCGACGAGCAGTTCGAGCGACTCGCAGTCGCCCGCGGCCCATGCACCGGGTCGTTGCTCCGCCGGGCTTCCGGGATCGCCTGCCGCCCGCGGCCCGACGAGCTGCACGGCGGCGATTGCGTCTTCGAGGGTGTCTGCGCTCGCGACCACCCAGGCCGCACCATGGAGCTCGGCATACTCGCACCCCATCCAGCACTCGCGTCCCTCAGTTTGGGACGCAACGGACATCGGGCACGACAGAGGCGGGGTACACCCCAACGCTCAGATAGCTCCTGAAGTGCGATCCGCCCTGATTCAGCGCGTGCCATCCGCACGAGACGCCGCCGATCACCGTCGGACCGAAGGTCATCCTTGGACGCAAGGACAGTTCGTCGTCGACGATCGACGACGCTTCGTCGAGGGAAAGCACCGCGCTGCAGTCTCCTCCAAGAGCGGGACTCGCCGCGACAAACGTCGGGGTCGGGATCGGAGTGGGAGTCGGCGTCGGGGCCACACTGACGGTAGGCGTCGGGGTCACTGCGGGAGGCACCGGTGCACTGCCGAACAGCGAAGCCGTTGCGAGCGCGCCGCCGGCGACGCCGGCGACCAGGACGAGCGCCACCGAGACGGCGATGAGCTGCATCCGGTGCGCGCCCGCGGGTCTGATGCGCGGCGCACCCCCGAGGACGGTGCCGCGTAGCGCATCCAGCTCACGCGGCGTGAGTTCGTCGTTCATGCCCATGACGCCTCCAAGGACGTGATCTCGTCGCGGAGCGTCGCCTTCGCCCGCGCCAGCCGCGACTTCACCGTTCCGACGGGAATGCCGAGCGTCTCGGCGACGGCGCGCTCCGAGTACCCCTCGAAGACCGTGAGCACGAGCACGCTCTGGTCCCGGGCAGGCAGCCGCTTGAGTGCCGCGAGCACACCGCTCTCGTCCTGCGCGACGACGTCCCGGCTATGCGACGGAGGATGCGCCCGATGGATGAGCGCGCGGTAGCGGCGGGACGAGCGCTCGAGGTTGCGCGCGCAGTTCGACACGGTATTGAGGAGCCACGGGAGCGGCGAACCGTCGACGAGCCGCACGGATTCGCGCTTGCGCCACATCTCGAAGAACGCGACGGCGACGGCATCCATCGCATCCTCCCGCGAGCTCAGCAGGCGCAGGGCATGCCGGAACAGGCGGAGGTGGTGCCGGTCGAGGAGTCCGGCGAGGGCGGACTCGTCGCCATCCCGGACCCGGCCCCACAACGCGGCGTCGTCATCGCTCATACCCTGTAGTGTCCAGCATCGGCCGAAAGGTTCACGCTCGATCCGTGAAACCGCCGGCCCACGGCGCGTCCGGTCGGCTGGCGGCGCCGCGGCACGCCCTACGGCGCCCCGCCGCCTACTGTGGACGCATGACGACGGTCCTGCTGACGGGTTTCGAGGCGTTCGGCGGCGAGGCGACGAACCCCTCGGGCGAAGCCGTGCACCTCGTCGCTTCGCGGTGGAGCGGGCCGGCCGTGCTCGTCACAGCAGTTCTCCCCGTCACCTTCGGCGGCGCGGCGGCGATGCTGCGCGAGCTCGTCGCCGACGCACGAGCCCGACGTCGTGATCGCGGTGGGACTCGCAGGCGGTCGGAGTGCGATCGGCGTCGAGCGCGTCGCCGTCAACCTGGTCGATGCGCGCATCCCCGACAACGACGGCGCCCAGCCGATCGACGAGCCGAGCCTCGAGGGCGCGCCGGACGCGCGCTTCGCGACGATTCCCGTCAAGGCCGTCGTGCGGGCGATCGCCGACGCCGGCATCCCCGCCGAACTGTCGCACTCGGCCGGCACGTTCGTGTGCAACCACGTGTTCTTCCATGCGCTGGATGCGGCCTCGCTCCGACCGGGAACGCGCGCGGGGTTCATCCACGTGCCGTGGGATGCCGAGCATGCGCCGGCGGGCGCTCCGTCGCTCCCGCTCCCCGAGATCGCTACGGCGATCGAGATCGCCGTCCGCACATCTGTCGATACACCCGTCGACGTGCGCGCGGTCGGCGGCGCCCTGTCATAGCTCTGTCGGGTTTCATCACTTCTCGCACCTTTCTTCGAATGTCGGAGGCTCCTGCGATGATGAATCATGGCACTCTTCACCGACATCGACGCGCAGGTCGCGGCGCTGCACGCCGTCATCGGCGATGTCGATGCCGACACCGTGGCGGGGCGCGTGTCGGCGCTCGACGACCAGGGCGTCGTTGATGTCATCTCCGCCGCATCCGCGCTCGTCGGCGCGGCCGAACGGCTGAGGATCATCGCCGCCGGAGTGGCGTCATCCCGCTCCCGGCGCACGGATGGGCACTCCGGACTGGCGCAGGTGCGCGGACACCGAACGCCGGTAGCGCTCGTGCAGGAGCTCACCGGTTCGACGAGGGCGGATGCCGCCAAGCACGTCCGGCTCGGCGAGTCGCTCCTCGCGGCGAGCGCCACGGTCTCCGGCGGCGCGGCCGACGAGGAGGCCGCCGTCGCGCCCTGGCACGCCGCTCTCGGTCGCGCATTGCTCGCCGGGGACGTCACCTCGGCGCAGCACGACGCCATCATGCGCGGCCTCGGCGAGCCGCCGCTCGGTCTCTCGGACGACGCCCGAGCGCGCGCCGCGACCGCGGAGCTCTGGTCGGTCGCAAGCGAGCAGCTCGTGCTCGAGGCACGCGAACGCACCGTCGAAGAGCTCGCACGCATCGCGCGGTCGTGCCGCGATCAGCTGGATCCCGCGGGCGCCACGCGCCGCTTCGACGAGCGGTACGCGTCGCGCTCTTTCCGCATGTGGACGGACGCCGACGGCCTGCGCCGCGGGTCGATCACCTTCGATGACGAGATGGGTGCGTGGGTGGCGGCGATCGTCGCGAGCGCGCTGCGGCCGCGGCGCGGAGGACCGCGATTCGTCGACGCCGACGAGAAGAAGCGAGCCGACGACCTCGCGGCCGATCCGCGCACGAACGACCAGCTCGCCTATGACCTGCTGGTCGACACGCTCCGCGCGGGAGCGCTCGCCGACGTCGAGACCGTGTTCGGCACGCGCCAGGCCGGGGTGCGGGTCGTCGTCACCTCGGAGTCGCTCGACCGCGCGACGAGCCGGTTGCCCGCCGTGGGACTCGTCGAGGACGACCAGACCGCCTTGCCCGCCTCGCTCATCGCGCAGCGCGTGTGCGACACGGGCAGCGTGCAGTGCGTACTCGACCGACAGGGTGATCCGCTTTACCTCGGCCGCGAATCGCGACTGTTCAGCCCGAGGCAGCGGATCGCGCTCGCGCTTCGCGACGGCGGGTGCCGATGGCGTGGATGCGATCGCCCGAGCTCGTACTGCGAAGCCCACCATATCGACCACTTCGAGCGCGATGGAGGGCGCACCGACATCGACCGCGGGATCCTGCTCTGCCGGTTCCACCACATGCAGCTCCACCACGGCGAGTGGCGCATCACGCGCGAGGGCTCGGGCGACTTCGTGCTGCACGCGCCCGGCGGTCGCGGTGACCCGATCGTCCTCGCGCGAAGACTCGCACTCAGGTACGCGTGGGGCGATCTCGGTCCACCCGATCGGCGATTCGCCTCGACGCGGCAGGATGTGACCGGATGAGCGGGCACGTGCGAGCGCTCAGCCGCGGTGGGCAGGGCGACCAGACGAGCAGTCGGCGAGGCGACCGGGCGAGCGAGCGGCGCGGCGACCTCTCAGGAGGCGACCGGGCATGTCGGGCGACCGAGTGGGCAGGCTGGGGATCGGAAGAGGCGGTCAGCGACGCGCGCTCGGGATCTCCAGCGCGGGCAGCCCATCGAGCGACGTCGCGTTCTTCATCGCGCGATACTGCTCGAGCCCGTCAGGCCCCTTCTTCTCGGCCCACGGACGCATGATGTCGCGCTCCTCGACGAACTCCATGACGGGAACGCCCCACCCGCAGGCGTCGGCGACGCGGGTCACGTCCACGACGATGACGGCGCGCGCCCCGACATGCCCCGGATGCTCGGCCTCCACCCGCGCGAACAGCTCATCCCCCGGCAGCACCACGCGACCGCGACCGTGCAGGCGCACGATTCGGGGACGCCCATCGAAGGAGCAGAACATGAGGCAGATGCGACCGTTCTCGTTCAGGTGGGCGATCGTCTCAGCACCACTGCCGGTCAGATCGAGCCACGCGACGGTGTGCTCGTCGAGGATGCTCAGGCAGTCCGCACCGCGTGGCGAGACGTTGACCATACCGTCGCTCGAGAGCGGAGCCGTCGCAACGAAGAACATGCGCTGCGCCGCGATCCACTGCTCGAGCGCACTGTCGATCGACTCGAAGACCTTGCCCATGTCCCGAGTCTGTGACCGGGCAGATGGCCGAGCGCCGGCTGACCGGGCACCGGGCCGACTGCGGGCGCTGCACCGGCCGACCGAGCACCTACGACCGAGCACCGACACCCGAGCACCGCCCCACTGAGAACTCACGCCTTGCGGCGTCCCGCGTGCAGCACCGTCCGCACGACGAGCCCTGCCACGAGCGCCCAGAACGCGGCGCTCACGCCGAAGATCGCGAGCCCCGATGCCGCGACGAGGAACGTCACGACAGCGGGAAGCCGCTCCGCCGGATCGTCGATCGCCTGATGCACGGCCGACCCGAACGCCGCGAGCAGCGCGAGACCCGCCACCGCGGGGATCACGCCTTCGGGCGCGAGCACGACGAGCGCGACGAGCGCCGCCGACAGCCCGCCCAGCACGATGCCCGAGACGCCCGACGACACCGCCGCGAGCCACCGCCGCCGCGGGTCGGGCTCGGCCTCGGGCGCTGCGGCGAGCGCCGCGCTGATCGCGGCGAGGTTGATCGTGTGACCGCCGGCGGGAGCGGCGAGCGCCGTGCCGAGGCCCGTCACGAGCATCGCGGGCCGCCAGGGCACGTCGTACCCGTAGCTGCGCATGATCGCGACACCCGGGCACGTTCTGCGACGCCATCGTGACGAGGAAGAGCGGCAGTGCGATGCCCACGACGGCGCCCACCGTGAAGGTCGGGGCCGTGAGCTCGACGCGCGGCACGAGGGTCCACGGATCGATCGTGGCCCCCGTCACGACGAGGTGGACCGTGATGACGACGGCCGCCGCGACGAAGGCGAGCGGTGCCGCCCACCGCGGCGCGAGCCGGGCGAACACGAGCCACGTGAGGACGACCGGCGCCACCTCCCACGGGTTCGCGACGAGCCCGCCGACGGGCGCGAGACACAGCGGCAGCAGCACGCCCGCGAGCATCGCCTGCGCGATGGAGGGCGGGATGCGGGCGATCAGACGGCCGAGGCGCGGCCAGACGGCCGTGAGCAGGATGAGCCCCGCGACGACGAGGAACGCGCCGACGGCGGCGGGCCAGCCGCCCTCGACGGCGCCCGTTGCGGCGAGCAGAGCAGCGCCCGGCGTCGACCAGGCGACCGTGATCGGCATCCGGTACCGCCACGCGAGCACGATCGCGGCGACGCCCATCGTGACGCAGAGCGCGAGGAGTCCGCTCGCCGACTGCGCGGGGGTCGCGCCGACGGCCCGCAGGCCCGTGAGCACGACGGCGAACGAGCTCGTGACGCCCACGAGCGAGGTCACGATCCCCGCGACGACGGGACGCGACAGGGACGGGCGTGCGGTGTCGGTCATGCGGATCCTCGGTCGTCGGTGCGAATGCCGACGCTAGCGGATCACGGCGTCCGCACGCGCGCGACAGTCCGCGCGAGCGGCCGGCTCAGCTCGTGACGACCTGGGCGGTGCCGATGGGCGGCGTCCGGGCCCATCTCGTCGGCGATGCGGTTGCGCCTCTTCGATGAGGGTCGCGACGATCTCGGACTCCGGGCACGGTCTTGATGACCTGGCCCTTCACGAAGATCTGGCCCTTGCCGTTGCCCGATGCGACGCCGAGGTCGGCCTCGCGCGCCTCGCCGGGGCCGTTGACGACGCAGCCCATGACGGCGACGCGCAGCGGCACGGTCATGTCCTTGAGCCCCTCGGTGACGTTGTCGGCGAGCGTGTACACGTCGACCTGCGCGCGGCCGCACGAGGGGCACGAGACGATCTCGAGCTTGCGCTCGCGCAGGTTGAGCGACTGCAGGATCTGGTGCCCGACCTTGACCTCTTCGGCAGGAGGCGCCGACAGCGAGACGCGGATCGTGTCGCCGATGCCCTCTGCCAGGAGGATGCCGAACGCCGTCGCGGACTTGATCGTCCCCTGGAACGCGGGCCCCGCCTCGGTGACACCGAGGTGCAGCGGCCAGTCGCCCATCTCGGCGAGCAGGCGGTAGGCCTTCACCATGACGATCGGGTCGTTGTGCTTGACCGAGATCTTGAAGTCGTGGAAGTCGTGCTCCTCGAAGAGGGATGCCTCCCACCGGGCGCTCTCGGCGAGCGCCTCGGGAGTCGCCTTGCCGTACTTCTGCAGCAGACGGGGGTCGAGCGAGCCCGCGTTGACGCCGATGCGCAGCGACACGCCCGCGTCCTTCGCGGCCTGCGCGATGGCGCCGACCTGGTCGTCGAACTTGCGGATGTTGCCGGGGTTGACGCGCACAGCCGCGCAGCCGGCGTCGATCGCCTGGAAGACGTACTTCGGCTGGAAGTGGATGTCGGCGATGACCGGGATCTGGCTCTTCTTCGCGATGATGTGCAGCACGTCGGCGTCGTCCTGCGACGGGACGGCGACACGCACGATCTCGCAGCCGGACGCCGTCAGCTCCGCGATCTGCTGGAGCGTCGCGTTGATGTTCGTCGTCGGGGTCGTGCACATCGACTGGACGCTGATGGGGGCGTCGCCGCCCACGAGCACCTTGCCGACCTTGATCTGGCGACTCTTGCGGCGGGGGGCGAGGACGTCCGGCACGCGAGGCATCCCGAGATTGACTGCTGGCACGCCTCAAGCCTACGCCGCGCCGCCTCGGACCCAGGCTCAAGCCGATCGGGCGGGCGCCGTGTCCTCGAGCGCGCGAATGAGCGTCTGCGCATCGAACGGGCCGGTGTGCCGCACGTCCGTTGACGAAGAACGTGGGCACCGAGGTGACGTCCATCGCCTCGGCGTCCAGCACATCGTCCTGCACCCGGTTCGTGACGACGGGCGAGCTCAGATCGGACTCGAACCTGTCGACGTCGAGCCCCAGTTCGCGGGCGCGACGGACGATGTCCGACGGCAGCTGGTGCTCCTGATCGGCGAAGAGACTCCTCGCGTACTCCGAGTACTTCCCTTGCAGCCCCGCAGCCTCAGCCGCCTCGGCCGCGGCGAGGGCGTTGGGATGCACGCGATCGAGAGGCGCGTGCCTCCACACGTACAGCAGTCGATCGCCCAGCTCGCGCCGCACCTCCTCGATCGAACCCGACGCCTTGAGGCAGAACGGGCACTGGTAGTCGCCGTACTCGACGATCGTGAGGGGCGCGTCGAGGTCGCCGAAGAAGTGGTCGCGCTGGGGGTCGATCGGCCGCGAGAGCGTGCGTCCCCCATCGTCGTCGGGACGCCGGGAATCCGAGACCCGGAAGATCACGGCACGCCAGGACGAAGGCGAGGACGGATGCCGCCAGCACGCCCACCCGCGCCTCGTTGGCGGCCGCGGGATCGCTGATCGCGAGGTCGATGATGAAGAGCGAGATCGTGAACCCGATGCCGCACAGGGCCGCGCCCCCGGCGATCCGGTCGAGCGTGAGGCCCGGACCGAACTCGCCGAAGCGGAAGACCTTCAGCAGCAGCGCGGAGCCGAACACGCCGACGAACTTGCCGACGACGAGTCCCACGACGATCGCCCAGGTGAGTGGGGACCGGACGGCGCCGAGCAGGATCTCGGGCGAGAGCTGCACGCCGGCGTTCGCAAGGGCGAAGATCGGCAGGATGACGTAGGCGACGTACGGCGCGTACGCCGACGTCAGCCGTTCGTTGATCGAGATCGATTCGCGCAGGCTGTTGGCGGCGAGCCGTGCGTACTCGCTGTTCGGCGACTGGCGGAACGTGCGGGCCAGCTCGAGCGCCTGCTCGACGTCGCGCCGGTTCGGCCGGTAGACCGGCACGAGCAGGGCGATCGCGACGCCTGCAAGCGTCGGGTGCACGCCCGAAGCGAGGAACGCGAGCCAGACGATGATGGCGAGCGCGCCGTAGACAGGACCCCGTCCCCGGCGGAGATAGCGCGTGAAGTAGATGGCGGTGAGGCCCACGGCGGCCACGATGAGCGGCATGGGGTTGAAGTCGGCGGTGTAGAAGAGCGCGATGATGCTGAGCGCGCCGATGTCGTCGACGACCGCGAGCGCGAGCAGGAAGACGCGCAGCCGCCCCGACACCCTTGGGCCGACGAGCGCGAGCGCGCCGACGAGGAAGGCCGTATCGGTCGAGATGACGACACCCCACGCGTGCTCCTGTCCCGTCCCTCGGGCGATGAGCAGGAAGAGGGCCGCAGGAACGACGAGCCCTGCGATCGCCGCCATGACCGGCACGAGCGCGCGCGACCAGCTCGTGAGCTCGCCGATCGCGAACTCGCGGCGCACCTCGAGGCCGACCGTGAAGAAGAAGATCGCCATGAGCGCGTCGTTGACGAGCGCGTGCAGCGTGAAGTCGAGCTGCAGGTCGCCGACGCCGACCGAGAGGTGCGTCTCCCAGAAGCCCGTGATACGACGCGTACGAGACGTTCGCCCAGACGATCGCGATGAGGGTCGCGATGACGAGCAGCAGCGCGCCGACGCGGGCCTCGCCCAGCGAACGGATCTTCTCGGCGATCGACGGGCGGCGCGCGGCTCTGGAGGATTCGGAGGCGATCGGCAGCTGCGTCATCGGCGTCCTCGGATCGGTCACGATGGGGGGGTCGGAGATCGTGTGGCTCTCACGGTAGAGGCTTGCAACGCACTGAGCACGACCCGTTCATGCCCCGACGCTGTGATAGTTTCGGCGCATGCTCACGAACCGCGTCCTGGTGGCCCGCCTTCTAGGCGGAGTGTTCGAGCGACCACAGACCGCCCCCGGGCGGTCTTCTTCGTAGGGCGACCGCCCGCACGACGAAAGACCGACGATGCACCACGTCTCGATCATCGGACTCGCCGCGCGCGGCATCCCGTTCGCCCTCATCGCCCGCGACGACGACACCGTCGAAGTGCTGACCGGCGACGTCGTCGATGTCGATCTCCTCGCCGACATCCCGCTCGTGGATGCCGAGGGAGCGCCGCGCGAGGTCCTCGCGCTCGTGCCGTTCCGGCAGGTGCGCGAACGCGGATTCGCCTCGCACGACGACGGCGCGCCCCTGCGCTGCCTCGTCGTCGACGTGCACGAGTCGATCCCGCGCGACGAGGCGATCGCACAGCTGCCCCTCGCGCCCGTCCCTCTCGAGGACGCGGGCTTCGACATCCCCGACGAGGAGTACGCCGACATCGTCCGCCGCGTGATCGCCGACGAGATCGGCCGCGGCGAAGGCGCGAACTTCGTGATCCGCCGTGACTTCACGGCCGGTGTGGCGACGGATGCCGCGACCGCCGCGCTCACGTGGTTCCGCGCGCTCCTCGAGCACGAGCGAGGCGCGTACTGGACCTTCGCGGTCGTCACCCCCGGTCACGTCGCCGTCGGCGCGAGCCCCGAGGCGCACGTCAGCGCGCGCGAACGGCGTCGTCACGATGAACCCCATCTCGGGCACCTTCCGCCACCCCGAGGGCGGAGCGACGGCAGAGACGCTGACGGAGTTCCTGCGCTCGACGAAGGAGACCGAAGAGCTCTTCATGGTCGTCGACGAAGAGCTCAAGATGATGAGCGCCGTCTGCACGGACGGCGGCCGCATCACGGGCCCGCACCTCAAGGAGATGTCGCGGCTCACCCACACCGAGTACGTCCTGCGCGGGCGCAGCCGGCTGGACCCCCGCGACATCCTGCGCGAGACGATGTTCGCGCCCACCGTGACCGGTTCGCCGATGCAGAACGCGTGCACCGTCATCACGCGTCATGAGACGACGCCGCGCGGCTACTACTCGGGCGTCGCGGCGCTGTTCACGCCCGCGGGCCGCATCCGACGCGGAGGGTCCGTCGCACGACCTCGATGCGCCGATCCTGATCCGCACGGCCTACCTCGAGGACGGCCGCCTGCGCGTGCCCGTCGGCGCGACGCTCGTGCGCCACTCCGACCCCTACGGCGAGGTGAGCGAGACCCACGGCAAGGCCGCGGGCGTGCTCGGCGCGATCGGCGCGGTCCCGCGCGACCGCGCGCGCCGAGGCATCCGCCCTCGACGAGGACGAGCCCGCGGCCGAGCGGCGCGCGCTCGCCGACGACCCCGGGATCGCGGAGCTGCTCGAGTCGCGCAACGCGCGGCTCGCGGCGTTCTGGCTCAACCCGCAGGCGCCCGACGCCGGCCCGTTCGTCGGCCGGTCGGCGGTCGTCGTCGACGCCGAGGACCGCTTCACCACGATGCTCGCCCACCAGCTGCGCCACCTCGGACTCGACGTCGAGATCGTGCCCGTGGAGCGCCGTCACCGACGAGCAGCTCGACGACCGCCGAGCTCGTCGTCTCGGGCCCGGGACCCGGCGACCCGCGCGACGCCGGCAGCCCGCGGATGCGCCGCATGCGCGAGGTCGTCGCCCGCCGCCGCGCGATGCGGGCCGGCCGCTGCTCGCGGTGTGCCTCAGCCACCAGATCCTCGCCGACTCGCTCGGGATCGAGCTGGCGCCGCTCGCGGCACCCCACCAGGGCCTGCAGAAGACGGTCGATGTGTTCGGCGAGCCCGCATCGATCGGCTTCTACAACACGTTCACGGCACGCGTGCCCGCCGGGACGACCCGCGTCGGCGAGGCGGAGGTCGCGGCCGACGAGTCGGGCGACGTCTACGCCCTGCGCGGTCCGGGCTTCGCGTCGGTGCAGGGGCACCTCGAGTCGATCCTGTCGCGCGACGGCATGACGACGATCGAGCGGCTCGTCGCGCACGCGCTCACGCGCGCCCCCGGCCGGCTGAGCCGGGCGGCGAGCAGCCGGCGCTCGGCTTCGTTCGCCGTCAGCTCGAGCGCTCGCAGGTCCTCGACCATCGCCTCCTCGGCACGGCCCTCCCGGGTCAGCAGCTCGGCGCGCACGGCGTGCCACAGGTGGTAGCCCGAGAGCGGTCCTGCGAGGCGCTCGACCTCGGCGAGTGCGACGTCTGCACCGCGCACCTCGGCGAGCGCGACCGCCCGATTGAGCCGCACGATGGGCGACCGGTCGAATCGCAGGAGCATGTCGTACAGCACGAGCACCTGCAGCCAGTCCGTCGCGGCGGCGGTGCGCGGCGTCGGCGTGGCAGGCCGCGATCGCCGCGTGCAGCTGCCACCGACCGGGGCGCGACAGCGCGGCCGCACGCTCGAGCGCGCGCGTGTCCGCGGGTGATGAGTGCGGCATCCCATCGCGTGCGATCCTGCCCCGTCAGCAGCACGAGGTCGCCGTCGACGGCGCGCGCCGACTCGCGCGCCCGGTGGAAGCACAGGAGGGCGACCAGCCCATGCGCTTCGGGTTCGCGCGGCAGGGCGGCGGCGATGACGCCGCTGAGCCAGAGCGCGTCGTCGGCGAGGTCGCGGTCGGCGGAGGCGTCTGCTCCCGGAGCCAGGTGCGCCTCGCTGTACATGACCGAGACGACCGTGAGCACGATGTCGAGGCGCTCGACGCGCTCGGCGCCTTCTGGGATGCGGATCGGGATGCCCGCCGACCCGATCTTGCGCTTTGCGCGCGAGATCCGCTGCGCGGTCGTGGCCTCGGTCGAGAGCGTCGCCCGAGCGATCTGGCGCGTCGTCAGGCCGCAGACGGCGCGGAGCGTGAGCGCGAGCTGGGCATCCGGCGAGAGCGCAGGGTGGCAGCAGCCGAACAGCAGCGGGAGCCGCTCATCGTGCTCGGGCGCCGCGGGGCCCCGACCGTGCTCGACGAGCAGGGGCATCCGCTCCCGGAACCGCTGCTCGCGCCGCAGCGCGGTCGAGCGCGTTGTGCCGCGCCGCCTGGGTGAGCCATGCGCCGGGACGGGGCGGGATGCCCCGCTCCCGCCACGCCCGCAGCGCCTCTTCGACGGCTTCCGCGACGGCCTCCTCGGCGACGTCGAGGCTGCCGAAGGCGCGCGTGAGCGTCGCGACGATCCGGCCGGCCTCTTCGCGCACGACGCCGCCGAGGAGGGCGTCGGATGCCGCGGCACGGGCGCGGCACCGCGGCATCCGACGTCCATCACTCGAACTGGCTGTAGTCGGTCACCATCGGGCGGATCTCGATCGCGGTGCCGGGGAACTTCATCGACGGCCACGTCTTGACGAGCGCGATCGCGGCGTCGAGGTCCTCGACGTCGATGACGCTGAAACCGCCGATGACCTCCTTCGCCTCCGAGAACGGGCCGTCGACGACGACCACGCCGTCCTCGGAGTGCTTGACGGTCGTCGCGGTCTCGACGGGGTGCAGCTCCGCCCCGCCGTCGGAGATCGCTCCGGCGTTGTCCTCGAACCACTGGTAGATCTCGGCGTAGTCCGCCTGCCGCACCTCTTCGGACGAGCTGGCGATCGAGCTCGGGGATCGAAGTGAACATGATGACGTACTTCACGGTCGTGTCCTTTCGTCATGGGAACCGTTTCATCCCCACAGCGAACGGGCAAGGCCGTTCTCGACATCCGTTCTCAGAAGAGCGACACCGGGTTGAACAGGTCGGCGAGGATCAGCACGGCGCCCATGACGATGAGGCCCACCACGACGACGAACGTCACCGGCACGAGCTTCGTGGCATCGACCGGGCTTGGGCGGCGGACGACGGAAGAGCTTCGCCCACGCGCGCTTGATGCCGTCCCACAGCGCGACCACGACGTGCCCGCCGTCGAGCGGCAGCAGCGGGATGAGGTTGAAGACGAACAGCGCGATGTTCAGCGAGGCGAGCAGCCCCAGGAACCCCGCGACGCGGTTGAGGATCGGGGCATCCGCCGCCGCGACCTCGCCGGCCAGGACGCCCGCCCCCACGACGCTGAGCGGGCCGTTCGGGTCGCGCTCCTGACCCGTGACGAGGTCGACCGCCGTGTCGTAGATGCGCACCGGGAGCTGCCAGATGATGCCCGCGACCGCGCCGACGTTCTCGAACGCCGCCGCAGGTCCCGCCCAGATCGGCTGGCGGCACGTAGCTCGACCGTCGGCGCCCATCCCGACGAAGCCGACCTCGACGTACTGCGGGTCGCCGTTCGTCGCCGACGACCGGCGCGCCGCGGTCGTCTGTCGACCTCGCGGGTCGCCGTCGCGGGGGTCAGGCGCACGCGTCTGCTCGGCGCCGTCGCGCACGGACGACGACGGCGAGCGTGCTCGCCCGCCGAGGCGCGGATGATCGCCGATCGCCTCGGCGAAGTCGCGACCGGCGTCCCGTCGATCGACACGATGACGTCGCCCGGCAGGATGCCCGCCGCGGCGGCGGGGGCCACCGGGTCGGATGCCGCGCACTCGCTGCGCTGCTCGTCGGCCGGGATGACGCACTCGCTGACGCTCGGCGATCGTCGTCGTCGCGGTCTGCACGCCGATGCCGCTGAAGCAGGATCGCGAACAGCACGATCGCGAACAGCAGGTTCATGAACGGCCCGCCGAGCATGACGACGACGCGCTTCCACACCGGCAGCCGGTAGAAGACGCGGTCGTCGTCGTCGCCCAGCATCGTCTCGTCGTTGGCGGCGCGCGCGTCCTGCACCATCGTCGCGAAGAAGCCGCCGCCCGCACGCCCGGCCCGCCGCGCGCTCGCGACGGAGACGGCGGGTACATGCCCGCCATCGAGATGTAGCCGCCGAGCGGGAGCGCCTTGACGCCGTACTCGCGTCTCGCCGCGATCGTGCGCGACCACAGCGTCGGGCCGAAGCCGATCATGTACTGGCCGACGCGGACGCCGAAGTTCTTCGCGGGCACGAGGTGCCCGATCTCGTGCAGCCCGATCGAGACGGCGAGGCCCACGACGAGCAGGACGACGCCGATGATGAACGCGATGATCTCCACAGGCATCACGGTACTCGCGCGTAGCCTACGAGTTCGCCCAGAGATCGACGCCGAGCGCACCGCCGGGCGGACGGACTCGGGAGCCGCCGCCCGGCCGGACGCGCGCCGCGGATGAGATGATGGAGGCGCCATGCCGACTGATACGTCCCCTCGAACCTCCCGCCCGTGCTCCGCCCGGACGCGCCCCGGCCGTGACCTCGCCGATCTCGCCGCGCGCTTCGCGCGCGAGGTGCGCGGCGACGTCGCGGCGTCACCGCTGACGGGCATCACCCTCGCCACCGCCGATCTGCGCCCCGGCGAGGCCTTCGTCGCCATCCAGGGCGTCAATCGCCACGGCGCCGAGTTCGCCGCCGCCGCCGCCGACAAGGGCGCCGTCGCGATCGTCACCGATGCCGCCGGCGCCGACATCGCCGCAGCGCTGCGGGTCTGCCCGTGCTCGTCGTCGACGATCCGCGCGCCGCTGCTCGGCGACCTCTCGGCGTGGGTCTACGGCACCGGCGCCGGCGACGACGCTGCCGCTGCTGTTCGGCACGACCGGCACGAACGGCAAGACGAGCGTCTCGCACCTGCTGGAGGGCATCCTCGGCCAGCTCGGCGTCGTCACCGGCCTCTCGTCGACCGCCGAGCGGCACATCGCCGGGCAGGTCATCGTGTCGCGGCTCACGACGCCCGAGGCGTCCGAGATGCACGCTCTGCTCGCCCTCATGCGCGAGCGCGGCGTCGAGGCCGTCGCGGTCGAGGTCAGCGCGCAGGCGCTCAGCCGTCACCGCGTCGACGGCATCGTGTTCGACGTCGCCGGGCTTCACGAACCTCAGCCACGACCACCTCGACGACTACGCCGACATGCAGCGAGTACTTCGAGGCGAAGCTGCCGCTGTTCCGCCCCGACCGCGCGCGTCGCGCCGTCATCTGCCTCGACTCCGCCTCGGGCGCCGAGGTCGTCGCGCGCTGCGAGGTGCCCGTCGTCACCGTCGGCACCCCCGACGATCGCCGCGACCCCGAGGCCGCCGCCGCGCGCCGACTGGGTCGTCGAGATCCTCGACGAGCGCGCAGGACGGCACCGAGTTCACGCCTCACCGGCGCCCGACGGGCGCTCGCTCACGACGATCGTGCCGGTGATCGGCCGCCACATGGCCGCGAACGCGGCGCTCGCGATCGTCATGCTCCTCGAGGCGCGGCTACGCGTGGGAGCGCATCGTCGACGCGCTCGACGGCGGCCGCATCGACGCGCTACCTGCCCGGTCGCACCGAGCGCGTCTCCGGCGACCGCGGGCCCGGCCGTGTACGTCGACTTCGGGCACTCCCCCGACGCCTTCGAGAAGACGCTCGCCGCCGTCCGGCGCGTCACCCCGGGCAAGGTGCTGATGCTCTTCGGCGCCGACGGCGACCGCGACGCCACCAAGCGCCACGACATGGGGCGCACCGCGCGTCGAGGGCAGCGACATCCTCGTCGTCACCGACCACCACCCGCGCTTCGAGGACCCCGACACGATCCGGGCGACCCTCATCGAGGGCGCGCGCCGCGCGCGGCCCGACGCCGAGATCCACGAGTACTCGCCGCCCGAGCGCGCGATCATCGAGGCCGTCGCGCTCGTCGGCGACGGCGACGCCATCCTGTGGGCCGGGCCCGGCCACCAGGACTACCGCGACATCCGCGGCGTGCGCACGCCCGTACTCGGCGCGCGAGCTGGCGCGCCGCGCGCTGCGCGCCGCGGGCTGGCCCGTGCCGGACCCGCACTGGCCCGTGCCCTACCCCGACGACGAGACGCCGGTCGTCCGACGCCGCGCGACCGGTGCTGATCTCGCTCGGCGGATCAGCCCTGCGATCACGCGGTCCGCGGCATCCGCGCGCCCAGCGCCTCGGCCTCGGCGAGCGACTCGACGCGTGAGCGCGGCCGGCGGCTCGTGCGCGTCGACGACGCGCTGCGATCGTGTCGACGATGCCGAGGAACGGCGAGCCGCCCCTCGTGGAACGCGTCGACCGCCTGCTCGTTCGCCGCGTTGTAGACGGCGGGGTAGGTGCCGCCGGCGCGGCCGACCGCGCTTGGCGAGCGCGACCGCGGGGAACGCGTCCGTCGTCGAGCGGCTCGAAGGTCCACGACGACGCGGTCGTCCAGTCGAGCGGACGCCCGACGCCCGCCGACGCGGTGCGGCCAGTCGAGACCGAGCGAGATCGGCAGACGCATGTCGGGCGGCGACGCCTGCGCGATCGTCGAGCCGTCGATGAACTCGACCATGGAGTGCACGATCGACTGCGGATGCACGACGACGTCGATGTCGTCGTAGGCGACGTCGAACAGCAGGTGGGCCTCGATGACCTCGAGCCCCTTGTTCACGAGCGTCGCGGAGTTGGTGGTGACCACGCGGCCCATGTCCCACGTCGGATGCGCGAGGGCCTGCGGCAGGGGTGACGTCGCGCGAGCTCGTCGCGCGAGCGGCCGCGGAACGGACCGCCGGATGCCGTGACCACGAGCCGGCGCGACCTCGCGAGCGGCACCGCAGCGCAGGGCCTGCGCGATCGCGGAGTGCTCGGAGTCGACGGGGACGATCTGGCCGGGCGCGGCGAGCGGCGCGTCACGAGCTCGCCGCCGACGATGAGCGACTCCTTGTTGGCCAGGGCGAGCGTGCGCCCGCCGCTCGAGCGCGGCGAGCGTGGACCCGAGGCCCGATCGATCCGGTGATGCCGTTGAGCACGACGTCGGCCTCGACATCGCGCACGAGCTGCTCGGCCTCGTCGGCGCCGAGCGCCGTGTTCTCGACGTCGAAGTCCGCGGCCTGCTCGGCCAGCATCCGGCCGTCGGAGCCGGCGGCGAGGCCGACGAGCTCGAAGCGCTCGGGGTTGGCGCGGATGACGTCGAGCGCCTGCGTGCCGATGGAACCGGTGGAGCCGAGGACGATGATGCGACGCATCCGCTCAGCCTAGGGGGCGTATCGACGGACGCGGCGCAACGGCATCCCGAGACGACGAGCCCCGTCCACTCGCGCGGACGCGGCTTCGATCGGGGGTCGCCCTGTCGGGGTCGCCCGAGGATGTCGACGACGAACACGAGGGTCTCGCCGGCGAGCTCGTGCTCGCTGGATCCGGCCTCGCCGTAGCCGTACTCCGGCGGCATCGACGACGACGACCTGGGAGCCGACCTTCTGGCCCTCGAGCGCCACTCTGGAAGCCCGTGACGACGCCGGTGGTCGGGAACTGCGACGGGTGCGCCGCGCTCCAGCTCGAGTCGAACACCGTGCCGTCGCGACCACTTGACGCCGGGGTACTGCACCGTGACGAGGTCGCCCGCTCCGACGACGGCGCCGTCGCCCTGCTTGAGCACCGGCGACCTCGACGCTCGGTCGGGAGCCTCGGCGTCCGGGATCGTGACGGTCGGGATGCCGTCGTCGTCGAGCTCGACGCTGGCGACAGTCGCCCGTCGGCTCGGTCACCGTCGCACCACGCGTCGGCGGCGGTCACATCGAGCACGTCGAGGACGTACACCTGAGCGGCGCTGGACGAACCGCCCGGGACGGCGAGGACGATGCGTGAGCCCGACGGTCGCGCAGCCGAAGAACTGAGTCGGGACCCGTGCCGACGCGCGATCGGCATCGGCGGGAGCGGGCGCGTCGCCGAAGTCCGCCGGACTGCCAGCTCCTCGCCCGTCGACGCGTCGACGATCGATAGCGCGTACGACACGAGGTCGCCGTCGGCGATCTTCGTCGCCGTCACCCTCGACGACGACGGTGCGCTCGAGGGTCGTCGACCTCGAGCGGCGTGCTCGAACGTCGACGGACGCCGACTCGCCGACCTCGCCGGACGCGCTGATCGAATCAGAGGCGGCGCCCGAAGCGACGGCCGCGGAGCACAGGTCGCCGGCGGACGCGGTGTCGGACGACGGCGATGGGCGAAGCCGAAGAGCAGCCGGCGAGGAGGACGGCCGCGACGGCGGCCAGGGACAGAGCGGCGAGCGGACGAATGCGCACGATGGACCTCGAAGTCGCTGAAGGGAAGACTCCATCCTCCCCCATGTCTCCTCTGTCCGCTGCTGAGAACCGGCCATGCCGTCATCGGAATGAGATGCGGAGTAGCCTCGACGAGTGACCTCTGTGCCCGAGCCCGAGTCGGCCGCCGAGAACCCAGAGACCGCCGCGTCGCATGGGCATCACGTACGCCTTCGGACGCGGTATCCTCACCCCGCTCGCTCGACTGCTCTACCGTCCGCGCATCGAGGGCAAGGAGAACGTCCCGCGGACGGGTCCCGTCATCTTCGCGAGCAACCACCTGTCGTTCATCGACTCGATCGCGATCCCGGTCGCCGCGCCTCGCCCCGTGCACTTCCTCGCGAAGTCGAGCTACTTCGAGGGCACCGGCTTCTCGGGCTGGGTCGTCGCGACGTTCTTCACCTCGATCGGCGCGATCCCGGTGCAGCGCGGCGCAGGCCAGGCCGCTCTCGACGCACTCGACCTGCAGCGTCAGCTCCTCGACGAGGGCCTCGCGGTCGCGCTCTACCCCGAGGGCACGCGTTCGCACCGACGGTCGTCTGTACAAGGGACGCACGGGCGTCGCTTTCCTCGCTCTGCAGACGGGTGCGCCCGTCGTGCCGGTCGGGCCTCATCGGCACCGACAAGGTGATGCCGGTCGGCGCGACGATGCCCTCGCTCAAGCACGCGCATCACCGTGCGGTTCGGCGAGCCGCTCGACCTCTCGCACCACGGCGCCGCATCGTCAGGCAAGGCCCGCCGCCTCGCGACGGACGAGATCATGGCGGCGATCCACGCGCTGTCGGGCCAGGAGCTCGCCGACGCCTACAACGAGGCCCCCGCGCAGGGCACGATCGAGCGGATCAAGCAGGTTCTCCCGCACGAGCGCGTCTGACCGGCCGGTCAGCCCGGCGACGACGACCGTCGGCTCGTGGCGCACCGGGAAGTTGACCGAGTTCGCGATGAAGCACCACTGCGTTCGCCTGCGCGTGCGCTGCGGTCGCGGCATCCGATCATCGACGCGTCGGCGACCGTCACGCGCGGCCGCAGCATCGACCTCGCGGAACGCGCCGCCGCCCGTTGCCGTCCTCGACCATGACGCCCGATGCCTCATCGGGGTAGCCGACGACGACGACGCCCGCCTGCACGCACGCGTGCAGGTACGACAGCAGGTGGCACTCGCTCAGCGCGGCGAGCAGGAGGTCCTCGGGGTTCCACCGGCCGGGATCGCCGCGGAAGGGCTTGTCGGCCGACGCGAGCAGCGTCGGCTTGCCGTCGATCTCGATCGTGACGGCGCGGTCGTAGTCGCGATAGCCGCGACGTGCCGGTGCCGCGGTTCCCGGTCCACCGGGTCCGGACGGAATAGCGATGCTCACCGAACATGCGCAACAGTCTGTCATGACGTCGGTGCCCGAGCGCAGCCCGGCGGTAGGCTGAGTGCCGTGCCGCAGACCTTCGCCGCGACGAGCGCCGTCGAACTCGCCGTCGTCGAGCGGAGCGGCTTCGTCGAGTCCCGTCATTCGGGCATCGCGATCGTGCTCTCACCCGACGGCGTCGATCGCGACGCAGCTCGGCGATCCCGTCGTCGCTGATCCTGCCCCGCTCGAGCCTCAAGCCGCTGCAGGCCCTCGCCTGCGTCGACCGCCGGCGCCGCGCTCGACGGCGAGCAGCTCGCGCTCGTCGACGGCGAGCCACTCCGGCACCGACCGTCACGCCGCCGTCGTGCGCGACATCCTGCACGGCGCGGGACTCGGACGAGGACGCCCTCGGCTGCCCGCCCGCCTGGCCCAGCGACCACGGCGACACGCGACGAGCTCGTCCGCGAGCTCGGCTCGCCCGAGCGCGTGCGCATGAACTGCTCGGGCAAGCACGCCGCGATGCTCGCGGCCTGCTGTCGCCAACGGGTGGGATGTCGCGACGCTACCTCGACCCCGAGCATCCGCTGCAGGTGCACATCCGCGAGATCGTCGAGCGCCTCACGGGCGAGAAGATCGCCGCGACCGCCATCGACGGCTGCGGCGCACCCGTGTACGCCCTGACGCTCTTCGGCCTCGCACGCGCGATCCAGCGGATCGGCACGTCGTCGACCGTCCTCGCCGTTCGCGCTGCACCGCACGGCGGGTGCGCTCGTGCAGGCCGTGCGCGAGAACCCGTGGGCGATCGACGGCCCTGGACGCCCCGACACGATCGTGATCGAGCGCCTCGGCGTCTTCGCCAAGGGCGGCGCCGAAGGCGTCATGGTCATGGTCGCCCCCGACGGCACGACCGTCGCGCTCAAGATGCTCGACGGATCGGCGCGTGCCACGACGGCCGTCGCTCTGCGCCTGCTCGAGCGTGCAGGCGCCCTTCCCTCTTCCGACGTCGCCGAGGCGATGTCGATGCTTCCGCTGTCGGTGCTCGGCGGCGGGGAACCAGTCGGGGCGATCCGCCCCGCCTTCTAGCGGCGCTCCCACAAGGAGCCGACACGCTCCAATGGCGGAGCGGAAAGGACCACACGATGAGGATCAGCGTCCCCACGGAAGTCAAGAACAACGAGTACCGCGTGGCCCTCACTCCGGCCGGCGTGCACGACCTCGTCTCGTCGGGCCATGAGGTGTTCGTGCAGCGCGGCGCGGGACTCGGATCGTCGATGCCGGATGCCGAGTACGAGGCCGCGGGAGCGACGCTCCTGGACGATGCGGCCGACGTCTGGGCGAGGGCCGAGCTGCTCCTCAAGGTCAAAGAGCCGATCGCGAGCGAGTACGGCTACTTCCGCGACGATCTCGTGCTGTTCACCTACCTGCACCTCGCGGCCGACCGCCCGCTCACCGAGCGTCTCGTCGCGGACCGCGTCACCGCGATCGCCTACGAGACCGTCCAGCTCGCAGGCGGCGGACTGCCGCTGCTGGCACCCATGAGCGAAGTCGCCGGTCGACTCGCCCCCACGGTGGGCGCCGCCACGCTCATGCGCTCGGCAGGCGGCCTGGGACTGCTCATGTCGGGCGTGCCCGGAACGCGCCCTGCCAAGGTCACCGTCATCGGCGGCGGCGTCGCCGGGGCGAACGCGGCCGTCATCGCCGTCGGGCTCGGCGCCGATGTGACGGTGTTCGACACGAACGTCCAGCGACTGCGCTACCTCGACGACCACTTCCAGGGACGCATCAAGACCGCGGCATCCAATCCCCTCGATCTCGACCGCGCCGTCGTCGACTCCGACCTCGTCATCGGCTCGGTGCTGATCCCGGGTGCGAAGGCCCCCAAGCTCGTGACGAACGACATGGTGTCGCGCATGCGCCCAGGTTCGGTGCTCGTCGACATCGCTGTGGACCAGGGTGGATGCTTCGAGGACACGCACCCCACGACTCACGCCGATCCGACCTTCCCCGTGCACGGCAGCATCTTCTACTGCGTCGCGAACATGCCCGGTGCCGTTCCGAACACGTCGACGTCGGCGCTCACCAACGCGACGCTGCCCTACATCCGCCAGATCGCGCGGAACGGCTGGCAGGACGCGCTGCGCGCCGACGCGGCGCTCGCGGCGGGCCTCAACACGCACGGCGGTGAGGTCGTCAACGCCGGCGTCGCGACGGCGCACGGCCTCGAGCTCGGGTCGCTCGAGGCGGCCTTGGCCTAGACGAGTCCGCCGTCGACCGAGCGGGAGAACTCCGCCGGGTCCTCGGGCACGAGCACGGGCGTATCGCGGTTGAGGCTCTCGCCACGGAAGAACGGCCGCGATCCCGGGAACGCGAACCACAGGAGCATCAGCAGAACGCCGAAGGCGAGCGCGCCGATGCCCAGCACGAAGGTTCCGCCGATGCCGAGCAGCACCGTGTAGCCGTAGTCGACGTCGTACATGTCGATCGCGGACTGCACGAACGCGTAGGTGAGCATGAGCGCGCCCAGGAGCGGCAGCAGGAACCGGTAGAAGAAGTTCCGGGTCGAGGTGAACAGCTCCTTGCGGAAGTACCAGACGCACGCGTAGCCCGTGATCGCGTAGTAGAACGCGATGGCGAGCCCGAGCGACAGGATCGAGTCCTGCAGGATGTTGTCGCTGATGAGCGACATGCCGATGTAGTAGACGATCGCGACGATGCCCATGACGAGCGTCGAGAACGACGGGGTCTTGTATATGGGGTGCACCGTCGAGAACTTCTTCGGCAGCGCCCGGTAGGCGGCCATCGCGAGGGTTCCGCGCGCTGTCGGCAGAATCGTCGTCTGGGTGGACGAGATGGCCGAGATCATGACGGCGACGACGAGCACCCAGCCGAAGGGCCCGAGCAGGCCGTCCTTGATGGCGAGGAAGAAGTCGTCTGCGTTCGCCTCGTTGCCCAGGCCCGTGCCGGACTCCCCCAGTCCCGCGTACATCATGGCCGCGATCGTGACGCCGACGTACGTGACCAGCAGGATGACGGTCGTCAGCAACGCGGCACGGCCTGGGATGCGCTTGGGATCCTTCGTCTCCTCGTTGAGCGCGAGGCACGTGTCCCAGCCCCAGTAGATGAAGAGGGCGAGCAGGATCGCCTCGGTGAAGCCGCCCCAGTCGGTGAATCCGAGCGGGTTGAACCACGACCAGTCGAAGGGCGTCGGGTCGGGCGCGGATCCGCTGAAGAACCCCCACAGGGCTGCGACGACGAAGATGCCGAGGGCGAGATATTGAAAGGCGAGGAGGATGTTCTGGATGCGTTCGCCGATCTCGACGCCGCGCCAGCTCACCCACGTCATGGCCGCGATGAAGACGACTCCCGTCGATGTCACGAGGAAGTAGTTCTCCGCCAGCGAGCCGTCGCCGATGAGCGACCAGAAGTAGATGCCTGCGATCTGTGCGAGGTTCGCGAGCACGACCATTCCGGCGACCGCGACGCCCCATCCGCCGAGCCAGCCGACCCAGGGGCCGAAGGCCTTCGTCCCCCATGTGAAGGTGGTTCCGCAGTCGGGCACGTCATTGTTCAGCTCGCGGTACGCGAAGGCGATGAACAGCATCGGGATGAAGGCGATGACGAACGCGATCGGCGCCTGCGCGCCGACGGCCAGAACGACGAAGCCGAGCGTCGCGACGAGCGAATAGACGGGTGCCGTCGAGGCGAGGCCGATGACCGTCGAGCCCCACAGGCCGAGCGTTCCGGCTGCGAGACCTTTTCCGTCGGGTCGGTCCAGGTTTGTCGTTGTGGCCACAACCTGAACGTAGGGTCCGCATGGGGGCGGGTCAAGGGCGGTGCGCGGGACGGAGCGGCCGGACGTGCCGTCATGAGAGGACGATCCGGACGGGGTCGTCCCCCGCGCTCAGGAGCCATGCCCGGCCCCGGCCGTGCTCGGCATACGGCGGGAGGTCGCGGGACGCGCTCAGGACGCGATACTCGCCCGCGCAGCTCGTGTCGATCACGAGGTCGTGGTCGGCCCGCACCGACGCGAGCAGGCGCCAATGACGCTGCCAGTCGTCCGGATCCCCGAGGAGCGCGAGCGGTCCCTCTGCGACCGCCGAAGGGTCATCCGCGTACTCGTCGAGAGTGAGGGAGCGGATGCCGAGCTCGGCCCACGCCGAGAGGAGCGCTCTCGCCGCCTGCGGTCGGCGCGTCGCGATTCCCGTGAGGGCAGCCGACGGCACCCAGGGATCCGCACGCTCCGCCCGGTCGGGAACGACCGCGCGACCGTCGAGCGCGACCTGCAGTGCGATGCCGCCCAGGCGGCCGCGGCCCGGCGGTGCATCGGGCGCGTAGTGCGCGGCATCCCCGCCTGCCGCGACGTGGTCCGTGCGTGACGCCGTCGCCAGCACGAGCCGCCGCGGAAGCAGATCGCCGAGCTTCGCGGCTGCGCCGGTGAGGCGCTGGGCGGACGCGAGGATGAGGATGCCGGCCTCGCCCGCGCCACGGAAGAGCCGCTCGAGTCGCTCGACGAGCACATGGGCGTGGTCGGGCGCGAGGCGCGATGTGAGGGTGTCGAGGTCGTCGATCACGACGACGGTTCCCTCGGGCGGCGGCTCCTCTGCGAGCGCGGCGACGGCATCCCATGCGCCCTCGCCCGAGGTCGGGACCTGCACGACCCGCTGCGCTTGACCCGAGAGCGTCCGCAGGGCCGTCGACCGGCCTGAGCCGGGGCCGCCTACGACGAGCAGCCCACGATCTCCGAGGTGCACGCCGATCGGCCGCTGGCGCTGGTGCTCGGGCTCGTCCGACGAGCCCCAGCAGGAGCTCGCCCGCGCCTGTGCGGGGCCCGAGATCAGCAAGAGGGAGGGACGCCGGCAGCTGCGGCAGCCAGGGCCGGCGGGGTGCGGGTCCCCGGTCGCGCGCGAGGATGGAGGTGACATCGTCCGCCGTCGAGAGTGCGATCCGGACGCGCTGCGGAACGGCATCGGCCGCTCGGCGCACGAGGGCGAGCCCTCTTCCTTCGACGGTTCCGGGGAGGAGCGCCGCATCGTCGGTGCCGATGACCGACCGGCTGTCGGCGGCGTCGGTCACGCGCAGGCTCATCCTCAGCGGACAGTTCGCGAGCAGGCTGTCGCGCACGACGCCCGCGACGCGCTGCGTGCCCAGCACGAGGTGCATGCCGAGCGCGCGCCCTCGCGCAGCGACATCGCCGAAGACCGCCTGAAGCTCGGGATGGTCGCCCAGGAGCGCGGCGAACTCGTCGACGACGATGACGAGCCTCGGGAGCGTCACGCGGGGATCGAGGATGTCGCGGGCGCCGTTGCGCGCGAGCTCGGCCTCGCGCCAGCGCACCTCGGCGCGCAGGCTCTCGATAGCCCGCCGCGCACCGGCACCGTCGAGGTCGGTGAGGACGCCCGTGACGTGCGGGAGCCCGCGCAGCGCGTCGAAGGCCGTGCCGCCCTTGAAATCGGCGAGCAGGAAGCTCACCTCGCTCGTCGAGTGCGAGGCGGCGAGCGCGAGGATCCAGGTGATGAGCAGCTCGCTCTTGCCCGCGCCGGTGACCCCCGCCACGACGGCGTGCGGCCCGTCGAGCACGAGGTCGACGACGACGGGCGCTCCGCCGCTCGACCCCACGACGGCGGGAAGCGTGCCGCGCACGGGCGCAGGCGCCGACGGGATGAGCGAGGCGAAGTCGACGATCGCCTCGGCGCCGCGCGTGAACCCCAGCGACCGCTCCGCGCGTGCGGCGAGCGCCTCGGCCGCCGCAGCCGCTTGGTCGAGCGCGACGCCTTCGAGGGCGAGCGGTCGAGACGGCTCCCCTGTGATCGAGCGTGGCATCGTCGAGCGCGCGAACGTCGATCACAGCGCCGCAGGCCGGCGGGGCCGGCTCGTCGGGTGGCACCGCCGCGATCACGATGTCGGCGCCCGGTACGGGGGTGACGGCGACGGCGAGGCCGCTCGTCGCGTGCCTGTGCGGCAGCTGCTCGCCCCACGCGAGCGACTCGGGCAGAGGTCCGATGAGCCGCAGCTCGCCGGGCGGAAGGGTGAGGCACAGCTGCAGCAGCAGGGCGCGGTGCACGGCTTCGGCGACGGCACCGCGCCCGCGGATCGCGATTCCCGCCTGCATCGGCACGAGTACGGGCGCGCGCTCCAGCGCGTGCGGCGCGGGAGCGCAACGGTCGCGGCATCCGGGTCGCCCGTCCCGCCGGCGAGCCGAAGTCCGCTCGGCGCCTGCCCTGCCCCCACCACGAGCGCGTCGGTCCGACCAGGGACGCTGCGCCACACTCGGCCGTCGTCGATGAGCAGCGTCGCGACATCGGGATGCCTCGCCCATCGGCGACGCCGCTCGGCATCGTGCCTCTCGTCGACCGCGCGCATGACGCGGTCCCTCGCGACCTGCGGCGGCTGCCCGTGCGCGCCGTCGCTCCCGCCGTACGGAGCGACGTCCGTCGACGAAGCCTGCGAGCGCGATGAGCGGACCCAGGCCTGCGAGCAGGAGTGCCACCATCGATCCCGTCACGAGCCAGAGGACGACACCGCCGATGATCGGGCACGGCCGAGGTGACGAACGGCACGGGCGCACGCGCAGGCGGCTCCCACGCATCAGGGAGAGGCGGAAGGTCCGGCTCATCGCCACTCATCGAGGGTCGGCGACGTGAGGGCGAGAGGAAGCACATCCTCAGTTCAGCGCAGGACGGTGGATCGCTCGCGCCGCGGGCGACCGCTGTGCAGAACGGCCGCTCAGGACGCGTCTGTGGAGGAGCCGGAAGCCTCCGCGGCACCCCGCTCGCTGGGCTCCGTCGGCTCCGTCGGCTCGATGTGCTCGAGAGAGCCGCTCTCGAGCTTCACGTCGAGCACGATGATCGTCACGTTGTCGCGACCGCCGTTCTCGAGCGCCGCGTCGAGCATCGCCGACACCGCTTCGGCGGGGTCGGCGTTCGCGGCGAGGAAGTGCTGGATGCCGTAGTCGGTGAGCTCCTTCGTGAGCCCGTCCGAGCAGATCACGAACCGGTCGCCGTCGACGACGTCCAGGCGCACGTAGTCGGGCGTGACGCCGTCGCTCGGACCGACGGCACGCGTGATGACGTTGCCGTACGGGTGGTTCTCGGCCTCTTCGGGACTCAGCCGACCTGCGGCGATCAGCTCCTGCACGACGGAATGGTCGGTCGTGATCTGGTCGATCGAGCCGTCGCGCAGGAGGTAGACGCGGGAGTCGCCGATGTTCAGGGTCACCCAGTGCGGCACGTCCTCCGAGGCATCCAGGAACACACCGGTCACCGTCGTGCCGGTGCCGTCGTCGGTCGTCTCGGGGTGCGACGCGATGTCCTTGACGGCGCGCGCGAGCGCCTTCTCGATCGCATCGGGCGACACGTCGCCGTTCGACGAGGCCGCGCAGCCGGTCGACCGTGCTCGCGCTCGCGATCTCGCCGCCGATGTGCCCGCCCATGCCGTCGGCGACGACGAACAGCGGGTAGCCCGCGAGCACCGCGTCCTGGTTCGTGTCGCGCCGGCGGCCCTTGTGCGTGACGGCCGCCCAGGAGAGTGTCAGATCTCCGCCTGAGAGCGTGACGGTTCGCGAATGGGTGGATGCCTCGGCCACGCCGCTCCCCCCTGTCACCGCGTCTTCGTAGTCCGCAGAACCCGGACCAGCGTGCTCACATCCTACGGGGTTCATGAGGCCACCCCTCGCGCGGGAACGCCTGGGCGCCCGGCGGCGGGGCGCTCAGACGCGCGCGCCGGGGTCCTCGGGCAGGGGGAACAGCGCGTCGATCGTCGCGAGGTCGTCCGTCGTCGGCGTCCAGGCGGTCGCCGCTGCGGCGTTGGCCCGAACCTGCTCGGCGCTCGTCGCTCCTGCGATGACGCTGGCGAGCGCTGGTCGCGCGAGCAGCCAGCCGAACGTCGCCTCGAGCATCGTGATGCCCCGCTCGTCGCAGAATGCCTGGAA
The DNA here is from genome assembly GCA_963695125.1 of uncultured Actinomycetota bacterium. Classification (GTDB taxonomy): domain Bacteria; phylum Actinomycetota; class Actinomycetes; order Actinomycetales; family Microbacteriaceae; genus Microbacterium. The sequence continues at coordinate 139,074 of CAVOFY010000003.1, forward strand.
CGTCTCGAGCGCATCCCACGGCGCCTCCTGCCACACGTGCTGACGCTGACGCATGATCCGCGAGTCGGCGGGAGCGTGCTCGCGCGTGAACTTGCCGGTGAGCAGGCCGTTGTGGAGGGGGAAGTACGGCAGGAAGCCGAGCCCGAACTTCTCGACCGCCGGCAGCACCTCGCGCTCGGCCGCCCGCGCGAGCAGGCTGTAGTGGTTCTGCGCCGAGACGAACGGCACGCCCGCGCGCTCCGCGCGACGAAGTGCGCTTCGGCGATCTGCCACCCGCTGAAGTTCGAGTGCCCGATGTAGCGCACCTTGCCTTCGCGCACGAGGTCATCGAGGGCATCGAGCGTCTCCTCGATCGGTGTCGCCGGGTCGGGGGTGTGCAGCTGGTAGAGGTCGATCCAGTCGGTCTGCAGCCGCGTGAGCGAGCCCTCGACCGCCCGGCGGATGTACGCGCGCGAGCCCTTCGATCCGGACAGCGGGTAGCCGAGATCGCGGCCGTGGTGACCGAACTTCGTCGCGAGCATCACGCGGTCGCGACGACCCTTGCAGCGCCTCGCCCATCAGGGTCTCGCGAGAGCCCGGCATCCTCGCCGTACATGTCGGCCGTGTCGAGGAAGGTGACCCCCGCGTCGATCGCGGCGTCGAGCACGGCGCGCGTGCCTTCGAGGGATTCCGTGCGGGTGCCTTCGCGGCCGAAGTTGTTGCAGCCGAGGCCGACGGCCGAGACGAGGAGACCGGAGGCGCCGACGCGGCGCGGGGGGATGTCGGAGCTCATGCTTCCACGCTAGCCCGCAGCCGATGCCCCTTCGCCGAAAGGGCGGAGGGGCATCGTCAGCGTCGGGTCAGACCTTCGGCGGCTCGGGCGCGGCGGGCGAGGCTCGCGTCGCGCGGAGGCTCGGCGGGCGCGGCGGCGCGGGGCGGCGGCGGCGGGGTCGTCGGCGGAGCGGCGCGGGCGGGCGGCGGGCGCGGCGGGCGGCTGGTAGCCGGCCGGGCGGCTGGTAACCCGCGGGCGGCGGGTACCGGCGCCGGGCTGCGTGACGGGGTTGGCCGGGAATCCGCCGGCCGGCGTCTGGACGGGGATGCCCTGCCACACGGTCGTGTCGGCGCAGGAAGCTGCCCTGCCCACGGCGCGGCCGGGATGGCCGTGTTCCAGCGCGACTTGTCGAAGGCGTTGATGCCGAACCAGACGATCGAGATGAAGAAGTACAGGATGAGCCAGACGGCTTCCTTCTGCAGCTTCAGGCCCACGCGCCACGCGGCGAGGAGCGTGTAGATGAAGGCCGCGAGGCAGATGAGGTTGCCGAGTACCGGGAACCCACGACAGCACGATGCCGCCGCCCCACAGGATCAGCAGCCACCAGGGGTTGAGGTCGCCGAGCTTCGCGAAGATCAGGGTGTTGTACAGCGGGACCCATGCCCGCCACTTGCCCTGCACGCCGGCCTTCTCGAAGATCTTCATGAGGAACCATGAGGTCAGCACATAGCCGGCCAAGGCGAAGATCAGGATGATCGGCAGAAAGATGAAGATCCACGCCAGCGCGAAGCCTGCGCCGTAATCGTCAGTGGTCATGAACAGCGTCCCCTCGGAACGATTGTCGACGTGCGATGAGAATCGCGGCCGGCGGACCCGTGTCGGCCCGCGCCCCACATGCTATCGACGCGGGCGCCTCAATGTCAGCAGGCGCGGCGAGTCCGCGAGGGATGGCCATCGCCGCGGGACGCTCGATAGCCTGACGTTACGGCGCGCCCGCCGACCGGAAGGAACCCCCCATGAGCGACACCACTCCCCCCGTCCCGCCGCTCCCCTCGCAGCCGGCCGAGGAAGCCGCCCGCACCGCGCGGCCCCCCTACGACCCGGCGACGGATCCGGACGACACCGGCGTCCCTGCATCGCTGCAGGGCGAGTTCGACGACATCGGCCGCGGCTTCTTCCGTGCCCTCTTCGACATCTCATTCCGAACGTTCATCACGCGTCGGCTCGCGAGCGTCTTCTACCTCGTCGGGCTCGTCGCGATCGGCATCGGCTTCATCGTCTCCTTCGTGGGCGGGATCATCCGCGGCGCATCGGCCGTGTGGGTCAACCCGGGAGCGGGCATCTCGCTCATCGTCGCGACCGTCATCCTCGTGCCGATCATCTCGTTCCTCGCGATCATCACGCTCAGGTTCGTCATCGAGGGCATCGTCGCCCTCATCGCGATCGCCGAGAACACGGAGCGGACAGCCGAGAACACCCAGCGCTGACCCCCGTGTCCCACTTCTCGCGCATTGTGTCCCACTGCTCCTCGCTATGAACAGGCTGTAGCGGGGAGAAGTGGGACACGGACCCGGGGATCAGACGAACAGGTCGAGCTCGCCGGGGGCGCCGGCGCGGACGCGGATGCCCGCGGCATCCGCCCACCGTACGAAGGCGCCGCGCGTAGAGATGCGCGGGCGCTCCCACGCCAGACGCCGCACGAGTGCGCCCTTCGCGTGCTTGTTGAAGTGGTTGAGCGCGCGGACAGCGCCGTCGGGCCTTCCGAGACGACCCGGACGTACACCGACGGCACGTCGGCCGGCACCGGTCCGAGCGCGACGTACGCCTCCGAGCGCAGATCGAGGACGAAGGGAGGGGATGCCTCGGCAAGCGCCGCGGTCACGGCATCCGCCCACAGCCGCCGCAGGCTCGGCAGCCCGGGCAGCGACGCCGTCGCGCCGAGCCGGTAGGCCGGTATCGCGTCCAGCGCGCCGACGGGGCCGAACGGCGCCGAGTGGATCATGACGTGCCGCCCGAGCCAGCGGCGGGCGGGCCCGTCGAGGGATGCGGCGTCCAGCGCGTCGAACAGCACACCCGTGTAGCGGTCTACCGCGGGCATCGTCGGCGCGTCGCGCAGCGCAGCGTTGACCGCGATCTCGTGCAGCTGGCGTCGCACCGAGCTTGAGTACGCGCTGCGGCCCGTGCGGGGTCGGCCGACAGCTCGACGAGGGCGTCGACGACCGCCCTGCGCTGCGGCGCGAGCGAGCCGAGCGCGAGGGCGGCGGGCTCGAGGGGAGGCTGCTCGCCGCCCGGGCGCTTGGTCTCGGACGGCGGGAGCAGGATCAGCATGGAGAGTCCTCGGAGACGCCGCACGCCGCCCGGCGGAACCGGGCGGCGTGCGAAGAGATCGAGCGGATCAGGAGACGAGCGACGCGTTTCCCGCGACGATGGTCAGGTCGTCGCCCTCCATCGAGAGGAAGCCGTCCTCGGCGTTCGCGATGATCTTCTCGCCGTCGGACTGGGTGATGCGCACCTGTCCCTCGGCGAGGATCGCGAGCACCGGCTCGTGACCGGGCATGAAGCCGATCTCGCCCAGGACGGTCTTGGCGACGACGAGCGACGCCTCTCCCGTCCAGACCTCCGCGTCCGCGGAGACGAGACTCACGTTGAGCGGCATGATCAGCCGTTCTCCTTCTGGATCTTCGCCCACTGCTCCTCGACGTCGGAGATGCCGCCGACGTTGAAGAAGGCCTGCTCGGCGACGTGGTCGAAGTCGCCCTTGACGATCGCGTCGAAGGACTCGATCGTCTCCTTGATCGGGACCGTGGAGCCCTCGACGCCGGTGAACTTCTTGGCCATGTAGGTGTTCTGCGAGAGGAACTGCTGGATGCGGCGCGCACGCGACACGACGATCTTGTCCTCTTCCGAGAGCTCGTCGACACCGAGGATCGCGATGATCTCCTGCAGTTCCTTGTTCTTCTGGAGGATCTGCTTGACGGCGGTCGCGACGCGGTAGTGGTCCTCACCGATGTAGCGCGGGTCCAGGATGCGGCTCGTCGAGGTCAGCGGGTCGACGGCCGGGTACAGACCCTTCGACGCGATCTCACGCGAGAGCTCGGTCGTCGCGTCGAGGTGCGCGAACGTCGTCGCCGGAGCCGGGTCGGTGTAGTCGTCGGCGGGGACGTAGATCGCCTGGAGCGACGTGATCGAGTGACCGCGCGTCGAGGTGATGCGCTCCTGGAGCACACCCATCTCGTCGGCGAGGTTCGGCTGGTATCCCACGGCCGAGGGCATGCGGCCCAGCAGCGTCGAGACCTCGGAACCGGCCTGCGTGAAGCGGAAGATGTTGTCGATGAACAGCAGCACGTCCTGCTTCTGCACGTCGCGGAAGTACTCCGCCATCGTCAGAGCCGACAGGGCGACGCGAAGACGCGTTCCCGGCGGCTCGTCCATCTGGCCGAAGACGAGGGCGGTCTTGTCGAAGACGCCCGCCTCCTCCATCTCGGCGATGAGGTCGTTGCCCTCACGCGTGCGCTCGCCGACACCGGCGAACACCGAGACACCACCGTGGTCCTGCGCGACGCGCTGGATCATCTCCTGGATGAGGACCGTCTTGCCGACGCCCGCGCCGCCGAAGAGGCCGATCTTTCCACCCAGGACGTACGGGGTGAGGAGGTCGATGACCTTGATGCCCGTCTCGAACATCGTGGTCTTCGACTCGAGCTGGTCGAAGTTCGGGGCCTTGCGGTGGATGGGCCAGCGCTCGGTGACCTCGATCTTCTCGCCGGGCGCGGCGTTCAGCACGTCGCCGGTGACGTTGAAGACCTTGCCCTTGGTGACGTCGCCGACGGGAACCGTGATCTGGGCCCCCGTGTCGCGCACCTCCTGGCCGCGGACCATGCCGTCCGTGGGCTTGAGCGAGATGGCGCGGACGAGGTCGTCGCCGAGGTGCTGTGCGACCTCGAGCGTGATCTCGTTCGACTCGCCGTCGATCGTGATGGTGGTCTTGAGCGCGTTGTAGATGTCCGGGATCGAGTCGTGCGGGAACTCGATGTCGACGACCGGGCCGGTGACGCGCGCGACGCGTCCGACGACCGTGGTCTCGGTCTTGTCAACGGTGAGGCTCATGGCTTCTTCTCTTTCATGTTCTTACGGAACAGTGTCTTATTTGCCCGATGACAGAGCGTCGGCGCCGCCGACGATCTCCGCGATCTGCTGCGTGATCTCGGCCTGGCGCGCGTTGTTGCGCAGGCGGGTGTAGTTGGTGATCAGCTTGTCGGCGTTGTCGCTCGCGGACTTCATCGCCTTCTGCGTCGCAGCGTGCTTGGCAGCGGACGACTGCAGGAGGGCGTTGAAGACGCGGCTCTGGATGTACACCGGAAGGAGCGCATCCAGCACGACCGAGGCATCCGGCTCGAACTCGTAGAGCGGGTAGACCTGCGCGGAGGCGGCCTCTTCTGCCTCGACGACCTCGAGCGGCAGGAGACGCACCGTCTCAGGCGTCTGCGTCATCATGCTGACGAAGCGGTTGTAGACGAGGTTGATCTCGTCGACGCCGCCGTCCTCACCGCCTCGGTCGTATGCCTCGAGCAGGACCGCGGCGATCTCCTCGGCCGTGTGGAAGTGCGGGGTGTCTGTGTCACCCGTCCACTCTGCTTCGGCGGTGATGCGTCGGAACTGGAAGTAGCCGACGGCCTTGCGGCCGACGAGGTAGTACACCGGCTCCTTGCCCTGCTGACGCAGGAGCTCCGCGAGCTCGACCCCCTCGCGGAGGATCTGCGAGTTGAACGCGCCCGCAAGACCCCGGTCGGAGGCGAAGATCACGACGGCGGATCGCCGGATGACCTCGCGCTCCGTGGTGAGCGGGTGCTCGACGTTCGAGTGCGTCGCGACAGCGGAGACAGCCCGCGTCACGGCCCGCGCGAAGGGCGAAGACGCGCGCACACGCGCCATCGCCTTCTGGATGCGCGAAGCCGCGATGAGTTCCATCGCCTTCGTGATCTTCTTGGTCGTCTGAGCAGTGTTGATCTTCTGCTTGTAGACCCTCAGTTGTGCGCCCATGGTGTCTGCCCGGTGCCGCCTTAGCGGCGGCCCTTGACGATCTTCTCCTGGTTCACGTCTTCGGCCTCTGCGGCCGCGACCTCTTCGTGGCCCGGCTTCGAGATCGCCTGACCCTTGCCGGCGCGGAACTCGAGGATGAACTCGTCGGTCTTCGCGTCGAGCTCCGCGACCGTGTCGTCGTCCAGCACGTTCGTCTCACGGAGCGTGTCGAGGATCGTCGTGTTGCGACGCAGGTAGTCCAGCAGCTCACGCTCGAAGGGCAGCACGTCCTCGACCTCGATCGAGTCGAGCTTGCCGTTCGTGCCGGCCCAGATCGAGACGACCTGCTCCTCGACGGGGTACGGCGAGTACTGCGGCTGCTTGAGCAGCTCGGTCAGGCGCGCACCGCGCGAGAGCTGACGACGGGATGCCGCGTCCAGGTCGCTCGCGAACATCGCGAACGCCTCGAGCGAACGGTACTGGGCGAGCTCGAGCTTGAGCGTGCCGGAGACCTTCTTGATCGACTTCACCTGGGCGTCACCGCCGACGCGCGACACCGAGATGCCGACGTCGACTGCGGGACGCTGGTTGGCGTTGAACAGGTCGGACTGCAGGAAGATCTGGCCGTCGGTGATCGAGATCACGTTGGTCGGGATGTAGGCCGACACGTCGTTGGCCTTCGTCTCGATGATCGGAAGACCCGTCATCGAGCCCGCGCCGAGCTCGTCCGAGAGCTTCGCGCAGCGCTCGAGCAGACGCGAGTGCAGGTAGAAGACGTCACCGGGGTACGCCTCGCGGCCCGGCGGGCGGCGCAGGAGGAGCGACACGGCGCGGTAGGCCTCGGCCTGCTTCGTCAGGTCGTCGAAGATGATGAGGACGTGCTTGCCCTCGTACATCCAGTGCTGGCCGATGGCCGAGCCGGTGTACGGGGCGAGGTACTTGAAGCCGGCGGGGTCGGATGCCGGAGCTGCGACGATCGTCGTGTACTCCATGGCACCGGCGTCCTCGAGCGCGCCCTTGACGGCGGCGATCGTGGAGCCCTTCTGGCCGATGGCGACGTAGATGCAGCGGACCTGCTTGTTGACGTCGCCCGACTCCCAGTTGGCCTTCTGGTTGATGATCGTGTCGAGCGCGATCGCCGTCTTGCCCGTCTGGCGGTCGCCGATGATGAGCTGACGCTGGCCGCGGCCGATCGGGATCATGGCGTCGATGGCCTTGATGCCGGTCTGCATGGGCTCGTGCACCGACTTGCGCTGCATGACGCCGGGCGCCTGGAGCTCGAGGGCACGACGTCCGTCGGTCGCGATCTCGCCGAGACCGTCGATCGGGTTGCCGAGCGGGTCGACGACGCGACCGAGGTAGCCGTCGCCGACGGCGACCGAGAGCACCTCGCCCGTGCGGGTGACGTGCTGACCGGCCTCGACGCCCGAGAACTCACCGAGGACGACGACGCCGATCTCGTGCTCGTCGAGGTTGAGGGCGAGGCCCTGCGTGCCGTCCTCGAACGAGACGAGCTCGTTCGCCATGACGCCGGGGAGTCCCTCGACGTGCGCGATGCCGTCCGCGGCATCGATGACGGTGCCGACCTCGGTGGCCGCGGCGCCCGTGGGCTCGTAGGCGGCGACGAAGTCCTTCAGCGCGTCACGGATGACGTCGGGGCTGATTGACAGTTCTGCCATTGTCTTCCCTTTGTTCCTGTCGTTCTCGGTGGGGCGGTGCCCCGAAATCTCCGCCTGCGGCGGGAAGTTGGATGTCAGCCGGCGAGGCGACTGCGAAGGTCGGCGAGCCTCGATGAGACGCTTGCGTCGATCACGTCGTCCGCGATCTGCACGCGCAGACCGCCGACGACCGACGGATCGATGACCGCGTTGATCGAGACGGTCCTGCCGTAGCGCTGCGAGAGCGTCGCCGCGAGGCGGTCGCTCTGCGCTGCGCTCAGCGGAACGGCCGTGTAGACGGTCGCCACGACGCGGCCACGCTGGTCCGCGACGAGCTTCGTCGCTCGCGACAGGAGCTGGCGCACGCGCCGCTCTCGCGGCTGCTGCACGAGTGACGCCGCGATGAGCGTCGTCGCCGCGCTCGCGCGCCCGCCGATGAGCTTCTCGACGAGCTCGCCCTTGGCCGAGGCCTCGCCCAGGCGGCTGCCCAGCGCGAGCTCGAGCTCGGAGTTCTCGGCGATCGTGCGCGAGAAGCGGAAGAGCTCGTCCTCGACGTCGGCCTTCGGCTCGGCGATCGCGGCTGCTCGGATGGCGAGCTCCTCGATGCCGTCGACGAGGTCGGATGCCGATGACCAGCGCTGCTCGACGATGCTCTTCAGCAGCGACACGGTCGTCGCGGACATGCTCGGTCCGAAGACCGCCGCCGACGAGCGTGCCGCGCGCGGACGAGTCCACGGACGAGTCGGCGAGCGCACCGCTCAGCTGCGACGAGTCGCCGAGCGTACGCGCCGCGGCGAACAGCTCGCGGGCGACGGCCAGATCGATGCCCGACGCGGCGTCGAGCGCCGCCGTCGAGGTCGCGAGTGCCTGAGTGGTCGCGCTGCCCATTACGCCTTACCCGCCGTCTCGGACGCCTCGAGCTCCGCGAGGAAGCGATCGACGACGGCCTGGGCCTTCTTGTCGTCGGAGAGCGTCTCGCCGATCACGCCGCCGGCGAGGTCGAGGGCGAGCGTGCCCACCTCGCTGCGCAGCGAGACGAACGCCGTCTGACGCTCTGCCTCGATCTGAGCGTGTGCGGACGCGGTCAGACGTGCGGCCTCGGAGGTCGCGGCATCCTTCGCCTCGGCGACGATCTTGCTGGCCGTCCTCACGAGCGGCGTCGCGGATCTCACCGGCTTCCTTGCGAGCATCGGCGAGCTGAGCCGTGTACTCCTCGAGGGCGGCCTCTGCCTTGCGCTGTGCTTCGTCGGCCTTGGCGATGTTGCCTTCGATCGCAGCACCGCGCTCGTCGAGCATCGTCTTCATGCGGGGAAGGGCGACCTTCCAGAAGATGAAGAGGATGACGACGAAGCACACCGCCGACCAGACGATGTCGTAGGCCGCCGGGAGCAGCGGGTTCGGCGCAGCTTCGCCCTCTTCCGCGGCGATTGTGACAAGAGCGTTCAGCATCCTGTCTCCTTACGTCGTGAGAGAGTCTCAGAAGCCGAAGATGAAGGCGGTGGCGATGCCGATGAAGGCGAGCGCCTCGGTGAAGGCGATACCGATCCACATCAGGACCTGAAGGCGGCCGGCGAGCTCGGGCTGGCGGGCGACGCCCTCGATCGTCTTGCCGACGACGATGCCCACGCCGATGGCCGGGCCGATGGCGGCGAGGCCGTAGCCGACGGTCGCGATGCTGCCGGTGACCTCGGCGAGAACCGTAGTTGCGTCCACGAGTTGGTTTTCCTTTCGGTTCGGGTGGCTGCGCCGACCCGGGATCAGTGCTCTTCCGCGACCGCGAGCTGGATGTAGACCGCGGTGAGGAGGGCGAAGACGTACGCCTGGAGGACAGCCACCAGGAGCTCGAACAGGGTGAAGACGAAGCCGAAGGCGAGCGATGCCGACACCGAGGAGCGACCACCAGCCGCCGGCGGTGAAGAAGAAGAACTGCGTCGCCGCGAAGAACAGGACGAGCAGCAGGTGGCCGACGATCATGTTCATGAGGAGTCGGAGCGTCAGCGTGACCGGGCGGATGATGAAGGTCGAGATGAGCTCGATCGGCGTGACGATGATGTAGATCGGCCACGGCACGCCCGAGGGGAAGAGCGAGTTCTTGAAGAAGTTCTTCGGGCTCTTCTTGATGCCGGCGTAGATGAACGTGACGTAGGAGACGAGGGCGAGCAGCAGCGGCACGGCGATGATGCTCGTTCCGGCGATGTTCAGGCCGGGGATGATGCCCGTCATGTTCATGAACAGGATCATGAAGAAGATCGTCGTGAGGATCGGCAGGAACCGGTCGCCGTCCTTCTTGCCGAGCAGGTCGTGCGCGATGTTGACGCGGACGAAGTCCAGGCCCATCTCGACGAGGCTCTGGAAGCGGCCGGGCACGACCCTCATGCGGCGCGTGCCGATCCAGAAGATCAGCACGAGGGCGATCGTGGCGAGGAACTGGATCAGGTGGATCCGGGTGATCTCGAACGGCTGGCCGAAGATGTACAGACCAGGGAAGTGATCACGGCATCCGGGAAGAACTCCCAGATCGACGGCGCGTGGAATCCGCTATCGTCCGATTCGACTGCAGTGGCGATCAGGGTCGCAGCTTGAGTAAACAGCGCTGGCTCCAGCTTCGGGGCACCGGTCGAAACCGGTGCGACGATGGTCGGTGAGAGTTACTCCGCAAGGCACTCAGGGGCTGAGCGGGCGGGCGCAGAGCCAGCCTATCAAACCTGAGAGGCTCTTTAGACCGCGATCGCGGCTCCACGTGGCGGACGTCGCCCTCGGCGTCCTCGGCGGTTGCTCGTGGGCAGGGTCGCATCGCTCACGTGGGGCACCCGCATCCGCATCAGGACGACGACGTCGATCACGAGCGAGACGAGGACGCTGACGACGACCGCGACGAAGAACACCGTCGGATTGACCCACGGCTGGTCGCGCAGCGACGAACAGGACGACGAGGAAGACGACGAACTTCAGGATCCAGCCGCCCAGCACGATGCCGAAGAACAGCGGCACGTAGAGCGTCGTCGCCGTACCAGCGGTTGGCGATGAGGATGCTCGCCGCCGGTGATCGCGAGGAACACGCGCGGCCAGCAGCACGCCGACCAGGGCGCTCCACAGGCCGTGCGGAACCGGCGACGAGGTAGCCGACGACGGCCCCGACGACGGCGAGCACCGCCGTCGACGACGCGCCGACCACAGGAGTGTCGTGCGCAGGATCGGGGTGCTCGAGATCTGGCTGCGGGGATGTCATCGGGCGTCCTCCAGGACGTTCGGTGCGGGGGTGGATGCGGCGCGCCGGCGTCTTCGAGGCGTGGAACGACCGCGAGGGAAGGAAGGTGACGACGAGGCAGGCGGCGACGCCCGACGACGCCGAAGGCGACGCCGATGCAGGTACTCCCCCGGCCAGTCGGCCTGCGGCGCCGATGTACATCAGGCAGCACGGCGAGGCTCGACGACCGCCGTCCACGCGTAGAAGATCAGCACGGCGTCGCGGTCGCAGTGACCCATGTCGAGCATGCGGTGGTGCAGGTGCTTGCGGTCGGGCGAGAACGGGCGACTTGCCCGCGCTGCATGCGGCGGACGACCGCGAGGCCGAAGTCGAGCAGCGGCAGCAGCACGACGACGACCGGCAGCAGGATCGGGATGAACGCACCGAGCAGCTGCGAGCGGCCGAACTCGTCGGGGTCGAGCATCGACGGGCTCGAGCTGCCCGGTGATCGCGATCGCCGAGCGTCGCCATGAGCAGGCCGAGCATGAGCGCGCCCGGAGTCGCCCATGAACAGCTCGCGCGGGACTCCAGTTCAGCGGCAGGAATCCGATGCACGCGCCGATCAGCACCGCCGCGATGAACGAGGCGAGGTTGAAGTAGGTGCTCGCCCCGATGTCGCGCACGAGCAGGTAGGAGTAGGCGAAGAAGACGCTGTTCGCGATGAGGCAGACGCCCGGCGACGAGCCCGTCGAGACCGTCGATGAAGTTGACGGCGTTCATCACGATGACGATCGCGAAGACCGTCAGCGTGAAGCTCACCCAGCTCGAGCACGACCGTCATGCCCGCCGATCGGGCAGCGATAGATCTGCAGCTCGCCGAACCACGCGATGAGCCCGGCGGCGAGGAACTGCGCGCCGAGCTTGATCATCCAGTCGAGGTCCCACAGGTCGTCGGCGACGCCGACCACGACGATGAGCGAGCGTCGCGCCGAGGATCGCCCAGACCGCGCTCGGGCTCGAGCCCAGATGAGTCGCGAAGAAGGGATGCGCCGCCGACACCAGGAACGCGGCGACGACGCCGAGGAACATCGCGACGCCGCCGAGGCGCGGCGTCGGGCGTCTTGTGGACGTCCCGCTCGCGGATGCCCGGGTAGAGCTTGTACTTGCAGGCTCAGCCGCCACACCGCCCACGAGAGCCCGAAGGTGAGGGCGGCGGTGAGGATGATCGTGAAGACGTACTGCTTCACGCGCTCGCGCCAGGGGTCGACGACGCGTCGATCGTCTCGACGGACTCGGGGTCGGGGTCGGGCTCGAGCAGGTCGCCGAGCACGTCGCGCAGCTGCGCTCGCGGTCGACGGCTCCTTCGCGCAGCACCCGGACGACCGGCGTCTGCGCCGCCGACGAGGGTCGTGGCATCGACGATCGTCGACGACGATGCCGCGTTCGGGCGGACCGCCGTCGAGGTAGACCGCGACGCTGTCGCCGAGCATCTCCTGAGCGTCCTCGACGAAGACGGCGGCGGTCTGCCCGGTCAGGTTCGCGCTCGAGACCGCGAGCGGGCCCGGTCTCCTCGAGCAGCTCGAGGGCGATGCGGTGTGCGGGCATCCGCACCGCGACCGTGCCGTGGGTCTCGCCGAGGTCCCAGGCGAGCGACGGCTGCGCCGGCAGCACGATCGTGAGGCCGCCGGGCCAGAACGCCTCGACGAGCCGCTCGACGGGCGGCGGGCACCTCTGCGACGAGGGCGCGCAGCGTCGTCGACGCCCGACACGAGCACGGGCGGCGGCGACTGACGGCCGCGGCCCTTCGCGTCGAGCAGGCGCTGCACGGCGGCGGGCGCGAACGCGTCCGCCGCGACGCCGTAGACGGTGTCGGTGGGGACGACGACGAGCTCGCCGCGCGCGATCGCGCTGGCGCGCCTGGCGCATGCCGGCGAGCAGCTGCGCCTCGTCGCGGCAGTCGAAGAGGGAGGACATGACCCGCCCAGTCTACGCGTCGGCCTGGTGATCCCCTGCCCGCGGGGCGCGGCGCGCTCAGGGACGCAGCGCCGTCGTGGCGCGGTCGCGCATCGTGAGGTCGGGATGCGTCGCCGCCGCGCGCCAGCCGTCGGCGGCGAGGATGCCGCGGATCGCCTCGCCCTGCCATTCGCCGTGCTCGATGACGAGCGTGCCGCCGGGATGCGCGAGCCGCAGCCCGACGCGGCTCAGGACGCGCACGACGTCGAGGCCGTCCGCTCCGCCGTACAGCGCCGCGGGCGGGTCGAAGAGCCGCACCTCGGGATCGCGCGGGATCGCCTCGTCCGGAACGTACGGCGGGTTGGATGCGACGACCGACGACCGTGCCGTCGAGCTCGGGGAACGCGTGCTCGAGGTCGATGAAGCGCGAGCGCGGGCGTTGTCGGCGCCGACCTGCGGCGAAGTTCTCCTTCGTCCAGACGAATGCATCGACCGAGTTCTCGGCGGCGAAGACCCGGGCATGCGGGCACCTCGGTCGCCATCGCGAGCGCGATCGCGCCGCTGCCGGTGCCGAGGTCGACCGCGATCGGCGACGGGGATGCCGCGGCCGCGAGCGCGTCGATCGCGAGCTGCGCGACGATCTCGGTCTCGGGCCGCGGCACGAAGACACCTGGGCCGACCCGCAGCTCGAGGTGCCGGAACGGCGCCGTGCCGGTGATGTGCTGCAGCGGCTCGCGCGTCGCGCGCCGGGCGACGAGCCCGTCGAGCTGCGCGCAGCGGCCGCAGCGTCCAGCGCGTCGCCGCGGATCGCGGCGGCCTGCACCGCCCCGCGCCCGAGCCCCAGCACGTGCGCGGCGAGCAGCTCGGCATCGACGACGGGATCGGCGATGCCGGCGCGCGCCAAGGTCTCGGCGGCGCGCTGCAGCGCAGAGGAAAGGGCGACGGGCGAATCCATGAGCGGGACACAGCCTAGCCCGCGCCTGCGCGGCGCAGGCGCCGGCCGGATCGCGCGCTCTCGGCATCCCGCACAGAAATCGACGCGCGGGATGCCGAAACTGCGCAGCCGTCACAGACCCCTGCAGGAACACCTCGCTCACGTAGGCTGGTGCGGCGGTCACCCCACTGCGAAAGGCCCGCCATGCCCGGCATCCACTCCGACATCACCACCGCGTTCGGCAACACCCCGCTCGTCCGGCTCAACCGCGTGACCGAGGGCGTCGGCGCCGACGTGCTCGCGAAGCTCGAGTTCTACAACCCCGCGTCGAGCGTCAAGGACCGTCTCGGCATCGCGCTCGTCGACGCGGCCGAGGCCTCGGGCGAGCTCGCCGCCCGGCGGCACGATCGTCGAGTCGACGAGCGGCAACACCGGCATCGCGCTCGCCATGGTCGGCGCCGCGCGCGGCTACCGGGTCATCCTCACGATGCCCGCCTCGATGTCGAAGGAGCGCCGCATGCTCCTGAAGGCCTTCGGCGCCGAGCTCGTGCTGACCGACCCGACGAAGGGCATGGCCGCTCGCGGTCGACGAGGCCAAGCGCATCGTCGCCGAGACGCCCGGCGCGGTCTGGGTCCGCCAGTTCGAGAACGAGGCGAACCCCGCGATCCACCGCACGACGACCGCCGAGGAGATCCTGCGCGACACCGACGGCGAGGTCGACATCTTCGTCGCCGGCATCGGCACGGGCGGCACGATCACGGGCGTCGGCCAGGTGCTCAAGGAGCGCAAGCCCGACGTGCAGGTCATCGCCGTCGAGCCCAAGGACTCCCCCATCCTCACGCGAGGGCCACCCCGGCCCGCACAAGATCCAGGGCATCGGCCCGAACTTCGTGCCCGCGATCCTCGATCGCGACATCATCGACGAGGTCATCGACGTCGAGTTCGAGACGTCGCTGCGCGTCGCGCGCGAGCTCGCCGCGAAGGAGGGCCTGCTCGTCGGCATGTCGAGCGGCGCCGCCGTGCTGGGCTGCCCTCGAGGTCGCCAAGCGCCCCGAGAACGCCGGCAAGAAGATCGTCGTCATCATCCCCGACACGGGCGAGCGCTACCTCACGACGGCGCTGTTCGACGACCTCCGCGAGGACTGAGGTGGGGGCATGGGCACGGATCCGCGAGGACATCGCCGCCGCGAAGCTGCGTGATCCGGCGGCGCGCGAGCGGCCTCGAGATCGCGCTGCTGTACCCGGGCCTGCACGCCATCTGGGCGCACCGCCTCTGGCACGCCCTGTGGCGGCGAGGACTGCGCTTCCTCGCGCGCGCCGGATCGCAGATCACGCGCTGCGCTGACCGGGATCGAGATCCACCCCGGCGCCAGGATCGGCCGGCGCTTCTTCATCGACCACGGCATGGGCGTCGTCATCGGCGAGACCGCCGAGATCGGCGACGACGTCATGCTCTACCACGGCGTCACGCTCGGCGGACGTCAGCGCGAAGGCGGCAAGCGGCACCCCACGATCGGCGACGGCGTCGCCGTCGGCGCGGGCGCCAAGATCCTCGGCCCCATCACGATCGGCGCGCGCTGCGTCGTCGGCGCGAACGCCGTGGTGACGGTGGATGCCCCGGCCGACAGCGTCCTCGTCGGCGTACCCGCGAAGCCTCGCGTGCGGCATCC
Organism: uncultured Actinomycetota bacterium; assembly: GCA_963695125.1. Classification (GTDB taxonomy): domain Bacteria; phylum Actinomycetota; class Actinomycetes; order Actinomycetales; family Microbacteriaceae; genus Microbacterium. Next base: position 154,247 of record CAVOFY010000003.1, read on the forward strand.
CGGCGAAGAGACCCGCGCGCTTCTGACCGCCCCCGAGTACGTCATCTGACGTCGGGACTCGGCTCGGCGAAGGCCCGGGCTGCCCGCCTCGGATGCATCGGGCCAGCCGCGACGGCGGCTATGCGTCGCGGCGAGCGTCGACCCGCTTCTTGATGAAGAGCGGCGGGAGGAGCCACGTCGCGAGCGCCGTGACGAGCCACACGATGAGGGTGCCGAGGATCCACGATACGGGCCCGTCGATCCCGATGCCGGCGGCCGGCACGATGACCGCGATCAGCAGCGCGACGAACGTCGAGACGAGGCCGATGCCACCGATCAGCGCGTTCGCGTGACGCCGCGTGATGGTGAACAGCCATGGCGCGAGCACGCTCTGCAGCACGGCGAAGATCAGGACCGCGAGCACGAAGCCCCACCAATCGTTCCAGTGGAGGGAGAAGCCGGGCAGGATGAGGTCGGCCGCGATGAGGCCGAGCGCCGCGGAGACGATGAAGATCGCAGCGCGGATGAGGAACGTGATCACGTTCCCGAGCGTATCGCTCCGAGAGCATACGAGCGCGCCGCGGCCCGCTGTGCGCAGGTGCGGTATGCGGGGGTGCGCTGTGCGGGCCCGGCTGAGTCGTCGGACGCCGGATCGGTCAGGCCTCGTCGGAGCCGAGGGCGGCGAGCCGCGCCTCTTCGTCGGCGGTGATCGCCGACTCGATGAGGGGATCGAGCGCGCCGTCCATCACCTGATCGAGGTTGTACGCCTTGTAGCCCGTGCGGTGATCCGCGATGCGGTTCTCGGGGAAGTTGTACGTGCGGATGCGCTCCGAGCGGTCCATCCCGCGGATCTGCGACTTGCGTGCATCGGAGGCGACGGCATCCCGCTCCTCCTGCTGCTTGGCGAGCAGCCGTGCGCGCAGGACGCGCATGCCGGCCTCGCGATTCTGCAGCTGCGACTTCTCGTTCTGCATCGAGACGACGATGCCGGTCGGAAGGTGCGTGATGCGCACAGCCGAGTCGGTCGTGTTGACCGACTGACCGCCGGGGCCGGACGAGCGGAACACGTCGATCTTGAGGTCGTTCGGGTTGATGTCGACCTCGTCGGGCTCGTCGACCTCGGGGAAGACGAGGACGCCCGTCGTCGAGGTGTGGATGCGCCCCTGCGACTCGGTCACGGGCACGCGCTGCACGCGGTGCACGCCACCCTCGTACTTGAGATGCGCCCACACGCCCTGAGAGGGGTCTGTCGATGAGCCCTTGATCGCGACCTGGACGTCCTTGTAGCCGCCGAGGTCTGACTCGGTCCGCTCGAGCAGCTCTGTCTTCCAGCCTTTCGACGCCGCGTACTGCAGGTACATCCGCAGCAGGTCGGCAGCGAACAGCGCACTCTCCGCGCCGCCCTCGCCTCCCTTGATCTCCATGATGACGTCACGGGCGTCGTCGGGGTCGCGCGGGATCAGCAGTCGCCGCAGGCGCTCCTGAGCGGCCGCGAGGTCAGCCTCGAGAGACGGGACCTCTTCGGCGAACGCGTCGTCCTCGCGGGCGAGCTCGCGCGCGGCATCCAGATCATCGGATGCTGCGACCCAGTCCTCGTAGGCCTTCACGATGCGCGAAAGCTCGGCGTAGCGCCGGTTGACGCGCTTGGCGCGCGCTGCATCGGCATGCACCGCCGGATCGGAGAGCTCCTCCTGAACGGCCCTGTGCTCCTCGATCAGGCCCTTGACGGACTCGAACATCCCGGGATCGCGCTTCGACGAGCTCAGCGGATGCTGTTGTCGTCCGCGTGGGTGCGTCCGCCGGTCGACGCGGGCGCCGGGATCGACTTCTGCATCTGCACGAGGAACTCGACGTTGGACTGCGTCTCCTTGAGCTTGCCGAGCACGACCTCGAGGGCCTGCTGCGGGTCGAGACCCGCAAGCGCGCGACGCAGCTTCCACGTGATCTTGACCTCGTCGGGAGACAGCAGCATCTCTTCGCGACGCGTGCTCGACGCGTTGACGTCGACGGCCGGGAAGATCCGCTTGTCTGCGAGCTGGCGAGACAGGCGCAGCTCGCTGTTGCCGGTGCCCTTGAACTCCTCGAAGATGACGTCGTCCATCTTGGAGCCGGTCTCGACGAGCGCCGTCGCGAGGATCGTGAGCGATCCGCCGTTCTCGATGTTGCGCGCCGCGCCGAAGAAGCGCTTGGGCGGGTAGAGCGCAGATGCGTCGACGCCACCCGTCAGCACGCGACCCGACGTGGGCGCCGAGATGTTGTACGCGCGGCCGAGGCGCGTGATCGAGTCGAGGAGGACGACGACATCGCGACCGAGCTCGACGAGGCGCTTGGCACGCTCGATCGCGAGCTCCGCGACCGTCGTGTGGTCCTCTGCGGGACGGTCGAACGTCGAGGCGATGACCTCGCCCTTGACCGTGCGCTGCATGTCGGTGACCTCTTCGGGGCGCTCGTCGACGAGCACGACCATGAGGTGGACCTCGGGGTTGTTGGTCGCGATGGCGTTCGCGATCTGCTGCAGCACGATCGTCTTGCCGGCCTTGGGCGGCGCGACGATGAGGCCGCGCTGGCCCTTGCCGATCGGCGCGACGAGGTCGATGATGCGCTGAGTGAGCTTCTCGGGCGCCGTCTCGAGGCGCAGGCGATCCTGCGGGTAGAGCGGCGTGAGCTTGCCGAACTCGACGCGGTTGGCTGCGTCATCCACCGACAGTCCGTTGATCGAGTCGACCTTGACGAGCGCGTTGTACTTCTGACGGCTCGACTGCTCGCCCTCGCGAGGCTGCTTGATGGCGCCGACGACGGCATCGCCCTTGCGGAGGTTGTACTTCTTGACCTGGCCGAGCGAGACGTAGACGTCGCTCGTGCCCGGGAGGTAGCCCGACGTGCGCACGAAGGCGTAGTTGTCGAGGACATCGAGGATGCCCGCGATCGGGATCAGGACGTCGTCCTCGCCGATCTCGGTCTCGAACTCGTCGCTTTGACCGCCCTGCGTGCGGCGCTTGTTGCGCTGGCGGTTGCGGGAGTTGCCCTGTGCGCCGTCTTCGTCTGCGTCGGATGCCACGGCCTGCGCCTGCGGCTGGTTGCGGTTCTGGGCCTGGGCCTGGGGCTGGGGCTGCTCGCCCTGAGCGGGCTGCGCGCCGTTCTGGGCGTTGCGGTTGCGGCTCCGGTTGCGGTTGCGGTTGCGGCTGCGCGATGTGCCTTCCCCGCCCTCGGCGGGTGTGTCGCCCTCGGTCGATTCGGAGGAGTCCGCGTCAGCGCCCTTGGCCTCGTCGACCGACTTCGCGTCGTCGGCGGGGTTGTCGTCGGTGGATGCCTCGGCGGCGGCTTCTGCCGGTGCCTCGGCGGCGGCTTCGGCAGGTGCCTCGGCGATCTCGGCGGCCGGCTCGGCCGAGTCGGCTGCAGGCGCCTCGGCGGCGGGCTCGACAGCGGGCTCTTCGGCCGCAGGCGCCTCCGTGGCCTCTTCGGGCTTGGGATCGGTGCTCTTGGCCCGGCGCGGAGCGCGCTTGCGAACGGGCTTCTTCTCGACGACGGGCTCTTCGACGACCGGCTCCGCCTCAGCGGCGGGCTCGGCCTCTACGACGGCTTCCGCCGCGACGGGCTCGGCCTCGACGACGGCTTCCGCCTCGACGGGCGCGGCGGCGGCCTCGGCCTCCGCTTCGGGCTCGGCCTCGACAGCGGCGTCAGCGGCTGCCTCGGTCGGCTCCGCCGCAGCAACGGCTTCGGTGGTGACGTCGGCCGACTCGGGCGCGTCGGTGCGCTCGTCGGACTCGGCGCTTGAGATCTGGATCTCGGAGATGGACTCCACGAGTTCTCCCTTGTGAAAGCGAATGAGATTCGGATGGATATGCACGACCGCACCGTCGTTGGCACGACGTGGGTATCCCTGTCGTTCTCGGCGGTTTCGGGCTCGGCCCCTTGGAGGGTCGCGCTTCGATGGAGCTCAGAGAATCGGCACGGGGGATGTGCGGTGGTTTCGCAGAAATGCGACGGAGGCCAGATTCACGGGTTACGTGGAACCCTCCGCATACTCTTTCACTGTACCACCCTTGACGTCGACGGCGAGCATCAGCGCCTCCCACGGGGTGTCGGCGCGCTCTTCGACGAGGGCGGCGGCTTCGAGGCGACTGCCGGGCCCGTCTGCCAGGACGAGGACGCTCGGCCCCGCTCCGGACACGACCGCGGCGAAGCCGGCTTCGCGCAGCGCCCGCACGAGACGATCGGTCTCGGGCATCGCCTGGGCGCGGTAGTCCTGATGCAGGCGGTCGGCGGTCGCGGCGAGCATGAGTTCGGGGCTCTGCGTCATCGCTGCGATGAGCAGTGCTGAGCGCGAGACGTTGAAGACGGCGTCCTCGCGCGGCACGCTCAGCGGCTGCAGACTGCGGGCGACGCTCGTCGACATCGTGAATCCCGGCACGAGCACGAGCGGCGCGACACCGCGGTGCACGAGCAGCTTCTTATGCTGCGGACCGTCCTCGTCGACCCACGCGATCGTGAGGCCTCCGAACAGGGCGGGCGCGACGTTGTCGGGATGCCCCTCCATCTCGGTCGCGAGGCGCAGGAGCGTCTCGGGTCCAAGCTCGACGTCCCCCTCGAGCAGGCCCTTCGCCGCGAGCAGGCCCGAGACGACTGCGGCTCCCGAGGAGCCCAGTCCGCGCCCGTGCGGGATGACGTTGCGGGCCTCGAGGCGAAGGCCCGGCATCCGGCGCCCCACGGCTTCGTAGGCGTACGCGATCGCGCGCACGACGAGGTTGGAGGCGTCGCGTGGAACGTCGTCCGCGCCCTCCCCCGCCACGACGATCTCGAGTCGGTCGTCGGGCAGCGCGGTCACGACGAGCTCGTCGTACACGCTCAGCGCGAGTCCCAGCGTGTCGAATCCCGGTCCGAGGTTGGCGCTCGTCGCGGGGACGCGGACGAGGACCTTGCGCCCTTCGCCCGGACCTGCATCCGGAGCGAGCTCAGGGGCTGCCGTCACGCGGTCGCCTCCACGGGCGCGAGGTCGAGCACGGACGCGACTTCGGAGGTCGAAGCGTCGACGACGGTCGGCTCGACGGTCGAGCCGTCGGCGTTGCGCAGAGCCCACTGCGGGTCCTTGAGGCCGTGGCCCGTGACCGTCAGCACGACACGGGCGCCCGCGGGCACGACACCGGCCTCGGCGCGATCCAGCAGGCCCGCGACGCTGATCGCGGAAGCCGGTTCGACGAAGATGCCGACCTCGCCCGCGAGGAGCTTCTGCGCCGCGAGGATCCGGTCGTCGTCGATCGCGCCGAACCAGCCGTCGGTCGCATCGCGCGCTTCGAGCGCGAGCTCCCACGATGCGGGGTTCCCGATGCGGATGGCCGAGGCCACGGTCTCGGGGTTCTTGACCACCTCACCGCGCACGAGCGGCGCGGAGCCCTCGGCCTGGAAGCCGAACATGCGGGGAACGCGCGTCGCGACGCCTCGGGCTGCCTCTTCGCGATAGCCGCGCGAGTAGGCGGTGTAGTTGCCCGCGTTGCCGACGGGGATGAAGTGGAAGTCCGGCGCGTCGCCGAGCTGCTCGACGACCTCGTACGCGGCGGTCTTCTGGCCCTCGATGCGGTCGGGGTTGACCGAGTTGACGAGGTGCACGGCGTAGTGATCGGCGAGCTCGCGCGCGATCTCGAGGCAGTCGTCGAAGTTGCCGCGGATCTGGATGAGGCGCCCGTTGTGGGCGACGGCCTGCGAGAGCTTTCCCATCGCGATCTTGCCCTCGGGCACGAGGACGGCCGCCGTGATGCCGGCGTGCGCCGCATAGGCGGCGGCGGATGCCGAGGTGTTGCCCGTCGAGGCGCAGATGACGGCCTGCGCACCGTGCTCGACGGCACGCGAGAGCGCGACGGTCATGCCGCGGTCCTTGAACGAACCCGTGGGGTTCATCCCCTCGAACTTGACCCATACATCGGCGCCCGTGAGGCGCGACAGCGCGGGGGCGGGCAGCAGCGGCGTGCCGCCCTCGCCGAGGGTCACCACGGTCGAGGCGTCCGTGACGCCCAGTCGGTCGGCGTACTCGCGCAGGACTCCGCGCCAGACGTGTGCCATGTCAGTCTCCTTCTACTCGCAGCATCGAGACGACCCGCACGACGACGTCGCTCGCGGCGAGTCGTTCGACGGTTTCGCTCAGGTCTTGTTCGCGCGCCCGGTGGGTGCCGATCACGAGGCGCGCGGTCGAGGCATCCTCGCCTGTGACGGTCTGCTCGACCGTCGCGATCGAGACGCGGCCCTCGCTCAGGATGCCGGCGACCGTGGCGAGCACGCCCGGCTGGTCGGCGACCTCGAGGGTGATCTGGTAGCGCGTGACGACGTGGCCGATCGGGACGATCGGCAGGTTGGCGCGCGTGGACTCGCCGACGCCGACGCCGCCTGCGATGTGGCGGCGAGCGGCCGACACGACGTCACCCAGGACTGCCGAAGCGGTCTGGACGCCGCCGGCGCCCGCACCGTAGAACATGAGGTCGCCTGCGGCCTCGGCCTGCACGAAGACGGCGTTGTTGGCGCCGTGCACGCTCGCAAGGGGGTGGGTGCGGGGAACGAGTGCGGGGTAGACGCGCACCGAGATCGATTCGCCCTCGGCGCCCTCGAGCCGCTCGCACACGGCAAGGAGCTTGATGACGTAGCCGGCGTGGCGCGCGGCATCCATCATCGACTTGTCGATCCGCGTGATGCCCTCGCGGTGCACGGCCGCGAGAGGCACGGTCGTGTGGAACGCGAGGCTCGCGAGGATCGCGGCCTTCTGCGCGGCGTCGATTCCCTCGACGTCGGCCGTGGGGTCGGCCTCGGCATAGCCGAGCGCCTGCGCGTCGGCGAGCACGTCGAGGAACTCCGCGCCCTCGGTGTCCATGCGGTCGAGGATGTAGTTGGTCGTGCCGTTGACGATGCCCATGATCCGCTGCACGCGGTCGCCCGCGAGCGAGTCGCGCAGCGGACGGATGATCGGGATGGCTCCGGCGGCGGCGGCCTCGTAGTAGACCGACGCGCCCACCTGGTCGGCGGCGTCGAAGAGCTCGGGTCCGAACGTCGCGAGGAGGGCCTTGTTGGCCGTCACGACGTCGGCGCCTGAGTTGATCGCCTGCAGGATGTGTGTGCGCGCGGGCTCGATCCCGCCCATGAGCTCGATCACGATGTCGGAGCCGACGATGAGCGACTCGGGGTTCGTCGTGAACAGCTCGCGCGGCAGGTCGGTGTCGCGCGGTGCATCGAGGTCGCGCACCGCGATGCCGGCGAGCTCGAGGGTCGCACCCGCGCGGTCGGCGAGCTCATCCCCGTGGCGCAGGAGCAGCGATGCGACCTGGGAGCCCACGGCCCCCGCGCCCAGCAGTGCGACGCGCAGACGACGGTAGTCGGTCATTCGATCCCTTTCGTGGCGGTGACGGAGATGCCCACGTCACGCGAGAGCAGATCGTCGATCGTCTCACCGCGGACGATGATCCGCGCTTGCCCGCCGCGCACGGCGACGACGGGAGGGCGGGGTACGTAGTTGTAGTTGCTTGCGAGCGAGAAGCAGTAGGCGCCCGTCGCGGGCACGGCGAGCAGGTCGCCGGGCGAGACATCGGCCGGCAGGTACTCGTGGTCGACCACGATGTCGCCCGACTCGCAGTGCCTGCCCACGACGCGGACGAGGGCGGGCTCCGCGTCGCTCGTGCGCGAGGCGATGCGGGCCGAGAACTGGGCACCATACAGAGCGGGCCGTGCGTTGTCGCTCATGCCGCCGTCGACGCTGACGTACAGGCGCGTCGCGCCCTCGCCGAGATCGACGGACTTCGTGGTGCCCACCTCGTACAGCGTGACACCGGCCCGGCCGACGATCGCGCGGCCGGGTTCGAACGCGAGGTCGGGGACCGGGATGCCGTGCGCTGCGCATTCGCGTGCGACGGCGTCGACGATCCCGGCCGCGAGCACCTCGATCGGGGTCGGGTCGTCGGCCGACGTGTAGGCGATGCCGAAGCCGCCCCCGAGGTTCAGGACGGGGAGCGGGCCGTCCATGCTCAGCGCGGCATGCAGGTCGACGATCCTCGAGGCAGACTCCTCGAAGCCCGCCGTGCCGAAGATCTGCGAGCCGATGTGGCAGTGCAGGCCTGCCAGGAGCAGGCCGGGCGTCGCGCGAACGCGCGTCGCCACGGCAGGGGCATCCTGAAGCGTGAATCCGAACTTCTGGTCCTCGTGAGCCGTCGCGAGGAAGTCGTGCGTCTCGGCGTGCACGCCGCTGTTCACGCGGAGGAGCACGGGCTGGACGAACGCATCGTCGGACTCGAGGCGTCGCTCCACGAGCGCCGCGAGACGCTCGAGCTCGTCGAGACTGTCGATCACGATCGAGCCGATCCGCACATCGAGGGCGTTCTCGAGCTCTGCGACGCTCTTGTTGTTGCCGTGGAACCCCAGGCGCGACGGGTCGGCCCCGGCGGACAGCGCGACAGCGAGCTCGCCGCCCGTGCACACGTCGACTGCGAGCCCTTCCGCCGTCACCCAGCGCACGACCTCCGTCGAGAGGAAGGCCTTGCCCGCGTAGTAGACGCGCGCCTGCACGCCGTGAGCGGCGGCCGCGTCGCGGAAGGCAGCGAGGGTGCGTCGGGCGTGCGCGCGCACGTCGTCCTCGTCCATGACGTAGAGCGGCGTGCCGAAGCGCGCAGCCAGCTCCGTGGCGGGGACTCCCCCGAAGTTCAGGACGCCGTCAGGCGCTCGACCCGATCCCTCGGGCCACACGCCCGCCGGCAGCGCGTTGGCGTCGGCCGGGACCCGCAGCCACGACGGAGCCGGGGTGAGGGGGGACGAGGCGGCGGACACGGTGGAACCAATCGGGATGGAAGCTTCGGCGCTGGACTGTCAGTTTGGCGGTGCTGTGAACAACGGGGCCGGGGATCGCCCGATCCGACGTCTCACGGGCGGTCGATGCACGCCCCGAACAGTCCCTGAAGTCTATGGCACGCGGCATCCCACCCCTGCGAATGCGTCAGCAGGAACCGCGCGCCTGCATCGCGGGATCGCTCAGGATCGTGGGCTCGACATCGAAGCCCGCGACGAGCTCATCGCCGCTCACCTCGACGGATGAGAGCACGAGTCCCGCGGGAAGGAACTGCGCGACGCAGACGGGCCAGTCCCGCAGCACGGCTCCCGAGAGGGCCCCGAACTGTCCGCGCAGCTGTTCGGCAGTGATATCGGCGCCTGCGAGCTGAAGGGCCGCGGGTGTCAGGACGAGAGCGCCGTCGGATGCGCTCGGCGTGAGCGAGACGCCGATCGGGAACGCCACGCCGAACAGCGACAGCTCGGTCGACATCGTGACGTCGGGCTCCGCGATGCCGAGGGTCTCTTCGGGGAATCCGTCGACATTGGCCATGAGCGCCTTGCATCTGGCCGGAGTCGAGCTCGACGGTCGCCGTCGCGGCGCCGACCGATCGGCCGTCGAGCGCGATGTCGTGCGCCTGGACCGTGACATCGCCCGCGAACCCCTGCAGGACGACGTCGTCCGCCGAGATCGTGACGTCGTCGAGGCTGCCGCTGATGAGCTGCGGGATGACCATGCCGCCCACCTCGACCTCGAGCGCCTGATCGGCGGGCAGGTCGAGGTTCGAGGTGACGATCCCGCGGATCGCGGATGTCACGACCGAGCGCGCGATCGCCTCGGCGAGGAACCACGCGCCGACGAGGAGCCCGATGACGACGACGAGAGCGACGATCCAGGGCCACGTCCGGCGCCGCGCAGGCAGCCCGGCGGTCGGAATCGGCACCGTGCCGCTCGTGCCCATGCGGCTACATCCGCTCCGGGGCGTCGACGCCCAGCAGGGTCAGTCCGTTGCGCAGCACCTGGCCCGTCGCGTCGTTGAGCCACAGGCGTGTGCGGTGCACCGTCTCGACGGGCTCGTCGCCGAGCGGGATGACGCGGCAGTTGTCGTACCAGCGGTGGTAGAGGCCTGCAAGCTCCTCGAGGTATCGCGCGACGCGGTGCGGCTCGCGCACGTCGGCGGCGAAGGCGAGGATGCGCGGGAACTCCTGGAGCGCCCCGAGGAGCGCAGACTCGGTCTCGTGCGTCAGCAGTTCGGGGGCGAACTCCGAGCGGTCCACTCCGGATGCCGCGGCGTTGCGTGCGACGTTGTGCGTGCGGGCATGGGCGTACTGCACGTAGAAGACGGGGTTGTCGTTCGTGCGCTTCTGCAGCAGGTCGAGGTCGACGTCGAGGTTCGAGTCGGTCGAGCTGCGTACGAGCGCGTAGCGTGCGGCATCCTTCCCCACGATCTCGACGAGGTCTTCGAGCGTCACGACCGTGCCGGCGCGCTTGGACATCCGCATGGGCTGGCCGTCCTTGACGAGGTTGACCATCTGGCCGATCAGGATCTGCAGGTTGACGCCCGGCTCGTCGCCGAAGGCGGAGCGTCATCGCCATGAGCCGCTGCACATAGCCGTGGTGGTCGGCGCCGAGCATGATGATGCAGCGATTGAAGCCGCGCTCGCGCTTGTCGAGGTAGTACGCCAGGTCGCCCGAGATGTACGCCGGCTGGCCGTCGGACTTGATGACGACGCGATCCTTGTCGTCGCCGAACGCGGTCGTGCGCAGCCAGGTGGCACCGTCGGACTCGAACATGTGGCCGAGCTCGGTGAGGCGCTCCACGGCACGCTGGACGGCACCGGACTCGTGCAGGTCGTTCTCGTGGAAGTACACGTCGAAATCGACGCCGAAGTCGTGGAGGCTCTTCTTGATCTCGTCGAACATGAAGTTCACGCCGAGCTCGCGGAAGGCCTCCTGCTTCGCGGCGGGATCGAGCGCGTCGATGTCGCCGTCGTACGCGAGCGCGACGCGGCGGGCGATGTCGTCGATGTAGCCGCCGCCGTAGCCGTCCTCGGGAGTCGGCAGACCGTCATGCGCCGCGACGAGACTGCGCGCGAAGCGATCGATCTGCGCGCCGTGGTCGTTGAAGTAGTACTCGCGGGTGACCGATGCGCCCTGCGACGCGAGGATGCGGGCGAGCGAGTCGCCGACGGCGGCCCAGCGCGTGCCGCCGAGGTGGATGGGACCGGTCGGGTTCGCCGAGACGAACTCGAGGTTGATGATCTCGTCCGCGCGCGAGTCGTTCGTGCCGAACGCGGCACCCGCGTCGACGATCGTCTTCGCGAGGGCGCCGGCGGCCGCGGCGTCCAGGCGGATGTTGATGAACCCGGGGCCGGCGACCTCGACGCTCGCGACGCCGTCGACGGACTCGAGGCCCGCCGCGATCTCTGCCGCGAACTCGCGCGGGTTGGCACCCACGACCTTCGCGAGCCGCAGCGCGACGTTGGACGCCCAGTCGCCGTGGTCGCGGTTCTTGGGGCGCTCGAGCGGCAGGTCGGATGCCGTCAGTCCCTCCGTGGATCCCTCGCGTCGGGCCTCGGCGAGAGGCGTGACGACGGCGAGCAGGGCGGCGGAGAGCGCTTCGGGATTCATAACCGCACCAGTCTAGTTGCGCCGTCCCGCCCGTCCGCTGTGCGGCCCGGCGTCAGCCGAGCTGGACGAGTTCGACGAAGTCGTCGGTCACGGGGTCGGAGTCGGCGGCATCGGATCGCGGCGTCGAACTCCGCGGCGCTCGGGCATGACCCACGCGTCGACGTGCATGCGCTGCAGGCCCACGTATCCGCCGTGGTAGCTGAGGAACGCGCAGTCGGCGGCATCCCGACCCGTCGCGATCCTCACGAGCGACTGACGGTTCGCGAGGCGCGTGCCGTCGATGACGTACCACGCACCGTCGAGGTACGCCTCGGCGACGGCGTGGAAGTCCATGGGCCGCAGGCCCGGCGCGTAGCACGCGGCGTAGCGTGCCGGCATGTCCATCGCGCGCAGGAGCGCGATGACGAGGTGCGCGTAGTCGCGGCAGACGCCCTGTCCTGTCATGAGAGTCGTCACGGCGCTGTCGGTGCCGGCGCTGAGTCCCGGCGTGTACGTCGTGCTCGTGGCGACGAAGTCCGACACCGCCGCGATGAGGTCGTAGCCGTGCAGGCCCCTGAACTGCCGGCGCGCCTGCGGGAAGACCTCGTCGGACTGGCAGTAGCGGCTCGGGCGCAGGTACGTGATGGCCTCGAGGTCGCTCGTGCGCGACGACGCGTTCTGCCCGTCGATCGTGGCCTCGTATCGGACCTCGAGCAGTCCGGGCTCGCCTGTCAGCCGGTGCAGGCGACTGCCCGACTGGTCGATGATCTCGGTCGGCGTGTACACGCGGTCACCCTGGATGAGGGTCAGCGACTCGGTCACGGCAGGCGTCTGCTGAGCGGCCGTGATCTGCAGGATGAGGTCGACGGACGCACCCAGTTCGAGGTCCAGTTCGGCCGTCACGACGCGTTGCACCGAGTTATCCTCGCATGCCCGATCGAGTGCTCCGAACGAGTCGTCGCGCCCGCGGTCGAACGGGACGGACCTCGCGTAGGACATCCCGTGAACGTGCGATGAACGGATTCGCCGAGCGTCGCTTATCCTCATCAGATGCACGCGCTCGGACGCCCCCGCGCACGGCGTCCCTGGCACGTTCTCGCGGGTGTCGCGGTCGCCGTCGCCGTCGTCTGCGTCCTGGGTCTGTCGCGGCCCTCGCCCGCGTCCGCTCCCCCCGCCGCAGGCGCAGAGGCGGCCGCTCCCGTCGCGCCCTGCCTCGCTCGCGCTGCCCGAGCATCCACGTGTCCTCGTCTTCGGTGACTCGTGGGTCTACGGGTCAGCGGCGAACGTGCCGACGCTCGGCTTCGCGTACGTCGCTCGCCGCCGCCCTGGAGTGGGATGCCGTGATCGACGGCGTCCGCGGCAGCGGCTACCTCAAGCCCGGCATCGACGGCCCTGCCTACGGGGAGCGCATCGCGGCGCTCGACCCCGCACTCGACCCCGACCTCGTGATCGTCGAGGGCTCGATCAACGACCGCCGCCTCTACCCGACCGGCTATCGGGCCGCCGTGACCGCCGCGTGGGATCTGCTGGCGGCCCGCTATCCGGGCGCACGCATCGTGATCCTGGGGCCGGCGCCCCAGGTGCTCCCGCTCGAGAAGGCCACGGGGCTCATCGACCGCGATCTGTCCGCCCTGGCCGCCGATCGCGGTTGGCTCTACATCTCCCCCATCCAGCAGGGCTGGATCGACGAGCTCAATTACGCCGGCGTGATCGACTCCACCCCTCTCGGCAACAACCACCCCTCGACCGACGGACACGCCTATCTGGCCACACGGCTCGGCGAGGCCCTCGCCGAGCTCTCGCAAGACAACGGCATCGTGGCGGATGCTCCGCGCGGGGATCCGGCGACGCCCTAGGGTCAGTACACCTGGGCCGCGGCCAGCGTCCGTTCTCCCGTGACCGAGAGCTTCAGGCGAGGCCGTCGTCAACTGCGGGGGCCAGCCACCTATGAGGGGTCAGCCCGTTGCGCGAGTTCGATAGTGACCGGTGATCCACCGGCCGCTTCGCCACTCACCGAGTTCCCAGAGCCGATTGGTGCTCGGCCGGCCGACCGCGGTCGATCCAGTGAACCGAGGGAGAGAACGCAGGCTCAGGTCTTCACCGCGAACCCGGTCTGCGAACTCACCGGCGAACGCGCCGATGCGCGCAGGCATCGCGCGGATCTGGTCGTTCACAAGGCCAGCCGGGAGCTCCCCGATCGCGGCTTCGAAAGCACCCGGAAGAACGCCTGCCATGCGCTCGAGGAGCGCCAGCACCGCCCCTCGGGGCACGCCCAGCACGTCGGCTGCGCGTGCGATGTTGCGGCCCGAGATCTCGCGATACTTGCGCGCCTTGCCGTACTTCACCGCGGCGCTCGACCTATACGCGATCCGGTCCTCGTCCCAGATCCCGTGAGCGGAGATCAGGTCGTACGCCGGCGCGAGCCTCGTGACATTGCCGAGGTGCAGCATGCTGTGGTTCTTCGCGTGCGCGTCAACGCCAGCCACGAGCAGGTTGAACGCAAAGAGCTCGGTGAGGATCTGCAGATCCTCGGTGCGGTACGCCGGTGACGACGACGTCGCGACGAGCTGCACCATGTTGGCCATGGTCGGGCCACCGTCCTCTTCGTACTTGCGCGAGGGGAAGATGCTGAGCGCCTGGCAGAAGTCTTCCTGATGAATCCGCGTGACGGTGTCGGCATCGAGACGGCGGCGATCGAACCGAGTGGTGACGAACGCCGGGACGCCCTCGAACTCCATGATCTCGACTGCGGCAGCGCGGATCGCCAGGGTGCGCGCTGCGCGCATCGTCACGAACTCGACCGCTTGGACATGTTCGTCGGTGTGTCCCGACGCCAACACCATGCCCGGTTTGACGATGTGCGTGCTCGGCGCCCGGCCGTTGGGTTCGAACCACTGGCCATCGATGCGGGCGAGTGCAAACTTGCCCTGATTGCCGCCGAGGGAGAACCGGCTCGCATCGGAGTCAGTGTCATCGACCCAGTGGTCGGGGTCATCCAGGATCGCGCGTACGCGCCGCGCGATGTCGCGATCCGTCAGCACCGAGAGCTCACCTGCATGCGCCGGCGTGACCCCCTCAGGGACCACCTGTACCGATCCCGGCGCGTCCTCACCCATGTGCGCGAGCAGCGTGAACGGATCAGTCCGACGTTCGTCGAACTTCGCCGCCCAGCGGCTGCGGACCTCCTCCGCGTCGGGGAGGAGGTTCGATATCCACGGCATCACGACGTCGGTGCCGTGAGCTGCGGTGCTCTTGGGCATGCTCACGGACAGCGGGGTCGAGTCTGGTGCGGCTCTGTAGGGGTCGTCGTAGAGGAACTCGACCTGTAGCGTCTCGCCGCGCATGAGCTTGCCCGCGAACCGACCATCGAGCCAGACATCCAGAACATCGCTCATCAGAGGTCCTCGAACATCGCATCGAGCACATCAGAACGCTCACTGCGGTCGAGCGAGACGGTGAAACCAAGCGCGGCGGCGACATCAATCGCGGCACTGAGCGACGGGTCGACCTTGCCCATCTCCAGATCGTGCACCCAGCGCCTGCTTTTGCGCACAGCATGAGCGAGCTCGTCCTGGGTCAACTGGGCGCGCAGCCTGTTGCGGCGGACGAACGCAGAGAACGCCGACGTGGACTGCATCGGTAGTTGCATGACCGATCACCTCCGAGGTGACGCTTGTCGATCGCTAGTGAGAACTTTACTGCACTTCGAAACTAATGGGAAGTATTCTTCGCATTAGATCAGACCGGAAGTACTCTGCTCATCCGCGATGCCGCCCAATACACCGCCCACTGATCGCCTCAGTGCAGTGGGAGGCGCGACACCCCTCCCGAGTTTCCGTCTCATCGCTCAACCATCATGAGACACGCGTCAGGCCACGGCCTCCTGCGCCAGCAGGAACGCCTTGACGTCCTGACGGCGGGTGAGGCCTGTCTTTCGCAGGAGCCGGTTGACGTGGGACTCGACGGTCCGCACCGACAGGACGAGCGCCTCGGCGATGACGGCGTTCGTGAGCCCGGATGCAACGAGCTCTGCGATCTCGCGCTCGCGACGCGTGAGCTCGACGGGGCCGAACCCCGAGCCCGTCGTGCCCGCACTGCGCAGCCGGTCGGCGATGACGGCGAACGGGGCCCGGCCTTCGGCACCCGCCGACTCGAAGGCCGCGAGGGCGAGTTCGACCACGTGGAGCGCCTCTCGCGGGCGCCCCGCGGCTTCGAGCTCCGCGATGCGCGCCTTGAGGGCGGGAGCATCCCGCCGCACGAGCGCGTCGGCGATCGCAGCCTGCCGCACGATCCCGCTCATCCGGACCGTGCGGACCCGGTCGCCGACGCGGTCCCACACAGACTCGGTCGGCGTGTACGTCACCGCTTCGAGGTAGCAGCACGCAGCCGAGAAGAGCGCACCGCGCTCCCAGAGCGCGTCTCCCGCATCCAGGCAGGCCTCGGCCGCCGCCGCAGGCCCGCCCTCGACGAATGCCATGCGCGCATACGGCATGCCGCTCGTCTGCCCGACGAGAGGCCCGTCGATGAGGCCTGCCGAATCGATCTCTGCAAGGAGCTGCTCCATGAGCCCGCGCTGGCCCCGCCGAGCGGCCATCTCGGCCGCCATCGTGGTGAGGCCGATGAACGACAGCGAGGGGTACGGTGCCGCCATACCGAGGAACGCGGACTCGCTGAGGATGCGATCGGCGTCGTCCGGGCGCCGGTCCATCGACGCCGTGAGTGCGGCGAGGAACGCGTAGGTGCGGATGCGCGAGGCATCCAGCGCCTTCTGCGCCGCGGCGAGTCCGTCTCCCGCTGTTTGCGCTGCGATCGCGAATCGCTCGGCTGTCAGATGTCCCACGACGACGAGCGCGTCGGCGAGGGCGTCCGACTCGGTCGCCAGCGCCTCCCGGCGCGCGAGCGCCACCTCGGCCTCGTCGCCGTGACCGCGAGCGAGGAGCCAGAACGCGCGGGCGCGCAGCACGGCGGCCTGCGCGTGGGTCGAGAGCCGGGATGTCTCCACCGCCGCGAGCGGGTCGGTCTCGGGCACCGTCAGGAACGACGTCTCGAGCTCGGCCGCCCGCCCGAGGAGGAGTCCGCCCTCGCGCGGCATGGCGGCTGCCCGCGCACGGAGCTCCGCGACGGCCTGCACTGCGTCGCCGCGCACGGCCCGCGCGGCGAAGCGTGCGACATCCCACTCAGCCTTCTCACGCTCGGACCCTTCGAGCCCCTGCGCCGCGGCGATCAGCGCGTCGAGCTCGTCGCTGTCGTGCGCTCCGTCGATCTCGAGGGCCGACAGGAGCGCCGTCGCACTCGCGAGCGTCGGCGACGAATGCCACTGCTCCCGCGCGCGGAGCGTGCGCCGGCGCGTCTCTTCGTGCACGAGCCGCACGAAGACGGCGGCATCGCGCGGCGTTGCGAGCTCGTCGTCCTCGAGGAGCGAACCGTCGGCGAGCAGGTCGTCCAGGCGCGCCAAGAGCTCGGACCGGCGCCCCGCGAGCGAGCCGTGGCGGAAGTACTCGACGAGCAGCGGTGGACGGATCGAGACGACACGGCCGCCGCCCACGTCGACCACCGTCAGGAACGACCGGTCTTCGAGGTCGCTGATGCGCTGCGCGCCGACCGCCTTGATCGCCGTCGCGATGCCCGTGGGCCCGAGGAGGGCGAGGGTCTCGAGCGCCTCGACCGATCGCCGCGGGAGCGGCTGCAGGATGACATCGGCCATGAGACGCAGCGCGGGACTCCACAGCGGTCCCGTCGCGCGGGCGACGCCGTCTTCGACCACGAGGTGCCCCGCCCGCTGGGCGGCATCGACGACGGCCCCTGCGAGCCCGATGTTGCCGCCCGACTTCGCGAAGACGCGGCTGAGCGTGCCGGGCTCGATGCGGAACCCGACGAGCGACTCCAGTGCCGTCTCGAGCTCGCCGTAACCCATGGCAGGCAGTCGCATCGCGTAGGTGGTCGTGAACGCGCCCGTCGGAAGCACGGGCTCGTGGCGCCCCCGATGGATGAGCCGCGACGAGAGGATCGGCACGTGCGACCGCGTCTGGACCGTGCGCAGCACGCCGGAGGAGTAGTCGTCGAGCGCATCCCAGTCGTCGACGACGAGGATCGTGCGCTCGGGGACGACGGAAGCCGCGAGCGCGCCGACAGCCGCGGCGATGCTGCCGGGTCTGCCGTCCTGCGCGTCGGATACTCCCGCGATGCTCAGCGCGACGAGCGGGGACCTCGCGAACGCAGGAAGGCCTTGGACCGCGATGCTCCGCCATCCGAGCGACGCGAAGTAGTCCGCGATCCGCGAGAGGAAGTGCGTGCGCCCGGACCCGTGCTCGCCCTCGACGTCGAGGCTCCGGCCGCTCTGCAAGACGTCCACGGCGGCGAGGAAGAGCTCGCTCCTGGTGCTCACCGTGCCTCCTGCCGGTCGCCTACGGAGGAATCGCGCTGATCACGCAAGCTACACGCGTGTTGAGCCCTGTAGACGGCAGTCATTGCAGGTTGGCACGGAAACGCACCTCCGAAGAGAGGGCGTACCAGCGCCGGATCGCGGGTTTCGATGACGCAGTAATCTCCCTGTACGCGAAGGGCATGACTACCGGTGATATTGCCAAGCACCTCTCCGACCTGTGCGGCAGCGAGGTGTCCCGGGATCTGGTGTTGACGGTGACGGACAAGGTCATCGGCGACATGCAGGAATGGCAAGCTCGCCCGCTGGATGCCGTCTACCCGGTGGTCCTCATCGATGCTCTGGTGGTGAAGGTCCGTGACGGGCAGGTCGCGAACCGGCCCGTGTTTGTCGCCGTCGGCATCGACCTGGATGGCCGCCGCGACGTGCTCGGGCGTATGGATGGGCCCCACGGGAGGGGAGGGTGCGAAGCAGTGGATGAACATGCTCACCGAGCTACGCAACCGCGGCGTCGCCGACGTGTGCATCGTCTGCTGCGACGGGCTTAAAGGTATCCCCGACGTGATCGGCGCGATCTGGCCCCTCGCGACGGTTCAAACATGTGTGGTGCATCTTGTGCGCAACTCGCTGCGGTACGCGTCGAGCTCGGGTTCCTTCGAATTGTCGGTGGTTTAGGCGCTGAGCTCGAGGACGATGTCGTTGCCCACCTCGCTTCCGGTGTCGGGGACGAGGGTGAGTCGGGACTTGGCGAGGATGTCGAGGCCGAGGTAGCGGCGGCCTTCGGCCCATTCGTCGGTCTGCTCCGCGAGCACGGCGCCGACGAGCCGGATGATCGCGTCCCGGTTCGGGAAGATGCCCACCGAGTCGGTGCGGCGACGGATCTCCCGGTTGAGGCGCTCGTTCGGATTGCTGGACCAGATCTGCTGCCAGAGCCCCTCGGGGAAGCCGGTGAACGCGAGGATGTCCGCCCGGGCAGCATCAAGGTGCGAGAAGGCGTCGGGGAGCTTCTGCGTCGACGTAGTCCAGGAGCCGGTCAAACTGGGCGTGGACAGCATCGGAGTCGGGCTGGTCGTAGACGGAGTGCAGCATTGCCTTCACGGCCGGCCACATCGTCTTCGGGGTCACGCTCATCAGGTTCGCCGCGTAATGCGTTCTGCATCTCTGCCAGACAGCGCCGGGCAGGTTCGCCGCGATCGCTTCCACGAGTCCTTGGTGGGCGTCGGAGGTGACCAGGCGGACGCCGCCCAGGCCGCGGGCGACGAGGTCGGCGAAGAAGCTGTTCCAGGCCGCTCCGGTCTCACTGGTCGCGACCCGCAGGCCGAGGACTTCGCGGCGGCCGTCGGCGTTCACGCCGGTGGCGATCAGCACGACGGCGTTGATGACGCGGCCGCCTTCGCGGACCTTCATGGTCAGCGCGTCGGCGGCGACGAACGTGAACGGGCCGGCGTCGCCGAGCGGGCGGTGCCGGAACTGGTCGACGTGCTCGTCGAGCTCCGCGGCCATCCGGGACACCTGCGACTTCGACAGACTGTGGATCCCGAGCGTCTTGACCAGCTTGTCCATCCGGCGGGTGGAGACGCCGGCGAGGTAGCAGTCCGCGACGACGGTGATCAGCGCGGTCTCGGCGCGTTTGCGGCGTTCCAGCAGCCACTCTGGGAAGTAGGTGCCCTGTCGGAGCTTCGGGATCGCGACGTCGATGGTGCCGACTCGGGTGTCCAGGTCGCGGTGCCGGTAGCCGTTGCGCTGGGCGATGCGGTCGGCGGAGCGCTGGCCCCATTCCGCGCCGACGACGGCGTCCGCGTCCGCGGACAGCAGCGCGTTGATCATGGTCTGCAGCAGGCTGCGCACCTAGTCGCGGTCGAAGAACTCCCAGTGTCCTTCTGAGATGACATCGATGACCCCGTCGACGACCGAGATCGCCGTCGCGTCGTCGATCGCGTACGCCGGTCCGGGGATCGTCGCCGCCCAGCGGCGCGCGGCCTCGAGGGTGTTCGCGGACCAGCCCGGGTAGTCGAGGTGCGGGAAGATCGAGAAGTCGACGACGCCGAGCGTCTCGTCGCCGGGCGCGTCCGCCCAGTCGACGAAGGCCTCGCCGACGCGGGGCGTCAGGACCATGCTCCCGGCGCTCACGCCCAGCCACACCGTGTCGTGGAGCGACGGGATGAGCTCCGCCAGCCCGGACTCCCGCATCCAGTGGCAGAGATACGTGGCTTCTCCCCCGTCGACCAGCAGGACGTCGGCCTCACGGACCCACGGCACCCAGCGCTCTCGCGCGATCGTCGGGAGCGCCGTGAGCTCGAGGACGCCGACCGACCTCCACCCCAATTCGCACAGGCCCTGCTGCCCCGGCCAGTGCGAGGCGATGGAGGTCCACACCGAAACCGGACTGCACGCGGGCTGACCCCACTGCGCCGTGGGGATGAACAAGGCCGAGGACTCCTCGATCGGCTTGCCGAGCAGCTCCACGAGGGCCGCACGGATACGGGGGTTCGTGACTCCGCCTGAGGCGAGCAGCAGCTTCATGGCGTTCCTTCCTGTCGGGGCATGCCCGAGCCCAGCATGCCATTCCCCTCCGACGACGGATCTGCGGGGTCGGGAACGGGGGACGCAGAACCGCCCTCCCGAACATTCGGGAGGGCGGTCATCACGGCCGCCGAGGCGCGGCGCGATTCGGAAGCGTCAGGGCTGTGCGGGTTGCGGCGTGCTCTGCGTACCGTCGGACGGAGACGGCGTGTTCTGCACATCGTCGGACGGCGCAGGCATCGGCCGCGTGCCGTCTGTGTGATCGCCACCGCGGTCACCCTTCCGACCGCCTTCGTGGCCGCCGCCGCCGCGCGGTCCGCCCTCGCGATCGTGCGAGAAGGATCCGTCACGATCGGCCGGGAGTGAGCCGTCACGACCGCCGTCCCGATCGGCCGGGAGTGAGCCGCCACGACCGCCGTCCCCATCCTGTCGCTGGTCGTGGGCCGCTCCGTGAGAGGCGGTCCCGGCGACGGCCGCGCCGACCCCGGCGCCGGCGCCCAGCAGCACGACCGCTGCCACCGCCGCCCCCGCCACCCGCACCCACGTGCGCTGCAGGAGGGGACGAGGGGACGCGGCGTCGGGCGCAGGTGTCGAATTCGTCGCCGATGCATCGACGGGCGTTGAAGCCTCTGGCTCGAGCGGCACGGTCGGAGCTTCGGGATGTGTCAGAGCTTCGGGATATGTCGGGGCTTCGGGCTGCTCTGTGCCGGCGGAAACCTCGGGGCTGCTGTCTCCCGTGTCGGGAGTGTTCTTCTCAGTCATGGCTCCAGAGTCGTCGGACGCCTCCAAGATCAGTCCAAGAATCGACCTTCTGGGCGATCTCATAAGTCCCGCTGGGGGAATCCTCGGCGAGCTGCGCGGGGTCAGCGCACGGGCAGAACGAGCAGGAAAGTCGTCCCGGCTGCAGAGGTCGTCTCCACGCTCACCGTGCCGCCGAAGCGGGATGCGATATCGCGGACGAGCGCGAGCCCGAGCCCGAAGCCCGTCCTCGTCGCGCCGTCGTCTGCGCGCACGAAGCGCTCGAACACGCGGTCGACATCGATTCCTCGGATGCCCGCGCCCTCATCGATCACGCGGAGTTCGGCGTGCCGTCCCGCGCGGCGAGCGGTGAGCCGCACGGTGCCGGCCACCGGAGAATGCCGGACCGCGTTGTCCATCAGCGCGACCAGCGCACGCACCAGCGCGGCCGATTCGGCAGCCACGTCGAGCCCATCCGGAATCTCCATGATGATGCGCACGCCCTTCGCGCTCGCGGGGAGCTCGAGGGTCTCGGCCGCAGCGGCGGCGGCGCGGGCGACGGATGAGACGGTGCCCTTGTCGCCGACCCTGCTGCCGGCGGTTTCGGACGCGTGCAGAAGGTCTGTCAGCACGTCGTCGAGCACGTCGGCATCCCGTCGCAGGTCGGAGAGGACGGATGCGACGTCCCCGCCGTTCGCCATGCGGTGCTGCGCGAGCTGGATGCGGCTCGTCAGGGTCGTGAGGGGCGTGCGCAGCTCATGGCTGGCATCCGCGACGAACGATCTCTGGACTCGCAGCGCCTCGGCCAGCGGAAGAGCCGCACGGCGGGACGCGTACCACGCGATGAGCGACAGCGCCACGATCGCGAGCACGCCGAGCGCGATGACGAGCGGCACGATGTCGGCGACCCCGACGACTCGATCGTCGAACGGCCTGCCTCCGCGACCCGGCCGGCGATCCGGTCGGGACACCGCGACGATCAGCCCCACGACCGTCGCGGTGACGGCCCCCAGCAGGACGACGGATGCGAGGCCGACCCACAGCGCGACCCCGACCGACGACCGTTGCACGCGCGCGCGGTCGGCCTTCGCGAGCGGGGCCGGAGACGATGCGCGACTCATCTCGGATCTCCTGTGCGGTAGCCGCGAGCTCTGACCGTCTCGATGATCTCCGGGGTCGACTTGCGGCGGATGTAGTGGACGTAGGTGTCGACCGTGGTCGTGGAGCCTCCGCCAGGGAACACGTTCGCAAGGATCTCCTCGCGGGAGAAGACGCGGTCAGGGCTCGACGTGAGCAGTTCGAGCAGCTCGTTCTCCGTCGCTGTGAGCGAGATCCGCCGCTCGGTCGGGGAATACAGCGCCTGACTGCGCGGTGTGAAGAGCCAGTCTCCGATGTCGCGGCGGTCGCCGATCGTGCGGCTTCCCCGCCGCAGCGCGCGCAGCCGGGCGAGGAGTTCGGCGTAGTCGAACGGCTTCACGAGGTAGTCGTCTGCCCCGAGATCGAGCCCGCTCACGCGGTCTTCGACAGAGCCCAGAGCGGTGAGCATGAGCACGGGCGTCGAGAGGCGAGCTGTGCGGATCGAGCTCACGAAATCGGCTCCAGACATCTGCGGCAGCCTCCGGTCGACCACCATGACGTCGTAGCGGTGCTCGAGCGCGCGCGCGAGTGCATCCTCTCCCGTCGCCACATGGTCCACGTCGTAGTGCTCAGCGAGGACTTCGACGGTGATCTTGGCGATCTCCTGTTCGTCCTCGACGTACAGCAGCCGCGGCAGAGGGAGGTTCGGGGCGGACACGCGACAAGTATGTCAGCGCATGCATATGCGCTCGCTGGGTCACGTGTCGCGCGAGGAATCGACTGCGGCACCACTATGGTCGGTGGCACGCGCCGCGAGCGCGCAGGACGACCTCCAGGAGCCTCTGTGCGATCAATGCCTCTTCCACCGCAGCGCCCTCGGAGGCGCATGGGCGCCTTCCTGTGCGCCGTTCTCGTCGCTGCTGTCCTCGCACCGCTCGGTGCCGTCCACCCGGCTGTCGCAGCCACGGTGTACGAACTCGAGGGCGAGTGGGCGGCGGGCACTCCCGCGCAGGTCGGCTCCGGGGATCCGCTCTCTTCCGTCTGGCGCTTCAACCTCAACGACGATGGTCCGGCCCCGGGCAACAGCCCCGTGGAGAACGTGACGATCGTCTTCACCGCCCAGAATGCGCGCTTCTCGGAGCTTCCGCCGATGTGTTCGACGACCGGCTCCCCTGCGTCAGGGGTCAGCGACGATCGCGCGACGCTCACCTGCAACGTCGGCACGAGGCCCGAGGGCACGGCGGAAATCACCTTGGCGGACCTCGTCGCGTACGGTCCGGCCGGTTCGGCGGTGAGCGTCTCGGCGCAGGTCGCGGATCAGACCGAGGCGCTGCCGCCCATTCCGATCATCGGCGACTTCGCGATGGATCTCAGGATCGACGGCGGGACGCCCTTGGCCACCTTCGCGGACGGTGAGCGCCGCGTGGTCCTGCCGTGGTCACTGCGCCACGCGGTCGGATCGGAGCAGGGTCCCGCGAGCGTGAGCTATGACATCGACGTGACATTCGGAGACGCCGCGCTGGTCGCCTCCCTGCCCACGAGCGGCGGGGTAGCCGTCGACGGATGCGTCCCGCAGGGGCGCGCACAGTCGGGCTACCCGTTCTCGGGCGCGGGGCATCCGGCATCCCGGACCGCCGCATTCCCGGAGTGCGAGCTGGAGGTCATCGCCACGAACAAGCTCCGCCTCACGCTCTCGGTCTTGGATTATGCGGGTGCCGTCCCTGCCTCGGATTCCGTCGGCACGGCACTGCCCACGGAGTGGGATGTCATCGCCGCGGGCGAGTTCCTGTTCCAGTTCGCCGCTCCGGCATCCGGCACCACCGGCATCTCGGTGGAGGCCAGCGCCCCGACCTACACCTCGACACCGAGCGGGCTGACATTCCCCGACGACCCCGCGAACAACACGAACTCCACGTCCGTCTACTCCGGGAACTGGTTCGGCGGGTGGACGCTCGATTGGCAGATCCCTCCGGGCATCGGAACGCCATGGGCCGACACGTCCCGCTCGATGGCCGGAGAGCTCGTCCTCGCGACATCCGCCGCGGAGCCGGGCGTCAACGGGAACCTCGTGCTCTGCTCGGTGCTCGACTCGCGCTACGTCATGCTCGAGAGTTCGACCCTCGGGCGGCTTCCGGACGACTCGAACACCCCGACGCCGTTCCCGGGCGTGGGCTACGAGTACTACGTAGGCGACGGCCCGGGCGGGACCATGGACCCCGATGACCCCGCATACGATCCGAACGCGTTCCGCTGCGCCGACCCCGACGCCGGGTGGACGACGACACTGCCCGGCGACCTCTCGCAGGTGCGTGCCGTCCGCGCGACGAGCTCGCAGGCGACCATCGACGCGATGGGCGATCTCACGATGCTCGTCCTGTTCACATGGGTCCGCATCCGCCACGACACGCCGGACGACCAGGACATCTGGTTCTGGACCTCGTTCTCATCTGACAGCGCAGCGACATGGGTCGAGGACCACCGGGGCTCCGTATACGATCCCGCGTGGCTCGGATCGGCGACCGAGACCCCCGACGCCCGCTACGCGTTCGCGTTCTCGGGGCGCGACGTGCTCCGGACGGTGCCTGTGACCCCCGTGATCCAAAAGACGGTCGATCAGGAGATCGCCGCACCAGGTGCTGTCGTCGACTACACCATCACCGCCATCCCGGAGGCGCCACTCGACGCCGTGAACGCGCTCATGACGGTCGTCGACACGCTCCCCGCGGGTGTCGCCTACGTGCCAGGGAGCGCTTCACCAGAGCCTGTCGTGCTCGGCTCGCGGCTGACATGGACGTTCGCCGACGGCGCGACCAACGAGCCGGTCGTCATACTGTTCTCGGCCACGCTTCCCAGCTCCGCGGCGCCCGGCGACCTGATCACGAACACCGCCACCGTGTCGATCGGTGACCTCACCCGCACGGCCGATGCCTCGACGCGCGTGCAGGCGGGCGGGTTCACCTCGGTGCGCAAGAGCGTCGCCGCCGGCGTCGTACCGCAGACGGATGGGGTCGCGGACAACACGTGGACGATCCGTCTCGAGTCGCGCGATTCGGCGAGCCAGGCCTTCACCGACACGATCGACGTCCTCCCCTATGCGGGAGACGGTCGCGGAACGTCGTTCACCGGCTCCTATGCGCTCACAGGCGCCATCGATGTGAGCGGGATGCCCGCCGGTGCCACCGTCTACTACACGACGGCAGCCGCGGGCACGATCTCCGAGGATCCTGCCGACGCCTCCAACGGCGCGGCCGGCGACGCGTCGGGCAGCACGATCTGGAGCACGACCTTCGATGCGGACGCGACTGCGGTGCGGGTGATCGGTCCAGCGCTGCCCTCGTCGGCCGTGCACACGTTCACCGTTTCGGTCACGACGACGGGTGCATCACCGGGAGACCGCTACGTGAACCGGGCGCAGGCGCGCGCCGGACACACGGCGCTCATCATGCGGACTTCGAGCTCGTTCACGATCGAACCGCTCGACGACCCCGGCCCGGCCCAGACCGGCCTCGGCCGGACGGGGGCAGAGGTCGGCCCCACGCCGGTCGTCGCCGCCATGCTGCTCATCGCCGGGGTCGCACTCACGGTCCTTGGTCGCCCCCGACGGATCAGTTGGCGATGAATCGCCCGGCGCGCTCGCGTGCGTCTCGGACGAGCGAGGCGTTGGGCTCGTCCACGTCGTCGACCCACCTGGCCGCCGCTTCGGGCGACTTGCCGAACGCCTGGTGCCTCGCTCGCAGTCGCCACCGGCGCGCGTCGTCGTTCGTGTCCACGTACCACGCCTCATCGAGCTCCGCGGCGACCTGGATCCAGGGAGCCTGGTCCAGCAGCAGATAGTTGCCCTCGGTCACCACGACCTGCGTCGTGGCGGGGATCGCGATCGAACCCGCGATGGGCTGCTCGAGGTGCCGCTCGAACCCGGGGGCGTAGATCGTCGTCGCGGTGTCGCGGCGGATCCGCCGGAGCAGCTCGACGTAGCCGGATGCGTCGAAGGTCTCGGGGGCGCCCTTCTTCGCGAGCAGCCCCAGGCGCTGCAGCGTCGCATCCGCCAGGTGGAACCCGTCCATGGGCAGGGCGACGGCCTCGATACGTGCCGCAACGAGAGCCTCCACCACGATCCCGGCCACCGTGGTCTTGCCCGACCCCGGCGGCCCCGCGATCCCGATGATGAGCCGTGGCTCTGCGTGGGACGCGCACGCGCGCGATCAACGCGTCGGCAGCGGCACCCGGCATCGTCGGCACCCCGTTCATCTCGCGCATGGGTCGTCCCTTCCTCTCACCGAGATCGTAGGGCCATGAAATGGCGTGAATCCATCTTTCTGTACATTTGTAACGTTAGGGTCATGCTGGGGATGAGTCGGCCGCGAGGCGATCATCCGCCAGGCTGACGCGATCAAAGGAGATGTCCCAGGGATGAGCAGTCCATCTATCGCGGATGAGTTCCGAAGAGCGCTTCGCTCCTCGGATGTCCGCTTGTCGAAGTACAACCCGCTTCCACGGATCCTCACGTTCGACGACTTCAACGAGGGGACGAACGGCTGGGTCGAGCTCAGCGGCAACTACGACGGTCGGGGGTCTCTCGAGTCCCTCGAGAAGACCTTCACCGACATGCGACCGCCCCAGCTTTCGAACGCGAACTTCTTCGACGTCGGAACGCACGGCTCGATGACGGGAACGTACTCGCTCAAGCTCGCGACACGTCCGCTGCCGGGGCACACCGCCGTCGGGATCCGTCGGCTCACCATGAGCGGCCGCGGCAAGCTCCAGATCGAGGCCTATCTCACCTACAAGGCCGAAGCAACCGTCGGCGGCGGCGAAGAGGAGAACTCCTTCGGCGACATCACCTGGGACGCGAACCAGCACCCCTCCGAGGCCCAGTTCGGCGCGTTCACGATCGCCACCGATCTCTGCGGCGACAACGGCATCCGGTACCACAACGTCATGCGCTTCCAGAACACCGACGCCGATCACCACACGGTCAAGCGATGGATGTACCCGGTCGTGCCCGAGCCGACGCCGCACGAGCGCTTCGGGACCGACGACGAGGTCGGCAGCGATGACGACTCCGGCCTGCTGCGGGACTTCACGGCTCCGGACCCCGATGCATGGGAAGCGATCGGCGAGGTGCAGGAGACGTGCTACAACGAGGTTCCGACCAAGACGAACTGGCACTACATCCGATTCCTCATCGACACCGAGACCCGCTCGAACATCGAGCTGCAGTTCAACAACACGGTCATCGATCTGCGTGACGTGCCGGTGCCGGTGTACGACGACAAGTGGGAAGCGCTCGACAACCTCCTGAACGTCTACTTCTCGGTCCGCACGCTCGCCCACAAGCGGAACCTGCTGTTCCTCGATTCCGTCGTCATCTCGGCAGATTGGTAAGGCGCAATGCGACAGTCACAGAGTGCAGTCATCGAGCGCGGGTTCGTCCTCGAGGGCGACAGCCACGCGACGGAGCCGTTCGAGGTCGCATGGGCCGGTGAGGCGCGGTGGTTCGCGCAGTTCTACACGCCGGCGCCCGGCACGACGGTGTCGTTCCAGGTGCAGATCTCACCCGACGGCCTACATTGGATGGACCACGAGTCTTCACCGCTCGCGACCGAGGCGACCGGCTGGGCGACGATCCCGGTAGAGCGGTTCGGGTTCTGGCTCCGGCTCAAGATCGACAGGATCGGCGGACAGGGAACGCCGACCGTCAAGATCTACCTGGAGCTCAAGGAGTAGCACCATCAGAGATGGTCCGGGCGGCCCGTCCGGACCATCTCCACGGATCCGGCGGCCGGTTTTCGGTCATGGGCGGCGACACGAGGAAAGGCGCGTATGAAGCGGGCGACACTGAACGACCTCGCCGAAGCGCTGGGGCTGTCGGCGAACACCGTCTCGCGCGCACTCACCGGCAAGGACGGCGTCGCCCCCCACACGCGCGACCTGGTCAGGCGCGAGGCGGAGCGCATCGGCTACCGCTCGGGATCGCAATGGCGCCGCAGCGAGCACAAGACGGTCGCCCTCACGGTGACGAGCTCGTCCAACGTGTTCATCACACAGCTGATCCCGGCGGTCGAGTCCGCGCTGCGGCCGCTCGGCTACTCGGTCGTCATCCGCACGACCGAAGAGTCTCCCGAGATGGAAGCCGAGGCGATCGCCGCGATGATCGAGGGTGACCACGCGGGCGCGATCGTGATCCCCGTCCAGGGCGAAGCGAATCCGTGGGTCGACGCGGGTCCGATGCCCTTCCCCGTCGTCGCTGTCGCGCGGGAGCTTCCCGGCCTCGAGTGCGACCTGGTCGCCCACGACACCTATGCGGCCATGTATGCCGCGACTCGGCACGCGCTCGCACAGGGTGCGCGTTCCCTCCTGCTGTTCGACGAGGACCTCCCGGTCAGCACCAACCGCACCCGGGAGCGAGCCTTCGCGGATGCCGTGGCCACGGTGCCGGATGCACAGAGCCGCGTGGTCCTCATCCCCTCGCGCCGCTACGAGACACGCGCGACCCCCTGGCAGCCGGAGGAGGGTCACCTCGCGGTGTCGGCTGCGCTGGCTCACGGAGCACGACCGGACGCGATGCTCTTCGAGGACGACTATTTCGCGCTGGGCGCCCTTCGGGCGCTCGAAGACCACGGGATGCGGGTCCCGCACGACATCCTTCTCATCGGCTACGGAGACCACCCCTACGCGCCCTACATCAGGCCCTCCCTGACCAGCGTGAGCATCCCCGGGATCCGCATCGCGGAGGCCGCGGTGTCGCTGCTTCTGCAGCGGATCGCCGGCGACACGTCCCCGCCGGTGCGCCGGCTCCTGCCGGGCGAGCTCGTCGTGCGCGAGTCGTCGGTCCGGCCGGTGGCACCCAGCTGATCCTGCGGCCCAGCAGGCAGTCAGATCGTCCGCTGTGCCGGCTGATCAGCATCCACAGGACTGACCCAGCCGCAGAGACGGCTCCAGAATCAGGTGGACCGACCCCGCGTTCGCGTCGACGGCGCGGGCCACGACGATGTCGACGGCCTGGGCTGCCATCTCCTGCACATCCTGAACGACCGACGTCAGCGGCGGGCTCGTGAACATCGCCTCTTGCGAGCCATCGAGTGACACGACCGCGACATCGTCGGGTACCCTCGCACCGAACTCGCGAAGGGCCCGGAGTGCCCCGATGGCTTGGGCGTCGCTCGCGGCGAAGAGACCGTCGAAGTCGAGGCCGGTCTTCGAAAGCTGCGTGCGAACCGTCTCATAGGCCGCGTCTCGTGAGAAGGCTGTGCGCCAGATCCGTGCATCCGATTCACCGCCCTGCACATCTCGCCACCCGAGGTCGCGTTCCTTGACCGGTTGGAGGCCGTCGGGGCCGGAGAGGAACCGGAGATTCCTGCGGCCGTGCTCGAGCAGATGCTCCACCCCGAGCCTCGCGGCGGACCTGTTGTCCGTGACGACACTCGAATGGGTCGACCCCTCTGATGCGCGGTCGAGCAGCACCACCGGTACCCCCGCACCGTCGAGCTCCTCGACGCGGGGATCCGCGGAGGCGCTGACGAGCACCACCCCGTCGACATGACGGTCGAGGAACGAGCGGAGGTAGCTCTTCTCGCGCTCGATGTCGTTTGCGGCCGAGCCGATGATCAGCACGCACCCGCGACGCAGGGCCTCGCCTTCCATCGCCTGGGCGAGCTCGGCGAAGTGGGGGTTCAGGTGGTCGGGGATGAGCATCGCGATCGAGGAGGAACGCGTGCTCCGCAGGGCCTGCGCGATCTTGTTCGGCCGATAGCCGAGCTCCTCGATCGCCGCTTCGATGCGGCGGCGCGCATCGGCCGAGACCGGACGCGGCCCGGAGTTGATCACATAGCTCACGAGCGCCGGCGACACCCCTGCGGCTCGGGCCACGTCGGATCGTCGGATCCGGCTCATCTCGTCACCGGATCTGTCGCACGGGCTCCTCGAATCTGCACGGCCTCCGTCCCGGCCTGGACGCCCGCGCGCACCGCATCACCAAGAAGCCGCCCCTCGGCGAGGTGGGCGACCAGAGCACCCACGAATGCATCGCCGGCGCCGGTGGTATCGACGACGTCGACGCGCGCTGCCTCCGACGTGCCCACGACGCCGCT
The DNA here is from genome assembly GCA_963695125.1 of uncultured Actinomycetota bacterium. GTDB lineage: Bacteria > Actinomycetota > Actinomycetes > Actinomycetales > Microbacteriaceae > Microbacterium. The sequence goes on from CAVOFY010000003.1 coordinate 184,437, forward strand.
CGCCGCCCAGATCGCCCCTTCCGCGCCGAGCGTGATGACGACCGAGCGGGCGTGGCGCGCCAGCTCTCGGACGAGGTCGGCTCCCCCTCGTCCCCTCATGTCGACACCGAGCATCGCGGCCGCCTCGATCGCCTCCGACTCGTTCACGATCAAGGGGTCCGCGGCCTCGATCACGTGTGAGGGCAGCGGTATCACCGGGGCGAGGTTCAGAACGAAGCGGCGCGCGGCGGCTGAGGCTGCATCCGCCGCCGCCGTCACCACGGCTGCGGGCGATTCGCCCTGCGTGAGCACGAGGTCACCGTCCGACGCGGCGAGTGCGGCGTGGACGTCCTCGGGTGTCAGCAGTGCGTTCGCGCCGGCGGACACCACGATGGAGTTCTGCCCGCTCTCGTCGACCATGATGACGGCTGTGCCGGTGACGTCGCCCGCATCGCACCGCGCGTGAGACACGTCGACCCCGTGGTCGCGCAGCTGCTCGATGAGAGGCCCGCCGTCCACCCCCACGACGCAGACGATCGCGCACGTCGTCCCGGCGGCACGGGCGGCCACGGCCTGATTCGCACCCTTCCCTCCGGGCGTGCGCATCAGCGACGATGCCGACACCGTCTCTCCGGGGGACGGCAGGCGTCGCAGTCGGAAGCTGAGGTCGTAGTTCACCGAGCCGACAACCAGCACGCGCTTCATCCGGGTGCCTCCGTCGCCGCCGAGTGCGGAATCCGCCGACGTCATGCGATGCCCTCCAGATTGTCGACGAAATACCGGTGGAAGCGGCGGACGTCGACGTCGACGGCCACCGACGCATTGGCCCGGGTGGGCCGCGCCTCTCCGTCCGGGCCGGTGCCGGCGCGATCGAAATCGCAGATCATCACGCCGCGCGTGAGATCGGCTGTGCTGATCGCGACATGGGCATCCCGCCACCTGACCAGGTCGGGCTGCGACACGGTGGCCAAGGCCAGGGGATCGTGCATCGCGCAGGACGTCGCGCCGGGGCGGTGTCCCGACGCGAGATGATCGATCCACGCCACCGTGTACGTGCCGGCGAAGGCGAGGAACGGTCGATCGCTCGCCGCCATCGCGAGGGCCTCGTCGCGCTCGACACGCACCCGCACCGTGACATCCAGGCCCACCCACTTCGCGACGATGCCGGAGCCGAGGACGACGGCAGCGGCTTCGGGATCGCACCACGCGTTGAACTCGCCGGGCATCGCGGCATTGTGGGTGTGCCCGGTGAACACACCGCCCATGATCACCAGCGACTTCAGGGCGCCCGCGAACTCGGGATCGAGTCTCATCGCGAGAGCGACGTTGGTGAGCGGGCCCAGCGCGACGAGCGTGATCTCGCCCGGCCGTCGTCGCACGAGCTCGACCATCGCCTGCGCCGCCGAGACACCGGGCACGGTGCGCGCGACGACACCATCGGGCAGAGTGCCCGTGCGCACGCGCGGTCGGACGAGCGGATGGGAGGCACCGGTCACGACGGGGACGTCGGGCCGTCCGAGCCGATCGAGGAGCTCCAACGTCAACGTCGTGGCCGTCTCGGCGTCGGTGTTGCCGCTGACGGTCGTCACCATCTCCACGGTGATGTCGGGATCGGCCAGGGCCAACGCCAGCGCGAAGCCGTCGTCGATGTCGCTTCCCGGCGCACCCATGGCCAGGTCGACGTCGAGAATCAGGTGTTCCACAGTGGACCTTCCTCAGTGATCTCGTCGCATTCAACACGAGTTGACAAGCGGGATGCAAGCTGACGAGCGGCTCCCCGCTCTGCGCCCGCCCCGCGAGAGGAAGCAGCACTGATCGTCAGCGGGATGAGAGGAGTTGAGCCTCGAGGTTGTCGGCGAGCCACATCTCGAATCGGTCGACGGACCAGCCCGATTCTCCGACGAGCTCCCCGTACACCCCCGGTGCGGCGTACGCGCGGAAGATCGCTTGCGCATCGCCGAGCGGGGTAGAGAGCTCAGCTTGGAGGGAGGCGATCAGGCTGTCCATCACCCGGTTCCGGCCTCGCAGCTTCGAGCGAAGCAGCTCGCGTGTCTCGCCGTCCTCGTCCATGGCGGCATCCAGGATGCGGACGACATCGAAGTCCGCCGAGTAGAGCGCGGTGAGCCACATCGCAGCTCCTCGCAGACGTGACTCAGGATCCGAGCGTCTGAGAACGTCCTCGGCGAGTTCCCGGGCATGGGCCTTTGCCAGCCAGCGATCGCAGATCACATTGAGGATCTCCCGTTTCGCTCCGAATGCTGCGTACACCGTGCGGTTCGCGACTCCCGCCTCGCGTGCGATCGCGTCCATGCTCGTCGCCGCGTAGCCGTGCTGCGCGAAGAGGCGCTGCGCCGCATCCGCGACCCGGAGCCGGGTCGCTTCAGCCTGCTCCTGGCGGTACGACACACGAGGGGTCTTGACGGAGTCGCTCATCGGGATCACACTACTCATGCATTGGCTGCAGTGCCACTGCATCCAATGCATAGCTACTGCAAGGAGAGAACAATGAACACTCAGCTACTGCCGCCTGCGGTGCGGTGCATAGAGCGGATGCTGGTCGAGGGGTTCGCGGGCGGAGACGTAAGGGTGGTCGACGAGCTGTGCCATCCCGACATGGTCGAGCACCAGTTCGGGCTGCACGGCGTCGGCGAGCCGGCCCGCGCGAAGATCCGGCGGGCGATACTGCAGGTGCACGGCGCCTTTCCCGACCTCACGTTCACGATCGGCGACTGGTGCCAGGACGGCGAGATCGGATGGGTACGCGCCGAAGGCACGGCAACCAATGCCGGCCCGTTCCTCACTCCCCCCACGGGCCGACCGGTGACGTTCACCGTCTTCGACGTCGCACGCGTGGTCGATGGGGTGATCACCGAGCACTGGGGCGTTCCCGACCGATTCGCGCTGCTGGTGCAGACCGGAGCGCTGGACGGACTTCTCCCCATGGCTACGCTGTCCACCGAGCAGCCCGCCTGATCCTCGTGCGGAATCGCACGCGTCGGCTCGTGCGGGCCTGAGCACGCCACCCTCGCCAGCGCGAGGAGCACATTCGCACAGATGAGATCGCCGTCCGGGAACGGTCGGCGGTTCTCGTCTGTGCGCAACCGCGAGGAGGGCGGAACGGGGCGGAGACCCTACGGTCCCTCCGACGTCGTCGGAGCGGGGGACGGACTCAAGGTCGGGTCCTCTTGCTGGAGCTCCGCGAGCGCGTCCTGAAAGGCGCTCACGGTGGCGACGTCGACTGTGCCCGTCGGCTCGACTCCGAGCTCGACCTGAAAGGACGTCACTGCTTCGGTGAGTTCCGGCGTCCAGACGCCATCCACCGGACCGTCCCAGAACCCGACGAGCTTCAGGGTCTGCTGCACTGCTGCCGTCGTGGCCACGGACTCCTGCGCGGCAGCGCCGCCGAGGGCCACGAGGCGGGCCCGCAGTGCGTCTGCGGTCGCCTTGTCCACGGTTCCCGTGGCAGGCAGGCCGCTCGCCGTCTGCAGGTCCTGCACGGCCTGCACGGTCTGCGGGCCGTAGATGCCGTCGATCGCCCCTGCGTACAGCCCCGCGTCGGTGAGGTCCTGCTGCAATGCCATCGTGTAGTCGGTGACGGCTGCCGCCGCCCGCTGGGCTTGCTCGTCCGAGAGACAGCCGGCGTCGGCGAACAGCCGCAGCCACGCCACCTCGAGCGCGACGGCCGCACTGTTGAACAGTTCCGCCGCATCCGGCAGCGGTGTCGAATCGATGACGGCGTTCTGCGCATCGGCGAACTCGGCCTCGGCCTGCGTCACCCTCTCGATGCTGGCGCTCGACGCCGGGGGCGCGGTGCTCGGAGTCTCGGTCGCGACGTCGACAGCCGACCCGGAGGCCTCCGCTTCGGCCAGTGCGGTGCGCGCGTCTGCGAGTTCCTGCTCGGCCACGGCCACCGCCTGTCGCGCACTCGCAGCGGCCTCCGCGGCAGCGACGACGTCCTCCTGCGGCGCGCTGAGGTCAGCGCCGGCAACTCTGACATCACCGACCGTGGGTGCGGTCGCGTTCAGCACATCGCCGTATCGGTCCAGCGCCTCGATGTAGATCTCGCCTGTCGCGCAGAACTCCTCGGATGCGGTCGTCATGTCGGTCTGCGCCGCCGAGAGCGCCTTCTCTTTCGCGGTGACCTTGGCCTGAGCGCGATCCACTGCGCTGACGGAGTCCGCGCAGCCGGCGAGTCCGGCGATCGCCAGGAACAGGGTCACGAGCGTTGCGGCCCGGAACCCGCTCGACTTCGCCGACTCGATCTTCATTCGATGCTCCGCTCTCGATGATGGGTTCGCAGGCTACGCAGGCGAGGCCGATGATTCGGCGAGGGCGCGGATGAAGAGCGTCTGGGCGACGATCATCCGCTCGATCTCTGCGGGGTCGACCGATTCGTCGGAGGCGTGGATGCGGGACTGCGCGGTGTCTTCGGCTCCCCACAGCAGGATCGCCGCGTCGGGTGACACCTTCTTCAGAGAAGCCACGAGGGGTATGGACGCACCGCTGCCGATGTTCTCGACGGGCGCGTCGTATGCCGCTGCCAGCGCGGCCTCCGCCGCGACGATCGCAGGGTGCGAGGCGTCCACAGCGAATGCATGCCCGACCTTGACCTTCTCGACCTCCACTTCGCAATTCCACGGCCGCTGTGCGCGCAGATGCGCCATGAGCGCCTCGAGCTGGGCATCGCCGTCGGCACCCGGCACGATGCGCATCGAGAGCTTCGCCGTCACTTCGGGGAGGAGGACGTTGGACGCCTCGGCGACGTTCGGCAGGTCCATCCCGAGGACGGTCACCGACGGCTTCGCCCAGATGCGATCCGAGAGCGATCCGGTTCCGAGGTAGCCCACGCCCGCGAGGATCGCCGAGCCCTCGCGATAGACCTCCTCGTCCATGTCGGCGCCTTCCCACCGGGAGCTGTCCACCCCGGCGATGACCGTGTCTCCGTTCTCGTCGTGCAGTGTGTCCAGGATGCGGATCATCGCGGTCAGCGCGTCCGGAGCGGCCCCGCCGAACATGCCCGAGTGCACGGGGTTGGCGAGGGTGCGCACCGTCACCGTGCAGGCGACGTCACCGCGCAGCGCGGTGGTGAGGCCCGGGCGGCCCACGCGCTGCGGTCCGATGTCGGCGATCACATACGCATCCGCTCCGAAGAGGACGGGATTGGCTTCGACGAAGGCCTCGAGGTGCGAGATCGTCTCCTCCTCCCCCTCCACGAGGATCTTCAGGCTGCAGGGCAGCTCGGCGCCGAGCATCTTCAGCGTTCCGTAATGGATGACGAGCCCCGACTTGTCGTCCGCGGCACCACGACCGTAGATGCGGCCGTTCTCTTTCGTCACCGGTTCGAAGGGCTCGCTGGTCCAGTTCTGGCTCTCGGGCGCCGGCTGCACGTCGTAGTGCGCATACAGCAGAATCGTGGGCGCCCCTGCTGGTCCGGGGATGTCCGCGTAGACGCAGGGGTATCCGCCGGGAACCTCGAGAAGCTTCACCCCGACGACACCGGCGGCCTCGAAGAGGTCGACGACCGCCGCGCCCATGGCGTGAACGGGCGCCGGATCGAACCCCGGAAAGGCGATCGAGGGGATGCGCACGAGCGCGTCGAGCCGCTCGAGGACATCCGGCATCAGCGCGGCCACGGAGTCCTTGAGGACTGAGGAGTCGGTCATGGTTCTGCCTCTCTTTTCGGGGCGAGCGTGCCCGCCGGTCGATGTCGGTTCGGGATCACGCGGGTACGACGAGCTGGATCAGCAGACCCGCCACGACCACGGCAACCCACGAAACGAGCATCGGGATCGTGAACGAGTGCCAGACGGGCACCTGCGTGAGCTTGGTCGAGCCGGTGAGGTCGGTCTCGACGGCGGCGATCTGCGAGCCGTTCGCCGGGAACAGCCACACGCCGACCAGCGAGGGCCACATCGCGACGACGACGCCCGGCGCGAGTCCTGCGGCCAGGGCGATCGGAATCAGCGTGTTCGTGGTCGCGGACTGGCTGGTCGTGAGACCCGCCACGATGAAGATGGCGACGGCCAGCCAGAGTGGGTTGTTCCTGATCAGCTCTCCGAGCGGCTCGATGATCGTCTCCTCGTTCGCGGAGATGAACGTGTCTGCCATCCAGGCGATGCCGAACAGTGCGACGGCCGCGGTGAAGCCGGCGCGGAGCAGAGGCTGCTCCACCACGACAGACGGCTTGACACGGCGCACGAGGATGATGACGAGCGCCGCCGCGAACATGACCATCTCGATGATCGTCGTCATCCCGATCGGCACGAGTTCGCCGTTCTCGTCGGGGAAGGCCGGACGCAGTCCGGGGAACAGCCCGAAAAGCACGATGAGGAAGGTGCCGGCCACGAAGATCATCGCCGAGGTCTTGCCCCCCTTCGGCACCGGGTGCTCGATGAGCACAGGCTTTGCGCCGCGACGGGCCGGGGCTGCTGATCCCCTTCCTCCCGCCGACGGCGTCGCCGCCGCGGAGGCGGCCGGATTCGACCCTTCCACCATCGCCGCGTACCTGGCCGTGAGCACCTCGGGGACCTCGACGGTTCCCTCCTCGACCCGCTTGAGGAACTGCGGGTCGTCAAGCAGGTCCTTGCCGATGCGCTGCTGCACGAACGCCGCGGCGATGCAGGCGACGATGGCGGCCGGAATCGTGATGAGCAGGATCTGCGGCAGACCGTAGCCGGTCCCCTCCATCAATACGAGGAACGCGGCCATGGCCGCCGACACGGGGCTGGAGGTGATGCCCAGAGCAGAAGTGACGGTGGATGCGGCGAGAGCCCGCTCCGGGCGCTGACCGTTGCGGTACGCGGTCTCGTAGATGACCGGGATCAGTGCGAGGTAGATGTTCGACGTGCCGGCGAGCAGCGTGAACACGAACGCCACGAGCGGGGCGACATAGGTGAGCCGCTTCGGATTTCGCTGGATGATCTTCGATGCGATCGAGACGAGGTAGTCGATGCCTCCCGCCGCCTGCATCGCGGAGGACGCGGTGATCACCGCGATGATGATGAAGAAGGCGTCCACCGGAATGGACCCGGGCGGAAGCCGGAACGCGAACACCAGCACCACGGTGCCGACGACACCCCAGAGACCGAGCCCCAGGCCGCCCGTCCGCACGCCCATCACGATCGCGCCGATCACGACGGCGGCTTGCAGGGCGACGATTGCGTATTCCATGACTACCCCTCAGACAAGGCTGACTATTCTGGTGTTCGGTCGCCGCCCGCGAGAGGCCCGGGCTCGTCTAGGTTGCGACCCGGGTTTCCCTGTCACGAGTTGATGGCGTCGACGATCTTCTCGTCGCCTTCGTTGACCGCCTTCACGACGGCGTCGTACTCCCCCTTGTCGATGGCCTTGCCGATCTTCTTCGTCGCGTGCTCGAATGCAGCCTGCACCCGGTCGAGATACAGGTCATCGACGACGGCAGCAGGGGCGGCGCGAGCAGGCCCAGGCCGTCACGAGCAAGCACATCGTTGCGGTCAGTCATCGACACTCCATTCGCCTGCTCTCGAAGGGTGATCGATCGCGATACCCGGATTCAATCGATCCGGATGAGGCATCGCATCATCCGCTTCGGGTGAGAACGCGGCATGGTCGGCACGGCGAGGGCGTCAGTGCCGACCTCCGAATCGCGGATGCGTCGACGTCGACGGGCGCGAGCCCGGGCGCGCCGGGGCGCGTGCATGCGCCTGACTCCTGCACCGCTCAGGGTGCCTTCAGCGCGCACAGGGTCGGGCGGGACATACGGGCATCGGTTGCAACTGGTGATCGAGATCATTCCCCTCGCCACTCCCCCGCGGCTCCCTGTCCGCCGAGTCGCATGCACGAGGGCCTATCGACGTCTCGCCCCGATCGCCCACACAAAGAAGAAGCCCCGACCTTTACCACGCGGCCGGGGCGAGACGAATGAGAAGTTCGCCTATCCCTGCCATCGTACCTCGCGCGCCGGGGAGGTAGCTCCGCGCCGGCCCGGCCCACCGTGGCCGAGCTCACTCCGCCCCGCCCGCGGGCCGCGTGCTGAGGAGGAGCGGGAACGTCGAGCTATCTCGTCGGGTCGCAATCTCGATGCTGCCGCGGACCTGCTGGCAGACGGGCGTCCACAAGTCGATCTCGACCGCGGGGGACTCGATGCTGACGTCACCTTCATCTGGTGGGAAGTCACCGATGGTCAAGCACCACATCCCTCAGCTGCCGGCGCGACGTGATCCCGAGCTTCCGGAAGATGCTCCGCAAATGCGCCTCAATCGTGCGCGGGCTCAGGAACAGCTGCGTTCCCACCTCCCGCGATGTCGCACCGCCAGCGACCAGACGTGCGATGTGCAGCTCGTGAGCGGTGAGCGCGTCAGAAAGCAGCGCGGTTCGCTTGCGCGGGTGCTCGCCGGTGGCACGCAGTTCGCGGGCGGCGCGCTCCGCGAACGCCTCGGCACCCATGGCCGACAGCAGGTCATGCGCGGTACGCAACTGGTCACGGGCGTCGAGGCGTCGGCCTTCGCGGCGGAGCCACTCGCCGTAGACGAGGTGGGTGCGGGCGAGGTACGAGGCCATACGGCATCGGGCGAGCTGATCGATCGCCTCGAGATAGTGCTCCTCGGCGGCGCGCCCGGCGGTGGTCAGCGCTCGCGAGCGGGCAGCGAGACCGAGCGCCCAAGGGGTGCCGCTGGCATCGGCGCGTGAGCAGAGCTCGTCCTGCGCATCGCCCGCGCTCTCGGGCTGCCCCGCACGGCACGCCGCTTCGATGAGTTCGGTGTGGGCGAGGTTGCTGTGCCTGAGCTCGTCGGAGGCAAAGGCCCGTACTGCGGCGGCATGAGCCGCGGGATAGTCGCCCGCGCCGTTGTGGAGCACCGCCATCGCGTACTGCGTCAGGGCGACCTCGGTGCTGCGCGCGCGCCCAGCGGCTTCTTCAACCATCGTCGCGTGGATCTCGGCGGTCTCATCTGACCTACCGCGCCAGGCGGCGAGGATGAGCTGGGCATGGAGCAACGGCACCGCGCGCGTTGCGGCCGCGACCTCGGCCTGCCCCGAGGCGTGTGCAAACTCACCGGCGAGAGTCAGCATGACCGATTCCACGAGCAGGGCGGCGGGCAGTGTCGCCGAGAGCGCCGACCTCGCGCGCCAGCCGGACATGACGGGAGGTCAGCTCGTGGACCAGTTCGTCGTCGAACACCGCCATCGCCGTGCGGCTGGCGATCCACCCCCACCGCAGAATGTCGGCGTCGCTCACCGCGTCAGCGTCGGGTTCGCGCCTGACGAACGCTTCCAGAGCGCGCCGCAGCCCGGGAATGCCGACGGAATACCCCTGCGTGAACGTCGTCACCAGCCCGTCGAGCAACAGGTCCGCCGCCGTCAGCGCCCCCAGTGGAGCGGGTGCGGCTCGGGCCAGCTGGGCCGCTTCACGCACGCCATGCGCCGAATCGAGGCCACCGGTGACGATCGCCGCATCGAGCGCGTGCAGGTACGTCTCGCGCGCGAGCGCCGGGTCCAACGGTGCGAGATTCGCAGCAGCATCCAGAAGAATCCAGGGGCCTTCGCCGTCCCGCGCGAGGTGGAACGCGATCTGCGCGGACAGCAGCTCGAATCGAGCCTGCTGCAACGTGTCTAGGGTGCCGGTCGCAGCTATCGCCAGTAGCTCGGTGGCCGCCTGCGACGCTCCCGCCTCATGCATGGCGTATGCCGCCTCGAGCGCACGGCCCGCGCGGGCCGCGGGCTCGGGGGTCAATAGGGCGGCGCGCTCCATGAACGCCGCCGAGGCGGCCAGCCCGCCACGGGCGCGCGCTCGATCGGCGGAGCGCTCCAGTTCGGCAGCGGCATCCTCGTCGGTGCCGAGCACCGCCCGCGCACGGTGCCACGCGCGCCGGTCAGGGTCGACCTCCGGATCGGTGGCGGCAGCCAGAGCGTCGTGCGCACGACGCCGGTCGGGCGGGCTCGCGGCTCGGTAGACCGCCGAGCGCACGAGCGGATGCCGGAATCTCACTCGACTGTCGATGTCGAGCAAGCCCGCGGTTTCGGCTGGACCGACCGCGCTTTCGGGAACCCCCAGCCGGGCAATGGCTCGGCCCAGCAGTGACACATCCCCCGTGGGATCGGCCGCTGCCACCAGAAGCAGCAGCTGCGTGTCGGCGGGCAGGCTACCCGAGCGGCTTCGGAAGCTCTCTTCGACGCGGCGTGGAACATCCAGGGCACCCGGCAGCTCGAACCCGCCCGCGAGGTGTGCTGAGCGGGCGCTCAGCGGGAGCTCCATCAGCGCGAGCGGGTTGCCGCACGACTCGGCGACGATCCGATCAAGCACGGTGTCATCCAGCGGTGTGGCGAGAGCGGATGCCAGCAGCGCACGAGCGTCGACCTCGCCGAGTCCGTGCAGGCGCAGCTCGGGCAACCCGGCCAGCGCCGTCCGCTCCGGACCGGGAAGGAAAGGGGTGGGATCCCGCATCGCGAACAGGAGCGCGATGCGCTCGGCACCCAGTCGCCTGGCGACGAACGCCAGCACCTGGGCCGAGGCTTCATCGAGCCACTGCGCATCGTCAACGAGGCAGAGCAGCGGCACCTCTTCGGCGACTTCGGCCAGCAGGTTGAGCGTCGCCAGACCCACCAGGAACCGGTCGGGCACCGCACCGGTCCGTTGCCCGAATGCCACACCCAGCGCGACCTGCTGCGGCTCGGGCAGTGCCCCCGCGCGGTCCAGCAAGGGTGCACACAACTGGTGCAGGCCCGCGAACGCGAACTGCGTCTCGGATTCCACCGCGATCGAGGCCGCCACGCGGCATCCGGATGCCTCTGCCACAACGCGGGCGTGCTGCAGCAACGCGCTCTTGCCGATACCGGCCTCACCACGCACCACGAGCGCCCCGCTCAGCCCGGCCTGCGCCTCGGAGAGGAGTGACTGGATCGCTTCGCGCTCGGCGCGTCGGCCCAATAGGTCCGCCAGGCTCGCTCCCTCCGGCGAATGTCGGCACCGAACTAGGTGATTCCTGCCGACGCGAACAGGTGGACAACACCCTACTTGCTGGGTACGACCGCCCAACGTAGGGGCGGCTACCGACGCGAACGCGGGCGCCTCGGTGCGAGCCTGGCGACGCGGCCCGGGACGGGACCACGCGGAACGTGACGACGGCCCCGGGCCAGCTTGACCCAGTTCTGAGAACACGGCGTCAAGTGGCGGCGGATTCGAGAACCGCTCGATTCGCAACGCTCGACAAAGAGAAAGGAATCCGCATCATGAACTTCTTCCAGGAGCTCATCAACTCTTTCCAAGAACTCGTCGCCCAGGCGCCCGAGTTCGTTCAACCGCTCGTGGTGATGCTCGCCGGAGCGGTGCCCGCCATCGAGGGCGACGTCGCGGCCGTGATCGGGATCGTCGCGGCCTCAATCCCATCGTCGCCGCGATCTTCGGGGCCACGGGCAACTTTCTCACCGTGCTCCTCACGGTGCTGCTCACCGCGCGTGCCCGCACCGCCGTCGTGAACCGCCGCGCTCGGGTGCGCCGCGACCGCGGGAGGAGCCAGTCTTCCGGAATCGACGTTGCGACGCCGGAGCTGCGCGGAATCCGCCGCAAGCCCGAGTCGAAGGCGCGCCAGAAGGGCCGGGCGAAGCTGGACAGGTGGTTCGTCCGTTTCGGCGTACCCGGCGCGAGCCTGCTCGGTCCGCTGGCGCTGCCGACGCCAGGTCACATCGGCAATCCTCGTCGCGGGCGGATCGCCCCGCGCGTGGGTGCTGCTGTGGCAGGCCGTGGCCGATCGCCATCTGGACGACCGTCGCCAGCGTCTCGGCCTGGCTCGCGATGATGATCGTCTTCCTGGTGTGAGCCCATCGCGCTGACGACGCCATGCACGCACCACGCCCGAGCGACCCGCCCTGCCACTGACGAGAACCTGTGCTCGACGCGGGAAGCGACCGATGATCGAGCCGGCCCGAGGCGCCACGACCGGCACCCGCGGAGAGAGCCGATCCGCGCGGCCGCAGACCGCCGACGCTCGCTGAGGACCTGCTGTTTCTTCTCTTCCAGCCCGCGGACCGGAGCCATCGCCGGCGAGGGCACGCTCTATCTACGTGCTCGCCGGCGCGGTGCTCGCCGACCTCGGTTTCGGCGGGCATGTCCGCACCGGTGCAGGGGTGACCGGGGCGACGACGGTCGAGGCCATCGCCGACGCCCGCCCGCCGATCCGCTTCTGCGGGGAGCTGGGCAGTACGTCGCCGGCAAGCCGCGCGGCGCGCAGACCGTGCTCGCCGCGGTGGGACCGCCCCTGCGTGAACCGTTGCTGCGACCGACTGGTCGAACGCGGGGACCTGCGCCGCGTCATCCGCAAGCGGCTCGGACTGTTCACGACCACCGCGCCTCGAGGCGGCGCAACGGACGCCGCGACCGCCTGCTGCGCCGACGTCCGCGCCGTGCTGTCGACGGAGCGCGATGCGACGCCCCGGGTCGCGGCGCTCGCGGCGCTCATCTACGCGAGCGGGACGATGCCGCAGTTCGACCACGACATCCCGTGGACGTCTGCCGTGATCGCGCGCGCCGAGGCGCTCAAGGCCGGGGACTGGGGCGCGGATGCCGCCGCCAACGCGGTCGCACGAACCGTCGCACGACGATCGTCAACAGCGTCATCTACGCCGCGCCGCCGGTCGTGGCGGGGGTAGTCCGACATGTGCGCGTTCCAGGTCCGCCTCAACAGCACCACCTCACACACAGGAGAAATGACATGAACGAACCCCACCCCAGCGACATCGCCGATGCTCCGACCGTTTCCATCGACCTGAGCGACCTCGTCGATGTCGCGCTCGCGGCAGCATCCCGATGAGCGCCGATGCGGGCTGCGGCATCCCGGTATGACGGGCCTGTGGTGACTCTGTCGACTGCGCCTGCGACCTGAGCCGCGGGAACGTCGCGGTGAGGTCACTCTCTCGAAGTCGGGAGCGTGATGCCACGGGACGAGCCGCGAGCCCGTCGCCTCGACGGCCGCGCGGAACGCCTCGCCCGAATACGCACGTCGTGTCCGCGAGCAACGAGCGCAGTCGCCAGGGCGCACCACGCAGCGCAAGCTGCTGTTCGACGTGCAGGATCGGGGCGAGTACACCCAGACCGAGATGTCGAAGCCGCCTGATGCCCAGGCAGCAGATCCGGCCGTCACGCTCGACCCGCCGAAAACGAAGAAGGCCGCCTGAACGGCGGCCTTCTTCGTTGGGGGCCCGACTGGAATCGAACCAGCGACCTTTGGTACCGGAAGTCCGTGTGGGAGCTCTCCGTTGGCGGCAACGATGCCAAGGCAGACGACGACTACGGCAAACGAACACGCGGTCCTGACGGTCGTCGAGCGCGCGACTGCACCTACGTCGAGGTGATCCTCGTGCCCTGGACCAAATCGCGGTTATGGGCACACAGAAAGTCCAAGCTCCGCCGATGGGCCGAGGTAAGGGCGTACAACCTCGACCGGGTCCACGCATGGCTCGAGTCGGCGCCGGCCACCACGGCTTGGTTGGCCGAGGTGCTGGGCAAGGCAATGCCAGGGGTTCGCTCCGTCCAGGATTGGTGGCAGGAGACGTGGCTGCCTTCTACCGAACCGCCGCTTGCAGCTCCGGTCGTGCTGGCGGGGAGGGATATATCGGCGAAGTCATTTGTCGACTCGGTGCGTACGGGAAGCCCGATTGTCTCGCTGGGTGGCAACCTTCGCCTTGAGGAGTCGATGGCGTTCATCGCCTCATCACTCAGCGAGTCCGTGGCGCCGGGCAGCCTTCAGGCACTTGCGCGCACAGTCGTGGTGAGTGACGAAACGAGCCTTCGACAGCTTGCTGCCCAAAGCGCTCCACTGGTCATTCTCCTCACAGACCCTTCCCTCGCTAGAAATCTGCCCGCTAAGCATCCGCATCAGTTGATCATCTTGGCTCCCCTGGGCGACTCGTCCGCTATCGAGGTTGAGCGCGTCGATCAGGGGATCGTGGCGCGGATTCTGGGCGACAACTCGCGTGGCAACGAGCTTGGCTATCTCGCCCGCCGGAGTCTGCTCGCGCTTCGGCGACGACTAGCGGTTAACCCCAGCGTGCTCACGCCGTCTTGGGCGATGACACCTACGCAGGCAACGAAGCGATTTCTCCTTCTCGGCTCGTGGCGTGGAGAGCGGGAAGAGGATCGAGTCATCGTCGAGCAACTCGTCGGCGAAGCCTATGTAGCTGCGATCGGCCTAGCCGAGGAACTGAAGAAGGGGACGGACTTCCCGTTCCTGGAGAACATTCAGGACGAATGGTTCGTGGTCGCGCGGGACGACGCGTGGAGTCTCCTCGCCCCCGCGCTGGTTATGGATGATCTCCGCGCGTTCCAGAAGGCGACGCTCGAGGTTCTCCTTTCTCGCAATCCCGTCCTAGAACTCGAGGCGGACGAGCGATGGAAGGCCGGCGTCAAAGGAATTCGCCCACCACACTCTGCATCGATTGCGCCGAGGGATCTCGGAGTCGCTCGCGCTGATGGGAGGCAGCGATCTCGTGCTGAGCGGGTCAACTTCGAAACTCGCTGATTACGCCAAAGGGATAGTGCGTGAGGTCACCGAGAAGGCCAACAAGGACGAAAGTTATGCGCTGTGGTCATCGCTGAGCGATGTCACGCAGCTCCTTGCAGAGGCGGCCCCGTCCGCGTTCCTCGCGGCGATGCGCGCCGGCCTCACCGGAACGGATCCCATTCATCGAAACATGTTTCGCGATTCACCCCAGAACGACGCACTATTTGGCCCTAGTTCGCCCCACACGCACATTCTGTGGGCGCTTGAGATCCTCGCCTGGTCGCCCGACTACATCGACGAAGTGGTGCGCGTTCTGGTGGCTCTTGACGAACTCGATCCGGGGGGACGGTTGAACAACCGACCCCGCGCCAGTCTGGAGGGCATTCTGAGCGTCTGGAGCCCTCAGACCTCAGGCGCGCTCGAGGACCGACTTCGCTGCGTCGAGATCGTGGCGGCGCAATCTACGTCCGGATTCGAGATCTTGCTCGACCTCATTCCAGACAGTCATCCCCTCCAGATGAGCCACCCCGCTCCCGCCTTTCGAGACTGGAAGACCGAAGGTCGCGTGACCAACGGTGAGATTTCAGATGCCTACCGTGCGATCTCGTCGATTCTCCTGAGCGGTTTTCAACTCACCTCGATGCGCGCTCAGACGTTAATTCCCCGATTGCGGAGTTTCGGGAAAGAGTTCCGGACGCAGTTCGTTGAGCGGGCCACAGAAGCCGCTTCGAGCTGGTCCGTGGGCGAGTTGGCTGCTGTCTATGAGGCGCTTCGAGAATTTGTCGCTCACCACAATGAGTTCGCCGACGCGGCGTGGGCGCTTTCTGCGGATGAACTGGCGCCCATCGCGAAACTTCGCGATCAATGCGAGCCCGCAGACCCCGCGCGCCGCCATCGATGGTTGTTTCTGCAGTCGTGGGTTACTCTCGGAGACTTTCGCAAACGTGACGACTACGCAGCCTTCGAAGTCGAACTCACGAGTCGTCGGCAATCGGCGTTGAATGAGATCTATTCCGAGGGCGGCCTGCAATCGGTCACCGCGTTTGCCGAAGGCGTCGATCCGTGGCTGGTCGGACTCGCCCTCGGCGGCATTGAAGCGGACGTCGCGGAGGAGGTGCTCCTGGGGGTGCAAGCGGGCGGTGCCAGGGCATCACTAGCAGCCGGCTTCCTCTCCGCGCGGCTTCGACGACCACATTTCGACACTCGATCTCTGTTGGCTGCCCATCAAGACGTCACGACTCAGGCATTCATACTTCGCTATGTAGGCGACCACGCGACTGCTGTGAAGATGCTTGACGATCTCGATCCGGCGGTTGCAGATTTGTACTGGAAGAACTTCAGTTACTACGGGCTCGGTCCCGACTTCGCGGCCGCGAAGGAAGTCGGATGGCACCTGATCGACATCGGACGGCCCGTGGCGGCAATCATGCTCAACCTCCTCTACTCAGCACAGAAGCCCGCTGATGATGAGCTGGCGGAGCTGCTGACGACAGCGCTCGAGACGCTGCTCGCTATGGACGAACCAGATCCCGAGGTCAAGGTCATGGATGCCCACGATCTTGAGCGCGTGTTCGAGGTGTTGGCCGAGCACCGAGGAACGCTTGGTGCCCAAAGAGTGGTCGCACTTGAGTGGCAGCTAATGCCGATCTCTTCGCTGGACAGCGTGGCGCCATCTATCCACGCAGAGCTCAGTGCCAATCCGTCGTTTTTTGTTGAGCTACTGGCAGTCTGCTTCCGCGGGGCGTCGGAGACCTCGGATCGCGAGCTAGATGGTGGCGACGATGAGCAAGCGGCTGAAGGTGCGCGCGCAAACGCTATGCGTGCGTGGGACGTGCTTCGTGGGTTCCGTCAGGTCCCAGGTGTGGACGAATCGGGCGCTCTCGACATAGAGACGCTTCGGACCTGGATCGTTGAAGCGAGAGACTCGCTGGCGAAGCTAGATCGGGCGCAGATCGGGGACCTCCAGATCGGAGAACTTCTGAGCCATGCGCCGAGAGATGCGGATGGATCTCCGCTACCGACGTCGCTGCGTTCATTGCTCGAGGAGCTCGCGAACGACGACATCATGCGCGGAATCGCACTCGGCATCTTCAACGGACGCGGCTTCACCACACGGGATCTCGAAGATGGCGGGATTCAGGAGTGGGCGATCGCAGATCGCTATCGCAATTACGCGTCCGCAGCGCGACCGTGGCCACTAACGCGCACTTTGTTCGAAGATATTGCGGAGCGATACGAGGTGGATGCGAGGCGAGAAGACGAATCTGCCGAGCGCCGCCGCCAGGGTCGCGGGCTGTAGACATAGCGCGAACGGTCGAGGAGCTTGCGGGCCCGTGCGTTCGTGGGTCTCGTCGACGCGCGACCTAACGTGCCTCAAAACGCTTCGACAACGCCTGCCGACTTAGGCGCGTGCGTGCGCTGAGTGCGCTCCAGCTGTGCCCGCTCGACCGCAGGACGAAGACGAGATCGTCCCGTTCACCCAGCAGCTTGCTCTGCTCGCGATGCAGTCGCTCCAGCTCTCGCGATACGGTCGTGAGACGATCGAGAGCACCGCGAGGAGTACCCCAGCGGCGCAGAATCTGTCTCTCTCTGACCGCTCGTGCCTCAGCGGTGATGCGAGCGTCCACGGCTGCCGACTCAGCCTCCGAGGCGCGTGTTCCCGCGGCTTCTCGCTTTGCGTTTCGGCGCCCTCGAGCCATGTAACCAGGTTGACACGCGATCCCAATCAAGACAAGGGATCCGAGCGCGCACACTCAAAGTGCCTGCGTGCATTGCTGTTCTCGGGCTCATTGGCTCATTCGCTCGGCATCGGAAGTACGTCGCGTCGCCCGTAGCTGGTCTTCGCGCCGGTTGACGCGAATCAGTTTCGAGCCATCCCGGCGCCGCCCAATGTTGCCAACGGCTGGGACCGGAACCGCGACGTTGCGCTAACCGACCGGCTTGTCGACGTCAGGAACCCGATTCGGGTCGGCCCCGCGACTGTCGCCCGACGATGAACAACCAACAGGCAGACGGCGTTAGCTCTCGTCTAGCCGATAATCGATGGGTGAGCGTTCTCATCGTCGTCGTCGGAGTGATCGCGATGATCCTGGGCCTGATCATGGTGCGTGATCGCAAGCGAGCCGCGGAGAAGATGGCTCGAGTTCCGGGAGTAGCGAAGGCCTGGACCAGTACGGCAGGTTGGGCTTCGTCCGGCCTGCTGTTGATCGTGAGCGGCGCGTTGGCTGCGGGCGTCTCCGTACTTCGTCTGATGGGTTGGTTGGGCGACTAATTACTGCTAGTCGGTCAATCCGCTCGCACCGCGTGCATTCGGCCGATGATGATCGAGGCGCCGGATCCGACCTAGCGCTCGCTCGCGAGACGATCGTCAAGCATCGTGCGACGAGTCCCCCTAGCTGACAGGCGCTGTCAGCGCGAGCTTGAGCTGTTCCCCGTCGAACGCAGTGGCCATCATCTTGCGCTGCTCTTCGGGGATCTCCAGCGCCAGGGCAACCTGAGTCCAGTTCTCCACCTCTGCGCCGACGGTGCGGAGGATCTGGCCGGCTTCGGCAGGCTTGAGCCCGTAACTGCCTGCCGTGGCCAGGAGGTTCCGCAGGTCTCGCTCACGCGGGTCATCCTCGGCGCTGATCGCCCTTGATGTGATGACGCCGCGCTGGCGTGACGGGTTCAGGTCGAACGCGGGTGCAAGGCGCCAGCCCTTCTTGCCGCGGATGAAGCCGTGGTTGCGCCAGTGGTCATCAACGTTGTTGATCAGCACGGTGAGGGCGACGCGGGCGAACATCTCACGGAGGTCCTCGGCGGGAGCGACGCTGAGCTCGGCGAGGGTCTCGGCGAACTCCTCGTAGGTTGCGGCAGCAAGGGTCCTGCCCGGGCCGATCGCCGTGTGCGCGGAGAGGTACCCAACGCGGCGGCCGTGTTCGTCGCGATCGAACCGCTCGGATACGAGCACCGCGGTACCGGGGCCGACGATGTGCCGGCGGAAGACCGGCACGGCGATGCCGGCGCGCTTCGCGATCGTCATGGCGAGGGCTTCCCAGCTCTCCACGTCGATGTCGCCGTCCTTAGAGTGCGGAAGCTTCGCGATCGCCAGGTGGCCCTCGTCTGTGACTACGTTCGCCTTCGGCCTGGCGCCCCCAGGGCTCGTCGCGATGTCGGAGAGGTACGCGAGGTCGTCTTCACTCGCTTCGTTCTTTTCGTAGCGCGTGGCCGCAGCGATGACTTTGCCGAGCTCGTGCATGTTCGCCACGCCCGCGTCGTCTGACAGCCACGGCGAGCCGTCGCCGGCGTGACGGAACCGGAGCGCGCCCATGCGCGTGAGGTCCGAGACGCCGAGGAGGTAGTCGAACGCGCCGATGCGTCGCGGAAGGGTGCTGTCCTCACGCAGGCGCAGCGCGTGGTTGGCGTCGATGATCTTCTGACCCCACTCGTCGGGCGCCGCGTCCGCGAACGCTCCGAACAGAGACTGGTCCTCGCCGGTGTACGTGCGGCCGGGGTGCAGGTCGAGCTCCGGCGAGACAGGGTAGCTGTCCGGGCGCTCTAGGTACGCCGTGTCGTATTGGAAGGACGAGCCGGCGAGCACGCGGCCGCCCGTGAACGAGGGCCGTAGCGACCCGAGTCGGACGGGCGCATCCTCGAGACCGTCGAGATAGACCTCGACGTCGAGGGGGCGCCCTGCGGCCAACGTGGGAGAGCTCACACCTCACCGCCGGCCTGGACGATCGCGTCCATCCGGATGCGGCCGATCTCGGAGTTGTACGGGTCGGCGGCGCTGACGACGGTGTCGGCGATGCCGAGCACGCTGAGCACGGCCATCACCGACGCCATCTGCGAGGTGCCCGTGCCGGCCTCGATCTCGCGGAGCGTCTTGCGGCTGACGAAGGCGCGCTGGGCGAGGTCGGTGGCGGTGATGTTGTTCAGCTTCCGCCACCGCTGTATGTTCGTGCCGAGCTCACGCAGCAGACGCTGCTGCCTCGCAGACACACGCGTAACCATAACCGCCTCCTTGGAACTTACAGATCTCATTCTAGGCGATTTTGGAATCTAGAAATACCAAATGTCTGCACGAAATGACATCGCCGGGCGAGTGACGTGTGGGCTGCGCGAGTTCTGCAGCGGCTCCTGCTCGGCGCGCAGCTCTGTCACGACCGTCGTCGTGTCGAGGCCCGTGATGACCACGGTGAGCATGAACTCGAGCAAGAACTCGAGCGTGCGGAACCCGAGGAAGAGCATCGTCACGACGACGAGGATTTCCGCGCGGAGCATGAACACGAGCATGAAGAACTATGCAGCGCTCGTGCGGGGACGATAGGCGCACACCGCGCAAGTGCCGTCGACAACGACCTGGTGGCCGTCGATGGCGCAGTCCCAACCCAGCCCGGCAATCGTGTTCTGCCGAGCCTCGTGTGCTGTTCTGGCGCGCGCACACGCGCCGCAGGGATCCGCGGTGCCCGAAGGGTGCATTGAGCAAAAGGGGGAGTCTGCGTGACGCGTGACGTTGCGCGTCACGTAGGCACTCTTGTGTTGTTGCCGCGCTAATGGCGCCTGAGCCTACGTTCGCCGTTACGTCACCCGCTACGTTATGCGTCATGTCACGCGTGTTCCGTGGCTCGCTCATGGCCGCTCGTTCGGGTTTGCGGTTCGGGCCCCGCTGACGGTCGCGATACGCCTTCTGGCGGCGCTTGGCGGCGTCTCGATGGCGCTGGATCTCCTCGGCCGTGCACTGATGGAGATCATCCGACCAGCCGGCCAGGAGGTAGCCGTCCTCGACGCGCGACCACAGGCCCGCGGCTTCCAATTCTTCGAATGCGGCCAGATCATCACCGTCGGGGTGGAGGTAATTCGTGTAGCGGGCCGGCACGGCTCCGTCTGTGCCTTGTCCGTGGCACCACATCAGCGCGCCGGCGAGCACTCGGAACGCGCGGTCGCTCAGTTTGTCGATCCGGACGCTGCCCAGCCACTCGGCGGGCAGTCGCGCGTCGACCATGACCGTCGGGCGGTCCGGATCAGGGCTCGACGCCGAAGATCCTCAGCAGCGCGGCGCGGGGGATCATCCGTCGCGGTCCGAGCTGGACGGTGGGGATGGTCCCGCGCTCAACTCCGAGCTTGATCGTCCGGTATTCGACGCCGACGAGCGCGGCGGCGTCCTTATAGGAGAACGCGGTGCTCGTGTCGTCCGAGGTTCACGTCGGCACTCCCAAGACGCACCGCTCCCGCTCTGTGCCCTATCCCGAGTTCCTTGCATTGCCACTCGCGCAGCTCGCTGAGGGAAAGGCCCGCGATCAACTGCTGTTCGGCAACGGGTCAGAACACGTCAAGCTGCCGGCGTCGCGCAACGGATGGTTCACGGTCGCCGTTCGTGCGGCGCAGGAAGACGATCCGACATTCCCGAGGGTCACACCCCACGACCTGCGACACACGGCCGCGAGCCTAGCTGTACAGGCCGGCGGCGCATGTGAAGGCGGTGCAGCGGATGCTCGGCCATGCGTCCGCTGCGATGACTCTCGATGTGTACGCGGATCTGTTCGACGACGATCTCGACGCGGTCGCGGCAGCTCTCGATCAGGCGAAGCGCTCCGCAAGTGTTGTCACGGCGTTGTCACGAGAAAGGGATCGCAAGGCCTGAACGGCCCGCGATCCCTTGTCCCGACTGGTGCCCCCGACTGGAATCGAACCAGCGACCTTTGGTACCGGAAACCAACGCTCTATCCCCTGAGCTACGGAGGCGTACCGAACGAGGTTATCACCGGAGCGCGCCGGCTCCGGCCACGGGCGCACAGACGAAGATCGCCTCGGGGCCGAAGCCCCGAGACGATCATCTGTACGATTTTCGGTTTCTGTGTCGGTCCTCTTGCGAGTTCTTTCGTTTCCGTTTTCTCTTCGTGAGTAGAAAGATACTCCGCTCGGAGCCGACGTCAAGAGTTCGCCTGAAAGTCACTTCGACATCAGGTTGAACGTGAAGGAACCGGCATCCATCTGCCTTTATTCGTTACCGACCACCTTGAGCCCGACGACGCAGCCGACGAGCCCCAGGATGAGCAGCAGCTTGACGATCGAGAACGCCTCTTCGCCCGTGATCATGGCGTAGGCGACGGTGAGCGACGCCCCGATGCCGACCCACACGGCGTAGGCCGTGCCGGTCGAGATGTCGCGCATCGCCCACGCGAGCCCGCCCATGCTGAGGATGAGACCGACACCGAAGACGATGCTCGGCCAGAGCTTGGTGAAGCCTTCCGATTTGCCGAGGGCGGTGGCCCAGACGGCTTCGAGGACTCCGGAGAGGATGAGGATGACCCACGACATGGCTGACTCCATGGCCAGTCTTGTCGCACACCGGGTACTGAACCGTCGTCCGGGGATCCGGTCGGGATCCGCATCCCACGATAGCGAACAGGGCTGGGCAGGGCCTGGGCAGGCTAGACGAGGAAGAAGCCGTCGAGCAGGCCCGGATTGTGCGCGTGCACGAGCACGAGGAAGACGACGGCGTCGAAGAGCAGGTGGACCGTCACGACGTAGGCGAGCGAGCGCGTCTTCATGAAGATGAACGCCTGCAGGATCGCGAACGGGATCGTGAGGAGCGGCCCCCACGACTGGTAGCCGAGCTCCCACAGGAACGACACGAAGACGATCGCCTGCAGGATGTTCGCCTGCCAGTCGCGGAAGTGCCGGCGCAGCAGCGCGAAGACCGTGCAGATGAAGAAGAGCTCGTCCCAGATGCCGACCGCGCCGACGCCCACGAAGAGCCGCGCGATGAGTTCGGGAGTGTCCACGACGGGCCAGTTGAGGTAGACGCCCGACGTGATGAAGTAGAACGGCAGGATCAGCCAGCCGAGCACGAGCACGCTCGCGAGCCAGCCCCACTGAAAGCGCGTCCATCGCCCGCCCCCGCGCCACGGGAACCGGATCGCGTGGTCGCGGTACACCCAGCGCGAGATCGCGTACGGCACGGCGACGGCTCCGCCGAGGGCGAGGCCGAAGCGCACGAAGGCGAGGTTGTCGAGCTCGGCGTGCAGCGGGATCATGCTCACGATCAGCAGACCGACCGCGATGAGCGAGAGGTCGCGCAGCAGGTCTGGGTCGCCGGGGGGATGCCGCGGCATCCCGATCATCGGAACTCCCCCGCGACACCAGCCACGCGCCGATGATCGCGCCTGCGAGCAGAAGCCCACCCGAGCCACGGGATCCGCACGACGAAGAACGCCGGTGCGGCCAGGCACGCGAGCAGAGCAGGCAGGAGCCCCCACGACCACGCGGCGCGCGTGGGAAGGGTGACGGACGGATGCGCCGGCACGTCAGTCGTCCAGAGTGGGCGTCCGCCGGTACGCGAGGTCCCGGATGTCGCGCCCCACACGCGCGCCCTTGCGCTCGAACGCCGTCACGACGCGGCCGTCGAACCGGTCGGCCCACTCCCCCTCGAACGCGCGCTCGAACGCGGGCGACGCGTCGAGCACGTCGCGCATCTGCAGGGCGTAGTCCTCCCAGTCGGTCGCGAGGCGCAGCATCCCGCCCTGCTTCATCGCCCCGGCGGCGATGACGGCGAAGTCGGGAGTGACGAGGCGCCGCTTGTTGTGCTTGTTCTTGTGCCACGGGTCGGGGAAGAAGATCCACAGCTCGTCGAGGGATGCCGCGGGCAGCAGGTGCTGCGAGGACCTCGGGAGCGTTCGCCTCGACGAGTCGCAGGTTGCTCACGCCGTGCTTCTCGGCGTCGAGCATCGTGCGGGCAAGCCCCGCGCGGAAGACCTCGACGGCGAGGAAGTCGGTCTCGGGCCGCGACTGGGCGGCATGCACGATCGCGTGTCCCTGCCCCGATCCGATCTCGACGATGAGCGGCGCCTGGCGTCCCCACACGGCGACGGGGTCGATCGCCGATCCCGGAAGGATGCTCGTGGCTGCGGCATCCCGCGGCGCGTCGAGCACGTAGAGCCCCGAGAGCTCGGCCCACGCGCGCTCCTGGCCGTCCGACATGCGACCGCTGCGGCGGACGAACGAGACAGGGCGATCGCGGAAGCGGCGTGGTTCGTCGGCGGGGTCGGACACCCCTCCAGGCTACCGACCGGCGAAGTCAGGCCGTGACGTAGTCGATGAGCTCTTCGACGCGACCGAGCAGAGCGGGATCGAGATCGCGATATGTGGTGACCGAGCCGAGGATCCGCTGCCACGCCCGCGCGATGTCGGCTTGATCGCGGGCCGGCCAGCCGAGCGCGCGGCAGACCCCGACCTTGTACTCGATCCCGCGCGGAACCTCGGGCCAGCGCGCGATCCCGACGGAGCTCGGCAGCACGCACTGCCAGACGTCGATGAACGGGTGGCCGACGATCTTGAGGTGAGCGCCGTGGCGGCCCCGGAGCACCTCCGCCGCGAGCCGCGACTCCTTCGATCCCGGCACGAGGTGATCCACGAGCACGCCGTAGCGCCGCTCGGGCGAGGGCGGATCCTCGTCGAGCATCGGTGCCAGAAGGTCCACCCCCTGCAGGTACTCGACGACGACTCCCTCGGCGCGCAGGTCGTCGCCCCAGACCTTCTCGACGAGCTCGGCGTCGTGCCTGCCCTCGACGAGGATGCGGCTCGCACGCGCGACCCTGGCCCGGGACTCCGGGGCCGCGAACGAGCCTGACGCGGTCCGCCGAGGTCCGCTCGCAGCGACGGCGGGAGCCGTCAGCACGACGTCGGCGCCGTCGATGAGGAATCCGGGCCCGAGGGGGAACAGGCGACGGCGGCCGTTGCGGTCCTCGAGTTCGACGAGTCCCGATGCGACTCCCACGACCGCGCCGCAGAATCCGTCGTCCGCGACCTCCACGACGGTGTCGACGGATGCCTCGATCCGCTCCACCCGCTTGGCCGCGCGGTCGCGCCATCCCGCTGCGAGCACGTCCGTGCCATACCGATCGTCCATGTGCTGCGCCCTCCCGAAGGCGAAAGGATACGTGAACGCCCCCAGCCACAGCCGCCGACCCGCCGCTCGACGGCGAGCCTGGGAGAGCGCCCTCCCCGAGCACGCACGCGTCCGCATACCTGAAATAGAATCGCGGAGGGGCCGCTGCTCAGGGACCCCCGGAAGGAATCTGATGCGTGCGCGATGGGCACTGGCGCTCACTATCGCTCTGGGGATCGTCGCAGGCGGGGTCGCCGGCACCGCCCAGGCGACCGATCCCGCGATGCTCGGCCCGAGCTTCGTCGACGACCGGGCGGGCGTGCTGTCGGCCTCGCAGGAGGCCGACGCCCAGCAGCGCCTGCAGCGCCTGTCAGACGAGACGAGCGTCGACATGTGGGTCGTGTTCGTCGATTCGTTCACGAACCCGTCGAGCGCCGCAGACTGGGCGAACGCGACGGCCGATCTCAACAATCTCGGCCCGAACCAGTACCTCCTCGCGATCGCCACGGAAGACCGTGCGTTCTACATCTCCGGATACTCGGAGGGCCCCGTCAGCTTCGACGAGCTGGCCGCCATCGAGCAGGAGCGGGTCGGCCCCGCGCTCCAGGGAGCCGATCCGGACTGGGTGGCCGGAGTGACGGCCGCCGCCGACGGACTCACCGATGCAGTGAGCGGCGGGTCCGGCGGATTCGGGGGCGTTCTCGTCTTCGTCCTCATCGCCGCGGCGATCGGTGTGATCATCTGGCTCGTCGTCCGCAGCCGCCGCAAGAAGGCCGATGCCGATGGAGCCACCCCCGTCGAGCAGATCAGCACCGAAGAGCTCGCGCGGCGCGCGGCATCCGCCCTTGTCGAGACCGACGACGCGATCCGCACGAGCGAACAGGAGCTCGGCTTCGCGAAGGCGCAGTTCGGCGACGCCGCAGCGGCCGAGTTCGAGACGGCGCTGCAGGGTGCCCGAGAGAGCCTCAACCGCGCCTTCACGCTCAAGCAGCAGCTCGACGACTCGACGCCGGACACGCCGGAGCAGATCCGCGCGTGGAACACCGAGATCCTGAGCCTGTGCGAGGCCGCCAACACCGAGCTCGATGAGAAGGCGGCCGCCTTCGACGAGCTCCGCAAGCTCGAGCAGAACGCCCCCGAAGCGCTCGCGCGCGTGCAGGGCGACCGTGCGACCGTCGCGGCGGCGCTCGACACCGCCACGGCGCGTCTGTCGACGCTGTCGGCCTCCTACGCCCCAGAAGCGCTCGCGACGATCGCCGACAACCCCGAGCAGGCGCGGCAGCGCATCGCGTTCGCGGACCAGCAGCTCGCGCTCGCGCAGACCGCCATCGGCGCCGGAAACGGCGGCGAAGCGGCCGTGAGCATCCGCGCGGCGGAAGAGGCCGTGGGTCAGGCCGATCTGCTCGAGAAGGCGATCGACAAGCTCGGCGACGACCTCGCCGCGGGCGAGCAGAGCGCCTCGGCCCTCCTCCGCGAGCTCGAGGCCGACATCGCCGCGGCCTCGGCCCTGCCCGACCCCGACGGCCGCCTCGCAGCGGTCATCGCCTCGACCCGGCGCGAGGTCGAGACCGCACGCGAGCACCTGACGGGCTCGCGCCGTCGACCGCTCTTCGCCCTCCAGGGCCTCGAGGCAGCGAACGAGCAGATCGACGCGCTCGTGCAGGGCGTCCGGGATGCCGCGGCCCAGGCCGAGCGCGCACGACAGATGGTCGGCCAGCTCATCATGCAGGCGCAGGCCCAGGTGTCGACGGCCGAGGACTACATCACGTCACGTCGCGGCGCGATCGGCGCCGAGGCGCGCACGCGCCTCGCCGAGGCCGGCGCATCGCTCGTGCAGGCACAGCAGCTGCAGCAGACGGCTCCCGAGCAGGCGACGCAGTACGCACAGCGCGCCAACCAGCTCGCGGCGCAGGCGATCCAATACGCGCAGAACGACGTCGGCGCTTTCCAGAGCGGCTCGTCCGGCGGCTCGGGCGGGACCGGCGACATCCTGGGCGCCGTCCTCGGCGGCATCGTCATCAACAACATGCTGGGCGGCGGCAGCCGCTCGTCCGGCGGCTCGAGCGGCGGATTCGGCGGAATGCTGGGCGGCGGAGGCCGCTCGTCCGGCGGCCGCAGCTCAGGAAGCTTCGGCGGCGGCGGCACCCGCTCGCGCCGAGGGGGTGGCCGCTTCTGACCCCCCGCGATGGCCAGAGTGCCGCGGCCGCGGCAGCCGAACGTCAATACACTCATCCCTAAACGGAAGGACAACCGATGGCAAAGCAGTCCATCTTCGGTCGCATCTCGACCCTCGTGAAGGCGAACGTCAACGCGATGCTCGACTCGGCCGAGGACCCGCAGAAGATGCTGGACCAGCTCGTGCGCGACTACACCAACTCGATCGCGGATGCGGAGTCGGCGATCGCCGAGACGATCGGCAACCTGCGCCTGCTCGAGCGCGATCACCAGGAGGACGTCCAGGCGGCGACCGAGTGGGGCAACAAGGCCCTCGCTGCCAGCCGCAAGGCCGACGAGCTGCGCGCGGCGGGCAACACCGCCGACGCCGACAAGTTCGACAACCTCGCCAAGATCGCGCTCCAGCGCCAGATCAGCGAGGAGAACGAGGCGAGGGCGATCGCGCCGACGATCGCGTCGCAGACCGAGGTCGTCGACAAGCTCAAGGACGGCCTCAACGGCATGAAGCAGAAGCTCGAGCAGCTGCGCTCCAAGCGCTCCGAGCTGCTCGCGCGTGCGAAGACGGCCGAGGCCCAGAACAAGGTGCACGACGCGGTCAAGTCGATCGACGTCCTCGACCCGACGAGCGAGCTCGGCCGGTTCGAAGACAAGGTGCGCCGCCAGGAGGCCCTCGCCGCCGGCAAGCAGGAGCTCGCGGCATCCACTCTCGACGCGCAGTTCAACCAGCTCGAGGACGTCGGCGAGCTGACCGAGGTCGAGGCGCGCCTGGCCGCCCTCAAGTCGGGCCAGCCGCAGAGCGCCATCGAAGGCTGACACCTGCCCCGCTCATGGGCGCCGCTTCCTCCGGGAGGCGGCGCCCATGTGCTTTCCCCGACACGGCATGTCGGGGCAAGATGGGGGGATGACGCGATACCTCGTGGTCCCGCAGTGGCAGGGCAGTCCGTCGTCTCGCGCGATGCAGCTGATCGACGGAGCGGACGCGATCGCGGGCGACCTCCCCCGGTCGGCCACGACCGTCATCGAGGTGGCCGCGGGAGCGGGCGACTCTCTCGGTACGGGTGTCCGCCGCCTGAGCGCGCTGCTGGGCATCCGCGAGCGGATCCAGGACGCGCTCGCGGCGCACGACGAGCCCGTCCTGACGGTCGGGGGCGACTGCGGCGTCGCACTCGCGGCGATCGCGCACGCCGTGGAGCGCCATCCGTCGCTCGCGGTCGCATGGCTCGACGCCCACCCCGACTTCAACGAGCCCGGATCGTCCGCATCGGGCGCCTTCTCGGGTATGGCGC
Organism: uncultured Actinomycetota bacterium; assembly: GCA_963695125.1. GTDB lineage: Bacteria > Actinomycetota > Actinomycetes > Actinomycetales > Microbacteriaceae > Microbacterium. Next base: position 212,216 of record CAVOFY010000003.1, read on the forward strand.
TTCGGGCCGTCGTCGGCGACGGCGAGGCCGGACTCGCGCTCGAGGCAGGCACGGTGCCGCCCGAGCGTGTCATCGTCGGCGGGGCGCGCTCCTTCGACGAGCCCGAGCGGGAGGCGCTGCAGCGCCTGGGCGTCGGGGTCCTCTCGGTCGACGACCTGCGCGACCCCGATGCCCTCGCGGACGCCTTGGCTGCGACAGGCGCCGAGGCGCTCTACATCCATGTCGACGTCGACGTGCTCGATCCGGCGGAGCTCATGGGCAACGCGCACCCCGAGCCCTTCGGCCTGAGCGTCGCCGAGCTGACCCGCGCGATCGCGGCCGCGAGGGGCGTCCTCCCGCTCGTCGGCTCGTCGCTCGCGGGCTACTCGCCCTCGTCGCCGACGACTGCGTCGGACGACCTCGGGGTGCTCCTGCGCGTCGTGGGGGCGCTCGCGTGAGCCCGATCCCCAGCCCCCCGCCGGATGGGAGGCGGCCGCCGCGCGCGCCGTGGCCCGCGGCGAGCGCATCGACCGATTCATCCCCCGATTCCTGCTCGACTCCCCCATCAGCCGCGTGGGCTACTGGTACGGCACGGCCGTGGGGTGGGTGTGGGGCTCGATCTGGAGCACGGGCCGCATCCGCAAGCAGGACGGTCTGTGGGTCTTCCGCGGGATGCCGTCGTGGACGTACGCGCGCGGCGGCTCGTGCGTGGGCGGATGCTTCCTCACAGGCGACGGCGTCATCGGCCCGCGCCTGCTGCGGCACGAGGCGACCCACATGCGTCAGTGGCGGCGCTATGGCATGCTCATGCCCCTGCTCTACCTGCTCGCGGGGCGCGATCCGCTGCGGAACCGGTTCGAGATCGAGGCAGGGCTCGAAGACGGCAACTACGTGCCGCGCACGACGGCGGCGCGCCGTACCTGACGCACGAGTCCGTCAGCGCGCGGTCGTCAGGCCGAAGCGCGCGGGCGTGTGGATCGCGTCGGGTGCGACCCCGTTGCGGGTCGTCAGGTGGTCGACGATGTCGGCCGTGCCGAGGAATCCACCCAGGAGGTGGATGCGGGTCTGGTCGTCCTCGACGCACAGCATCTCGTCCGCCCACGCCGTGACAGCGCGTGCGAGGGCCTGACCGGGAGCGCAGCTGCGCCCCGTGCCGGCGTCGCCCGAGCGGAGGGAGCGGTCGAGCCACGTGAAGGTCATGCGCGCGGGAGCCGCGATCTCGGCCTGCCACGAGGCATCCGGGATCTCGACGAACACGCGGCCGGTCGAGCAGATCGGGAGCGTCGCCAGCAGCGTCTCGAGCTCGGCGAGCGAGGACTCGTCGGCCGTGATGAGGTGCTGGACGCGCGTGTGCCGCGCGGCACGGCACGCGGCCGCGCTGTGCTCGGCGACGGCGTGCCCGTTCTGGTGCATCGTGCGGGACATGATGCCCCCAGTATACCCCCAATGAAGGGTTGCCTTACCTTAATCGCCTCGCCGTCAGTCGTGCACGACGAGCACGCGGCGCAGCTCGGCGAGCTCGTCGTCGGCGAGCCCGTGGGCACGCAGGTAGTCCCCCGGCGAGCCGTAGGCCTCGTCGATCCGCGCGAGAGTCGCGCGCATGACGGGGGCAGGCGAGCGGGTCGCGAGATCCTCGGCGTTGACGGCCTGTGGATGCCGCCGCCGCAGCCACGCGAGGACCTGCCGATTGCGGGAGTCGGGCAGCAGCGCCTCGGTGCGGGCATAGTCCGCGACGACGGCCGAATCGTCGACCCCCGCCGCCCGCAGGGCGACCGCCACCGTGACGCCCGTGCGATCTTTGCCGACCGTGCAGTGCACGAGCACGGGCTGGTCGGCGAGGATCCCCCGCACGACGTCGACGACGCGGGATGCTGCGTCCTCGACGAGCTGGCGGTACATGTCGTCGAGCGTCAGGTCCTCATCGAAGAACGACGCGACGGAGCCGAGGAAGAGCGGTACGCGCTGCGTCTGGATCTCGAGTCCGTCGAGGCGACTCGGGGCGTAGCGCACTTCGGCGTCGTCGCGCAGGTCGATGACGCGGCGAATGCCGAGGTCGGCCATTGCCGAGCGCCCATCGACGTCGAGATGCGCAAGATTGCCTGAACGGAACAGCACACCTGATCGTGTGCGACCGCCGCCCGCGGGCAGCCCTCCGACGTCGCGGAAGTTGATCGAGCCGGGGACGATCGGGCCGCCGCCGTCAGCGGCGCCGGTCACGCCTGCGCGCCGGGCCGCGGTGGAACGGGGTAGCGACCGGCGATCGCGATCCTGTTGAACGAGTTGATCGAGACGAGCAGCCAGCTCAGGGCGACGTACTCCTTCTCGCTCAGAATTCCCCCGACGTGGTCGTACACGTCGTCCGGGATTCCGCCCTCGTGGATGAACGTGAACGCCTCAGTGAGCTCGAGCGCCGCACGCTCGCGCTCCGTGAAGATGCCCGAGTCCCGCCAGGTCGCGATCTGCGCGATGGCGTCGGCGTCCAGACCCTCCGCGACGGCGAGGTCCACGTGGATGCGCACGCAATAGGCGCACCCGTTCAGCTGCGAGGCGTGGATCTGGACGATCTCCTTGAGCCGGGGCTCGATCCCCGCGTCGCTCGCGATGCCCTTGACGGTCTTGGAGAAGGCCTCGAGGGCCGTGTACGCGTCCCGCGCGGATCTCGAAAGGTGCACTCGCGCTTCGTTCATTACGCCAGCGTACCGAGCGCGTCCTCCAGGTGGGCCAGAATGGGCGTCGTGAGAGATCCCATCGACGAGTTCTCGTTCCTGGCCGAGCAGGCTGCCGGCATCGGCATCGAAGGACCCGTTCCCCGCGGCGAACGGCTGACCCTCGACCTGCCCGACGGCCGCACTCTGAGCGCCCTGCGCTACGGGGTCGAGCCGCCGGTCGTCACACTCCTGCACGGCGCCGGGCTCAACGCCCACACGTGGGACACCACGGTGCTCGCGCTGGGGCTGCCCGCCCTCGCGATCGACCTGCCCGGGCACGGCGACTCGTCCTGGCGCGACGACATGGCCTACGTCGCCCAGGTGCTCGCCCCCGATGTCGCCGCGGGGATGGATGCCTGGACGCAGGGCCCCCAGCTGCTCGTCGGCCAGTCGCTCGGCGGTCTCACCGCGGCAGCGGTCGCGGCATCCCGCCCCGATCTCGTCGGCGAGCTCGTCGTCATCGACGTCACGCCCGGCCTCGACCCCAACGGCGGCGCAAGCCAGATCCGCGAGTTCTTCGCCGGCCCGACCGACTGGGCATCGCGCGAGGAGCTCGTCGAGCGCGCTCTGTCGTTCGGGCTCGGCGGCACGCCCGAGGCCGCTGCCCGCGGCGTGTACTTCAACTCCCGCATCCGCCCCGACGGCCGGGTCGAGTGGAAGCACCACTTCGCCCATCTCGCCAACGCGATGTCGAAGGCCGGCGTCGACGCGGCATCGCAGCCCGATGCCCTCGTCGCCGCGCTGGGCGAGGCGGGGTGGGAGCACCTCGCCGCCGTCACCGCGCCCATCACGCTCATCCGCGGAGATCACGGCTACGTCACGGACGAGGATGCCGCGGCCTTCGCCGAACGTGTGCCCGGAGCATCCATCGTCGTCGTCTCTTCTGGCCACAACGTGCAGGAGGAGCGTCCCCTCGAACTGGGCGCGATGCTTCGCACTCTGGCCGGGAAGGGTTAACGCTTGTGTTTCGTTCCGGATAGCGGGTTCGTCCCCCGCAACCCCTCATCCCTAGGCTTGTCTACCGCCCCCGCTCGTCCTGTCGATCAGGTCTGAGGCACCGCATCCGCACAGCATCGGATGCCCCTGAAAGGACCCACATGTTCCGCCGCACCGCCCTCGCCGCCGCCGCGCTCGTCGCAGCCGCCGCCCTGGCTCTGACCGCCTGCACCTCGCCGTCGCCCTCGTCGTCCTCCACCGGCGAGGCGGATCCCGACGCCTCGGTCGCGATCCGGCTCGTGCTCGAGCCCGGCAACCTCGACATCCGCGAGACCGCGGGCGCTGCTCTCGACCAGATCCTGATCGACAACATCTACCAGGGCCTCGTCTCACGCACGGCCGAACAGGACATCGTGCCTGCTCTCGCGAGCGACTGGACGATCTCGAACGACGGCCTCGAGTACACCTTCACGGTGCGCGAGGGCGTCACCTTCCACGACGGCCAGGAGCTCACCCCGCAAGACGTCGTGTGGTCGCTCCAGACCCGCAAGGACACGCCCTCGTGGCGCGACTCGTCGCGACTCGCGAAGGTCGAGTCGATCACGGCCGACGGCCAGGACGTCACCCTCACGCTGAGCGAGCCCGACTCGAGCCTGCTGTGGAACCTCACAGGCCGCGCGGGCATCGTCCTCAAGCAGGACGACACGATCGACTACAAGACCGCCGCGAACGGCACGGGCCCCTTCACGCTCGGCACGTGGCGCCAGGGCGACAGCATCACCTTCGCCCGCAACGACGCGTACTGGGGCGACAAGGCCCAGGTCGGCGAGATCGTCTTCGACTACATCCCCGACACGCAGGCAGCCCTCAACGCGGCTCTCGCGGGCGAGGTCGACGTGCTGACCGGCTTCGACGCGAACCTGACCGATCAGGTCGAGGCATCCGGCGACTACGAGGTGGTCCTCGGCCAGTCGACCGACAAGGGCACGCTCGCGTTCAACCAGACCTCCGGCCCCCTTGCCGACAAGCGCGTCCGCCAGGCGATCCGCCAGGCGATCGACCACGACGCGTTCATCGAGGCGTTCGCCTCGGGCTCGACTCTCTACGGGCCGATCCCCGAGCTCGACCCCGGCTACGAGGACCTCTCCTCCGTCGCGCCCTACGACCCGGAGGCCGCCAAGGCGCTGCTCGCCGAAGCCGGCGAAGAGGACCTCGAGCTGACGCTCACGATCCCGAACTTCTACTCCACGACGGTCGCTCAGATCCTCGTCTCGAACCTCAACGACGTGGGCGTGACGCTCAAGGTCGACCAGGTCGACTTCGGCACGTGGCTCACCGACGTCTACATGAACAAGGACTACGAACTGAGCTTCGTGCTGCACACCGAGGCGCGCGACTTCGAGAACTGGGCGAACCCCGACTACTACTTCACGTACGACAACGAGGAGGTCCAGGACCTCTTCGCGCAGTCGCTCGCCGCGGTCGACGAGGCTGAGGCCGCCGACCTGCTCGCGCAGGCGGCGCGGATCGTCTCGGAGGACGCGGCAGCCGACTGGCTGTACAGCGGTGCCTCCGTCGTGGCCGTGGGCACTAACATCACGGGTATGCCCTCGATCAACGTGAACGAGCGCCTCAACCTCGCAGAGCTCGCCAAGAGCAACGGGTGATCAGGTACACGCTGACGCGACTGGCCCTGCTTGTGCTCGGGCTGCTCGTCGCCAGCGTGCTGATCTTCTTCACCCTGCGGGTGCTTCCCGGTGACGTCGCCCAGCTGATCGCCGGCACCGGGAGCACGCCCGCGCAGATCGAAGCGATCCGAGAGCGGCTCGGGCTCGGTCAGCCGCTGACGGTGCAGTACCTCGACTGGATCGGGGGCGTCCTGCGCGGCGATCTCGGCGCGTCGCAGGTGACGGGCTCGCCCGTCGCGAGCGAACTGGCCGAGAAGGCGCAGGTGACGGTGCCGCTCGGCATCATGTCGCTCGTCATCGCCGTGCTCTTCAGCGTGCCCCTGGGCGTGCTGTCGGCCATGCGGCGCGGTCGGGCGGACGGCACGGCCCTGAGCGTCGGCGCGCAGACGCTGGCCGCGGTCCCCGTCGTCTGGGCCGGCATGATGCTCGTCGTCGTGTTCGCCGTCTGGCTCGGGTGGCTCCCCGCACAGGGATTCCCGCGTGCGGGCTGGAGCGATCCGTGGCTGGCCGTGCGCGCCCTCATCCTGCCCGCGCTCACCATCGGCATCGTCGAGGGCGCGATGCTGCTGCGATTCGTCCGGAGTGCGACGCTGCAGGCGGTCGGCCAGGACTACGTCCGGACGGCGGCGGCGAAGGGTCTGACGCGGGATGCCGCACTCATCCGCCACGGGCTCCCCGTCGTCGGTCTCTCTGTCATCACGGTCCTCGGTCTGCAGGTCGCCGGCATCATCGTCGGCGCGGTCGTCATCGAGCAGCTCTTCACCCTCCCCGGCATCGGACGCATGCTCGTCGCCGATGTGAGCGCGCGCGACCTGCTCAAGGTGCAGGGCGAGCTGCTCGTGCTGACGGGATTCGTCCTCATCGTCGGATTCGTCGTCGACCTCGCCCATCGCCTCATCGACCCCCGACAGCGGGAGGCGGCATGAGCACTCGGACGCGCAGTGCACGCGAAGAGCGGCCCCCGTCGCGGTGGGCATGGCTCGGGCGCCTGTGGGCTCTCTCGACCGGCCGCTTCGGCCTCATCGTCGTGGCCGTCATCGTCGTCACCGCCGTCGTCGCCGGGTTCTGGACGCCCTTCGACCCGCAACAGGTCGACATCTCGAACCGCTGGGCGGGGCCGGCCTGGCCACATCTCCTCGGCACCGACGGCTCGGGCCGCGACATCCTGAGCCTGCTCATGGCCGGTGCCCGCACGACGGTCATCGTGGCGATCGGCGCCGGGATCGTCGCGACGATCGTCGGGATCGCGCTCGCATCGCTCGGCGCCCTCACGGCGCGATGGATCCGCGAATCGATCGCGGTCCTCGTCGACATCCTGATCGCGTTCCCCGTGCTGATCATCGCGATGATGATCTCCGCCGTCTTCGGCGGGTCGCTCTGGGTCGTCATCTGGGCCGTCGGCATCGGCTTCGGCGTCAACATCGCGCGCGTCACACGGCCCGAGCTGCGCCGCGTGCTCCACAGCGACTTCGTGCTCGCGGGCAAGGCGTCAGGCCTCACCCCGGCCCAGAACCTGTGGCGGCACCTCATGCCGAACGTCGCACCGGTCTTCATCGTGCAGCTGTCGTGGGGCATGGCCGTCGCCGTGCTCGCCGAGGCGGGGCTCTCGTACCTCGGCGTGGGTGCGCCGCCCACCGAGCCGTCGTGGGGTCTCCTGCTCGCACAGCTGCAGCAGTACATCACGGTGTACCCCCTCTCGGTGCTGTGGCCGGGCCTCGCGATCACGTTCACGGTGCTGGGGCTCAACCTCCTCGGCGACGGGCTGCGCGAGGCGACGGATCCGACCCTGAGCCGGACGAACCGCACGAGCCGTGCGCACCTGGCCGCCGAGTCGCACGTGCCGGAGGTCGTCGCATGAGCCTCGAGGTGCGGGATCTCACGATCGACATCGGGGGCCGCCGGGTCGTGCACGGCATCTCGTTCTCGGTGCCTGACGGCGCGCGCGTCGGGCTCATCGGCGAGTCGGGCTCGGGCAAGTCGCTCACGGCGCTCGCGATCCTGGGTCTGCTGCCCGAAGAGGCGCACGCAGGGGGCTCGATCCGCTGGAACGGACGCGAGCTCCTCGGCCTCGCCGACCGAGAGCTCGCGGAGCTGCGCGGGCGACGAGATCGGGATCGTCTTCCAAGAGCCGCGCACCGCGCTCAACCCGATCCGCACCGTCGGCCGCCAGATCGCGGAGTCCGTCCGCATCCACGAGAAGGCGTCGAGGAAGGATGCCGCAGCCCGCGCCGTGGCCGAGGCCGCGCGCGTCGCCCTCCCCGACCCCGAGAAGATCGTCACGCGCTACCCGCACCAGCTCTCCGGCGGGCAGCGTCAGCGCGTCGCGATCGCGATGGCGCTCGCCTGCCGCCCGAGGCTGCTCATCGCCGACGAGCCGACGACGGCGCTCGACGTCACGATCCAGTCCGAGATCCTGGAGCTGCTGCTCTCGCTCGTCGAGGACGATGGGATGTCGCTCGTGTTCATCACCCACGACCTCGCCGTCCTGTCGCAGATCGCCACGCACGGCGTCGTGCTCGAGGACGGCAGAGTCGTGGAGGATGCGCCGATCTCGACGCTCCTGACGGCGCCCGCCTCGCCCGTCACGCAGGAGCTCCTGCGCGACGCGACCGCGACCCTGTGGCGGCCCGGAGGTGCGCCGTGAGCCCCGCTCCTGACCGCACGCGGACTCAGGCGCGTCTTCCGCTCGCCCGCCGCCGCGCCGTTCGGGCGCCCGACGCTGACGACGGCGCTCGACGATGCCGACATCGACGTCGCGGAAGGCTCGGCAGTCGGGATCATCGGAGAGTCGGGCTCGGGCAAGTCGACACTCGTGCGCCTGCTCCTCGGGCTCGACAGCCCGACCTCGGGAACCGTCGAGTTCGACGGCCGCCCCGTCGACGGCGCCGCGAGCGCGCGGTCCCTCCACTGGCTCCGTCGCCAGACCGGGATCGTGTTCCAGGACCCGTACGCGTCGCTCGATCCGCGCATGAGCGTCGGGCGCATCGTCGGCGAGCCGCTCTGGGCCCTCGGCATCGACGGCGACCGTCGCGCACGGGTCCGCGAAGTGCTCGAGGACGTCGGGCTCGAGTCCGGCATGGCGGACCGCTTCCCGCACGAGTTCTCGGGCGGCCAGCGCCAGCGGATCGCGCTCGCCCGCGCGATCGTGCACCGGCCTCGGCTCCTCGTCGGCGACGAGCCGCTCTCGGCGCTCGACGTCACGGTGCGCGCGCAGATCCTCGCTCTGCTCACCGAGCTGCGCGAGCGGGACCGGCTGACCCTCGTGATGGTGTCGCACGACATCGGCGTCGTCCAGAACCTCTGCGACGAGGTCATCGTCATGAAGGACGGCCACATCGTCGAGGAAGGTCCTACCGAGAAGGTGCTCCTGCAGCCACAGGTGTCGTACACGCGGCGCCTGCTCGCCTCGATCCCGACGATCGACCCGAACGGCTGACACCCGCCGCGGGCCGGGTTCCGTCGGAGGATCGGCGTTGTGTCGGAGGATCGGCGACGGATGCTCCGACCGAAGCGCGATCCTCCGACGTACGGGCCGGCTGTCGCCGGGCGGGGCTAGCCTCGGAGCATGACCGCGATCGTCCCGCCATACATCCTGGCCCGCATCGCCTCGGCGCAGGAGCCGACGTGGGCGCGCGCCGCCGAGGCCGCGCGCGCGACGCTCGAGGCTCCGCGGGACTACCGCCCGGGCCGCACGCGGCTGCGCCTCTCGATCGAAGACGGCGGGACGCTCGTCGCCGAGACGGCGCCGGCCCCCGATCGCACGATCTCGGACGCCGAGCGACGAGAGGTCCTGCCCGGGCGACGCGTACGGGGCGAGGATGACCCTGCGACGGGCGACGAGTCGGTCGATGAGGCGTTCGACGGTCTCGGCGCGACGTTCGAGTTCCTGTGGGATGCCTTCGCCCGCAACGGCCTCGACGGCACGGGCGCAGAGCTGCTCGCGACGGTGCACTACGGGCGCGATTACGACAACGCGTTCTGGAACGGCGAGCGGATGGTGTTCGGCGACGGCGACGGCGAGGTCTTCCAGGGCTTCACCGGCTCGCTCTCGGTCATCGCGCACGAGCTCGCCCACGGCGTCGTCGACGCGGAGGGCGGACTCACCTACAGCGGCCAGTCCGGGGCGCTCAACGAGTCGATCGCGGACGTGTTCGGCGTCCTCGCCGATCAGCACGCGCGAGGTGAGAGCGTGGATGCCGCGACCTGGCTCGTCGGCGAGGGTATCTTCACGGACGCCGTCCAAGGCAGGGCGCTGCGCTCGCTCAAGGCGCCCGGAACCGCATACGACGACGACGTGCTCGGCAAGGACCCGCAGCCGGCGCACATGGACGACTACGTCGAGACCCGCGACGACAACGGGGGCGTGCACATCAACTCCGGCATCCCGAGCCACGCCTTCTATCTCGTGGCGACTGCTCTGGGCGGTTACGCGTGGGAGCGTGCGGGGCTCATCTGGTACCGGGCCCTGACCTCGGGCACGCTGTCTCGGACGGCGGACTTCTCGGAGTTCGCGGAGGCCACTCTGCGCGCCGCCGAGACGGAGTACGGTGAGGATTCGGAGGAGGCTGATGCCGTCCGCGCAGGCTGGGCGGGCGTGGGCATCGAAACGGATGGATCGAAGCAGTCCTGAGCCGCCCGCGGCACAGCAGTCGCGCGTGCCCGTGCTCATCGCCGTGACGCGCACGGGCGGCTTCGCGGGCCTGCGGCGCGAATGGCGCGCGGAGCCGACCGAGGACCAGGCCTCCGAGTGGATCGAGCTCATCTCGCAGTGCCCGTGGGATGCCGTGACCGCTGCAGCCGCCCCGACGGGGGCCGACCGCTTCATGTGGCGCATCCTGGCGCGCTGCCGGCCCGACGACGAGCGGTGCGCCGAACTGCCCGACGAGCAGGTCACGGGCGCCTGGCGCGACCTCGTCGACGCCGTCCGCGGCTGGACCGGGCCGGGGTAGCAGCCCGCCCGCGCGATCAGCTCGGCGCGCGCTTGGCCTGTCGCGCTGCGGCGAGCGCTGCCGCACCGATGCCCACCAAGATCGAGCCGAGCGCGAGCAGCGGCCAGAGCACGATGCCGCCCGACGACGGCAGTGGCGGCCCGACGACGACGGTGGCCTGGGCGCCGGCCGACGGATCGCACGTGGGCGCGGCGGCGAGCGCGGCCCGCTGCGACGTATCGCACAGCGGCTCGCCTTCGGGATCGACCGCGCTGCCCGAGACGACGACCGTGTTGGTGGTGGTCCGCTGCACGGTCGTCGCGCAGGTGAAGATCCAGACCTCGTCGAGCGAGTCCTCGAAGATGCTCGTCGGCGTATCGAGCAGGCCGTCTTCGTCCTGATCGCCCGAGACATACGCGACCGGTGCACAGGTGTCGTCCTCGATCCGGTCCGCCACTTCTGCGAGCGGCACATCGCCGGTGTTGCGCACCGCGTAGCCGTAGGTCACGCTGCCGCCCGCGACGGTGCGCGGCGGCGAGGCGGTCTTCTCGATCGAGATGGCCGGATCGAAGGTCTGGACGTACTCTGCGTCGTAGTCGAAGACGGGGAGCCTGAGTCCGAACGTGGTTCCTCCGACAGCCCTCACGACAGCCAGATTCGTCGTCGGCGCCGCGATCGTCCCGACGCATTCGTAATGCCAGACCTCGGGGGGCACCCGGTCGAGCAGATCGTCGCCGTTGCCGCCCGTCTTGCTCATCAGCACGGGGCTCGAGCAGGTCGGCAGGGCAGGCACGGCGGCATCCACCAGGAGGACCTCGGCCAGGACGTCATCCGCCGCAACGGGGCTCTCGCCGTCGTTGGTCACGTCGAAGCTGTATGTCACCTCACTCCCGACGAGCACGAGGTTGTCGCTCACGCTCTTGACGAGGTTGACCGACGGATCGATGACGGCGACCTCTGCAGATGCCTCCGCCGCGTAGCTGTTGCCCAAGGGGTCCACACCGACGACCCGCGCCGTATTGAGGTCGACCGTGTCCGGCGGGGCAGGCAGTCCGACCGCCCTCGTGCAGGTGTAGGTCCAGGTCTCGGCGGCCCCGCTGTTGGCCCCGTCCAGCAGCCCATTGACCGGCGGCCGGTCGCCTCCCGTATAGACGATGTCGGTGCATCTGTCGTCGACCGGCCCGATCACGTCGGAGACCGACGTCGCCGGTGTTCGTGACGGTGAACGTGTAGGTGACCTCGCCCCCGGCCTTCACGACCGGGACCGACGCCGTCTTGGTGAGCACGATCGCGGGCTGGGTGACCAGCGCCTGAGCCGTGTCTGTCGCGGTCTGGATCGGACCCGTCGTGGTCGGCTCCTGGGGCAGGAAGGGCAGGCCCGTGACCGTCGCGGGTTCGTGACGACACCGGACTCCGCGCCGACAGGCGGAGGCGTTCCCTGCGAGCGCTGAGGAGCGTCTCGCAGGAGTACGTCCAGACCTCGTCCACATCGAGCACTCCGCTGGCGCCGAGGTCGCCGTCGACGAGGACGACGTTCGCGCACCGGTCCTCGGCGAGGGCGATGTCTCGCATCGGCACGGTCCCGGTGTTGGACACCTCGTAGAGATACCGCGCGGGCCGTGGAGCAGGCACGTCGGGACCGTCGAACGGCGAGGCGGCGGGGTCGAGCACGACCGGCACGAGTGCCGTCTTGACGATGTCGATCCCCGCAGCCACGACGTCCGACGAACGCGAGCGCGGTCCGGGTCAGCACACCGCCGACCGGCGCACCGCCCGCGACGGGCTGGGCGACGATCGTCGCACGGTTGAGCGTCGGCACCGAGATCGCGGTCTGGCACGTGAACTGCCACGACTCCCCCGGATTCAGGAGGGTATCGGTGTTGACATCGCCCGTGTTGAAGGCCCCGACGAGGACCTGCTGCACGGGCGCGCACGAGTCATCGGCGACCCATCCGGCCGTGCCGGTGTCGTTGCGCAGGTCGGACGTACCGTCATTGAACGCCGTGTAGGTGTAGGCCGCCGTCGTCCCGGGGAAGACGACCGACTTGTCGACGGACTTCGTGAGCGCGAGGTCGGGATCGACCGTGTCGACCTTGGCCGTGTCGATGTCGGTCACGGGCGGGTTCGGCGTCGGGAAGGCAGCGCCCGTCGTCGGATCCAACGGCACACCGCTGACCGTCGCCGTGTTCAGCACGGAGGCGGCGGGACTCGCGACGCACGTGTAATTCCATGTCTCACCGACGGCGAGGACCGTGTCCCCATCGGCCGGAGGGGTGAGGGTCGGACTCTGGCAGGGCGCGGTGTCATCGGTGAGCGTCACGGGCTGCAGCGGCGTATCACCCGTGTTGACGACGGCGTAGGTGTAGGACACCTCGGTGCCGGACTCGACGGTCACGGAGTCCTGGCCGTCCACGAGCTTGGTCAGCTGGATACGGGGCACGAAGATCTGGACGTCGTCCGAGTCCGTCGCGCTCACGACCGTGCCTGCGGGATCCGTCCCTTGAACCGTGGCGGTGTTGACGATGCTCACGCCTGCAAGGCGACCCGCCGACGCCCGCGCATCGCGCTCGCAGAACGCCTGCCAGGTCTCGGTGACATCGAGCCGCTCATTGCGGTTCAGATCTCCGATGTTGTACGCCTGGTCGGGCGCGGCGGCCGGCACGGCCCGCACGGGCGCGCACTTGTCGTCCGTCAGGACGACGTTCGCGAGCGGCGTGTTCCCCGGGTTCGTCATCGGCATAGCTCGAGCGCACGACCGCCGGCGGCGTGAGGTCGCCTCGCACGGTCACGGGTGAGTTGACCTTCGTCAGTGCGATCGCGGGCTGCGTACGCGAACGAGTTGAAGACCGCGCACGTGCCGATCTCGTCGCCGATCCCGGTGAGACCGAAGGATGCCGCGCCGCCCGCCGTCGTGAGCTCTCCCGTCACGACCCTCGTCGCGCCCGTCGGCGTTCTTGAACTCGCACCGGAAGTCGTTGTTCGGACCAGGTCTGCCGGCGATGTACCCGGGCTCGGAGCTGCTCCTGCACCTGCGCGCCCGAGGAGGGTGTCGGGCAGGGTCGGCTCCCACTGGAACTGCGCGTAGCCGTTCGCGTCCGTGGCGAGAGTCGACGACGGTCCGGTCGCTCCGGTCGGGAGGATCCAGTCGAACCCGCCCGGCACCGTCGGCGTCACGGTCATGTCCCACCCGGGCGCCGGCTGGTACGTCGCGTCCGTCGCGGACTGGGCGAACTTGCGGATCGTCAGCGACGGCGAGCACAGATCGAGGACAAGCGCGCGGACCGCCGCAGCGAGATCGTCGAAGTCCGCGATCAGCGAGACGTCGGTGGTCTCGACATCGAACTCGGCGATCGTGCGTGCGATGTCGGGCCCGGAGAGCTGCGTGAGCCGGTGCGACGCTCGTGCGGCGTTCTGCAGCGCTTCACCCACGCCGAGCGCCAGCACGCGCGCGCCGGACAGCTTCGCCGCGTTGGCCTGCGTGACGGCCCGGTCCATCGTCACAGCCTCGATCGTCGCGTTGACGTTGGTGTTCATGCCGACGTCGTTCGGCAGTGAAAGGGTCGCCCGGCTGCGTGAAGTCGTACGCTGTGGGGTCGCCGTCGGTGACGTAGACGACGAGGTCGCCGGCGTCAGTCGAGGTCTGCCTCGAGCGACTGGTCCCAGTTCGTGTACTGCGTGCTGCTGTTCGACGCCGACCAGCTCCCGGCCGCGGCCGGATTGCCGCTGTTGTAGCGCTTGATCTGGGTCGTGCCTGGGCGTGGCGGGATCGGGTTGTAGTAGCCGTCGATCGCGCTGCGGAATGCCCCACCGGATTGAAGGCTCGCGCCGTGACCACCTGCGGGACGCGAGCTGCTGCGAGAGTGACGCGAACTGGATGACACGCGCCGTCGATCCCGTGTCGGCGAACGCCTCGAGGAAAGCGGACGCCGCCGAGCGGACGGCGCCGACCGCATTCGACTGCTGCACGGATCCGCTCGCGTCGAGCACGAGGGTGACCGCGAGCCCGCACTGCGCGGGGATCCCGGGGTTCGGGAGCGGTGTCGCGGCTTCCGCGGCGACCGGGGTGAGCGCGATCAGAGAACCGGCGACGAGCAGGGCCGCCCCTGCGCTCGCCAGCAATCGCCCCACCCTGCCCCGCACTCGCGGCATGCGCACACTCTGACAGCATCCGTCCTCGATCGCCATACCCTTTGCGGAATGGTCGTACGAGCCTCGAACGTCTGATCAGCGCCCGAGAATGCGCTTCTTCTTCACGGGCTTGAGCGACTTCTGCAGCGAGATGGTGCCGAGCCACCGGCCGAACTTGTACCCGACCCGTCCCATCCGCCCCACCTCGACGAAGCCCGCGCTCTCGTGCAGCGCCATCGAAGCCTCGGCACCCTTGTCGCTGATGATCGCGACCATCTCACGCAGGCCCGCCTTCTCGCACGCGGCGATGAGCGCCTCCAAGAGCGCCCGGCCGAGGCCCTTGCCGGTCGCGGCCTGACCCAGATAGATCGAGTTCTCGACGCTGAACCGGTAGGCGGACTTGCTCGACAGCGGCTGCACGAGGGCGTACCCGAGCACTTGCCCCGTCGGCGACTCCGCGACGAGGAACGGCAGGCCGAGCGTGCGCAGGTGGTCCACCTTGTCTCGCCACTGCGCGAGCGTCCACTTCTTCTCGTCGAAGGTCACGACGGAGTTCGTCACGTAGTAGTTGTAGATCTCGCGGATGTCGGGGATGTCGCGCTCTTCGACGGGCCGGATCTCATAGGCGAACGGGCGCTCGGGCTCAGGCGGCTTACGGAGGTGACGCGGAAGCCTGCGCTTGTCGCGGTCGTATTCCTCCTCGAGCATGGCGACAGCCTAATCGGGCTCGGGGATGCGCCAGTCGATCGGCTCTGCGCCTTGCGCGTGCAGGAGCTCGTCGGCGCGCGAGAAGGGACGCGACCCGAAGAAGCCGCGGCTCGCCGAGAGCGGCGACGGATGCGCGGACTCGACGGTGGGCGTCTGCCCGAGGAGCGGGCGCAGGTTCGCGGCATCCCTCCCCCACAGGATCGCGACGAGCGGGCGACCCCGGTCGACGAGCGTGCGGATGGCGTGCTCGGTGACCTTCTCCCAGCCCCATCCCCGGTGCGACGCCGGCTGACCCGGCGCGACGGTCAGGACGCGGTTGAGGAGCATGACCCCCTGATCGCTCCACGCCGACAGATCGCCGTGCGAGGCGCGCGGGATGCCGAGGTCGGCCTCGAGCTCCTGGTAGATGTTCGACAGGCTGCGCGGCAGCGGCCGCACGTGCCGCTCGACGGCGAACGACAGGCCGATCGGATGCCCGGGAGTCGGGTACGGGTCCTGCCCGACGATGAGCACGCGGACATCTGCGAGGGGACGGGCGAAGGCGCGCAGCACGTTCTCGCCCTCCGGGAGGTAGCCGCGACCGGCTGCGGCCTCTGACCGCAGGCGCTCGCCGAGCGCGGCGATCTCGGGCGCGACCGGCTCGAGCGCGACAGCCCAGTCCGGATCGATGAGCCCACTCTCGGCGAGCTCGCTGAGCGTCATCGCCACGCCGCAACCCCCGTCATCTGCACCGTCCCAGCCTAGAACCGGCGCGATGGTAGCCTCGCCGACGTGACACGAGCATCATCTGCCGCCGATCGTCTGCGCGGCTCCGCCCTCGGCATCACGGCGGGCCTCATCGGCTGGTTCATCCTCGTCGAACTCACAAGCGGCGTCCTGCAGGGGTTCTATGTGCCGCTGTTCAGCGACATCGTGACCGAGCTCGGCATCCACGACTCCGACGTGAACTGGTTCGAGGCCGCGCAGCTGCTGCTGTCTGCGCTCGTGCTGCCCGTGCTCGCGAAGCTCGGCGACATGTACGGCCACAAGAAGATCCTGCTCGTCTCGGCGATCCTCACGGCAGGAGCGAGCTGGTGGCTCGCGTTCGCGGGAGACTTCTGGTCGTTCCTGTTCGCATGGGCCCTGCAGGGCTTCTACGTCGTCTGGCTCCCGCTCGAGATCGCGCTCATCTTCGAGCGCGGTCGTCGGCAGAACCGCGGCGTCTCGATGACCCGCCGCGCGGCCGGCCTGCTCGTGGTCGGCCTGCAGGCGGGAGCGATCATCGGCGCGCTCGCGGCGGGCCGGATCTTCGCCGCGACGGGCGACCTGCGCACGACGCTCATGATCCCGGCGATCGCCGTGACGCTCATCGCGATCGTCATCTGGATCGCGGTCCCGGAGTCCGAGCCCTTGCCCGGTCGCCAGCTCGACACGTGGGGCTTCGTCATCCTCGCGTGGGGACTCCTGCTGGTCACGAGCGCGCTCGTCTACATGCGCATGATCGATCAGCTCGACCTCGGCCCCGGCGGCTGGTGGTGGGTCGCGATCCTGCTCGCGGCCGGCATCGCCGTCTTCTGGTGGTTCGTGAAGTATGAGCTGCGTCAGAAGGACCCGGCGATCGACATCCGGGTGCTGCGCAGACCCGAGATGTGGCCCGTCCAGGCGACGGCCTTCCTCGTGGGCATCAGCCTGCTCGGCGCGCAGGGTCCCCTCTCGACCTACGCGGGCACCGATTCGTCCCTCGGCTACGGGCTCGGGCTCGATGCGACCGAGCGCTCCAACATCATCGGCGTCTACCTCGTGTCGCTCATCGTCGGCGCGATCCTGTTCGCCGTCACGTCGCGCAAGGCGAATCCCCGTGTCATCCTCATCGTCGCCTCGATGCTCGTCGGCATCGGGTATCTGCTCTTCCTGCCCTTCCACCTCGAGCTGTGGCAGGTGCTCCTGAACCTCATGATCGCGGGGCTCGGCTCGGGCGCTCTCGTCGCGGCGATGCCCGCGGCGGCCGCCGCTGCCGCACCGCGCGGTCAGACCGGCATCGCATCCGCGCTCACGAACACGACCAAGACGATCGGCGGCACGTTCGCCTCGGCGGTGTTCGGCGTGCTGCTCGCCGTCGGCGCCGGCACCGTCGCCAGCCAGACTGCGGCGTCGCTCGGTGGCTACCTCGCGGTGTGGGCCGTCTGCGCCGCCGGCGGCTTCGTCGCGGCGGGCGTGCTGTTCTTCGTGCCCAAGGTCGCCTTCGCCGACACCCTGCCCGAAGAGCTCGAGGCGACCGCCGGCGAGGCCCAGGTGATCTGAGGCGTCACGCCCGCACGGTCGACGTCTGCATGACGAGTTCGATCGCTCCCTCGACGGAGTGCGCCTCGAGGGCGATCGTGACGGACGACAGCGCCGCGAGAGAGGTCACGTGCGTTCCGCCGCACGGGATGCGGGCCTCTCCGCCCGGAAGCGTGCACACCCACATGCGCCGATCGGCGAGGGTGTCGCCGGCGGTCTCGATGCGGACCTCTCCCCCGGCACGGATCCACTCCTCGAGGAGGGCGTTCGCGTGGGCGGCGACGGGCCCGAGATCATCGAGCGCCGCCGGGTCGAAGCCCTTGCGACGGAGCGACTTGCCGATGCGGTAGACGTCGCGTGCGCCGTCGGGCACGATGCGGGACTCCTCGATCGCGAGCGCGTCGAAGGCGGGCGCGCCCAGCACGTCGAGCGGCACATCCTTGCGCCAGGCTCCCGCGAGCGCAGCATCGAGCGCGAGCGACGCCAGATGGCACGCCGTGTGCCCTGCCGACAGCGCCGCGCGGTACGCGGCATCCACCTCGACCTCGACGGTGTCGCCGACCGCGACCGGCTCGCCCTCGACGAGGTGCCCGACGCCGAACGACCAGCCTTCCGTGCCCGTGCGCACGGGGACGTCGCGCCCGAAGAAGGTCGCGTCGCCGTCGTGCGGGGAAGCCGCGACCACGGCGTCGACGATCGGCACGCGGGCGCCGTCGGCCAGCACGAGCGCGCCACGGTCGGCCGGCTGATCCGGCCACGCGGTGTCGACGGGGTGGAATGCGGTCACGTCGAGCATGACGGCGGTGCGTCCCCCGGCGGCGCCGAGGGCCACGACGGTGCCCCTCGAGGCGGTGTCGCCGTGCGGGTATGTGACGATCGTCACGATGCCGACTCGGCGCGCACCGTGAGCGGACCACGGGCGAGCAGATACTGCGCGGACTGCGCCACGGGCCGCATCGTGACGAGGTCGAGGTTCACATGGCCCGGCGCGTCCAGCGCGTAGGCGATGACGTCGGCGACGTCCTGCGCGGTCAGCGGGTTCTCGACCCCGTCGTACACGCGCTCGGCGGCGTTCTGGTCGCCTCCGAGCCGGTTGAGCGTGAACTCTGGCGTGTAGACCATGCCCGGCGCGACCTCGATGACGCGGATCGGCTCGCCGTTGAGCTCGAGCCGCAGCGCGTGGGCGATCATCGCCTCCCCCGCCTTCGCCGCGTTGTATCCGGCGCCGCCCGCGTACGCGGACTGCGCGGCGGTCGAGGTGACGAAGAGCATGTCCGCGTAGCCGCGGGATGCCGCAGCCGCCCGCAGCTGGGGCAGCAGAGCCGCGACGAGTCGCTGGGCAGACAGCACATTGACCTCGAACATCCACTGCCAGTCCTCGGCCCGGCCGTCCTCGACGCGGTCTGCGCCGCGAGCGCCGCCCGCGACGTGCACGAGAGCATCCACCCCGCCGGAGTCGGCGAGCCATTCGGCGAGCGCGTCGACGTCGGCGCTCTTGGTCAGATCCGCTGCGAAAGCGACGATCCCCGTCTCGGCCTGGAGGGCTTGGAGCCGCTCTGCGCGGCGTGCGACGCCCACGACATCCCACCCGCGCCCACGCAGCGTCCGCGCCGCCGCTTCGCCGATCCCCGAACTCGCTCCCGTGACCACCGCACGTCTCGTCGTCGCCATGCCCCCACGCTACGACACCCGTGCTGCCTCCCGCCCGCCGCCCGCTTTCACCGACCGCGCGTCCGCCGTGTGCCCTTACGCGCCCGTCGTCGCGTGCACGTCCGGACACGTGTCGCAAGACGGCCGCACATCGACCGACTCCCGGACACGGGATGCCGGGTGGAGCCCGTAGGTTACGTAACATTTCCGCCCCGTTGTCGACGGAGTGACGGTATCCCTACTCTCAGCTCAGGCCGCAACACCCGCCGCGCCCCCCTCACACTCACAGGAGCACAACATGTCCGCACCCGAGAACTGGCGCTTCGAGACGAAGCAGATCCACTCCGGCGCCGCGCCCGATCCGGTCACGAAGGCCCGAGCGACCCCGATCTACCAGACGACGTCGTACGTCTTCGACAACGCCGACCACGCCGCCAACCTCTTCGCACTGGCCGAGTTCGGCAACATCTACACGCGCATCCAGAACCCCACGCAGGATGTCGTCGAACAGCGTCTCGCGGCGCTCGAGGGCGGCACCGGCGCGCTTCTCGTCGCGAGCGGCCAGGCAGCCGAGACCTTCGCGGTCCTCAACATCGCCGAAGCCGGCGACCACATCGTCTCGTCGTCGTCGATCTACGGCGGCACCTACAACCTCTTCAAGTACACGCTCGCCAAGCTCGGCATCGAGACGACCTTCGTCGAGAACCAGGACGACCCCGACGAGTGGCGCGCGGCCGTCCGCCCCAACACGAAGCTCTTCTTCGCCGAGACGATCGGCAACCCGAAGATCAACGTGCTCGACATCCGCACGGTCGCCGATGTCGCGCACGAGAGCGGCGTGCCGCTCATCGTCGACAACACGATCGCGACGCCGTACCTCATCAAGCCCTTCGAGCACGGCGCCGACATCGTCATCCACTCGGCGACGAAGTTCCTCGGCGGCCACGGCACCGTGATCGGCGGCGTCATCGTCGACGGCGGCTCGTTCGAATGGTCCAAGAACGTCGCGAAGTTCCCGGGCCTCACTGAGCCCGACCCGTCGTACCACGGAGCGTCCTACACGACCGCGGTCGGCGACGGACTCGCGTACATCATCAAGGCGCGCGTGCAGCTTCTGCGCGACCTCGGTGCCGCGATCTCGCCGCAGAGCGCGTGGCTGCTGATCCAGGGCATCGAGACCCTGTCGCTGCGCATCGAGCGTCACGTGCAGAACGCGCAGGAGATCGCCGAGTGGCTCGAGAACCTCGAGGATGTCGCGTCGGTCAACTACTCGGGACTGCCGACGTCGCCGTGGTACGCCGCCGCCAACAAGTACGCCCCGAAGGGCGTCGGCGCGGTGCTGTCGTTCGAGCTCAAGGGAGGCGTTCAGGCGGGCCGCGAGTTCGTCAACTCGCTCAAGCTCTTCAGCCACCTCGCCAACATCGGCGATGTGCGTTCGCTCGTCATCCACCCGGCGTCGACGACTCACTCGCAGCTCACCCCCGAGCAGCAGCTCACGACGGGTGTGACGCCCGGACTCGTGCGCCTCTCGGTCGGACTCGAGAACATCGACGACCTCAAGGCCGACCTCGAGCAGGCGCTCGCGGCCGCGCGTGCCGTCTCGGAGGCTGCCCGCGCATAGTCCTCGGCAGGGGAAAGTGGATGCCCCGGTCACCGCGATCCGTTCGCGGTGACCGGGGCATCCCGCGTTCCCGGCCGGCGCCCCCTCAGACCCCGCTCGCCTCGGCCCACCGCAGCACGCGCAGGGCGCGCAGGCTCACCCAGCGACTCGGGTGGCCCTCGCCTTCCTGCTCGAAGGAGAAGAGCGTCGGGCCTTCGTGCGTGAGCTCGAGCGGCCACAGCCCCATCGGCAGGCGCTTCTCGTTCACGAGCGCGAGGGCATCGCCGAAGCGCGGATCGTCGGCCGACCGCGTCCGGCGGAAGTAGTCGAGCGCGCGCAGCACGTCGTAGTACCACCGCACCGGGTACGAGGCCATCGCGAAGCGCGGATCGATGAGCCGCCCGTCCGACCGGCGCTTCATGAGAGAGCGGTCGAGAAGGTATTCCTCGGCCGCGAGCCGGGCTTCGCGCGAGGCGTCCGTTCCTCCCGTCGCCTCCTCCCACGCCCAGAGTCCCTCCAGAACGCAGATCGTCGAGTGGAAGGACGACCGGCTCGTGCCGTCCTCGTCCCAGCAGTTCCACCCGCCGTCCGCGAGGCGCCCCGCGATGAGGGTCTCGACGATCTTCGTCACGTCCTGACCGAAGTACGCGCCGATCGCGAGCGCCGTGCCGTTGATGCACGGCTCGACCTCGCCCTCGAAGTACGGCTGACCCGCATGATCCCACCGCACGTTGTCGCGCACGCGGGCGATCGCCTCGACGACGACGGGATCGGCGGGATCGACCCCGAAGTCCCGCAGCTGCTGCAACGAGAAGTGCGTCGCCGTCCACGCGTCGAAGAAGGGCCGCGACTCGTCGACCCAGCCGGGACGGTACGTGCCGCCGTCCCACCGGCCGCTCTCGTCCTGCTCCGCGAGCAGGCGTGCGCCCCATCCTTCGTGCGCGACCCGGGCGCGCTCGGCCGCGACCTCGTCGGCGGAGGCATCCGTCAGATCTCGCAGCACCTGCCAGCCGATCGAAGGGTCTCCCTGACGCAGATACTCGATGACGTCGTCCATGCCACGGATGCTAGACCTGCCTTGCGACAGTCCGCCGAGCCGGTCGTATCGTGAGCGTGTGCGCACGGACGACGAGATGCGGATCGCGGCGATCTACGACGACTTCGGGCGGCGTTGGGCCCAGGGGACATCGCCTCTCTACGAGGACTGGGCGATCGGGATCGGCGCCGATCCCGACGTCGTCGCGAGGATCGCCGCGCTCCCCCGCGCCAAGCAGCAGCCCAACATCATCCTCGCTGCTGCTCGCTGGGGCGGATGCGCCCTGGAGCCGTACGCCGAGGTCCGCGACTGGATCCTCGCCCACTGGATCGACATCGTGGGGATCGCGATGCAGCGCACCGTCCAGACCAACGAGCCGAACCGTTGTGCAACGCTGCTCCCGCCGCTGTCTCGCATCGACGGTCCTCTCGCCCTGCTCGAGGTGGGCGCCGCGGCAGGGCTCTGCCTCTACCCCGACCGCTACAGCGTCGTGTACTCGACACCCTCGGGCGATCACCGGATCGACCCCGTCGACGGCGCGAGCCCTGTGGTCCTCGGCTGCACGGTCGACGACGCGGCATCCCTTCCCCCGCGCGCTCTCGACGTCGTGTGGCGCCGCGGGATCGACCTCGACCCCATCCGCGCCGACGACCCCGACGCGATCGAGTGGCTCACGACCCTCGTGTGGCCGGGCCCGGACCACGACACCCGCGTCTCCCGGCTGCGCGGCGCCGCCGCGATCGCGGCGGCCGACCACCCGGTCATCGTGCGGGGCGACCTGCTCGAGGTCCTGACCGACGTCGCAGCCGACGCTCCGCGCGACGCGACGCTCGTCGTGTTCCACAGCGCCGTCCTGCTCTACCTCGACGCGACGCAGCGCCGTCGGTTCGCCGAGCTCGTGGCGGCCCTGCCCGCGGCCCTCGGGCGCCAGGTCGTGTGGATCTCGAACGAGACGGCCGGGACGCTGCCCCAGATCGACGAGCAGATACCTCGGGATGCCGTGACCGACCACCGCTTCGTGCAGACCGTCGACGGGGTCGCCGTCGCCCTCGCCGGTCAGCACGGCGCCGTCTACGAGACGCAGCTGTTCCGGGCGTAACAGTCCGCGGGTCGGTGCGGCGACGGGCGAGAATGGAGGGATGGACTGGCAGTCATCCGAAGACACCGTGCCTTCGGCGCCGGTGACCGAGGCTGACGCGCGCCTGCTGCTCGGACGCCCGCCGGCGACGGGCGCGTGGCGCGACGGCGACCCCGCCGGCGATCGCCGCTTCGCCGCTTTCGGCGCATTCCGCACCGAGGGCGGGGGCGAGCTGCCCGCCTACCGTCTCGCGTACGAGACGTGGGGCGAGCTCAACGCCGCGCGCGACAACGCCGTTCTGATCCTCCACGCCCTCACGGGGGACAGCCACGTGCGTGGACCCGCGGGGCCGGGGCATCCGACGTCCGGCTGGTGGGACGACATCGTCGGCCCGGGCGCCCCCATCGACACCGACCGCTGGTTCGTCATCGCCCCCAACATGCTCGGCGGATGCCAGGGCTCGACGGGCCCGTCGAGCATCGCGCCCGACGGCTACGAGTGGGCGGGCCGCTTTCCGTACCTGACGGTCCGGGATCAGGTCGCCGCCCAGGTCCGCCTCGCGGACGCCCTCGGCATCGACGTGTGGGCGGCCGTCATCGGCGGCTCGATGGGCGGCATGCACGCGCTCGAGTGGGCCGTGGGCCTGCCCGACCGCGTCGCGCGGGTCGGCATCCTCTCGGCACCGCCCGTCAACACGGCAGACCAGATCGCACTCAACTCGGTGCAGCTCGAGGCGATCCGGATCGACCCCCGCTTCCAGGGCGGCGAGTACTACGACTGCCGCCGACGGCGACGGCCCGACCGCGGGGTCTCGCGCTCGCGCGTCGCATGGCGCTGCTCAACTACCGCTCGCCGACCGAGCTCAATCAGCGCTTCCAGCGGTCGTGGCAGTCGGGAGTGAGCCCGCTCGGCCACGGCGGCCGATTCGCGGTGGAGTCGTACCTCGACTTCCACGGCAACCGGTTCACCCGCCGCTTCGACGCCAACAGCTACCTCGTGCTCGTCGAGGCGATGAACTCGCACGACATCGGCCGCGATCGCGGTGGCGTCGAGGACGCCCTCGCCCGCGTCACAGCGTCGGCGCTCGTCCTCGGGATCGACAGCGACCGGCTCTTCCCGGTCGATGGGCAGCAACGCATCGCGCGCAGCATCCCGAACACGATCGATGACGCAGCGGTCGTCCTCACGAGCGATTTCGGCCACGACGGATTCCTCATCGAGACCCACCTCGTCGGCGCGCACCTGCGGCGCCTGCTGGACTCCTAGTCCGAGCGCGTGTACACCCAGGGCAGCGCGCTCATCTCGATCCGGTGGCGTGCGGGACCTGCATCCGCGCGCTCCTCGTCGTACTCCGCATCCCCCTCCCACAGCATCATGGGGCCGCTCGGACCGCGCCGCGCGACCGCCTCGAAGCGCTCGACGCCGGTGAACCGCACGCGATCGACGAGCCCTGCCGCCGACCCGTCATCTCGGAGGCCGTGGAGGGTGACCCACGTCGGCGGATACAGCGTGACCAGCCCGGCAGCGTGACGCCGGAGCAGTTCGGCGGGCCGGATCCACTCGGCGGAGACCGCCTCGTCCGCGTTCAGGACCAGCTCGCCGGTCGTGGCCTGCGCGACGAAGAACCAGGTGCGGATCCGCACCGGAATGCCGGGCGGCGGATCCCAGACCGACAGCGTCTCGAGCGCGGCGGGGTCGAGGACCATCCCCGTCTCCTCCCACGCCTCGCGGACGGCGGCGCGACGCGCGGCGTCTTCCTCCTCCGCATCGGCGGGATCGTCGATCCTCCGGGTCGAGCTTGCCGCCGGGGAAGACCCACGCGCCCGCGAACGATCCGCGGTCGGGTCGCTCCATGACGAGCACCTCGACCCCGTCCGCACCGTCGCGCGCGATCACGACGGTCGCCGCGACCGGGATGTCGGGGTCGGTGCCGTCTCCTGGACGTCTCGGGCGGAGCTTCCCGACGCTCTCGGCCAGGTCTCGCATGGCGCTGTCGGTACGGGTCGTCGCTTCGTCGGGCACGCGATCCACCCTAGAGTGCTCCGCACGGCGGCTCAGCGCATGCGCGCTATCCGGCGTCCGACTCGTCGGCGAGGACGGATTCGAGCCGCTCGATCTTGGCGTCGAGCTCACCCGTGTATCCCGGGCGGATGTCGGCCTTGAGCACGAGCGACACCCGCGAGCCGAAGGGCATCACGGCCTCGGTCGCGCGGCGCACGACGTCGAAGACGGCATCCCACTCCCCCTCGATCTCGGTGAACATCGAGGTGGTGCGGTGCGGCAGGCCGCTGTCGCGGACGACGCGCACGGCTGCGGCGACGGCGTCGTGGACGCTGCCGTCGGCGCGGCCGGTGCCGCTCGGAGCGACGGAGAAGGCGACGAGCATGAGGACTCCTTGTTCAGACGACGGCGGGGGGATGCTTCGCCCGCACCGGCACGCGGGCGAGGGCGACGACCGACAAGACCAGCATGACGGCCAGCAGCGCATTGCGGGCGGTGAGGATCGCGGCGGCAAGGGAATCGGCGTTCAGCAGCATCCCGTACAGCACCGGATAGAGCAGCTGCGTGAGCCCCGCTGCGGCGAGGCCCGCCGCGGCGAGCGGCCACCAGCGCCGGTCGATCACGAGTCCGAACGCGAGCGGCGCGATGAGCCAGGTCAGGAACTGCGGCGACCCGACCTTGTTGACGACGATGAACGCCAGCACGAGGGCGAGAGCGAGAGCGGGGAAGAGCCGTGCGAAGCTCGCTCCGCGCCACGCCTTGAAGGCCCCGAGCGCTGCGACGCACCCGACCACGACGACCAGCAGCGGCGTCATGACCGCGATGACGCCGTCCACTCCGGGCCCGGTCACCTGGAAGGTCACGATCTCGAAGTCGTAGTAGATCGACGAGTCGGGATCACCCGCGACGGCTCGCCACAGGTAGTACGCGCTCACGGGAGCCTCGAGCTGCAGTCCGCGGCCGGTCTGTCCCGCGACGAACCCGAAGGCATGTCGCGCGCCGCCCGCGACGACGATCGCGATGAGCGTCAGGGCGCTCACGATCGCCGCACCGCCGAGGATCGCGACCCCGCCGGCGGAGCGCCGTGAAGGCCGCGACGAGCAGAGCGGCCGGCCAGACCTTGATCCAGGTCACGATCGCGAGGAGGACCGAGGCGACCCACGGCCGCCCGACGAGCCACAGGCAGCCGGCGAGCGCGATCGCGGCCGTCAGTCCGTCCAAGCGGTACATCCCGACCGGGCCCAGCGCCAGTGCGAAGGCGAGCCAGAACCAGGCCGCCCGCGCGCGGCCGCGCGAGCGCCCGCGGCCGACGAGCATCGCGAAGACGACAGCATCCACTGCCGTCATGAGGATCGCCCACGCGATCTCGTACCCGGCGATCCACTCGATGCCGAGAGCGAGGACCATCGGGACGATCGCGAGCTGTGGGTAGATCCACGGGGAGGCGATGCCCGGGATTCCGGCACCGCTCACCGCCTGCAGGGCCCACGGCTCGTAGACGAGGTATACGTCGCCCATGGGCTGGTTGGGCAGCGCGAAGCCGAGCCACGCGACGATCAGGTGGACGACCGCGAACGCGCTCCACAGCCACGCTCGCCTCGACACGCTCTCCATCGTAGGGGCGGGCAGGGTCGCCCCCTCAGAGCGCGAGCACCTCGGCGACCGCTCGCGGCAGGGCCTCGGCGACGTCGAGGGCAGTGACGGGTCCGCCGACGGGGTCCTGCGCACCCACCGCGCGCGCGGGCGCGTACGCGGCGGAGGCGATCCGTCCCGCTCGACCGTGCAGCCAGGCTGCCGAGGCGGCGAGGCTCGCGAGATCCGCTCCGGACTCCGGGCCGGCGACGAGCGCGCCGAGCGCGCCGCCCAGCACATCGCCCGTGCCCGCTGTCGCGAGCCACGGTGTCGCGGCCTCGACGAGGATGATGCGTCCGTCCGCGTCGGCGACGACCGTCGTCGCGCCTTTGAGGAGCACGACTCCGCCCAGTACCCGGGCGGTCTCCGCCGCAGCGGCCACGCGGTCCTCGGGCGCCGGGTCCAGCCCGAGGCCGGCCCGCAGTCGTGCATGCTCTCGCGCGTGGGGCGTCACGATGATGCGCGCGGTCGCCGCGGGAGCCAGATCGAGGGCTCCCGCATCGACGACGACCGGGAGCGCGCCGGCGAGGATCGCCCGCAGCGCGTCGGTCTCGTCGGGGGTGCGGGTCGAGGCATCCGTCCCCGAACCGATGAGCCACGCCTGAACGCGGCCCTCCGCCGTGACGGTCTCGGGGCGGCGCGCGAGCACGGCGGCGCGCGACGGT
The DNA here is from genome assembly GCA_963695125.1 of uncultured Actinomycetota bacterium. Lineage (GTDB taxonomy): Bacteria > Actinomycetota > Actinomycetes > Actinomycetales > Microbacteriaceae > Microbacterium. The sequence continues at coordinate 239,212 of CAVOFY010000003.1, forward strand.
CCGAGGTAGCGCACCATCCCGAGGCCCGTGCGCCACGCGGCCTCGACGCCGAGCACCGCGGCACCGGGGTACTCGGGCGCGCCGGTCCGCACTCCCAGCACCCCTCGGGAATACTTGTCGTCTGCCGCCGAGGGCCTTCGCAGGGTCTGGGCGACATCACCCGCCGTCCACGTCTCGACCATGCCGACACCCTATCCGCGGAGCCCCATGACCCTTCTGTTCTCCCCCGTCTCGATCCGTGGCGTCGAGGTGCGCAACCGACTGTGGGTCTCGCCGATGTGCCAGTACAGCGCGGTCGACGGGCGTCCCGCAGGAGTGGCATCACACGCATCTCGCGCAGTTCGCGACGGGCGGCGCCGGGCTCGTCATCGCCGAGGCCACCGCCGTCTCGCCCGAGGGCCGCATCTCGCCCGAGGACACGGGGCTGTGGAACGACCGCGCAGCGGGATGCCTGGGTGCCCATCGTCGCGGCGATCCGTGCACGCGGCGCACGGGCGGGCGTCCAGCTCGCCCACGCCGGACGCAAGGCCTCGACCTGGTCGCCGCTCTCGGGGCGGCACGGGAGCGTCGCACCCGACGAGGGCGGCTGGCCCACCGTCGCCCCCAGCGCGATCGCGTTCGAGGGCTTCGCCGAGCCGACCGCGCTCGACGTCGGCGGGCATCGACGGGGTCGTGGACGCCTTCGCCGCGGCCGCGCGCCGCGCGGTCGAGGCGGGCTTCGAGGTTCTCGAGGTGCATGCGGCGCACGGCTATCTGCTGCACGAGTTCCTCTCCCCCCTCTCGAATCGGCGCGACGACGAGTACGGCGGCTCGCTCGAGAACCGAGCACGGCTGCTGCTGCGCGTCGTCGACGCGGTACGGGATGCCGCGCCCGACGCGCCCGTCCTGGTGCGCTTCTCGGCGACCGACTGGGCCGAGGGCGGCCTCACGGTCGACGAGACGGCCGTCGTCGCCCGATGGGCCGCCGACCGGGGCGCGGACTTCTTCGACATCTCAAGCGGCGGCCTCGTCGCCCACCAGCAGATCGCGCCCGCGCCCGGGTATCAGGTCGGGTTCGCCGCCCAGGTGCGCCGCGAGGGCGGCGTCGCCGTGGGCGCCGTGGGGCTCATCACCGACGCCGCCGACGCGGAGGCCATCCTCGCGTCGCACAGCGCAGATGCGATCCTCGCCGGTCGCGAGTGGCTGCGCGACCCGCACTTCGCCCTGCGCGCCTCGATCGAGCTGGACGCCGACATCGACTACTGGCCGGCGCAGTACCTCCGCGCGCGGCCGCATCGCTGACGGGCACCCGCCTCAGTATCCGCGGCGCCGCGTCGCGTCCTGCACCTCGCCCACGAGCTCTTCGATGACGTCCTCGAGGAAGAGCACCGCCGTCGTGACCCCGTCCGCGTCCTGCACCTGGGCGAGATGGCGACCGGCCCGGCGCATGAGCGCGAGCGCGTCCTCGAGATCGGTCGTCTCGAGCACAGGAACCATACGGTGGATGCGGGTCGCCGGCAGCGGCCGCACCACGTCGGTCGCGGCATCCGGACCCTCAGCGGCCCGCAGGACGTCCTTGAGGTGCACGTACCCGAGCGGCAGGCCCGCCGAATCGACGATGACGTAGCGCGAGAAGCCGTGCTTGGCAACCGCGCGCTCGATCTCGTCAGGCGTCGTGGCCTCGGGCAGCGTCACGAGGTCGGCCAGGGGAACCGCGATGTCCTTCGCCTTCTTGTCGGTGAACTCGAGCGCCGCCGAGACGGTTCCGGCCGCGTCGTCCAGCACGCCCTCGATGCGCGACTGGTTCACGATCGTCGTGACCTCCTCGAGTGTGAAGGTCGACGCCGCCTCGTTCTTCGGCTCGACGCCGAAGAGCCGGACGATGTGGTTCGCGATCCAGTTGAGCGTCGCGATCACGGGATGGAAGATCTTCGACACCCACACGAGCGGGGTCGCGAGCATCAGCACGGCGCGGTCGGGCACCGAGAAGGCGAGGTTCTTGGGCACCATCTCGCCGAACACGACGTGCAGGTACGACACGATCAGCAGGGCGATGACGAACGCGATGACGTCGATCGTCCCCTCAGCGAGCCCCGTCAGGCCGAGCGGCTCGGCCAGCAGGTGATGGATCGCCGGCTCCGAGACGTTCAGGATCAGCAGCGAACAGATCGTGATGCCGAGCTGGCTCGTCGCCAGCATGAGCGTCGCGTGCTCCATCGCGTAGAGCGCGGTCTTGGCCGAGCGCGATCCCCGCTCGGCGAGCGGCTCGATCTGCGAGCGGCGCGCCGAGATGACGGCGAACTCCGCCCCGACGAAGAAGGCGTTGAAGATGAGCAGCACGAACAGCCATGCGATTCCAGCCCAATCGCTCATCGGTCCCCACCCCCCCTCGACGTCACGTCTTCGACGGCATCGGGCATCGCCTTCGGGACGAACCGGACGCGGTCCACGCGCCGGCCGTCCATCCTCTGCACTTCGATCGTGCCGTCCTCGATCTCGAGAGCGTCCCCGGGAACGGGGATGCGCTCCAGGACGCTCATGATGAACCCGCCGACGGTGTCGTAGACGTCACCCTCGGGGATGCGGATGCCTGTGCGGTCGAGCAGCTCGTCGGGCCGGAGCTCACCGGGGAAGACCACGGCGTCGGCCGTGCGGGTGACCCCCGCCGTGCGGCGGTCGTGCTCGTCGAGCACTTCGCCGACGATCTCCTCGACGAGGTCCTCGAGCGTCACGACGCCCGCCGTGCCGCCGTACTCGTCGACCACGACGGCCATCTGATAGCCGCGGGCGCGCAGCTCCGAGATGAGCGCGTCCAGGTGCACGGCCTCGGGCACCCGCAGCGGCTCGGTCGCGAGGGCGCCGGCAGGCACATCGGCGCGGCGCTCGCGCGGCACCGAGACGGCGGCCTTGAGGTGCACGACGCCGATGATGTCGTCCATCGAATCGTCGTAGACGGGGAATCGGCTGTGGCCCGTGCGTCGCGCGAGCTGGATGACGGCCTCGGTCGAGTCGTCCGCCGCGATCGCGTGCACGCTCGGGCGCGGGGTCATGACATCGGCCGCCGTGAGGCGCGCGAACGTGAGGCTGCGGTCGAGGAGGGATGCCGTGTCCTCTTCGAGCACGCCGGCGCTCGCCGAGCGGCGGACGAGGCTCGAGAGCTCCTCGGCGGTCCGGGCGCCCGACAGCTCCTCCTTGGGCTCGATGCCCATGAGCCGCAGAACGCCGTTCGCACTGCCGTTGAGCAGGGCGATGGCGGGGCGGAAGACCGTCGTGAACCCGACCTGGAACGGCATGACGAGCTTCGCCGTCTGGCGCGGGACCGCGAGCGCGAAGTTCTTGGGCACGAGTTCGCCGAGGATCATCGAGAGGATCGTCGCGATCGTGACGGCGACGATGACCGCGATGGGACTCACCATCCCCTGCGGCACGCCCCACGCAGTGAGGACGGGACGGAGCAGGTTCGAGATCGCGGGCTCCATCGCGTAACCCGTGAGGAGCGTCGTCAGCGTGATGCCGAGCTGCGCGCTCGACAGATGCGTCGACGTGATCTTGAGCGCGTTGATCGTGAGCGCGAGGCGGGTCTCGCCGGCGGCACGGCGCGCCTCGAGATCCGCTCGATCGAGGTTCACGAGCGCGAACTCGCTCGCGACGAACAACCCGGTTCCGACCGTGAGCAGGAGCCCCACGCCCAGCATGACGTAATCCATCACGCATCACCCCCGATTCGTCGGGGAGGGGTCGTGGGGCGTCGGTCTACTGGGAGGGTCGTCCATCGTGCCGTCAAGTCTACGGGAGGCGCGGACACGCCGACCCCGCGACTGCCTGACGAGTTCTCACGCTGCTACGGGCGGCTCGCGTCGTGGGCGTTGGCTCGGCATCGGGCCCGGGCGCCGCGAGCGCCGCCGGCCCGCCGGGTCACCAGCTGACCGGGAGCGCCTTGCCCTCGTCGTATCCGGCGGCGGACTGCAGGCCGACGCGGGCGCGCTCGTGGAACTCGGGCACCGTCGCGGCGCCCGCGTAGGTGAACGACGAGCGCACGCCCGAGGTGATCATGTCGAGCAGATCCTCGAGGCCTGGGCGGAGCGGATCGAGGTAGATCTTCGACGACGAGATGCCCTCGGCGAACAGCTCCTTGCGGGCGAGCTCGTACGGGTCGAGGCGGCCGAACCGCTCATGCACGGCCTTGGTGGATGCCATGCCCCACGACTCCTTGTACGTGCGCGCCCGCCGAATCGACCTGCAGCTCACCGGGCGCCTCGATCGTGCCCGCGAACCACGAGCCGATCATGACGGAGGCCGCACCGGCGGCGAGCGCGAGCGCGACATCGCGCGGGTACCGCACGCCGCCGTCGGCCCACACGTGGGCGCCCATGACCCGGGCGGCTTCGGCCGTCTCGAGCACGGCCGAGAACTGCGGCCGCCCGACGGCGGTCATCATGCGGGTCGTGCACATCGCGCCGGGGCCGACACCGACCTTGAGGATCGACGCGCCCGCCGCGACGAGATCGTGCGCGCCTTCGGCCGTGACGATGTTGCCCGCGGCGATCGGGATGCCGAGGTCGAGCTCCGAGACCGTCTGCAGCGCGCGCAGCATCCCCTCCTGATGCCCGTGCGCTGTGTCGACGACGAGGACGTCGACACCGGCGGCCGCGAGCGCCTTGGCCTTCGCCGCGACGTCGCCGTTGATGCCGACGGCGGCCGCGACGATGAGCCTGCCCGACGCGTCGACCGCGGGGCGGTAGAGCGTCGAGCGCAGCGCGCTCCGCCGCGACAGCGTGCCGACGAGGAACCCGTGGTGCACGACGCACACGACGTCCGCGTCGGCCGCGACGATGAGATCGAAGGCGTGGCGGGCGCTCTCGACGTCGTCGGCGTCGATGGATGCCGCGCGCCCCCGCGTCAGGTCTCCCAGCCGCGCATCGGGCAGGGCCGTCGCGAGGCGCGTCGCCGGCACCACACCGAGGATGTCGTCGAGGTGGATGCGAGGCCGCTCGGGATCGTTCGCGATGACGATCCCGTGCCCTTCCGTCGCCGGCAGCAGCCGGGCGGCCTGCGACACCGTGGTCGAGGGCGCGAGCACGAGCGGCGTGTCCCACGGGACGGGCTGGTCCTTGACCCACCGGATCGCCGCGTCCAGGTCCTGCAGAGGCATGTCCTGCGGCAGCACGCCGAGGCCGCCGCGGCGGGCGAGGGTGGCCGCGAGCCGCGGCCCGGTGACCGAGTTCATGTTCGCCGAGACGATCGGGATCGTGGCGCTCGAGCCGTCGCCGGGCGACAGATCGACGTCGAGCCTGCTCGTGATGGCGGAGCGTCTCGGGACGAGGAACACATCCGAGTAGGTCAGGTCGACTTCTGGGCGTGCACCGTAGAACTCCATGGCTGTCAGGGTAGTGATTCTTCCTGTGCGGCGAATTCTGCGAGTTCTTTCGCGCAGGCATCCGCGGTTCCCCGGCCGTGCTCCTCAGACTGGGATAGCCTTGTAGGTGGTGTGCGAGAGCGAGTCTCGTCGCGCACGAGTCTCAGATTTCGACCGGATGAAAGCAGGCGATCGAGCGTGTCGAGCCAGGTGACGGGCGTCGGGGTTTCGAACGAAGGAGAGTTCGGAGCCAACGAGTGGCTCGTCGAGGAACTGTACGAGCAGTTCACAGTCGACCGGAACTCCGTCGACAAGGAGTGGTGGCCCATTCTCGAGGCCTACCGCCCGGCTGGTGCGACAGGCGGCTCCGATCGCGTGCCGTCGACCCCGCAGCACGCCGGCGGCATCGAGCCCACCCGGTCACGGCGCCCGTTCCCGTCATCGGCGCGCAGCCGGTGGCCCGCACGACGACCCGCCCCGCGGCCCCGCAGCCGATCCCCGCGCAGGCGCCCAAGGCCCAACCGGTCGCGCCGGCCGAGTCGAGCGAAGAGGACACCGTCACGCCGCTGCGCGGCATGCCCAAGACCCTCGCCCACAACATGGACGAGTCGCTGACGGTCCCGACCGCGACGAGCGTGCGCACGGTGCCCGCCAAGCTCATGATCGACAACCGCATCGTGATCAACAACCACATGGCGCGCACGCGCGGCGGCAAGGTGAGCTTCACGCACCTCATCGGCTGGGCGATCATCCGGGCGCTCAAGGAGTTCCCGAGCCAGAACGTCTTCTACGCCGAGGTCGACGGCAAGCCCTCGGTCGTCGCGCCCGCCCACATCAACCTGGGCATCGCGGTCGACATCCCCAAGCCCGACGGCAGCCGTGCCCTCCTCGTTCCGAGCATCAAGCGCGCCGAGGCACTGACCTTCGGCGAGTACCTCGCCTCGTACGAGGACCTCATCGCCCGGGCGCGCGGCAACAAGCTGACGGCGGCCGACTTCGCCGGCACGACGATCTCGCTCACCAACCCGGGCGGCATCGGCACGGTGCACTCGGTGCCGCGCCTCATGAAGGGCCAGGGCTGCATCGTCGGCGCCGGCGCGCTCGAGTACCCGGCCGAGTTCCAGGGCGCGAGCGCCAAGACGCTCAACGAGCTCGCGATCGGAAAGACGATCACGCTCACGAGCACCTACGACCACCGCGTCATCCAGGGTGCCGGCTCGGGCGAGTTCCTCAAGAAGGTCCATGAGCTGCTCATCGGGCAGCGCGACTTCTACGAGGACATCTTCGCGGCCCTCCGCATCCCGTACGCCCCGATCCACTGGGCGACCGACATCAACGTCGACCTCGCCGAGCGCGTCGACAAGCAGTCCCGCGTGCAGGAGCTCATCAACTCCTTCCGCGTCCGCGGTCACCTCATGGCCGACGTCGACCCGCTCGAGTACGTGCAGCGCACGCACCCCGACCTCGAGATCGAGAACCACGGCCTCACGTTCTGGGATCTCGACCGCGAGTTCGTGACCGGCGGCTTCGGCGGCAAGCGGACGATGAAGCTGCGCGACATCCTCGGCGTCCTGCGCGACTCGTACTGCCGCACGACGGGCATCGAGTACATGCACATCCAGGATCCCGAGCAGCGCGCGTGGTTCCAGGAGAAGCTCGAGGTCAAGTACGAGAAGCCCGGCCACGACGAGCAGCTCCGCATCCTCGACAAGCTCCAGCAGGCCGAGGCGTTCGAGACGTTCCTGCAGACGAAGTACGTCGGCCAGAAGCGCTTCAGCCTCGAGGGCGGCGAGTCGCTCATCCCGCTCCTCGACGAGCTCCTGCAGGGCGGCGCCGAGGCGGGCCTGGACGGCGCCGCGATCGGCATGGCCCACCGCGGCCGCCTCAACGTCCTGACCAACATCGCGGGAAAGACCTACGGACAGGTCTTCCGCGAGTTCGAGGGGTCCGTCGCGATCGGCTCGAAGAGCGGCTCGGGCGACGTCAAGTACCACCTCGGCACGGAGGGCACGTTCGTCGACGACCGCGGCGCCGAACTGCCGATCTACCTCGCCGCCAACCCGTCGCACCTCGAGACGGTCGACGGCGTGCTCGAGGGCATCGTGCGGGCCAAGCAGGACCGCAAGCCCATCGGCACGTACTCGTGGCTGCCCATCCTCGTCCACGGCGACGCCGCGTTCGCGGGTCAGGGCGTGGTCGTCGAGACGCTGCAGATGTCGCAGCTGCGCGGCTACCGCACGGGCGGCACGATCCACGTCGTCGTCAACAACCAGGTCGGCTTCACGACGACGCCGCAGGACGGCCGCACATCGGTGTACGCGACCGACGTCGCCAAGACCATCCAGGCTCCCGTCTTCCACGTGAACGGCGACGACCCCGAGGCCGTGACGCGCGTCTCGCAGCTCGCCTTCGCGTACCGCGAGCGCTTCCACCGCGATGTCGTCATCGACCTCGTGGTCTACCGCCGCCGCGGTCACAACGAGGGCGACGACCCCTCGATGACGCAGCCCCTCATGACGAACCTCATCGAGGCGAAGCGCTCCGTGCGCCGCCTGTACACCGAGGCCCTCGTCGGTCGCGGCGACATCACCGAGGAAGAGTACGAGAAGGCGAAGCAGGACTTCCAGGACCGGCTCGAGGTCGCCTTCACCGAGACCCACGCGGCCGAGACCGGCACGAACCGGATCATCGTCCAGGACGAGGCTGCGCCCGCGCCCACGGGCGAGCCGGAGACCACAGGCGTCTCGCGCGATGTCGTGAACCTCATCGGCGACACGTTCGTCAACAAGCCCGAGGGCTTCACGGTCCACAACAAGCTCCAGCAGCTGCTCGAGAAGCGCCTCGACATGAGCCGCAACGGGTCCATCGACTGGGCCTTCGGCGAACTCCTCGCGTTCGGATCGCTCCTCCTCGAGAAGACCAACGTGCGCCTGGTCGGCCAGGACTCGCGTCGCGGCACGTTCGTGCAGCGGCACTCGGTGCTCCACGACCGGGCCAACGGCCAGGAATGGATCCCGCTCGCGAACCTGAGCGAGGACCAGGGCAGGTTCTGGGTCTACGACTCGCTCTTGAGCGAGTACGCCGCGATGGCGTTCGAGTACGGCTACTCGGTCGAGCGTCCCGATGCGCTCGTGCTGTGGGAAGCGCAGTTCGGCGACTTCGCGAACGGCGCCCAGTCCGTCGTCGACGAGTACCTCTCGTCGGCCGACCAGAAGTGGGGCCAGCAGTCGAGCGTCGTCCTGCTCCTCCCGCACGGCTACGAGGGACAGGGCCCCGACCACTCGTCGGCACGCATCGAGCGCTACCTGCAGATGTGCGCGCAGGACAACATGATCGTCGCGCGCCCCTCGACCCCCGCGTCGTACTTCCATCTGCTGCGCCGTCAGGCCTACGCGCGCCCGCGCCGCCCGCTCATCGTCTTCACGCCGAAGGCCATGCTGCGTCTGCGCGGTGCGACGAGCCCTGTCGAGGACTTCCTTTCGGGCAAGTTCGAGCCGGTTCTCGACGACGACCGCGGCGTCGACAAGAACGCCGTCAAGCGCGTGCTGCTGCACGCCGGCAAGATCCACTGGGATCTGCGTGCCGAGCTCGACAAGAACCCGAACCCCGAGATCGCCCTCGTGCGCCTGGAGCAGTACTACCCGGCGCCGCTCGACGAGCTCAACAAGGTCATCGACAGCTACCCCAACGCGGAACTCGTGTGGGTGCAGGATGAGCCCGAGAACCAGGGGGCGTGGCCCTTCATCGCCCTCGAGGTCGTGAAGCACCTGCACGGGCGCACGATCCGACGCGTCTCGCGTGCCGCTGCGGCATCGACCGCGACGGGTTCGCCCAAGACGCACGCCGCAGAGCAGGCCGCGATCATGCAGCAGGCACTCACGCTCGGAGAGTAGTCCGCTCGACCCGCGCGGTTCGCCCCATCGGGTGCCCGCGCGGGTCGAGCGCTCCGCCAAGCGCCGTCAGCCGGCGACGGTGACGCCGGCGCGCTCGAACGCGGCGGCCGCGGCATCCCTCGACTCTTCGGCGTCTCTCGGCACGAGACCGAGCCGCGTGCGGCGGTCGAGCAGATCGTCGATCGTGAGCGCACCCTCGACGGCGACGCCCCAGTGCAGCTCCTGCGCCGTCACTCCGCGGGCGGCGGTCGGACCGTCGGGCAGCGCGGCCGCGTACGGGGCCTCTGCGCCGTAGCGGCGCACGAAGCGTGCAGGCGCGTCGATCTCGCCGAGTCGCGCGCGCGGCCAGGCTCCCACGAGCGGGAGTGAGCGCGTTCGCGACGCCGGTACGGCCGCGGGGTGCAAGCGCGCCCGCACCGCGGCATCGACCCCGTCCTCCGCCATGCGTCGATACGTCGTGAGCTTGCCCCCGACCACGGTGAGGACACCGTCGTGCGACGTCAGCACGGCGTGCCGCCGTGACAGGTCGCTCGTCTCGGACGTCGCGTCGTCGGCGGAGAGCAGCGGTCGCAGGCCCGCGAAGGTGGCGATGACGTCGGAGCGGTCGAGCGGCTCGCGGAGCACGCTGTTGATCGTGGCGAGCAGCATGTCGATCTCGGCGTCGGTCGCGTGGGGCACCTCGGGGATCGGCAGGCTCGCGGGCACGTCCGTGAGCCCGATGTACGTGCGGCCGTGGATCGAGGGCACCGTGAAGACGAAGCGGTTGGACGAGCCGGGCACCGGGACGGTGAGGGATGCCTCGGACCCGCCGAGTCTCGCGGACTCCACGACGAGATGCGTGCCCCGACTGGGACGCAGTCGCGCGGCGGGCTCGAGCTCCCCGGCCCAGACCCCTGTCGCCGAGATGACGGCGCGCGCCCGCACGTCGAACTCGTCGCCCGTGAGTCCGTCGCGGAGGCGCGCGCCGTCGCCCGTCGCACGCACGGCCGCGACGCGGGTGAGGATGGACGCCCCGTATCCCGCGGCCGTGCGGGCGATCGCGACGACGAGGCGCGCATCGTCGATGAGCTGCCCGTCCCAGCCGCGCACGCCTCCGCGCAGGCTTTCGCCGCTGATCGCGGGGGCGAGCCGCAGCGTCTCTTCGCGGCCGATCGCGCTCGGCGAGTGCAGCACGGCGTCGGGTGTGCCGACGACGCGGCGCAGGCCGTCGCCGAGGCCGTAGCCCAGGCCGACCCATGCTCCCCGCGCGACGTGGCCGGGAGCGTAGAGCGGCATCATCTGGCCGAGGGGTCGGGTGAGGTGCGGCGCGAGCCGCGTCATGAGCAGGTGCCGCTCGGCCGCGCTCTCGTGTGCGATCCCGAGCTTGCCCGACGCGAGGTAGCGCAACCCGCCGTGGGCGAGCTTCGAGCTCCATCTGCTCGTGCCGTGCGCGAGGTCGTGCCGCTCGACGAGCACCGTGCGAAGACCGCGGGATGCCGCATCCAGGGCGATCCCGACCCCCGTGACGCCCCCGCCGACGACGAGCACGTCGATCACGGGGTCGGCGGCGAGCGCGTCGAGCTCGCGCGCGCGCCGCCCCGCACTGAGGGCCGTCGGGTGCGGCGTCCGCCCTGCGATGCGCATGTCAGGCCGCTCCGTCCGGCGCGAGGTAGCCGCGGAGGGCGCGGGCGAGTTCGGTCCTCCAGGCATCCGCCGGCACCCACTCCGACACGAGCGGACCCGACAGCACGGCGGACTGCGCGATGAGAAGGACCATCGCGGCGAGGCGCTCGGGATCCTCGGCGCGCACGAGTCCGAGACGCTGGGCGTCGGCGATCCGGCGCGCGGTCTCGGCGACGATGGCCCGCTGGCTCGTGCCGAGCCGGGCCAGCACGTAACGGCTGAAGAGCTCGGGATCGGTCTCGCGCAGGCGATCCACGAGCGGCATCGACCGAATGCCGTCGGCCGTCGCGACGAACATCGCGACCAGGCCGTCCAGCGTTCGGGCCGGCGATGTGTCGACGGGCAGCACCGCGACGAGCTCTCGCGTCACGAGCGCCGCGAAGACGGCCTGCGCGTCGGGCCAGTAGCGGTAGAAGGTCTGGCGCGAGATGCCGCACCGGCGAGCGATGTCGGATGCCGTGGTCTTGCGGATACCGTGCGCGAGCACTTCGTCGCGCGCGGCGTCGAGGATCGCTGTCTCGGTCTCGGACACTCCATCGGCCATGTGACAACAATACAGAATGTGTCATACTGTCGCCATGCCTTCGACAGAGCTGTCGGCGTCGTCACTGCCGTCGATCCCCGCGCCCCGCGCCCGCTCCGACTGGGACGCCTGGGGAACCGAGCCCACGCGACTCCCGGCCGCCGCGAAGGCCCTCATCGCGACGCTGCTGCCCGGCAAAGCGCATCCCGTGGCCCGCCTCCGACGCCCGGAGCTGACCTCGAGCCGCCTCGAGGAATCCGACCTCGAAGCCCTGCGCGCCGTCGTCGGCGCCGACAACGCCACGTGCGACGACGCCGTCCGCACCCTCCACCTCGGCGGCAAGAGCACGCCCGATCTGCTCGCGCGTCGCGCGCCCGGCCCGCAGGCCGCTCCCGACGCCGTGGTCTCCCCCGCATCCCATGCCGAGGTCCTCGACGTCCTCCGCGCCTGCGACGCGCACGATATCGCGGTCGTACCCTTCGGCGGCGGCACGTCGGTCGTCGGCGGCGTGGATCCCGCGGCCGGCACGCACCGCGCTGTGGTCGCGCTCGATCTCGCGCGGACCGCCGCTCTCCTCGCGCTCGACGAGACCTCGCTCGTCGCGACCTTCGGCGCCGGCACGACCGGCCCCCAGGCCGAGGAGCTGCTCTCCGCGCGCGGCTACACGCTCGGGCACTTCCCGCAGAGCTTCCTGTACGCGTCGATCGGCGGCTTCGCCGCGACGAGGTCGAGCGGTCAGGCATCCCGTGGCTACGGTCGCTTCGACGACCTCGTGCACGCCCTCCGCGTCGCGACCCCCGTGGGCGAACTCGTTCTCGGCCGCGCGCCGGCGAGCGCGGCGGGCCCCGACCTGCGACAGCTCTTCCTCGGGTCCGAGGGCGCCTTCGGGGTGCTCACCGAGGTCACGGTGCGGGTGCGGCCCGTCGCAGCGGCGACGCTCTACGAGGCCTGGAGCTTCCCCGACTTCGCGGCGGGGGCGGCGGCGCTTCGCGAGGCGACGCAGCGCGGCATCCGTCCCACGGTCCTCCGTCTGAGCGACGAGACCGAGACGAAGGTCAACGCGACCCTCGGGGGCCATTTCACCCGTCTGCGCGGATGCCTCGCCGTCGCGACCTTCGAGGGTGCCGATGCCGACGAGGCCGAAACGGCGCGAGGGGCCCTCGACGCCGTCTTCTCGAGGCACGGAGCGACGTCGCGAGGAGAGGATCCTGCGCGCTCGTGGGAGCGCGGACGATTCGCCTCCCCTGCCCTGCGCGACACGCTGCTGGACACGGGGATCCTCGCCGAGACGCTCGAGACCGCGACGACCTGGGCGCGCCTCGCCGGAGCTCAAGTCAGCCGTCACCGCCGCGCTCGTCACGAGCCTGAGCGCGGACGGTACGAAGCCCATCGTGCTGTGCCACATCTCGCACGTGTACCCCGCGGGGGCCTCGCTCTACTTCACGGTCGTCGCGAACCTGACGGCCGAACCGGTCGCACAGTGGGCCCGCGCGAAGGACGCCGCCTCGCGCGCGATCGGCGCAGCGGGCGGGACGATCACCCACCACCACGCGGTGGGCCGCGATCACGAGCCGTATCTCGAGGCCGAGATCGGACCCCTGGGCATCGCGGTGCTGCGCGCCGTCAAGGCGCAACTCGATCCGCGCGGGATCATGAACCCCGGGGTGCTCATCCCCTGACAGTCCACCGTCCGCCTCACGTGAGAAGCACAATGCCGTGAACATCGCCCTCGTCGTCAACCCCGCCGCGCGCTCGGGCGCCCACACGCACGCCGCGACGCGCGCGACCGAGCGCCTGCGCGAGCTGGGCCACACCGTCACCGTCATCAGCGGCGGAAGCGCCGAAGCAACCTCGGAGCTCATTCGCGCGACAGTGGACGCCGCACCGGATGCCGTCGTGGTCGCAGGCGGCGACGGCACGATCTCCCTCGCCTTGCCGCATCTCGCGGCGACGGGCATCCCGCTCGGCATCGTGCCGATGGGGACGGGCAACGACTTCGCGACGCACCTCGGCATCCCCGAGCTGGACCCCGTCCGGGCGGCGGACGTCATCGCCGCAGGAGCCACGGCGGACGTCGACCTCGCCCGGGTGACGACCGACGACGGCCGGGAGCGCTTCTACGCGACCGTCCTCGCGAGCGGGTTCGACTCGTACGTCAACGATCGCGCGAACCGCATGCGCTGGCCCCGCGGGCACATGCGCTACAACATCGCGATCCTGATCGAGTTCCTGTTCTTGAAGGAGAGCCGGTATGCGATCGAGGTCGATGGGCGCCGGGTCGAGGGGCCGTTCCTCGTCGTGAGCGTCGGCAACACGCGGGCGTACGGGGGCGGCATCCCGATCTGCCCCGACGCGGATGCGGCGGACGGCCTGCTCGACGTCACGGCCGTCCGACCCGCGGGACGCATCAAGCTCCTGCAGCTGCTGCGCAGCGTGTACAAGGGCACGCACCTCGCGCGAGCCGAGGTCGAGACCCATCGGGGCGGGAGGATCCGGCTCGAGGCGCCGGGGATCACGGCCTATGCGGACGGCGACCCGATCGCAGAGCTGCCGGCGACGGTGGACATCGCTCGCGGAGCGCTGCGGGTCCTCGTCCCCGCAGCGTGACCTAGTGGGTCGCCTGCACGGCGCGCAGGCGGCTCAGCACCATGTCGCGCAGCTCCTCAGGAGCGGACTCCTTGCACGCGCGCGCGACCACCTCGGTGAGGGTCGTCGCCACGAGTGCCTCCTCCTGGCAGTCCGGGCACGACTCCAGGTGCTCCTTGATGTCGGAGTGCTGGGTCTTGCAGACCTCGTTGCGCAGGTACTCCTCGAGGTCCTGCAGGGCCTTCTCGCAGCCGCAGTCCGTCATTTCGCTCTCCTCGTGGCGGCAACGTCGATGCCGCGCTCTTTCGCATAGTCGGCGAGCAGTTCACGAAGCATCCGTCTGCCACGATGCAGACGGCTCATGACCGTGCCGATGGGGGTCTTCATGATGTCGGCGATCTCCTGGTAGGCGAAGCCCTCGACGTCGGCGAGGTACACCGCCAGCCGGAAGTCCTCCGGGATGGCCTGCAGCGCGTCTTTGACGACGGATGCCGGCATGTGGTCGATCGCCTCCGCCTCGGCCGAGCGGCTCGTCGTCGCGGTCGTCGACTCCGCGCCGCCCAGCTGCCAGTCCTCGAGCTCGTCGATCGTGCCCTGATAGGGCTCGCGTTGCTTCTTGCGATACGTGTTGATGTACGTGTTGGTCAGGATTCGGTACAGCCAGGCCTTGAGGTTCGTCCCCTGCGTGAACGTGCCCCACGACGCGAAAGCCTTGACGAACGTCTCCTGGACGAGGTCGGCGGCGTCTGCGGGGTTGCGGGTCATGCGCATGGCGGCGGCGTACAGCTGATCCATGAAGGGCAGCGCCTGCTCTTCGAACTGGGTCCGCGCGTCCTGCGTCTGTTCGGCCTGATCGGTCATCACGCGCCAGTCTACGGCGGTCACCTGCGAGGGCTTCAGGACGTCGTCGACGGATGCCGGGACGGACGGTCGCTCGAGGATGGCGGTCACTCATCCTCCTTCTGGTTCGGAACCGTCCGGCGGCGTGTCGGACTCGGTTCAGTAGGGTAGAACCCGATGACAGCCGACGGGTATTCCCCCAACTCGACTCCGCGTGCGCGCGGAGCCTGGAGCGCGCCCGTCGCAGACGGTCCCCTCCGTGCGATCGTCACGGTGCCGGGCTCCAAATCGCTCACGAATCGCGAGCTCATCCTCGCGGCTCTCGCCGACGGCCCGAGCACGCTGACCGCTCCCCTGCACTCCGATGACTCGGCGCGCATGATCGAATCGCTGCGCGCTCTCGGCGTGCACATCGACGAGGTGAGCGGCACCGGCCCCTACGGCTCCGACCTCGTCGTGACGCCGGTCTGGCCGCTGCGCGGCGGCACGACCGTCGACTGCGGGCAGGCCGGGACCGTCATGCGCTTCGTCGCACCCCTGGGTGGCTTCGCGAACGGCGACGTGACGCTCACGGCCCATGAGAGCGCGCTGCACCGCCCGATGGGCGCCATGATCAAGACGCTGCGCGACGTCGGAGTCGACATCGACGACGGCGGCCACTGGGCCCTGCCGTTCGCCGTCCGCGGCCACGGGCACGTGCGCGGCGGTGAGGTGTCGATCGACGCGAGCGCGTCGAGCCAGTTCGTCTCGGGCCTGCTGCTCGCGGCTCCGCGATTCGACGTCGGGCTCCACCTGCACCACTCGGGCGATCGACTGCCGAGCATCCCGCACATCGACATGACCGTCGAGTCGCTCGCCCACCGCGGCGTGCACGTCGAGCGACCCGCACCCGACGAGTGGATCGTGCCGGCCGGCGCCATCCGCGGCAAGGACGTCGCGATCGAGCCCGATCTGTCCAATGCCGCCCCCTTCCTCGCCGCCGCGATGATCGCGGGAGGCGCGGTCGGGGTGAAGGGCTGGCCCGCGCACTCGACGCAGCCCGGGCACATGCTCGCCGACATCCTGTCGGTCATGGGCGCGCGGGCCGTGCGCCGCGGAGGCGTCCTGACGGTGACGGGCGGTGCCGGCATCCAGGGCGTCGATCTGGACCTCTCGGCGGCGGGCGAGCTGACGCCGACGATCTTCGCGCTCGCCGCGTTCGCCGACGCACCCACGACCCTCTACGGCATCGGACACATCCGCGGCCATGAGACCGACCGCATCGCCGCACTCATCGGCAACCTGCAGGCGCTCGGCGGCGAGGCCGAAGAACTCGAGGACGGCATCCGCATCGTCCCCCGCCCGCTCCACGGCGGCACGTGGCGTGCGCACCATGATCACCGTCTCGCCACGACGGGAGCGCTCATCGGCCTCGGCGTCCCGGGCATCGAGGTCGACGACATCGGCACGACGGCCAAGACGATGCCGCAGTTCCCCGAGCTGTGGAGCGGCATGCTCGCAGGAGACGGACACGACTCGAGCGTCGACGCGGAGGCGATGCGCGCATCGTGAGCTGGCTCGATCAGGACGACGACGAGGACGACTTCGACGAAGCCGACATCCGCGTGCGTCCCAACCCGAAGGCGAACCGGCCTCGAACCAAGCGGCGTCCCGCGCACGCCGACGCGCAGATCGCGCGCGTACTCGGCGTCGACCGCGGCCGCTACACCGTCCTCGTCGACGAGGACGGACCCGACGAGCGCACGATCCTCTCCGTCCGCGCGCGGGAGCTGCGCAAGATGCCGATCGTGACGGGCGACCGCGCCCGCGTCGTAGGCGATCTGTCGGGCGATGAGGGAACCCTCTCGCGCATCGTCGGGATCGAGGAGCGCACATCGCTCCTGCGCCGCAGCGCGGACGACACCGATCAGGTCGAGCGGATCATCGTCGCCAACGCGGACCAGATGCTCATCGTCGTGGCCGCCGCCGATCCCGAGCCCCGCGAGCGGCTCGTCGACCGCTATCTCGTGGCGGCGCTGGATGCCGGCATCCGCCCCCTCCTCGTCGTGACCAAGACCGACCTCGCCGACCCGTCGGAGTTCCTGCGGCACTTCGACGGTGTCGACCTCGAGGTCTTCACGAGCGCGCAGGACGAGATGCCGGTCGACAGGGTCGGCGAGGCCCTCGTCGGGCACTCGACCGTCTTCGTCGGACACTCGGGCGTCGGCAAATCGACGCTCGTGAACGCGCTCGTGCCGGACGCGAAGCGCGCGACCGGACATGTCAACGTCGTGACGGGCCGCGGGCGGCACACGTCGAGCTCGACCGTGTCGCTGCGCTATCGCGGTCCCGCAGGATCGGGCTGGGTCATCGACACGCCCGGCGTGCGGTCGTTCGGGCTCGGCCACGTCGACCCGGCGAACATCCTCAAGGCCTTCACCGATCTCGATCTGATCGCGGACGGCTGCCCGCGCGGGTGCACCCATCTGCCCGACGCGCCCGACTGCGCGATCGTCGAGGCCGTCGCCGAGGGACGCCTCGGGCCCAACGGCGCGGCGCGCCTCGACTCGCTCCAGCGACTGCTGCAGACCTTCGGCGACAAGCACTGATCGCCCCGGTCGCGTACCGTGGAGGGATGCCTCGTCTCGCTCCCGGCGATCCCGCCCCGCTCTTCACACTCTCCGACCAGGACGAGCGCCCCGTCTCGCTGAGCGATCTGCGCGGCGGCCCCGTCATCCTCTTCTTCTACCCCGAGGCCATGACCCCGGGCTGTACGACAGAGGCGTGCGACTTCCGCGACAGCCTCGCTCCCCTGCAGGCTGCGGGCTACACGGTGCTCGGGATCTCGCGTGACGCGCCTGAGAAGCTGCGCCGCTTCCGCGAGCGCGACGGACTCGACTACGACCTGCTCTCGGACCCCGACCACAGCGTGCATGAGGAGTACGGCGTGTGGGGCGACAAGATGAACTACGGCAAGGTCGTGCAGGGCGTCATCCGCTCGACGTTCGTGGTCGACGCCGACGGACGCGTCGCCGAAGCGCTGTACAACATCAAGGCGACGGGCCACGTGGCACGGCTGCGCTCTCTGCTCGGCGTCTGATCCGCCGCAGGGGGGCTCAGTCCTCGGAGCGGGCGGATGCCGCGCGCCCGGCATCGCGCGCCGCGAGGATGAGCAGCACGAGCGCGATGACCGCCGGGATCGCGATCTCGACCCCGATGAGCGGGTGGGCGTAGGCGCCCGTAGCGGCGCCCAGCGCCACAGCGAGGATGAGCACCTGCGTCACGATGCCGCCCGAGCGGCCCCACGAGCGCCCGCGGAAGACGCCGACCCCGAAGGCGACGACGACGATCGCCCCGATCGCCGTCAGCACGAGGAGCGCGAGGGCGCTGTCGATCGCCGCCGTGTCACCCGCGACGATCGCGACGACCTGCCACACGGCCAGCGCCGCCAGCGCGAGTCCTTCGAGCGTGACGAGCAGCGCGGCTGCGGTCCGAACGGCGTGTGTCGGCATTCCTCAGGTTCCTCCGGTCGGGGCACGAGAATTGTGCGAACCCTCCAGTGCGGCGAGGCGGTGCACATCAAAGATGCACCGAAACACGCCGCCCACGTCTTGATCAAGCCCTTGTGCTATGGGACGATAGAAGAGCCGTGTGCTCCCACAGCGACGTGGGGCGAGCGATGAGCTCGCACTCTCCACAGGGTACCGGACCCGAATCGGCACCCACTCAATCCACACATCCCGTCACAAGGAGCACCACCATGGACTGGCGCGACAAATCCGCCTGCCTGACCGTCGACCCCGAGCTGTTCTTCCCCGTCGGGAACACCGGACCTGCAGTCGATCAGATCGAGAAGGCGAAGTCCGTCTGCGCCCGGTGCACCGTCACCGAAGTCTGCCTTCAGTACGCCCTCGAGACCGGACAGGACTCGGGTGTGTGGGGCGGCCTGTCGGAGGACGAGCGCCGCGCCCTCAAGCGCCGCGCCGCGCGCGCGCGTCGCGCCAGCTGATCTAGCCCTTCGGGGAGATGTAGCGCAGCGGGATGTCGATCGTGACCTCGGTGCCGGCACCCGTCGCCGTGTGCCAGTCGATCGTGCCCCCCAGTTCGCCCTGGATGAGGGTGCGCACGATCTGCGTGCCCAGCCCTCGTCCCACCTGACCCTCAGGCAGACCCACACCGTTGTCACGCACCGTGACCTCGAGGCGGTCATCCGTGCGCTCTGCGATGATCTCGACCTCGCCCTCCTTGCCCGCCAGGCCGTGCTCCACGGCGTTCGTGACGAGCTCGGTGAGCGCGAGGGCCAGCGGCGTCGCGTACTCGCTCGGCAACGTGCCGAACCGCCCCTTCGTGCGTGTCGCGGCCCTCGTCGAGGGCGCCGCGGCGACCTCGGCGATGAGCTTGAGCGCGCGATCGAACACGTCGTCGAAGTCGACGTTCTGAGCGAGGCCCTCTGAAAGCGTGTCGTGCACGACCGCGATCGCCGAGACACGGCGCATGGCCTGGGTCAGGGCGTCCTTCGCCTCGACGGAGTGCGATCGACGGCTCTGGATCCGCAGGAGGGACGCGACGGTCTGCAGATTGTTCTTGACGCGGTGATGGATCTCGCGGATCGTGGCGTCCTTCGTGATGAGCTCCTGCTCCTGGTGGCGGAGTTCCGTCACGTCGCGGCACAGCACGATGGCCCCGATGCGGGTGCCGTGGTCGCGCAGGGGGATCGTGCGCAGCGACACGGTGACCCCTCGAGCCTCGATGTCGGTGCGCCACGGTGCACGACCCGTCACGACGAGCGGGAGGGACTCGTCGAACTGGCGCTTCTCGGGCAGGATGCTCGTGGTCACCTCGACGAGGGACTCCCCCTCGAGCTCGTCGTCGAAGCCCATGCGGTTGAATGCCGAGAGCGCGTTGGGGCTCGCGAAGGTCGTCACTCCGTCGACGTCAAGGCGGATGAGGCCGTCGGACGCGCGCGGCGCGCCCCGTCTCGGCGCGGTCGGCGCCGACAGGTCGGGGAACTCTCCCGAGGCCACCATGCCGAACAGGTCGTCGGCACAGTCGTTGAAGGTGATCTGCTGGCGGCTCGGCGTGCGGGTCTCGCCGAGGTTCGTGTGCCGGGTCAGGACCCCGATCGTGACCGACGGCTCTCCGCCGCGCGAGCGCACGATCGGGACCGCCCGCACGCGCGTCGGGGTCTCCTCGAACCAGTCGGGCGAGGCCGAGTCGACGATCTGGCCGGCCTGGAAGGCATCCCGCACCTGCGTGCGCCACTGCGGCCGCACGCGGTCACCCACGATGTCCCGGTAGAACAGCGTCGCGGCGCCGCTCGGACGCGTGTGCGCGACCGCCGTGAAGTCGTCGTCTGCGGTCGGCACCCAGATCACGATGTCGGCGAACGCGAGGTCCGCGAGGAGCTGCCCGTCTCCGGCGAGGCGGTGGAGCCACTCCACGTCCTCCTCGCTGGAACGGCCCTGGGCATAGACGAGATCGCTGAGGGTCGACACCCTCCCAGCGTAAGGCCGGCTCGTTCCGCGTATGACCGCGTGCCGCGTCAGGCCGCGCGGCGGCGCCTGGACACACGCGCGGACGGCGTGGGCGCAGGAACGACGGCCTCGCCGACGAAGCGCCGCACGGCGAGCGTGAGCGGCGATCTCGGGGCCACCTGCGCGATGGCCTGACCAGACAGGAGCGCCGCGTCGGCCGAGCGCGCGTCCTGCGGCAGGAACCAGACGTCCTGGACCCCGCCGAAGCGGTCGAGCGTTCGGCGCACCTGACCTCGGGCGTCGATGCCGAGCGCCCCGGGCCGCAGACGGTTCGCGACGACCGCGACGGGTGTCGCGCCGATCGTGGCACGAAGCTCGGGATACGCCCGCAGGAACCGAGACACCCCGATCGGGTCTGCGCCGGCGACCGCGACGACGAGGTCGGCGGACTGAAGCGCCGCGATCGTCGCGCCGTTGCGGCGCGGTCCGTCGAGGTCGCTCACGATCTCCTCGTCCCGTTCGAGTGACGAGGACACGTCGACGACCGTGTACTGCGCCCACGCGCGGCATGCCGCGAGGGCGGCCTCGACGCGCTTCTCAGAGAGCTCGGGCCAGCGCGAAGGGCGGTTGAGGCCCGTCAGCACGTCTACCCCCGAGCGCCCGAGCGGAACGCTGATGCGGGTCAGCTCGCGCGGATCCAGCCCGCCGAGCTCGGCCTGGCGGCACGCCGCCGCGAAGCCCGGGCCCTCGTCGGCGAGGCCGAGAGTCAGGGCGATCGACGGCGCATGCGAGTCGGCGTCCACGAGCGCGACGTGGCGTCCCCCTCGCGCGAGCTCGACGGCGAGCTCGATCGCGACGGTGGAGCGCCCGGGAGACCCCGCCGTGCCCCAGACGACGATCGTGCGGGGCGCCGCGTCGACGGGGCGCCCCGGAGCCCCGGCGGGCGGGCTGTCGAGGATCGCGGCGAGACGCCACGGCTCGATCCCGATGTCGAGAGGCATTTCGAGGCCGAACGCCTCGGCGATGCGCGCCGCGTCACCGTCGGAGCCGAGGGTCAGGATGCGGACCCCCGCTCGATCGCACAATCGGACGAGGGATCCCGAGACCGTCTCGCGCGCGACCTCGAGGACGAGGACGTCGGCCTCGCCGAGGGCGCGCTGCAGCGGGTCGGTGCCCGGCATCCCCTCGCACGCGCGCGCCGGATCGACGGCCGGAACGACCGCCACCACCTCGACGTCCTCGTAGGCGAGCTCTGCAGCGATGCTCGAGCCGCGAGGCTCGTCGATCGCGATGACTGCCTTCACCGCTTCGCGCCCGACGTCGGCACGACCGAGAGCGCGGATTCGCCGGCGATCGCCGTCAGCACCGCCGCGACCTCGGCACGCGGGATGACGACCTCGAGCGCGGCAGCTCCCCCGCCCATCATCGAGTCGTCGCGCGTGACCGAGACGACGGTGGCGTCGGCGACGAGGATGCGCGGAGCGTCGTACACGCCGCGCTCGATGAGCG
The DNA here is from genome assembly GCA_963695125.1 of uncultured Actinomycetota bacterium. GTDB lineage: Bacteria > Actinomycetota > Actinomycetes > Actinomycetales > Microbacteriaceae > Microbacterium. The sequence continues at coordinate 261,013 of CAVOFY010000003.1, forward strand.
GCGCCGACCAGACCTCGACGACCGAGCCCGCGGCGACGGACGAGGGGACATCGACGGCACTGCGCAGCACGACGCTCGTCGTACGGGCGTCGGACGAGGCGCCGAGCGCGCCGCGCGGTACGAGCTCGCCCTCAGCGATCGTCCTGGTCGTGACGGCGCCGTCGGCGAGCGCGTCCGGGGGCAGGTACGCCTCGCCGATCAGCCCGAGCGCGACATCGACGATGCGCACGTCACCGGCGGTGACGGCCTCACCCGCGGCGATCGTCCGCGTCGCGGCGAGCGCGGGAGCGGTCTGGCGTGCACTGGTGACGACGGCCCAGACCCCCGCGACGGAGGCCACGATGAGGACGATGCCGAGGAGGAACCGGGCATCGGCCCAGAAGACGGGGCGTGGACGGCGGGGTGCGTCGATGGCGGTCATGCCCCCCATCGTGAATCACTTGCGGCAAGTGGGACGGCGGTTATCCACACCCCCGGTCGCTCACCCGGAGGCGGAGGACGCCACGGCCATAATGGGGGCATGCCCCACGTCCCGACCTCAGCCGTGCGCATGCTCGCTCCCGCGCAGGCGGCCGAGATCCTCGACGTCTCGGTCGACGAGGTGATGTCGCTCGTCGACGAAGGCGAACTGCGCGGCGTGCGTCTGGGATCGCCCGCTCGTTGGCGCATCGTCGAAGAGAGCGTCGGCGACTACCTCGACTCCCGGGCCGAGATCGCGCGGCGTGCCGCCCTGTGGAACGAGTCGCAGCAGGCGAGCTTCCCCGAGCTGTGGGGCACCGGCCGGGTCCGGCACGGCGACTGATCGTCACTCAGAACGCGATGACGCCGTCGGGACGCAGCCACGCGATCGCCGCGAACGGCACGATGCGGTGGCCCCTGACCTCGTCGGCCCGTCGAGGCGCCCCGGCGTCGTGCAGCGCGAGATCGAGATGATCCGCACCCGCTCGATCGATCGTGCCTGTGAGCGACCGGCCGCCGGCGAGCTGCAGCGCGACGGCGCACCGGCGGCGCACGAGGTCGCGCAGGACGAATCCCAACGTCATACGCTCCGCGATCGCGGACGGCGCAGGACCCGGTCGGGCCGAGCGCAGCAGCTCGGGGTGCGCGACCGCGATGCTCGCGAGGGAGGCGAGCGGCACGATGAGCCCGCGCCCGTGGCCTTCCGCAGGATCGAGGGCCACCCAGTCGGCGCCGACGGCACTGACGCGCGCTGTGTGCGCCGATCCATCGACGATTTCGAACGAGCACGCCGTATCGGCATGGGCGAGCATCCCGAGCCGGTCGCGCAGCGCGACGCGTGAGAGCCGCAGCCGCTCTGCTTCGGTGTCGAGGGCGGCCCGCTCGGCCTCCCACTCCGACGCGAGCTGATCCTCGAGGTCCGTGAAGAACCGATCCCACCGCATCCTGGCAGGGTAGGCCCCGCATCACGATGGCATCACAAGTTGTCCACAGGCCCTTCTTCGCTTCTTCGTGCGCGCGTCCCGTGTGTTCTACTTCTCGACAAGACATCCCCCCTGTCGAGATAGGCACCCATTGGCAATGCTGCCCACGGGATCTTCGCGCGCGCTCCTGCGCTCGGCCGACCCGTACGAGTTGACCCATTTCTTCGCGGCGCAGCGGACGTCTTCGAGCGAACTGCCCGACCCCGAGACGTTCGTGCGCAACCTCACGCGAGGCGTGCTCGAAGTGCTCGCGGGCGTCCGCGAGGTCGAGCAGCTCGCGCGCTGGCTGACCGAGGATGCATACCGCCGGCTCGTGATCCGGTCCAACCTCGCGGTGCGCGCACGTTCGGCCCGAGGCGTGCCCGCCAGACGTCCCGTCCACGCCCTGCTCTCCGTGCGGCAGCAGTCACCCGCCGACGGCATCGTGGAATCCGTCGTCATCGTGCAGGGCCCCGCACGCACGCGTGCCGTGGCGATCCGCCTCGAGGGCATGGACGGCCGCTGGCGCGCGACATCGCTCGCGCTGCTCTAAGAGCCGTCGATCAGGTCCAGCAGGGCACGGCATGCGTCCCGGATGTCGTCATGCCCGAACTGGCCCGCACGACTCTCGGCCGCGATGACGCCTGACCGGTGAACCTTGCGGAAGTCCCCGATCGGGAACGACCACGCCTCCTTCGTCTCGCGGTCGTGGCTCTTGTCGACCCCGAGGTGCCAGTGCGCGTACGCGGTCCACCCGTCGCGCTCGATGAACGCGTTCTCCTCGTCAGGAGTCGGGGACGCATCCGCCCAGTCCCCCTGACCGTCCTTCACGACCCTGCCCTCGCGGACGAGGGCGCGGGCCTGCGTCAGGGCGGGCTGGTTCAGTTCGATCGCCATACGCCGACGGTAGGACCTTCGGGCGCTGTTGGCGAGGGGGTTCCCGCTACTGGCGGTACGAGGAGAGGAAGTTGCCGAGCCGCTCGATCGCCTCGGTGAGGACACGCTCCTCGGGCAGCGTCACGATCCGAAGGTGGTCGGGCGTCGCCCAGTTGAATCCCGTCCCGGGAACCAGCAGGACGTGCTCGGCGATGAGGAAGTCGTAGACGAGCTCGGCGTCGTCGCGGATCTCGTGCACCTCGGGGTCCAGACGCGGGAACGCGTACAGCGCGCCCTGAGGCTTGACGCACGAGACGCCGGGGATCGCCTCGAGCGCCTTCCACGCGGCATCCCGCTGCTCATGGATGCGCCCTGTCGGCGCGATCAGCGCATCGATCGACTGCACCCCCGACAGCGCGGCCTGGACCGCATGCTGAGCGGGGACATTCGGGCACAGACGCGTCGAGGCGAGGAGCGTCGACACCCTCGAGGAACCCGCGGGCATGATCCTTGGGACCGGTGACCACGAGCCACCCCGACCGGTAGCCGGCCACGCGATATGTCTTGGACAGACCGTTGAAGGTGAGCACGAGCAGGTCCGGGGCGACCGACGCCATCGGGATGTGGACGGCGTCGTCGAAGAGGATGCGGTCGTAGATCTCGTCGGACAGCACCAGGAGCGAGTGCTCGCGCGCGATCTCGGCGATGCCCTCGAGGACCTCACGCGAGTACACCGCACCGGTCGGGTTGTTCGGATTGATCACGACGATCGCCTTCGTGCGCGGCGTGATCTTGCTGCGGATGTCCTCGAGGTCGGGCTGCCAGCCGTTGTCCTCGTCGGCGCAGTAGTGCACGGGGGTGCCGCCCCCGAGGCTCGTCATGGCGGTCCACAGCGGATAGTCCGGCGCGGGGATGAGCACCTCGTCGCCTTCGTCCAGGAGCGCCTGCATCACCATCGTGATGAGCTCGGACACCCCGTTGCCGAGGTAGACGTCATCCGGACCGAACGACGGGAAGGTCGGGTCCTGCTCGTAGCGGTAGACCACGGCTCGACGCGCCGACATGATGCCCTTGCTGTCGCTGTAGCCGTGCGCCTCGGGGATCGAGTCGATCATGTCGCGCACGATCTGGAACGGCGCTTCGAACCCGAACGATCGCGGGGTTGCCCGTGTTGAGCTTGAGCACCGTGTGGCCGTCGGCCTCCAGGCGATCGGCGGCGACGAGTGCCTGCCCGCGGATCTCGTACAGGACGTCTTTGAGCTTGCTGGACTGATCGAGCGGGCGAAGCGGACTCATCGGTTCAGGATATCGCCGGGATGCCGAGGCCAATCGCCATGCGGTGGACTTGGCCGCGGCATCCACCGCGTGAAAACAGGCGATCCGCCGAGTACAGGCGCTTCCGTAGGGAAAATGCCTGTACTCGGCGGATCGCCTGTTGCGGGCTCAGCCTCGCTACTTCTTGCCCTGGGCGCGACGCTGAGCGCGGTTCATGGGAGCGGGCTGCTCGGGCGGCGCCGCATCCGTCCGCTGTCCGAAGGCACCGCGCTGCGGCTCAGGCGCCGGAGCGGCCGCGGGCGGCGCAGCCGACGCCGCGGCTGCCGCCTGACGCAGCCGCGACGTCGCCGCCTGCTGCACCTGACCGCGGTCGTTGCGCACCTCGACCTCGCCCGCGTCGTTCGCGGCGGAGTACTGCAGCCGCTGACCGTCGACGGGAGCCGCGCCCAGGCCCTTGGCCTCGACCTGCGCGACCTCTTCGCCCTCGCCCTGACGACGGACCTCGACCTCGAGGTTGTAGAGGTAGCCGACCGACTCCTCCTTGATCTGCCCCATCATCGTCTGGAACATCTGGAAGCCCTCGCGCTGGTACTCGATGAGCGGGTCGCGCTGAGCCATCGCGCGCAGGCCGATGCCGTCCTTGAGGTAGTCCATCTCGTAGAGGTGGTCGCGCCAGCGGCGGTCGAGCACCTGGAGCACGACGCGGCGCTCGAGCTCGCGCGTCGCGGCTGCGCCGAGGGCCTCCTCCCGGTTGCGGTACGCGATGCTCGCGTCGGAGAGGATCTCGCGCTTGAGACCGTTGGCGTCGATGCCGCCTCGGCGGCCCGCGGCCTCGGCGACGACCTCGTCGATCGTGACGCTCACGGGGTACAGGGTCTTCAGCTCGGTCCACAGAGCGTCGAAGTCCCAGCTCTCGGTGTGGCCGCTGCCCGTGTGATCGTCGATGACGGCGTTGATGGCGTCCTCGATGAAGTGCTGCACGCGGTCGGCGATGTCGTCGCCCTCGAGGATGTGGCGACGGTCGGAGTAGATCGCCTCGCGCTGACGGTTGAGGACGTCGTCGTACTTGAGGACGTTCTTGCGGATCTCGGCGTTGCGCGCCTCGACCTGGCTCTGCGCGCTCTTGATCGCCCGCGAGACCATGCCGGACTCGATCGCGACGTCGTCGGGGAAGTTCGTGCGGGCGAGGATCGCCTCGGCAGCGCCCGACTGGAAGAGTCGCATGAGGTCGTCGGTGAGCGACAGGTAGAACCGGCTCTCGCCCGGGTCTCCCTGACGGCCCGAGCGACCGCGCAGCTGGTTGTCGATGCGGCGGGACTCGTGACGCTCGGTGCCGAGCACGTACAGGCCTCCGGCCGCGACGACCTTCTCGCGCTTCGCCTGCCACGACGTCGCGCGTCGTCGGTGTAGACCTCGTCCCACGCGGCTTCGTACTCCTCGGGCGTCTCGACGGGGTCGAGGCCCTTCGCCTTCATCTCCTGGACGGCGAGGAACTCGGCGTTGCCGCCGAGCATGATGTCGGTACCGCGACCGGCCATGTTCGTGGCGACCGTGACGGCGCCCAGGCGCCCCGCGCGGGCGACGATCTCGGCCTCACGCGCGTGGTTCTTGGCGTTGAGGACCTCGTGCTTGATGCCCTTCTTGGCGAGCAGGCGCGAGAGGTACTCGCTCTTCTCGACGCTGACCGTGCCGACGAGGACGGGCTGTCCCGTCTCGTGGCGGCGGGCGATGTCCTCGACGACCTGCGTCGAACTTGGCCTGCTCGTTCTTGTAGACGAGGTCGGGCTGGTCCTTGCGGATCATCGGCCGGTTGGTCGGGATGGGCACGACGCCGAGCTGATACGTCGACATGAACTCGGCGGCCTCGGTCTCGGCGGTACCCGTCATGCCGGCGAGCTTGTCGTAGAGGCGGAAGTAGTTCTGCAGCGTCACGGTCGCGAGGGTCTGGTTCTCGGCCTTGACCGGCACGCCCTCCTTCGCCTCGATCGCCTGGTGGATGCCTTCGTTGTAGCGACGCCCGACGAGGATGCGTCCCGTGTGCTCGTCGACGATCATGACCTCTTCGTTCATGACGACGTAGTCGCTGTCGCGCTTGAAGAGCGCGAGCGCCTTGATCGAGTTGTTGAGGAACGAGATGAGAGGCGTGTTGGCCGACTCGTACAGGTTGTCGATGCCGAGGTAGTCCTCGACCTTCTCGATGCCGGGCTCGAGCACGCCGATGGTGCGCTTCTTCTCGTCGACCTCGTAGTCGACACCCGCCTCGAGCGTCTTGGCGATCCGCGCGAACTCGACGAACCAGCGGTTCGCCTCGCCCGACGACGGACCCGAGATGATGAGCGGCGTGCGCGCCTCGTCGATGAGGATCGAGTCGACCTCGTCGACGATCGCGAAGAAGTGCCCGCGCTGGACGAGGTCCTCCTTGCGCCACGCCATGTTGTCGCGCAGGTAGTCGAAGCCGAACTCGTTGTTCGTGCCGTAGGTGATGTCGGCGTTGTACTGCTCGCGACGGACCTCGGGGGTCTGGCCGGCGACGATCGTGCCGGTCGTCATGCCCAGCGCGCGGTAGATGCGGCCCATCAGCTCGGACTGGTACGACGCGAGGAAGTCGTTCACCGTGATGACGTGGACGCCCTTGCCCGCGATCGCGTTGAGGTAGACCGGGAAGGCCGCGGTCAGCGTCTTGCCCTCACCGGTCTTCATCTCGGCGATGTTGCCGAGGTGGAGGGCAGCGCCGCCCATGATCTGCACGTCGTAGGGGCGCTGACCCAGGGTGCGCTTGGCGGCCTCGCGGACGGCGGCGAAGGCTTCGGGCATGAGCTGGTCGAGCGACTCGCCGGCCTCGTGGCGGGCGCGCAGCTCGGCGGTCTCGCTGCGCAGTTCCTCGTCGGTCAGCTGCGCGTAGTCCTCTTCGAGGGCGTTCACGGCCTTCACGACCTGCTGCAGGCGGCGGAGGATGCGACCCTCACCGGCGCGGAGCAGTTTCTCGAGGGGGTTTGCCACGGATGTCTCCATCTATCGGGTGCGACGCCGATCGGCGCCGGTGCCGCCGGGCGCGTCGGCACCCAGGCATACTGTGCCCATGTTACCCGGCCGTGATCTTGGAGTGCGCTGTGGATCCGAGCGTGCTTCCGTTGACCGCGGACGTCCCTCGTGGACATCCCGATAAGCATGCTCGGCGACGGGACACAGGGGCGTTGCGCAGCGGCTCTCGCCCAGGCGTGCCCCGCGCCGGAGAGGATGTCATGGTCGTCTGGCGTCGTTGGGTCTTCCCGATCCTCATGGTCCTCGTCTTCGCGCGTCATCGCCGCGGCGCTGGTGAAGATCGCGTTCTTCCCCGACGAGCCGAGGCGGCGGCCGAGCCCGCCGGCCCAGATCGCCGACACCGTCGTCCCGGTCGAGCGCGGTGACGTCGTGAACGCCCTGACCCTGCCGGGCACCGTCGCCCGGGATGCCTCGTACGCGATCCGCTCCGAGGTCGACGGCGTCGTCACGGCCGTCCAGTCGTCGAGGGTCGGCCAGGTCGTCGCGGGCCAGCCGCTCTTCACGATCAAGCAGGCCGAGCCCGTCAAGCAACATCGACGTCGCTCGCGCCCGAGGCGGGCGAGATCACCGAGCTCGCCGTCGTGAAGGGGCAGCGCGACCTCGGTCGGCAGCGACACTCGTGACGCTCACGCCTGCACGCTACCACGTGCTCTCGCACGGTCGAACCGGTGCAGCTGTACCGCCTGCTGGGCGCGCCGACCGAGGCCTCCGTCACGATCCAGGGCGGTCCCGCGCCGTTCACCTGCACGGGCGCTCAAGGTGCAGGTCTCGGAGGACGGCACCACGAGCGTGCGCTGCGCGGTCCCGGCCGATCAGGTCGTGTTCGCCGGGCCTCCAGGCGCGAGCTCGGCGATCGACATCGGCACCGTGACCGGACGCCCTGGTCGTGCCGACGACCGCGGTCCAGGGCGGCGCCGGGTACGGGCGTCGTGTGGGTCGATGCCGGTGACGGCTCGGAGCTCGAGGAGCGCACGATCGCGCTCGGCGTGAGCGACGGCACGATCGTCGAGGTGACCGAGGGCCTCGCGGAGGGCGAGCATGATCCGCCAGTTCGTCCCCGGGCTCGCGGCGGCGACGAGCCCGTCTGCTACGACGACGGCATGGGCGGCGCAGTTCTGCGAAGAGCCGGGATGGAGCTGGTGACGCTCGTCGCGCTCGAGGCCGTCACCAAGCACGTCGCTCCTGCCCGACGACTCGTCGGCTCGACATCCTCCGCGGCGTCGACCTCGAGGTCGCGCGCGGGCGACCACGTGTCGATCGTCGGTCGCAGCGGCTCGGGCAAGTCGACGCTGCTGAACATCCTCGGGATGCTCGATGCGCCGTCGATCGGCTCGGTCGTCGTTCCGCGGCGAGCCCGTCGAGCCGCATGGGTCCCGCGAAGCTCGACCGGCTCCGCGGGCGCAACGTCGGGTTCGTCTTCCAGCAGTTCAACCTGCTCGCCGGGACGGTCGGCGCTCGAGAACGTCGCGATGCCGCTCAGCTACGCGAAGGGGCGCGCCTACTGGACGCGCAACCGCGTCGCCGCCGAGATGCTCGACCGGGTCGGCCTGTCGCACCGCTCGAGTCGCCGCCCGAGCAGCTGTCCGGCGGCGAGCAGCAGCGCGTCGCGATCGCACGCGCGCTCGTGCGGCGTCCCGCGCTCATCCTCGCCGACGAGCCGACCGGCGCGCTCGACGTCGAGACCGGCGCCGCGGTCATGACCCTTCTCGACGACATCGCGTCCGAGGCGGATGCCGCGCTGGTGACGATCACGCACGACGTCCACGTCGCGGCGCGGGCGCGGCGACACTATCGGCTCGAGGACGGCGTGCTCGCGCCCGTCCGGCTCGACCTGGCGTTCCGCGAGACGGCGCTCGGCTCGGTCGCCGAAGCCCGGGCGGCCAGCACGGCACCGCCCTGCCGCGGACCCGTCGTGAGCGGCATCATCGGCGCCCTCGTCGACGCCTGGTCGGAGCTGCGCCACCACAAGCTCCGCGTGCTGCTGAGCCTCATCGGCATCGCGGTGTCGGTCGGCGCGATCTCGGCCGTCGTCGCGCTCGGCGAGTACCAGCGCCAGATCCAGACCGAGCAGTCCGACCGCTTCGGCGGACGGCTCGCGACGATCTCGGTCTCCGCGTTCACCGACCGACGGCACGCCGATGGACTGGCTCGCCTTCGACGAGCGCGTCGACCGCGTGAGCGAGCGGTTCGACTTCTCGCATCGCACGCGCGTCGTGGACGGCCTCGCGGTGCAGGTGCAGACGCCCGAGCAGGTGCAGCAGGTGCCCGCTACGGCTCATCGACCCGGCGCATCCGGTCATCCACCGCACGCCGCACTGCTCGAGGGCCGCTGGTTCCGCCCCGGCGACGAGGAGCTGCTCGCCTCGCCGGTCGTCATCACGCGAGTCGCTGTGGGATGCCTTCGGCCGGCCCGCCGCCGGGACCGTTCACCGATCACCGCTGCAGGGCGAACTGGCCGGGCACGCTATCCCGTCATCGGCGTGACGCCGCGGCAGTACGCCGGCGACGAGGAGAAGCTCGTGACCGCTGCTGTTCGACAGCTACGTCGCGCGGCGTCGACACCCTCCCTCCCGAGTCCTCGATGCCGTGGGAGATGTGGGTGTCGGACGACCTCGTCGCCGAGATCGGCCCGGTCCTCGCGATGGACCTGCGCGCGGGGCTCGAGGGCATCGAGGTCGGCGTCATGCCGCACGGACTGGGGATCGCGGCCCGAGATGCGAGCAGTCGTTCATGCTGTTCGAGGTCGATCACCGGCGGCGATCGCGGGCCTCGTCCTGCTGCTGGGCGGGCTCGGACTCGTCAACATCCAGCTCGTCGCGATGCGCCAGCGCATCCGCGAGATCGGCGTGCGCCGCAGCTTCGGCGCGACCGGCAGCCGCATCTTCTCCTCGGTCCTCCTCGAGTCCGTCGTCGCGACCGCCGTCGCCGGCATCGTCGGCATCGCGCTCGCGATCGCGATCATGCAGGCGCCGTTCGTGCTGCAGATGTTCCAGGGGCTGCAGGACGTGCCGCCGTTCCCGCTGCGCGCCGCGGTCATCGGACTCGTCGCGGCCGTCGCGATCGGCGCGCTCGCGGGCTTCATCCCCGCGCTGGTCGCGGTCCGGGCGAAGGTGATCGAGGCGCTGCGGTTCTGACGCGCTTTGGATGCCAGTACCGGGTATGTATATATTCGGCAAGGACATACCCGGTGTCCGCACAAGGGAGAACCTCATGTCGGTGCGACAGAGCCTGCTCGCGATCCTCGACCAGGGCCCCTGCTACGGGTACCAGCTCCGCGCCGAGTTCGACCGGCGCACGGGATCGACCTGGCCGCTCAACGTCGGGCAGATCTACAACACGCTCGACCGGCTCGAGCGCGACGGCCTCGTCGCAAAGGGCGAGGTCGACGAGCACGGCCACGTCTACTGGCACGATCACCGATGCCGGGTCGGCCGACGGTGCGCGACTGGCTCGCGCTCGCCGGTCGCGCGCGCGCGCACGCCACGCGGGACGAGCTCGCGATCAAGCTCGCCGTCGCCGCGACGCTCCCCGGCGTCGACGCGGCGGATGCTCATCCGGCAGCAGCGCTCCGCGTCGCTCGTCCAGCTGCGGGCGCTGCAGCAGACGGCCTACCCCGGCCCGGCGGACGGCCCGGAAGGTCTCGCCTGGGCGCTCGTCGTCGACTCGATGATCGCCCAGGCCGAGGCCGAGCTGCGCTGGCTCGACCGCGCCGAGGAGCGGCTCGCGCGGCATCCCGAGCACGCGCTCGCGCTCGAGCTCGCGACCGAGCGCCCCAAGCGCGGTCGGCCGGCCCGCGAGAGCTCGGCCGCCTGAGCCCCGCGGGCGTGCTGTCGTCTCCCAGGCGGCGCGGACTAACCTGAAGCGTGACCTCGCATGAAACCCCGATCGACGACGCGGCTCCGCAGGAGCCCGCCGCGATGACATTCGCCGACCTCGGATTGGGCGACACGGTGCTCGCGGCTCTGCGCGATGTCGGGTACGAGACCCCCTCCGCGATCCAGGCGGCGACGATCCCCGACTGCTCCTCGCCGGACGCGACGTCGTCGGCCTCGCACAGACCGGCACAGGCAAGACCGCGGCCTTCGCGCTGCCCGTGCTCGACCGCCTCGACCTGTCGCAGAAGACGCCGCAGGCGCTCGTGCTCGCCCCGACGCGCGAGCTCGCGCTGCAGGTGTGCGAGGCGTTCGAGAAGTACGCGTCGCACCTGCAAGGGCGTCCACGTCCTCCCCGTCTACGGCGGCCAGGGCTACGGCGTGCAGCTGTCGGCGCTGCGCCGCGGCGTGCACATCGTCGTCGGCACGCCCGGCCGCATCATGGACCACCTCGACAAGGGCACGCTCGACCTGTCGGAGCTCAAGTACCTCGTGCTCGACGAGGCCGACGAGATGCTCAAGATGGGCTTCGCAGAGGACGTCGAGACGATCCTCGCCGACACGCCCGACACGAAGCAGGTCGCGCTCTTCTCGGCGACGATGCCCTCCGTGATCCGCCGCATGTCGCAGCAGTACCTGCACGACCCCGAAGAGATCACGGTCAAGACCAAGACCACGACCTCGGCGACGATCACCCAGCGCTACCTCATCGTGTCGTTCCAGCAGAAGATGGACGCCCTCACGCGCATCCTCGAGACCGAGAACTTCGACGGCATGATCGTCTTCGGCCGCACCAAGAGCGTCACCGAGGAGATCGCCGAGAAGCTGCGCGCCCGCGGCTACTCCGCCGCCGCGATCAACGGCGACGTCGCCCAGCCGGTGCGCGAGAAGACCGTCAACCAGCTGAAGTCGGGCAAGCTCGACATCCTCGTGGCGACCGACGTCGCAGCGCGCGGGCTCGATGTCGAGCGCATCTCGCACGTCGTGAACTTCGACATCCCGACCGACACCGAGTCGTACGTGCACCGCATCGGCCGCACGGGCCGCGCCGGACGGTCCGGCGACGCGATCAGCTTCGTCACGCCGCGCGAGCGCGGGCTCGTCCGCGCGATCGAGCGCGCGACCCGCCAGGAGCTGACCGAGATGCAGCTGCCCGAGCGTCGACGAGGTCAACGTCACGCGCCTCGCGCGCTTCGACGACCGCATCACGGCGGCCCTGGCCGAGACGGACCGCATCGAGCGGTTCCGCGACATCGTCGCCCACTACGTGCGTCACCACGACGTGCCCGAGGTGGATGTCGCGGCCGCTCTGGCGGTCGTCGCGCAGGGCGAGTCGCCGCTTCTGCTCGACCCCGACGCCGGAGCCGTCGCCCGCGCCGCGGGCCGCGAGCGGCGATCGCCGCGAGCGCACCGCGCGACGGACGCGGACCGCGACGGCGCGAGCGCGCGGCCGCGCGAGCGCGCGGGATGGCCACCTACCGGATCGCGGTCGGCAAACGCCACCGGGTCGAGCCCCGCCAGATCGTCGGCGCGCTCGCGAACGAGGGCGGACTCAGGCGCGACGACTTCGGCGCGATCCAGATCCGGCCGGACTTCTCGCTCGTCGAGCTGCCCGCCGACCTCTCGCGCAGCACGCTCGACCGCCTCGCCGACACGCGCATCTCGGGCAAGCTGATCGAGCTCCGGCTCGACACGGGCGGCCGCCCGCGCCACGACGACGAGCGACCGAAGCGCAAGCCCCGCCACTGACCCCCGGCCAGGCTGTGGGGCGAGGAGAGGGCGAGGAACGCTCAGCCGACTCCCCGTCGTCGCCCGTAGGATCGATGCATGGCTGGATTCTGGGGCAACCGCAAGCGCGAACGAGAAGAGCAGGCAGCCCAGGATGCCGACCTCGCACGCCGCGCGCAGACCGTGCTCGTCGCCGCCGACGAGCGCATACGGCTGACCACCGATGAGCTCGTGTTCGCGGACGCGGAGCTCGGCCCCGAGTCGACCAAGGAACTACGCGAAGCACTGGCCTCGGTGCGTCAGCACCTCGGCGAGGCCTTCCACCTGCATCAGCTGAACCACGACGAGATCCCCGACACGCCCGAGGAGCTTCGCACGCGCAATGCACGCATCGTGCAGCTCTGCGAGTGGGCCGAGGAGCTGCTCGACGACCGCACCGAGGCGCTGTCAGAGCGCATCGCCCGTGCCCGTCGGGCTCCCGAGATCATCGCGGGTGTGCGCGCGGATGCCGTGCGCCTGCGCGCCCGCGTCCCCGCAGCCCGCGAGACCGTCACGCGCCTCGGGTCGCGCTACGCTCCCTCCGCGCTCTCCCAGATCGACGCCAACCCCGCCGAGGCTGAGCAGCTCATCGGCTTCGCGGAGCACAGTGCTTCCGTCGCCGAACGTCGCCGTGAGGCAGGACAGCGCGAACAGGCGAACTTCGCCCTCGAAGCCGCGGCGGAGGCCGTCCGCCGCGCCGCGACGCTGCTGGACGCGGTCGAGACGTTCGAAGTCGAGGCTCTGCGCGCCGAATCGACCCTCTCGGCCATCGTCGAGGACTCCCGCGAAGATATCGTCGTGGCGCTGAAGGAGCCGCCGTCCCCTGGCGTGACCGCGGCGATCGCCGAGCTGCAGTCGGCGCTGTCGGCGCTCCCCGCGGCGGGCGTCAACACCGACCCGTTCACGCAGCTCTCGCGCCTGCGCGAGGCGAATGCGGGACTGGATGCCGCGATCGCCTCGGCCCGTGAGCGCGCGGCCCGCGTCATCCCGCCCCTCGAGCACGTGCGCCACGCGATCGACGACGCAGACCGCCAGCTCGCCGTCGCCCGCAGCGTCATCGCGGGACACCGCGGCTGGATCGGGGCCGACGCCCGCACGCGCCTCGCCGAGGCGGAGCGCATCCGCGTCGACCTGGATCGCTACCTCGGCACCTCGGCGTCGGCCGCGACCAGCATCGACGAGGACCACCGCGAGCAGGGCATGGCGATGGCCCGTCGCGTCGCGTTCCTCGCGGGAGAGGCCCTCCAGCTCGCGCAGCGCGACATCGATCAGTCCCGCCCCCAGAACGGCCCCGATCAGTGGGGCGGCGGCTACGGCGGCGGACGCCGTGGCGGCGATGGCATCATGGGCGGCATCCTCGGCGGCCTCGTGATCGGCAGCCTGCTGGACGGCATGTTCGACTGAAACGGGGCGCGCGAATCCGTCGCCCCCGTGGGCGGATGACGACGGATGCCGCGACCTTCGCAAGGCCGCGGCATCCGTCCTGCCTGCGCTCTACGCGGCGCCCGCCTCGGGGGCTGCCTGTGTCGTCAGCGAGATGACGCCGTAGTCCCAGCCCTTGCGCCGGTAGACGACGCTCGGGTGGTCGGTGCGGACGTCGATGAAGAGGAAGAAGTCGTGGCCGACCAGCTCCATGCGGTCGACGGCGTCCTCGACGGTCATCCACTCGGGGCCGAACTGCTTCGTGCGGATGACGACGGGCGTGTAGTCCTCCTCGTCCTCATCGCCCGTGATGATCGGCACTTCGCCGGTCGCGACGGCACGCAGCACCTCGGCCGAGGCGGGCTGCACGTCGACACCCTGCAGCGAGCCGCTCTCCTTGTCGAGCTTCGCGCCGCGGGGGTGCTTGCGCGCGTCCAGTCGCTTGTCCTTCGCACGCCGGAGCTGCTCTGCGAGCTTGTCGACCGCCATGTCGAGTGCGGCGAACTTGTCGCTGTCGACGGCCTCGGCCCGCACGATGGGGCCCTTGCCCGTGAGCGTGAGCTCGACGGTCTCGTCCTCGAGTCGACCGTTGTGATAGGCGCGATGAGTCACTTTGACGTCGAGCCGCTGCGCTCGCGGAGCAAGCTGCTCGATGCGGGAGACCTTTTCGTCAACCACGCCGCGGAAGCGGTCAGACACGCTCACTCCCACGCCGACGATGCTGGTTTCCATCCTTGACCTCCTTGTTCCGGTCCCCCCGGCCAAGGGCGGACCTTCAGTCGCCTTGTACTCCCAAGCTAGCCCTGCGTCACGGGACTGTCACCTACGAGTTTCCCGAGCGACGCCTCTGCGTGGTGTCGCCGCGATCGTGACGGCACCGATCACGACGGCGCCCGCGTGCTCGAGAGCCCGTACCGCCTCCCCTATCGTCGCCCCGGTCGTCACGACGTCGTCCAGCACGAGGACCCGCGCGCCCGCTGCGCAGGCACGCGCCGTGAGGCTCGCTGCCACGTTCCGACGGCGTTCGACGATGTCGAGGCCGCGCTGGTCGGCGCTCTGACGGCTCGGCCGCAGAAGCCGTGCGATCGGGAGTCCCGCGCGCGTGGCGACCAGTTCGGCCGCATGGAAGCCGCGGCGCCGGAACGACGAGCGCGACGTGGGGATCGGCACGAGCGTCGCGTCGGCGCCCCGGCTCGCGTCGGCCGCCGCTGCCGCCAGGGCGGGCGCGAGGGCGCGGGCCATTCCCGTGCGTCCCTCCCCCTTGAAGCTCCGGATGACACGGGCCGCCGAGCCCTCGAAGGACACTCCGCTGGAGACCGCGATGCCGCCGATAACGCGCGTGTGGACGCGCGGCGCGAGCGCGAGCAGGCAGTCATCGCACAGCGGGACGTCGTGTGCGCCGCACCCCGCGCAGTCGACGGGGAAGACGAGGCCGAGCGCGTCGCGCAGCGCGCTCGTGATGACGGAGGCGGCATCCATCCGTCCACGATGACCTGTTCCATCGCCGGCGTGCCCAGCAACGGCCCGGCCGGGGAGGACCAGCGCCCAGCGACAGCTGGGGAGGAGCTACTCGGGGCTGCCCTGCTGCGTCGCGAGCACGATGATGCCCGCCGCCGTCTCCTGCCAGTTCACGCCGCGCTTGATGTAGAGCGTGCCGTCGCTGCCACGAATGCGCACGCTCGAGACCGAGTTGGCGCCCGCGATCGACACCGCACCGTCCGGGCCCGGGGTCACGCCCCCCGGGCCACCGACGAGCTGCTCGAGCACCTTCGTCGTCGAGCCGTCGCCGGCGAGGACGCCCACCGTCGTGTCGTCGAGCCACGCGAGCCCCACGCCCGTACCGTCGACCACGCCGAGCTCGAAGGGGTCACTGAGCGCAGTGGGCACGCCGTCGACGCGGACGATGCCCGAGATCCACACCGAGGTGCGGCTGCCCGACGTCACGAGCGCCGCGATGCGGGCTCCGTCGCGCGACACCATCATGGCTCCGATGTGCTCCGCGCCGGGCCACGCTCCCGCGACCTGGACGCTCCGGCCGTCGGGCAGGAAGGTGCGCACGGCCTGCGGGGCATCCCCCGGGACGCTCCAGATCCCCCTCGACGGATCGATCGTGGGATTCACCAGACCCGGGCGGGAGTCGAGAACCGTGACGGCGCCCGACGCCTCGACCCGCACGACCGAGCCGTCCGTCGTGCGCACGGCCGCGGCATCCCGATCCGGCGAGACCTGGATCGCGGACGCGTCGACCTCCGCGATCGCGTCGGACAGCCCGGGGATCTCGACCAGCTCGTCGCCCGCCAGGAAACCGAAGCCCTGCGGGATGCGGGCGAGCGCCGGTCCTGTCACGGTCGTGCGGCGTACGGGCACAGCGGTCGCGGACAGGACGATGTTGTCGACGAGCATCTCGACGTCGCTGACGCCCGCCCCGCTGAGGCTCGCCTCGAGCTGCGTCTGCATGCGATCGAGGCTCGTCTGGTCGATGCCGAGCGCATCCGTCAGCGTGACGGCGGCGAGCCCGGAGACGACCGGGACGGCCGGATTCGCGCCGACCCCCTCGGGGAACGCCGTCTTGACGGACGCGGCAAGCCAGTCGCTCGGGGGCTTGTTGACGAGCGCGTCGGCGATGCGTGTCGCCGTGTTCGTGCGGGGGAACCACCGCACGTCGGGCACGAGGTACGTCCACGACGAGTCGAAGTAGGCGAGCGAGTAGTGCTGGAAGACCTGCGTGAACGTCGTGCGGTCCAGGACGATGCCGTCGGGGGCATCGATGATGCGCCATTCGCCGTCGGCGTTCTTGCCGAGCTCGAAGGTCAGGGCGATCGTCCCGCCGTCGGCGCGGTCGTACGCGCCCTTGTCGTCGACGGTGGCGATCGGCACGATCGAGACCTGCACGGTGTCCTGGTCGATGAGTCGGGCCTGGCGTGCGCCGAACTCGTCGATCGTGACGCCCGCCGAGGGGTTCCACTGGCTGCTGATCGATGCACCGAGGAACTCTCGCGCCGTCGACCACTCGGACGAGCCCGCCGTTGCGGCGGGGCCGGATCCGGCGAGCAGGAACCCGTCGACGATCTGCTCGGGAGTGGCTCCCGGCTGCGGTCCGGTGGGCCGGAACGAGATGTCGGGGGGGCCGTCGTCGCTGCCGGCAGTCCGCCCCTCCTGAACGGGTCCGCCCGTCGGCAGACCCGCGCACGCCGTGAGGAGGAGAGCACTCGCAACGAGGAAGGCGGCTGCGAGGATGCCGCGACGCCGCGTCATCGTGAGCCTCCGCGCTTCGCGCCGCCCGGCATCCCGTCTCGGAGCACGGTGATCGGCTGCGTCAGTCCGAGGTCCTCGACGGCTGCGACCGAGTCATCGCCCGGGTCCACCGGGATGGGCGAAGGAGCGACGAGCCGGTTGCCCTGCCGGGGCAGCGTCAGGACGAAGTTCGTCCCGCGTCCGAGCTCGGACCACACGCTCAGCTCTCCGCCGTGCAGACGCGCGTCGCCGAGCGCGATCGAGAGCCCGAGGCCCGTACCGCCGATCGTCCGCTTGCGCGAGGGATCGGCGCGCCAGAAGCGGTCGAACACACGCTCGGCGTCCTGGGGGGTCATGCCCATGCCGTAGTCGCGCACCCCGAGCGCAACCGCCTGCTGGTCGCTGTCGACCGTCACGACGATGGGGCGGCCGTCTCCGTGCTCGATCGCATTGCCGAGCAGGTTGCGCACGATCCGGCGCACGCGCCGCGGGTCCATGTCGACAGGGGAATACCCGCCCGGAGCCACGAGGCGGACATCGGTCCCGTGCTGCACGGCGAGCTGCGCCATCGACTCGATGACGTCCTCGGCGAGGTGGGCGAGGCTCGTGGGCTCGAGCTCGAGCTGCACCGACCCCGCGTCGTACCGGCTGATCTCGAGCAGATCGGTGAGCAGCGTCTCGAACCGCTGCACCTGCGCGTTCAGCAGCTCGGCTGCACGAGCGGTGGCGGGGTCGAACTCGTCGCGCTGGTCGTTGATCATGTCGGCTGCGAGCCGGATCGTCGTGAGCGGCGTACGCAGCTCGTGCGAGACATCCGAGACGAAGCGCTGCTGCACGAGCGAGAGGTCGGCGAGCTCCTTGATCTGCGATTCGATGCTGTCGGCCATCGCGTTGAACGAGCGACCGAGGGTCGCGAGCTCGTCCTCGCCTCGTACGGGCAGGCGCACGTCGAGCTGCCCCGACGCGAGCTTCGCGCTCGTCTCGGCGGCCTCGCCGATGGGGGTCGTGACCGAGCGCAGCACGAACCACGCGATGCCGCTGATGAGCAGCACGAGGGCGATCCCGACGATCCACAGGGTGCCCTGGATGAAGCCCAGGGTCTGGGACGCGGCGCTCAGGTCATACGCGAGGTAGAGCGCGTACGAGCCGACCCCCGAGACGGGGATCGTCAGCTGCTGGCCCACGACGATGCCGGGGGCGGTCGCCCCGTCCTCTCCGGGGAGGGCGACCGACTGCCACCACTGCTGACCCGGGTTCTCCTCGACCTGCCGGGCGAGCTCGGGCGTGATGGCGGAGTCGAACGCGGGTCCTCGCGTGAAGTCCTGCGGCGCGAGCTGCGACGGCGTCGTATCGATCCGGAAGACGGCGATCGCGTCGCTCGAGGACTGCTGCGCGAGGCTGCCGCTGACGGTCTGCATGAGCGCCTGCAGCTGCGTCGAATCGCCTTCGACGGCCGAGTCGAGGGTCTCTTGCGCGATCGCCGTCGCGCGCTGCGCCGCGTCGAGCACCTGGTCGCGACGGGAGACGAACAGGTCGTTCTGGATCTGGATCGCCATCCACAGACACGCGATGACGACGGCGAGCGCCGTCAGGGCGAGGGTGACCAGGATCGTGCGGAAGCGCAGCGACCGGCGCCACAGGCTCGCGAGGTCGTCGGGCCAGGAGCGCCAGCCTCGGAGCCACGCCCACGGATCCCGGGGCGCAGCGCTCCCGGCACCCGCGGAAGTCATACCGACCTCAGACGACAGCGCCGGCGCGGTAGCCGACGCCACGGACGGTCGTGACGATCTTGGGGTTGTCGGGGTCGAGCTCGACCTTGGCGCGCAGTCGCTGCACGTGCACGTTCACGAGCCGCGTATCGGCCTTGTAGTGGTAGCCCCACACCTGCTCGAGCAGCATCTCACGCGAGAAGACCTGCTGCGGCTTGGAGGCGAGGGCGACCAGCAGCTCGAATTCGAGCGGCGTGAGCGCGATCGCCGTGTCACCGCGTCGCACCTCGTGGGCGGCGACGTCGACGGTGAGGTCGCCGATCCGCAGCACTTCGCCCACCGGCTGCGCGACGGGCCGCAGGCGCGTGCGGATCCGGGCGACGAGCTCCTTGGGGTTGAACGGCTTCACGATGTAGTCGTCGGCGCCGACCTCGAGGCCGCGCACGACATCGGCCGTGTCGGTGCGCGCCGTCAGCATGATGATCGGGATGCCGGACTCCGCACGCACGCGCGTGCAGATCTCGATGCCGTCCATGCCGGGGAGCATGAGATCGAGCAGGATGAGATCCGGCCGCTCGGTGCGCCACGTCTCGACGGCCTTGGAGCCGTCGGCGCAGAAGACGGTGTCGAAGCCCTCCGTGCGCAGGACGATGCCGATCATCTCGGCGAGAGCGGTGTCATCGTCGACCACCAGGATGCGTGATGTCATCTAACGCCTTCGTCCTTCACGTCGGGCCAAGGCACCGCCCCAGCGGCGCGCGTGCGCTCCCCACAGAGTAGTGGACAGCGCCTGGACACGGGCAGTGCGACCACCGCGAAGCCGCTGAGGGCGTCCGACGGCCACTCGGCGCGGTGTGTGACACGATGGAGACCCGCCCGCGGGGCGCGAGGACGAGGAGGAGCACGTGACCGCGTACCCTGCCTGGACACCCGCCTCTCGCCCCGGCATCGTTCCGCTGCACCCCCTGACGTTCGGCACGATCCTGGGCCGCTCGTTCGTCGCGCTCCGCCAGAATCCGCGCGTCCTGCTGGGGTTCGCGCTCGTCGTGCAGACGCTCTCGTACGTCGTCGTCCTCGCCGCGATCGGCGGCATCACGTGGGCGACCCTGTCGCGGCTGGACACGCTGCGGCCCGGCACGGACGAGTTCGAGACGGTGACGGCGGGATCCGTTGCGATCATCCTCGTCTCGAGCATCGTCCTGGGCATCGCGGCGCAGGCATTGTCGGTCATCATCCAGGGCGTGGTCGTCGTCGAGGTGACGCACGCCGTCGTGGCTGAGAAGCTCACGCTCGGCGCGATCTGGCGCCAGGTCAAGCCCGTCGCGTGGCGGCTCATCGGCTATTCGCTCCTCGTCGCGCTCGTGCTGGTGGCCGCCGTGGCGATCGTCGCGGCGGTCGTGGCGGTCCTGGCGACGGTCGCCATCCCGCTCGCGATCACGCTCGGGATCGTCTTCGTGCTCGCTGCCATCCCGCTCGTGTGGTGGCTCGCGATCAAGCTGCTCCTGGCGCCGGCCGTCATCATCATCGAGCGGGCGACGATCGCCCAGGCCGTCCGACGCTCGTGGACGCTCGTACACGGACGCTTCTGGTCGTCGCTCGGGGTGATCCTCCTCATCTCGATGATCTTCGGGTTCCTCGGCCAGATCATCAGCATCCCGTTCTCGTTCCTCTCGGTCGGCCTCTCGACCGTCGTCACGCCGACGGGCGATCCCACGGCGTCCGGCGTCATCGCGGTCGTCGTGGGCGGTCTCCTCAGCTATGCGGCGCTCTTCCTGATCCAGTCGATCGCCCTCGTCGTGCAGTCGACCGCCACGGCGCTCATCTATGTCGACTGCCGCATGCGCCGCGAGGGCCTCGACCTCGATCTGCTCGCCTACGTCGAGCGCCGGGATGCCGGGGCCCAGGGCCTTGCGGATCCCTACGTGCAGAGCATCGGCCGTTCGATCGCGCCCCGACCGCCCGTCACGACCCCCGGCGTCCCGCCCGCGTATGCTGCGCCTGCCGCCCCGCCCGTGCACCCGGCTGCACCCGCGGCTCCTGCCGCTCCCCCGCCGCAGGCACCCACGACGTGGACGGCTCCCGGCGGCGACCGGGACTCGCCGTGGGCGTGAGGCCCGTCTCCACGATCCCGCTCATCCCCGACGGCGACGAGGCGCGACGCTGGGCCGAGCAGGAGCTCTCGGACCCCGCGTACCGGATCACCGAGCCGACCTTCTTCGATCGCGCGAGCCGCGCCGTGTGGGACTTCTTCATGGATCTCTTCTCGGGCGAGGTGTCGGAGGGCTGGGGTGCCACGCTCGCCGTCGTCGGCGCGATCGTCGTCGCGGTGCTCATCGTGGTCGCCTTCCTCGTGTGGGGCGTGCCGCGCTCGACCCGACGTGCACCCGCCCCCGCGGGGCTGCTGTTCGGGGACGCCGAGGAGCGGACCGCCGCCCAGCTGCGCGCGGCCAGCGCGGCACTCGCGGCACGCGGCGAGTGGGCGGAGGCGATCGTGCTGCGCTTCCGGGCACTCGCGCGGGCGCTGGCCGAGCGGGGGATCGTCGAGACGCCGCCGGGCGCCACCGTGCACGTCTTCGCGCGCGCGGCGGCCCGCGCCTTCCCCGGGTCGGCCGACGACCTCGAGTCCGCCGCGCGCGCGTTCGACGACGTCCGGTACCTCCGTCGTCCCGGCACCGCTGAGCTCCTGCGGACGGTCGCCTCGGTCGATGACGCGATCGCGGCGGCACGGCCCCGGACGCCTCTGGAGGTGCCCGCGTGACGGCCGACGTCGAGGTCCGCACGACCTCGCGCGCCCGGCGGGTCGGCGCGTGGATCGCGATCGGACTCGTCGTGCTCGTCGTCGGTCTCGCCGGCTGGGCACTGTCGGGGATCGGCGAGCGCTCGGAACGGGATGCGCTCGACCCCGAGGCATCCGGCCCCCTCGGCACGCGTGCCCTCGTCGAGATCCTGCGCGACCAGGGCGTCGAGGTCGTCGTCGCGCGCAGCCGGGCAGAGGCGACGACGGCCCTCGCCGACCGCGACGCCACGCTCGTGCTGCCCGACGCGCCTGCGCTGTCGGACGACGCCGTCGAAGCCCTCGGGAACGCCGCGATCGACCTCGTGCTCATCGAGCCGCGCTCGCGCGACCTGCGCGTCTTCCTGCCCGGCTCGACTCTCGCGGGTGCCGCTCGCCGACGAGCTCGCCGCGCCGGAGTGCGATCTGGCCGAGGCGCTCCGCTCGGGCGCCGTCGCTCCCGGCATGGTCTTCGAGTCGGACGACGCCACGGCGTGCTACCCCGCGGGCGCGGGCTCCGGTCTCCTCGTCCGCGACGACGGAGTGAGACGCATCGCGGCGATCGACGCCCGCCCCCTCTTCGTCAACGAGAGCCTCGCACAGGACGGAAACGCGGCTCTCGCGATCAATCTCCTGGGCCGGCATGCCGTCGTCGTCTGGTACGTGCCGAGCATCCTCGACACCGATCTCGAGGGCGGCGATCCGTCGCTCGGCGAGCTCACGCCCCCGTGGGTGAGTCCCGTCCTCGTGATCCTCCTGTTCGCGGGCGTCGCCGCCGCCGTCTGGCGCGGACGCCGCTTCGGGCCCCTCGTCGTCGAGCGCCTTCCCGTCACGGTGCGTGCGAACGAGACGACCCAGGGCCGCGGGCGCCTCTACGAGCGTTCGCGGGATGCCGCCCACGCGGCCGCTCAGCTGCGCGCGGCGGCGCTCACGCGGCTCGCCCGGCGGCTCGGACTCGGACCCGCCGCACGCGCGGACCAGGTCGCCGACGCCGCCGCGGCCCGCACGGGCCTGGACCGACGAGCCGTGCATGCCGTGCTGATCGACGACATCCCCCATTCGGACGCCGACCTCGTCGGCCTCCGAGCGCGTCTGCGCGACCTCGAGGAGGCCGTCCACGCGGCCACCCGCCCTGAAAGGAAGAGCCGATGACAGATACCGCCGCAACGGATCAGGCAGCCGTGCCCGCGCGGGACGACGCCGCCCTCCGCGAGGCCATGAACCGCGTGCGGACCGAGGTCGCCAAGGCGGTCGTGGGCCAGGACGGCACGGTCACGGGGCTGCTCATCGGGCTCCTCGCGCGCGGCCACGTGCTCCTCGAAGGTGTGCCGGGCGTCGCCAAGACGCTGCTCGTGCGGGCGTTCGCCACCACGCTCGGGCTCGACACGAAGCGCATCCAGTTCACGCCCGACCTCATGCCGGGCGATGTCTCGGGCTCGCTCGTGTACGACGCCAAGACAGGCGAGTTCGAGTTCCGCGAAGGGCCCGTCTTCACGAACATCCTGCTCGCCGACGAGATCAACCGCACGCCTCCCAAGACCCAGGCCGCGCTCCTCGAGGCGATGGAGGAGCGCCAGGTCTCGACCGACGGAGTGACCCGCGCCCTTCCCGTGCCCTTCCTCGTCGCCGCGACCCAGAACCCCATCGAGCACGAAGGCACCTACACGCTGCCCGAGGCCCAGCTCGACCGGTTCCTCCTCAAGCTCCTCGTCGAGGTGCCGCCGCGCGACGCCGAGCTCGCGGTCCTGCGCCGTCACGCCGAGGGGTTCGACCCGCGCGACCTCGCCGCGGCGGGCGTCCAGCGCGCGGCGACCGCCGAGGAGCTGGCCGCCGCGCAGCGCGCCGCGGCGGCCGTCACCGTGTCGGACGATGTGCTCGCCTATGTCGTCGACCTGGCCCGCGCGACACGCGAGAGCCCCTCGGTGCAGCTCGGCGTCTCGCCGCGCGCGGCGACCGCCCTGCTCGCCGCGGCGAAGGCATGGGCCTGGCTCGGCGGGTACCCCGCCATCACGCCCGACCACGTGCAGACGATGCTCGTCCCGACGTGGCGGCACCGCATCCGGCTGCGCCCCGATGCCGAACTCGAGGGCGTCTCGGTCGACGCCGTGCTGGGCTCGGTCGTCCAGCAGACCCGCGTGCCGATCTAGGCATGTACGTCACCGGTCGTCTCCCCCTGCTCGTCGCCGTCGGCGTCGTGCCCGTCGTGCTGCTCTCGCTCGGCGGCGTCGACGCGTGGCTCGCCGCGGCGGGGTGGCTCGCCCTGTGTCTCGTGCTGACGCTGACGGATGCCGCGGCGGCGCCCGATCCCAAGACCCTCGCCATCGAGCGATCGGCGCCGCAGCGCGCGCTCCTCGGGGAGAGTGTCGAGACGAGCATGCGCCTGCGCAACACGAGCGGCCGCACGCTGCGGGGTCGCGTGCGCGACGCATGGCAGCCGACGGCGGGCGCGCCGACCGAGCACGAGCGCATCGTCGTTCCGGCGGGCGAGAGCCGCGTCGTGCGGACTCCCGCTCCTCCCCCGGCGCCGCGGCGAGCTGCGCAGTCCCTTCGTCGTCGTGCGCTCGGACGGCCCCCTGGGTCTCGCAGGGCGACAGGGGCGCATCGACGAGCCGGGCGCCGTCCGCGTGCTGCCGCCGTTCACCTCGCGCCGCCATCTGCCCTCCCGGCTCGCGCGGCTGCGCGAGCTCGACGGCAGCACGAGCATCCAGGTGCGCGGGCCGGGCACCGAGTTCGACAGTCTGCGCGAGTACGTGCGGGGCGACGATGTGCGCTCGATCGACTGGCGCGCGACGGCCCGCTCCAGCACGACGATGCTGCGCACGTGGCGTCCCGAGCGCGACCGCCATGTCGTCATCGTCATCGACTCGGGCAGGACGGCCGCCGCGCGCGTCGGCGACGGCGTGCGGATGGATGCCGCGATGGAGGCCGCCCTCCTGCTCGCGGCGCTCGCCTCTCGGGCGGGCGACCACACGCATCTGCTCATGTTCGACCGGGTGACCCGCGCACGCGTGACGCGCGTCGACGGCCCCGCGCTTCTGCCCGCACTCGTCGACGCCATGGCGCCCGTCGAGCCGCAGCTCATCGACACCGATTGGGATGCCGTGTTCGCGCAGGTGCGCGCCCTCACGTCGCGCCCCTCGCTCGTCGTGCTGCTGACGGCTCAGGACGCCCCCGACGCCGCCCGCGGCTTCCTCGGGTCGCTTCCCGCCCTCACGCGGCGCACGCACGTCCTCGTGGGCACCGTGACCGACGAGGCTCGCCCGCGCGAGGAGCGCCCCGACGCGGCATCGGTGTACCGCGAGGCGGCGGCGGAGAGGACGGCCCGGGATGCCGCCACCGTCGCCGCGGCCATCGGCCGGGCGGGTGCCGAGGCGATCGCCGACACCCCCGAGCTCCTTCCGCCGCGCCTCGCCGACCGTTACCTCGCGCTCAAGGCGGCCGGACGGCTCTGAGCCCGGGAAGGCGGCCGAAGGTGACACTCCGAGCCGCTCTCCTCGCGAAACCAGCTGACAGCGGCGATACCCTCGCGACGAGGAAAGGAGTCCGCCATGCCGGATACCACCACCCATCCCAGCACCGCGACGAAGCTCGTCGCCGAGGCCCTGGGCACGTTCCTGCTCGTCTTCGGATCGATCGGCGCCGCGCTGTTCGCCTCCGACTTCGGCACCGGGTCGAACGGATCGTCGCTCGGCATCGGCTTCCTGGGCGTCTCGCTCGCGTTCGGCCTGACGCTGCTCGCGGGCATCTACACGTGGGGGCCGATCTCGGGCGGGCACTTCAACCCCGCCGTGACGCTCGGACTCGCCGCGGCGGGGCGCTTCTCCTGGCGCGAGACGCCGGGCTACGTGATCGCGCAGGTCATCGGCGGCGCCGTCGGCACGACGCTGATCGTGCTGATCGGCCTGTTCGGCCCCGACCAGCTGGCTCTCGGACGCGCAGGACAGCGGCTTCGCGAGCAACGGCTTCGGCGAGCACTCGCCGGGCGGCTTCGGGCTCGGCGCCGCGATCATCGCGCGAGGTCGCTCTTCACCGCGATCTTCATCCTCGTGATCCTCGGCGTCACGCACCCCCGGCGCGGCACCGCGGGCTTCGCGGGCCTCGCGATCGGCCTCACGCTGACCCTCATCCACCTCGCGTCGATCCCGATCGACAACACCTCGGTCAACCCGGCACGCTCGATCGCGACCGCGATCTACGGCGGCGGGGCGGCGCTCGGGCAGCTGTGGGTCTTCATCGTGTTCCCGACTCGTCGGCGGGCTCCTCGCCGGCTTCCTGCACCGTGCGCTCTTCGAGCCCAAGGGCAGCGTCCCGCCTGCCCCGGCGGAGGCCCGCGTCAAGTAGCGCCTTCACGACGAAGCGGCCCGCCCCTCGAGAGGGACGGGCCGCTTCGTCGTGCGGATCAGACCAGGTCGAACCGGTCGAGCTCGGTGACCTTGCCCCACGCCGGCGACGAAGTCGCGGACGAACTTCTCGGACGCGTCGTCGCTCGCGTACACCTCGGCGAGGGCGCGCAGCTCCGAGTTCGAGCCGAACAGCAGGTCGACGCGCGTGCCGATGCCGACCGACTCGCCCGAGCCGTCCTTGACGTCCCGCGAACGCGTGCGAGCCCGGGTCGAGCGGCTTCCACGTCGTGCCGAGGTCGAGCAGGTTCACGAAGAAGTCGTTCGTGAGCACGCCCGGGCGGTCCGTGAACACGCCGTGCGACGAGCCGTCCCAGTTCGCGCCGAGGACGCGCAGACCGCCGACGAGCACCGTCATCTCCGGCGCGCTGAGCGTCAGCAGGTTCGCCTTGTCGACGAGCTGGTGCTCCTCGGGCAGCCATGCGTTCGGGCCGTAGTAGTTGCGGAAGCCGTCGGCGGCGGGCTCGAGGTAGCGGAACGAGTCGACGTCGGTCTGCTCCTCGCGAGGCGTCGGTGCGACCCGGGTGGAAGGGCACCTCGACGTCGACACCGGCGGCCGACGCCGCCTGCTCGACCGCCGCGTTGCCCGCGAGGACGATGAGGTCGGCGAGCGAGACCTTCTTGCCGCCCTCGCGTGTCGAAGGACGCCTTGATGCCCTCGAGGACGCCGAGCACCTTCGCGAGCTGGGCCGGGTTGTTGACCTCCCAGTTCTTCTGCGGGGCCAGGCGGATGCGCGCGCCGTTGACGCCGCCGCGCTTGTCGCTGCCGCGGAAGGTCGAGGCCGCGGCCCACGTCGTCGAGACGAGCTCGGCGATCGTGAGGCCCGACGCGAGGATCTGCTGCTTGAGCGCCGCCGCGTCGGCGGCGTCGATGAGCTCGTGGTCGACGGCCGGCAGCGGGTCCTGCCAGATGAGCTCCTCGAGCGGGACCTCGGGGCCGAGGTAGCGCGCGATCGGACCCATGTCGCGGTGCGTCAGCTTGTACCAGGCGCGCGCGAACGCGTCGGCGAAGGCCTCGGGGTCGTCCTTGAAGCGCTGCGAGATCGGGCCGTAGATCGGGTCGAAGCGCAGCGCCAGATCGCTCGTGAGCATGCGCGGCTCGCGACGTGCCTTCGGAGTGCGCGAGCGGCACCATGTCGGCGCCCGCTCCGCCCTTGGGGCGCCACTGGTGCGCGCCCGCAGGGCTCTGGAAGAGCTCCCACTCGTACGCGAAGAGGATGTGGAAGAACTCGTTGTCCCAGCGGGTGGGGTGGTAGGTCCACGTCACCTCGAGGCCCGACGTGATCGTGTCGTCGCCCTTGCCGGTGCCGTAGTTGTTCTTCCAGCCGAGGCCCTGCTCCTCGAGCGGCGCGGCCTCGGGGTTGTCGCCGACGTTCGAGTCGGGCGCCGCGCCGTGCGTCTTGCCGAACGTGTGGCCGCCGGCGATCAGCGCGACGGTCTCCTCGTCGTTCATCGCCATGCGCGAGAAGGTCTCGCGGATGTCGCGCGCCGACGCGAGCGGGTCGGGGTTGCCGTCCGGGCCCTCGGGGTTGACGTAGATGAGGCCCATCTGGACGGCGGCGAGCGGCTTCTCGAGGTCGCGGTCGCCCGTGTAGCGCTTGTCGTCGAGCCACGTGGTCTCGGGGCCCCAGTACACGTCGTCGTCCGGCTCCCAGACGTCGGGACGGCCGCCGGCGAAGCCGAAGGTCTTGAAGCCCATCGACTCGAGCGCGACGTTGCCGGCGAGGATCATGAGGTCGCCCCACGAGATCGACTGGCCGTACTTCTTCTTGACGGGCCACAGGAGGCGGCGCGCCTTGTCGAGGTTGACGTTGTCGGGCCAGCTGTTCAGCGGCGCGAAGCGCTGCTGACCGGTGCCGCCGCCGCCGCGACCGTCCGTGACGCGGTAGGTGCCGGCGGTGTGCCACGCCATGCGGATGGCGAGCGGGACCGTAGTGGCCGAAGTCCGCGGGCCACCAGTCCTGCGAGGTGGTGAGCGACCTCTTCGATGTCCTGCTTGACTGCGGCGAGGTCGAGCGCCTCGAAGGCGGCCTTGTAGTCGAAGTCCTCGCCGAGCGGGTTCGCGACGGCGGGGTTCTTCGCCAGGATCTTGAGGTTGAGCTGGTTCGGCCACCACACCGGTTGGCCGATCCCGTCGTGGGGTGCGGCTGCTGCCGCGTGGACGACGGGGCACGTCGCCTGCGTCGTGTCGGGCGTGTCGGTGACGGTGACGGACTGGTCGATCTGGTCGACGTGCTCGCCGATGCGGCTCAACGATGTCATCGATGTCGGACATGACTTCCTTTCGGATCTTCAGTGGGAGGTTCAGAGGGCCGCGGCGCACGCGGGGCACACGCCCCAGTACGTGACCTCGGCGGTGTGCACGGCGAAGCCGCGTGCGTCGGCCGGGGTGAGGCAGGGCGCAGGCCCGACGGCGCAGTCGACGTCTTCGACAGCGCCGCATTCCGAGCAGATGATGTGGTGGTGGTTGTCGTCGACGCGCAGTTCGAACAGACCGGGGCGCCCCGCGGGCTCGATGCGGCGCACGAGACCCGCGTCGACGAAGTCGCTCGAGCGCGTTGTAGACGGACTGCAGGCTCGTCTGGGGCATCGAGAGCGTCACGACGCCGAAGAGCTCGTCGGCGCTGGCGTGCGGGTGCGTGCGCAGGGCCTGCAGCACGGCCCGACGGGAACTCGGTCACGCGCAGCCCCGCGGACCGGATCTGCTCCTCCGCGTCGAGCGTGGCGGCGGGCGGGATCGTCACGACCCCAGTCTACCGTTGTTTTGAATGAATCAAAAACACAGATCAGCCGGCGACGAGCGTGGGCGTCCCGGCCTCGTACTCCGTCAGGTCGCCCGTCTCGCCGCGCCGATGCGCGCGGCCGCCGACCACGAGCATGTAGACGAGGAACAGGCGCGAGGGCGACGCGCGCCGATGCCGATCTTGACGGGCCACGGCCACGGCTGCGCCGTGACGAAGCCCTCGATGAGGCCCGAGACGCCCAGCGCGATGACGAGGCCGATCGCGATCGTCGCGAGCGACCGCCCCGCCGCGGCGAGGGCCTCGCTCCGCGGACGCGGACCGGGCGCCACCCATGCCCAGAAGATGTGCAGGCCCGCGGCCGCCGCGACGAAGATGCACGTCAGCTCGAGCAGACCGTGCGGGAGGATGAACAGCACGAACACGTCGGCCCGGTCCGCACGCGATCATGATCGCGGCGGCGGTGCCGACGCCCATCGCGTTCTGCACGAGCGACCATGAGCGGCCAGATGCCCGTGATGCCGAACATGACGCACTGCGCCGCGATCCACGCGTTGTTGGTCCACACCGTGCCGGCGAACACCGCCGCGGGGTTCTCGCTGTAGTAGTCGGTGAACTGGTTCTCGGCGTAGTAGTCGAGCTGCGCCTGCGAGCCGAGGGTCGCCAGCAGCGCGGGGTCGCCCGAGATCCACAGCGCGACGGTCGTCCCGATCGACGAGGAAGCCGACGGCGATCGCGAGCGTCGTCCAGCGGACGCGGTACAGGGCGGCAGGCAGCTGGAGCGCGAAGAAGCGCGGGATCTGCCGCAGCACGTTCTCGGGCGCGCCCGTGAGACGCAGCCGCGCCCGCGCCAGCATCGTCGAGACATGGTCGCCCTGGCGCGTGCGGCCGGCCGAGGTCTTCATGTCGGCGAGATCGGCGGATGCCGACTGATAGCGCGTCACGAGCTCGTCGACCTCGGCGCCGCTCAGCCGGCGGGAACGGCTCAGCTCGTCGAGGCGAGCCCATTCGCCGCGTCGGGCGTCGGTGAGCGCGTCGAGGTCCATTTGCTCTTTACTGTACCCATGGCCTCCGACTCCGCCCCCGCGCCCCGCATCGCGGCGATCCACCAGGACGAGGTCCTCACCGGCGAGGCGGTCGCGCTCGACGTCCAGCCGCTCGGATTCTTCCTGCGCGCGCTCGGAACCGTCGATCGACATGCTCGCGGGGATCGCACTGCTCGTGCTCTACTCGCCTCGTCGCGACCTACCTGTTCGGCATGAGCATCCTCGACGACTCGGCCGGGCCGGATCGTCTCGATCGTCGTGCTCGTGCTCGTCACGGTGGTGATCCCCACCGCCGTCGAGACCGCCTCGCGCGGACGGAG
This sequence comes from uncultured Actinomycetota bacterium, assembly GCA_963695125.1. Taxonomy (GTDB): domain Bacteria; phylum Actinomycetota; class Actinomycetes; order Actinomycetales; family Microbacteriaceae; genus Microbacterium. Next base: position 290,911 of record CAVOFY010000003.1, read on the forward strand.
CCTCGGCAAGCTCATCGTGGGCGGCCGCATCGTCCGCTCCGACGGCGGCGCGAGCGGCTTCCGCCAGGCCTTCATCCGGGCCCTCGTCGGCGTCTTCGAGCTGTGGTTCACGCTGGGCGCCGTCGCCGCGATCGTCGGCGCCTTCACCCCCCGCTCGCAGCGGCTCGGCGATCTGCTCGCCGGCACCTACTCCGAGCGCACGCGCACGCCCGCGCTGCCGCCGCCCGCTCCCGGCATCCCGCCGCAGCTCGAGGGTTGGGCGGCCGTCGCCGACGTCGCGCGGCTGCCCGACCGTCTCGCGCGACGCATCGCGCAGTTCGTGCAGCACGCCGCGGAGATGGCAGCCCGCCGCCCGTCAGCGGCTCGCGGCATCCCTCGCGGCCGAGACGGCGCCTTTCGTCTCACCTGTGCCCGCGGTCGACCCCGAGACGTTCCTCCGGGCCGTGGCCGCCGTGCGGCGCGACCGAGAGCTGCGCGCCCTGCGCCTCGAAGAGGACCGCGTCAGGGCCCTCACGGCGGGAGCCGCTCAGTAGCGGTAGTGGTCCAGCTTGTACGGTCCCTCGATCGGCACGCCGATGTAGGCCGCCTGCTCGGGCGTCAGCTCGGTCAGCTCGACGCCGAGCGCTGCGAGGTGCAGCCGCGCGACCTTCTCGTCGAGCGTCTTGGGCAGCGTGTACACGCCGACCGGGTAGCTCGGCGGTCCGCGTGAACAGCTCGATCTGGGCGAGGACCTGGTTCGTGAAGGACGCGCTCATGACGAACGACGGATGCCCCGTCGCGTTGCCGAGGTTCATCAGGCGACCCTCGCTCAGCACGAGCACGCTGCGACCGGTCGGCAGACGCCATTCGTGCACCTGCGGCTTGATCTCGACGCGCTCGACGCCGGGGATCGCTTCGAGGCCCGCCATGTCGATCTCGTCGTCGAAGTGGCCGACGTTGGCGACGATCGCGAGGTGCTTGAGCCCCAGCAGGTGCTCGGGCGTGACGACCCGCGTGTTGCCGGTGCCGGTGATGAGGATGTCGATGTGGTCGAGCACCGACTCGAGTCGTGCGACCTCGAAGCCGTCCATCGCCGCCTGCAGCGCGCAGATGGGGTCGATCTCGCCCACGATGACCCGCGCACCCTGACCGCGCAGCGCCTCGGCAGAGCCCTTGCCGACGTCGCCGTAGCCGACGACGAAGGCCGTCTTGCCGCCGATCAGGACGTCGGTGGCGCGGTTGAGGCCGTCGGGAAGCGAGTGGCGGATGCCGTAGGTGTTGTCGAACTTGGACTTCGTGACGGAGTCGTTGACGTTGATCGCCGGGAACAGCAGCCTGCCGGCGGCGGCGAGCTCGTACAGGCGATGCACGCCGGTGGTCGTCTCCTCCGTGACGCCGACGATGCCGGCCGCCATGCGCGTGAAGCGCTGAGGGTCGCGGGCGAGGCTCGCACGGAGCGTCTCGAGCACGATCCGGTACTCCTGCGAGTCATCGGCGGTCGCCTCGGGGACGGCGCCGGCGGCTTCGAACTCGACGCCCTTGTGCACGAGCAGGGTCGCATCGCCGCCGTCGTCGAGGATGAGGTTGGGACCGTCGAAGCCCTCCTCCGACCAGTCGAAGATGCGGTCGGCGAGGTCCCAGTACTCCTCGAGCGTCTCGCCCTTGAACGCGAAGACGGGGACGCCGGCGGGCTCTTCGACGGTGCCGGTCGGGCCGACGACGACGGCGGCGGCGGCCTCGTCCTGCGTCGAGAAGATGTTGCAGCTCGCCCAGCGCACCTGCGCGCCGAGCGCGACGAGGGTCTCGATCAGGACGGCCGTCTGCACCGTCATGTGCAGCGAGCCGGCGATGCGCGCGCCGCGCAGGGGCTGGTCGGGCCGAACTCCTCGCGCAGGGCCATGAGGCCCGGCATCTCGTGCTCGGCGAGACGCAGCTGATGGCGACCCGCTTCGGCGAGCGAGAGATCGGCGACGACGAAGTCGAAGGGACGACCGGATGCCGCGACTGCAGCATCCGTCACAAGACCAGGTGACGACATGCCGCCCATTGTCCCACGCGCTCCGGGGGTGGCGTCCGGGCTCAGACGCGCAGCGTCTCGTGACGCACGACGACCCAGCCCTTGGGCATCGACAGCCGATCGGTGTGGATCGCGCAGAGATCGTGGGCGTGCGGGTCGGACCCCGCACCGAGCGGGCCGATGGCGGCCATCTGGTCGCCGTAGTCGTACGTGAGGGTCGACACCGCCTCGCGGGCGCATCCCACCTTGGAACAGAGTCTGTCGCGCATCGCCTCGACCCTAACCGTCACGTCGCCCGACATCGGGATGCCGCGCCGCGTGGACGCGGCCGTAAGATGGGCGCATGGCGTGGCGGCGGACTTCGAGCACCTCGAGTCCGAGGCGGCGACCGACGCGCCACGGTCGCCACGGCCGGCTCGGCCGCAGCGCCGTCGTCCGGCCGCCCCTCCCGCCGCTCGATACGCGGATCGATCGCTTCGACCTCGCCGTCGGGACGGCGGCCGAGTTCCTCCGCTCCGCGTGGCCCGAGCTGCGCTCCGTGAGCTTCGAGGTCGCCGACATGCCGGTCGCTCCGGACGATCAGGGCATCCCGCGCTGGAGGGTGCTGGCCGATGAGAAGCGCATCATCCTCTTCCGGCTGCCCGATCGAACGGCTGAGCCATCCGCACCGCGACGACGAGCTGCATCGCCGCATGATGGTCGAGGGCAGCGTCTTCCGCGCCGCCGCCGAGTACCTCGACCGCGATCCGTGGGACCTCGGCCCCGAGCGCTTCCGCTACTTCTAAGGGAACACCGTGATCGCGGGCGCCGCGGCGTCCGCCGGCCACACGGGGAAGCCCGCGAGCGCGTTCGTCGCCGACAGACCCACCGCCGCAAGCACCTTCGCGCCGGCCGTGTCGAGGATGTAGGACTGGTGGCGCTCGATGGGCACCGCCGCGCTCTCTCCGGGCTCGAGGTCGACGGTGAACGCGCCTCCTCCTCCCGAGTCGCGCACCGTGACGCTGGCGGGCGAGGAGTCGGCGTTGACGAGCCCGAGCGTCGCGGACGGACCCTGCGGCACGGCGAAGAGCGTCGGGACGGTGATGGGCGGGGCGGGCAGATACCACGCGAAGTCCGAACCCTCGCCGAATCCCGTCGCCTGCCACACACCCGCGACGACCGGGGCTCCCGCCACGACGTCGACCACGTACTCGCCAGGCGCGAGACCGGACAGCGCGACCTCGGTGGGAAGCCCCGCCTCGAGCGGCACCGTGACGGGATCCATCGCGGGGTCGTCATCGCCCAGCACGCGCACGCTCACGGTCGCCTCTGCCGTCGACCCCGGCGCCAGCAGGCGGAGCACCGTGGCGGCGCCCTCGCCGGGAGCCGTCGCCTCGGCCGGCGCCGACGTCACGGCCACGCCGACGATCGTCAGGACGTCGTCGGTACCGCTGACGGCGCCAGCCTGATCGACGCCGCCCGGCACGAGCACGCGCGTGATGCTCGACTGCACGAACGCGTGCACAGGGGCCCCGGCGGCGTTGACGCGGATGACGGGACTCGTCTCGCCGAGCGCGAGGCCCGAGAGGGGGACGATCCGCTGACCACCCGCGGGCACCACGACATCGGCACCTCCGGGCGGGATGACGGGGCCGTTGGCGCCGAAGACCGTGAGCTGGACCGTGGCGTTCGAGCTGCCCGGGTTCGCCAGCACGACGAGGTCGGCGGCGCCGACGGCGGCCGAGCCGCTCACGAGCCACGACTCCAGGAGCGGAGGGCGGCAGGCCGAGGCGGCATAGCCGACGAGATCGTCGGCCGCGACGACAGCGGAGCCGGATGCCGCGACGTCCGCCCGCGCACCACCCTGCGGCAGCACGGTGTAGGCGGACGGTCCTTCGCCCTCGGGGATCGCGGGCGCCGCGAGCCGCGTTCCGTCGGGCTCGGGCGTGTCGGGGTCGACGCCGACCGTCACGGTCTGCGGCGCGGCGACTTCGAGGCGGGCGGCGTCGCCGGGGTCGCGCCCTTGGACGAGCAGCCCCCCGTCGCACACGACGGTCGTCGCTGCGGGTGCGGGGGTCGCCACGACGGCGACGGGCTCCCGCGCGAGACCCGGCCACGGGATCGAGATCGCCGTGACGACGGCGACGACGGCGACCACCGCGACCACCGTGCCGATGAGCAGACGTGCGCTCGTCGTCGCCCAACGGAAGATCCGGCTGCCGCTCATCGCTCGCCTCCTGCGTGCCGTTCGATGCCGCTGGGCGGGCCCACGACCCGCGGCGTGCGCCGCGCCTCGCGCCTGGTGGCGGCGGTGGGCACGGCGAGAAGGAGCGCGATGCCGGCGATCGCGAGCTGGAGTGCCGCGATCCACCCCGCCGTGCGCTGCACGGACGCATCCGCCGCGGCACGCGGCTGGACGTCATCGACGACGCGCCACAGGATGCCTCGCGCCGTCGTTCCGACCGCTTCGAGCCCGTCGCGCTGATCGATCGACGACCCGGCCGCGAGCCGCACGGCTCGCGCGTCGTCGGATTCCATCCCGGAGGCATGGGCGAGCAGCACGAACGCGATGCCGTCGTCGGCCAGTTCGCCCGCGAGATCATCGGCCGCCCCCGTCAGCAAGCCCGACGCGAGCTGCGCGACGGCCTCGTCCTGCGCCGTCGGGGTCGTGCGCGTCGAGACGATCGTGCTCTGCGAGCCGAGCGTCTCACTGCCGCCCCAGACGACGCGCGCCGAGACGCCTCCTTCGTTCTGCGGTCGCATGACGAGCGTGCCGACATCGGGGTCGTCGGCTCCGCGCGCGGCGACATAGGCGGGAAGGGTGCTGCGGGGCCCGTTGGTGAGGAACGCGGTGTCGCGGATGACGGCGGTGAGCGCCGGCAGCGCGAGGACGAAGAGACACACACCCACCAGGGCGACGAGCGCGCCGCGCACGAGGCGGACCCGCGGGGCGAGCCCGGCATCCAGCGTCACGAGGGCACCGGCCATCGCTCCGAGCCACGCGAGGCTCAGCCCGGCTCCCGGCCAGAGCGGCACCGCGACGGAGTCGGCGAACGCGATCGAGATGCCGACCGCGCCGAACGCCGTTGCGATCCCGAGTGCCGAGATGACGAGCGTCGCGACGCCGACCGCCCAGCGCTGCGTGAGCGGCGCGGCGAGAGCGAGCAGGGCCAGCGGTGCCGCGAGGAGCGGCACCCACCACGCGCCGCCGTCGAGCAGCATCGACCATCCCGCGAGGTCAGGGGACGTCAGGCCGGATGCGAGCAGAGCGCGTCCCGCGGCGTCGGCGGCGACCTGCGGGCCGAGCCACGTGACGCCCGGGTCCGCGAGCATCCACCATGCGTCACGCACCGCGACGGAGCGCCACACGAACGGCAGTGCGAGGGCGACCGTCGGCACGATGAGCCAGACGAGCCGCGCGGCGCCACGGCCCGCCCGCAGCGAAGCCGCGAGCACGATCGCGCCGACCCACAGCACGACGAGGGCGGGAGCGAGCGACGGCGCGCACGCGACGACGGCGGCCAGGAGAAGGGATGCGGTGCCCGCGGCCGCCCACGACCGGTGCGCGACCGAGCCGGCGTAGAAGAGCCAGGGCAGCAGCAGGTGCGCGATGAGCGCGGCGGGGCGGCCCTCGGTGAGGGCCGCGAGGAACGCGGGGCTGAGCGCCCATACGATGCCACCGAGGATGCGCAGCGCCGAGCGCTCCGTCACGCGCGTCGCGGCGAACCATCCGCCCAGGGCGCCCAGCGGCAGCGAGAGCACCCACAGCACGACCAGGGCGCGCGAGGGCTCGGCCGGCCACATCGATCCCACGATCGCCACGATGACCGCGAAGGGATCGGCCGGCCCGACGGTGTTCAGGCCGTAGGCGCGCAGTCCGAACGCCGTGTCGCCCCAGAGCTGCGCGAGGCTCGTGCGCAGCGGCTCGAGTCCCCCGCCGCCGAGGACGGGCCACGCGAGCAGGGCGGGGAATGCCGCGATCGACACGACGAGGGCGCCCAGCACGAGCCATGCGCCCCCGCCGGCGAAGAATCGAAGTTCGCTGCGGAGGTGGCCGTCGGGCGCGACGGGGTCGGCCTCCAGGCGAGTTCGGAGCTGTGCCTGGGTGATGCGCAGCGGCGCGAGCTGCGCCCACGACACGGCCCTCGTGCGCGCGATCCGCCGTCGTGCGCGCGCGACCGGGACGATCCGCACCATCGCGACGACGGCGGCAGCCCACTCCGGTCCGATGAGGCCGGGCCGCTTGCGCACGAGCTGGAGGAGGGTGCGCCACACCGCGAGCGGGAGTATCGCGAGCCACTGCAGCGGCACGGCCCACGCTCGCGCGTAGACGAGCCGCCTGTGCAGCGCAGCCGTCCGCTGAGCGAATCCGATCCGTCTGCGGTGAGAAGCCCAGACGGGCTGCGGGAGCCCTGCGACGCCGTCTCCCGAGACGGCGACGATCGCGGTCGGGGCAAGGCCCACACGCGCTCCGGCGAGACGGGCGCGGACGCCGAGGTCGAGGCCCTCATCTGCTCCGGACAGCGCACGGTCGAGTCCGCCGAGCGTGGTCCAGGCATCCGCGCGCACGAGCACCGCCCGGATGTCGGCGCCCATGACGTCGTCGCGGTCGTCGTGCTGCCCCTGGTCCAGTTCGCCGTCCGAGAGTCCGACGGCGCGTCCCAGTCGCGTCATCCCGACCCCGAGCGACACGATCTCGCTGTGGTCGTCGGCTCGCACGAGCTTGGGCGCGACGAAGGCGACCGACGGCGAGAGCTCGAGCGCCGCGACGAGGCGCGCGAGGGCCTCGGGCTGCGGTGCGGTGTCCTGTGCGAGGAGCCAGATCGCATCCGAGTCGGTGGCGGGTCCCGCGAGGGCGAGGGCCTCGGCGAAGCTCGTCGACGGCGGCGCCATCACGAGCGAGCCGCCCGGCCAGCTCTCCGCGGCCTCGAGGACCCCGGGCTCGGGCCCGCACACGACGATCGTCAGGCGGTTGACTGGCGTGGTCTGAGCGGCGAGGGCCGCGAGCGTCCGCCGCAGGTGATGCGCGGCAGGGGTGCGACCGTCGGGACGAACGACGAGGAGGGCGTGGACGCTGGCGGGCATGACGTCGTCAGCCTAGGCGGGCGATCGCGCACAGCACGGGCGCACTCGCCGCAGGTGCGAGATCGGATGCCTGTGCCGAAGGAGCCGGGTCAGCCTGCGCGCCGCTTGAGCTTGCGTCGCTCGCGCTCGCTGAGACCACCCCAGATGCCGAAGCGCTCGTCGTTCTGCAGCGCGTACTCGAGGCACTGGTCCCGCACGTCGCATGTCGTGCAGATGCGTTTCGCGTCGCGCGTCGAGCCGCCCTTCTCAGGGAAGAACGCCTCCGGATCCGTCTGCGCGCACAGAGCATCGGTCTGCCACGAGAGCTGGTTGTCGTCGTCCACGGGAGCCGGGCGACGAACGCCTGGAACCCCGAGGCTGACCGGATCTACGAACCAATTATCGGGAACGCCTGAACGGTACTGTGAGCCCGTCATCTCGTCCTTCCCCCCTGCTATCCCCCCGGCACGCTGACTTCGCGTAGCCCTAATTACACCCGTGTAGTTCGCTCCGGTCAAGTCGCAGATACTAAAGCCTCACCTGTCGCTTGAACCTTTGCGACGCGCCGACCGCGTGTCGCAAAGTGATATCGAAGCGCGGTCAGGAGCCGGGCGCCGCGAGGAAGAGCTCCCCCGCGCCCGTGATCAGGATGCTCAGCTCGTCCGGGGCGATGAGGACCGCCATTCCAGGCGTGAGCGTCAGGCTTGTGCCGGACGCGGCGCCCTCGACCATGACCTCGCCTGCCGTCGCGAGCGCGATCGTCATGCCCGCGATCTGCGCCTCGATCCCGCCTGAGCCATCCGGCCGCAGGACCCGCAGCGTGAAGTCAGGGATCGGCACGTCGTAGCGCTCGATGCCCACGGCCTCTGGCACCGCCTGCACGACCGGCACGGCGGCATCCGTCGGATCGAGCACCGCGACGAGTTCGTCGACGTCGATGTGCTTGGGCGTGAGCCCGCCGCGCAGGACGTTGTCGCTCGCGGCCATGATCTCGACGCCGAGGCCTTCGAGATAGGCGTGCAGGACACCCGCCGGGACGAACAGGGCTTCGCCGCGACGCAGCCTGACGAGGTTCATGAGGAGCGCGACGACGACGCCGGGGTCGCCCGGGTACTGGTCGTCGAGAACCCCGGCGAGCGTGAACTCCGCGTCGAAGTCATCCGACGAGGCGGCGCGCGCGGCGGCGACGATGGCCGCGACGTCGGCGCGCGCGTCGCTCGACAGCACCCATGCGAGCGCAGCCGAGGTCGCGGCGGACGTGCCGTCGAGACGCTCGGCGAGCGCCGCACCCGCATCGCCGAGCTCGCCCAGGAGCGCACGCGTGCGCTCGATCGGACGCAGTCCCGCGAGGGCGCGGAACTCGTCACTCAGCGCGACGATGAGCTCGGGCTTGTGGTTCGCGTCGCGATAGACGCGCGTCGCGGCGTCTCGCGGGATCCCCGCCGCCTCCTCGCGCGCGAACCCTGCTTCGGCCTGCTCCTTGGACGGGTGCGCCTGGATGGAGAGGGTGGATGCCGCCGCCAGGAGCTTCAGCAGATACGGCAGCGGTGGGTGAGCGCGCTGCGCGAGCCAGGCATCCAGCCGCTCACCCCCGAGGGTCACCGCGGGATGGGCAGGATGGTCGCCGAACCACACCTCGGCCTCGCGTGCGTCAGACGGCCTTCGGCCCTCGAGCTCGGCGAGCAGCACCGGCGAGCCCCAGGCGTAATCGAGGGCGCGGTTGGTGATGGGGATCAGCATTCCTCGAGCGTAATCGCGCGACCGGGTACCCTGTGAGGCGATGGCCGTCTACTCGAAGCACCCGGCCTCGGCACCGCCGTCCGCGCCGGTCCGGGAGAAGACGGGGCACCTCATGCTCCGCGGATGGTGCATCTTCGTGCTGTTCATGGCACTGTCGGGCGCCGCGTGGATCCACGCGTTCGGCGAGACCGTGACCGCCGTCGTCGCGATCGGCGGCTCCGTGCTGTCGGTCGGGCTGTGGTTCGCGATCCGCCCGCCTGTGCAGTGGCGCCGTCTCCCCTGGTTCGCCGCGGCCTACATCCTCTGGGCGACGCTGTCGCTCGCGTGGTCGGCCTGGCTGGCGACGACCGCGACGACACTGCTGCTCCTCTACGTCACGACCGTCCAGGCCGCGTTCGTCGGTGCGGTCCTCACGTGGCGGGAGCTCATCCGGGCGATCGCGTCGGCGCTCAAGTGGGTCATGGCTCTGTCGCTCGTCTTCGAGCTGTGGGTGGCGATCTTCGTGCAGGCGCCGATCCTGCCGGGCTTCGTCGTCGGCAAGGCCGACGACCCCATCGAGTACTGGTCGCGCAACAACCTCTTCGATGGGGACGGGCGCATCCAGGGGATCATGGGCAACGCCAATCTGCTCGGCCCCGTGGCGCTGCTCGCGATCATCGTCTTCGCGATCCGCATCGCCGCACGCGCCCCGTATCGCGCGCTGCTCTGGGGCTGGATCGGCCTGTCGGCCTTCCTCTTCGTCCGGGCGAGCTCGGCCACCGCCTACCTCGCGGCGGCCGCCGCGGTGCTCGTCCTGACGACGGTGCTGCTCATGCGCCGCGCCCGCAGACCCGGCGAGCGCACGAAGTACTACGTCGGCTATGCCGTCATCGGCCTCGGCGGGGCGCTCCTCCTGTTCTTCTTCCGCGAGCAGATCTTCACGCTCCTCGGCCGCGGCGCCGACCTCACGGGACGCGAGAGCAAGATCTGGACGGCGGTCCTCGAGCGCGCGAGCGAGCGGCCGGTGGCCGGCTGGGGATTCGCAACGCCCTGGCTCACGAACGACCCGTACTTCGACGGCTGGATCATCGACCACGGCGTCTCGGTGATGCAGGCGCACAACATGTGGCTCGATGTCTACTTGCAGCTCGGGATCATCGGGCTCGTGCTGTTCGCCCTGACGTACCTCGCCTATGTGTGGCGTACGTGGTTCTTCGCGATCGACCGGCCGCGCTGGGACCTGCGCGCCGACCGCCCCTACTCTCCCCTGACCCTCCTGCCGACGCTCGTCGGGACGATCCTGCTCGTGCAGGGCTTCGCCGAGTCGAGCCCCCTTCTGCTGTGGGGCTGGATGTTCCTCATCATGTTCGGCTTCAAGATCAAGCAGTCGCCGCATATCGGCGTCGGGCCCGCCGAGCAGGGCGCGGCGATCGAGCGCGGCGAGCCGACGAAGCAGGCGGCGTGAACCCCGAGCAGCGCCAGCGCGGGCTGCCCGCGCTGCTGGGGTCGGCGTCCTTCGCCCGCGCTTTCACGCTCGTCGTGTTGGGCGCGGTGTTCTCATCGTTCGCGATCGAGCGCATCGCGGGGCACGTCACCTACGTCGCGATCGTCGTCGGGCTGTGCCTCCTGGCCGCGGGGATCCTGTTCGTCCGCCGAGGCGAGCTGTCGCTCCTGCGGCTCGTCCCCACGACGCTCATCGCCTTCCTCGGCTGGACGCTCGCGAGTGTCTTCTGGAGCTTCGACCGCACAGAATCGTGGTGGGGGTGGGTCAGCACGGCCGCGATCACCTTCCTCGCCGTCACGCTCGGCCACATCCGCGACACGCTGCAGACGGCGCGTGCCGTCGGCGATGTGCTCCGCGTCCTGCTGAGCGTCTCGCTCGGCGTCGAACTCCTGTCGGGAGTGCTCCTGGACATGCCGTTCCGGTTCCTCGGCGTGCAGGGCAACCTCGCGCAGTTCGGCCCCATCCAGGGCATCTTCGGCACCCGCAACATGCTGGGTTTCATCGCCGTGCTCGCCCTGATCACGTTCCTCGTCGAGTACCGCACGCAGTCCGTGCGGCCCGGCGTCTCCATCGCCTCGGTCATGCTCGCCGGCTCGCTCGCGGCGTTCTCGGACTCCCCGACCGTGCTCGTGCTGGCCCTCGCCGTGGGACTCGCGGCCGCGGCCCTGGCCCTCGTGCGCAGCACGGCGCCCGAGCGGCGTGTGCAGCTGCAGTGGGTCCTCGGAGCACTTGTGGCCCTCGGCCTGGCGGTCGGTTACGCCGCGCGGCATCCGATCATCGCGTGGCTCGGCGCGGGCAGCGACTTCTCGATGCGCGCCGACCTGTGGAACAGGATGCTCGACTACGTCGCGATCCGTCCCGTGCAGGGATGGGGCTGGTACGGGCCGTGGCCCGATGGCGGGACGCCTTTCGCGGGGATCAACACCTTCCTCGACTCGTCGCACGCGACGGGCCTCAACGCCTACTTCGACGTGCTGCTGCAGGCCGGCTGGGTCGGGCTCGTCCTGTTCGGGGCCTTCGCGGGCGTCGCGCTCGTGCGCTCGTGGCTCGACGCGAGCGAACGCAGATCGGTCGTGTACGCGTGGACACCGCTCATCCTCGTGACGATCCTCGTCGACGCGATGTTCGAGAGCTTCGCGCTCGCAGGGTCGGCCTGGCTGCTCCTCGTGCTGTGCGCCGTCCGCGCGGGGCAGTCGCGCGGCTGGCGCGAGCGCATGGGCGGACGCACGGGAGCGGACCTGCCCCACGTCCAGGATCCGCCGAACCCCGCAGGATAGGATGCGTAGGCCATGCCACTCCCCAACGACAGCCACACGATGACGACTGCCGCTCCCTTCTCCCCCGCTTCCGCCACGATCGCCGTCGTGACGTTCAACCGCTCGGGACTGCTCACGCGTCTGCTGGAGAGCGTCGTGCGGATGGACCCGAAGCCCGGCCACATCGTCATCATCGACAACGCCTCGACCGACGACACGACCGAGGTCGTCGAATCCTTCCGCCCCCGCCTCGGCACCGAGCTCGTCTACCGGCGCCTCGACACGAACACGGGCGGCTCCGGCGGCTTCAGCGAGGGCATGCGCGTGGCCTACGAGCTCGGCTCGGACTGGATCTGGCTCATGGACGACGACGTCGAGGTCCTGCCCGACGGCCTCGCCAAGATGGGCAAGTGGGCGCCGCGGTTCAAGAGCATCCAGGGCCGCCGCTACGACTTCGACGGCAGCGAGTTCTACTGGCAGTACCGCATCGCCGAGCGGCTCGGCATCCCGATCCCCTTCGCCCCCTCGGGCTTCGACGAGTCCGGCTTCAAGGAGATGAACTCGGGCTGCTTCGAGGGCATGTTCATCCACCGCGACATCGTGGCCCAGATCGGCCTGCCCGACCCCCGGTTCTTCATCTACTGGGACGACCAGACGTACGGCTGGCTCGCCTCGCGCAAGACGACGTCGGTCATCGTCGACGAGTTCGTGCTGCGCCGCACGCGCGAGATCCGCCAGTGGGACATGGGCATCCGCCACATGAACGCCTCGAGCGACGCCTACCGGTACTACATCATGCGCAATCGCGCGCACATCAAGCAGTACTACCGCGCGCTCGGCGTCCACAACCCCGTGCTGTTCGGACTGGGCACGTCTCTCACATTCTTCAAGGAGCTCATCCGGCTCGTCTTCGTCGAGCGCAAGGTGCGCGGCACGTCGAACCTGTTCCGAGGCCTCCGCGACGGCGGCAAGATCGCACGGGATGCCTCATGGCAGCCCATGATGCCACTCACGACCGCCGAGCCCGGCGCCTGAGCCCCGGCGCTCAGCTGCGGGCGGCCCGCTCCTCCCAGGCCACGGCATCGCGGATCGCCTGTTCCACTGACAGCTCCGCTCGCCATGCGAGCAACTCCTCCGCGCGCTCAACGAGCGCGTAGCCGCCGGCCACGTCGCCGGGCCGACGCGGACCGTCCTGCACGTCGAGCGGTCCGACAACGGCCTGCACCGAGGCGACGAGCTCGCGCACGGTCGTCCCACGGCCCGTGCCCACGTTGATCACGACGTGCGGCGTCCGCTCCGTCGTCACCTCGTCGAAGCGCTCGACGGCGCGGACGTGAGCCAGCGCGAGGTCCCACACGTGCAGGAAATCGCGGAGCCCGGATCCATCGCGAGTCGGCCAGTCCGTGCCGGTCACGGTGAAGCGACCGCCTGTGCGCCACGCCGTAAGCAGCAGACCGAGCGCATGTGTGGGGTGCGGCGATGTCGGACCCGAGCGCAGGCGCGGATCGCAGCCGATGGGATTGAAGTATCGCAGCGAGAGCGCCCGCACGTCGCCGGCTGCTGCGGCATCCGACAGAATCTGCTCGACCTGCTGCTTCGTGCGCGCATACGGGCTCGCAGGCCCCAACATCGCCGACTCGTCGAGCCCGCCCACGACATCACCCGCGTACACCGAGGCGGACGAGCTGAAGACCACGCGGAAGATGCCCCGCCGGCGCAGGTGAGCCAGCAGAGCGATCGTCCGTCCCACATTCACGTCGTAGTAGCCGACGGGATCGGCAACCGATTCGGGCACGATCGTGCGGGCGGCACAATGGATGACCGCGTCGATATCGGGATGCTCGCCGACGATCCTGTCGATGAGATCCCCGTCGGCGATGTCGCCCACATAGAACGCGCGACCCGCGGCATATGCGGCGATGCCTTTCGACAGATCGTCGAGGACGACCGGAGTGATGCCGGCATCCAGGCACGCAGAGGCGATGGTACTGCCGATATAGCCGGCCCCGCCGGTGATGAGAACCTTCATGCCTGCCCCTCTTCGCCGTCGTCCACCACCTGATCGTAGCGACCCCGCACGGTCGCCTCGCAGAGTGTCGCCACCCACGCACGGTAGGCTACTGTTCCCGCCCGACCCCGCCTCGGAGCGTCCGATTCTTGACGCTCCTCGTTCGCGCCGCGTGCGAATGTCGAGCTCCCACCGAGATGCCAATGGGAAGGACTTCCGTGCACGAAGCATTCATCACCGTCGACGTCGACTGGGCCCCAGACTGGGCCATGCGCCGGTTGCTCGACGATCTGCTTCGCGCGGATCTGCGATCCACGTGGTTCATCACCCATGAGACGGCGATGCTCGAGGACCTGCGTGCTCACCCCGACCTCGTCGAGCTCGGCATCCACCCCAATTTCCTTACGGGATCGAGCCACGGATCCACGCCGTCCGAAGTGATCGCCGAGTGCATGCGGATCGTTCCCGAGGCGACGACCATGCGCACCCACTGCCTCGTGCAGTCGACGCCCATCCTCCAGACTGTCGCGGACGAGAGCCCGATCACCCTCGACGCGAGCGTGTACCTGCGCGACCTCGAGGGCGTGCGCGTCTCCGAGCTCCCGCTCGACCGCGCGCGATCGATCGCGCGCGTGCCCTACGTCTGGGAGGACGATCTCGAGTTCTTCGCCCGTGACCCGCGATGGGACGCGGTCGACTTCCTCGGTGCTCGCGGCGCCGCGGAAGAGCTCACGGTCATCGACCTCCACCCCATCCACTACGTGCTGAACAGCGCAGACGTCAGGCCGTACCAGGCGCTCAAGACCGCCGTCGGCGACACCCGCACGGTCACCGAGCCACAGGTCGCGACGTTCGCGAACACCGGCTCCGGCACAGCCTCCTTCGTCGCGTCGCTCACGGACGCGCGGACGGCGCTCGGGATCGAGTTCGCTACGCCCCTGCGGGAATTGGCGACGCGTATCTGAGCCGACCCCGACGGGGTCCCCCGACTACGCTGGAGCGGTGATCACGCACGACGACCTCTCCCGCGCAACAGGATGGCGCGCCGATCGCGATTTCGCGATCGCGTCCCTCGATCTGGCCGGCAATGACCCCGGGCGACCCATCCTGAGCTTTCTCGACGACGGGAAGTACCTTGCCGGCGCCGCGCGGAATCCTTCGCTGCGCGCACTCCTGGTGACCCCTGAGCTGGCCGCGGACGCGCAGGAGCGGCTGGCCGACGGTGTGGCGGTCATCGTCGTCGACGATCCCCGCTGGCACTTCTACACCCTCCACAACGCGGTGGCCCTCGCAGGGCCGCTCGAGAACGAGCCGACGGTCATCCATCCCGACGCGCGCGTGCACCCCCGCGCGTTCGTCGACGAGGTCGGCGTCCGGATCGAGGCCGGCGCCGTGATCGAGCCGCACGCGACCGTGCTCCGATCTGCGCGCATCGGCGAACGCGCCGTCCTCCGCGCAGGATCCGTCGTCGGCACCCCCGGATTCGAGCACAAGCGGACGAGCCGCGGAGTGCTGAGCGTCGTCCACGACGGCGAGACCCGCATCGGGGCCGGAACCGAGGTGGGCTCTCTCGTGACGGTCGCACGCGGCTTCGCCCGGCGTCACACGATGCTCGGCGAAGACTGCCGCATCGACAGCAACGCCATGATCGCCCACAGCGCTCAGCTCGGCGACCGCGTGTTCGTTGCTGCGGGCGCCGTCGTCGCCGGCAGCGCCGACATCGGCGACGACGTGTGGATCGGTCCCGGCGCGACGGTCATCGATCGGGCGAAGATCGGCGCCGGCGCGCGGGTCGCGATCGGCAGCGTCGTCTTCACCAGGGTCGCACCCGGGACCACCGTGATGGGCAACCCTGCCCGCGCCGCGAAGATCGCGCCGCGGCGTCCCGCTCCTGCGGTGGAGTGAGCCCCGTCACCACGTGGTGACGAGCCCTCCCCAGGAAAGGCCGACGCCGAAGCCCAGCAGCATGACGCGCATGCCGGGCTTGAGGACGCCCTGGCGCTCGGCTTCGGTCAGCGCGATCGGGATGGTCGACGACACGGTGTTGCCGAAGTCGGCGAGGGCGACGAAGAACTTCTCGGTCGGCACGCCCAGCTTCTTACGCAGGTGGTCGAGCATGAACGCGTTCGCCTGGTGGAAGACATACAGATCGATGTCGTCGCCGGTCAGCCCGGCCTTGGCGAGGATCGTGTCGACCGACGGCGGCACGACCTCCAGCGTGAAGTTGAAGATGTCGGGACCGTCCATGTAGAGGTCGTAGCCCGACGCGTCGAGGGATCGAGCCGCGACGTCGGCCTTCGGCTGGATCCCCTCGCCCTCGCGCAGACCACCGTGCGGCACGATGAGGCTCTTCGCGCCGGCACCGTTCGTCCCGTACGTGATGCCCGTGATCGACGTCGGCTCGCCATCATCGGTCACGAGGGTCGCGGACGCACCGTCGCCGAAGATGGTGCGCACCGACTTGTCGAGCGGGTTGATGAACTTCGTGTAGGTGTCGGCCGTGACGACCAGGACGTTCGAGACCTGTCCCGACTCGATGAGCCCCTTCGCGAGTCCGAGCGCGTAGATGTACCCCGAGCAGCCGAGGGTGATGTCGGTGGCGCCCGCGCTCATCGGAAGACCCAGTCGCTCCTGCACGATGCAGGCGGTCGAGGGGAGGAAGTAGTCGGGGCTCTGCGTGCAGACGATCAGGTACTCGATCGATGCGGGGTCGATTCCCTTGCTCTCGAAGAGCGCGCGACCGGCGGCGGTCGCGAGGTCGGACGAGAACTCGTCGGGCCCGGAGATGTGGCGCTGGTGGATGCCCGTCTTGCCGGCGATCTTCTCGACGCTCCACTCGGGGAACTGAGCGGCCAGGTCCTCGTTCGTGAGAACGGCTTCAGGGAGGAAGTAGTCGACGGCTGCGATGCGGGCGCTCATACGTCGAGTCTACGTCGCGCTCGTCACCCCGCGGTGTAGCCGCCGTCCACGACGAGGGCGGTGCCCGTGACCCAGCGCGAGGCCGGCGAGAGCAGGTACAGCGCGGCATTCGCGACGTCTTCCGGCTGCCCGATTCCGAGCGGGTGGGCCGCCTCGACCTGGCCCCATGCCTGGTCTCCCACCGCGGCATGGGCACCCTCGGTCAGCGGCGTGTCGACCACGCCTGCGGCGATGCTGTTGACACGGATGCCCTCGCGCGCGAGCTCCAGCGCGAGCGATCGGCCGAGTGAGGCGATCGCGGCCTTCGTGGCCGCGTAGACGCTGACACCCGCTCCCCCGACCAGGCCGTAGATGGACGACATCAGGACGACGCTGGGCTGCTCGCCCCGGACCTTCGCGTGACGGAAAGCCTTGACGAGCATGAGGGCGCTCGTCACGTTCACGTCGAACAGCTCGGTCGTGCGCGCTTCGGAGACGACGCGCAACGGCGAAGTCGAGTGGACGCCGGCGGCGTGGACCAGCCCATCGAGGCGACCGACGCGCTCCACGATCCCCTGCATGACGCCCGGGAGCTCGGCGTAGTGCGTCACATCCAGCGGAACCGCCAGATGGCCGTCGCCGTCCAGTTCTTCGACCACGGCCTCGAGCTGATCGGCGCGGCGCGCGATGCACACGACACGGGCGCCCTGCCGAGCGGCCGCGATCGCTGTCGCACGCCCGATGCCCGACGAAGCGCCGGTGATGAGGACTGCACGATCGCGCAGGCCCAGGAACTCGGGCTCAGGCACCCGCGTTGACGAGTTCGAGCAGATCCGCCACCGTCACAGCCTCGGCCAGCGCGTCGGCATCGATCGTGACGCCGGCGGCGGTGTCGACCTCGGCGATGAAGCTGATGTTGGCGAGCGAATCCCAGCCGAGCGTCTCGAGATCATCGGTCAAGGCGACCTCACCGGCATCCACTTCGAGGATCTCGGCGACGATCGACAGCAGGGCATTCGATTCCATGGGACAAGCGTACCGTCAGCCGCGTTCCCGAGCGCTCAGGCTTTGCCCGCCATCTCAGCGAGCACTTCGAGGTGACGCGCAGCGACGCGCTCGATGGTGAAGTGCTGCTCGATGAGTGCCTGGGCATTCGCAGAGACCTGGGCACGCGCGGCCGACGGATCCTCGAGCACGCGCATGAGAACCCCCGCGAGCGCACTGGGATCCGCCCGGGGATCCGTGCTGCTCGTCGGCGGCGTGATGAACAGCTCTCGTCCGTCCTCCACGACGATGTCGAGGAAGTTGTCGCTCTCGATGGCGGCGATGACGGGGGCGCCGGCGGCAAGCGCTTCGAGACTCGCCGTGCCGAACCCCGATCCCTCGAGCTCGTGCACCTCGACATCCGCCGCCGCGAGGAAGTCCGGGATGCGGCCCTGCGGAAGCGCGCCGGTGGTGATGATGGCGTGGTCGACGCCGAGCTCCTTCGCGATCGTCAGGAACTCGTCGTGGTAGAGACCGCCGATCACGACGACCGCGAGGTCGGGGAACTTCTCGAGCACGAGTGGCAGCGCCCGGACCAGTGCGATGCGGCTGCGCTGCGGGATGACATGACCGATCGAGACGATGACCCTGCGCCCCTCGAGGCCGAGGCTCTTGATGACTTCGCTGCCGTCTCCCCCACGGAGCACCGCAGGATCGATCCCGACGGGGATGGCCACCTTGCCGCTGATGACGCGACGGTACCGGCGGTCGATGTACCGATCCATGAGGATGTCCATCACCACGAGCTTCGGCCTGTGAAGTCGCATGAGCGGCACGACGAGCATTCTGTCGGCCATGCCGTAGATGAAATCGTTGAACCGGCTCAGCGGCGTCTCGAGCCGCGTGTGGATGCTGAGCAGCGTCGGCACCCGGCGCGACTTGGCCCACCAGCCCGACAGCCACGTCAGATCGAAGAACTGGCCGTGCTGGTGCACGACGTCGGGGGCGAAGTCGTCGAGCAGGCCGAACACGCGTCGCTTCGCCTTCGGGGACGATGTGAACCCGATGTCGAAGTTGGCTGCGAAGCGCGTCTTGGGCAGAGTCCACGCATGCACGCGCACGATGCGGACGCCGTCGCGGACCTCCTCCGCGGGGGCGTCGCCGTACGTCGCTGTGAGGACCATCACCTCGTGGCCGGCCTCGGCGTACTTGTGTGCGAGATGCTGCGAGAGGTGTGCGGAGCCCCCGGGCCTCGGGGGATAGAAGTTGTTGATGACTGCGATTCTCATGTGCTTGCCCGATCGGCGACTCGTGGGGCGCCTTCGGCGCAACCTGAGAAGCCTAGCAAGGGCGATCCTGAGCACTCACAGATAGTCGGCGTTGTAGCGGTCGAGCACGTCGCCGATCGGGGCGTCCATCGCGAGGGCGCCCTTGTCGAGGTAGAGCCCGCGCGTGCAGAACCGACGCAGGTCGCGCTCGTTGTGCGACACGAAGAAGAGCGTGCGGCCCTCGGCGAGAAGCTCGTCGATGCGGGCGTAGCACTTCTCGCGGAATGCCTTGTCGCCGACGGCGAGCACTTCGTCCACGAGCAGGATCGGCTCCTCGAGCTGCGACACGACCGAGAACGCGAGACGCACCTTCATGCCGTTGGAGAGGTGCTTGTAGGGCGTGTCGACGAAGTCTTCGAGCTCCGCGAACCCGATGATGCCGTCGAAGCGACGGGCGACCTCTGCCCGCGGCATCCCGTGCAGCCCCGCCGTCAGGCGGACGTTCTCGCGCACCGTGAGATCGCCGACGAACCCGCCCGTGATCTCGATGAGCGGCGCGACCCCGCCGTGGACGGTGACGCTGCCCTCGTCGGGCAGGAGCACGCCCGCGACGAGCTTGAGGAGCGTCGACTTGCCCTGGCCGTTGCGGCCCACCACCCCGATCGACTCTCCAGGGCGCACGGTGAACGAGACGCCGCGAAGGGGCCAGAACTCACCTGGGCGGCTGCGACGCGACGAATCCGCGAAGAGGTCCTTGAAGCTGCGGCGCCCACGGCGGTTGCGCCGGAAGCGTACGCCGAGGTCGAGCGCCTCGATCGCGAGTTCGGATGCCGCCATCACAGCTCCTTGAGGACGGGGCGTTCGAGCCGGCGGAAGACGAGGATGCCGAGCCATGAGGAAGGCGATGCTCATGAGCACGCCTACGACGATCGAGAGCGTGTCCCAGACCTCAGGGAAGAATCCGACGCGGTAGAGCGTGAAGATCCCCGACAGCGGGTTGAAGGCCGCGAGTGCGGGGAAGACGCCCGGCAGGTCCGACACCGAGTAGATGATCGGCGAGGCGTAGAAGAGCACGCGCAGAATGAGCTTCGTCGTCCGCTCGAGGTCGGAGTAGAGCACGCACAGCGGTGCGACGATCAGTCCGAGGCCGATGAGCAGCATCGTCTGCAGGAGCACCGCGACCGGGAACCACAGCAGGCCCCAGTTGAGCTCGACGGCGACCGGGCTCGTG
Organism: uncultured Actinomycetota bacterium; assembly: GCA_963695125.1. Taxonomy (GTDB): domain Bacteria; phylum Actinomycetota; class Actinomycetes; order Actinomycetales; family Microbacteriaceae; genus Microbacterium. The sequence continues at coordinate 310,818 of CAVOFY010000003.1, forward strand.
AGCGCCGCGACGATGACGAATCCCACGAGCACGGGCAGCGAGCACAGGAACTCGATGCCCTTGCTCAGGACGATGCGATTGACCCAGATCGTGCGCGGGATCGCCGTCGAGCGCACGAGACGCGCGTCCTTGTTGAAGGCGCGGGTGAAGTCCGAGACCGCCGCGTTGAACCAGACCCACGGCAGGAGCGCCGTGATGAGGAAGACGATGTACGGCTCGTGGCCCACCGTGCGCTGGAAGACCTGCGTGAAGACGAACCAGTAGATGAGGCTCATCACGAGCGGGTCGAGCACCGACCACAGGTAGCCGAGCGCGCTCGTCGCGTACCGCACGCGCAGATCGCGCGCGGACAGGAGCCACAGCGAGTGGAGGTAGCGCCGGGGCGATCCGGGGGCGCCGACGGTGGCTGTGGTCACGGGGTCGAGTCTATGCAGGGAACGTCATCACGCATCGGCACCGTCGAGGTAGTGCTCGACAACGTATTCGGCGATCGCGATCGAGCTGGTCGCCGCGGGCGACGGCGCGTTGCGCAGAAGCGTCACGGAGCCCACCTGGTCCACCGCGAAGTCGTCGAGCAGTCCACCGTCGCGCCCCCACGCCTGGGCGCGCACGCCCGCGCCGTGCTTGTGCGACAGATCCGACATCTTCAGCTCGGGTACGAAGCGTCGTGCCTTCTGGAAGTACAGCGGCTTGATGAGCGATGCCGAGATCTCATCGACGCCCATGCGCCAGTGCTGCTTGGCGAGCGGCAACGCGCCGGGCCACGTGAGCGACTGCCACGTGTCCTTCGGCGAGATCCGCAGCCATCCGTATCCCTCGCGCGCCAGCGCCGGAACGGCATTCGGTCCGACGTGGACGTTGTCGTACACGCCGCGGGTGAAGTGCACCCCGAGGAACGGGAACCGCGGGTCGGGCACGGGGTAGATCATTCCCTTGACGAGGTCGGTGCGGTCCGCGGACAGCTCCCAGTACTCGCCGCGGAAGGGCAGGATCTTCGGCGACGGGTCGGCGCCGACGAACCGTGCAACGACGTCTGACTGCAGGCCCGCGCACACGACCAGCCGATCGAAGACGTGCTCCGACACGGGCGTCGTCACGCGCACGCGCCCGTTCTCGTGCAGGATGCCCGTCACTTCATGCCCGAGGCGGACTTCGCCGCCGCCTACACGGACGTCCTGCGCCATCGCCTCGGTGATCGAGGCGTAGTCGACGACGGCGGTGCGCGGGGAGTGCACAGCCGCGACGCCCGCGACGTGCGGCTCGATCTCGCGGAGCCGCGCCACATCGTCGATCCGATCGAGATCCGGCACGCCGTTCTCGATCGAACGGCGTTCGATCTCGCCCAGCGCGCCGAGCTCGGACTCATCGACGGCGACGACGAGCTTGCCGACCTCCCGGTACGGGAGGCCCTTCTGCTCGCAGAACTCCCGGATCGATACGCGGCCCGCGGCGCACAGCGTCGCCTTGAGCGATCCGGGCTTGTAGTACAGTCCCGCGTGGACCACGCCGGAGTTGTGTCCGGTCTGGTGCTCGGCGAGGCGGCCCTCCTTCTCAAGGACCGTGACCTCCGCTCCCCGCTGCGTGAGAGCGCGCGCGAGCGCGATTCCGACGATCCCGCCGCCGACGATTCCGATCGATTGGCTCAATGCCCGTGCTTTCTCGTGCCGCCCGCGCTACGCGAGCTGGTTGTTCCACATCGACAGCGCAGAGCCGATCGCCATGTGCATGTCGAGATACTGATAGGTGCCCAGTCGACCGCCGAAGAAGACGTCCCGCTCGCCCTTGCCGCAGCTCACGGTAGGCCAGGAGCCGGCCGCGGTCGTCGGGGGTGTTGACGGGGTAGTACGGCTCGTCGTCGCGTCCCGCGAACCGCGAGAACTCCCGCATGATGACGGTCCGGTCCGTGGGGTAGCGATCGGCACGCTCCGGGTGGAAGTGTCGGAACTCGTGAATGCGCGTATAGGGCACGTCCGCATCGGAGTAGTTCATGACCGCCGTGCCCTGGAAGTCGCCCGTGGGCAGGACCTCCTGCTCGAGGTCGATCGTGCGCCACGAGAGCGCGCCCTCGACGTAGTCGAAGTACCGGTCGACCGGGCCCGTGTAGACGATCGGCACCTGGCCCACCGCCGCGGCCTTGTTGAGTGGCTGCGACTCGTCGAAGAAGTCGGTCGACAGCCGGACCTCGATGTTCGGGTGGTCCGCCATCCGCTCGATCCACGCGGTGTAGCCGTCCGTCGGCAGGCCCTCCCACGTGTCGTTGAAGTAGCGGTTGTCGTACGTGTAGCGCACGGGGAGGCGACTGATGATGTCGGCAGGCAGCTCCTTCGGATCCGTCTGCCACTGCTTCGCCGTGTAGTCCCGGATGAACGCCTCGTACAGAGGACGGCCGATGAGGCCTATCCCCCGCTCCTCGAGGTTCTCCGCGGCCCTCGGGTCGAACTCCCCCGCAAGCTCGTGCACGAGGCGCCGCGCCTCGTCGGGCGCGTACGCGCTGCGGAAGAACTGGTTGATCGTGCCGAGATTGATCGGCAGCGGGTAGACGACGCCCTGGTGGTTCGCGTAGACGCGGTGCACGTAGTCGGTGAACGTCGTGAAGCGGTTGACGTACTCCCAGACGGTGGGGTTCGACGTGTGGAAGAGGTGCGCGCCGTAGCGATGCACCTCGATGCCCGTCTGGGGCTCGTCCTCGCTGTAGGCGTTGCCGCCGATGTGATGACGACGATCGATGACGACGACCTTGCGACCGGATGCCGCGGCCCGCTCGGCGATCGTGAGACCGAAGAAGCCGGAGCCGACGATGAGGAGATCCATGCGCGTCCCGCTGCTCAGACCGCGGCCGCAGCGAGGGCGACGCGGATGCGATCGGGGACGTCGAGGCCTGCCGTGTCCAGCGCCCCGCCGCTCGTGTAGGCGTCGTGGATCGCGGCGACGGATGCCGCGTCGACTCCCTGGCGCTCGAGTCCCACGCGATTGGCCCCGTGCACGCGCGCGGGGCTGCCGTACGCCATCGCGAACGGAGGAAGGTCCCGGGTCACGACCGAACCCATGCCGACCATCGTGCCGGCGCCGATCGTCCGGAACTGGTGCACCTTGCTGCCGAGCCCGAGATTCGCGCCGTCGCCCACCGTGACGTGTCCCGCCAGCAGCACGCTCGAAGCCATCGTGACGCCGTGACCGAGGCTGCCGTCGTGGGCGATGTAGACCTGGTTCATCAGGAAGGAGTCATCGCCGACCACGGTCGGCTTCTTGAGACCGCCGTGGATCTGCGCGTACTCGCGGATGACGTTGCGCGAGCCGATGACGACGCCTGCGCTCTGGCCACCGCGATGGTCGAACGACCGCACCTCGGGGCTCGCGCCGATCACGACGCCCGCACCGATCCAGTTGCCGTCACCGATCCGCGCGTCACCGGTGATGACGACGAAGGGCCCGATCACGTTGTCATCGCCCAGGACGACCCCGCGTCGATGATCGCTGTGGGATGGATGTGGTTCACGTGCGGTCGTCCTCGGTCGTGGGCCCCGCACTGGATGACAGCTCTGGCGAGATCGGGCTGGCTCCGTGCTCGATGGCGTCGTCGAAAGGCGCCTGCTCGACGTTGAACGAGCCCTCGGCGCGGAGCCGGCGGCGCATGACGAGCACCGCGATCGCGGCCGCACCGGCGGCCGCGAGATCGGTGAAGGTGAACATCGTCCGCGAGATGACGGTCATGGCCACCGACTCGGGGAGCGTCAGGAGCATCGTCAGGGCCCCGATCAGCACGGCTTCGCGGGCTCCGAGCCCCGAAGGCAGGAGAAAGGCGACGAGTCCGACGGTGAAGCCGATCGCCATTGCACCCGTGATGAGGATGAAGTTCCCGAAGTCGGGATCCACGAGGGAGTTGACCAGGAGGAACAGGTGCACGCCGTAGCAGAGATATGAGGCGAGCGCCGCACCCAGAGCCCCCGCGACCGTGCCGAACGACACCTGATGGGCGAGCGGCGGCCGACGGAAGACGCGCAGGACGAACGACGCCAGCATCGTCATGACCTTGGGATGCAGGCACACGAGGCCGATCGGCAGCAGAGCGTAGAGCCACAGCAGCTGCGGGTGGTCGCTGATCAGCAGAGGAAGCGCGAGGGAGCCGAGGATCAGGGAGGCGACGACCCCCACCCCCGCGGCGTAGAGCGACGTGATCAGCACGCGTGGGCGAGCGACGCCGTACTGCCGGCCGAGCTCCATCTGCATGACGTACGACCACACCGAACCGGGGACGTACTTGCCCAGCTGCCCGACGAGGAGGATCTGCGCGCCGCGCAGAAGCGGGACCTTCGCACCGAGACCATTCAGGATGATGATCCACGACAGCGTTCCGAAGCCCAGTCCGATCGCGACGAACAGGATCGACAGGATGATCGACAGCGGGGCGATCACCGTGATCGCCTGGGATACGGCATCCCACTGTGCCACCAGGTAATAGGTCGCGAAGCCGACGACCGTCACCAGAAGCGCGTAGCGGAGGATCGTCAGCGCCCACGACCGTGGACTTCTCTTGGCGGAGATGGGAACTGCCTCTCTCAGGTCGTGCCGGGCGGCCGACCGCTCAGGGCGCCGCCGCCTCGCAAGTATGCTTGTGAGGTTCACACTGAAACTCGAATGAGTAGGTCTCATGATACCCATCACGGTTGTGGAGTTCGGCAGCGAAGAGGAGGAGCTGGTCCTGGAGGTGCTCCGTTCCGGCCGCGTAGCGCAGGGCCCTCTGGTCGCTCGATTCGAAGCCGAGTTCGCGCAGCTGACCGGCGTGAAGCATGCGATCGCCGTCAACAACGGCACCACCTCGCTCGTCGCATCTCTGCAGGCGTTCGACCTGGAGCCGGGCGACGAGGTCGTCACCAGCCCCTTCACCTTCGCCGCGACGCTCAACGCGATCCTCGAGGCAGGCGCGACGGTGCGGTTCGCGGACATCTCGGAGGATGACTTCAACGTCGACCCCGATTCCGTCGCCGCGCAGATCACCGATCGCACGCGGGTGCTGCTGCCGGTGCACCTCTACGGACAGATCGCCGACATGGGCAGGCTCATGCCGATCGCCGAGAAGCACGACCTGCGTGTCCTGGAGGACGCCGCCCAGGCTCACGGCAGCACGCAGGACGGCAAGGCAGCCGGCAGCTTCGGCGTGGGGTCGTTCTCGTTCTACGCCACGAAGAACATCACGACCGGCGAGGGCGGCATCATCACGACCGATGACGACGAACTCGCCGAACGCCTGCGCATCCTGCGCAACCAGGGCATGCGTGCGCGCTACGAATACGTGATGCGCGGCCACAACTACCGCATGACCGACCTTCAGGCGGCTCTGGGCATCCCGCAGATCGCCCGCTACGGAGAGACGGTGTCGCAGCGCGGCAAGAACGCGGCTCACCTGTCCGCCGGACTGGCAGGCGTCCCGGGCCTGATCACTCCGAAGGAGATGCCGGGCCGCCGTCACGTGTGGCACCAGTACACGGTTCGCGTCACGCCCGAGGCCCCCATCTCGCGAGACGAGTTCGTCGCGCAGCTGACGGAGGCGGGCATCGGCGCGGGTGTGTACTACCCGCACCTCGTGCACGACTACGACGCCTATCGGACGCTGCCCAACGTCGTCATCGACGACACGCCCGTCGCGGCGCGGATCGCTCGTGAAGCGGTCTCGCTGCCGGTCCACACGCACCTGACGCCCGCTCAGCTGGACGAGATCGTCTCGACCACGCGCCGCCTGCTCGGAGCGGAGCGATGATCAACGTCGCGCTCGTCGGCGCAGGGACGATGGGCTCCTACCACGCCCGCGTCGTCTCCTCGTCGGATCGCGCGCGCCTCGCCCGCGTCGTCGACGGCTACGAGCCTGTGGGTCAGGCCGTCGCGGATCGCTACGAGACGCAGTGGGCTCCCGAGCTCGGCGACCTCGCCGGCATCGACGCGGTCATCGTCGCGGCATCCACCGAGGCCCACTACGACCTCGCCAAGCTCGTGCTCGACGCCGGCGTGCCGCTCCTCGTCGAGAAGCCTGTCGTGAACGACTTCGAGAAGTCCCGCGAGATCGTCGAGTTGTCCGCCGCAGCGGACGTGCCCGTGCTGTGCGGCCTGCTCGAACGGTTCAATCCGGCCGTCATGACGGCGCGCCACTTCATCGAGGCCCCCGTTCACATCACGTCGACGCGTCACTCGCCGTACGCTCCGCGCATCAAGACCGGCGTGGCCTGGGATCTGCTGATCCACGACGTCGATCTGGCCATCGGGCTGTTCGGGACCGATCCCTCGTCCACGACCGGCGCGCTCGGCTACTTCCACCCGACGTCCATCGAAGGCGCCGAGGATGTCGCGTCGGCAACGCTCTCCTTCGGCGACGGCCAGGTCGCCCAGCTCTCCGCAAGCCGGATCGGTCAGAAGAAGGACCGCACGATGACCGTGCACGAACTCGACCGACTCGTCGAGATCGATCTGCTTCGGCGGGACGTCACGGTCTACCGTCATGTGCTGGCCGAACCCGGCGCAGACGATCGCGGCTATCGGCAGCAGACGAGCATCGAGATCCCCGAGATCACGAACGCACGTGAGCCCCTGGCGGCGCAGTTCGACCACTTCCTCGACCTGATCGAGGGCACCGCCGACGCCGGCTCCGAGCGACGCGCGATCCTGCCCTCGCACGCGGTCATCGCCGACCTTCTCGCCCCCTCCTGATCGCGTCGATGCAAGAGACCGGCGCCCCGACCGAGACGACGGCGGCCAGTAGCAGCAGGGGACGTTCGTGGCGGACCGCGGCGGCACTCGTCATCGGCGCGCTCTTCGTCGGCCTGTTCTCCTTCGGTCTGGTCAACATCTCTCAGGACGGGCACCCGCTCTCTGTCATCGACGAGCACATCCACTTCGACACCTCCGTCCGTGCGATGCACGGCGAGATCCCGTGGCGCGGAGCGCTCCTGGGCGATGAGCTGATCGAGGAGTGGTCCTGCGGGGTCGGGCACCAAGGCGGCGGTCTCCCCTACCCCTGCGGAGACCCGCGCCTGGACGCGCACTCCATCCCGTCGGGTGCCTACACAACGGGATACGGGCACTATCCGACCTACTTCTTCGCCGCTGCGGGTTTCACCGCAGTCCTCGACGCCATCACCGGCTCGACCGATCTCCTGGACGGATTCCGCGCTTTCAGCGCGACCACGATGATCATCGGGGTGCTGCTGTGCGGTGTCTTCGCGTGGGCGCTGGGACTGCGCGGAGCCGCATTCCTCGCGGCACTGTCGGTCCCGGTCGCGGCCTCCATGGTGGTCTTCACCGGCACGATCGTGAATCCGTCGTCCACCTCCGTGCTCTCGGGCGCGCTGATCGGCGGTACCTGTCTTCTCTGGATGAAGCGCGGCAAAGGCTTCACCTGGGTCGCGATCGCCATCGGATTCTGCTCCGCGATCGCCGTGACCTCGAGCCTGCCCGCGGGCGGAGTTCTCATCGCCATGCTGATCGTGCTCGTAGGGCGCCGTTGGGGTCTCGTGACGACCCCGGCGTGGAATCCCCGCTGGTGGCAGTTCGCCGTGCTGTGGGCGCTCGTCCTCGCGCCGATCGTCCTATGGGGTCGGGTCATCTCGGCTCGCGCCACCGTGCCGGACTCGCTGCTCTACGGCTTCATCCCGCCGAGCGGCCGCACGGACATCCTGCTCAACGCGATCCGCGAGCTGTTCCTGCTGCACACGCCCTGGCGAGCCACGGGCGGGATCTACCGATCGCCGGAGGGCACCGTGCCGCTCGCGATCTTCAACGTCTCCGAGAGCATGCCGGTGTGGATCACGGTCCTCGTGTTCGGCACCGTCGTCGTCGCGGCGTACATCCATATCGCACGTGCCTTCGCCGCCCGCCGTACAGCGTTCTCGACCGTCGAGCAGCGCCCTGTCCCGCTCACCGTGTCCGCCGCGGCGCTCCTGGCCGTGAGCATGGTCGCGACGATCGTGCTCTACCCGCCGGCGCTGCGCATCTCGAACTGGCTGACGATGGGATTCGACTTCCCGATCGTGGAGCGGTACTCGAACGCCTTCACGGCCGCGCTCGTGCTCGCGGTGCTCGTGTGGCTGCCACGAAAGCCGGCGGCGCTCGTCGCCGCAGCGGCGATCGGCATCGTCACGGCCGTGGGGACGGTCGCTGCGGGCTTCTAGGCCGGCGAGGACCCGCTCGCCCGCGTGAAGACGGGCTGTTCGGGGTTGGAGACGTCCACCGTGCCGATGCGCTTCGCGGGCACGCCCCCCATGATCGCCCTGGCGGGCACATCCGCAGTGACCACGGCGCCGGCGCCGATGACGGCCTCGTCACCGATCGTGACCCCCATGTTGACGACGGCGTTCGCCCCGATGAAGACGCGGTCCCCAATCGTCACCGGCTCGCGCTCGACCGTCGGGAATGCGCGGCCCGAGACGCAGCGCTTGGCGCTCGAGTGCGTGTAGATGTGCACGCCCGACGAGATGTCGCAGCCGCGCCCGATCGTGAGGCCGCCGGATCCGTCGATCAGCGTGAAGGCGCCGATCCACGTTCCTTCGCCGATGACCGGCTCCCCGATGATCCATGCATGCGGATTGTAGGGATTATCGGGGAAGCCGGTCGACATCGCGAGTCCTCTTCGTCGTCAGGAGTTCTGGACGAGCCTGGTCATGCCGTCGTTGACGTCGACCTCGGCGGTGAAGCCCAGGACCCGCTGTGCGCGCTCGATGTCGGCGGCACGGCGCGAGACGAGCACGTCGCGCGGGTTGAACTGCGGCTCGACGTCGGCGCCCACGGCGGCGATCAGGATACGCGCGAGCTGCTCGACAGTCGTGTCGATGCCCGTGCCCACGTTGATCGGCTGGTTGGCCTCTTCGGACGTCAGCGCCAGCACGACGGCGCGTGCGATGTCGGTGACGTGGATGAAGTCCATCGACTGCTTGCCCTCGCCGTCGATGACGGGAGCCTCGCCGCGCTTGAGGCGGTTGACGAAGTGGTTGATGACCGACGTGTAGTACGCCGTGGTCTTCTGGCCCTCGCCGTAGACGTTGAAGAAGCGCAGCGCGATCCACGAGAGGCCTGCGCGACGCTGGTAGTACGCGAGGATGTCCTCACCCGTGCGCTTGCCGATGCAGTAAGGCGTCAGGGGGTTGAGCCTGTCGTCCTCGTGCATGGGGAGCTTCTCGGGGTCGCCATAGACCGACGCGCTCGAGGCCTGCACGATGCGCTTGACACCGAGCGCCGCGGCGGAGGCGACGACGTTGTGGGTGCCGACGACGTTGATGTCGAAGGACGAATACGGGTCGGCCACGCTCTTGTTGATCGAGTCGGCGGCGAGGTTGATCACGTAGTCGTAGCCCTGCATGGCGGCGAGGACCGCCGCGCCATTGCGGATGTCCTGGTCGACGACGTCGACCCGGCCGGTGGCGACGAGTTCGTTCGCGCGATCGCGGTCACCCCGGACCATGTTGTCGAAGATGCGGATGGTCCACCCTTCGTCGAGCAGGCGCTCAACAACGTGCAGGCCGATGAAGCCCGCTCCTCCGACGACGAAGACCTTCTTTTCGGCCATGGTTCTGGTGCTCTTTTCTTTGGTGCGGGACGGAATGGCTCAGCGTGCGAGCGCGACGGCCTCGGTCAGGACCTCGACCACGCGGTCGACATCGGAGTCCTCGAGGTTCGCGTGCATCGGGATGGCGAGGTGGCGGGTGAACAGGTCGGCGGACACGGGGAGCGATCCCTCGAAGCCGTACACCGGCTGGATGTGCGAGGCGTAGGTGCCGAAGTTGCACTGCACGCCGTTGCTGCGCAGGTGCGTCACGACGCGACCGCGGTCCACGTCGGGATCGAGCGTGATGACATAGGACTGCCAGGGGTGCACACGGTCATCGAGCGCGACGGGAGCCGAAACGCCCTCGAGCGGCTCTAGGCGCTCTGCGTAGGCGGCCGCGAGCTCGCCCCGTCGCGCGACGAGGCCTTCGAGGCGGTCGAGCTGAGCGAGCATGATGCCGGCCGCGACGTCCGAGAGTCGATAGTTGTAGCCCGCCTCATCGAACGACGGGATCGGCAGATCCGTGCTGCCCTCGCGCGAGAGTGCGGGAGCGATCCCGTACGTGTGCAGCTTGCGGGCGTGCTCGGCGAGCGCGTCGTCGTCGGTCGTGAGAGCGCCGCCCTCACCGGCCGTGATGCCCTTGCGGCCGTGGAAGCTGAACGTCGCGACGTCCGCGAGGCTTCCGGCAGCCCGACCCTTGTAAGACGCGCCGGCGGAGCACGCGGCATCCTCCATCAGCCAGAGGCCGTGCTTGTCGGCGATCGCCCGGAGCTCGTCGTAGTCCGCTGACTGTCCGAAGACGTCGACGGCGAGAATGCCGACAGTGCGCGGCGTGATGGATGCTTCGACCGCCGCGGGGTCGACCGTCCAGATGTCGGGACGGATGTCTGCGAAGACGGGCTTGGCGCCTGTCCAGACAACCGAGTGCCCGGTCGCGGGGAACGTGTAGTCGCCGACGATGACCTCGTCGCCCTCGCCCGCCCCCAGCACCTTCAGACCGAGGTGGAGCGCAGAGCCGCAGTTGCTCGTCGCCAGCGCGTGGGCGGTGCCTGCGGCCTGCGCGAACCGCTCCTCGAACTCACGACAGGTGGGACCGGCGCCGGAGAGCCAGCCGGAGGCGAACACACGGCTCACGGCCTCGAGTTCTGCTTCGCCGACAGTGGGTTCACCGAGCGCAACGGTTTTCGGCATCAAATGCCCTTCGTAGAGGAGTGGGGGAAGTGGGTGCGTACCGAACGGTCCCGCTCAGCCATGATATCCGACGTCAATCGACGACCACCCGGTAGAACCGCATGTCGGTCGGCCCTTCCTGGACCTCCGACACCAGGACGAGGCAGGACTGGTCGACGGGCGTCTCGGAGATGACCCAGTCGACATTGGCCTGCGCGAAGTCCGAGCACGAGTCGAACGTCATCTGGATCTGGTCGGGCGCGGGATTGCGAGGAGCGGGCTCACCGTCGCCGGTCACCCAGGAGACGTTCGCAAGGCGGTTCCAGATCGCCTCGAAGTCGCCGTCCGGGTCGATGTCCGACCACATGTCGTCCGAGGGTGCGCTCTGGAACCCGTTCAGCGAAGAGACACCGGTCTCGACGAGCAGCATGGTCGGCAGCGGTGTCGACGCGATCCCCACCCACGTGCCGGGGTCATCGGCGTCGAGCCGCTCGATCTCGGCGGCCATCTCGGTCTGACGCAGATCCAGCACACCGCGGTACAGCGGATTGACCCCGATCGACGAGATGAGCGAGAGCACGAGCAGCGTCGCGGCGCCCCATGCCAGCATGCCCCGCGCGAAGAGCCACACGCACGCCACGAAGAGCACGAGCAGGACGGCAGCAGCCGCGAAGCCGATCAGATGGATCTGCGCACGCAGCGCCTCGAAGCCGAGGTCGCGCACCGCCACCCACGCGACGCGCGCCACGACGAGGGCCGCAAGGCCTGCTCCCACGATCGCCGTCCACTTCGGGATCGGCGGCTCGCCCGCACACCGGCGCTCGGCGACGCGCAGACAGGCGATCACGATCATGACCACGCTCACGAGCCCGAATCCCATCCGCAGCCGGCCGTAGGTCGTGCGGTCGAGCAGCAGGACGTGCGCGATCGGGTCCCAGCCCGGCAGGAACATGAACGCGGCGAACAGCAGCCCGATGAACAGGATCGCGATCGAGACCCAGTCCACCCGTCGGGCACGGCGGAAGCGCTCGACCACGTGCCAGATGAGAACCGCGAAGAGGAAGAGGCCGGGCAGGAGGAAGGTCGCAGCCTCCGAGCTGTTCGCGCCGAACGGGCGGCCACCCGTGCCCTCGAGCCCGACCGACAGGACTCCGCTGAAGAGCGCGTCGAACTCCCTGAGGCCGGCCTCGCCCACCGCCTGGAGCCGTTCGCCGGGGTACACCGTGCTCGTGAAACCGACGATCGTCTGCCACCGCGTGACGAGCCAGACGACCAGGACGCCCACTGCCGCGGCACCGGCGACGGCGAGCGGGATGATGCGCTTGAGCCTGGCGGGGATGCCGAGACCGCCGGGTTCGCGCGTGAAGACGTAGCCGATGGCGAAGGCGAGCGCGACGAGCACGGCCGGAAGGATGAACGGCACGTAGATGCCTGTGCCCATCGCCACTGTCACATAACCCGTGATCGCCGCGAGAACCCAGGGACCGGCGCGGCGCGAGGACTTCATCGACCAGACGGTCGTCGCCATCACGAGGAATGCCCAGACGGCCGAGTAGAACGTGATCGACAGGAACCACCAGTGGAAGAACGGCGCGAAGAAGAACCCCACCGAGAGCATCGCCGCCGAGATCGGCCGTCGCGGAAGGAGGGCGACCACGAAGAGATAGCAGGCGCCCATCATGGCGAATCCGGGGAGCCACCATTTCAGCGCCATCGCCTGATCGAGCGGGAGGACGAAGAAGCCGACGAGGTGGGGGCGGAAGGCGCTCGACCAGTCCCCGGCCGGCAGGTCGTGCTGAACCGTGGCATCCATGCCGCCGGGGAAGGTCTCATTGCGGATCGGCAGACCCTGCTCGACCTGCGAGATCGTCCAGCTGGTCTGGACGAACCACTCGTCGCTGCGGATCGCCTGCGGATCGCCCAGGAGGAGCGCGTCGTCGGGGCTCTCGCTGATGGTCGAGTGCATGAAGCCGGTCGATGAGCCCGTCACGCCGAAGCCGACGAGCAGCACGAAGACGACGGCGAGCAGGCCGAGCGGCCACGCGACCACGCGCGCGTTGGGCAGACCGTCGGGTCGAGGTTCCGTGAACGCGTTCCACCACGCGCGTGCGCGCTCTCGCCGCGAGGGAGCGGGGGCGTTGTCGGCCGAGGTCATGACCTTGCCGTGCGCACGGAGTCGGTCGGGAACGAAGGCGATGGCATGGCGGATGCGGCAGTTCTCATGAGCTCTGTCTGGTGTGGAGACCGGATCGGGACGCGGCACCCGGAGGGCCGGTTCATCCTATCGAAGCCGTGCTGGAAGCGGCCTGAACGGCTCGATGAGCGTTCAGATCGAGGTCTGCGGCGGGGTGCGATAAGCGAATCCGTCGCGCAGTCCACGGAAGAACGCGCCGATCTTCGCGGGACGCCCCTTCTCGCAGCAGAGCACTTTCACCCACGCCCGGACGGCGTAGCGCACGTCGTCTCGGAACCAGCGGCCCATCCCGAATCTGCGGGCGACGATGACGCGGTTCCGTGACATGTAGTACTGGCGCAGCGGCGAGTAGTTCGACAGGTACACCCTGCGTCCGAAGAACGAGGCGGGCCGTGAATCGCCGAACCGGTGATCGAGCAGGGTGTCGTAGACCTTGAGATTCGTGTAGCCCGCCCTCGCGGCGCGCAGACTGATGTCGTGATCCACGTAGTCGATGAAGAGCCCCTCATCGTGCAGGCCGATGGTCTCGAGCAGGTCGCGCGAGAAGAGCGCACCGGACGAGATGAGCGCATCTATCGGCGCGCTCCCCTGTCCGCGGTCCGCGTCGTACACGTTGCCCGTCTCGGCGGCGCGCAGAGCAGGACCGACGATCCCCGGTCGCAGGTCGGTGCGCGCCTGCGCGCGCAGGAGGGCCGCGAGCATGCCCTCGGTGACCGTGCTGTCCTGATCGAAGATCCAGATGGCGTCGTAGCCCGCGGCCAGTCCTGCGCGCATCCCGGCGTTGAATCCCGCCGCGACACCGACGTTCCCGTCCTGCTCCAGGACGGTGACGCGGTCTTCCGGGAGCTCGGCGAGCACGGCGCGGGATGCGTCGTCGGGCGAGTTGCTGACCACGAACACGTGCGGCACCTGCTCGAGGAGACTACGCACGTTGCCGATGACCTCGCGGTCGGGGTGATAGGTCAGCACGACGGCGGCGGTGCGCAGGGCACCGGGATCAGCCGACATCCGGGGTCCCCGTCGTCACCGACAGCGCGGCGGCCACCGTTCCGAATGTGGGGCTGTCGCTCACGACGGTGAACATCGCGCCCTGCATGAGGGCGTGGCTGCTCTCCTCGCTCACGCCCGCCGCGTTCGCGTTGACGAAGTACTGGCCGGGTCCGAGATTCACCCGCTCGAGGCGCAGGTCGACGTGCATGGGCCCCGTGATGGGATCCAGCCGCACCCCGAGCACCTCGGTGTTGGTCGCGAGGACCATCTGGCCGAGTGGCGTGTCGACGCTGAATCCGAGTCTCCCAGCGCTCGATCGGCCGCAGCGCGTCCACGTGCACCCGCATCGTCATCGGCTCGCCCTCGACGACGGTCGTGGACCGCTCACCGGACGCATCGATCACGTCGATGCCCTTGACCTGGATCGGATGCTTCGTCTCAGGGCCTTCTGCCTCGCCGGCCAGCCGGCCCGCGAGGACGTCGCGCAGTGCCCCGATCGCCTCGTTGGTGTCGCCGTCGTAGACGACCTTGCCGCGGCTCAGGACGATTCCGCGATCGCAGAGCTCCGCCACCTGCTGGGCGGAGTGGCTCACGAGGATGATCGTGCGGCCCTCCTCCCGGAACTGCTGGATGCGCTCCATGCACTTGCGCTGGAACGCCTCGTCACCGACCGCGAGCACTTCGTCGACGAGCAGGATGTCGGGATCGGTGTGCACGGCGACGGCGAACGCGAGGCGCACGTACATGCCGGACGAGTAGAACTTGACCGCGGTGTCGATGAAGTCGCCGATCCCGCTGAACGCGAGGATCTCGTCGAACTGCGCGTCGATCTGGCTCCGGCTGAGCCCGAGGATCGACGCGTTGAGGTAGACGTTCTCGCGCCCGCTCAGATCGGGGTGGAACCCGGCGCCGAGCTCGAGCAGCGCCGCCATCCGACCGCGGCTCTGCGACCGTGCCGGTCGACGGCGAGACGATGCCGCCGATGAGCTTGAGCAGGGTGCTCTTGCCCGATCCGTTGGCTCCCATGAGCCCGACCGTCGTCCCGGCCTCGATCGAGAGCGAGACGTCGTCGACGGCGACGAAGTCCGCTCGCGATGCGCCCGGCCCAGCTGGCCGAAGTGGACGATCCGGTCCTTGAGGCTGTTGTCCTTGCGCACGACGAAGTTCTTCGTGACGCCGTCGAGCCGGACGATATCGGGGCGCGCGAGTCGGTGTCGATCATCACAGCTCCTGCGCGAAGTTGCCCTGCAGGCGCGTGAAGACACGCTGCGCAAACCACAGGAGGACGAGACCGACGACGCCGGCGATGAGCATGCGGAGCCCGAGGTTCGGCGGGTAGTCGGCGGGCGATGCCCGCGCCCCAGAAGGCGCGGTGGAAGCCGAGGACGCCGATCGTCAGCGGATTCGCGGCGTAGACCTCGAGCACCCAGGCAGGGCAGCGAGAGTCGCGCGATCGCGTCACTGACCATCTGCCACGAGTAGACGATCGGCGACGCCCACATCGCGAGCATCATGACGACCTCGGTCAGGTACTGGATGTCGCGCAGGTAGACGTTGAGGGCTGCCAGCAGCAGCCCGATGGCGATGCCGTAGACGAGGATGAGCAGCACCGACGGGAAGAACCACAGCATGTCCGCCGGCGCCGGCAGCGCCTGGAACGACGACGGCTGCGATCGAGGAGGATCACCGAGCTGCACGAGGAACATGAAGCCCGCGCCGCCGATGCTCGCGAGCGGGAAGATCTCGCGGGGCAGGTAGATCTTCTTCACGAGGCCGGCGTTGCCGATGATCGATCCCGTGGCGCCGAACACCATGTCGCTGAAGAACGCGAACAGCGTCAGGCCGGAGAAGAGGTAGATCGCGAAGTCGGGGATCCCCTCCGCCGCGCCGCAGGAACTGCCCCAGCACGATGAAGTACATGAGGAACTGGATGAGCGGCCGGATGACGCGTCCAGAGGAAGCCGAGCGACGCTGTCGCGATAGCGCGCCTGCAGGTCGCGTCGTACCAGCAGGTTCAGCAGCTCGCGACGGGCGAAGATCTCGCCGAGCTTGCCGCCGCGCCCGCGAGAGCGCAGGCCGTCGGAATCGACGGTCGTGAACGGCTCCGCAGCGAGCCGCGCGAATCTTGCAGAAGTATCCAACGTCCTACTCGCCTATCCGATCGACCAGTGAACTATATCCGGGCATCCGACCCGGCGCCGACGCGACCCTCACGGCGTGCCCCGGCGGATCAGGCGACGCACCGTCGCCCGAGGGTGGCGCAGCCTGCGCGCCCAGCGCCCGAGGAAGCGATCGGGTTCGAGCGCGCCGAGCACGCGGCCTTCCCGGCGCCGGATGGTGGAGTCGCAGGTAGATCCGCACGAAGTCGCGCGCGCGGCCCTCGCCGACGTAGCCGGCGCGCCGGAGCAGCTCGATCTGCTCGTAGGCGTAGCCCGGGGATCGTGGCCGACATCTCGTCGAGGTTGAACTCGAACGCCGTGTGGCTGATCGACATGTACTCGGCGTCGGCGACGGTGCGGCGTGTGATAGCCGAGCTCGCCGGCGGCGTACGACGGGCATCGCGCTCGAGGATGTGCGCGAGGCCGCCGTCGCGGTACGCCTCGGCGCCGCCGAAGTCCTCGTACGTCCAGTCGTGCTCGACGAGCAGGCGCAGCGCCTCGGGCCGGGCGATGTACATCGAGCCGTAGGGCGCGAGCGGCGAGATGTCGTCGAGCGGCACGCGGATGCCGAGCTCGCGCGCGAGCACTCTCGAATCCGGGCTTGTTCGACCACCAGCCGCGGCCCATCGTCGGGATAGCCGATGTGGATCATCGGCGGGTAGACGAGCCCGAGCCCCGGCTCCTTCTGGAACAGCGCGAGCAGGTTCGCGGCGTACCCGGGGCTGTTCGAGCAGGTTGTCGAACTGCTGCGTACTTGAAGTGCCGCCCGACGTTGAAGCCGTCCTGCGGGGTCTTCTTGGAGTGGAGCTTGACGACGAGGTCGTAGTCGCTCGCCGAGCAGGATGTCGCGGCAGCCGATGAGGAAGGCGCTCTGGTCGCGCCCGTCGTTGGACTCGAGCGACGCGCACGTCGACCGCGCCCCGGCCTCGCCGGGCGCGCCGACGATGCTCGCGGATCGCCTCGGCCTTCTCCGCGTCGGGCGTCGTGACGACGAGGTCGTACGCGCCCGGGCAGCGTGTCGGCGAGATCGAGCATCTCGTCGGTCATCTCCTCGTAGAAGATGTGCAGCGACGACGACGATCCGGAACGGGCGCTCGCGGGTCGTACGACGACGTCGACGTCGGGCAGCACCTCGAGCATCGCGGCATCCGCGTTGAGGACCTTCGGCGCGCACGTTGCGGGCGAGGTTCTGCCAGATGCAGCTCCATCGGATAGCCGTAGCGCTCGGCCGTCGTCGAGCGTCCAGCGACCGATCGACGGCGTGCCGGTCGAGGAACGGCGGCCACTGGAAGAACGGCCGGCGCTTCAGGATCGGGCAGCCGTCGTCGCAGCAGCAGCTCGGCGTTGAAGAGCGAGGGGTTCGTCGTGTCGTAGTCGGCGCAGCGGGAAGGCGACATCGGCGATGAAGCCGCGCGTCGGTGAAGTGCTCGGTGAAGACCGCCTCGTGCTTGAGGACCGCGTCGAAGTAGCTCCGGCATCGCCGGCAGATCGCGCCAGTACGCGCGCCCACGCCTCCGACAGGAACATCTCGCGCCGCACCGCGATCCAGAACGACTGCAGGTGATACGGCAGCACACCCTTGCCCGTGAACGGATTCGGCTCCTCCCGCGCATGATCGGTCATGCCCCAGAAATGAACCGGCACGCTCGTCCATCCGCTCGAACACCGGCCCGAACGGCCGCACCGGACCGAACCAGGTGTCGTTGGTGAGGACGACCTCGTCGAACTCCGCCGATCCCCGTCGCCGACGATGATCGAGCGCCTCCTTGTGCGCCCAGATGTCGAACCCGACGATTCTCACGGACCAGGATCTCGTCCGCACACCGGCTCGAGCTTCGCCCGACCCGTCGCCGTCAACGACCCGTTCACGACCACGAGCACCGCGATCCGCATGCTCACGCAGACCCGCCAACGCGCACGGGATGAAATCCTCCACATCGCCACGCCGATCCCACACCACATAGACGACAAGCCGACGACCACCCACCGGAAAGACCGCCGGCAGCCGACACGGCCGGATCGGCCGCGGTCATCGGGCGCCTCCTGCTCGCCGAGCAGTCTGCGGACGCGCGACGCGCTCCCTCAGCGCACGCACGCCGAAGCGCGCGCCGACCGACGGGCTCAGAACGGGATGCAGCACCGCAGCGGCGCGCGGGTGGTTCAGGCGCATGTACATCCGCGCGAGCGCGACGCACGCCGCCCGCGCCCATCCATCCCGCGCGGTGCAGGAACTGGATCTGCTCGACGGGATAGCCCGGCGTCGTCGACGAGGAGCTGATCGATCTTGTACTCGAGCGACGACGTGGCTGATGCGCGGCATGCTCGCGGGTGAGGACCGTCCGGGAGTGGAATCCGCGCTCGCCCGCCGCCATCGGGACGAGCCGCTCCTGCAGCCGGCGCGAGATCCGCCCGCGCGGAGCGGACGATCTGCGTGAGTCGTCGTACGTGCCAGTCGCGCATCCGTGAGGAGGCGCAGCGCCTGCGGTCCGGGCGATCCACATGCCGCCCGAGCGGCGCGAGCGGCGAGACCTCGTCGAACGGGACGCGGATGCCGAGCTGCTGCAGCCAGCTCGATCGGCCGGCGCTCGCGGTAGCGATCCCAGCCGCGGCCCAGGAGTCGCGTAGCCGATGTGAATCGGCGGCGGGAACACGACGCCCGAGCCCCGGCTCGCGCTGGAACAGCGCCGAGCAGGTTCGCGACGTACCCCGCGCCGGCTGAGCAGATTGTCGAGCTGATAGCGCCGGAAGTACCGGCGCGGCGTTCGCGACCGCTTGCGACGGTCGGCGCGGCGTGCACCTTGATCGACGAGGTCGTACTGCGTCGGATCGGAGGACGTCGCGGCACCCGACGAAGAACGCGCTCATGTCGCGCCCGTCGTCGGCGGCGACGCACTCGCACCGCTCGCGCGCAGCGGCGGCGAGCGTCGCGCCGAGCCGCGATCTCGCTCGATCTCGCCGAGCGCCGCGTCGATCCGTCGTCGTCACGACGAGGTCGAACGGGTCCGGCGATGACGCGAGATCCGCTCGAGCAGCTCGTCGAAGCCTCCGTCGACGGTGGACGCATGAGCGATCGACGACGATGCGGAACGGACGCGCGGGATCGTACGAGACGTCGACGTCGGGGAGCACCTCGAGCATCCCGGCATCCGCGTTGAGCACCTTCGGCGCGACGTTGCGCGCGAGGTTCTGCCAGATCGACCTCGATCGGGAACCCGTAGCCCTCGACCTCGCTGCAGGATCTCGCGACCGATCACCGCGTGCCGGTCGAGGAACGGCGGGTAGTGGAAGAACGGCCGACGCTTGAGGAGGGGGCATCCATCGGCCAGCAGGAGATCGGGGTTGAAGAGCGCCGGATGATCCGTCGGGTAGTCGGCGCGAGGGGAAGGCGACGTCGACGGCGAACCCGCGCGTCGGCGAAGTGCTCCGTGAACATCGCCTCGTGCTTGAGCACGGCATCGAAGTAGTCCGGCATCTCCGGCAGATCGCGCCAGTACGACGCCCACGCCTCCGACAGGAACATCTCCCGCCGCACCGCGATCCAGAACGACTGCAGGTGATACGGCAGCACACCCTTGCCCGTGAACGGATTCGGCTCCTCCCGCGCATGATCGGTCATGCCCCAGAAGTGGACCGGCCGCTCCCCCATCCGCTCGAACACCGGACCATACGGACGCACCGGACCGAACCACGTGTCGTTCGTCAGCACGACCTCGTCGAACTCCGCCAGCCCCGCGCCGACATGATCCAGCGCCTCCTTGTGCGCCCAGATGTCGAACCCGACGTTCTCACGCACCAGGATCTCATCCGCACACCGGCTCGAGCTTCGCCCGACCCGCGTCCGTCAACGACCCGTTCACCACCACGAGGATCCGAGCCGCATGCTCACGCAGACCCGCCAACGCCACCGGGATGAAATCATCCACATCACCACGGCGATCGCACACCACATAGACCACCAGCCGCCGACCACCCACAGGAAGACCCGGAGCAGCACGGCCGGACGGCGACCGAAGCCGTCAGGCTGTCATCGCTGTACGTCTCCACGGTCACTCGCTGCTGTCCCGGCGGCGATCGCCGTCGCGGCCGGTCGAGCCTAGCCCGCCAGCTCGGTCGACCCTGTGCGAGCGCCTTGAGCAGGTAGGCGCCGTAGCCGCTCTTGACGAGCGGCTCGGCGCGCTCGCGCAGCTCGTCGTCGGTGAGGAAGCCCATGCGCCACGCGACCTCCTCGGGGCAGCCGATCGACAGACCCTGTCGCTTCTCGACGGTGCGGATGAAGTCGGTCGCCTCGCTGAGCGAGTCGAAGGTGCCGGTGTCGAGCCAGGCGGTGCCGCGCGGAAGCAGCTCGACCTTCAGGTCGCCCCGCTGCGAGGTAGGCCTTGTTGACGTCGGTGATCTCGAGCTCGCCGCGCGGCGACGGCGTCGAGGTTCTTCGCGATCTCGACGACGTCGTTGTCGTAGAAGTAGAGACCGGGAACGGCGTAGTTGCTCTTGGGCTGCGGCCGGCTTCTCCTCGAGCGAGACGACGCTGCCCGTCCGCGTCGAACTCGACGACGCCGTACGCGGTCGGGTCGTCGACCCAGTAGCCGAAGACGACGCCGCCCGTCGAGGTCGGTGTACTGGCGCAGCCGCGTGCCCATGCCCTGTCCGTAGAAGATGTTGTCGCCGAGCACGAGCGCGACCGAGTCCGACGCCGATGTGCTCCTCGCCGAGGATGAACGCCTGCGCGAGCCCGTCCGGCGACGGCTGGCGTCTTGTAGGTGATCGAGACGCCGAACCGCGAGCCGTCGCCGAGCAGCCGCTGGAACTGGTCCGCAGTCCTGCGGCGTCGTGATGATGAGGATGTCGCGGATGCCGGCGAGGATCAGCGTCGACAGCGGGTAGTAGATCATCGGCTTGTCGTAGACCGGGACCAGCTGCTTCGAGATGCCGAGGGTGATCGGGTGCAGCCGGGAGCCGGTGCCGCCGGCCAGGATGATGCCGCGCATGCCCTCTAGTGTCCGGCATGCGCCGGCGCGCGCCAAACCGCGGCCGCGCTCGAGCGCGCCCGGTAGCCTGGAGCGATGCGCAGACTCCTCGTGACCGGCGGCGCCGGCTTCATCGGCTCGAACTTCGTCCACCACGTCATCGAGCACACCGACGACCACGTCACCGTGCTCGACAAGCTCACCTACGCCGGCAACCGCGCGTCGCTCGACGGGCCTGCCCGAGGACCGCTTCACGCTTCGTCCAGGGCGACATCGCCGACGCGGCGCTCGTCGACGAGCTCTTCGCCGACGCCGACGCCGTCGTGCACTACGCGGCCGAGTCGCACAACGACAACTCGCTGCACGACCCGCGCCCGTTCCTCGACACGAACATCGTCGGCACCTACACGCTGCTCGAGGCCGCGCGCCGGCACGACACGCGCTTCCACCACATCTCGACCGACGAGGTGTACGGCGACCTCGAGCTCGACGATCCGGCGCGGTTCACCGAGTACGACGCCGTACAACCCGTCGTCGCCCGTACTCGTCGACGAAGGCCGGCAGCGACCTGCTCGTGCGCGCCTGGGTGCGCTCGTTCGGCGTGCAGGCGACGATCTCGAACTGCTCGAACAACTACGGCCCGTACCAGCACGTCGAGAAGTTCATCCCGCGGCAGATCACGAACGTGATCCGCGGCATCCGTCCGAAGCTCTACGGCGCGGGCGAGAACGTGCGCGACTGGATCCACGCCGACGACCACTCCTCCGCGGTGCTCACGATCCTCGACAAGGGCGAGATCGGCGAGACCTACCTCATCGGCGCCGACGGCGAGAAGAACAACAAGGACGTCGTCGAGCTGATCCTCGAGCTCATGGGCCAGCCGACGCGACGCCTACGACCACGTCACCGACCGCGCCGGCCACGACCTGCGCTACGCGATCGACTCGACGAAGCTGCGCACCGAGCTCGGCTGGACGCCGCGCTACCAGCGACTTCGAGGCCGGGCTCGCCGCGACGATCGACTGGTACCGCGACAACGAGGCCTGGTGGGCGCCCGCGAAGGACGGCGCCGAGGCGTTCTACGCGTCGAAGGGCCAGTGATGACGGAGTTCGGCAAGGCGCTCGCGCGCGATCGAGACGCCGATCCCCGGCCTCGTCGTGTTCGACCTGCCCGGTGCACGGCGACAGCCGCGGCTGGTTCAAGGAGAACTGGCAGCGCGAGAAGATGACCGCGCTCGGGCTGCCCGACTTCGGGCCGGTGCAGAACAACATCTCGTTCAACGACGCGGTCGGCACGACCCGCGGCATCCACGCCGAGCCGTGGGACAAGTGGGTCTCGGTCGCGACCGGCCGCATCTTCGGCGCGTGGGTCGACCTGCGCGAGGGCCCGACGTTCGGCGCCGTCTTCACCGACCGAGCTCGACCCGTCGCGGGCGATCTTCGTGCCGCGCGGCGTCGGCAACTCCTACCAGACGCTCGAGCCCGACACCGCCTACACCTACCTCGTCAACGACCACTGGTCGCCCGACGCGACGCTACACGTTCCTCAACCTCGCCGACGAGACCGCCGCGATCGACGTGGCCGATCCCGCTCGACCGACGTCGAGATCTCGCGCGAAGGACCTCGCGCACCCGCGGCTGGCCGACGTCGCCCCGATCGCCGCCGCGCAAGACCCTCGTGCTCGGCGCGAACGGGCAGCTCGGCCGCGCGCTGCGCGCCGAGCTCGGCGATGCGCCGCACGTCGAGTTCGCGACCGCGCGCCGACCTCGACCTCGCGTCGCCCGACCTCGCCGCCGCGCGCCGCTGGCGCGACTACGACACGATCATCAACGCCGCCGCCTACACGGCGGTCGACCTGCGCCGAGACGCCCGAGGGCCGGCGCGGACGCCTGGGCGGCCAACGTCACCGGCGTCGCGGCCCTCGCCCGCGATCGCCGACCGAGAACGGCATCACGCTCGTCCACGTCTCGAGCGACTACGTCTTCGACGGCATCGCTCGAGCGGCCGTACCGCGAGGACGACGCCGTCGCGCCCGCTCGGCGTCTACGGCCAGACGAAGGCCGCCGGCGACGCCGTCGTCGCGACGGTCCCGCGCCACTACATCGTGCGCACGTCGCTGGGTGATCGGCGACGGGCAAGAACTTCGTCCGCACGATGGCGTCGCTCGCCGAGCGCGGCATCGACCCGAAGGTCGTCGACGACCAGGTCGGGCGCCTCACGTTCACCGACGACATCGCGCGCGGCATCCGCCATCTGCTCGAGCGCGGCGCGCCGTACGGCACCTACAACCTGACCGGCGGCGGCGAGCCGGCCATCGTGGGCCGACATCGCGCGCGCGGTGTTCGAGCTCGACCGGGCACGATCCGGCTCGCGTCACCGGCGTGACGACCGACGAGTACTTCGCCGCCGCCGCCGGGCCCGTCGCACCGCGCCCGCGCAACAGCGTGCTGGACCTCGCGAAGATCGAGGCGACCGGCTTCGCGCCGCGGCCGACGCTCGCCGCGTACCTGCGCGGCTGACTGGCCACGGCGCGGCATACCATCAGGGCGCGACGCTGATGAGCCGCCTTCGAAGTTCTGCGAGCAGGTTGTCCCGTCGCACGTCATCGCCGATGTCGGCCAGCCGTACGATCCCGCGGCACCACCGGCGGCGAAGTAGGCGTCCCGCACCGACCCCGAAACGGCATACGCCGCCCCGACCGACGGCTTGTAGAAGATCGCGCCGTTCACGAAGCCCTCGGCGAAGCCGCCACCGTTGTACGAGTACCGCACAAGACCGCCGATCCGCGCACCCAAGACGCCCGTCGCCCGCCCGCGGCGGCGTACGCCGCGTCGATCGCCGGATCACCCACCCGGGCGCCCGCCGCCGACGACCACAGCATCCAGCCGCCGTGGAACTGCTGACGGCACGCGACGGATCACACGAAGCAGTGCCCGCCGGGAACCCGAGCTCGCCCGCAGCACGCCCACGCGCGAAGTACGCATCCCGGATCACACCCGACACGAAGTACGCCGGACCACCAGCACGGTAATACGCCGAACCCGTCGCGAACGACCTGCCCGAAACCACCGCCGTTGTACGGCACCGTCACAGGCCCAGACAACGGGACACCCCACGCACCCGACGCGCCACCGGCCGCATCGAACGGCGCCCGCACCGGAGCGACCACCGGGAACGCACCCGCAGCAGACGCGACGAGCAGTCCGCCTTCGAAGTTCTGCGAGCAGGTCGTCCCGTTGCACGTCATCGCCGAGGTCGGCCAGCCGTACGATCCCGCGGCACCACCGGCGGCGAAGTAGGCGGCCCGCACCGACCCCGAAACGGCATACGCCGCCCCGACCGACGGCTTGTAGAAGATCGCGCCGTTCACGAAGCCCTCGGCGAAGCCGCCACCGTTGTACGAGTACCGCACAAGACCGCCGACCCGCGCACCCAAGACGCCCGTCGCCCCGCCCGCGGCGGCGTACGCCGCGTCGATCGCCGGATCGCCCACCCGGGCGCCCGCCGCCGACGACCACAGCAGCCAGCCGCCGTCGAACTGCTGACGGCACAGCGAAGCGATCACACGAAGCAGCGCCCGTCGGGAACCCGAGCTCGCCCGCAGCACCACCACGCGCGAAGTAGCATCCCGGATCACACCCGACACGAAGTACGCCGGACCACCAGCACGGTAGTACGCCGAACCCGTCGCGAACACCTGCCCGAAACCGCCGCCGTTGTACGGCACCGTCACAGGACCGGACAACGGCACACCCCACGCACCCGACGCGCCACCGGCCGCATCGAACGGCGCCCGCACCGGAGCCACCACCGGGAACGCACCCGCAGCAGACGACACGACGCTGCCGCCCGCGAACTCCTGGCGGCAGACGCCCGCCGCGCAGGTCTGATCAGCGATCGGCCACCCGAGAGTGCCGGCTGCACCGTCGAGCGAGAAGTAGCCGCTCCGCACCGGCTCGCGGACCAGGAACGTGCCGCTCGCCCCGGAGTAGAGCGAGCCGCCGCTGAAGCCCTGCGCGATTCCGTTGCCGGTGGGCAGAGTCAGCGTCTGGTAGTTGAGGACGCGGCCAGCCCATGTCGCCGTCCGCACCGCCACGCCCGAAGTAGTAGTCGCGGATCGGGCCCGCGCGCACCGTCTTGGCACCCGACGAGTCAACTCCAGTAGATCGACCCGTACTGGTAGCGCGCGACCGTATCCGCCGCCGTTCTGATGGAGCGGCAGGACCTCCGTCGATCGGCAGCACCGAGGCTCGCAGCGCCGCCTTGCGCATGGAATTCGGCGTCGATCTCGGCATACGGATACCGCTGCGTCGAGCCGAACCAGTCGGTGAAGTAGTTGTAGAAGTTGCGGTTGCCGTACGCCGAGCACGCGTCGCCCGTCGCCGTAGCCGGCGGCGCAGCGCCGCCGCGTTCGGCTGATACGGCGTGTAGTAGTAGAGGTTCGCGGTCGCCTGGTTCTGGATGAGACCGGCGAGCGTGCCGCACGCCGCGTTCGGGTGGTACCGGACGTTCCAGGTCTTGCCCGGCGCGTACCACGTGAAGTACTGACTCGTTCCGGGCGGATTCGCGTAGCGCTTGAGCTGCCACGCGGCGCCGTACACCTGGTTGAAGAAGCCGTAGTAGCGCGTGTCGCACGCCGCCGTGTCAGGGCAGCCCTGCCCCATCGCGATCGTGTAGCGCCAGCTCGCTCGGCCACGTGTGGGTGACGAGGCCCTGCTCCTTCTGCAGCGTCGACGAGGAGGACCTGCGGGTTGATGCCGCATGCCTGCGCGACCTTGTAGATGATCGTCGAGGCGCGCTCGTTCGAGTGCCGCCCGGATAGGCAGCGCACATGGCGTCGGCCGCGGTCGTGCGCGACGTGTCGTACTAGTCCTTGAGGCAGACGTAGCCCGACTGACAGCGTCGGAGCCTTCGACATCGAGGAACGCCTGGATCTGCGCTTCGCTCATGGTGTTCTTGTTGAAGAACACGGCGTCGCTGATGATGTTGCCGGGCTGGAACTGCGACAGGTCGGCCGTCTTGACGATGCCGGCATCGCGCGGCTCCGCTGCCGCCGCGACCGACATCTGCGTCCCGGACAGGAGACTCAACGCCAGCCCGATCGCCGTCAGCAGGGCGCCTATGGCGGTCAGGCGCGCGTGACGCGCGTGGGTTCGGGCGAAGGCACGCATGTGAACAGTGTGACGGATGATACGGGTGACTACAACAACGCCCCGCCGTCGATCTCTACAGGTCGGCGTGCAGCTGCCAGACCCGCTCGGCGGCCTCGCGCCAGGAGAAGGCGCGTCCGCGGTCGCCCGCGAGGACGCCGCCAGTCGTCCTGTCGCCTCGGCCGAGCGACAGCGCGTCCGCGAGGGCGGGGCCGAGACCCTCGGCATCCCCCACGAGCACTCCCCCGTCGAAGAGGACTTCGCGGTTGCACGGCGGTATCGGCCGCGATGACGGGCACCCCGAGCGTCAGAGCGTCGACGATCCGCCAGGGGAATGCCGTCCTGCGTGAGGGCGCGACGAGCGCGACCGCGGCGCCGAAGGCCGCCGCGCGGTCCCGGGCGTCGAGCGTGCCGCGCACATGCAGACGGTGCTGCGGGATGCCGGCCGCTGCCGCGAGGTCGGCGACAGCAGGCTCGTGCCCGCCTGCGACGTCGGTGACGACGACGGGGAGGTCCAGGCCCGAGGACGAGACGGCGGCAAGGCCCGCGGCGAGGTCGTCGGACGGCATCGCGCCGCCCACGACCAGGATGAACGCCTCGGGCAGTGCGAGCTCGCGCCGGCGCCCGACCTCATCGGTCGGGATCGCGAATCCGGCGGGAGCCGCACCCGCGATGACGCGCAGTGCGCTCGGCGAGTCGCGGCGCGATCTCGCCGAGGCGACGGGCGTGCGCGTGCGTCGGAACGACGACGGCGTCCGCATGCTTGACGGCCCGCTTGAGCATCGCCTTCTGCCAGCCGGCGACGCCGCGCGGGAGCTCGTCGGGGGCCTCCCATGCACGCAGGTCCCACACCGTCACGACCGTCTGATCGTTCGTCGTGCACGCGGTCGTGCCGGACGAGCGGCGCGAAGAGCGACGGCGAATGGATCATCCCGCCGCCGAGCCCGGTCGGGGCGCCGAGCTGCAGGGCGGCCGAGAGCTCACGCCGCGCGAGCGCGCCGTGGTGCACGCCGGCGAGCCCCTCGACGTCGAGCTCGGCGTTGCCCGCGGGGACGACGGCATCCACCTCGCAGCCGGCGGGCGCCCCGATCACGAGCGCGCGTGCGAGCTCGCGCGAGGCCTCGGCCAGCGCGGCATCCGTCGGGGCCACGAGCTGGTCGAGCACGACCCGAAGCGTGGCGACCATGTCAGCCCTCCGGATCCGCGGTCGGCGTCGGCGGATGCAGCGCCGTCTGCACGAGGCTCTGGACGTACGCCCAGTCGGCCTGATCCTGGTCGATCCCGTTCTCGGGCGTGAGCTCGATCGTCGTGACGGGCAGCTCCTTGGCCTTCAGCCCGAGCTCCGCGAGGAACGGCACGAGCGACTGCGGCAGATCGGTCTGGATCAGGTTCGGCACCCGCCGCGGCGAGCTCCTGGAACCGCGTGAGGACGACCTGCGGCGTGAACTGCGCGAGCATCGCCTGCTGCAGGATGCGCTGGCGCTGCATCCGGTCGAAGTCACTCGTCGTGTACCGCGAGCGGGCGTACCACTGCGCCGTGTCGCCGTCCATGTGCTGCGGACCGGCTTCGATCCAGCCGATCGCCCATTCGTCGGCGGGCTGCCCCGGGTACGCGGGGCCCCAGCCCTCGGGAAGGCGCGCCGCGACGTCGATGTCGACGCCCCCGAGCGCGTCGATGAGGGCCGCGAAGCCGTGCATGTCGAGGAACACGTAGTACGGGATCTCGATGCCGAGGATGCCCTCGGCGGCGTCCTTCGTCGCCTCGATGCCGGGCTCGGAGCCGCTGGCGACGGCGTCGGGGTAGAGCGCGTTGCCGTCCTGGCAGATCTCGACCTCGGTGCGGAGCTGGTTGATGCCGCTCCCCCAGCCGCACGACGCGTTGGCGTGGCTCTGGTGGCCGTTCGGGTACGTGTCCTGCATCGGACCCGCGGCGAACGGGAAGTTCGCCAGATCGCGCGGGATGCCGGTGATCGTCGTCGCTCCCGTGTCGGCGTTGATCGACACGACCGAGATGCTGTCGAAGCGCATCGAGTCGCGGCCCTCACCCGAGTCGGCGCCGAGGAGCAGGATGTTGTAGTAGCCGTCGGAAGGCGGCACCGACGGCCCGCTCGCACCGAAGATGGCGCCGAGGGTGTCGCGCGTGAGTCCGGCGAGGTGCGCGCCGTACGCGGCGGTCCCGCTCGAGGCGACCATGAGGACGACGGCGAGGGTCGCGATCCCGAACCGCGCACCCGTTCCCGTCTTGACGAGCCGCACGAGCCGGATCGTGTCGATCGAGAGCACGGCCCACAGCACGGCGTACGCCACGAGCACGAGCTGGAGTGCGACGAGCGCGAACCAGTTGGTCGCGAGGGTCAGGATGACCGGCTGCCACAGCAGCGCGCACAGGAGACCCAGCACGAGGAGCACCCACATCGCGAGCGTCGCGCCGAGCCCGATGCGACCGAGGCGGCGGTTGCCCGCGAGCACCTGGGCGGAGCCCGGGATGAGGAAGTTCATGCCGACGAGCCACCAGCCGCGGCGCGACATGAGCTCGCGCGAGCGCACGTCGGGACGCCGGAGCGGCCGATCCTCGACGACGCGGTCGGCGGATCGCGGAGGCCGCGGCGGGCTCATGACGCTCACAGCGAGTCCTTCAGGCGCAGGTTCTTCTCCTCCACCTGGGCCTCGAGCTCCTTCGCGTAGGTCTCCACTGCGTCGGCGAGCGCCGCGTCGGACGCACCGAGGATGCGAGCCGCGAGCAGGCCGGCGTTCTTCGCGCCGTTGATCGACACGGTGGCGACCGGGATCCCGGCCGGCATCTGCACGATGCTCAGGAGCGAGTCCAGGCCGTCGAGGGTCGCGAGCTGCACGGGAACGCCGATGACGGGCAGCGCCGTGACCGACGCGAGCATGCCGGGCAGATGCGCCGCACCGCCCGCGCCCGCGATGACGACGCGGATGCCGCGGCCTCGCGCTTCGCGTCCGTAGCGGATGAGCTTGTCGGGAGTGCGATGCGCCGAGACGACCTCGACCTCGTGCGGGATCCCGAAGTCGGTCAGCGCCTGGGAGGCGTCGCTCATGACGCGCCAGTCCGAATCGGAGCCCATGACGACGCCGACGACGGGCGCGTCCGAAGAATGCAGCGGCCGGGTCACCCGACCAGGCTAGGGCGCGCGGCTGGAAGAACCCGCAACGGCGCGCGCGGATCGGTCGAAGCGGGCATGTCTCGCCGGCGTGTTCCGGCGCGCGAGCGACCAGAACCCGGTCAGTCCGCGAAGCGGGCAGCTGCAGCGCGCGCCTGGTACACGACGTCGTCGAGGTCGTCGCCCGCGACGTTGATGTGACCGACCTTGCGACCGGGGCGCGGCGCCTTGCCGTACGTGTGCACCTTGGCCGACGGGTGATCCGCGAGCGCCGGCGGGATGCGCGCCTCGAGCGGTCCCTCGGCGGGCCCGCCCAGGATGTTGACCATGACGGTCCACTCCGCCCGCGGTGCGGGGTCGCCCAGGGGCAGGTCGAGCACCGCGCGCAGGTGCTGCTCGAACTGGCCCGTGACCGCCCCGTCCTGGCTCCAGTGCCCGCTGTTGTGGGGACGCATCGCGAGCTCGTTGACGAGCAGGCGCTCGTCCGTCGTCTCGAACAGCTCGACGGCGAGCATGCCCGTCACGCCCAGGCCCTCGGCGATCGCGATGCCGATGCGTTCGGCCATGGCGCGCAGCCGGTCCGACGCGTGCGGGGCGGGCGCGATGACCTCGGCGCAGACGCCTCCGCGCTGCACGGTCTCGACGACGGGGTAGGCGCGCACCTCCCCCGACGGGCGGCGGGCCACCTGCTGCGCGAGCTCGCGCGAGAAGTCGACGAGCTCCTCGACCAGGAGCGCTCCGCCGCGCGCGTCCTCCGCGAGCACGGCGAACCAGTCTTCGGCCTCGGCCGCCGCCGAGACGACGCGCACGCCCTTGCCGTCGTAGCCGCCGCGCGGCGTCTTGACGACCGCTCGGCCGCCGTGGGCGTCGAGGAACGCCTGCAGCTCGTCGGCGTTCTCGACAGCCGCCCAGTCGGGCTGCGGCATCCCGAGCTCCTCGAGTCGCGCGCGCATGACGAGCTTGTCCTGCGCGACGCCGAGCGGAGAAGGGCCCGGATGCACGGCGACGCCGGCGTCGACGAGGGCGGCGAGGACGTCCTGCGGCACGTGCTCGTGGTCGAACGTGACGACGTCGACGTCACGCGCGAACGCCAGGACCGTGTCGGCATCACGATAGTCGCCGACGGCCGATGCGGCGAGGGATGCCGACATCCCCTCCTCCTCGGCGAGCACGCGCAGCTCGATGCCGAGTTCGACGGCGGGGGCGATCATCATGCGCGCGAGCTGGCCGCCGCCGACGACTCCGATGCGAAGGGTCATGCCTCCATCTTCCCAAACGCGCGCCGTCGGAACGACCGTCGGCGGTTCAGGACGCGGGCAGCGGCGGGAGCGGCGGCTGAGCCTCGCGGTGCGCGAGGATCTGGTTGACCTCGACCTGGTCGATGAGCGCTTCGTGGACGAGACCGACGCTCGGCACGTTCGCGAGGCGAAGCGGATCGTCGACGCCGTTCGAGAGCACGAGCGTGCCCGTGCCCCACATGCGCTGCAGCACGCCGCGGCGCAGTTCGATCGTGTATCCGCGCAGGTGACTGAGCTCGCGCCGTCGCGTCGCGAAGAGGCCCGAGCGCTCGATGACCCGGCGCGTCGTGATCGTGTACACGTGCGACCACCACGTGAGGAACGGGAGCAGGACGAGGAGGAGGATCACGAGCGCTGCGGCGGTGAGCAGCATCCAGTTCTCGAACGGCGCGGGCAGGTTGCCGTAGAAGTATCCGACGGCGCCTGCGACGGCCACGAGCACGATCGCCGACCAGGTGAGCCTGCGCGCGTGCCCGCGGAAGCGCGCGACGCGCAGCTCAGGGGTCGGCGCGCCGGGCGCCGGCGTGATCGGGCGCCCGCCGTAGCTCGTCGGCTGGGTCATGCACCCATTGTGGGGCGTCGACGCGTCGGGCGCCGTGCGAAACGCGGCTCAGCGCACGTGGACGACGTCGCCGGCCGACACCGCCGTCTCGAATCCGAGCGGGTCGACGACGATGAGCCGGCCCTCTGCGTCGAGTCGCTGGGCGTGCCCTGCGAGTCGGCTGCCGTCGGGCATGTGCACGACGACGGCGATGCCCGAGGGTCGAGCACAGCGCCTCGATCTCGGCGCGGATGCCCGCGATGCTCGCATTGCCGACCGCTGCGGCGAGCGCGCCGAGCTGCTCGTCGAGCGCCGTGAGGTAGTCCGCGACGAGGCGGTCCTCGTCGACCTCGACGCCGAGGACGGCGAACGATGTCGCCGTGTCGACGGGCAGGTCGGGCGTCGTCATGCGGGTGTTGACCCCCGCGCCGATGACGATGATGTCGGGATGCCCCGGCACGACCTCGGCGAGGATCCCGCACAGTTTCGCCCCGTCGGCGAGCACGTCGTTGGGCCACTTGAGCGTCGCCGTGTGCGCTGTGCCCCGGAGCTGCGCCGCGACCGCCCTCGTCATCGCGGCCCCCGCGATGAGAGGGATCCAGCCGCGGTCGGCGTACGCGATCGCGGGGACGCGCACGACCGCCGAGATGGCGATCGCCGTGTCGGGCGGCGTGACCCACGTGCGGTCCAGGCGGCCTCTGCCCGCCCGCTGATCGGTCGTGAGCAGCACCGAGAGATGAGGCCAGGCATCCGGATCCGCCACGACATGGCGGATGACGTCGGCATTGGTCGAATCGGTCGTCTCGGCGACCTGCACGCGCGGGCTCACGGCGGCCGCGAGCGGATAGCCCTCTGCGGGAATCGTCATGGGCCCACCGTACTCGCGGGCCACGCGCGGGGCCCGCGAGTACGCGCACGATCGCGAGATCGGCTGCGCGACGGTTCCGGATGCCTCGGCATCCCGTCTCGACAGGGGATCGCTCGGTTGCTTGTGCGAACCCTCCAACGGTCCGCGGACCCCCGCCGATAGGGTGGAATCCGTGACCGACCAGCCCGATCTCTCCACGACCGCCGGCAAGATCGCCGACCTCCGCGCCCGCTATCAGGAGGCGGTCCTCGACGCAGAGGCCGCCGCACAGGCGAAGCAGCACGCGAAGGGCAAGGGCACGGCGCGCGAGCGCATCGAGATGCTCGTCGACCCGGGCAGCTTCGTCGAGCTCGACGAATACGTGCGGCACCGCACGACGGCCTTCGGGATGGACCGCTCGCGTCCGTACGGCGACTCCGTCGTCACAGGCGTCGGGACCATCCACGGCCGGACGGTCGCGGTCTACGCGCAGGACTTCTCGACCTTCGGCGGCTCGCTCGGCGAGGTCGCGGGCGACAAGATCATCAAGGTCATGGAGTTCGCCCTCCGCAGCGGCATCCCGATCGTGGGCATCCTCGACTCGGGCGGCGCGCGCATCCAGGAGGGCGTCGTGGCCCTCGGCAAGTACGGCGAGATCTTCCGCCTCAACACCCGCGCTTCGGGCGTCATCCCGCAGATCTCGATCATCATGGGCCCCGCTGCGGGCGGCGCCGTGTACTCCCCCGCGCTCACCGACTTCGTCGTCATGGTCGACAAGACGAGCCAGATGTTCGTCACCGGGCCCGACGTCATCAAGACGGTCACGGGCGAGGACGTCGGCATGGAGGAGCTCGGCGGCGCATACACGCACAACACCCGCTCGGGCGTCGCGCACTACCTCGCCGAAGACGAGGACGACGCGATCGACTACGTCCGCACGCTCCTGGGCTTCCTGCCCGACAACAACATGGCAGAGCTGCCGGTGTACGAGCCCGTGTTCGAACACGAGACGACGGATGCCGATCGCACGCTCAACACCATCATCCCCGACTCGCCCAACCAGCCGTACGACATCCACGGCGTCATTCGGCACCTCGTCGACTCGGAGGACTTCATCGAGGTCCAGCCGCTCTTCGCACCCAACATCGTCATCGGGTTCGGCCGCATCGAGGGCCGCAGCGTCGGGATCATCGCCAACCAGCCGTCGCAGATGGCCGGAACCCTCAACATCGAGGCAGGCGAGAAGGCGAGCCGCTTCGTGCGGTTCTGCGACGCGTTCTCGATCCCGATCGTGACGCTCGTCGACGTGCCCGGGTACCTCCCCGGCACCGACCAGGAGTGGACAGGCGTCATCCGTCGCGGCGCGAAGCTCCTCTACGCCTACGCCGAGGCGACCGTGCCGCTCGTGACGGTCATCCTGCGCAAGGCCTACGGCGGCGCCTACATCGTCATGGGCTCGAAGCAGCTGGGCGCCGACATCAACCTCGCGTGGCCGACCGCCGAGATCGCGGTCATGGGCGGCCAGGGCGCCGTCAACATCCTCTACCGCGGCGAGATCAAGAAGGCGGAGGAAGCGGGCGAGGATGTCGCGGCCGTCCGCACGCGCCTGGCCAACGAGTACACGTACAGCGTGGCATCCCCCTTCCTCGCAGCGGAGCGCGGGGAGCTGGATGGCATCATCGAGCCCGCGCAGACCCGCGTCGCGATCGCGAAGGCGCTGCGCGCCCTGCGCGGCAAGCGCGCGTCGCTGCCGCCCAAGAAGCACGGGAACATCCCGCTGTGACCGCGGCCGACAAGCCCGTCACCATCGACGTCCGCCGCGGGGATCCCACGCCCGAAGAGCTCGCGGCGCTCATCGCCGTCGTCACCGAGGCCTACAGCGTCGAGGCCGCCGAGGCGGTCGTGGACGACGAACCGGCGCGCTCCGCGTGGTCGATCTCGCAGCGCGCGATGCGCGAACCGCTGCGCCGCGAAGTGGGCTGGGTGCGGGGCTGAAGGCAGCTGTCCCCCGAAATACCTACAGACACAGGAGTTGCGGACCTCGGATACTTGATCTGCTGGAACGCATTCTGCGTTCGGTCGGACTGCATCACCGTGAGGTGCTGCCCAGTACCGACCATGCGAGCGGTTTTCGGGTAATCGCTCGCTAGGCGAGGGGTCGGCGTCACCGCCGCCCCTCGCCTCCTCGCTTTCGCTCTCGAGACCGGTTCCCCTCCCCCGCACCGGTCCCGGGGGCGAGTTCTGCGTCTGCAGGTCGGCGTCGATATGCCGGTCGCGCACGGAGAACGACGACGCGCCGGCGGGGCGGCCAGCGAGGCCAGTGCGGTCAGACCGCAGTCATCCCGGGCCGCTCGATCTCGCGCCAGAGGTCGACGGCGTCCTCGTCCGACAGGCCGTCCGCAGACTCGGAACGACCGACGACGGTGACCGCAACGCTCTCGTGCGGGGCCGTGCGGATGTAGAGCCGGTCCGAATCGGCCGAGCGAAGTGTGTCGGCGAGCTCGGCCCGGATGACCGTCAGGGATTCCTCGTCGATGCCTTCGAGTCCGCCCTCGTCGAGGACCGTGACATTGGCGCCGCGCCGTCGGGCCTGCTCGAGAGCGGCACGGACGGCGTCATCGAGCAGCCGCGGTCCGCGCAGCTCGTCGCGCAGGCTGCCCTCGGCGAGGCGCGCGCGCAGGCGGTCCTCCTCGTCGAGCAGGCCACCCGTCGCGACCGTGCGCGTGAGCACGGGCCCCGCGATCGCGAGCGCCTCCTGCACCTGCACGCGACGCTCGCGCTGGCGCACGACCTGTGATGCCTGCCATCCCGACGCGGCGCGCTGCAGCTGCGCGAGCTGGGCGGTGTCGAGGGCCGCCCGATCCAGCTGGAACATGATGAGCTGCGCGACGGCGACCCAGACGAATGAGCCGACGAGACCGAGGGCGAGCGCGTTGAGCGGTCCCATGAAGATCATGGACTGGAGCGCGAGCACCGTCATGCCCGCCCAGGCGACCCACTGCCGCCGGCGGACCATCACGATCGTCATGAGCGCGCCGATGCCGCCGAGGTACCACGTCGCGTACGACTCGGTGACCGCGTCCGGACCCACCGCGTAGGCGATGGCGCCCGGCACGACGATCGCGGTGGCGACAGCGAGGATCGCGGCGGGCCGCGGCAGGCGCGACCTGCGCCGGCCCGTCTCGTCACCCGACGGTGCGGGACGCGGCTCCCAGAAGACGCAGAGCCAGGTGGTCAGCAGATAGAGCGCGAACGTCGCCCAGATGACGAGGGGCGCGACGACGGGCTCGGTCCACGAGAGGCCGCGCGCGGCGAGATACGCCGTGAACGCGACCGCGAGACCCGCGAGGATGTTGCGGACGCTGCTCATGGCTCGTCCTCGAGTCTCGCGGGCTTGGGCGGGTGGATCGCGGGACGCTGCCAGTCGAGGAGCACCGTCGTTCCCTCGGCATCCGAAGAGAGATCGGCTGTGCCGCCGATCGCGGCGACGCGCGCGATGATGGATGCCCGGATGCCCAGGCGATCGTCGGGCACCGCGGAGAGGTCGAAGCCCTCGCCCGAGTCGCGGACCTCGATCCTGAGGGAATCCGCGTCGGCGGTGAGCCCGACTTCGAGGCCGACGCCGCCCGCGTGCTGCACGGCGTTGGCGATGGCCTGGGTCGCGGCGAGCACGAGTGCGCGGGCGACCCGTCCGGGAGCCTCGAGCGCGTCCTCTGTGATCTCGCGCTTCACGACGATCTTGACGCCGACCTCGCGCGCACCGACTTCGACGTCGTGCGCGACGGTCGTGGCAGGCTTCGGCTCGTCGCTGCCTTCGCTGGAGTCCTGCTCGGTGTTCGCCAGTCGTGTGAGCGCCTCGCGCGCCATCGCGACGGCGAGCGTGCGTCCGCGCGCCGTGTCGGCGCGCTCCGCCGCGATGAGCGCGGCCAGGACGCTGTCGTGCATGAGCGCCGCGACGGCGATCCGCTCCTGCTCGGCGGCGTCGGCGGCCGCGGCGCGCGAATACGAATCGACGGCGCGGGCGCGCGTCTCATCCACTCCGACCGCGACGGATCGCAGCACCCACCCGAGCGTCAGCAGCACGCCTCCGAGGATGAGCGCGAACGACACGTCCAGCAGGACGTTGTACACGAGCTTGGGGTCGAACTCGCCGCCCTGGATGAGTCGGACGACGCCATACAGGATCGGCATGATCGCGGTCCACACGATCTGCAGGCCGAGCGGGAATGCGAGCACCGCGGCGAGTGTCGCGATGTTGACGAGATACCAGATCCACGGCACGTCGGAGGGGCCCGACGGCACACCCATCGTCGCGATCGGCCACATCGCGAGAACGATCACGTACAGCACCGCGAACGCGCCGCCCGCGATGCGCACACCGCGTCCGAGGAAGCACGCGAGGATCATCAGAGCGAGCGGCACGAAGACGATGAGCATGACGGGCTCGTGCCAGCCCGGGCGCTCGGGGTTCGATCCGAGGGCGGCGACGATGGCCTGCGCACCGAGCGCGAGCGATCCGACGCCCGCTGCGACCGAGATGATCCGCTCGACCCGCATGCGGGTGAACGTGCCGATCTCGTCGCTCGACTCGCGCGACTGAGGAATGTGTCCCCACGCTTCGTCGAGGATCGCGGCGCTCTCGTTCGTCACCGCGCGGTACCGCCGGACGAGTCTGGTGCGGACTCGGCGAGTATGCCGTCTTCCATCGCCCGGCGCAGCAGGTCGACCTTGGTCGGAGCGGGACGCCCGACCTCGACGTACTTC
Organism: uncultured Actinomycetota bacterium; assembly: GCA_963695125.1. Taxonomy (GTDB): domain Bacteria; phylum Actinomycetota; class Actinomycetes; order Actinomycetales; family Microbacteriaceae; genus Microbacterium. Next base: position 347,547 of record CAVOFY010000003.1, read on the forward strand.
ACGCGGATGCGGGTGATGTTCTCCTTCGCGGTGGAGTACGCGACGCCGAGGCGCTCGGCCACGACCTTGAGAGGCAGTCCCGCGGCATAGAGGCGGAGGACGTCGCGCTCTCGCGCCGACAGCTGCGCGTCGGCGAACTCGCGATCGCCCTCGACGGCGCTCGCCCATTCGACGTTGTTGAGCGGCTCACCCCGCGCGACCGTGCGCACGGCGCGGATGACGTCCGAGATGGGAGATGCCTTGCTCACGACTCCGGCCGCTCCTGCGGCAAGCGCTTCGCGGACAGCGGCTGGACGGTCGGCGACGGAGTGGATGATGACGCTCGAGCCGTCGTGGATGAGACGCGTGACGTTCTCTGTCACGGTCGTCCCGTCTCCGAGGGTCAGGTCGAGCACCACGACGTCCGCGGGGGGCTCATGGCTGAAGGTGCGCCAGCCGATGTACTCGGCCACGTGACTGCCGGAGAAGACGACTTCTGTCCCCGCCGTGCGCGCACACGCAGCTTCAAGCCCGAGCCTCACGGACTCGTGGTCGTCGATCAAGGCGACCCGTGTCATACTGCTCAGCCTAGCCGTGGCACGTGGGTGCGGGTGAGAGACGCGACTGCCTCGACGTGATGCGAGCTCGGAAAGATATCGAGAGCCGTCACGGCGCGCGTGTCGTAGCCCACGTCGCGGAATGTCGCGAGATCGCGTGCGAGGGCGACGGGATCGCACGCGACGTACACGATCGTGTCGGGCTCCAGGTCGGCGACGGCCTCGACGACCACGCGACCGGCCCCCGCGCGAGGCGGGTCGAGCAGCACGACACCACGAGACAGACGTTCGCGCTGGACGGCGGATGCACCGGCGGACAGCGCGGAGACCCAGCGGTCGACGCGACCGGTCTCGGCGCGCGCCCCGATCCATTCCGCAAGGTTCTCACCGGCGTACTCGGTCGCGCGCGGGTCGGACTCGACGCTCGTCACGCGGGCGCCCGGTCCGGCGAGCGCCGCGAGGGTCGCGCCGAACAGGCCGACGCCGCCGTAGAGGTCGAGATGCCACGCATCGGGGTCGATCGTCGGCTGATCGGGATGCGCCGCGCGGACGGCCTCGGTCACGAGCTCGGTGAGCGAGTGCGCCGCGAGCCGGTGCACCTGCCAGAAGCCTCCCGCATCGACGCGGAAGTCGCGCCCGTCCACGCGCTCGATGATGGTCTCGTGGCCGGGGTCCCTGCCGTCCCGGCGCCCGCGCTCGGGCCGACGCAGCACACGGACACGCCCGTCGGCGGGCTGCACGAGGTCGATCCGGCCCGCTTCGCCCCGCCCGACGGCGAGAGCCGCACGCTCGATCTCGGCGGTCCCGAGCGGCAGATCCTCGACCGGGATGACGGTGTGGCTGCGCGCGGCGTACGGGCCGACCCGGCCCTCGTCGTCGACGTGCAGCGAGACGCGGGTGCGCCAGCCCGTGCCGGCCGGCGACTCCTGAGCGACGACGTCGCCCTCGGGCGAGAGGATCGGCCGCGCCTGCTCGATCTCGACGGGAAGGTCGAGACCGCCGAAGCGCTGGAGCGCATCGCGCAGCACATCGAGCTTGAGCGCCCGCTGCTGCTGCGGAACGATGTGGCCGAAGTCGGCTCCCCCCGGTCGCTGCTCGGGCGGCACATCGACGTCGGCCTGCCGCCAGATGTGAGCCTGGCGATGGGGCGAGGCATCCAGCACCTCGACGACGTCACCGCGCCAGAACGACTTCTTGCGGACGTCGGTGAGCCTCACGCGCACGCGCTCGCCCGGCATCGTGTCGGGGACGAAGACGACACGCCCCTCGTGGCGGCCGACGAACACGCCGCCGTGGGCGACACCCGTGATGTCGAGATCGATGAGGTCGCCGGAATCCATGCGTCGAGCCTACGTTGGTCGCATGCGCGTCTGCCTCGCCTCGACCTCACCCGCTCGCCTCATGCTGCTGCGGCAGTTCGGCATCCATCCGCTCACGATCGCCCCCGACGTCGACGAGGATGCCGTGATCGAGGCGGTCGAGGCCGCCGAGGACCGCGTGCTCTCGCCCTCGGAGCACGTCCTGCTGCTCGCGCGGCGCAAGGCCGCCGACGTCGCGGCGCGCCTGGCCGACGACATCCCGGACTTCGACGGGATCGTGATCGGGGGCGATTCGATGTTCGAGCTCGACGGCGTCGTGCTCGGCAAGCCCCACACTCCCGGCAACGCCATCGGCCGCTGGCACGCGATGCGCGGGCGCACAGGGGTGCTCCACTCGGGCCACGCCGTCGTGCGGGTGCGGCCCGACGCGGCGCCGCGCGAAGTGCACGCCGTCGCGGAGGCGTCGGTGTCGTTCGTCGACGACGTGACGGATGCCGAGATCGAGGCGTACGTCGCATCGGGAGAACCGCTCCAGGTCGCGGGCGCGTTCACGGTCGACAGCCTCGGCGGCGCGTTCATCGACCGTGTCGACGGGGACCCGTCCACCGTCGTCGGCATGTCTGTTTCGACGCTGCGCCGTCTCGTGCGGGAGCTCGATGTGGACTGGACGAGCCTGTGGGGCCTCGTGGATCCGGGGACGGCCAGACAAGAGGATGCCCCTCCGGCATTGTCGTAGGACGCCCACGTTTCGCCCGCGTTCTTGTGCGAACCACTCAAAGGGCACCGCGAGCCGCTCGGTAGGCTGGCACTCATGCCCTCGACCCCCCAGGCGCCCGCCGCTCACACCGCAGCGCACATCGCCAAGGTCCTCGTCGCCAACCGCGGCGAGATCGCCGTCCGGATCATCCGCGCCGCACGAGACGCCGGCAAAGGCTCGGTCGCGGTCTACGCCGACCAGGACCGCGACGCCCTGCACGCCCGGCTCGCCGACGAGGCATACGCCCTCGACGGCTCGACGAGCGCCGAGACGTACCTGTCGATCGAGAAGATCCTGTCGATCGCACGACGCTCGGGCGCGGACGCGGTCCACCCGGGCTACGGATTCCTCGCCGAGAACGCCGCCTTCGCGCGCGCCGTCATCGGAGCGGGGCTCATCTGGATCGGCCCGTCGCCCGAGGCGATCGAGGCCCTCGGCGACAAGGTCACGGCGCGGCACGTCGCCGAGAAGGTCGGCGCGCCCCTCGCGCCCGGCACGCCCGGCCCCGTCGAGGGCGCCGAGGACGCCGTCGTGCGGTTCGCGAGCGAGCACGGCCTGCCGATCGCGATCAAGGCCGCGTTCGGCGGCGGCGGACGCGGCCTCAAGGTCGCCCGCGAACTGGACGAGATCCCCGAGCTGTTCGAATCCGCGACGCGCGAGGCGATCAGCGCCTTCGGTCGCGGGGAGTGCTTCGTCGAGAAGTACCTCGACAAGCCCGCGCCACGTCGAGACGCAGTGCCTCGCGGATGCCGAGGGCAACGTCGTCGTCGTCTCGACCCGTGACTGCTCGCTGCAGCGCCGCCACCAGAAGCTCGTCGAGGAGGCCCCTGCGCCGTTCCTGACCGACGAGCAGAACCGGATCCTGTACGACGCGTCCAAGGCGATCCTCAAAGAGGTGCGGCTACATCGGCGCGGGAACCTGCGAGTTCCTCATCGGCGCCGACGGCACGATCTCGTTCCTCGAGGTCAACACGCGCCTGCAGGTCGAGCACCCCGTCTCCGAAGAGGTCACGGGTATCGACCTCGTCCGCGAGCAGTTCCGTCTCGCCGAGGGCGGCACGCTCGACTATGGCGACCCGACGCCCGAGGGGCACTCGATCGAGTTCCGCATCAACGGCGAGGACGCCGGTCGCGGCTTCCTGCCCCAGCCCGGCCCGATCCGCGTCTTCAAGACGTTCGGCGGCCCCGGCATCCGTCTCGACTCGGGCGTCACGGCCGGTGACAGCGTCTCAGGCGCCTTCGACTCGCTCCTGGCCAAGATCATCGTGACGGGACGCACCCGCGCCGAGGCGCTCGCACGTTCACGCCGCGCGCTCGACGAGTTCGAGGTCGCGGGGCTGCCCACCGTGCTGCCGTTCCACCGCAAGGTCGTTCGCGACCCCGCCTTCACGGCCGAGGACGGACGCTTCGGCGTCTTCACGCGCTGGATCGAGACCGAGTTCGTCAACGACATCCCCGCGTGGGACGGCGAGCCCGAGGCGCCCAAGCCCGAGGAAGCCCGCCACACCGTCGTCGTCGAGGTCGCCGGCAAGCGCCTCGAGGTGAGCCTGCCCGATCGCGTCGTCCACGCCCAGGGCTCGACGGGCCGTCCCGCGGCTGTGCCGCCGTCGCGTCGCTCGCACGAGATGACCGTCGTGGCGGGAGCCTCCGGCGACGCCGTAAAGGCGCCCATGCAGGCGACGATCGTCAAGGTCGCGGTCGAGGAGGGCCAGCAGGTCGTCAAGGGCGACCTCGTGATCGTGCTCGAGGCGATGAAGATGGAGCAGCCGATCCAGGCGCACAAGGACGGAACCATCGGCGCCATCAACGCGACGCCCGGATCGACCGTCTCGTCGGGTCACCAGCTGCTCACGATCAGCTAGCGCGGCGAGCTCGCAGGGCTCGCCGGTCGCGTCACGCGCCGTAGACCGTGTGGTCGACGACGTGCATCGCCCGCGCGGCGTCGGTGATGCTGCTCGAGAGCGACGGGTACACGGCGAAGACACGCGAGACCTGGTCGACCGTCAGGCGCCGCTCGATCGCGATCGCGATCGGGTAGATGAGCTCGGAGGCACGCGGGCCGACGATCACGCCGCCGATCACCGTGCCGCTCCCCTGGCGCGCGACGATCTTCACGAAGCCGTCCTTGATCCCCATCATCTTGGCGCGCGGATTGGCGGCGAGCGGGAGCTTGTGCACGACGGCGTCGATGAGTCCGTCGGTGATGTCCTTCTCCTGCCATCCGACCGTCGCGATCTCGGGCGCCGTGAAGATGTTCGACGTGATGCGACGACGCTCGAGCGGGATGACGACGTCGCCGAGGGCGTGGAAGACCGCCGTGCGGCCCTGCATCGACGCGACGGACGCGAGCGGGACGAAGGTCGTGCAGTCGCCCGCCGCATAGATGTTCGGCACCGACGTGCGGGCGACGCGGTTGACCTGGATGTGACCCGAGTCGGTCATCTGGACGCCCGCCTGCTCGAGACCGATGCCCGCCGTGTTCGGGACGGATCCGACCGCCATCAGGCAGTGGCTTCCCTCGACCGTCCGGCCGTCTGAGAGCGTCACCAGGACGCCGTCCTGCGTCCGCTCGACGAGGTCGGCGCGGGCCTTCGAGAGCACCGTCATGCCGCCGCGCTTGAAGACGCGCTCCAGCACGGCCGCGGCATCCGCGTCCTCTCCGGGCAGGACCTGGTCGCGACTCGAGACGAGAGTGACCGTGGAGCCGAGGTTCATGTAGGCGCCGGCGAACTCGGCGCCCGTGACGCCCGAGCCGACGACGATGAGGTGCTCGGGCATCGCCTTCATGTCGTAGAGCTGGGTCCACGTGAGGATGCGCTGCCCGTCGGGCTTGGCACTGTCGAGCTCGCGCGGCGATGCGCCGACCGAGACCACGAGCGTGTCGGCCTCGATGCGGTCGAAGTCGGTGCCCCCGGGACCCGTCGACACGACGACGGCGTTCTCGCCTTCGAGGCGCCCGTGGCCCGAGATGATCCGGACGCCCGCCTCGACGAGCGATGCGCGCATGTCGTCGGACTGCTGCCGCGCGAGCGCCAGGAGACGCTTGTTGACGGCCGTCAGGTTGATGGCGATCTCGGGCTTGAGCGGCTTGCCTTCGGCCGTGCGCGCGAACAGCTGCACGCCGAGGTCCCCCGCGCCTGCGATCGCGACGGCCGCATCGGCGGTCGCGATGAGGGTCTTGGACGGGACGACGTCGGTGATGACGGCGGAACCGCCGACGCCTGCACGCTCGACGAGCGTGACCTCGGCGCCGAGCTGCGCCGCGGCGATCGCCGCCTCGTAGCCTCCGGGACCGCCCCCGAGGATCGCGACCGACTGCGTGCGCTCGAAGCTCAAGGACATGGCACCCATTCTCCCCCGCGGACACCGCGCTCCACGACACTCCCGCTCAACCTACTCTCTGGCCCCATCGCGGCGGGGTTCCTAGAGTGGAGGGATGCCAGACACGACCACCAATCCTCTCGACGATCCCGCGGCCGACCCCTTCGCGATCGCGCGCGAGGCTGCAGACGACATCGCGCGACTCTCGGGCGTCGAGCGTCATGACATCGCTCTCACTCTCGGAAGCGGGTGGGGCAAGGCGGCCGAGCTCATCGGCGAGACGACCGCCGCCTTCCCCGCGACCGAGGTCACCGGCTTCAGCAGTCCCGCGCTCGAGGGGCACGTCGGCACGCTCCGCAGCGTCCGCACGCCCCGGGGCCGCAACGTGCTCGTCATCGGCGCGCGCACGCACTTCTACGAGGGCCACGGCGTGCGCCGGGTCGTCCACAGCGTGCGCACGGCCGCCGCGACGGGCGCCCGCACGATGGTGCTCACGAACGGCGCCGGCGGCATCCGTCACACGTGGCGGCCCGGCACACCCGTGCTGATCAGCGACCACATCAACCTGACGGGCGCCTCGCCGCTCGAGGGCGCGACGTTCATCGACCTCACCGACCTGTACTCGATGCGCCTGCGCGACCTCGCGCGGTCGATCGAGCCGTCGCTCGACGAGGGCGTGTACTGCCAGTTCCGCGGGCCGCAGTACGAGACGCCCGCCGAAGTGCAGATGGCCAAGACGATCGGCGGCCACATCGTCGGGATGTCGACGGCGCTCGAGGCCATCGCCGCGCGCCAGGCGGGCATGGAGATCCTCGGCATGTCGCTCATCACCAACATGGCGGCCGGCATCCAGACCACCCCGCTCAGCCACCAGGAGGTCATCGAGGCCGGCCGCGAGGCCGAGCCCGTCATCTCGTCGCTGCTCGCGCGCGTGATCGGCGCGCTGTGAGCGGGGCGGAGCAGGCTCTCTCGGCGGACGCGACGGCGGGGACGGATGCCGCGCCCGCCGTCGACCCGGAACTGCTCCGGACGGCGCAGGCGTGGCTCGCACAGGACCCCGACGGCGAGACCCGCGCCGAGCTGCGCGATCTGATCGAGGACGCGCAGGCGGGCGATCGCCGAGGCCGCGATCGACCTCGCCGATCGCTTCGCCGGCCGCCTCGCCTTCGGCACGGCCGGCCTGCGCGGCCGACTCGGCGCGGGCAGCAACCGCATGAACCGCGTGCTGGTCGGGCAGGCCGCCGCCGGATTCGCGGCGTACCTGCTCGAGAAGGCCGGCGACGGCGATGCGCCCACCGTCGTGATCGGCTACGACGGCCGCCGCAACTCCGACGTCTTCGCGACCGACTCGGCCGAGATCTTCGCCGGCGCGGGCCTGCGCGCGATCCTCCTCCCCCGGCTGCTGCCGACGCCCGTCCTCGCCTTCGCGGTGCGCCGGCTCGGCGCCGATGCGGGCGTCATGGTGACGGCATCCCACAATCCGCCCGACGACAACGGCTACAAGGTCTACCTCGGCGGCGCGGACGACGGCGCGCAGATCGTGTCGCCCGCCGACGCCGAGATCGCCGCGCACATCGAGCGCGTCGCCGCCGCCGGCGACCTGGCGGCGCTCCCGCGTTCGCTGGGCTACGAGACGGCGGCCGAGTCCGTCGTCGACGACTACATCGCCGCGACCGCCGCCGTCGCCCCCGCTCCCGCGGGCGCCGAGGGGCTGCGCTGGGTGTACACGGCGATGCACGGCGTCGGCGCCGAGACCCTCGTCGCGCATCCTCGAAGCGCGCGGGCTACCCGGCGCCCGTCGAGCGTCGCGGCCCAGATCGAGCCCGACGGCACCTTCCCGACGGTGTCGTTCCCGAACCCCGAGGAGCCCGGCGCGATGGACCTCGCGTTCGAGACGGCGCGCGCCTGCGACGCCGAGCTCGTCATCGCGAACGACCCCGACGCCGACCGCCTCGCGGTCGCGATTCCGGATGCCGCAGCCGACGGCGGCTGGCGCCGCCTCACGGGCAACCAGGTCGGCCTGCTCCTCGGCTGGCGCGCCGCGCGCCTCGCGGCCGAGGCGGGGGCGCCCGAGGGCGCTTCGCTCGCGTGCTCGCTCGTGTCGTCGCCCGGGCTCGGCGCGGTCGCCGAGCACTACGGACTCGACTTCCACACGACGCTCACGGGCTTCAAGTGGATCTCGCGCGCGCCCGGCATGGTCTTCGGATTCGAGGAGGCGCTCGGCTATCTCGTGAACCCCGAGACCGTCCGCGACAAGGACGGCATCTCGGCGGCCATCGCGATGCTCGGCCTCGTCGCCGAGGCGCGCGGGCGCGGCGCATCGCTCGCCGACCTGCTCGACGAGTTCGACGAGACCTTCGGGTCGTTCGCGAGCGACCAGATCTCGGTCCGCGTCGAGGACCTCTCCGACATCGCGCGGATCATGGCGGCGCTGCGGGCGCAGCATCCCGTCCGCCATCGGCGACGTCGACGTCGAGCGCGTCGACGATCTGCTCGAGGGCGTCGACGGCTTCCCGCCCGGCGACGTGCTGCGGTTCTGGCTGACCGACGGATCGCGCGTCATCGTGCGACCGAGCGGCACGGAGCCGAAGCTCAAGCTGTACCTCGACGTGCGCGGCGATTCGGCCGCCGACGCGCAGGAGCGGATCGCCGCGCTGTCGGCGGGCGCGCGAGGCGCTGCTCGACGCGATCGGGTGAGCATACGGCCATGACGGACGACGAGCACGCGCAGGGACGAGGACTGCCCCCGCGACCCGGAGCGCGGGAGCGGATGCGCCGCACTGGCTCGCGGCACGTCGTCCTGTTCCTCAGCGGCCAGACGATCAGCCTCTTCGGCTCGATGCTCGTGCAGTACGCCGTGCTCTGGTACCTCACGATCGAGTACCGCTCGGGCGTATACATGATGCTCGCGGCGGTCTTCGGGTTCCTGCCGCAGGCGGTCCTGTCGATCTTCGGCGGCGTGTGGGCGGACCGCCACAACCGCAAGTTCCTCATCATCGGAGCCGACGCGGCGATCGCCGTCACGACGCTCGCCCTCGCGCTGGTCATGATGGCGGGGTTCGACGCCCCGTGGATCATCTTCGCTGGCGCTCGCGATCCGCTCGGCTGGCCAAGGGATCCAGATGCCCGCCGTCGCGGCGCTCCTCCCCCAGATCACACCGACCCGCAACCTCATCCGCGTCAACGGCGTCAACGGGTCGATCCAGTCCGCGATGGCGCTGCTCGCCCCCGCCATCGCGGGCGGGATCTACGCGTGGTCGTCCGCCGCCAGCGGCGGATCGGCAGCCTCGCTCATCCCGATCTTCTTCATCGACATCGTCACGGCGGTCATCGGCATCGGCCGTGCTGGCCCTCATCCCCGTGCGCGCGGTGCGGCGCGCAGCCGACACCGCAGACGGGCTACTTCGCCGACCTCGTCGACGGCGTGCGCTACGTCGCGCACCACGCCTTCGTCCGCTGGCTGCTGATCGTGTTCGCGATCATCTTCGTGCTCACCGTCGCGCCGTCCAACCTGACGCCGCTCATGCTCGTGCGCACCTTCCCCGCCGGCGAGGCCCAGGACGTCGTGAACCTCGCGGTGCTCGAGGTCGCCTTCAGCGTCGGCATGATGCTCGGCGGCATCCTCGTGGCGTCCTTCTTCGCCAAGCGCAGCCGCATCGGCCTCATCGTCGTCTCGTCGCTCGTGTTCGGAGCGCTCTCGATCGCGCTCGGACTCTCGCCGAACGTGTGGCTCTTCTTCGGCTTCATGTTCCTCGTCGGCCTCGCCGTGCCGTTCTTCTCGACGCCGTCGATCACCCTCCTGCAGGAGACGGTCGAGCCGGAGCGACAGGGCCGCGTCTTCGGCTTCGTCGGCATCGTCATGGCGCTCGCGATGCCGTTCGGCATGGTCGTCTTCGGACCGCTCGCGGACGTCATGCCGATCGAGGTGCTCCTCGTCGCCGCGGGCCTGCTCACCTTCGCCGTGATCGGGCTCGCGGTCTGGCTGCCCGCCGGTCAGCGCGCGATCGTCGCGGCACGCAGCGCTCCACGCATCGGCGGCGACGACCCGGCAGCGGGCGGCGCAGCCGTCGACGCCCCGATACGGGCCGGCGACGAGTCCTAGGCTCAGGAAATGCTCTTCACCGATCCCGTCGTCCTCGAGAACGCGTGGGCGCGGCTCGAACCCCTCTCACCCGCCGACGCCGTCGACCTCGCTGCGGCATCGATCGGTCTCGAGCACGCCTGGTACAGCGCCTGCGCCGCGGGTAGCGGACTCAGCCGTCGATGACGGCGACGAGCTCGTCGAGGAACGCCGCGAAGTCGATGCCGCGGCGCACGATGCGCTGCACGCTGTCGCGCTCGCTGAACACCTCGACGAACTGCTCGAACACCGTCTGGAACGCCTCTCGGTCGGTCTCGGAGAACGCGACGAGCGCGACGACCTGCACGCGCCCGTCGCCCCACGCGATCGACGGGTCGGCGATGCCGATCGCGATCGCCGTGCGGGTCGCCGTCATCCCGAGCGCGTGCGGCACGGCGAGCGCATCGGTGAAGGCGGTCGACGAGAGCTGCTCGCGCTGGATCGCCCGCTCGACGTAGTCGTCGTCGATCACGCCCTGCGCGACGAGCAGCGCGCCGAGGCGCCGGATGACGCGTCCTCGCGGCCATCGCGTCGAGCCCGTGCACGAAGGCCGTCGGCGACGAAGTAGCCGCTCGAGCTCCTCGCGCAGCCGCGCGAGACGTCGCCCACGGCGGATGCGGCCGGCCGCGGCCTGCACGCGCTCGACGTCGGCGTCGGTGAGGAACGGCTGGATCCGCACGAACCGGTCACCCGACGACCGGCGGATCGATCGTCGTGAGCACGAGGTCGGTGTCGATCGACGACCAGTCCGGGTCGACGCGCGTCTCGACGCCGACGACCTCGATCGCCTGCCCGAGCGAGCGGTCGACCGACGAGCGCAGCAGCTCGTGCAGCTCGTAGTAGCCCGGGCACACGATCGTCGCGGTGAGGAGCTGATCGGCGCGCCGGCTGCGCTCGAGCCGTCCGCCGACGTGCATCGCGATGTAGGCGATCTCGTCGTCGAGCAGCGGGATGCCGAGCCGCTCCTGCAGCCCGCTGGCGATGAAGACCGCGACCTCGAAGATCATCGGGTACGTCGACTTGAGCGACCGCGTGAGCGGATTGCGCGACCACGCCTGCTCGCGCGCGCGATGCAGCAGGTTCTGCACGTGCAGGGCGAGTCGCAGGATGAAGTCCTCGTGCGCGATGTCGACGAGGAACTCCGAGGCCGCCCGCTCCACGACGTCGCGCACGGCCTGCTCGACGTCGGGGTCGAGCCGCGAGCGCGCATCGTCGCTCGGCGTCGTCCGCTCCCGGCGCGACGACGCGGGTCAGCACGAGCGTCGCGAGGTGCTGCAGATCGCCGCCGCCGAGGCTCACGCCGAGATGCTCGCTGCGCGAGCCCGGCGATGATCGCCGCGACCTCCTGCTGCGCGGGCCCGGGCTCGGCCGCCGAGCCGCGCTCGAGACCGCGGTCGCGCGCGACCCGGTCGGCGGCGATCGCGATGTGCATGACGACGTCGGCGATGCCGAACTCGTTGACGAAGTAGCCGAGCGCGCCGAGCTCGCCGACGAGCTCGGTCTTGAACGGGCCGAACGCCCGCGCGCCGACCGATCCCTCGCCGAGCGTGCGCCGCAGGGCCTCGAGGTCGAACGAGCCGGCGTCCATCTCGTCGTGGGCGAGGCGGCTGCAGCAGGCGCCGCTGCGCCATCTCGGTGCCGCGCAGCCGCGCTTGCGATGCCGACCGCTCGAGGGTGAGCTCCGTGCCGCCGAGCAGTCCGCGCACCCGCGCGAGGTCGGCATCGAGCGTCGCGGGACTCGACGTGCAGCTCGCTCGGCCGTCTCGAAGACGTCGATGCCGTCGGGCGCGTCCAGGAGCGCGCGCACGAGCGTGTGCAGGCGATCGCGCGGGGTCGCGTCCGCGGCGACCGTCACGCGCAGCGCGGCTGCCGCGTCCGGACCCGCGCGGTAGCCCTGCGGGCCGGACTCGATCGCCGATCCCTGCGGCACGCGCGCGTTGATCGCCGTCACGTACGAGCGGATGCTGCGCGGAGTGACCCCGAGGCTGTCGGCGAGACTCGCGGCGGTCACCCAGTCCCCGTCGCGCGCGAGCAGGCCGAGAAGGCGGTCCTGCCTCGCTCTCGTCACGGTGCTCCTCGTTGCGCGCCGCGGCCTCCGGCCTGCGTGGGAGCCAGTCAATCATGCGCCGTCCGCGCCAGGGGCGCGGTTTCCGCCCCCGCGGAAGAACGTGTGGTTGTCGACTCTCACCGCGTTCACAAGAATGGCGGACAGGGGAGGCGGGTCGATGAGGATCCTCGTGGTCTGCGGAGCGGGTGCGTCCAGCACCTTCGTCGCACAGCGCGTGCGCCACGCGGCCCACGACCGCGGGCTCGACTACATCGCCTTCGCGGGCACGGAGCTCTCGCTGCCGATCGACCTCGATGCCGCGGATGTCGTGCTCGTCGGGCCCCACCTCGCCCACGCGATGGCGACGATCGAGCGCGACGCGGCCGCCCGCGGGACGACGGTCGTGCTGCTGCCCGCCGACATCTTCGCGGATCTGGACGGCACGCGCACGCTCCAGCTCGTCCACGACGCGGTCGGGATCGGCGGCGAGAGCAGCCACTCCTCGCACTGACTCCCCGGCACGACCCCGCTCGACGAAGAGCTCGACGAAGAGAAAGGACAGAGCCATATGCCGGCACTCACCCGGACCGTGCGGATCGGCTCCTCCCACGGCCTGCACGCCCGCCCCGCGAAGCTGTTCGCGCAGGCGGCGAAGGAGTCCGGCATCCCCGTCACCATCGCGAAGGACGCAGGCGCCCCCGTCAACGCGGCGAGCATCCTCGGCGTCATCGCGCTCGGGATCGAGCAGGGCGACTACGTGACCCTGACGGCCGACGGCGACAGCGCCGAGGCCGTCCTCGACCAGCTTGAGCGAACTGCTCACGACCGACCACGACAGGGAGTAGGACATGACAGAGCTTCGCGGAGTGGGAATCGGCCTCGGCGTCGCACAGGGGCCGGTCGCCCGGATGGCGGAGCCGCTGCCCGCTCCGGCCGACGCGCCCAGCGACAAGACGCGTCGAACGAGGAGTCGGCGCGCGTGCGGGATGCCGTCGCGGCGGTCGCCCGGGAGCTCGAAGCCCGCGGCGCCCAGGCGGGCGGAGCGGCGCAGGACGTGCTCGAGGCGCAGGCCATGATCGCCGAGGACCCGAGCCTCGAGAGCGAGATCGACGCACGCATCGCGGCGGGCAAGACGGCGGAGTTCGCGGTCCACGACGCCTTCGCGTCGTTCCGCGACAAGCTCGTCGCGATGGGCGGCTACCTCGGCGAGCGCGCCGCCGACCTCGACGACGTCGCGCAGCGCGTCATCGCCCGGCTGCGCGGCGTCCCTGCTCCCGGCGTGCCCGACCCGGGTCATCCGTTCGTGCTCGTCGCGAAGGATCTCGCGCCGGCCGACACCGCCCTCCTCGACCTCGACAAGGTGCTCGCACTCATCACGACCGAAGGCGGGCCGACCTCGCACACGGCGATCCTCGCTCGCGAGAAGTCGATCGTCGCGATCGTCGGGACGGCCGGAGCGAAGGACCTCGTCGGACGGCGAGACGGTGATCGTGGATGCGGCGAGGGGCGTCGTGACGGTCGAGCCGACGCGCCGACGAGCTCGCGCAAGCCCGCCACCGCGCGGATGCGCGCGCGTCCGCCGCGGCGGCACCCATCACCGACGGCGCGCTCGCCGACGGCACTCCCGTCCCGCTCCTGGCCAACCTCGGCAAGCCCGAGGCCGCCGCCGAGGCGGTCGCACTCGGCGCGGAGGGCGTGGGCCTGTTCCGCACGGAGTTCCTCTTCCTGTCGTCGAGCCAGGCGCCGACCGTCGAGCAGCAGCGCGAGGCCTACACGAAGCTGCTCGCGAGCTTCCCCGGCAAGAAGGTCGTCGTGCGCGTGCTGGATGCGGGCGCCGACAAGCCGCTCGCGTTCCTCAACGACGCGCACGAGGAGAACCCGGCGCTCGGTCTGCGCGGCATCCGCGCCCTCCGCGCGAGCGAGGACATCCTGCGCGAGCAGCTGACGGCCCTCGCCGAGGCGGATCGCGCGACGGATGCCGACCTGTGGGTCATGGCGCCCATGATCGCGACCGTCGAGGAGACGCGGTACTTCGTCGACCTCGCGCGCGACTACGGCATCAAGACGCCGGGCGTCATGGTCGAGGTACCCTCCTCGGCCCTCCTGGCCGACCGCGTGCTCGCGTACGCAGACTTCGCCTCGATCGGCACGAACGACCTCACGCAGTACACGCTCGCGGCCGATCGCCTGCTCGGCTCCGTCGCGGCGTTCCAGGACCCGTGGCATCCCGCTGTGCTGCGCCTCATCCGCGACGTCGGCGACGCGGGACGGATCCACGGCAAGCCCGTCGGCATCTGCGGCGAGGCCGCGGCCGACCCGCTCCTGGCCGTCGTGCTCGTGGGCCTCGGCGCGACGATCGCTCTCGATGGCCCCGACGGCGCTCGCCGATGTGCGCGCAACGCTGCTCCAGCACTCCCTCGACGACGCGCGTGTCATCGCCGAGGCAGCCCTCGCCGCGGACGACGCGGCATCCGCCCGAACGGCGGCGCAGGCCGCCGCCCACCGATAGGCCGCACGCGCGACCTGCCCGATCCACCAAGAAGGAGAACCGGCAATGACAACGGCGTCCACGAAGCAGCCTGGGAACGCGCGTGTCGCGGTCCAGCGCTTCGGCACGTTCCTCTCGGGCATGATCATGCCCAACATCGCGGCGTTCATCGCCTGGGGCTTCATCACGATGCTCTTCATCCGCGGCTTGGGCTGACGCCTTCGGCTGGCCTGGGAGCCCGTCGCGCGAGATCATCGGCGGCGGCGGCGACGCCGATGTCATCGGCTGGCCGGGCGCCATGACGACGATCGCGCTCGACGAGAACGGCGATCCCTTCAACAAGTACGTGGGTCTCGTCGGCCCGATGGTCACGTACCTCCTGCCGCTGCTCATCGCCAACACGGCGGGCCGCATGGTCTACGGCGAGCGCGGCGGCGTCGTCGCGACCATCGCCGTCATGGGCGTCATCGTCGGCACGAACATCCCGATGTTCCTCGGCGCGATGATCATGGGACCGTTCGCCGCCCTCGTCACGAAGTGGATGGACCGCATCTGGGACGGCAAGATCAAGCCCGGGTTCGAGATGCTCGTGAACAACTTCTCGGCCGGCATCCTGGGCATGATCCTCGCGATCCTCGGGTTCTTCGTCTTCGGTCCCGCGATCCTGTGGTTCAGCGACATCCTCGGCGTCGCCGTCGCGTGGCTCGTCGGACTCAGCCTGCTGCCGCTCGTCTCGATCATCGTCGAGCCCGCCAAGGTGCTGTTCCTCAACAACGCGATCAACCACGGCGTCTTCACGCCGCTCGGCATCGAGCAGGCCGCCGAGACCGGCAAGTCGATCCTCTTCCTCATCGAGGCGAACCCCGGACCCGGCCTGGGCCTGCTCCTGGCGTTCACGTTCTTCGGCGTCGGGGCAGCGAAGGCCTCCGCGCCGGGCGCGGCCATCATCCAGTTCCTCGGCGGCATCCACGAGATCTACTTCCCGTACGCGCTGTCCAAGCCGATGACGATCCTCGCCCTCATCGCGGGCGGCGCGACCGGGGTCACGACGAACATGCTGCTCGGCGGCGGCCTCGCGTTCCCCGCCGCGCCCGGCAGCATCATCGCCGTGACGGCGGCGGCGGTGAGCCCCGCGGCCGGCGGGGTCGGCAACCTGCTCGTCGTGTACCTCTCGGTGATCCTCGCAGCCGTCGTCACGTTCCTCATCGCGGGCGTCATCCTGCGGGCGTCGCGCAAGCGCGACCTGCTCGCCGAGGCCGACGCGTTCGGTGCCGCGATCGACCAGACCGAGGCGAACAAGGGCAAGACGTCTGCGGCGATGGCCGCGCTGCGCGCCGCCGACGGCAATGACCGCACCGCCCTGCGCGATGCCGACGATGCCCTCGACAAGCTCGAGACCGAGGCCGAGACCGGCGGACGTGCCGACGGCGGGCTGCTCACGACGAAGCAGGTGCGCAACATCGTGTTCGCGTGCGACGCCGGCATGGGCTCGTCCGCGATGGGCGCGAGCGTCCTGCGCAACAAGATCAAGAAGGCGGGCATCGAGGACGTCACGGTCGTCAACAAGGCGATCGCGAACCTCGACGGCACGGCCGACCTGATCATCACGCAGAACCAGCTCACCGACCGGGCCCGCGCGAAGGTGCCCGAACGCGATCCACGTCTCGGTCGACAACTTCATGAACTCGCCCAAGTACGACGAGGTCGTGGACCTCGTGCGCGACCAGCACACATGACCGCACTGAGCCGCTGCGGGGCTGGACGGCGTGACGCCTCCGGCCCCGTGGCCTCGGGCCACCGACATGGGTACGTTCGACACAGACGGTCCGCGGCGATCGCGGAGGACAGAAAGGCAGAACCATGGCACGTGACGTGCTGAGCATCGGCCAGGTGCGGATCCACTCCGGCAGCGCGACGCGCGAGGAGGCGATGAAGGAGGCCGCCGACATCCTCGAGTCCGCGGGAGCCGTCACGAGCGCCTACTTCGATGCGATGCAGCAGCGCGAATCGACCGTCTCGACGTACATGGGCAACGAGCTCGCGATCCCCCACGGCACGAACGAGACGAAGGACACGATCCTCGGCTCCGCTCTGTCGGTCGTCCGCTACGACGGCGGCGTGGACTGGGGCGGAGAGCCCGTCACCTTCGTGATCGGCATCGCCGGCAAGGGCGACGAGCACCTCGAGATCCTGTCGCAGATCGCGATCCTCTTCTCCGACGAGGACGAGGTCGACAACCTCAAGGCCGCGCGGACGCCGGAGGAGCTCTTCGCCCTCGTCGCGGCGACGGGAGTGTGATGAAGGCCGTCCACTTCGGCGCCGGCAACATCGGCCGCGGCTTCGTCGGCCTGCTCCTTCACCAGGGCGGGTACGAGCTCGTGTTCTCGGACGTCTCGGCGCCGCTCGTCGACGCGATCAACGATGTCTCGGAGTACACCGTCCACGAAGTCGGCGACGGTGGCAAGGACACCGTCGTCACCGGCTTCCGCGCGATCAACAGCGCGCTGCACCCCGACCAGGTCATCGACGAGATCGCGGGCGCCAACGTCGTCACGACGGCGGTCGGTCCCACCATCCTGAAGTTCGTCGCTCCGCACATCGTGGCAGCGCTCGCCCTGCGCGATCCGTCGTCTCCCCCGCTGCAGATCATGGCGTGCGAGAACGCGATCAACGCGACCGACCTGCTGCGCGACGAGATCGAAGTCCCTCGCCGGCGAGGCATGGGACGCGATCTACGGTCGTGCCGTCTTCGCGAACACCGCCGTCGACCGGATCGTGCCGGCTCAGCCGCGCGGGCGACGGCGTCGATGTCACGGTCGAGCCGTTCTTCGAGTGGGCGATCGAGCGCCCGCCGTTCGGCGACGATCCGCCGAACATCCCGGGCGCGCACTTCGTCGACGACCTCGCGCCCTACATCGAGCGCAAGCTGTTCACGGTCAACACGGGGCACGCCACCACCGCCTACTTCGGCGCGCAGGCGGGCATCGACACGATCGCCGAGGCGCTGGCGGACGAGTCCGTCGCCGCCGCCGTGACCGCGGCGCTCGAAGAGACCTCCGCACTGCTCGTCGCGAAGCACGACCTCGACCCCGACGTGCAGGCCGAGTATCGCGCGACCATCCTGCGCCGGTTCCGCAACGCCGCCCTCCCCGACACCGTGTGGCGCGTCGGCCGGCAGCCGCTGCGCAAGCTCTCGCGCCACGAGCGCTTCGTCGGTCCCGCGGCCGAGGCCGTCGAGCGCGGCCTCCCGGTCGACGGTCTCGTCGCGGCGATGGGCGCCGCGCTCGAATTCGACGACGCCGAGGACCCGCAGTCGGTCGATCTGCAGCGGATGCTCCGGGAGCAGGATGCCGCGACCTTCACGGCATCCGTCACGGGCCTCGAGCCCGAGCATCCGCTCTTCGCGCGGGTGCAGGAGGCCGTCGCGGCCCGTCAGGCCGACCTCGCCTCGGCCTGACCGACCGGGCGCCGTCGGGCGTCCGAGCACGGCACGCACGACACGTAGACTGTGCCGCCGTGACTCTCGTCCTCGCCTGCCTCGCCGCGTTCGTCGCGGCGGTCATCCAGCGCATCACAGGGCTCGGCTTCGTCCTCGTCCTGCTCGGCCCGATCGTGCTCATCTTCGGCCCCCTCGAGGGCGTCACGATCGGCGTGCTCCTCGCCTTCGTCGCCTCGCTGAGCGCCGTGCCGCTCGTGTGGCGCGAAGTCGAGTGGCGCCGCGCCTGGTGGCTCATCTGGCCCGGGATCCTCGCGGCGCCGTTCGGTGCGCTCTTCGTCCGGGTGCTCCCTGAGGCCGCGCTCCTCCTGCTCATCGCCGCGATGGCGTACTTCGCGCTCGTGGCGGGATGGCTCCCGACCCTCTCGGCAGCGCTCCGCGGGCGAACAGGCGCCGTCGTCGCGGGATCGGCCGCCGGGTTCATGCACGTCGCGAGCGGCCTGTCCGGCCCCGCCCTGGCGGCCTATGCCGTCGGCGACAGATGGGAGCAGCGCCGATTCGCCGCAAGCGTGCAGATCATCTTCCTGTCCTTCAGCATCGTCTCGGTGATGCTGCGCGGCCTTCCCGTTTCACCGGCGGGCGACATCTGGCTCCTCGTCGCCTCGACGGCGGCGGGCATCGTGGTCGGCACGCTCCTCACGCGCTTCGTACCGCCCCGCATCGCCCGCATCGCGATGCTCTCGATCGCGTGGGCGGGGGCGACGGTCGTCCTCGCCCGCGGCATCCTGGCACTGCTGCCGTGACGATGCGGGAATCCAGTTAAGACCGACTAACATCGTGTGTCGTCGGCCATCGCAGGCCCGCCACGAAGATGTGGGAGAAGGATGAACCAGCACCGCTATGCGATCATCGGCGCAGGCCCGTCGGGGCTGTCGGCAGCACGCGCGCTGCAGAAGGCCGGCATCGCCTTCGACGGCTACGAGGCCTCACACGGCGTCGGAGGCCTGTGGGATATCGAGAACCCGCGCTCGACCATGTACGAATCGGCGCACCTGATCTCGTCTCGGACGACGACGGAGTTCGCCGAGTTCCCCATGCAGTCGACGGCCGATTATCCGAGCCACCGCATCCTGATCCGCTATTTCCGGGACTTCGCCGACCGCTTCGGCCTCACGGAGCGGTTCCGCTTCGACACGAAGGTGACCTCACTCGAACGCGCGACGGCGACGGATGGATGCTGCGCGCAGCAGGCCCCGACGGCGAGACCCGGGTGCGCTACGACGGCGTCGTCCTGGCCAACGGAACGCTCGCCGAGCCCCACGTGCCCGACGTTCCCCGGCGAGTTCACCGGCGAGCTCATGCACACGTCGGCATACAAGTCCGCGGCGCAGCTCGCCGGCAAGCGCGTGCTCATCATCGGGGCGGGCAACTCGGGGTGCGACATCGCCGTCGACGCGGTCCACCACGCCGCATCCGTCGACATGAGCGTCCGCCGGGGCTACTACTTCGTGCCGCGCTACCTGTTCGGCAAACCCTCCGACACCCTCAATCAGGGCAGACCGCTTCCCGCCCGGATCAAGCAGTTCATCGACAAGCGCGTGCTCCAGGCCTTCACAGGAGACCCCGTGCGATTCGGCTTCCCCAAGCCCGACTACAAGCTGTACGAGTCGCACCCCATCGTCAACACCCTGATCCTCAACCACCTCGGCCAGGGCGACCTGCGCATCGTGCCCGACATCGAGCGGTTCGACGGGACGACGGCACGCTTCCGCGACGGGTCGACGGGAGAGTACGACCTGGTGCTGCTCGCGACCGGCTACACGCTGGACTACCCGTTCGTCGCGCGCGATGAGCTGAACTGGACGGGCTGGTCCCCCCAACTGTTCCTCAACGTCTTCCCGCCCTCCTTCAACGGGCTGTATGTCATGGGCATGATCGAGGCGTCCGGCATCGGCTGGCAGGGCCGCTACGAGCAGGCCGAGCTCATCGCCGCCTACCTCGCGGGCTCCCCCGAGCAGCGGGCCGCCTTCCGCGCGCGCGTTGCCGACGAGCCGTGGCCCGACCTCACCGGCGGCTACCGTTACCTCGGCCTCGAGCGCATGTCGTACTACGTCAACAAGGACGCCTACCGCTCCGCCGTCAAGGACGCGACCGCTCGGCTGCGCCGCGATCCCGCCTCACCCGCCCGTGGTCTTTCGAAGAAGAAGGTCTCCGCATGAATCCCGACGACGTCATCCTGAACTTCAACCCCGGCACGCTCGTGATCCTCAACGTCGTGCTGGGCCTCATCATGTTCGGGATCGCCCTCGACACGACGGTCGAGGACTTCAAGGTCGTCGCACGCAAGCCCAAGCCGTTCGTCATCGCGATCCTCGCGCAGCTGATCGTGCTCCCCGCGGTGACCTTCGGGCTGACGCTCATCCTCCCGGTGACGCCTTCGATGGCGCTCGGCATGATCCTCGTGGCGTGCTGCCCGCCCGGCAACATCTCGCAGGTGCTGACCCACCGCTCGGGCGGCAACGTCGCCCTCTCGGTCTCGATGACGGCCGTCTCGAACGTCATCTACATCTTCTTCCTGCCCCTCAGCGTCGCGTTCTGGGGATCCCTCCACCCGACCGCGCGCGGGCTCCTCACGGCCGTCGAGCTCAACCCCTGGTCGATGCTCCTGGACATCTTCCTCATCATCGGACTGCCCTTCGTCGCCGGCCTCCTGATCCGCAACCGCTTCCCGCGCTTCGCGATCACGGTGCAGCCCTTCGTGAAGTGGTTCTCGCTCCTGGCCCTCGTCGGCTTCATCGTCGCCGCGCTCGCGGGCAACTGGGCCTTCTTCGTCGCGTTCCTCGGCATCATCGTGCTCGTCGTCACGGTGCACGACGCCGTGGCCCTCGCGATCGGCTACGGAACGGCCGTCGTCGGCGGCCTCGGCACGCGCGAGCGCAAGGCCATGACGTTCGAGGTCGGCATCCGCAACGCCGGACTCGGCCTGGGGCTCGTCTTCGCCTTCTTCGGCGGACTCGGCGGCATGGCGATCGTCGCGGGCTGGTGGGGTATCTGGGACATCATCGCCGGCCTGATCGTGGCCACGCTGTGGGCACGGCACACCAAGAAGCGCACGGGGTCGGCGAAGGGCGACGCGACTCGTCATGCGCAGGCTCCGGATGCCTCGGCGGAGGCATCCGTATGACACGCGTGCTCGTGACCGGCGGCGCCGGGTTCCTCGGCTCGCACGTCGTCGGGGCGCTCGTCGGTCAGCCGGGCGTCGATCTCGTCGTGGCCGGCGATGTGCGCCGGCCCGAGCATCCCATCGAGCACGTCGTCTACGAGGACTGCGACGTGACGCGCCCCGCGGGCCTCGTGCCGCTGCTCGAGCGGCACGGCATCGACGTCGTGGTGCACCTCGCGGCGATCGTCAATCCGGGCCACGATCACGATCTCGAGTACCGGGTGGATGTGGACGGGTCACGCAACGTGCTCGACGCGTGCCTCGCCGCGGGAGTGCGCCGCCTCGTCGTCTCATCGTCGGGGGCGGCCTACGGGTATCACCCCGACAGCCCCGAATGGCTGCGCGAGAGCGACCCCGTGCGCGGCAACGACGAGTTCGCATACTCTCGGCACAAGCGCCTCGTCGAGGAGATGCTCGCCGCGGCGCGCTCGTCCCATCCCGGCCTCGAGCAGGTCGTGTTCCGCATCGGCACGATCCTCGGGCCCGCCGTGCAGAACCAGATCACCGCGCTGTGGAACGGGAGAGCGGTCCTCGCGATCGCCGGCTCCGACTCCCCCTTCGTGTTCGTCTGGGTCGACGACGTCGCCGCCGCGATGGCCCGCGCCGCCACCGACGGCCCCTCCGGCATCTACAACGTCGCCGGCGACGGCCGCCTCACCGTGCGCGAACTCGCTGCTCGGCTCGGCAAGCCGCGCATCACGGTTCCCGCGGGCGTCCTGGCGCTCGGACTGCGGATCGGCCGGGCGCTGCGACTGACGGTCCACGGACCCGAGCAGGTCGGGTTCCTCCGCTACCGCCCCGTGCTCGCGAACGACGCGCTCAAGGACGAGTTCGGATTCACGCCTGCCAAGACCTCGGCCGAGGCGTTCGAGGCCTACCTCGCGACCCACCCCGGCGTCGCCCGGCGCTGAGCCCCGGGCGCTGAGCCCCGGGTGTGCGCTGTGCGCCGCCGAGCGCGCAGCCGCGTCGCGGTCTTGGTGCGCTGCCCGTCAGCGGTGATTCCGACCCCGATCAGCGGTCGAAGCCCTCGGCGATCAGCTCGATGAGCTCCTCGCGCTCCTCGACGGGGAGGAAGGCGGCCGCCGCCGCGTTGAGCTGGAAGGCCTCCAGGTCGTCGAGCGAGTACTCGAACGTCTCGGCGAGCAGCGCGAGCTCGCGCGTGAGCGACGTGCTGCTCATCGTGCGGTTGTCCACGTTGACCGTCACCGAGAAGCCCAGCTGGTAGAGCAGGTCGAACGGGTGGTCCTCGAGCGTCGTGCCCCACTTCGCGATCGCGCCGGTCTGCAGGTTCGAGGACGGCGACAGCTCGAGCGGGATCTCGCGGTCGCGCACCCAGCGCGCGAGATCGCCGAACTTGACGTAGACCTCGTCGGCCTCGCTCGAGACGACCTCGAGGTCCTCCGCGATGCGCACGCCGTGGCCCAGGCGCAGCGCGCGACCGTCGATCAGGGCGCCCCGGATCGAGTCGAGCCCCGCGGCCTCACCCGCGTGCACGGTCGCGGGGAAGAACTCCGACGCGAGATAGTCGAACGCCGCCTTGTGGCGCGACGCCGGGAATCCGTCCTCGGGCCCCGCGATGTCGAAGCCGACGGCGCCGCGGCCTCGCCATGCGACGGCGAGCTCGGCGATCTCGAGCGACCGGTCGGTGTGGCGCATCGCGGTGATGAGCTGGCCGATCCGGATGTCGCGACCGGCCCGCTCGACGGCGTCCTCACCCTGCTCGATGCCCTCCTGGACCGCCGCGACCGCCTCGTCGAGCGAGAGCCCACGGGCGAGGTGCTGCTCGGGAGCCCAGCGCACTTCGCCGTAGATGACACCGTCGGAGGCGAGGTCCTCGACGAACTCGCGCGCGACACGCGTGAGGCCCTCGCGGGTCTGCATGACCGCCGTCGTCAGGTCGAACGTCTTGAGGTACTCCACAAGCGAGCCGGAGTCGCTCTTCTCGGCGAACCAGTCCGCGAGCGCGTCCGCATCCGTCTCGGGCAGCTCCAGTCCGATCGCATCGCCCAGCTCGAGGATCGTCGCGGGGCGCAGCCCGCCGTCGAGGTGGTCATGCAGCGACACCTTCGGAAGGGCGCGGATCGAAACGCCCTGCAGGTCCGTATCGCCGTGCTGATCGATGACCATGTCGTGCTCCTCGTGTGATGCGTGTGATGCGTTGGTGTGGCGGGTCAGGCGGTGATGCGCTCGAGGACGAGCGGGGTGGATGCCGGAGCCTCCGCCCCGACCTCCCATGCGCCGTCGAGGGCATCGAGTGCGCGCTCGAAGCGCGAGTCATCGTGGCCCAGCAGCGTGAACACCGGCTGACCGGCGCGCACCTCGTCGCCGGGCTTGACGTGCAGATCGATGCCGGCGGCGTGCATGACCGGGTCCTGGGCGCGAGCGCGTCCCGCGCCCAGACGCCAGGCCGCGATGCCGAACGGCAGCGCCTCCAGACGCGTCACGTACCCTGACGTCGTCGCCGTGACGGTGTGCGTCTCGCGCGGCTGCGGGAGCGCGGCATCCGGATCCCCGTCCTGCGCGCGGATCATGGCGCGCCACGTATCCATCGCGCGGCCGTCCTTGAGGGCCTCCTCGACGTCGGCGTCGGGGCGCCCGGCGAGGGCGAGCATCTCGCGCGCGAGGGCGACCGTGAGCTCGACGACGTCGGCCGGGCCACCGCCCGCGAGCACCTCGACCGACTCGCGCACTTCGTTGGCGTTGCCGATCGCGAGGCCGAGGGGCGTGTTCATGTCGGTCAGGAGCGCCGTCGTGGCGACGCCGGAGTCGGTGCCGAGCGCCACCATGGTGCGGGCGAGCTCGCGTGCGCGGTCGACATCGCGCATGAAGGCACCGGAGCCGAACTTGACGTCGAGGACGAGGGAGTCGGTGCCTTCGGCGATCTTCTTCGACATGATGCTCGACGCGATGAGCGGAATCGCCTCGACCGTGCCGGTCACGTCGCGCAGCGCATAGAGCTTCTTGTCGGCAGGCGCGAGACCCGAGCCCGCCGCGCAGATGACGGCGCCGACGTCCTGCAGCTGATCGAACAGCTCCTCGTTCGTGAGGGCGGCGCGCCAGCCCGGGATGGACTCGAGCTTGTCGAGGGTCCCGCCGGTGTGGCCCAGGCCGCGTCCGGAGAGCTGCGGCACCGCGACGCCGAAAGAAGCCACGAGCGGCGCGAGCGGGAGCGTGATCTTGTCACCCACACCACCGGTCGAGTGCTTGTCGACGGTGGGCTTGCCGAGACCGCCGAAGCTCATCCGCTCCCCCGATGCGATCATCGCGTCCGTCATGACCCGGATCTCGTCGCGCGTCATGCCGTTGAGGAGCACCGCCATCGCGAAGGCGGCCATCTGCGCATCCGCGACATAGCCGCGCGTGTACGCGTCGACCATCCATCGCAGCGCGTCCTCGGCAACGGCTCCGCCGTCGCGCTTCGTTCGGATGACGTCGACGGCGTCGTGGGGCTCGACGGTCGTCACCGCGCGGCCTCTTCGAGATCGCGCGGACCGAACGCATCCGGCAGCACCTCGTCGATCGAGCGGATGCCCGACACCGTCTCGAGCAGCATGCCCGGCAGGGCGTGCTCGAACAGCAGCTGACGACAGCGGCCGCACGGCATGATCGTGTGACCCTCGTTGTTCACGCACACGAACGCGACCAGCTGGCCGCCGCCCGACATGTGCAGCTCGGACACGAGCCCGCATTCGGCGCACAGCGTCACGCCGTACGAGGCGTTCTCGACGTTGCAGCCCTGCACGATGCGCCCGTCCGACACGAGTGCGGCGGCGCCCACCTTGTATCGGGAGTACGGCGCGTACGCGCGATGCATCGCCTCCGTGGCCGCGGCTCGCAGTTCGTCCCAATCGATGTCGGTCACGGATGCCTCATCCCTTTATGTATGGTTTGCCCGCCGCAGCCGGGCCTCGGATCTGCCCGGCGAAGCCCGCGACCGCGAGGATCGTGACGATGTACGGGAGCATCGACATGAACTCGCTCGGGATCGGCGTCTGCAGCACCGAGAGCAGGTTGCGGAGGTTCGTCGCGAAACCGAACAGCAGCGCCGCGAGGGTCGCACGGATGGGATCCCAGCGACCGAAGATGACGGCGGCCAGGGCGATGAAGCCGAGACCGGCGGTCATGTCCTTCGTGAACTGGGGCACCGAGACGAGCGTGAAGTACGCGCCGCCGATGCCGGCGATCGCACCCGCGAGCGACACGTTCCAGAACCGCGACATGTTGACCTTGATGCCGACCGTGTCTGCGGCCTGCGGGTGCTCGCCGACGGCCCTCAGGCGCAGTCCCCAGCGGGTGCGGTACAGCGCCCACGCGACGATCGCGACCGTCGCGTACATGAGGTACCCGATGAAGGTCTGGTTGAACAGGACGGGCCCGAGGATCGGGATGTCGCCGAGGAGCGGGATCTTCAGCCGCTCGAACGCGACGGCGCGGTTGAGGGTCTGTTCGTTGGGCACGAGGAGCGCGCCGTAGAGGAATCCCGTGAGCCCCGCGACGAGCACGTTCAGCACGACACCGACGATGACCTGGTCGACGAGGTACTTGATCGAGAACGCCGCGAGCACGAACGCGACCAGCACGCCCCCCATCATCGCGCCCACGAGACCGACGAACGGGTTGTTCGTGATGCTCGACAGCAGCGCCCCCGTGAACGCGCCGAAGAGGAACTGGCCCTCGATCGCGACGTTGACGACGCCGACGCGTTCGCCGATGACCCCGCCGAGGGCGCCGAAGATGAGCGGGATCGACAGCGACACGGCGCCGAAGAGGAGGCCTGTGACGGGCACGAGGCCGTCTGCCGCCGCCCACACCAGGAACGCGAAGACCGCGAGCAGGCCGAAGACGATCGCGAGCCACATGCCGGGCTTGCGATACGAGTACGCCTGCCACACGGCGAAGACGGTCAGTACGAGCAGGACTGCCCAGATGACCCAGGTGGTCGGCCCCGTCGGCACCGACACGGTGGGAAGAT
The DNA here is from genome assembly GCA_963695125.1 of uncultured Actinomycetota bacterium. GTDB lineage: Bacteria > Actinomycetota > Actinomycetes > Actinomycetales > Microbacteriaceae > Microbacterium. The sequence goes on from CAVOFY010000003.1 coordinate 373,766, forward strand.
CCCACGCTGAGCTCGCGTCTCCGAGGCGGAAGCTCGATTCTCCCGTGCGCGGCGAGAAGGCGAACAGCAGACCCAGGAGCGCCGTGACGATCGCCAGAGTGATCGAGAGCTTCCACGACCGCACCTTGACGGTCAGATGCGGGATGCCGGGGACCATACCTTTCGTCGTCGTCACCGCGGTCATGACATCACCGCCCTCTTCGCGGCCTTGGCTCTCGCTTTGGCGGCCTTCTCGGCTTCGGTCTTCGGGAGGAAGAAGATCGTGCGGATGAGCGGGGGCGCCGCGATGAAGAGCACGATGAGGGACTGCACGACGAGGACGATGTCGACCGGGATGCCCTGCGACGCCTGCATCGTGAAGGATCCCGCCTTGAGTGCGCCGAAGAGGATGCCGGCCGCGAAGACGCCCCACGCGCGGCTGCGGCCCAGAAGGGCCACCGTGATGGCGTCGAAGCCGATGCCCGCGTCGATCGAGCTGTCGAAGCCCGTGACCACCGCACCCTGGATCTGATTCATGCCCGCGAGCCCTGCCAGACCGCCCGCGAAGAGCATCGCGTAGATGTACATGCGCTGGACCGAGATGCCCGAGGCGAGCGCAGCATGGGGGTTCTCGCCGACCGCGCGCAGGCGGAAGCCGAGGCTCGAGCGCTCGACGAGCCACCAGACGAACACCGTCGCGGCGATGACGACGATGAAGCCCCAGTCCAGCAGGGGGAAGCGGGGACCGAACAGCTCGGGGAACTGGGCGTTCGCCGGTGTCGGGGCCGAGATCGGCTGCCCGCCCGTCGGGCGCTGCAGCACGCCGGGCGTGCGCACCATCCACGACACGAGGTAGATCGCGACGTAGTTGAGCATGATGGTGAGGATGACCTCGTGAGCCCCGGTGCGCGCCTTGAGCACACCGACGATCCCACCCCAGATCGCCCCGCCCAGGATGCCGGCTGCCAGCGTGATGGGGATCTGGAGGAACATCGGAAGATCGAGGTGGAAGGTCAGCAGCGCCGCCGTCGCGCAGCCGATCAGGATCTGCCCGCGCGCGCCGATGTTGAACAGTCCGACGCGGAACGCCAGGCCCACGCCGAGGCCCGCGGCGATGAGGGGTGCGGCGAAGCCGAGCGAGTTCGTGAGGGGCCGGATCTGCGTCAGGAAGTCATCGGCGCGCGCGTTGAAGATCGCCCCCCGGAACAGCGCCTCGTAACCTCCGTAGACCGACGCCCAGATCGCGACGAGAGTGTCTCCCGGGCGGCTGAAGAAGTAGCCGGCCGCCTCCTGCACGTCCTTGTTCGTCACCGCCATCAGGATGCCGCCGACGATGATCGCCGCGACGATGGCAAGCAGCGTCGTGACCCAGCTGCTGCGCAGGAGCTCCTTGAGGAAGACGTTGGCGCGCGGAGTGGGCGGGAAGTCCTCGGCTGTCGGCGTGGGCGCGGGATCGCCCACGAGCGGGCCCGGAGACGGGCGGCAGCTGCTCGGGTGGCAGTCCCTTGAGCGGCTCGTCCGCTCCTGGTGTGCGACCGCTCACGCCGCGACCTCCTCGGGGTTCTCGCCGGCCATCAGCAGGCCGAGCACGTCTCGGGGCGTATCGCCCGGCACGATGCCGACGATCGCGCCGCGGTACATGACCGCGATGCGGTCGGCGAGCGCGGCGACCTCGTCGAGCTCGGTCGAGACGACGATGACGGGGATGCCGGCATCCCGAGTCTCGATGATGCGCTTGTGGATGAACTCGATCGAGCCGACGTCCACGCCGCGGGTGGGCTGCGCGGCGACGAGCATCTTGAGCTCGCGGCTCATCTCGCGCGCGATCACGACCTTCTGCTGGTTGCCGCCGGACAGCGTGCCGGCGGGCACGCTGCGACCCCTGCGTGCGGATGTCGTACTCGGCGATGCGCGCCTTGGCGAACGTCGTCGAGCACCGCGCGGCGGATCGTGCCGCCGCGAACGAACTCGGGATCCGATGACCGGTCGAGGATGAGGTTCTCGGCGACCGTGAATCCGCCGACCAGACCGTCCTCGGTGCGGTCCTCGGGGACGAAGCCGACGCCGTCGTCGAGGATGCCGCGCACCGACTTGCCGAGGAGCTCCTCGCCGTCCAGGACGATCGACCCGGTGACCCGCTCGGCCAGGCCGACGATGGCCTCGACGAGCTCGGTCTGCCCGTTGCCCTGCACTCCGGCGACAGCGAGCACCTCGCCCGGGCGCACGTCGAAGGCGACGTCGTCGACGACGACGGTGCCGTCGGCCGCGACGACCCGCAGGTCCTTCACCGACGAGGCCACCCTCGCCGACGCGCGGAGGATCCTTGTGCACCGTGAGCTCGACGGCACGTCCGACCATGAGCGACGCCAGCTCGGTGTTCGACGCCGTGGGAGATGCCTCGCCGACGACCTTGCCCAGCCGGATGACGGTGATGCGGTCGGCGACTGCGCGCACCTCGCGGAGCTTGTGGGTGATGAAGACGATCGACGTGCCCTCGTCGCGAAGCTGGCGCATGATCGCCATGAGCTCGTCGGTCTCCTGCGGCGTGAGCACGGCGGTCGGCTCGTCGAAGACGAGGACCTTCGCGTCGCGCGAGAGCGCCTTGATGATCTCGACGCGCTGCTGGACGCCGACCGGGAGGTCGCCGACGAGCGCGTCGGGATCGACTTCGAACCCGAACCGCTTCGCGACATCGCGCACGTGCTGACGGGCCTTGGGCAGATCGAGCGCGCCGAAGCCCTTCGTGTCCTCGTGGCCGAGCATGACGTTCTCGGCGACGGTGAAGACGGGGATGAGCATGAAGTGCTGGTGCACCATGCCGATGCCGGCGGCCATGGCATCGCCCGGACCGCGGAAGTGCTGGACCACGTCGTCCAGCAGGATCTCGCCCTCATCGGCCTGGTACAGGCCGTAGAGCACGTTCATGAGGGTGGACTTGCCGGCGCCGTTCTCGCCCAGGAGGGCATGGATCTCCCCGGGCTCGACCACCAGATCGATGTGGTCGTTCGCGACGAGAGACCCGAACCGCTTCGTGATCCCACGGAGCTCGAGCTTCATAGATGCACCTTATCTAGTGTGCTGCGCGGCCCGGAAGAACTGCGCCTGGATGACCGCGGCCGGGTGGATAGGCATCCACCCGGCCGCGGCACGGTCCTGCGTCGGGACTACGGCGAGCTGGGCGAGGTGACCTCGAGCTCACCCGAGATGATCTGCTCCTGCAGCGCGGCGAGCTCGTCGAGCAGGCCGGCGGGCAGCTGCGACTCGAAGGCGCCGAAGCCCGAGAGGCCGACGCCCTCGTTCTCGAGCGTGCCGACGTACGGCGTGACGTCGAAGTCGCCGGCGGCGGCCTGCATCGTGGCGTCGTAGACGGCGACGTCGATCGCCTTCAGGATCGAGACGAGGACGAGGTCGGCGACGGTGTCGTCGGCGACGGCGAGGTCGGAGTCGACACCGAGGATGACGGCGTTGGAGCCGCCCTCGCGGATGGCCTGCGCGGCGCTCTGGTAGATCGGGCCGCCGACGGGGAGGAGGACGTCGACACCCTGGTCGAGCACGCCCTGCATCGGCCTGCTTCGAGACGTCGTTGGCCTCGAAGTTGTCGGTGAACGAGCCGTCCTGGGTCTCGACGTCCCAGCCGACGGTGGCGACCGAGGCGCCCTTGTCCTCGTTGTACTTGGCGACGCCGTCGACGAAGCCGTCCATGAAGATCGTCACCGGCGGGATCTTGATGCCGCCGACCGTGCCGACCTTGTTGACGCCGGCCTGCGCCGACCATGCCGCCGCGGCGTAGCCGCCGAGGTACGCGGCCTGGACCGTGTCGAACATGAGGGGCTTGATGTTGGGCGCGTCGGTGGTGCCGTCGAAGTCGGCGTCGGCCCAGTCGTCGATGAGCGCGTAGTCGATGTCGGGGTTCGCGAGCGCCGAGGCGATCGTGTCGGCCGACAGCTTGAAGCCGACCGCGACGATGAAGTCGCAGCCCTCGGCGACGAGGTTCTCGAGGTTCGGACGCGTAGTCGTTGGCGCTGCGCGACTCGACCTCGATCGGCGTGACGCCGAGCTCCTCGGCCGCGCGCTCCATGCCCTCGAGCGCGGACTGGTTGAACGACTTGTCGTTGAAGCCGCCGTCGTCCGAGACGAGGCAGGGAACGAAGTCGGATGCCCTCGGGAGCCGTCGACGAGTCCGTCTCGGGTGCCGCGCCACAGCCCGCGAGGACGATGGCGAATGCCGCTGCTGCGGCAGCTGCTCCGGCGAGCTTCTTGGTGCGTGAGATGGTCAACTCAGCCTCCACATCCATGGCCCCGCGTCTCTCACGGGGACGGTAAAGGTTACCCAGTGTGACGCGGCGCTTGCATGCTCAGAGGAACCCGCGGAGCGAAAGGTTACAAAGACGCAACAACCCCGTCACCGGGCATCAGAGGACGTCGCCGCGCCCCGTGAGCTTGAGGGCGTCGACGACGCCCTTCACGCGCTGCGCGTGCTCGGTCGTGGTGACCAGCAGCGCATCCTCGGTGTCGACGATCACGATGTCCTTGACGCCGATGACGCTGATGACGCGCGGCGTGTTGCTCACGACGATGCCGCTCGACGCGTCGGCGAGGATCCGCGCGTTCTCGCCCAGGATCGCGAGGTTGTTCTTGCGCCCGCCCGAGTTGAGCTTGGAGAGGCTCGCGAAGTCCCCCACGTCGTCCCAGTCGAAGTGACCCGGGATGACGGCGAGCCGGCCCTTCGCGGCGGCGGGCTCCGCGACGGCGTAGTCGATCGCGATCTTGGTGAGGTTCGGCCAGACGCGGTCCACGACGGGCCCGCGCGCCTCGCGGTCGTCCCACGCGTCGGCGAGCTCCATGAGGCCCGCGTGCAGCTCGGGCTGGTTGGCCGCGATCTCGTCGAGCAGCACGTCCGCGCGCGAGATGAACATGCCGGCGTTCCACAGGTACGAGCGGGCGGCGAGGTACTCGGTCGCGGTCTCGAGGTCGGGCTTCTCGACGAAGCTGTCGACGAGCGCCGCTTCGGGCGCGCCGTCGATGATGAGGCTCGTCGCCCTTCTTGATGTAGCCGAATCCCACGGAGGGCTCGGAGGGCTGGATGCCGATCGTGCAGATGTAGCCCTCCCGCGCGGTCGCGACCGCCTGGCGCACCGACCAGTCGAACAGGTGGGGCACGCGGATGACGTGGTCGGCCGCGAACGATCCGATGATGACATCGGGTTCGCGGCGCACGAGGATCGCGGCGGCGAGACCGATCGCCGCGGTCGAGTCGCGCGGCTCGGACTCGAGGAACACGTTCTGGTCGGGGATGCCGGGCAGCTCCGCCTCGACGGCGGCACGGTGCGCGCGACCGGTGACGACCGCGATCCGGTCGAGACCGGCGAGCGGCTCGAGCCTGTCCCACGTGCCGCGCAGCAGCGTGTGACCTGACCCCGTGAGGTCGTGCAGGAACTTCGGCGCATCGGCGCGCGACAGCGGCCAGAGCCTGCTTCCGATGCCTCCGGCCGGGATGACGGCATAGAAATCCGCGATTGTCTCGGTCACGCCACCCAGGGTATCCGGCGGGCCGACGACGCCCACGGCGATCGCGAAGATATCTCGACATCGAGACAGATAAGGGCGCCCTAATCGCCGGTGCGGTCGCGGCGGGAATAGGATGTCAGAAGCGCCCGCGTGACGCCGGTGACCCGAATCCGCAAGAGGCGGGCCATCTTCGGGGGGCAATGTTCAGCCCCCGCATCGTGTTCGAGTCAGGGAGGACGGCCGTGTCGGCACCAGCCCGCGTGACACCGTCGGTGTCAGAGACGACGTCGAGGGTCCCCCGCGGGACGCTCTACCGGGGAAATGAAGGCATGTGGTCGTGGGTGCTTCACCGCATCACCGGCATCTCGATCTTCTTCTTCCTGCTGGTGCACGTGCTCGACACCGCTCTGATCCGGGTCTCGCCCGAGGCGTACGACGCCGTGATCGGCACGTACAAGAACCCGATCATGGCGCTCGGCGAGGTCGTGCTCGTCGCGGCCATCGCCTACCACGCCTACAACGGCCTGCGCATCATCGCCGTCGACCTGTGGCCGTGGGCGACACGTCACCAGCGCCAGCTGTGGTGGGGCGTCCTCGGCCTGTGGGCCGTGACGATGGCCGGCTTCGCGCCGCGCCACCTGATGCTCGTCTTCGCGCACGGGAGGGGCACACTGATGACCGCGATCGCCGATCCCCGCTCCCCGCACGTCGCCGTCCGCCGCAAGGGACCCAACCTCGAGAAGTGGGGCTGGATCTACATGCGCGTCTCGGGCGTGCTGCTGGTCGTCCTGATCTTCGGACACCTCTTCGTCAACCTCATGCTCGGCGAAGGCATCCACGGCATCGACTTCGCCTTCGTCGCGGGCAAGTTCGCCTCGCCGTTCTGGCAGTGGTGGGACGTCCTGATGCTGTGGCTCGCGCTCATCCACGGCGCGAACGGCATGCGCACGATCGTGAACGACTACGTCACGCACGACGGCACGCGCCGCATCCTCGTGTGGGCGGTGTGGCTCGCGGCCGCCTTCCTCATCGTCCTCGGCACCCTCGTGGTCTTCACCTTCGACCCGTGCCTCGGGCTGACCGGCGACAGCGTCGAGTGGCTGCAAGAGCTGTGCGTCTGACGCGCCACCGAACCCGAGACACGACAGACGGAGAGCACCCCACAGTGAGCACCCAGACACACCGACAGCTACGTCAAGGACGGCGTCCACTACCACCAGTTCGACATCGTCATCGTGGGCGCCGGCGGCGCCGGCATGCGCGCGGCGATCGAGGCAGGCCCCGGCGCTACGCACCGCGGTCATCACGAAGCTCTACCCCACCCGGTCGCACACCGGCGCGGCGCAGGGCGGCATGGCCGCGGCGCTCGCGAACGTCGAAGAGGACTCGTGGGAGTGGCACACGTTCGACACCGTCAAGGGCGGTGACTACCTCGTCGACCAGGACGCCGCCGAGATCCTCGCGAAGGAGGCGATCGACGCCGTCATCGACCTCGAGAACATGGGCCTGCCGTTCAACCGCACGCCCGAGGGCAAGATCGACCAGCGCCGCTTCGGCGGCCACACGGCCGACCACGGCAAGACCCCCGTGCGCCGCGCGTGCTACGCCGCCGACCGCACGGGACACATGATCCTGCAGACGCTGTTCCAGAACTGCGTCAAGCTCGGCATCAACTTCTTCAACGAGTTCTACGTGCTCGACCTCATCACGGTGAAGGAGGACGACGGCATCCACCGCAGATCGCGGGCGTCGTCGCGTACGAGCTGGCGACGGGCGACCTGCACGTCTTCCACTCGAAGGCCGTCATCTTCGCCACGGGCGGCTTCGGCAAGATCTTCAAGACGACCTCGAACGCCCACACCCTCACGGGCGACGGCGTCGGCATCATCTGGCGCAAGGGCCTGCCGCTCGAGGACATGGAGTTCTTCCAGTTCCACCCGACCGGCCTCGCCGGCCTCGGCATCCTGCTCACCGAAGGCGCCCGCGGTGAGGGCGCGATCCTGCGCAACGTCTCGGGCGAGCGCTTCATGGAGCGCTACGCCCCCACGATCAAGGACCTCGCCCCGCGCGACATCGTGAGCCGGTGCATGGTGCAGGAGGTCGCCGAGGGTCGCGGCGCCGGCCCGCACCGCGACTACGTGCTGCTGGACTGCACGCACCTGGGCGCCGAGGTGCTCGAGACGAAGCTCCCCGACATCACGGAGTTCGCCCGCACCTACCTGGGCGTCGACCCCGTCGTGGAGCCCGTTCCGGTCATGCCGACCGCGCACTACGCGATGGGCGGCATCCCGACCAACAACGACGCGCAGGTGCTGAGCGACAACACGACCGTCGTCCCGGGCCTGTACGCCGCCGGCGAGTGCGCGTGCGTGTCGGTGCACGGCTCCAACCGCCTCGGCACCAACTCGCTCCTCGACATCAACGTCTTCGGCAAGCGCGCCGGCCGCAACGCGGTCGAGTACGTCAAGACCGCCGAGTTCGTGCCGCTGCCCGAGGACCCCGCCAAGGAGGTCCGCGAGCTGCATCGAGGGCCTGCGCCGACAACCAGGGCACGGAGCGCATCGCCGTGCTGCGCAAGAAGCTGCAGGACGAGATGGACCGCAAGGCCCAGGTCTTCCGCACCGACGAGTCGCTCGGCGAGGTGCTCGAGGTGATCGAGGAGCTGCGCGAGCGCTTCAAGAACGTCCACGTCGACGACAAGGGCAAGCGGTTCAACACCGACCTGCTCGAGGCCGTCGAGCTCGGGTTCCTCCTCGACATCGCCGAGGTCGTCGTCGTCACGGCACGCAACCGCAAGGAGAGCCGCGGCGGCCACATGCGCGACGACTACCCGACGCGCGACGACGAGAAGTACATGCAGCACACGATGGCGTACCTGTCCGGCGATCCGGACTCGTCGCACTCCGAGGACCACATCCGTCTGGACTGGAAGCCCGTCGTCTTCACCAAGAACGAGGCGGCGAGTTGCGCTACCAGCCGATGGAGAGGAAGTACTGATGTCGACCGCGCTCGTCGATCACGAAGCCGTCGCGACGCTCGACACCGAGACGCCGGCCGACACCGGCATCCAGTCGTTCCTCGTGACGTTCATCATCCGCCGCTTCGACCCCGAGGTCGACGAAGAGCCGCGCTGGGTGGACTACGACGTCGAGCTGTACTCGACCGACCGCGTGCTCGACGCGCTCCACAAGATCAAGTGGGAGGTCGACGGCTCGCTCACGTTCCGCCGCTCGTGCGCCCACGGCATCTGCGGCTCCGACGCGATGCGCATCAACGGCCGCAACCGGCTCGCGTGCAAGACCCTCATCAAGGATCTCGACATCTCGCAGCCGATCTACGTCGAGGCGATCAAGGGCCTGCCCCTCGAGAAGGACCTCGTCGTCGACATGGAGCCGTTCTTCGCGTCGTACCGCGAAGTGCAGCCGTTCCTCATCGCGAACTCGAAGCCCGAGCCGGGCAAGGAGCGCATCCAGTCGATCGTCGACCGCGAGGTCTTCGACGACACCACGAAGTGCATCCTGTGCGCCGCGTGCACGTCGTCCTGCCCCGTGTTCTGGACCGACGGCCAGTACTTCGGCCCTGCGGCGATCGTCAACGCGCACCGCTTCATCTTCGACTCGCGCGACGACGCGGGCGATGTGCGACTCGACATCCTCAACGACAAGGAGGGCGTGTGGCGCTGCCGCACGACCTTCAACTGCACCGAGGCATGCCCCCGCGGCATCGAGGTCACGAAGGCGATCGCCGAGGTCAAGCAGGCCGTTCTGCGCGGCGGACGCTGAGACTCACCCGTGGGCGCGTCGCAATGGAGCGATGAGCGGATGCCTCCGTCGGGACGTGCACTGCGCGCGTCCCGACTGGCGGTCACGGCTGCCTACGTCTCGCAGGGGCTCGGCTACGCCGTCGTCGTGACGTCGCTCCCCGCGCTCAAGGCGCGCCAGGAGGTCGACGACACGATGGTGTCGCTCATCGTGCTGGGCGTCTCGCTCGCCGCGGCGACGGGCTCGATCGTCGCGAACGCGGTCGCGGTGCGCTGGGGCAGCCGAGCGGCCCTCGCGCTGGGCCTGATCGTGCAAGCGGTCTTCCTGCCGGTCATCGCGCTGCCCACTCCCCTGCCGGTGTTCTTCGGCGCGTTCCTGCTGTTCGGCATCGGTCTCGGCTGCGTCGACGCGTCAGCCGCGATGCAGGGGGTCGCCGTCCAGCGCGCGTACGGCAGGCATCTGCTGGGCGGGTTCTTCGCCGCCGCGACGGCAGCCGCGATCGTCGGTGCGCTGCTGGTGTCGTTCGTGGCGCTGTCGGCGATCGGCGCGGGCATCGCGCTCACCGCGGCGGGCGGGGTCGCCCTCGTCGCGGCACTCGTCGTCGTGAGGCTCGCCGCCCGCGAGGTGCCGGTCGACGAGGCTCTTCCCGTGGCCGAGCGGACGCGGCTCCCCCGCGCCGGCATCTGGGTCTTCGGCTTCGTCATCCTCGCCGTCTTCATCTCGGACTCGGCCGTCAGCACCTGGAGCACCGTCTACCTGCAGGACGAGCTTCTGACTCTCGCGTGGGTCGCCCCGCTCGGGTACGCGGCCTATCAGGGCGTCGTGCTCGTCACGCGCCTCGTCACCGACCGGCTCGTGATGCGCTTCGGCCGGCGCCGGCTCGTCACCGTCGCAGCGATCGTCTCGGCGCTGGGATGCATCGTCGTCGCCGTGCTCCCCTTCCCGGTCGCGGCCATCGTGGGCTTCGCGCTCGCGGGCGTCGCGAGCGGCATCCTCGATCCCCGTGACGTTCAGCGCGGCGGGAGAACTCGCGCCCGAGCACAGCGACCAGGTGATCGCCCGCGTCAACATCTTCAACTACGCCGGCTCGATCTTCGGAGCCGTCGTGCTGGGCCTGCTCGCCGACGGCCCCGGACTCGGCATCGCCTTCCTGATCCCCGCCGTCGCGCTCGGGTCGATCCTGTTCTTCGTGCCGCGCTTCCGGAATGCGCGGGAGGCGGCCGCCGCTCCTCGCTAATCTGGCTTCGTGAGCGATACCCGCAGCAAGCACCCCGCACAGGTCGCGGCTGAAGCTCGCGCGACGGAGGAGGGGCTCCGGGAGCGCTGGGAGGCGACGCAGGAGAACCTGCGCGAGCGGTTCGACGCGCCGATCAGCACCGCGACACGGCTCACGCAGCGCACGCTGGCATGGTTCCCCGTGCGGGTGTGGCGGCACTTCCTCCTGCACAACGGATTCCTCCTGGCGGCCGGAGTGAGCTACCAGGCGCTCTTCGCGTTCTTCGCGATGATCTACGTCGCCTTCGCGATCACGGGCCTGTGGCTCGGCGGCAGCCCGCAGGCGATCGACGCGCTGATCGACATCATCAACAGCTACATCCCCGGGCTCATCTCGGACTCCACCGGCAGCGGCCTGTTCACGACGGAGCAGGTCACGGCGATCGCGACGAGCAGCGCGGGCGTTCTCGTCGCGACGGGTGTCATCGCCCTCGGCGCGGTCATCTGGACCGCGATCGGGTTCGTGACGTACGCGCGCCGCGCCGTGCGCGACATCTTCGGGATCGACCCCGACCGGCGCAGCTACTTCCTCCTCAAGACGCGCGACCTGCTCGCGGCGATCATCTTCGGGATCGCCCTGCTGCTCGGCTCGGCGGCGACCGCGGTCGGCACGTGGGCATTGGGCCTCGCGTTCGACCTGCTCGGGCTCGGCACCGCACACCGAGGGCTACTCGCTCAGCGTCCGCTTCGCATCGGTCATCGTGTCGCTCGCGCTCTACTCGGCGACGCTCGCGATGCTCGTGAAGTTCCTGACCGGCACGTCGCTCCGGTGGCGGCAGATCTGGCCCGGCGCCATCCTCGGCGGCGCCGCCGTCACGGTGTTGCAGATCGGTGCCGGCTGGCTCCTGTCGTACACGCCCAGCAATCCGCTGCTCGCGACGTTCGCGATCTTCGTCGGACTGCTGCTGTGGTTCCGCATCATCGGCGTCATCATCCTGGTGGCCTCGGCCTGGATCGCCGTCGCCGCCGCGGACCGCGACGCTGCCGCTCGTCACGCAGACCGAGGCCGAGCGGCTCCGCGAAGAGCACCGAGCGCTCCTGCTCGCCGCCCAGGTGCGCCTGCGGACGGCGAGGGACGCGCGCGCGAGCGCGCCGTGGTATCGGATCCCGTGGGCTGACCGCGCCGTCGCCCGCGCCGAGGAGGAGCTCGCCCAGGTCGAGGCGGCGACTCCCCCGCGCGCCGACAAGAAGCGCTCGCTCCTGGACTGACGCCCGGCCCGTGTCGGCGTCGGCGGCTAGGCTGGCGGGCGTGCCTCGACGTGTCCGCATCGCCTCCGTCAACGTCAACGGGATCCGCGCGGCGACGCGCAAGGGCATGCTCGAATGGCTCGCCGATGCCGACGTCGACATCATGGCGCTGCAGGAGGTGCGCGCGACGGCCGACGAGCTCGCGACGGCGCTGCCGGGGTGGGAGTTCGTCAACGACGAGGCGCTCGCGAAGGGGCGTGCGGGCGTCGCCGTCGCCTCGCGCACGAGCTCGGTCGATGTGCGCCGCGTGCTCGACGACGAGGAGACCCTCGACTCGGCAGGCCGCTGGATCGAGGTCGACTTCGACATCGACGGCGAGCGCCTCACCGTCGTGAGCGCCTACGTGCCGACAGGCGAGGCCGACACGGCACGGCAGGACGCGAAGTGGGCGTTCCTCGACGCGATGGAGAAGCGGATGCCGCGCCTCGCCGCCGAGTCGCCGCTCGCGCTCGTCATGGGCGACCTCAACGTCGGGCACCGCGAGCTCGACATCCGCAACTGGAAGGGCAACGTCAAGAAGGCCGGGTTCCTCCCGCGCGAGCGCGCGTACTTCGATCGTTTCCTCGGCGCCGCGGGCGAGCCGGTGACGGGCGTCGACGGCTCGGTCGGCACAGGCCTCGGCTGGGTCGACGTCGGCCGCCGCGCCGCGGCGAGGTCGACGGACCGTACACGTGGTGGTCCAACCGCGGCAAGGCGTTCGACAACGACACCGGCTGGCGCATCGACTACCACCTCGCGACTCCGGCGCTCGCGGAGCGCGTGACCGACTACCGGATCGTGCGCGCGCCCTCGTGGGACACCCGGTGGAGCGACCACGCCCCGGTCGTCGCGGACTACTCCCTCGGCGACGGAGCCGGCCGGTCCGCTTCCGTAGACTGGGGGGATGAGCAAACCCCGTCTGTACTCCGGCATGCAGCCCTCTGCCGATTCGCTCCAGATCGGCAACTACATCGGGGCGCTCATGCAGTGGCGCGACCTGCAGGAGTCGTACGACGCGTTCTTCTCGGTCGTCGACCTGCACGCTCTGACGCAGCCGAACGACCCGGCCGAGCTCCGCGAGAAGACCCGCCGCACCGCCGCGCAGTACATCGCCGCCGGCATCGAGCCGTCGAAGTCGACGCTGTACGTGCAGTCGCACGTGCCCGCGCACGCCGAGCTCGCCTGGATCCTCTCGACGATCACGGGCTTCGGCGAGGCCGGCCGCATGACGCAGTTCAAGGACAAGTCGTCGCGCTACGGCGCCGAGACGACCTCGGTCGGCCTCTTCACCTACCCGGTGCTGATGGCCGCCGACATCCTGCTGTACCAGACCGACATCGTGCCGGTCGGCGACGACCAGAAGCAGCACGTCGAGCTCACGCGCGACCTCGCGGAGCGCTTCAACAGCCGCTACGGCGAGACGTTCCGGGTGCCGATGCCGGTCATCCAGCAGGACACCGCGCGCATCTACGACCTGCAGAACCCGACGGCGAAGATGTCGAAGTCCGCCGAGTCCGACGCCGGCACGCTGTGGCTGCTGGATGACCCCGCGGTCTCGGCGAAGAAGGTCATGCGCGCCGTCACCGACTCCGAGGGCACCGTGCGGTACGACCGCGAGGAGAAGCCCGGCGTCTCGAACCTGCTCGTGATCTACGCCGCCCTGACCGGCCGGCAGATCCCGTCGATCGAGGACGAGTACGCCGGTCGCGGCTACGGCGACTTCAAGAAGGGCCTCGCCGAGGTCGTCGTGAACGAGTTCGGCCCGGTGCGCGCCGCGCGCGCTCGAGCTGCTCGACGACCCCGCCGAGCTCGACCGCGTGCTCGCCGAGAACGCCGCGAAGGCCGAGGCCGTCGCCGACAAGACGCTCGACGACGTCTACGACAAGGTCGGCCTGCTCCGCCGCCGCTGACCACGGCCGGGCTGTGCCCGGTCGCGACCGGCGGCCGACCGCGGCCGACCCGTGCCCCATCGCCGGCCGACCGGCGGCCGAGCGCGGCGGAATCAGGCTGAGTCGGCCACGCAGCGGCCCGCGCAGGCCGAGAGGCCCGTTCAGCCTGAGGTCCCCACGGCGCCGCCCCGCACAGCGCACCGCGACGAGGGCACGGGCCGCGACTAGCCTGGGCCGCATGCAACCGGTCACCCTGCGCACGGAGCGCCTCGAACTGTCGCTGCCGTCGCGGCCGACGTCGACGCGATCTACCGAGGCGTGCCAGGACCCCGACATCCAGCGGTACACGACGGTGCCCTCGCCCTACGAGCGCTCGCACGCCGAGGGGTTCGTGCAGCACGTCGCGAAGGAGTGGGCCGAGCGGCACCGAGCTCGACGTGGGCGATCCGCGAGGGCGACACGCTCGCCGGCATGCTCGGCCTGTACCGCGTCGCCGGGCGGCACCGGCGAGATCGGCTACTGGATGGCGCCCGGCTCGCGCGGGCGCGGGCTGCTCACCGAGGCGGCCCGCGCGGTCATCGACTGGTCGCTTCGCCCGGCGGGCCTCGGCCTCGCAGCGCATCGAGTGGCGCGCCGTCGTCGGCAACATCGCCTCGGCGCGCGTCGGCGCGCGCGCTCGGCTTCCGCTACGAGGGCCTCGCTGCGCCAGGCGCTCGTGAGCCCTCGGGGCCGCGACGACGGCTGGATCGCCGGCCTGCTGACGACCGACGACCGGATGCCGCAGCCCTGGCCGGTCCTCGAGACTGACCCGCCTGCGCCGCGTGCCAGGATGAGCGCATGCCCGAGATGCCCGAGGTGCAGGGACTCGTCGACTTCCTCCGCGGGCGGGTGACCGGCCTCGACGATCACGCGCGCGACGGTCGCGAACATCGCCGCGCTCAAGACCTACGACCCGCCGATCAACGCGCTCGCAGGGCGCGACGATCACGGGCGCCGAGCGCCACGGCAAGTTCGTCGACCTCGCGACGACGCGGACCGCACCTCGTCTTCCACCTCGCCAAGGCCGGCTGGCTGCGCTGGTACGACGCCCTCGCCCCGACGCTCATCCGGCCCGGGCAAGACGCCGATCGCCCTGCGCGTCGCGCTGCCGACGGCTCGGGGTTCGACCTCACCGAGGCCGGCACCAAGAAGTCGCTCGCCGTCTACGTCGTGCGCGACCCGCCGACGTGCCCGGCATCGCGCGGCTCGGCCCCGATCCGCTCGACCCGGCGTTCAACCGCGACACGCTCGCCGGGCTGCTCGCGGGCCGCCGCACGCAGATCAAGGGCGTGCTGCGCGACCAGTCGATCATCGCCGGCGTCGGCAACGCCTACTCCGACGAGATCCTGCACGCCGCGAGGATGTCGCCGTACGCGCTCGCGTCGACGCCTCGACGACGACGACGTCGACCGGCTCTACGCCGCGATGCAGCACGACGCTGACGGAGGCGGTCGCCGAGGCATCCGGCAAGCCGCCCGCCGAGCTCAAGGACGCCAAGCGGCGCGGGATGCAGGTGCACGGCCGCCGCGGCGAGACCTGCCCGGTCTGCGGCGACGACGGTGCGCAGCGTCTTCTTCGCCGACAACTCGCTCGAGTACTGCCCGACGTGCCAGACGGGCGGCAAGATCCTCGCCGACCGCCGCCTCAGCGGCTGCTGAAGTAGCGCTCAGCGACCGCTGCGGCTGGTCGGTGCCCGGCGAGGATGCGGGCGTCGTCGTCGACCCAGTCGAGCGACTTCGTGACGGCCTTGCGCCACATGCCGGTACGCGGCGCTCGCGCTCCTCCTCGCCCATCGCGGGCTCGAAGCGGCGTGCCTTCGCGCCAGTGCGCGCGCAGCTCGTCGCGGTCCTCCCAGACGCCCGGTCGCGAGCCCGGCCGCGTAGGCGGCGCCGAGCGCCGTCGTCTCGATGACCTCGGGCCGCACGACCGGGATGCCGAGGATGTCGGCCTGGAACTGCATCAGGAGCTCGTCGCGCGTCATGCCGCCGTCGACGCGCAGCTCGTGCGAGCGCCGTGCCCGGTGTCGGCGACGATCGCGTCGATGACGTCGCGCGATCTGGAAGCGCCGTCGACTCGAGCGCCGCGCGGGCGATGTGCGCCTTGTTGACGTAGCGCGTGAGGCCCACGAGCGCGCCGCGCGCGTCGGGCCGCCAGTACGGCGCGAACAGGCCCGAGAACGCCGGGCACGAAGTACGCGCCGCCGTTGTCGTCGACGGTCGCGGCGAGCGCGCGACGTCCTCGGAGCCGACGCGATGATGCCGAGGTTGTCGCGCAGCCACTGCACGAGCGATCCGGTGACGGCGATCGAGCCCTCGAGCGCGTAGCGCGCCGGCTCGTCGCCGCACCGGTAGGCGACGGTCGTGATGAGCCCGTGCTCGGAGCGCACGATCTCGGTGCCGGTGTTGACGAGCAGGAAGTTGCCCGTGCCGTAGGTGTTCTTGGACTGCCCGGCGTCGAACGCCGCCTGCCCGAAGGTCGCCGCCTGCTGGTCGCCGAGGATGCCCGCGATCGGCACGCCCCGCGCCGCGACAGGCTCGCGCACCTCGCCCGACGACACTCGGACGACGAGCACGATCTCGGGCAGCATCGCGCGCGGGATGCCGAACACCTCGAGCAGCTCGTCGGACCAGTCGAGGGTCGCGCAGGTCCATCAGCAGCGTGCGGCTCGCGTTCGTGACGTCGGTGACGTGGATGCCGCCGCGGGTGTCGCCGGTGAGGTTCCAGACGACCCACGTGTCGGGCGTGCCGAAGAGCAGATGACCGGCCTCGGCGTCCGCCCGCGCGCCCGGGCACGTGCTCGAGGATCCAGGCGATCTTCGACGCCGAGAAGTACGTCGCGAGCGGCAGCCCCGTCTTCGCGGCGAAGCGCTCGGTGCCGCCCGTCCGCGGCGAGCGGTCGATGAGCCGCTGCGTGCGCGTGTCCTGCCACACGATCGCGTTCGTGCACGGGTCGGCCGGTGCGGCGGTCCCACACGATCGCCGTCTCGCGCTGGTTCGTGATGCCGATGCCCGCGATGTCGCCCGCACCGAGCCCCGCCGCGTCGAGCGCGGTCGAGATGACCCACTGGGTGTTCGTCCAGATCTCGATCGGGTCGTGCTCGACCCAGCCCGCGCGCGGGAAGATCTGCTCGTGCTCGCGCTGCGCGGTCGCGACGATCGCCGCCGTGCGCGTCGAAGACGATCGCCCGCGTCGATGTCGTCCCCTGATCGAGCGCCAGGACGTGATCGGCCACGCTGCCTCCTCCTCGTCGCCGCGGCGAGCGGCGTCGTGGTCAGGCTATCGGGCGTGCGCGGATGCGCCACGACGGGTCGGCCGCGTGCACGCGCGCGAGCGCGCGCTCGACCTCGGCGCGCGACGGTCGCGGCATCCCACCCCATCACGGGGGCGATCGCCTCGGCGATCTCGGCCGCGGACTCGTCCGACACGCCTCCCGTGAACGCGATGGATGTGCGCCGCATGCAGCACGTCGTCGAGGTGCACGACCGCCTCGGTGCGGGCGAGGTGGCGCAGCTCGCCCGTGCTGTAGGCCGGGAGCGGTGTCGAGCGGGCGTCGTCGTCGGTCGTCGCGATCGCCGCGATGACGTCGGCCGCGACGGTGCCGTAGCGGTCGAGCAGCGACCGCCGGCGCGCGCGCGGCCGATGCCGTCGTCGTGCGCCGTCGATCCACTGCCGGCGCGCCCGCTCGGTCGTCGGGAAGCCGCGACCGCCGCCGATCGGCAGGCCCTTCGTCGAGCGCCGCCGCGGCCGCGCGAGCAGCGCGAGCACGCGGTCGGCGAGGTGCTCGGCCGATGCGCGGAACGTCGTCCACTTGCCGCCGACGAGGCTCAGCACCGTCGGCCCGTCGCCGCCCGGCGAGCGGCTGCGGCCTCGATGCGGTAGTCGCGCGAGACGAAGCCGGGAGCGACGTCGCCGTGACCGGGCAGCGGCCGCACGCCGGCGAACCGGTAGACGATCTGCGAGCGGTCGACCGGGATCTCGGGCAGCACGTGCGCGATGAGGTCGAGGAAGTAGTCGACCTCGTCCTCGGTGCACACGATCGGGATCGGCCATGTCGTGCTCGAGGTCGGTCGTGCCGACGAGCACGCGCCCCTTGAGGGGGTAGATGAGCACGATCCGGCCGTCGCTCGTGCTCGAAGAACAGCTCGCGGCCCGCCGGTCGCCGCGAGCAGCTCGGGGTCGTCGAGCACGATGTGCGAGCCCTTCGTGCCGCCCATGTACGACGTGGGGTCGCCGAGCGCGAGGTTGGTGAGGTCGGTCCACGGACCCGAGGCGTTGACGATGACGGATGCCGCGAACGGCGATCTCCTCGCCCGACTCGGCGTCGCGCAGCACGCACCTTGCCGCCCTGCAGCCCCGACCGCGGCGGTGTAGTTGGCCGCTCGCGCGCGTCCCTCGCCTGCCGCGAGGCCGTCGCGCAGCACGTCGATCGCGAGCCGCTCCGGATCGTGCAGCGAGGCATCCCAGTACGTCGCGGTGTACTTCACGGTCGGGTTGAGCTGCGGGAGCTGCGCGAGCGAGCGCCGGCGCCCGTGGAACGTGTGCCGCGGCACGCGCCCGCCGCCGCGCGAGAACGAGTCGTAGATGACGAGGCCGATCTTGATGAGGATCGCGCCGCGCTCGCGCGGCGCGGCCCGCGCCGTGACGCAGGAAGCGCAGCGGCGCGCTCGAGGATGCCCGAGAAGGTCGTGAAGATCGGGATCGTCGTCTGCAGCGGTCGCACGTAGTGCGGCGCGATCCGCAGCAGCGCGTTGCGCTCGGTGACGGCTTCGTGGACGAGGCGGAACTCGCCGTTCTCGAGATACCGGATGCCGCCGTGGATCATGTGGGACGACGCCGCCGAGGCGCCGCTGACGAAGTCGCCGCGCTCGACGAGCGCGACATCGACGCCCTGCAGCGCGAGGTCGCGGAAGGTCGCGAGACCGTTGATCCCGCCGCCGATGATCAGGACATCGGCATACGGGCGCGCCGCGCAGCGCTGCGAACGCCGGTCGCTGCCGATCCGACATGACCTCCCCTTCCCCGCCTCCAGGCTACGTCGGGAACGGGATGCCTCGGCTCGCCGCGCCGGGTCGATGTCAATGCGATCGTCATGGGAATGAACGGCGCGATCGGGCGTTGACTAGACTCGAGAGCATCAACGTGCTCCGGGGTCGGTGAGAATCCGAACCGGCGGTGACAGTCCGCGAGCCGAGGCGCGCATCCGTCGGCCGCCGAGGCTGATCCGGTGGAATTCCGGAACCGACGGTGATGCGGTGGTGAAACCACCGCTAGTCCGGATGGGAGGCGCACGGCGGGATCCGACGCGAGTCGGCGCCGCGTCGTCCCGTTGCCCCGGAGTCCCAGGATCAGGAACTCAGGACGGTGCGGATGACGGCGAACGACGCGGAGCGGCGATGCCATGCGGCGCGCGCTCGAGCTCGCGCCGCGCGGGCCCCGCGGGGTCAACCCGCAGGTCGGCGCCGTGATGCTCTCGCCCGCCGGCGACGTCCTCGCCGAGGGCTGGCACCGCGGCGCGGGCACGCCGCACGCCGAGGTCGACGCGCTCTCGAAGCTCTCGCCCGGCCGAGACCGCGCGGCGCGACGGCCGTCGTGACCCTCGAGCCGTGCAACCACACCGGCCGCACCGGCCCGTGCTCCGAGGCGCTCATCGCCGCCGGCGTCGCGCGCGTCGTCTACGCCGTCGACGACCCGGGCGACCATTCGTCCGGCGGCGCGCAGCGCCTGCGCGCGGCCGGCGTCGACGTCGAGTCGGGCGTGCTCGCCGACGAGGCGACGGCACTCCTCGCGTCGTGGCTCGACGGTGCAGCGGCTCGGCCGCCCGCACGTCACCGTGAAGTGGGCGCAGAGCCTCGACGGCCGGGCCGCCGCGGCCGACGGCACGAGCCAGTGGATCACCGGACCCGCCGCCCGCGCCGACGTGCACCGCCGCCGCGCCGCAGGCGGACGCCATCGTCGTCGGCACGGGCACGGTGCTCGCCGACGACCCCGCGCTGACCGCCCGCCGAGAGGACGGATCGCTCTACGACCACCAGCCGATCCCCGTCGTGCTCGGCGACCGCGCGATCCCCGCCGAGGCGGCCGTGCACGCGGCATCCCGCACGCCGTCCTTCGCCGATCCGGCGACGACCTCGCCGCCGTGCTGGCCGAGCTCCGCGACCGCGGCGTGCAGCGCGTCTTCGTCGAAGGCGGCCCGACGCTCGCGAGCGCGTTCGTGCGCGCGGGCCTCGTCGACGAGGTGCTCGCCTACGTCGCCCCCGTCCTGATCGGCGGCGACCGGCTCGCGCTCGGCGACCTCGGCGTCGGCACGATCGCACAGGCGCGACGGCTGGCCGTCGCATCCGTCGCAGACCCTCGGCGACGATCTGCTGATCGTCGCCCACCCCGCACTCGAAGGAGACAGTTGATGTTCACCGGAATCGTCGAGGAGATCGGCGCCGTCACGGCCGTCGAGCCGTCGGGCGACGGCGTGCGCCTGACGGTGCGCGCGCCCAAGGCGGTGTCGGATGCCGCGCACGGCGACTCGATCTCGGTCAGCGGCGTGTGCCTCACCGTCGTCGACCAGGGCGAGGACTGGTTCACCGCCGACGTCATGCGGCAGACGCTCGACATGTCGACGCTCGTCCGGCACCGCGCCGGGATCGGCTGTCAACCTCGAGCGCGCGACGGCCGCACACGGCCGCCTCGGCGGGCACATCGTGCAGGGGCACATCGACGGCACCGGGCGAAGTGCTCGAGGTGCGCCCGGGCGAGCAGTGGCGCGTGCTGCGCATCGAGCTTCCGGCCGCCCTCGCGCCGCTCGTCGTCGACAAGGGCTCGATCGCCGTCGACGGCGTCTCGCTCACCGTGAGCGCCGCGAGCGCCGCCGCCGAGGCGACGCAGTGGTTCGAGGTCTCGCTCATCCCCGAGACCCTCGCCGCGACGACGCTCGGCGCTCGCGCGCGCGGGCGACGCGTCAACCTCGAGACCGACATCCTGGCGCGCCACGTGCAGCGTCTCCTCGCCTTCACGCCCTGCACGCTCCACCTCGAACGAAGGAGGCTCCGAATGAGCCTTTCCACCATCCCCGACGCCCTCGACGCACTCGCGCGCGGGCAAGCCCGTCATCGTCGCCGACGACGAGAACCGCGAGAACGAGGGCGACGTCATCCTGTCGGCCGAGCTCGCGACGGCCGAGTGGCTCGCGTGGACCGTCCGCTGGTCGAGCGGCTTCCTCTGCGCTCCGATGCCCGCGGACTGGGCCGACCGCCTCGACCTGCCGCCCATGGTCGCGGTCAACGAGGACGCGCGCGGCACGGCGTACACCGTGAGCGTCGACGCCGCCGACCGCGTGTCGACCGGCATCAGCGCCGCCGACCGCGCGCACACCCTCAACGTGCTCGCCGACCCGGCCTCGACGCCGACGAGCGTCATCCGCCCGGGCCACATCCTGCCGCTGCGCGCCGTCGACGGCGGCGTGCGCGAGCGCGCCGGCCACACCGAGGCCGCCGTCGAGCTCATGAGGCTCGCAGGCCTGCAGCCCGTCGGCGCGATCGGCGAGGTCGTCGCCGAGGACGGCAGCATGATGCGCCTGCCGGGTCTGCTCGAACTCGGCGAGCGCGACGGGCGTCCCGGTCATCACGATCGAGCAGCTCATCGCCCACCTGAACGCGAACGAGCCGCAGCAGGAGTCGCACGCCCCGCACCGGCGGCGCGTGAGCCTGCGCGCCGAGGCGCAGCGTGCCGACGTCGCACGGCGAGTTCCGCTTCCTCGCCTACAAGGACCGCATCACCGGCACCGACCACGTCGCGGTCGTCTCGGGCGACCTCACCGAGGACGCCCCGCTCGTGCGCGTGCACTCGGAGTGCCTGACGGGCGAGGCGTTCGGCTCGCTCAAGTGCGAGTGCGGCCCCCAGCTCGACGCCGCCCTCGACGCGATCGAGCAGGACGGCGGCGTCGTCATCTACATGCGCGGCCACGAGGGCCGCGGCATCGGCCTCATCAACAAGCTGCGCGCCTACAGCCTGCAGGAGCGCGGGCTCGACACGGTCGACGCGAACCTCGCGCTCGGCCTGCCCGCCGACGCGCGCGACTACGCCGCCGCCGCCGGCATCCTCGCCGATCTCGGCGTCGAGCAGCGTGCGCCTGCTCACGAACAACTCCGACAAGGTCAACCAGCTTCGCGAGCTCGGCCTCGACATCGTCGAGCAGGTGCCGCTCCTCGTCGGCGTCGGACCGAACAACCACCAGTACCTCGAGACCAAGCGCGACCGTATGGGCCACATCATCGACGAAGAGGAGCTCGCGCGACGCGCTCGCGCAGCCTGCACGACGGAGCCGAGCGTATGAGCGGCAACGGCGCACCACCGCCCGGCGAGCCGGTCGACGCGACGGGCCTCGACGTCGTCGTGATCGCCGGCACGTGGCACGACGTCATCACCGACGGCCTCATCGCGGGCGCCGAGCGCGCGCTCGAGGCATCGCGGCGCCTCGTGGCGGCTCGTCCGCGTGCCCGGGTCGTTCGAGCTGCCCGTCGTGGCGAAGGCGGCGCTGGATGCCGGAGCCGACGCCGTCGTGGCGCTCGGCGTCATCATCCGCGGCGGCACGCCGCACTTCGAGTTCGTCTCGTCGGCGGCGACCGACGGCCTGACGCGCGTCGCCCTCGACACCGGCAAGCCCGTCGGCTTCGGCGTGCTGACGCTCGACGACGAGCAGCAGGGCATCGACCGCGCCGGGCTCGCCGGGTCCAAGGAGGACAAGGGCTACGAGGCCGCGGATGCCGCCATCCGCACGCGCTCGTCCTGCGCGAGCCTTCGCGCGATGAGCGCGATGTGAGGCGCGCCTTGCTGGCGCGCCAGACCTGATAGGGCATACCGTGACGGGCATGGAGATCCTGCGCCACATCGTCGTCTTCGTCCACATCACCGGCTTCGCGCTGCTCTTCGGCGGGTGGGCCGTCGAGGCGTTCTCACGTCGATTCCAGATCAACACGCGTCATGAACTGGGGCCTCGATCCTGGCAGCCGTCGCGGGTCTCGCCCTCGCCGCGCCGTGGGGCATCGCGTACGACCTCAACTACGTGAAGATCGGCGTGAAGCTCGTCGTCCTCCTCATCATCGGCGCCCTCATCGGCATCGGCGGTGCTCGGGCCAGCGCAAGAGCGGCGAACCCGTCCCCGCCGGACTGTTCTGGTCGATCGGCATCCTGACACTGCTCAACGCCGCGCTCGCCGTCATCTGGCGCTGATTTCGGAGAGCATCGGCTCAGGGGCGGGCTCTGCACACCACGGGTAGACTGGGTGCCCGTGCGCAGGGCCATCCCGCTCTGCACTCGGTGACCCAGCGCAGAGCCGCCTGATGCGTCACCCCGCGTCGCGCGACAGCCCACCGCACTTCCCCCAAGGATGCTCCGCCTCGCGTTAGCAGGTTCTTCATGACCTCCCAGACCCCGTCCGCCCCCGTCAACTCCCGCTCGCGCGTCATCACGGCGAGCCTCGTCGGCACCACGATCGAGTTCTACGACTTCTACGTCTACGCGACGGCGGCCGTGCTCGTCTTCCCCGTCCTGTTCTTCCCGACCGGCAACGACACGACAGCGCTCCTCGCCTCGTTCGCGCGTCTTCGGCGCCGCCATGATCGCGCGTCCCCTCGGCGCGATCGTCTTCGGCCACTTCGGCGACCGCTTCGGCCGCAAGGCGACGCTCGTCGCCTCGCTGCTCACGATGGGCATCGCGACCTTCCTCATCGGATGCCTGCCCACCTACCAGCGACATCGGCTGGTGGGCCGCGCTCCTGCTGCTCGATCCTGCGCCTCGCGCAGGGCTTCGCGCTCGGCGGCGAATGGTCGGGCGCCGCCCTCGTCGCGACCGAGAACGCCCCGACGGGCAAGCGCGCCTGGTACGGCACGTTCCCGCAGCTCGGCGCGCCGCTCGGCTTCATCATCGCGAACCGGCTCTTCCTCGCGATCAACTTCCTGCTGCCGCACCCCGAGGGCACCGGCGCAGCGCTCCGAGGCGTTCCTCGCGTGGGGCTGGCGCGTGCCGTTCCTGTTCTCGGCCGTCATGGTCATCATCGGCCTGTGGGTGCGTCTGAGGCTCGTCGAGTCCGAGACGTTCGTGAAGGCCGAGAAGAAGGGCGCGATCCGCAAGTTCCCGCTCGGCGACGGTCTTCCGCCACCACTGGAGGCAGCTGATCCTCGGCACGTTCATCATGCTGGCGACGTACGTGCTGTTCTACCTGATGACGAACTTCACGCTGTCCTACGGCACGAAGCCGGCCGACCTCGAGACGGCATCCGCCGCCGCGCAGGCCGCAGCCGAGGCGACCGGCAGCCGCTTCGACGCCGACGGCGTTCGCCGCGCAGTTCTACCCGGGCCTCGGCTTCGGCTACACCGACTTCGTGCATCATGCAGATCATCGGCGTCGTGTTCTTCGGCATCTTCACGCTGCTCTCCGGACCGATCGCCGACGCGATCGGCCGCCGCAAGCTGCTGCTGTGGGTGACCGGCGCTCATCATCGTGTTCGGACTCACGCTTCAACGCTGTTCCTGCTGCCCCAGGCCGACCCGAAGTTCACCGGCGCGCTCACGCAGGCGTTCCTGGTCTTCGGCTTCATGCTGATGGGCGCGACGTTCGGCCCGATGGGGGCGCTCCTGCCGGAGCTCTTCCCGACGAACGTGCGCTACACGGGCTCGGCGATCTCGTACAACGTGTCGTCGATCCTCGGCGCCGCGCTCGCGCCGATCGTCGCCGTTGGCTGTGGGCGGCCGGCCGACGGCAGCCCGTGGCTCGTGGGCGTGTACCTGTCGGCGATGGGCGTGCTGACCTTCATCGCGCTGCTGCTGTCGCACGGAGACGAAGGACATCGACTACGACGACAGACCTCGGGGTCGGGGTCGAGACCGGGTCGCTGTGACCGCGCGACCGCTCAGTCCAGGAACAGCGCCCGCAGCCGCTTCGTCGTGAAGACGAGCCCGACGGCGATCATGACGACGTAGTAGAGCACGTGCCAGAGCATGTCGGGGCTCAGGACGCCGGTCGTGAGCCCGCGGAGCAGCTCGACGCCGTGCCACAGCGGGAAGATCTTCACGATCGTCTGCACGACTCGGGGTAGACCGTGATCGGGTACAGCGTCGCCGAGAAGAGGAACATCGGCAGCAGGACGAAGTTGATCCAGTCCATCTGCTGGAACGTCTTCATGTAGCTCGTGACGGCCATGCCGAGGCTCGCGAACCCGAACGCGATGAGCAGCACGGCGGGGATCGCGAGGATCGCCGTCCAGGCCAGGTTGAGTCCCAGGAGCTGCATGATGATCATGAAGCCCGTCGCGTAGAGCAGGCCGCGCAGCAGCGCGTAGAGGATCTCGCCGAGCGCGACATCGAGGGGCCCGAGCGAGGTCGCGAGCATCCCCTCGTAGAGCTTGCCGTAGTTGAGCTTGAAGAAGACGTTCCACGTCGAGTCGTAGATCGCGCCGTTCATCGCCGAGACGGCGAGCAGCGCGGGCGCGATGAACGCGGCATACGGAACCTCGACACCGGCCGAGCGTCTCGACGTCGCCGATCAGCGCGCCGAGGCCGATGCCCATCGAGGCGAGGTAGAAGACCGGCTCGAAGAAGCCCGACAGCACGACGACCCAGCTCGACGAGCGCGCGGCGATGCAGTCCGCGCTGCACGACCGCGCCGGGGTTGCCCGCCCAGAGTGCGCGCACGCCGCCGGCGCGGGTCGGCGCGCGATCGATGACGCGCGCTCATTTCGCCGAGCCTCCGCTGGAAGATGCGCCGGCCGAGGACGTAGCCGCCGACGGCCAGGACGAGCAGGTAGCCGATGTGCACGACCAGCGATCGCGGGCGCGATCGGCCTGCCGTACGTCACCATCCGGCCGAGCTCGGACGCGTGCCAGAGCGGCGAGATCCAGCCGATCCACTGCAGCCAGAGCGGCAGGGTCGCGAGCGGGTAGAAGGTGCCCGAGAACAGGAACATCGGCATGAAGATGAACCGCTGCACGAGGGCGAACTGGCCCTTGTCGTCCGTCGATGGATGCCGCGTACGCCATGAGCGGGATGCCGAACGGCGAGGCCCGCGAGCACGCCGATCGGAGATCGTGAGCCAGCCCGTCGCGGGGTCGGGGATCGCGCTGGAACAGGCAGAGGAACACGTAGTAGGCGACGGCGACGAAGAGCATGCGCGCCGGCGGCGCCGAGCGACGACGCCCGTCGGCGATCTGGCCGGGCGAGAGCGGCGACGCGTTGAACCCGTAGAAGTAGCGCCGCCACTTGAAGCCGGCCATCACCGGGTAGGTGAACTCCTCGGACGCCACCGCGATCGCGGCCGTCATCAGCAGCGCGGGCGCGACGAAGACGAGGTACGGCACCTCGATGCCGCCGTCGAGCGATCGGGCGCGTCGATGAGTGCGGCGAGACCGACCGCGAGCCCGAGCAGATACAGGATCGGCTGACCGAGCGCGCCGACGATGATCGTCCAGCCGTACGCGCGCATCGCGCGGACCATGTGCTCGGTGACGTACCAGGTGCCGAACGCGCGGGGCTTGCGGCCCCACTCCATCGCCTCGGCGCGCAGTTCGTCGAGCGACGGCTGCACGATGACCGTCGAGTGCTCGTCGGGGCTCGGCGCGCTCATTCGATCAGCGACCTTCCGGTGAGCCGCAGGAAGACGTCCTCGAGGCTCGAGCGGCGCACGAGCGAGGTGATCGGCTCGAGTCCGCGCGCGGTCGACGCGCTCGAGGGCGTGCTCGCCGTCCTGCGGTGTAGATCAGGACGCGGTCGGGCAGCACCTCGACGCGGTCGCCGATGCCCTGGAGCTGCGGCTGCGACCTGCTGGTTGCGGTCGGAGCCGAAGCGCACCTCGAGCACTTCGCGGCTCGAGTGCTCGCGGATCAGGGAGGCGGGGGTGCCCTCGGCCATGATCCGGCCCTTGTCGACGACGATCGAGCCGATCGCACAGCTGCTCGGCCTCGTCCATGTAGTGGGTCGTGAGCACGAGCGTCGTGCCGCGCTCCTTGAGCCGGAAGAGGCGGTCCCACAGCACGTGCCGGGCCTGCGGGTCGAGGCCCGTCGTCGGCTCGTCGAGCAGCAGGATGCGCGGGTCGTTGATGAGTCCGCGCGCGATCGTGAGACGGCGCTTCATGCCGCCCGAGAGCTGGTCGACCTTGCTCTTGGCCTTGTCTTCGAGTGCGCGAAGGCGAGCAGCTCGTCGGCCTTCTCGATGGCAGACCTTGCCGGGCAGGCCGAAGTAGCGGCCGTAGATGTAGAGGTTCTCGCGCGCGTTGAGCTCGCCGTCGAGGTTGTCCTGCTGCGGCACGACGCCCAGGCGCGAGCGGATCTCGGGACCGTACGGGTCGGGATCGAGGCCGAGGATCGACAGGTCGCCGCCCGTGCGCGTCGAGACGGCGCCGATCATCTTCATGGTGGTGGACTTGCCCGCGCCGTTGGGGCCGAGCAGGCCGAAGGACTCCCCCGGCGCGACCTCGAAGGACAGGCCGTCGACGGCCAGGAAGTCGGGCTTGCCCTTGACCTTGTAGGCCTTCACGAGGTTCTTCGCGGCGATGACGGGAGCAGGCACCGGACAACCCTAACGCCGCGACGCCGGAAAAGGACGTGTCAACATGCAAGTTGACGCTCGACCGAACCGTCAACTAAGGTTGACAGTGGATGCCGCTCCGACGCATCCAGGAGGAGCAGCCGATGAGCGGCGACGACATCCGCACCCTGATCGGCGCAACGCCCTGAGCGCGAGCCCCTCGCCGAGCTGCACCGCCTCGCCGACGTGCGTCGCGAGCTCGCCCGCGCCGAAGAGGTGCAGGTGCGCCGGGCGCGGAACCAGGGCTACTCGTGGCAGGCGATCGCCGCCGCCCTCGGCGTGAGCCAAGCAGGCCGTCCACAAGAAGTACGGTCGTAGATGACCCCCGACACGAACCGAGGTACCGCATGTCCACCACCGCCGACGCCCCGCTCGCCGCCGCCGCGGCGCAAGCCGCAGGAAGGCCCCCGCGCGAGCCTGCAGCAGCTCCTGCCCTTCCTCTTCGAGCACAAGCGCGTCCTGATCGTCGTCGCCGTGCTCAGCGTCGCTCGGCGCCGTCGCGACGCTCGCCCAGCCGCTGCTGGTCGGCCAGGTCATCGAGCGCGTGCAGGCCGAGCGAGACGCTCGGCATCCTCGTGTGGCTGCATCGTCGCGCTCGTGGTCGCGTCCTCGATCATCTCGGGCTTCCAGCACTACCTGCTGCAGCGCACCGGCACCGCGGTCGTGTACTCGAGCCGCCGCAAGCTCATCGCGCGCATCCTGCACCTGCCGATCAGCGAGTTCGACGCGCGCCGCACCGGCGACCTCGTCTCGCGCGTCGGCACCGACACGACGCTGCTCTACGCCGTGCTCACCCAGGGCCTCGCCGATGCGGTCGGCAACGGCCTCCTCTTCGTCGGCGCGCTCGTCGCGATGGCGCTCATCGACCCGGTGCTGCTCGCGCTCATCGTCGTCGTGATCGGCGTCTCGGTCGTCGTCGTGGCGCTGCCTCAGCGGCCGCATCCGCACCGCGACCGCCGCAGCAGCAGGAGAAGGTCGGCGAGCTCGCCTCCGGCGTCGAGCGCGCCGTCGGCTCGATCCGCACGGTGCGCGCGTCGGGCGCCACCGAGCGCGAGGTCGCCTCGATCACCGAGACTGGCGACGGAGGCCTACGGCGTCGGCGTGCGGATCGCGAAGGTCTCGGCGCTCGTCGTGCCGATCGCCGGCATCGCGCTGCAGGTGTCGCTGCTCGTCGTGCTCGGCGTCGGCGGCTTCCGCGTCGCCGCCGGCGCGATCACGATCGCCTCGCTCGTGACGTTCATCATGTTCCTGTTCCTGCTCATCGCGCCGCTCGGCTCGTTCTTCGGCGCGATCACCTCGGTCAACCAGGCGCTCGGCGCGCTCGGCCGCATCCAGGAGGTCCTCGACCTGCCGACCGAGACCCAGGACGACGCCGCGATCGCCGCGGCGACTGCGCAGCGACGGCGCGACCCCGGCAGCCGCGTCGCGGCGATCGAGTTCCGCGACGTGCACTTCCGCTACCCCGAGGCCGTCGTCGCCGCCCGCCGCGCCGCGAGACCGAGGCCCTCGCAGCCCTCGAGGCGGCGCACGTCGACAGCGTCGCACGGTCGCACTGCCGGCGGCCGCCCGACGCCCTCCCGGACGGGAGCGCGGTGTCCTCCGCGGCGTCTCGTTCCGCGTGCCGCGCGGCGCGCGCGTCGCGCTCGTCGGTCCCTCCGGCGCGGGCAAGAGCACGACGCTCTCGCTCGATCGAGCGGTTCTACGACCCGACCGGCGGCGCGATCCTGCTCGACGGCGCACGACGTCCGGACGCTCGACCGCGACGAACTGCGCGCGCAGCTCGGGTACGTCGAGCAGGATGCCCCGACCCTCGCCGGCACGATCGCCGACAACCTGCGACTCGCCTCGCCCGAGGCATCCGATGCCGAGTGCGAAGCGGTGCTGCGCGCGGTGAACCTCGGCGACGTGCTCGAGCGCAGCCCGCTCGGCCTCGAGGCACCGGTCGGCGAGGACGGCGTCATGCTCTCGGGCGGCGAGCGCCAGCGGCTCGCGATCGCCCGCGCGCTGCTCGCCGCGCCGCCGATCCTGCTGCTCGACGAGTCGACGTCGTCGCTCGACGGCGTCAACGAGCAGCGCATGCGCGAGGCGATCGACGCCGTCGCGACCGGACCGCACGCTCGTCGTGATCGCGCACCGCCTCTCGACCGTCGTCGACAGCGACCTCATCGTCGTGCTCGACCACGGACGCGTCGTCGGCCAGGGCACGCACTCCGAGCTCGTCGAGTCGACGCCGCTGTACCGCGACCTCGCCCGGCACCAGCTGCTCGTCTGACCCTCCCCCGAAGGCCAGACGAGGAGCGGGTCGCTACGCGCGCTGCAGGCGGTAGCGCAGCGCGGCGAGCTCGGCCCGCAGCGCCGCCGGCACGCGGCCGTCGAAGGTCTCGTAGAACTCCTCGGTCAGGTCGGCCTCGCGCAGCCACGACTCGGCGTCGACCGCGAACAGCTCGTCGAGGTCGGCCTGCGGCACGTCGATGCCGTCGAGGTTGAGGTCCGACGTGCGCGGCAGACGACCGATCGGGCTGTCGACCGCCGGGACCTCGCCCTCGATGCGACGGATGATCCAGTCGATGACGCGCGAGTTGTCGCCGAAGCCCGGCCACAGGAAGCGGCCGTCGGCGCCCTTGCGGAACCAGTTGACCTGGAAGATGCGCGGCGCGCGGTCGAAGCGCAGCTTCTGCCCGACCTTCAGCCAGTGGCCGAAGTAGTCGGCCATGTTGTAGCCGCAGAACGGGAGCATCGCGAACGGGTCGCGGCGCAGCTCGCCGACCGTGCCCTCGGCGGCGGCGGTGCGCTCGGACGAGATGTTCGAGCCGAGGAACACGCCGTGCGTCCAGTCGGTCGCCTCGACGACGAGCGGCACGTTCGTCGCGCGGCGTCCGCCGAAGAGGATCGCGTCGAGCGGCACGCCCTCGGGCGCATCCCAGTCCGTCGGCGATCTGCGGGCACTGGGCCGCGCGACACCGTGAAGCGCGAGTTCGGGTGCGCGGCCGGGCGACCGGATGCCGGCGTCCAGGGGTTGCCCTCCCAGTCGGTCAGCTCGGCCGGCGCCTCGTCGGTCAGGCCCTCCCACCAGACGTCGCCGTCGGGGCGCAGCGCGACGTTCGTGAAGATCGTGTTGCCCCACAGCGTCTCGACCGCCGTGACGTTGGTCGACTCGCCGGTGCCCGGCGCGACGCCGAAGAAGCCGGCCTCGGGGTTGATCGCCCACAGGCGTCCGTCCTCGCCGGGGCGCAGCCACGCGATGTCGTCGCCGAGCGTCTCGACGCGCCAGCCGGGGATCGTGGGACGCAGCATCGCGAGGTTCGTCTTGCCGCACGCCGACGGGAAGGCCGCGGCGACGTGGTACGCCCGCCCGCGGGATCGATCACGCGGATGAGCAGCATGTGCTCGGCGAGCCAGCCCTCGTCGCGGCCGATGACGGAGGCGATGCGCAGCGCGAAGCACTTCTTGGCGAGGATCGCGTTGCCGCCGTAGCCGGAGCCGAACGACCAGACCTCGAGCGTCTCGGGGAAGTGCACGATGTACTTCTCGTCGTTGCAGGGCCACGCGACGTCCTGCTCGCCCGGAGCGAGCGGCGCACCGACCGAGTGCACGGTCTTGACCCAGTGCGCGCCGTCGGCGATCTCGCGCGAGGACGGCCGTGCCGACGCGCGTCATGATGCCGATCGAGGTGACGGCGTAGGCGCTGTCGGTGACCTGCACGCCGATGTGCGAGAGCGGGCCGCCGACGGGGCCCATCGAGAACGGCACGACGTACATCGTGCGGCCGCGCATGGAGCCCTCGAAGACGCGCGTGATCGTCGCGCGGATCTCGGCGGGGGCGGCCCAGTTGTTCGTCGGGCCGGCGTCCTCCTCGCGCTCCGAGGCGATGAAGGTGCGCCCCTCGGTGCGGGCGACGTCGCTCGGGTGCGAGCGGGCGAGGTACGAGCCGGGCCGCCACTCGGGGTTGAGCTTGATGAGCTTGCCCTCGTCGACCATCTCGCGCAGCAGCGCGTCGTTCTCGGCGCGGGAGCCGTCGACCCAGTGGACGCGCGTCGGGCTGGGTGAGCGCGGCGATCTCGTCGACCCAGGCGGCGAGCTCGGCCAGCCCTCGCCGCGATCTCGGGGCGCGCGCCGAACGTCCGGTCAGCGGCGGATCGGCGCCGCTGCCGCGGGCGTCGGGCGAGTGAAGATGTCGGCAAGAGCCATGGGTCGCTCCTCGATGCGATGGCGAACAGATTCGATGTCTCCTCCACTCTCGACGCCTCGCCGAGCGATTCTTCCGGCCACTTGGCGTCGCAAGAAGTCGCGATTCTTTCGCTATCATCAAGGAATGCCCACCGACGCCCCTCGAGCTCTCCACTCTCGGTCACCGCATCCGTCACCACCGCGTCGCGCAGCGGCTTCACCCTCGACGAGCTCGGCGAGCTCGTCGGGGTCGCCGGCAGCCAGCTGAGCCTGATCGAGAACGGCAAGCGCGAGCCGAAGCTCTCGCTGCTGCAGGCGATCGCGACCGCGACCGGCGTCGAGGTGACCGATCTGCTCTCGACCGAGCCGCCGAACCGGCGCGCCGCACTCGAGATCGAGCTCGAGCGCGCACAGTCGAGCTCGGTCTTCCGTCAGCTCGGCATCGCCGCCCGTCAACGTCACCAAGGGCATGCGCGACGAGACCATCGAGTCGATCCTCGGCCTGCACCGCGAGCTGCAGCGTCGCGAGCGCGAGGCGATCGCGACGCCCGAAGAGGCGCGCCGCGCGAACACCGAGCTGCGCCTGCGCATGCGCGCGCGCGACAACTACCTCCCCGACATCGAGAAGCTCGCCGAGAAGCAGCTCAAGGCCGCGGGGCACGTGCTCGGGCGCGCTCACGCACCGCACGGTGAGCATCATGGCCGAGCAGCTCGGCTTCGAGCTGATCTACGTCAACGACCTGCCGCACTCGGCGCGCTCGGTGACCGACCTCGAGAACGGCCGCATCTACCTGCCGCCGGCATCGATCCCCGGCGGCCACGGCCTGCGGTCGATGGCGCTGCAGGCCATGGCGCACCGCCTGCTCGGCCACACGCGGCCGACCGACTACGCCGACTTCCTGCAGCAGCGGCTCGAGATCAACTACTTCGCCGCGTGCTGCCTCATGCCCGAGACGGCGTCGGTCGCGTTCCTGCAGCAGGCGAAGAAGGACCGCAACCTCGCCGTCGAGGACTTCCGCGACGCGTTCGGCGTGACGCACGAGGCCGCGGGCATGCGCATGACGAACCTGCTCACGCAGCACCTCGGCATCCCGCTGCACTTCCTGCGCGTCGACGGCATCGGGCGCGATCTCCCGCGTGTACGAGAACGACGACCTGCCGCTGCCGATGGATGTCACCGGCGCGGTCGAGGGGCAGATCGTCTGCCGGCGAGTTCCTCGCCCGCTCCGCGTTCGAGGAGCAGAACCGCACGACCGAGCACTACCAGTACACCGACACCCCGGGCGGCACCTTCTGGTGCTCGACGCAGACCGGCACGACCTCGGACGGGCGAGTTCTCGATCACCGTCGGCGTGCCGTTCGACGACGCGAGGTGGTTCCGCGGCCGCGAGACGCAGAAGCGCGCCGTCTCGACGTGCCCCGACGAGTCGTGCTGCCGCGGCCCCGCGACCGAGGTCGCGCGAGCGCTGGGAGGGCAAGGCCTGGCCGAGCGCGCGCGTGCACATGCAGATGTTCTCGCCGCTCCCCCGCGGCGCCTTCCCCGGCGTCGACGACAACGAGGTGTACGCGTTCCTCGACCGTCACGCCAGGGCTGAGGCGGTGCCTGCGGCTCAGCGCTGCGTCGACGAACCGCGCGGTAGCGGTCGAGCGGCGCGCGCGATCTCGGCGTCCGTCGCCGCACCCGGCGCGAACAGCTCGGGGATCGGGTCGTCGCGCGTGCCGGCCGACCGCGAGCGAGTGCGTCCACACGCCGACGATCTCGCCGCGGGCGACCAGGATGACGGGCCGCACCATCCCGTTCATGCCCGGCCCGATCGGCGGCGAGGAACTCCGGCGCGCACGGCACCGTGCGATCGACGTACGAGAGGTAGTACTCCTCGAACGGCGGCAGCGCGATGACCGTCGGGCGCGGCGGCGACCGGCGCGGCGCGGGCGCCGGCAGCGACGTACGTGCGGCTCGGGCTCGTCCGCGACGACGGTGAGGCGATCGGCTGCCCGCTCGGCCGCCGCGCGCGACGACCCCGAGCGGCAGGCCCGCTCCACCACGCGAAGTCGCGCGCGCCGGCCGGGCCGTGCGAGCGCGATGAAGCGGACGAAGAACTCCGCGAGCGGGTCGGCGGGCGTCGCGGCATCCGGCACCCACTCCTCGAGCAGCACGATGTACTGCTCGCGCGTCGGGCCCCCTCGCGCGGCACGACCGGCCCCTGGCACAGGACGGCGCGCAGCGACAGCGCGACGAGCAGGTGGTAGCCGCGCTGCCCGGCCGTCGACGACGCCGCCGCGCCTCGAGCACGCGCGAACAGCTCTTGCGGGTGAGCCGGTTGCCGCCCGCGAGCGCCGCGCGGGCGAGCGCGCTCGGCCCGGGCGAGCTCGTCGTCGTCGATCCCCTCGCGGCGATGCACGGCGGCCGCCTGGCGCGACGCTGCCGCTCGCCCGTGATGCGACAGCACCCAGGCGAGGTCGCGCGCCGGGATCGACGTGGATCGTGCCGCGCATCGTCCACGAGCGCACGATCTCGCCGCGGTCGAACGCCGCATCGACGTCGCGCACGGTCGGCGCGCCCCTCGTGCGCGCGGCGAGCGCCCAGCCGGCCGCCCCAGAACTCCTGCGCCTGCGTCGCGAGCATGTGCGCCGCGGCCTCGGCGACCGTCGGCGCCGGCGCGCTCAGCCGGTGCGAGCGCAGCCGTCGGCGCGCGCGACGCGATGCCGAGGATCCGTCGACGCCGCGATGCCGCGACGTCGCGGCCATCGCCTCATCATGCTCCGATCCGCGGACGCGCGGCCAGCGATCAGGCGAACGGGTTCGGCCGTCAGCGTGTACTTCGTCTGCAGGTACTCGTGGATGCCCTCGGCGCCGCCCTCGCGGCCGAGGCCCGACATCTTCCAGCCGCCGAACGGCGCGGCGGCGTTCGAGACGACGCCGACGTTCAGGCCCATCATGCCGGTCTCGAGGCGCTCGATCATGCGCTGGCCGCGGGCGAGGTTCTCGGTGAAGACGTACGAGACGAGGCCGTACTCGGTGTCGTTGGCGATGCGCACGGCGTCGTCCTCGGTGTCGAACGGGACGATCGCGAGCACCGGTCCGAAGATCTCCTCGCGCAGGATGTCGCTGCCCGGCTGCACGTCGGTGATGACGGTCGGCTCGTAGAAGGTGCCGCGCGCCGTCGATCGCCGCTGCCGCCGGTGCGCAGCGTGCGCGCCGCGCTCGACGGCATCGCCGACGAGCTGCTCGGCCTTCTCGACGGCCTTGTCGTCGATGAGCGGGCCGATCGTGCACGCCGTCCTCGGTGCCGCGGCCGATCTTCATCGCCTGCACGCGCTCGGTGACGCGGCGGGCGAACTCGTCGGCGACCGAGCGGTGCACGATGAAGCGGTTCGCGGCGGTGCAGGCCTGGCCGATGTTGCGGAACTTCGCCAGCATCGCGCCGTCGACGGCCTTGTCGAGGTCGGCGTCGTCGAAGACGACGAACGGCGCGTTGCCGCCGAGCTCCATCGAGGTGCGCAGCACGCCCTGCGCGGCCTGCTCGAGCAGCCGCTGCCCGACCGGCGTCGAGCCCGGTGAACGAGAGCTTGCGCAGCCGCGGGTCGCGGATGATCGGCTCGGAGACGGCGCCCGACGTCGAGGTCGGTGAAGACGTTGACGACGCCCTTGGGCAGGCCCGCGTCCTCGAGCAGCTTCGCGAAGTGCGAGCGTCGTGAGCGGGGTGAGCTCGGCCGGCTTGATGACGACGGTGCAGCCGGCGGCGAGCGCGGGCGCGATCTTGCGGGTCGCCATCGCGAGCGGGAAGTTCCACGGCGTGATGAGGAAGCACGGGCCCGACCGGGTGCTGCGACACGATCATGCGGCCGGTGCCCTCGGGGTTCGCGCCGTAGCGCCCCTGGATGCGCGCGGTCTCCTCGCTGAACCAGCGCAGGAACTCGCCGCCGTAGGCGACCTCGCCGCGCGCCTCGGCGAGCGGCTTGCCCATCTCGATCGTCATGAGCAGCGCGAACTCCTCCTTGCGCTCCTGCAGCAGGTCGAAGGCGCGGCGGAGGATCTCGGCCCGCTCGCGGGCGGGCGTCGCCGCCCATGCGGGGAACGCCTCGACGGCGGCATCCAGCGCCGCCTTGCCGTCGGCGGGCGAGGCGTCGGCGATCTCCTTGACGACCTCGCCGGTCGCCGGGTCGTAGACCTTGAGCGTGCTTGCCGTCCGTCGGCGGCGCGCCATTCGCCGCCGATGAAGAGCCCGTCCGGGCACGGACGCCAGCAGCTCGGTCTCACGGTTCTCGGTCACAGGGGACTCCCTCGTCGTCACGGATGCCGCCTGCGGCATCCGCTCATCGTGTCTCTCGGGCAATTCTGCCCGTCGCCGCGGCACGCGGCCGATGTACGCCGTGTACAGGCGGACGCCGTTCGCTCCGCGGACAGTCGCTCGCGACGCCGCTGCTGATGCAGCGCGCCTGCGAAGAAGGCGCGAGCTCGTCGGTCGCCGTGAGCGGCAGCACCGCGGCGACGTACTGATCGGGGCGCACGACGACGACGACGCCGTCGCGCGACAGGTCGCGCTCGTCGAAGATGTCGGCGCTGGTCCAGGCGCTCGGGCCGGCGGCGTACACCTTCTCCCAGTCCGTGAGGCCGAGCGGACCCGTCTGCGGGCAGGAACACCGCGGGCACACGGGTGATGTCGACCTCCTCGTAACGGCTGCTGGTAGACGACCTTGACGTCGAACACGGCGTCGACGTCGGCACCGGCCGGCGTGTGCCGGGCGAGCGGCGAGTCGTCCGACGCCATCCACTCCGCCCACGCGGCCAGCGCCGAGGGCTCCCCCGCCGCGGGCGCGTCGGCGAACGCGTAGATGCGCCAGCGGCCGTCGGCCTTGGCGTGGTGGCCGAGGTGCACGACGTTGCCGTCGCACACGCGCACGACCTCGACGGACTTGAACCGCTTGCCGAGCGGGAACCCCGTCGGCGAGCGCCTGGTGCGCGGCATCCGTCACGATCATCGACGGGCCGTACTGCGTCATGAAGCCGGACGGGAACTCGGCCGTGCCGAGGTAGAAGGTCGCGAGCTCCTGCGGGTCGGAGATCTCCTCGGGCTTGCGGGCCATGAGCGACGACCACTCGCGGTCGAAGTCGATGAGCTGCTGCGCGACGGGCTGACGCTCGGCCGAGTACGTCGACAGGAGCGACGCGGGGCTCAGACCGGTCAGCACGTGCCCGAGCTTCCAGCCGAGGTTGAAGCCGTCCTGCATCGAGACGTTCATGCCCTGCCCGGCCTTCGCGCTGTGCGTGTGGCACGCGTCGCCGGTGAGGAAGACGCGCGGGTCGCTCGCCTCGCCCGGGTCGACGTCGTCGAACTTGTCGGTGACGCGGTGGCCGACCTCGTAGACGCTGTGCCAGGCGACCTGCTTCACGTCGATCGAGTAGGGGTGCAGGATCTCGTTCGCCTTGCGGATGATCTCTTCGATCGGCGTCTGGCGCACGCGGTGGTCGTCGTCGTCGGCCACCTCGCCGAGGTCGATGTACATGCGGCTGAGGTAGCCGCCCTCGCGGGGGATGTGCAGGATGTTGCCCGCGTCGGAGTTGATCGCGCACTTGGTGCGCCAGTCGGGGAAGTCGGTGTTGACGAGCACGTCCATGACGCCCCACGCGTGCGCCGAGAACGCGCCGACGTGCTTGCGGCCGATCGCCTCGCGCACGCCGCTGCGCGCGCCGTCGCAGCCGACGACGTACTTCGCGCGCACGGTGCGCTCCTCGCCCGCGCGCTCGCCCGCCGTGTAGCGCACGCGGACCTCGACGGGATGCTCGCCCTCGTCGTGCACGGTGAGGCCGAGGAACTCGATGCCGTAGTCCGGCACGATGCGGCCGGGTCCGTACGCGGCGGCCTCGGCGAAGTAGTCGAGCACGCGCGCCTGGTTGACGATGAGGTGCGGGAACTCGCTGATCTTGAGGCCGTAGTCCTCGGTGCGCGCCGTGCGGACGATGTCGCGCGGGTTCTCGGGGTCGGGACCCCAGAAGTTCATGTAGGCGATGTTGTACGCCTCGGCGACGATGCGCTCGGCGAAGCCGAAGGCCTGGAAGGTCTCGACGCTGCGCGGCTGGATGCCGTCGGCCTGACCCAGCACGAGACGGCCGTCGCGGCGCTCGATGATGCGGGTCGTGACGTCGGGGAACTGCGAGAGCTGCGCCGACCAGGAGCATGCCGGCGGGACCCGAGCCGACGATGAGCACGTCCATCTCGTCGGGCAGCTCGACCGGGCGGTCGATGCCGGTGCCGGCTGCCTCCTGCACGCGCGGCTCGCCGGAGACGTACCCGTGGTGGTGGAACTGCATCGGTGTCCTCCTCGGACGGCGGTGTCGAGGGCTTGCGGCCTGAGCAAGCTGTGTTCTATATTCGAACGCGACGTTCTACTATTGAACAGATCGTATACGACCGTGCCCGGGACGGCGCAAGACAGGAGCGACGCCATGGCCGACGAGCGCGCACCCGCGTCGCAGACGCTGAGCCGCGGCATCCGGGTCCTCGAGATGCTCGCCGACGCACGCGAGCCGCTCTCGATCGACGACGTCGCGCGGCGGCTCGGCGTGCACCGCTCGGTCGCCTACCGACTCGTGCGCACGCTCGAGGACCACGGCCTCGTCGCGCGCGACGCCGACGGGGCATCTGACCCTCGGGCGCCCGCATGGCCGCGCTCGCGGCCGGCGTCGCGCACGACCTGCAGGCCGAGGCGCTCCCCGAGCTCACCGACGTCGCGAACGAGCTCGGCATGACGTGCTTCCTGAGCGTTCTCGACCACGACGAGTGCGTCACGCTCGTGAGCGTCGAGCCGCGGCACGCCGTCGCCTCCGTCGCGCAGCGGCCGGGCACGCGGCATCCCGTGACCCTCGGCGCTCCGGGCAAGGCGATCCTGTCGCTGCTCCCCCGCTCCGGATGGCCCGATGACGTGGACGACGACCTGCGCGAAGAGGTGGCGGATGCCGCCGCCCGCGGCTTCTCGATCAGCCACGACGAGGTCATCCCGAGCCTGCGCTCCGTCGCCGTGCCGCTGTCGCTCCGCGGTCGCGAACCCGCGGCGATCGCGGTCGTCTACCTCGCGACGACGCACGATCCAGGCGGTCGTCGCGACCCGCCTCGAGCGGTCGGCCGCGGCGATCCGCAGCGCGCTCGGGGGCTGACGCCTCAGGGCGCGGTGCGGCTACGCGAAGCGGTGCGCGACGAACGCGATGTCGTACTTCGCGACGCGCTGCGGGATTCCCGCGAACGCCTCAGCGCGTGCATCCGACGCCAGGTACGCCTGCTCGAGCGCGACGAACGCCTCCTCGTCGCCCTCGGCGCTGACGGCCCAGACG
This sequence comes from uncultured Actinomycetota bacterium, assembly GCA_963695125.1. Lineage (GTDB taxonomy): Bacteria > Actinomycetota > Actinomycetes > Actinomycetales > Microbacteriaceae > Microbacterium. Next base: position 412,514 of record CAVOFY010000003.1, read on the forward strand.
AACTCGTTCGACGCCGGCAGCCCGTAGGCGAACTCGATCGCGAATCCCGCGGCCGGACGCACGCGCGGCATCCAGGCCTCCCACCAGGCGACGAAGGCGTCGTACTCCCCGTCGACGAGCGTGTACCGGCGCAGCTGAATGGTCCTCATGGTCATCAATCATGCCGTGCGCGGCGTCCTATACTCGAAGTCGTCCGGCGGGAACGACTCCGCCGGTGCTCGAAAAAAGGGCACGCAGCGCGAACGCGCGAGACACACACGGCCTTCCACCGTCCCGTCTTGCAGGAGTTCCCCCATGCCGACCGTCTCTGCGCACGTCGCCGTCACCCTCGCCCGCCACATCGACCACGTCTTCGGGGTCATGGGCAACGGCAATGCCTACTTCCTCGACGCCCTCGAGCGCTCGACCGACGGTTCGTTCACCGCCGTCCGGCACGAGGCGGGCGGCGTCGTCGCCGCCGACGCCTATCACCGCGCCTCGGGCCGGCTGGCGGCCGCGACCGCGACCTACGGCGCCGGCTTCACCAACACCCTCACCGCCCTGGCAGAGGCCGTCCAGGCCCATGTGCCCCTCGTGCTCGTCGTCGGCGATCGAGCCCACGTCCGGCCGGCGCCCCTGGGACGTCGACCAGATCGCGCTCGCATCCGCGGTCGGCGCCCGCACGTACACCGTGGGGCGGACGGATGCCGCTGCCACGACCGTCATCGCGATCGAACACGCACTCGCCTACCGCGTGCCGACCGTGCTCGCGATCCCCTACGACGTCGCCGCCCGCGACGCCGGCCCGGTACCCGAGGCGCCCGAGCCCGACCTGCCCGCACCGCTCCTTCCCACCGGACCGTTCGCGCAGGGTGCGATCGCCGAGATCGCCGCCGCCCTCGCCGGCGCAGAGCGGCCCTTCCTGCTCGCCGGACGCGGCGCCTGGATCTCGGGCGCGGGTGAGGCCCTCGGTGAGCTCGCCGACCTCACGGGAGCCCTCACCGCCACGACGGCGCTCGGACGCGGGCTGTTCCCGCGCCCCGAGTTCGACCTCGGCGTGACAGGAGGGTTCGGAGCGGAGGGCGCGATGGAGCTCGTGCGCGACGCCGACGTCGCCGTCGTGTTCGGCGCCTCGCTCAATCAGTTCACGATGCGATTCGGCGACCTGTTCACTCCGGGAACCCGCATCCTGCAGGTCGACGTCGCCCCCGCGGCGACGCACCCGCATGTCGGCGGCTTCGTGCGAGCGGATGCCGCGATCGTCGCGCGCCTGCTCGTCCCCGCCGTCCGTGAACTGCGCAGTGAGAGCAGCGGCTGGCGGGAGTCGGTCGACGTCGCGGCCGCGCGCGGCCGTGAGGCAGGGGACGGCCTCGCCCCCGACGGCCGCCTCGACCCCCGCTCGGTGGCGGAGCGCATCGCGGAGCTCCTCCCGGAGGATCGCGTCGTCGTGTCCGACGGCGGGCACTTCATCGGCTGGGCGAACATGTACTGGCCCGTCGCATCGCCCGACCGCATGATGATGGTGGGCACGGCCTTCCAGTCGATCGGCCTCGGGTGGCCCTCGGTGCCGGGTGCTGCGCTCGCGCGGCCCGAGGCGACGGTCGTGCTCACAACGGGCGACGGCGGAGGGCTCATGGCGCTCTCCGACCTCGAGTCGGCCGTGCGCGTGGCCGGCGGCCGCGGAATGGCCGTCGTGTGGAACGATGCCGCCTACGGAGCCGAGGTCAACCTGTACGGGCTCAAGGGCCTCGCGACGGAGCCCATGCTGATCCCCCAGGTGGACTTCGCCGCCCTCGCGGCCGGAGTCGGCGCGGAGGGCGTCGTCGTGCGCACGATGGCCGATCTGGAGCGCCTCGCGTCGTGGACGGCCGAGGACCCGGCATCCCGTCGCTTCCTCGTGCTCGACTGCCGCATCTCGGGCGATGTCATCGCGCCGTATCAGCGCGAGATCATCCGCGTGAACTCCTGACGGCGGCGGGCGAAAGCTCTATATACTGCTCTATACAAACCGAAGGAGGCGTCATGACCGTCACGTCAATCGACATCGACCCGAACGAGCTGCGCCAGGCGAAGGAGCTCGCGGGCACGACCTCCAATCGCGAAACGGTGGATCTCGCCCTGCGCACTCTCATCGCCGTCCGTCGCCAGCCGGCAGCCGTCGAGCGGATCATCGCCCGTACGTTCGAGCCGGACCAGATCGACGCGCCGACGATCCCGCCTGCGACGGTGATTGTCGGCCAGTGACGACCTACCTCGTCGACAACAGCATCTGGCAGAAGGCCTCGACGAGCGAAGCGATTGCGACAAGGCTCCGGGAACTCTCGCCCACTCACCTGATCATCACCTGCCCGCCGCAAGTTCTCGAGTACTGCCATTCAGCCCGGAGCCCGCAGGAGTACCAAGAACTCCGCGCGGACATGGAGCAGCTACTGCCCGCATGGGAACACCCCGACGAGCAGCGATCCCTGGACGTCCAGCAGGCGCTGTCGGACACCGGGCTCATGCGCGCGGCAGCGGCGTTCGATTGCCTGATTGCGGCGTACGCGGTCGTCAACGACGCTGTCATCCTGAACTCCGACCACGACTTTCGGTTCATCGAGATCGCCACGCGGGGCGCGGTCCGGCAGGAGTACGTGGCGCCCTAGGTGTGATGTCCAGGGACGTTGTTGCGTGAATTGCGTGTGATCTGGTGACGGGCGAAGGCCTCCCGTTGCGAGAGTGGAGCTGTCTAGGAACCGCTTCACGCACATAGGAGGCCTTCGTGTCCCACGCTAATGCCGCTCTGACTCCGCGCGCCCGTCTGCGGCTGGCTAAGCTCATCGTCGAAGAGCATTGGCCGGTCGCTGTCGCGGCGAAGATGTTCATGACCTCACCGCCAACGGCCCGGAAATGGTCGGCGCGGTTCCGGGCCGAGGGGCCCGCCGGGATGATCGATCGGTCCAGCCGGCCCCGCTCGATGCCGACCAAGACGCCCCCGGAGATGGTGAAGCGGATCGTGACACTGCGATGGCGACGCCGGCTCGGTCCCGTGCAGATCGCCGGCGAGCTGGGCATGCCGGCCTCGACCGTGCACGCTGTGCTCGTGCGCGCCCGGGTCAACAGGCTCAGCCATATCGACCGGGTCACAGGGGAACCAATCCGCCGCTACGAGCACGACCATCCCGGTTCGTTGATCCATGTCGATGTGACCAAGTTCGGCAACATTCCGGACGGCGGCGGGTGGCGGTTCGTGGGCAAGCAGCAGGGCGACCGCAACCGGGTGGCGACGGCCAAGCGCACCGGGCAACGTCACCCGGGCTACGAACCCAAGATCGGCACCGCGTTCCTGCCCGTCATCGATGACCATTCCCGCGTCGCTTACGTCGAGATCTGCGCCGATGAGAAGGCCGTCACCGCGATCGGGGTGCTCGAACGCGCGGGCGTGAAGAACGAATCGGTGACAACTGATCGTTAGTGCCGGGAGGCGCTGCGGGAAGGATGTCATCATGCCCGGTCCCTACCCCAGAGAGTTCCGCGAGGATGTCGTCGCGGTCGCGCGGCGTCGTGAGAGTGGCGTCACCATCAAGCAGATCGCTACCGACTTCGGTGTCAGCGAGGCGACGCTGCAGAACTGGCTCCGCCAGGCCGATGTCGAGGAAGGCAACCGCGCCGGTCAGACCGCGGATGAGCGCCGAGATGCGGGGCTGCGTCGCCGTAACCGTCTCCTTGAGCAGGAGAACGAAGTGCTCCGGAAGGCAGCGGCATATCTGTCGCAGGCGAATCTGAAACTCGGTGGCTCCCCAAAATGACGTACCCGCTCGTATCTGAGCTCGCCGACTCGGGGATTCCCGTGACGGTATCGTGTCGGGTTCTCAAGCTCGCCCGCCAGCCTTACTACCGCTGGCGCAACGACCCTGTCAGAGACGCGGATGTGCTCCGAGCGCACCGAATCAACGCCCTCCACGACGCTCATGCGGAGGATCCGACGTTCGGCTACCGATATCTCGCCGACGAGGCCCGCCGGTCCGGGTGGCGGATGAGTCGGCGGACGGCGTGGAAGCTGTGCTCCCAGGCCGGGATCTCTTCCTCGCGCAACGCCGGCGTCGCGGAAGGGAAGAAGGCTGGGCCACCCGTGTTCGAGACGGGAATGCTGAGCCTTAGTTGACTCGGTTCCTTATGCCGCCAGACAGGCGGGGTCTTTCATGATGGTCTCGAACTCGATGGGGGTCAACTTCCCGAGTCTTCGTTGGCGACGCCGGTGGTAGCGGGCTTCGATCCAGTACACGATCGCGAGGCGAAGGTGCTCGCGGGTGGTCCAGGCGTGCTGGTTCAGGACGTTCTTCTGCAGCAGGCTGAAGCAGTTCTCCATCGCGGCGTTATCCGCACACGTACCCACTCGTCCCATCGATCCGTGGAGCTTGTGGCGGCGTAGCGTGCGCCGGAATCTGCGGCTTCGAAATTGACCGCCCCTGTCCGAATGGACAATCACTCCGGTCGGGTTCCCGCGACGACCGATAGCGTCTTCGAGCGCGTCGACGGCCAGTCGGGCCTTCATTCGGTCACTGATCGAGTAGCCCACGATCCGGTTGCTGAACACGTCCTTGACGGCGCAGAGATACACCTTGCCCTCGCCGGTCCGATGCTCGGTGATGTCGGTGAGCCACAGCCGGTTCGGCGCGGCAGCGGTGAACTCGCGTTTGACGAGATCATCGTGGACGGCGGGGCCCGGCCTGCGGTGTTTCCGACGCCCCTTGCGGCGATGCGCGACCGAGAACATGCCCTCCTGCGAACACACCCGCCACACCCGCCGCTCGGACACATCCCAGCCGTGATCGACGAGCTCGTCGGCGATGAGCCGGTATCCCTGGCAGCGGTCCTCGTCCCACACATCCCGGGCGGCGTTGATCAGATGCGCTTCCTCCCAGTCGCGAGCGGAGACGGCTCCCGCAACCATTGGTAATACGCCTGCTTCGAGAAACCAAGAACCCTGCACGCCACCGCGACCGACACCCCGAAGCGGGTGCCGGTCGCGGCCAGTTCACGGACGAGCGGGAACGCTATTTTGGGGACACGGACCCGATCCGAAGATTCGCCTGCGACAAATACGCCGCCGCCCGACGGAGGACCTCGTTCTCCATCTCCAACTCACGGATTCGCTTCAACATCTTCGCCTGCTCACGCTGCGCCTCCGTCCGCCGGAGCAGCGGACGAAGAGTATGGGAGCCACCCACGCATTCGGGCCGAAGGGGGAACTGGCGCGTGTGGAGCCGGCGGTAGCCGATGCGCTCATGACCACGTTCAGTCGTCATACCAGGACAGCCCGAACCGGTCGAACACCTGTAGCAGCGCGGGGGTGTCCGGCGCCACCTGCGCAGGCAGCTGTAGCGGCTCGATGTGGGCGCTGCGATAGGGGGAGTCGGCCCGCTCGAAGACCGCCCACATTCGCAGCTCGTCGCCATGCCGGGACTCGAACTCCACCCCATCCACCCGCGGTCGGCGACGGACGGGCAGGTCGTACAGCCAACGCGCGATCGACCGGGTAAGGACGCGGTCGCGCGCGTCCTTCAACAACGCCGCGTCCAAGTCCCGCGGGGTCAGGCCGTGTTGGTGCAGCGGGTAGTGCCGCATCAATGCCGCGAGGCTGCGGGAGTTGGTGACGGCGCAGTAGCGCCCCGTTTGCTGCGCGTTGCCGTAGTACCGGTTCTCCAGCCAGCGGTAGCCGACCGCGCCTGGCGGCGCCTCCGGGAACTGGCCCACGGAGCCGTCGTCATCCTCCACCTCATCCATGCCAGCGTGCACCGCCGGGCTGGGCCGGAACCGGGCGAGCATCTCCAGAAAGCAGCCCAGCAGGCTGTCGGCGGTGTACAGAGTGCGGAATTCGCCTCGCTGGTCGTCCCAGCGGCCCGGGAACAAATTGCCCGGCTCGGTGGCGTACTCCCACGGCGCCCACTCCCACGGGTCCGGGCCCCACCCGACCCGCCACACCGCGCCCGGGTCGTCGGTGATCTCCAGATCCGGCTGCGTCGTCAGGGGCTCGTTGACGATCAGCCGGACCACCCGCGGTTCGGGGCTCATCCGATGTACGCGAACGCCTTGGCAGCCGCGATCACCGACCGCGCGGTGGCGTTGAGATCTTCGCTCTCGCGCAGCAGCTGTGCCGGCGCCTCGTCGTTCAGCGTCGGGTTGATGCCCTTGAACCATGACTGCACCGTGGTGGTGTCATAGCGCTCCCGTAGCAGCGACGCGGCGTGGAAGGCGTGCCGCAGCCGCGTCTGGTCGGCCTCTCCGGGCTCGCCGGCTGCGTCCGCCCAGGTGGTCACCTGCCGAGCCGACTTCACGCCGCCGATGTAGGCAACCAGCCGCACGCCGAGGATGTCGCGCAGGTGGGAGACCAATTCCGAGAAGGGCAGCATGATGGAGTCCTCGTATGCGCGTAGCCCGGGCCGGGGGTTGGAGCTCAGCAGCTTGGTCATGACCCGAGAGTACCCCTAACCAGGGTGGGAAACTACCCCAAAACTGCCCTAACAAATGCATGATTAGCTGCACCCCTAAACGCAGGGAGTCCATGCGATCGTCTCGGCAGTGATGAGCCGCGCCTTGTCGTCGACCACGCGGGGGCGGCACCCACGCCGAGACCGGCACCGGGTCGCGAGCGTCCTGCCGCCGGCCGGTTGTCGGTGACCTGGTCGACGCTCAGCGACACCGGCGTGCCGCGCCGCGCGTGGCGCTGCGCGCGGCGGGCTCGAGGTTGGCGCTGATGAGGTCGTAGTGCTTCACCTAGCCCATGCCGGCTTGAAGTTGCGTCACCAGTTTGTGGAAGCTGCAATCGACCCTCTCCTCCGCGCGCAGGCGGGTCGGTGAAGGGGCCATGCATGCCGGCACAGGGCGAACTACCACAGCCCTGCAGTGTTCGAGCGGACGCTATCGCATTTGACCCGCCCGAGGGTCCGCCCGGCAGCGGAACCCCGAACGCGCGCTCCCAGAGAATGCCGGCCTCGAGACAGCGCCACGCGGTGCTCACCTCTCTCTGATGCTCGCCCCAGAAGCAGCTCCTCAGCGCATCGAGCCCGTTTCCGGCAGCAGCGAGAACCTGCCGAGCCGCGGCGCGTTCAGACGACGGATGCCGCGACCCGGCCCGAAGGTCAGGTCGCGGCATCCGGCTGTCAGTCGTCAGGCCTTCGACATCCCGTAGATCGGGCTGACCGCCTGCTCGGCCTCGTGGTCGGGGCCGAGCGGGATGCCCGAGCGGTCGCGCAGCAGCAGCGTCGCGATGAGGCCGATGATCGTCATACCGGCGAGGTACCACGTCACCGACATCGTCGAACCGGTCGCCTGGACGAGGGCCTGAGCGATCGTCGGAGCGAACGCGCCGCCCAGGATCGCGCCGATGGCGTACGAGATCGAGACACCCGAGAAGCGGATCGAGGCGGGGAACAGCTCGGTGTACAGCGCCGCCTGCGGGCCGTACGTGAAGCCGAGTCCGGCGGTGAGGAACGCGAGCCCCAGGAACAGCAGCCAGACGTTGCCCGTGTTCACCAGCGGGAACAGGGCGAACACGCCGGCGAGCTGGAGGATCCACCCGATGATGTAGGCGTTGCGGCGCCCGATGCGGTCGCTGGCGGCGCCGGCGATCCACGTGAAGATCAGCCACGTCACGGCCGAGCCGGTGACGGCGAGGAGCACGGGGCCGCGCTCGAGGCCGATCGGGCCCTCGGGGTTGGTCGCGTAGCCCTGGATGTAGCCTCCGGTGGTCATGTAGCCGATCGCATTGTTTCCGGCGAACACGAGAGCCGCGACGATGACGAGCAGCGTGTGCTTGCGGAAGACCTTCACGAGCGGCGCCTTGGTCGTCTCCTTGCGCTCCGAGAGCTCGACGAAGACGGGGCTCTCCTCGACGTTGCGGCGGATGTAGTAGCCGATGAGGATCAGGACGAACGAGAGCAGGAAGGGGATGCGCCAGCCCCATTCGAGGAACGCGTCGCCGGGGGCGACGACCGTCATCAGCGCCATCATGCCCGACGCGAGCAGCAGGCCCAGCGGCACGCCGATCTGCGGCGACGCGCCGAAGACGCCGCGCTTCTTGCGGGGGGCGTGCTCCACGGCCATGAGCACCGCACCGCCCCACTCACCGCCCGCCGAGATGCCCTGCAGCACGCGGAGCAGGATGAGCAGGATCGGCGCCGCAATGCCGATCGCGGCGTACGTCGGCAGCAGGCCGACGAGCGTCGTGGCCACACCCATGAGGATGAGCGTCAGCATCAGCACGAGGCGGCGTCCGTACTTGTCGCCGAGGTGGCCGGCGAGGAACGCGCCGAGCGGCCGGAACAGGAAGCTGATGCCCACGGTGATGAAGGAGAGGATCTGCGCGAACTGCTCGCCCGCGGGGGCGAAGAACAGCTGGCCGAAGACCAGGCCGGCCGCTGAAGCGTAGATGAAGAAGTCGTACCACTCGACCGTCGTGCCGACGACGGTCGCGAAGACGACACGGCGGCGATCGGTGTGCGCCGCGATCGTGCCGGTCGGGGTGAATCCCGGGGGCTGCTGTTGCTGACTGCTCATGTGTGGACTCCTTCGTCATGCCGACATCGCTGTACGGGGCCGAGATCGTGATGGCGCTTGCTCGACGTTGACCGATCATATACGATTTCGAATACGACGCAAGCGAGGGAGCTCTAGGACCATGCAGACGGATGCCACGGACCCGCGTTACTCGGGACTCCCGGGACGCCCCGGCAAGATCATCGCGATCCACTTGAGCTATGCCTCACGCGCCGACCAGCGCGGTCGCCGACCCGCCGCCCCCTCGTACTTCTTCAAGCCGTCGAGCTCCGTCGCGGCATCCGGCGGCACGGTCGAGCGCCCCCGCGGCACCGAGCTGCTCGCCTTCGAGGGCGAGATCGCCCTCGTGATCGGCACGGCCCGCGCGCCGCGTCTCGGCCGCCGAGGCATGGTCGTTCGTCGGCTGGGTCACCGCCGCCGACGACCTCGGCCTGTACGACCTGCGCGCGAACGACAAGGGCTCCAACGTCCGCTCGAAGGGCGGCGACGGCTTCACCCCGATCGGGCCGAACCTCATCGACGCACGTGCCGTCGACCCCGCCGCCCTGCGCGTTCGCACGTGGGTGAACGGCACCCTCGCGCAGGACGACACCTCCGCGGGCCTCATCTTCCCCCTCGGCCAGCTCGTCGCCGACCTCTCGCAGCACTTCACGCTCGAGCCGGGCGACGTCATCCTCACGGGAACGCCGGCCGGATCGTCCGTCATCGTCCCGGGGGACGTCGTCGAGGTTGAGGTGGATGCCCCGGATGCCGGGCTGTCGAGCGGCCGGCTCGTGACGACCGTCGTCGAGGGCTCCGTGCCGTTCGACGAATCCGTCGGCTCACTCCCCTTCGTCGACGACACGCAGCGCGCCGAGGCGTGGGGATCCCGCGAGGCCGCCGGTCTTCCGGCTCCCGAGGCGCCGACGTCCGTCCTCTCCCCCGAGCTGCGCGCCAAGCTCGAGCGCGTCCCTGTCGCAGGGCTCTCGCAGCAGCTGCGCAAGCGCGGCCTCGACAACGTCACGATCGACGGCGTGCGGCCCCTGCATCCCCGGGCGAAGCTCGTCGGCACGGCGCGCACCCTGCGGTTCGTGCCCAACCGCGAAGACCTCTTCGCCTCGCACGGCGGCGGATACAACGCCCAGAAGCGCGCTTTCGACGACGTCGGAGACGACGAGGTGATCGTCATCGAGGCCCGCGGCGAGACCGGCTCGGGAACACTCGGCGACATCCTCGCCCTTCGCGCCCACGCGCGCGGCGCGGCCGGGATCGTGACCGACGGCGGCGTGCGCGACGCCGACGCCGTGACGGCGGTCGGCATCCCCGTCTACACGTCCGGCGCGCACCCTGCTGTGCTCGGCCGCAAGCACGTGCCCTGGGACGTCGACCTCACGATCGCGTGCGGCGGCACGACCGTGCAGCCGGGCGACGTCATCGTCGGCGATGCCGACGGTGTCATCGTGATCCCGCCGGCCATGGCCGAGGAGGTCGCCGACGCGGCGCTCGCCCAGGAGGACGAGGACGCCTGGATCGCCGAGCAGGTGAAGTCGGGGCATCCCGTCGACGGGCTCTTCCCGATGAACGCCGAGTGGAGAGCGAGGTTCGACGCATGGCGCTCGACGAAGTGACGGCGCCCGCCGCCACGCTCGGCAAGTCGCAGCGGGCCTATGACTGGGTCCGGGACCGCATCGCCAGTCAGGAGTACACGCCCGGCTACCGGCTCGTCCTGAGCACGATCGCGTCCGAGCTCGGCATGAGCGTCGTGCCCGTGCGCGAGGCCGTCCGCCGGCTCGAGGCGGAAGGGCTCGTGACGTTCGAGCGCAATGTCGGGGCGCGCGTCTCGATGGTCGATGACTCGCAGTACCGCTACAGCATGCAGTCCCTCTCGATCCTCGAAGGCGCGGCGACGGCGCTCGCGGCGCGACGGCTCACCGTCGACGACATCCGCCGAGCGCGGGCGATCAACGACGCGCATGATCGAGACGCTCGACAGCTTCGACCCGCGCGAGTTCACACGCCTCAATCAGGACTTCCACTCCACGCTGTACGCGAAGTGCTCGAATGCGCGCATGCTCGAGCTCGTCCGCGCCGAATGGGCCCGACTCGGGCACCTGCGCGACTCGACGTTCAGCTTCGTCCCCGGACGCGCCGCGGAGTCCGTGCGCGAGCACGAGCACATCGTCGCGCTCATCGAGAGCTCCGCCCCCCTCGGCGAGATCGAGAAGGCCGCCCGCCGCCACCGCGTCGCGACCCTCGACGCCTACATGATCCACGAACACCCCGACGAGGCCCTCAGCCTCCCGGCTTTCTGACCTCCACGAAGGAGCACCGATGACCCCGCACATCCCTGCAGACCTGCCCGACCGCATCCGGCACTACATCGACGGCGCGTTCGTCGACTCGATCGACGGCGACACGTTCGACGTCCTCGACCCCGTCACCAACGAGACGTATGTGACGGCGGCCGCCGGCAAGAAGGCCGACATCGAGCGTGCCGTCGCCGCCGCCCGCCGCGCCTTCGCCGAGGGCCCGTGGCCGCGGATGCTGCCGCGCGAGCGGTCCCGCATCCTGCACCGCGTCGCAGACATCGTCGAGTCGCGCGACGCCCGCCTCGCCGAACTCGAGTCGTTCGACTCGGGCCTGCCCATCACGCAGGCGCTCGGTCAGGCACGACGCGCGGCCGAGAACTTCCGCTTCTTCGCCGACCTGATCGTCGCCCAGACCGACGACGCGTTCAAGGTGCCGGGGCGTCAGATCAACTACGTCAACCGCAAGCCGATCGGCGTCGCCGGGCTCATCACGCCCTGGAACACGCCGTTCATGCTCGAGTCGTGGAAGCTCGGTCCCGCGCTCGCGACAGGCAACACGGTCGTGCTCAAGCCGGCCGAGTTCACGCCGCTCTCGGCCTCGCTGTGGGCGGGCATCTTCGAGGAGGCAGGGCTGCCCAAGGGCGTCTTCAACCTCGTCAACGGACTCGGCGAGGATGCCGGCGACGCGCTCGTGAAGCATCCCGACGTTCCGCTCATCTCGTTCACGGGCGAGAGCTCGACCGGAAAGCTGATCTTCGGCAATGCCGCGCCGTACCTCAAGGGCCTCTCGATGGAGCTCGGCGGCAAGTCCCCCGCGATCGTGTTCGCCGACGCGGATCTGGATGCCGCGATCGACGCGACGATCTTCGGCGTCTTCTCGCTCAACGGCGAGCGCTGCACGGCCGGGAGCCGCATCCTCGTGCGAGCGCTCGGTCTACGACGAGTTCGTCGAGCGCTACGCGGCCCAGGCCTCGCGCGTCATCGTCGGCGACCCGCACGACCCCCAGACCGAGGTCGGCGCACTCGTGCACCCCGAGCACTTCGCGAAGGTCATGTCGTACATCGAGATCGGCAAGACCGAGGGACGCCTCGTCGCGGGCGGCGGGCGACCCGAGGGCTTCCCGACCGGCAACTTCGTGGCCCCCACGGTGTTCGCCGACGTCGCGCCCGACGCCCGGATCTTCCAGGAGGAGATCTTCGGCCCCGTCGTCGCGATCACGCCGTTCGACACCGACGAGGAGGCCCTCGCCCTGGCGAACGACACGAAGTACGGCCTCGCGGCCTACGTCTGGACGAGCGACCTGCGCCGCGCGCACAACTTCTCGCAGGCGATCGAGGCCGGCATGGTGTGGCTCAACTCCAACAACGTGCGTGACCTGCGCACGCCGTTCGGCGGAGTGAAGGCATCCGGACTCGGCCACGAAGGCGGCTACCGCTCGATCGACTTCTACACCGACCAGCAGGCCGTGCACATCACGCTCGGCCCCGCGCACAACCCGACCTTCGGCAAGCCGAAGGCCCCCGCATCCCACTAGTCCCCCTCACCCCCTCGTTCAGTGTCCATGGATCGCGGTTACGACGAACCGAGAACAACGATCCATGGACACCGAACGGGAAGAACGACAACTCACGCAAGGACGCAGCCATGACCAACCGCGATGACATGACCCTCACCTCCTCGGGCTTCTACGTCTCTCAGGAGGCACCGATCAGCACCGACAACCCGGTGCCGACCCCGAGCTCGCCCGCCCCCGACATCCTGCGCTGCGCGTACATGGAGCTCGTCGTCACCGACCTCGCCGCCTCGCGCACGTTCTACGTCGACGTGCTCGGCCTGTACGTCACGGCCGAGGACGAGAACGCCGATCTACCTGCGCTCGACGGAGGAGTTCATCCACCACAACCTCGTGCTGCGCAAGGGCGATGTCGCCGCCGTCGCGGTCTTCTCGTACCGCGTGCGGTCGTCGGAGGACCTCGATCGGGCCGTCGCGTTCTACACGGAGCTGGGATGCCGCGTCGAGCGCCGTGCGGAGGGCTTCACGATGGGCATCGGCGACTCGGTGCGCGTCGAGGACCCGCTCGGCTTCCCGTACGAGTTCTTCCACGACGTCACGCACGTCGAGCGCCTCGCGTGGCGCTACGACCTGCACACGCCCGGCGAGCTCGTGCGCCTCGACCACTTCAACCAGGTGACCCCCGACGTGCCGCGCGCCGTGAAGTTCATGCAGGACCTCGGCTTCCGCGTGACGGAGGACATCCAGGACGACGAGGGCACCGTATACGCGGCGTGGATGCGTCGCAAGCCCACCGTGCACGACACCGCGATGACGGGCGGCGACGGACCGCGCATGCACCACGTCGCCTTCGCGACGCACGAGAAGCACAACATCCTCGCGATCTGCGACAAGCTCGGGGCCCTCCGCCGCTCCGACGCGATCGAGCGCGGACCCGGCCGCCACGGCGTGTCCAACGCGTTCTACCTGTACCTGCGCGATCCCGACGGCCACCGCGTCGAGATCTACACGCAGGACTACTACACGGGCGACCCCGACAACCCGGTCATCACGTGGGACGTGCACGACAACCAGCGCCGCGACTGGTGGGGCAACCCCGTCGTGCCGTCGTGGTACACCGAGGCCTCGCTCGTGCTCGACCTCGACGGCAACCCGCAGCCCGTCGTCGCCCGCACCGACTCGTCCGAGATGGCCGTCACGATCGGCGCCGACGGCTTCAGCTACACCCGCGCGGGCGACGACTCGATGCCCGAGTACAAGCTCGGCAACCAGCTCTGACCCGCTGGTCCGACAGAGGAGGACGGATGCTCTCACCCGACCTGATCGCGGCCCTCGCGGCCGAGCTCGCCGAGGCCGATCGCACGCACGGTGTGATCCCCCGCATCACGGCGCGCCACCCCGAGGCGACGATCGAGGACTCGTACGCGATCCAGGGAGTCTGGCGCGACGCCAACGTCGCGGCCGGACGCCGGCTCGTCGGGCGCAAGATCGGCCTCACCTCGAAGGCCATGCAGGAGGCGACGGGCATCACCGAGCCGGACTACGGCGTCATGTTCGACGACACCGTGTACGCGAGCGGCTCCGACATCCCCGTCGAGCACTTCTCGAACGTGCGCATCGAGGTCGAGCTCGCGTTCGTCCTGAAGGAGCCGCTCGAGGGCCCCGACTGCACGCTCGAGGACGCCCTCGCAGCGATCGACTACGCCGTTCCGGCGCTCGAGATCCTCAACTCGCACATCGAGCTCGAGGGCCGGACGATCGTCGACACGATCTCGGACAACGCCGCGTACGGGGCGATGGTCCTGGGGACGGTGCACAAGCGTCCCGACGAGATCGACCTGCGCTGGGTCCCGGGTCTGCTGTACCGCAACGGCGAGATCACCGAGACGGGCGTCGCCGCCGGCGTCCTGGACCACCCCGTCCGCGGGGTGGCGTGGCTCGCGAACAAGTTCCACCAGCACGGCGCGCGCCTGGAGGCGGGAGAGATCATCCTGGCAGGCTCGTTCACGCGCCCCGTGTGGGTGTCGCGGGGCGATGACGTCCTGTGCGACTTCGGACCGATGGGAACCATCTCATGCCGCTTCGTCTGACCCCTACGTTCCGCGATCGACTGGCCGAGGCATCCCGCCCGCTCGCGGGAATGTGGGTGACGTCGGGCAGTCCCCTGGTCGCTGAGATCTGCGCGGGATCAGGCCTGGACTGGCTGCTCATCGACATGGAGCACGCCCCCAACGGGCTGGAGTCCGTCCTCGCGCAGCTGCAGACCGTCGCGGCCTACCCCGTGGCGCCGCTCGTGCGCGTGCCGATCGGCGATCCCGTCCTGATCAAGCAGGTGCTCGACCTGGGTGCGCAGAACATCCTCGTGCCGATGGTGTCCTCGGCCACCGAGGCCGAGGCGGTCGTCGCAGCCGTCCGGTACCCGCCCCGCGGGCGCCGGGGCGTGGGCTCGGCCCTCGCGCGGTCTGCGCGCTGGAACCGCGTCGAGGGTTACCTCACCGACGCCGACGCGCACACCTCGGTCATCGTGCAGATCGAGACCGTCGCAGGCGTCGAGGCGGCGGCGGAGATCGCCGCCGTCGACGGCATCGACGGCGTGTTCGTCGGTCCGTCCGACCTCGCGGCATCCATGGGAGTCCTCGGCCAGCAGGGCCACCCGGATGTCGTGGCGGCGGTCCTGCGGACGTTCGAGGCCGTGCGCGCACGCGGGCCTGCCCGTCGGCGTCAACGCGTTCGACCCTGACGCGGCCGAGCGCTACCTCGCAGCGGGCGCCTCGTTCATCAATGTGGGGGCCGATGTCGCGCTGCTCGCGCGTGGGTCCGAGGCACTCGCGGCGCGGTTCGCCGCGGGCGGCGACACGGTCGGCGCGTCGTACTGAGCGGCGTGGGATGCTGATCCCATGCAGAGGGACGTGTCGAGCAGCATCACCCTGAACGTGACGGAGCCCGCCGATCTCGTCTTCTCGATCGCGGTCGCAGGGCATTACACGCCCAGCCACGAGCGGTTCGCCGCGAGCCTCGACGGCGTGCCGCTCGAGGCCTCCGAGACCCTCGACGTCCACGGGACCCGGCTGCACCGCGTGCAGGCGGGCACGGGGCGACTGGTCGTCGAGTACTCCGCCATCGTCCTCGGCACCGGTGATACGGCGATCGCCCGCGACATCGATGTGCTCACCTACCTGCGGCCGAGCCGCTACGCGCAGTCCGACGAGCTCGCGGCCACCGCGCAGGCGGAGTTCGGCGGAATCCAGTCGCATGCCGATCTGCTCGCGGCGGTCTCGTCGTGGGTCGGCACGCGCCTCGCGTACATGCCGGGGTCGTCGCTGCCCACGGACGGCGCGACCCGCACGCTGCTCGCGCGTCAGGGCGTGTGCCGCGACTATGCCCACCTGTGCGTCGCGCTCCTGCGGGCACGCGGCGTGGCTGCCCGTGTCGTCTCGGTCTACGCGCCCGGCCTGTACCCGATGGACTTCCACGCCGTCGCCGAGGCCTGGGTCGACGGTGCATGGCGGGCAGTGGATGCGACGACCCTCGCTCCCCGTTCGACCCTCGTCCGCATCGGGACGGGGCGGGACGCCGCCGACACCGCGTTCCTCAACGTCGTGTCGGGCCGGGTCGAACTCGTCGACATGGTCGTGACGGCGACCGCCGACGTCCTGCCCGACGACGACGTGACGCAGCTCGTCTCGATCGCGTGAGGTCCACCGTGATGGCCCGCGACCATGGCACAGTGATCGTATGAGGAAATGGGTCGTCCGCTTCGCCTCCCTGCTGGCCTTCAACATCGTGGTGCTGCTCGTCATCGGCTGGCTCACGCCCGCCCGCGTCGGGTGGTCGGCCGTCTGGGCGGGCATCATCCTGACCGCCGCGACGATCTGGATCAAGCCGATCGTCATCAAGGTGTTCCAGTCGATGGCGGCGAAGTCCGCGAGCCAGCGGACGAAGGCCGGCGAGAAGGTCGTCCAGTTCTTCCTCGTCCTGATCGTCGCGCTCATCGTCTGGATCATGACGGTGCTGCTCTCGGGCGTGAGCGCCGGCAACTGGTTCTGGGGCTACATCCTGCCGCCCGTCATCCTGGTGATCGGCTGGGCCGTCTACGACGCGATCGACGACCGCGTCGAGGCGCACGCCGGTGCGCTGTACGACCGGGCGACCGGCGCGAAGGCGGCGACGCCGGATGCCTCGGCCCCCGCGATCCCATCGCCCGCGGCGCAGGCGGGAGCCCGTGAGCTCAAGGACGGGCTGACCGAGGAGCAGCGCCGGATGCTCGACGAGTTGGGCTGAACCGGCTCGTCGCCATGACGACCCTGTAACAAACAGACGCGCGCGGCCCTCGGACCCCTCCGGAGCCGACAAAATGGACTGAGTCCAGCGTGCCGACAGCACGAGCGCGCTGCGTGCACCCGATCCCTCTGGAGGCATCGCCTTGTCCCGTCGCACCCCCATCCTTCGCACCGCCATCGCGGGCCTCGCCCTCGCAGCCCTCGCGCTCGCCGGCTGCGCGTCATCCGGCTCGTCCTCGGATGGCGACACCGCCGCCGACGAGGGCTACGTGACGCCCGGCACGCTCACGGTCGCGACGGGCGACATCGCCTACTACCCGTACGTCATCGACGACGACCCGTCGTCGGGCGAGGGCTTCGAGGCGGCCGTCGCCTACGCGATCGCCGACAAGCTCGGCTTCGCGCACGACGACGTCGAGTGGGTGCGCACGAGCTTCGAGGCAGCCATCGCACCCGGCCCCAAGAACTTCGACTTCAACATCCAGCAGTACACGATCACCGACGAGCGCAAGCAGGCCGTCGACTTCTCGTCGCCGTACTACTCGGCGAGCCAGGCGGTCGTCGCCCTCAAGGGCGGCCCGGCCGACGGCGTCGACACGATCGAGGGCCTCAAGGGCCTCACGATCGGCGCGATGGCCGGCTCGACGAGCGCGCAGACGCTCGAAGAGGTCATCGCCCCCGACGTCGAACCCGCGACTGTACGGCTCGAACGAGGACGTCACGGCAGCGCTCAGCGCCAACCAGATCGACGCGTTCGTGATCGACCTGCCCACCGCCTACCTCGCGACCGCGATCTACATCGAGAACTCCTTCATCGTGGGCGAGCTGCCCGCGGGCGGCATCCCCGACGAGTGGGGCGTCGTGCTCTCGAAGGACTCGCCGCTCACCGAGCGCGTCAGCGCTGCTCTCGACGAGCTGCGCGACGACGGCACCCTCGCAGGCGATCACCGACGAGTGGCTCGGTGCCGGCCAGGGCGTCACCCTTCTGAAGTGACGCGCTCGGACCGCGTGTCGAGTACCGTCGTGCCGTGACCGACACGCACATCCCGAGCGCGCTCGAGCTCGATCGCCGCGAGTTCCGGGCGCGCCAGTCGCGGCGCTCGGTGCTCGTCGCGATCGCCTCGACGATCGCGTTCGCGCTCCTCGTCTGGGTCACGGTCGTCGCGACCCCCGGGTGGGCCGCGGTCCAGAAGGCGTTCTTCGACCCCGCAGATCGCGCTCGCATCGCTTCCGCGGATCTGGGACGGCTTCCTGCTGAATCTGCAGGTGCTCGGGCTCTCGCTCGTGACCGTCGCGGTCGTCGCGCTGCGTCATCGCGCTGCTGCGGACGCTCCCGGGGCCGGTCTTCTTCCCGCTCCGGGTCGTCGCGGCCGTCTACACCGACGTCTTCCGCGGACTGCCGTTCATCATCGTGCTCTACATCGTGGGCTTCGGCATCCCGACTCTCACGAACACCCGCATCCCGGTCATCGTGCTCGGGACGCTCGCGGTCACGCTGACCTACTCGGCGTACGTGTCGGAGGTGATCCGCGCGGGCATCGAGGCCGTCCATCCGTCGCAGCGACTCGCGGCGCGCGCTCTGGGACTCGGCTATGTGCAGACGCTCCGGCGCGTCGTCCTGCCGCAGGCCCTGCGCAAGATCACGCCGCCGCTCATGAACGACTTCGTCGCGATGCAGAAGGACGTCGGGCTCATCTCGATCCTGGGCGCCGTCGATGCCGTGCTCGCCGCCAAGATCGACGCGTCGCAGACGTACAACTTCACGCCGTACGTCGTCGCGGGCATCCTGTTCATCCTGCTGGCGATCCCCACGATCCGACTGACCGACTGGTACACGGCCCGCCTGCGCGAGCGCGAGCAGACGGGATCGCTCCTGTGACCGCCCTGCTGCGCGCACAAGACCTGTGGAAGGCCTTCGGCGAGCGCCAGGTGCTGCGCGGCGTCTCGCTCGATCTCGCGGCCCACGAGGTCGTCGCGGTCATCGGGTCGAGCGGGTCGGGCAAGTCCACGCTGCTGCGCTGCCTGAGCCTGCTCGAGCCGATCGATGACGGGCGCATCCTGCTCGGCGACGAGGACATCTCCGACCCGCGCGTCGACGCCAACCGCGTGCGCGCGCGCTTCGGCGTCGTCTTCCAGAGCTACAACCTGTTCCCGCACATGTCGGTGCTCGACAACGTGACGCTCGCGTCCCGCGTCGTGCACAAAGAGGCGCGACGGGATGCCGAGGCCCGCGCGCTCGCGCTGCTGGAGCGCGTCGGACTCGCCGACAAGGCGCGCGAGCACCCCGATCGGCTCTCGGGCGGCCAGCAGCAGCGCGTCGCGATCGCGCGGGCGATCGCGACCGAGCCCGAGGTGCTCCTGCTCGACGAGATCACGTCGGCGCTCGATCCCGAGCTCGTCGGCGAAGTGCTCGAACTCGTGGGCCAGCTCGCCGAGGAGGGCGCGACGATCCTGATGGCGACGCACGAGATGGCGTTCGCACGCGATGTCGCGCACCGCGTCGTGTTCCTCGACGGCGGCCGCATCATCGAGCAGGGTCCGCCCGCCGAGGTCTTCGGAGCACCGCGCGAGGCGCGCACGCGCGAGTTCCTCGCGCGCTTCACGGCCTGAGCACCGCCCGGTCGGAGGAGTGCGCTTCGGTCGGAGCATCCCGTGCCGATCCTCCGACCGAACGACGATCCTCCGACGGAAGGCTCGGATCAGGATGCGGTGAGCCTCAGGCTGCCGCCGCGCGCTCCGCCGCTTCGACGACGTTGGTCATGAGCAGCGCGACCGTCATCGGGCCGACTCCCCCGGGGTTCGGCGAGAGGTAGCCGGCGACCTCGACGACGTCGGGGTGGACGTCGCCGTAGACCGCGGCTCTTGCCGGTCTCGGGGTCGAGCTCGCGCGTCACGCCGACGTCGAGCACCGCGGCGCCGGGCTTGACGTCGCTCGGCGGAGCACGATGTGCTTGACGCCCGCGGCCGCGACGATGACGTCGGCCTGGCGCGAGGTGCCCCGCGAGGTCCTTCGTGCCCGTGTGGGTGAGCGTGACGGTCGCGTTGATGCGCGCGGCGGGTCAGCAGCAGCCCGATCGACCGGCCGATCGTGACGCCGCGGCCGACGACGACGACGTGCTTGCCCGCGAGGTCGTAGCCGTTGCGCAGCAGCAGCTCGATGACTCCGCGCGGCGTGCACGGCAGCGGCGTCGTGATCGGGCGCGTTGACGTTGAGCACGAGCCGGCCGAGGTTCGTCGGATGCAGTCCGTCGGCGTCCTTCGCCGGGATCGATGCGCTCGAGGATCGCGTCCGTGTCGAGGTGCTTCGGCAGCGGCAGCTGCACGATGTAGCCGTGGCACGCGGGATCGGCGTTGAGCTCGTCGATGACCGCTTCGACCTCGCGCCTGGGTCGCGTCGGCGGGCAGCTCGACCTGGATCGAGTTCATGCCGATCGCCTCGGACTCGCGGTGCTTCATGCCCGACGTAGAGCTGCGACGCCGGGTCGGCGCCCACGAGCACCGTCGCGATGCCCGGCACGATGCCGCGCGCGCGCAGGGCCGTCGACGCGCGTCGCGCAGCTCGGCCTTGATCTCGGCCGCGGCGGCCTTGCCGTCGAGTCGGACGGCGACCATTACTGCTGGAGCCCGGGGTACAGCGGGAACGCGGCGGTGAGCGCCGCGACGCGCGTGCGCAGCGCCTCGATGTCGGCGTCCGGCAGCAGCGCGAGCGCGATGATGTCGGCGACCTCGGCGAACTCCGCGTCGCCGAAGCCGCGGGTCGCGAGCGCCGGCGTGCCGATGCGCAGACCCGATGTGACCATCGGCGGACGCGGGTCGTTCGGGACGGCGTTGCGGTTGACCGTGATGTGGATCTCGTGCAGCAGGTCTTCGGCCTGCTTGCCGTCGATCTGCGGCGTCGCGCAGGTCGACGAGCACGAGGTGCACGTCGGTGCCGCCCGAGCGGACGGCGATGCCGGCATCCTTGACGTCCTGCTGCGAGAGCCGCTCGGCGATGATGCTTCGCGCCGCTCAGGACGCGCTGCTGACGCTCGTCGAACTCGGGCGTCGCGGCGAGCTTGAACGCCGTCGCCTTGGCGGCGATGACGTGCATGAGCGGACCGCCCTGCTGACCGGGGAAGACGGCCGAGTTGATCTTCTTGGCGATGTCGGCGTCGTTCGTGAGGATGAAGCCCGAGCGGGGCCCGCCGATCGTCTTGTGCACGGTCGACGAGACGACGTGCGCGTGCGGCACGGGGTTCGGGTGCAGGCCCGCCGCGACGAGACCCGCGAAGTGCGCCATGTCGACCCACAGCAGCGCGCCGACCTCGTCGGCGATCGCGCGGAAGGCCGCGAAGTCGAGCTGACGGGGGTAGGCCGACCAGCCCGCGATGATGACCTTCGGCTTGTGCTCGAGAGCGAGGCGGCGGACCTCGTCCATGTCGATCATCGAGGTCTCGGGGTTCGACGCCGTAGGCGACGATGTCGTAGAGGCGGCCCGAGAAGTTGATCTTCATGCCGTGCGTGAGGTGTCCGCCCTGGTCGAGCGAGAGACCGAGGAGCGTGTCGCCGGGGCGGGCGATCGCGTGCAGGACGGCCGCGTTCGCCGTCGCGCCCGAGTGCGGCTGGACGTTGGCGAACTCGGCGCCGAAGAGCGACTTCGCGCGCTGGATCGCGAGCTCCTCGGCGACGTCGACCTCTTCGCAGCCGCCGTAGTAGCGGCGGCCCGGGTAGCCCTCGGCGTACTTGTTCGTGAGCACCGAGCCCTGCGACTGCAGGACCGAGACGGGCACGAAGTTCTCGGACGCGATCATCTCGAGGTAGCCGCGCTGACGCTCGAGCTCGCGCTCGAGCACCTGGGCGATCTCGGGGTCGACCTCGGCGAGGGGGGCGTTGAAGTACTGATCGGTCATGACGATCTCCTTGACGACGGCTTTCGGGGTTCGCGGCACGGGGGTGCCGGGATTCACATCGGCCCAGGCGCGCGGTCGAATGCCGTAGTCAGCCGCTCCCCGGTGGTGGTCCACCTCAACGCCAGTCGCGACACCCCGAGCATAGCCGATCGCCCGTCGCGCTCGATGCTGGGCGCGGCGCGCGGGAACCGCTAGAGTGGGCTCATTCCTTTTGTTAGGACGCTTTACATGAGAAGCGGATGCCGGCTCCTCACGATCCGAGCGGTCACGGCTCTCCTCGCGCGGTCTTGGCCCCGTGCGCGCCCGCCGACCAGAATGGAGACACTGTGACTGGAGACGCTGCGATCCTCCCCTCCCTCGTCCCCCTGCCCGCCGCGATGGCGGAAGGCGCGGGAGCCGCGTTCCCGCTCTCGTCGGGCACGACCGTCGCGGGCGACGCGGAGGCGGTCGACGCGCTCGTCTCGCTCCTGCATGCGCGGACGGGCATGCGTCTCGAGCGGAGCGAGGATGGCGCCATCGTGCTGCGGGTGGAGAAAGGCAGGCCGCCGGAGTCGTACCAGATCGCGGCAGGCGAGGCATCCATCGTCGTCACGGGCGCAGACGCGGCGGGGCTGTTCTACGGCGTGCAGACGCTCGGCCAGCTCGCGCGACGCGAGCGGGACGGCTGGGCAGTCCCCGCGGTCGAGATCGCGGACGCCCCGCGCTTCGCGTACCGCGGAGTCATGCTCGACGTGGCCCGTCACTTCCTGTCGGTCGAGACGGTCGAGGCGTACATCGATCGGGCCGCGACCCTCAAGCTCAATGCGCTGCACCTGCATCTGAGCGACGACCAGGGCTGGCGCCTGCAACTGGACTCACGACCGCTCCTGACCGAACGGTCGAGCGGATCGTCGGTCGGCGGGGATCCCGGTGGCTACTACACGAAGGACGACTACCGCCGGATCGTCGAGCATGCGGCATCGCGCCACATGACGGTCGTCCCGGAGTTCGACATGCCCGGCCACACGCATGCGATCACGATCGCGTACCCCGAGCTGATGGAAGAACCCGCGATCAGCGACCACATCCGCGAGATCGCGGCGGCGTACGGCGGCGACCTGCCGCGCAACGGCGTCGACTACGACGGCATGGCGGTCGGCTTCTCGTCGCTCAAGACCCGCGACGAGGCGACCTACGATTTCGTGGCGGATGTGTTCGGCGAGCTCGCCGCCGTGACGCCCGGCCCCTATCTGCACTTCGGCGGCGACGAGTCGCTCGCGACGAGCGACGACGACTTCGACGTGTTCGTGAGCCGCGTGAGCTCGATCATCGCCGACCTCGGCAAGACGCCGGTCGCGTGGCACGAGGCGGGATCCGCGAAAGGCATCGCCGACAGCACGATCGGGCAGTACTGGGGGTTCATGACGCCGACCGACGGCATGGACGACAAGGCCCGCGCGTTCGTCGCGAACGGCGCGCAGCTGATCCTCTCGCCCGCCGACGCGATCTACCTCGACATGAAGCCGACGGCCGCGAGCGAACTCGGCCTGACGTGGGCGAACGGACCGACGAGCGTCGAGCGATCGTACGGGTGGGAGCCGTCGACGATCATCCCCGGGATCACGGATGCCGACATCCTGGGGATCGAGGCTCCCCTGTGGACCGAGACCATCCGCGACCTGGCCGACATCGACCGGATGGCGTTCCCGCGCATCGCGTCGGCCGCCGAGGCCGCATGGTCGCCCTCGACCGCCGAGAACGAGGAGCGCACGTGGGAGTCGTTCCGCCGTCGCGTCGGGGCGATGGGCCCGCTCTGGACGAGCCTCGGCATCGGCTACCTCGCATCGGACGAGATCCCGTGGGCACGAGGACCTATGACGACCGTCATCCACTCCGTGCGCGTCGTCGACGGCGGGCGGATCACCGACGACGCGTGGGTCGCCTTCGACGGCGATCGCATCGCCGGCACGGGCAGGGGTGACGCCTGGCGCCCGCTCGTCGGCGAGCGCGACGCCGTCGTGGACGGCGCGGGCCGCTACCTCACGCCCGGCTTCATCGACCTGCACGGGCACGGCGGCGCCGGACGGTCGTACGACGACGGCGCTGAGGCGATCCGCGCGGCTCGCGCACTGCATCGCGCGCACGGGACGACCCGGGCCGTCATCTCGCTCGTGACGGCATCGCTCGACGATCTCGAGGAGCGCACCGCCGTCGTCGCCGACCTCGTCCAGACCGACGCCGACGTCCTCGGCTCGCACCTTGAGGGCCCCTTCCTCGACATCGCCCGCAAGGGCGCGCACGATCCGGCGCTGCTGCGGCATCCCGTCGCGTCCGATCTCGCCCGCCTGCTCGCCGCGGGCGGCGGCACCGTGCGGCAGGTGACCCTCGCGCCCGAGCTTCCTGGAGGACTCGACGCCGTGCGCGCCGTCGTCGCCGCGGGCGCCGTCGCGGCGGTCGGGCACACGAGTGCGGGGAGGGAAGCCGCGACCCGCGCGTTCGACGCCGGCGCGACGCTCGTGACGCACGCGTTCAACGCGATGCCCGGAATGAACCACCGCGAGCCCGGTCCCGTCGGCGCCGCGACGGCCGACCCGCGCGTGACGCTCGAGATCATCGCCGACGGCGTGCACGTCGACGGCGAAGTCGTTCGCATCGCCTTCGCCGCCGCGCCCGGGCGCATCGCGCTCGTGACAGACGCGATGGCCGCCGCGGGCGCCGCTGACGGCCGGTACGAGCTGGGATCGCTCGAGGTCGACGTCGTCGACGGCGTCGCCCGGCTCACGATCGACGGCAGCATCGCGGGTTCGACGCTGACGCAGGATGCGGCCCTGCGCAACGCCGTCGGCTACGGCGTCGCGCTGCCGGACGCCGTCGAAGCCCTGACCCGCACGCCCGCACGTGTGCTCGGTCGCGACGACCTCGGGCGTCTCGAGCCCGGATGCCTCGCCGACGCCGTCCTGCTCGACGCCGACCTCGCCGTCGTGAAGGTGTGGGTCGCCGGCACCGAGGCCTGACCGCCGCAGCCGGGCCGCACGCCAGCCCGGCTGCTCCCCGCCATCGCGCGGTTGCGGCATCCACCTGCCGACGCGCATACGCGCGAGGGAAGGACGAAGCGGTCACTGCCTGACCCCAAGTCGCAGTGACCGCTTTATCCGCCAGGCCCAATTCCCCAGTGCCCGACTGCGGAGATGTGCGGGCCGGAGAACCCTCCCCCGAGAATTCTCCGTGCCCGCCCCCGGCGACGGGAGCGGAGGTCCGCGTTCGTGTCACCGGGGTCTCGTCCCTGCCCCGACGGGAACGAGCAACGATCTCCTGCCCATGAGACGGCGCCTGGGCGGATCTATTACGCGATTGTGAGATCGAATGTGGAGACGACGTCATGGGGCGCTCGGAACCGGGCTGGGAGCCGACCGGAAGGAGACAAAAAGGCCTGTTCGGGGGAGAATGGGCGAAGTCGCGTGATGAAACCCGCGTTCGCGCGTCTCTTAGCGTGGGGACTGCGACGCTGATGCGCGAGTGCACTTGGGGATGGCATGACGACGAACGATGACGCCGCGCGCGTGACCGAGCTCGCCGACGCGGATCTCGTGCTGCGTACGCGCTCCGGAGACTCGGACGCGTTCGGCGAGCTGTGGCGCAGGCACTACCGCTCTGGCATCGCGGTGGCGCGGTCCGTCTCGTTCTCGCTCGACGCCGACGATCTGGTGCAGGAGGCGTACACCCGCATCTACCAGTCGATCCAGAGCGGCGGCGGACCGACCGGCTCGTTCCGCGCATACCTGTTCACGAGCATCCGGAACACCGCCGCCGGATGGGGGCGCGCCCGCAAAGAGACCCCGATCGACGTGCTCGACACCGTCGAAGACCCCGCGACGAGCGAGCAGGCGACGTCCGAGGCGCTGGACCGCAGCCTGACGCACCAGGCATTCCGGAGTCTTCCGACGCGATGGCAGGAGGTGCTGTGGTACTCCGAGATCGAGCGCATGAAGCCGGCCGAGATCGCGCCGCTGCTCGGGCTCAAGCCCACGGCGGTCGCGCAGCTCACCTTCCGCGCACGCGAGGGTCTGCGTGAAGCCTGGATCCAGGCTCACCTGCGTTCGCTCGCGGACGGCTCGGACTGCCAGTGGACCGTCGAGCGCCTCGGCGCGTACGCACGCAACAACCTCGGCCCCCGCGACCAGCGCAAAGTCGACGCGCACCTCGCGGAGTGCGCACGATGCGCGATCGTGGCGAGCGAGGCTCAAGAGGTCGGCAGCCGCCTCGCGCTCGTGCTCCTCCCCCTCACGATCGGTGCGGCGGGATCCGCAGGCTATCTCGCGATGCTCCAGGGCGGCGGCGTGCCGATCATCGCGCTCGCCGCGATGCCAGGCAGCATTCAGGGCGCCGTGACAGTCGCCCCTGCAGCCCCCGTGCCGATCGGGGCGGGCACGGCAGGCGCGTCCGGCGCCGGTGCCGGCAGCGCGGGCACGGCAGGCGCGGGCACGGCGGCCGCAGGCACGGCGGCCGCAGCCGCAGGCGCGAGCGGCGGAGCAGTTGCAGCGGGCGCGGCGGCGGTGGGCGGGGGCTTCATCGGCGTCGGTGCGACGCTCGCGCTCGCGACGGCGGGTCTCGTCGTGGTGGGCTCGGTCGTGGCCGCCGCCGTCGTCCTGCCGACCCTCTCGCCGTCGGTCGCCGACGACACGGGCACGTCCCTCGTTCAACAGGGCCCAGCCCCCGTCCAGGACGAGACGACGGATGCCGCGGCCCCGCCGTTCACCGAGGCTCCGCTCGTCGGCCCCGATGCCGAGGGCGAGCCCGTCGCGCCGCCTCCCGTCGTGCCGCCGCGCGCCGACCAGACCACACCTGTCACGAACCCCGTCGTCCCGGCGCCTCCCGCGTCACAGCCGACGGCCCCTGTCGTGCCTGCTGACGGGACCGACCCGACCGATCCGGTCGACCCGACCGACCCGACCGACCCCACCGATCCGGTCGATCCCACCGATCCGATCGACCCCGTCGATCCGACGCTTCCCGAGGGCATGCCGTCGGTCGGCGAGGCCGTCGTGTCATTCGAGGGCACGCGCCTCACGATCGCGATCCCCGTGACGGGCGCCGCGGGCTCGACCGTCCAGGTCTCATTCGCCGAGCGCGACCGGGGCACGATGACCCTGGATGCCTCGGGCGCGGTATCGCTCACGCTCCGGCCCACCGTCGCCGAGCTGCTGAGCGATCCCACGATCCACCTCCGCTACACGGCCGGCGCGCTCAGCGGACCGGAGTCGACGATCGATCTGCACGACCTCGTGAGCGTGCGCGACATCCTGGACGCTCTCGGAATCTGACGGCTCCCGACCGGAAGGCAGGCGGGCGCGACGCGCCTAAACTGGACGTCATGCCCGATCTGCCCCCTGCCGCGCCCCACTCGCCCGACGAGCCGGCGGCCGGAACGCGCGCGCCGCTCTCGGCCCTCGACCTGCTGACGTTCCTCTGCGGGCTCTTCGCCTTCGGCACCCTCGCATTCTGGGGCTTCGTGTTCTGGCCGTTCCCCTGGAACATCGTGGTCGGGATCGCGGCACCGGTCATCGCGGTCCTCATCTGGGCCCTCTTCGTCTCGCCGCGCGCCGTGTTCGTCGTGCACCCCTTCGTGCGAGCGGTCGTCGAGCTGCTCGTGTACGTCTCGGCCACGATCGCGTGGTGGAGCATGGGCGCCGCGTGGATCGGCCTCGCCTACGGCGTCGTCGCCGTGGCCGTAGGGGTCGTCTCGGGGCGCCGGCGATTCGCGTGAGCGCCGACGTCGTCGCGCTCCTGCGCGCAGCGATGGGAGACCGCGTCGACACGTCGTCCCGCGCTCTGCAGAGCGCACGCGCCGACAAATCCGGCCACGCGGCATCCGGAGAGCCGCTCGCCGTCGTGCACGCGACATCGATCGATGACGTGCAGAAGACCCTGCGGATCGCGAGCGAGACCGGCACTCCCGTCGTGACGCGCGGCGCCGGGACGGGGCTTGCGGGCGGCGCGAACGCGGGCATGGGCGAGATCTCGCTGTCGCTGCGCGGCATGAACCGCATCCTCGAGGTGAACGTCGACGACCAGCTCGCGGTCGTCGAGCCCGGCATCCTCAACGCCGAACTCAACGAGCGTCTCGCGCCCGACGGACTCTGGTGGGCTCCGGATCCCGCGAGCCGCGCGATCTCCACGGTCGGCGGCAACATCGCGACGGGAGCGGGCGGACTGCTGTGCGCGAAGTACGGCGTCGTGCGGGATGCCGTCCTCGGCGTCGACCTCGTGCTGGCCGACGGACGACTGCTGCACCTGGGGCACCGCACCGTCAAGGGCGTCACGGGTCTCGACCTCACGTCGCTCGTGATCGGCTCGGAGGGCGTCCTCGGGGTCGTCGTCGGCGCGACGCTCAAGCTCCGGCGCCTCGTGCCGGGCGATGTGTGCACGATCGCGGCGACCTTCGCCGACGTCCGCGCTGCCGCCGAGGCATCGGCCGCCGTCACGGCCTCCGGCGCGCAGCCCGCGATCATGGAGCTGATGGATGCCGCCTCCCTCGCGGCCGTCCACGCCCTGCTGTCGCTCGATCCCCCGACGCCGGGCGCGGCGCAGCTCACGATCCAGACCGACGGGCCCGCCGCCCTCGCCGAGGCGGCCGCGATCGCCGACGTGCTGCGCGCCTCCGGCGGGACTGTCGCCGTCTCGTCCGATCGTGCAGAGGGCGAGCGGCTGCTCACGATCCGTCGGTCGATGCATCCCGCGATGGAGTCGCTCGGCACGACCCTCATCGAGGACGTCTCGGTGCCCCGCAGTGCGCTGCCCGCGATGTTCGACGAGATCGCCCGCATCGAGCGCGAGCACCGCGTGACGATCCCGACCGTCGCTCACGCGGGCGACGGCAACCTGCATCCGAACTTCGTCTTCGACGTCGAACCTGACGAGAACGGCGTCATCGAGACGCCGTCATACATCTGGGATGCCGCAGACGACCTTTTCCGCGCGGCCCTGCGCCTCGGCGGCACGCTGACGGGCGAGCACGGGGTCGGCGTGCTCAAGCGCCGGTGGCTCGCGGACGAGCTCGGCGACGACCAGTGGGCGCTGCAGCGCGACATCGCGCGGGTCTTCGACCCCCACGGCATCCTCAACCCCGGGAAGGTCTTCGGCGCCTGATCACGGCGCGGGCGGATACACCTGCACGGGCGCCTGCGTCGACACGGGGCGGTTCGCGACGAGGAGCGCGATGATGCCCAGCCCGAGCGGCACGGCGAAGGCGAGGAGCTGCCCGAGCCCCAGGACGAGGAAGACGACATCCTGGTCACCCGCCCCCAGCGCGAACGCCGTCATGACGATCTGGGCGAGCAGCTGCGGAGCCGTGACCAGTACCAGCCCCCACAGCGGCATCCACCGCGCGCGCCCACGGACGACTCCCGCCCGCGCGATGCGCACCGTGAAGACCGCCAGCGCACCCAGCATCACTCCCCACGAGAGGAACGCCCAGGGCTGGTAGAACGCGGCGCCGATGCTCTCGAACGGCAGGGCGAGTGTCACCGCCCGCTCGACGAACGGCCAGGCGGCCGCGACGGCCGCGGCCGTGACACCGAGCGGCCCGCGGGCGACGATGCTGCCGGCACGCCCGAGGCCGAACGCGAACACGAGGAGCGCCGCCGAGAAGGCGGTGACGCCGAGCCACCCCAGCACGACCGACAGCGGCGCCGCGAAGAAGCTCGGCTGCGAGAACGTCGCGACGGCGCTCACGATGAGGAGCGCTCCCCCGGCGATGAGCGTCCTGCGCAGCGATCCGGCGGCGGGAGGGGCATCCGTCATGCCGTCAGCGTAGGTCAGATCCCCTGCCAGGCGGGCTTGTTCGCGAACGCGTACCGGTAGTAGGCGCCGTGTGCGAGACGAGACGCCGCGGCCTCGTCGACGAGGACCGTCGCATGCGGATGGAGCTGGATCGCCGAGCCCGGCAGCGACGCCGTGACGGGACCCTCGACCGCCCCCGCGA
Source organism: uncultured Actinomycetota bacterium (assembly GCA_963695125.1). Lineage (GTDB taxonomy): Bacteria > Actinomycetota > Actinomycetes > Actinomycetales > Microbacteriaceae > Microbacterium. Next base: position 441,962 of record CAVOFY010000003.1, read on the forward strand.
CGGCGGCTGCCTTGCCTTCGCCGAACGCCAGCAGCACGAGGTGGCGCGCACGCATGATCGTCCCGAGCCCCTGTGTGATGCAGTGGCGGGGCACATCGTCGACCGAGTCGAAGAACCGCGCGTTGTCTCGACGCGTCTGCTCCGTGAGCGTCTTGACGCGGGTGAGCGACGCGAACGACGAGCCGGGCTCGTTGAACCCGATGTGGCCGTCCGTGCCGATGCCGAGGATCTGCAGCTCGACGCCGCCTGCCGCCTCGATCGCGGCTTCGTAGTCGTCGCCGGCGTGCTCGATCCCGTCGAGCGATCCGTCGGGCACGTGGATGAGCGCCGGGTCGAGACCGAGCGGCTCGACGACCTCGCGCGTGATGACGGAGCGATAGGACTCGGGATGCCCTGGCTCGATCCCGACGTACTCGTCGAGCGCGAAGCCGCGCACGCGCGAGACGTCGATCGCCGCGAGCCGGGGTCGCAGGGCTTCGTAGACGGGCACAGGCGTGGATCCGGTCGCGAGGCCGAGCACGACCGACGGGTCTCTCTCGATGAGTCGCAGGATCTCGTCGGCGACGAGGGATCCCGCCGCCTCCGCGGATTCGACGATGACGACTTCAGCCATTCGCGAGCAGCTCCGCTCCGTCGAGCTCGGGATCCCGTGCCCCGCCGACGAGCGCGGCCCCGAGCGCTGCGGCGGGCGATCCCGCGGGGAGCAGCGCGACGCGCTCCTCGAGGCGCAGCGATCGCATGAACGGGGATGCCGCGGCACTCGCCGCCAGTTCGGCCGAGACGAGTCGCATGAGGCGCTCCCCGAGCGCGGTGATTCCCCCGCCCAGGACGACGGTATCGACATCGGCGGTCAGCACGAGGACGCGCACGGCAGCAGCGACCCCGCGGGCCAGATCCGCGCGCAGTGCGAGCGCCGTCGAATCGCCTCCGTCGGCCGCGTCGAAGATGTCGCGCACAGGCAGAGCGCCGGGGCGGTTCCAGCGCTCCGCGAGCGACCCGCCGCCGGCGAGCGCCTCGATGCAGCCGAACTGCCCGCAGCGGCACAAGGGTCCGCGCGGATCGATCGAGATGTGGCCGACCTCGCCGGCCGTGCCGCGGGCGCCCCGCCACAGCACGCCGTCTCGGACGATGCCGGCCGCGATCCCCGTGCCGAGGTTCAGATACGCCACGGTGCCCGAACCTCCGTGCAGCACGTACGCGCCGACGGCGGCGGCCTTGACATCGTTCTCGACGCGGACGGACACCCCGAGCGTCGGGCCGACGGCCGCCGCGAGGTCGAGTTCGTCGACCCCGAGGTTGACCGCGTGCACGACGCGGGCCGTGCCCGGTTCGACCTGTCCCGGCATCCCGATGCCGACCGAGCGCACCGATGATCGGTCGAGCCCGGCATCGCGGGTCAGCGTCTCGACGGCCTCGAGCACGGTCCGAACCACCGCCTCGGGCCCCCAGCCGGTCGCGAGCCGCACGCGGCCCGCGACGGCTCCCGCCGCGTCCACGGCGACGGCGTCCGTCTTCGTCCCGCCGACGTCCAGCCCGATCCTCATCGGCCGCCCTCCCTGCCGGAGGCGGCTCGAACCTGCGCGCGCATCAGCCCTTGACCGCCCCCGAGACGAGGCCGCCGGCCATGCGTCCCTGCACGATCAGGAAGAAGATGACGATCGGGATCGCGATCATCGTCGAGCCCGCCATGACCGCACCCCAGTTGACGGCTCCGCCGACCGAGGAGGACTGGAAGGCGTTGAGCCACGGCATGAGCGTGAGGTTGTAGCCCTTCATGAACAGCAGCGCCATCGTGAACTCGTTCCACGCCTGGATGAACGCGAAGATGCCGGTGGCCACGAGGCCGGGCGCGAGGAGCGGGAAGGTGACCTTCCAGAACGCCTGCGCCTTCGTGCATCCGTCGATCATCGCCGCTTCTTCGAGATCCGCGGGGACGCCCGCCACGAATCCGCGCAGCGTCCAGATCGTGAACGGGATGACGGCGGCCGTGTAGACGATCCCGAGACCCAGCAGGGTGTTCATGAGGCGCCAGTCGTCGATCATGCCGTAGATCGTGAACATCATCGCCTCGCCCGGGATCATCTGGACCACCAGCACGGCGACGATGAAGGACCGGCGCCCCTTGAAGCGGAACCGCGCGACGGCGACCGACGCGAGGAAGGCGAAGAGCAGTGTCGCCACGAGGACGCCCGCCGTGATCGTGACCGTCGTGCCCAGCGCGTGCGAGAAGTCGGTCTGACCGGGCGCCGCTTCGCGGTTCCACGCCGTGACGTAGTTGCCGACTGTGAGGTCGAGCGGGAACCAGCTGGGCGTCCGGCTGACGATCTGCGAGTTGGGGGTGAACGACATGTTCACCATCCAGTAGACGGGGAAGATCGAGAGCACGAAGACGAGGAGCGCTGCGAGGTTGAGCAGGACGCGCGTCGTGACCTTGCGCGGCGACGGACGACGCGCCTGGATCGACCGGCGCTTGGGCGTCTTGGCGTTGCCGACCTCGCCGATGACCTCGTCGACGCCGACGGTCGTGAGCTGCGTGCCGACGCTGACCTGAGTGCTCACAGCTCCTCCTCCTTGAGGGTCGTCCGGACGTAGCCCCACGAGAGCGCGAGCAGCAGGATGACCATGACGACGCCGATCGCCGAGGTCATGCCGAACTCGCCGATGCCCTGGCGGAACAGGTACGTGCCCAGCACGTTGGTCTCTGAGGCGATGCCGCCGCGACTCTGCAGTGCGTAGACCTGCGTGAAGATCCGCAGGTTCCAGATGATCTGGAGCACGAGGACCACGAGCAGGATGCTGCGCAGATACGGGAAGACGACCTGCCAGAAGCGCTTCCAGCCCGTCGAGCCGTCAAGGGCGGCCGCTTCGAGGACCTCGCCGGGGACCTGACCGAGACCCGCGTACGTCGTGAACGCGACGAACGGCACTCCCTGCCAGACCACGATGATCGTGAGGACCATGAAGAACGACCACGGATTGAGCAGCCACGAGTGGTTGGTCCAGTTCTCGGTCCCCGTGATGGTGTTGAGGGTCCAGTTGACCAGCCCGTACTGCGTGTCGAAGATCCAGCCCCACACGACCGTCGCCGTCAGCGGCGGCATCGCCCAAGCCAGGAGGAGACCGATCGAGACGATGATGCGCCAGGTGCGGCCGAGCCGGGTCATGAGGATCGCGACGAGGACCCCGAACAGCAGGATGAGCGCCGTGAGCACGACCATGAGCCCGAGGCTGCGCATGAGCACCGCAGGGAAGTCCGATTCGGAGAACAGCTCGATGTAGTTCTCGAAGCCGATGAAGTCGGGCAGGGTGCCCTGCACCTTGTTGCGCACGGTGTAGTCGGTGAACGACTGGATGACCATGAGCACGGCGGGATAGCCCACCATGACGCCGAGGATGATGAGCGAGGGTGCGAGCAGCGTCCATGCCCCACGGGCCTCGCGGCGCGTGCGCACCTGCTCCCGCGAGACGGGGCGGCGCTGCGCGCTGCGCCGTCGGGGTGCGGAGGGCCGCACGGGAGTGAGCGTGTCGCTCATGGCGTCTCCTCTCTGGTGGGGTGGGTGGCCGGTCGGGAGGTCGGGAGCTGACCGCTCTCCGGGTCATGCGCGGGCGGATGCGGCATCCCGAGCATGACCGAGGGCTCGGTCGGAGGGACGGGGTCCCGACCCCGGAGAGCCGGGACCCCGTTCGCGGGTGCTACTTGTTGAGGATCGCCTCGATCTGGGCGTCGAGCGCCTCGGCGACCGTCTTCACGTCCTCGCCCTGTGCGATGCGGACGAGAGCGTCGGGGATGATCGCGGCAGCCTCGACCTCGCCCCAATTGGGGCTCGCGGGGGTGAACTTCGAGTTGGCGAGAGCCTCGGCCTGCGCCTTCGCCGACTCGGTGTCCGGCAGAGCGGATGCGGCCGAGATGATGCCCGGGACGAGGCCCTGCTCGGCGAGCAGCTCCTGGTAGCCCGTCGACAGCATGATCTTGAGCGCGGCCTTGGCCTTCTCGGGAGCATCCGACTTGAACGCGACCGCGATGTTGGAGCCGCCCGCGAAGATCGGGGCCGTCTCGCCCGCCTCGGTGCCCGGGAGCGCGAACGCGCCCAGGTCCTTCGCGTACGTGTCGGGGCAGCCGTTCGACACCTCTTCACCGGCGGCTTCGTCGCCCCACGGCCAGGCGCCGGTCAGGTTGCCCTGGGCCCACGCGGGGGTCGAGAGGAAGCCGACCTCGCCGGCGCAGAACGCGATGTTGCCCAGGCGCTCGTTGCCGTCGACCGGCGCGACCGTGGCGGTCTGGTAGACCTGCTGAAGCTGCTCGAGGCCCTTGACGCTCTCGGGACTCGAGAGCTGCGCGTCCCATGTGTCGCCGTCCTGCACGGCGATCTCGCCGCCGTTGGCCCACACATAGGGCAGCGCGTTGTACCAGTCGCGACCGGGCGCGTAGATGCCCGACACCGTCGCTGTGGTGAGCTCCTGGCCCTTCGCGACATACTCGTCGAGCGTCTTCGGAAGCTCGTCGCCGACGATCTGCGGCGTGTAGAACACGACGCGTCCACCCGCATAGTACGGCGCGGCCCAGAGCGAGCCATCGTATGTGCCGGCCTCGACGAGACCGGGCAGCAGATCGTCGCCGCCCAGGTCGCCCTCGATGTCGGTGATGTCGAGGAAGAGACCGGCGTCGGCGAAGCCGATGGCCTGCGTGTTGCCGACCTCGACGACATCCGGTGCGTCGTTGGAGGAGAGTGCCGCGGTGTACGTGTTCGACACGTCATCCCACGTCTTCTCCTCGATCTTGAGGGTCCATCCCTCGTTCTCCTCGGCGAACGTGTCGGTGAGGTAGTCGCGCGCCGTCTGAGGCGTGTCGGCGCCGACGAGCCAGACCGTCAGCTCGCCGGTGGACGGCTCGCCGCCGGCGGCTCCGCTGCCGCCTGCGCAACCGGCGAGAAGGACCGCCGAAGCGCCGACGAGCGCGATGGCTCCGAGCTTCTTGTTCATTGGTGTCTTCCTTCGTTCTCTTGGTGGTTTCCGACGGGCCGGGTGACCCATCCGGGGGGGATTGTGGGGTCTAGGAGACCCCGAGCTGGCCTGAGAGGACCATGACGGCGGCGCCGCGCAGGACGATGTCCTGGCCTTGCTCCGTCATCCGAACCCGCACGCCGTCGTGGAACGAGGCGAGCGTGCGCGTGCGGAGGGTCTCGACGGCCTGGTCCGCAAGGGGGCCGTCGAGAAGTTCTGGGGGCCCGGAGAGGACGATCTCAGACAGGTCGAGCGCGCCGACGACGGGGGCCAGGGCGATGCCGAGGCGCTCCCCCGCATCGCGCAGGACGCTTTCGCGGTCGTCGGCGGATGCCTCGGCCAGCCGCTTCGTGAGCGAAGGCACCGAGAGCCAGGCCTCGAGGCATCCCACCTTGCCGCACGAGCAGAGGGGGCCGCCGTCGGTCCCGACCGTGACGTGTCCGATCTCACCGGCGGCGAAGCGAGGACCACGCATGGGCTGCCCCGCGGCGAGCAGGCCCGATCCGACGCCTCGGCCGACCTTGACGAGGAGGACGTCGTCGCCGGCTCCGCCGAACGTGTACTCGGCGAGCACGGCGGCGTTGGCGTCGTTCGCGACCAGGACGGGGAGCCCGAGGCCGTCCTGCAGGGCGCCTTCGAGATCGAACCCGACCCAGCCGAAGTTCGGAGCGGCCAGGATGACGCCGTGCTCGTCCACGACACCAGGCGTTCCGACGCCGATCCCCAGCACGGGAGCGTGGGACTCGGCCACGAGGTCGCGCGCGAGCCGCACGACCGTCTCGACGACATCGCCCGCAGGGGGAAGCGCGACCTCGCGACGGAAGACGATCTCGCCGTCGAGCGTCAGGACGGCGCCGACGATCAGGTCGGTACCCGAGAGGTCGATCCCGACGATGCGGTGGCCGTCGCGGTCGAGGTCGATGAGCATCGCCGGCTTGCCGGGGCCCGAGGACTCGCGCATGCCGAGCTCGGTGACGAAACCGTCGGCGATGAGCTCCGCGACGAGGTCTGAGATCGTCACGCGCGTGAGGCCCGTCTCGCGGGACAGATCCGCACGGCTCATGGCGCCCTGGTGGAACAGCGTCTGCATCACGAGCGAGCGGTTGTGACCCCGCGCGTGCTCGGGGAGCACTTTGGCGCCCCGGCGCAGCGGACGGCCGAATGCGCGGGCCGTTCCTGACGAGGGCGTCGACTCCGTCGCGGTGGCGCCGCGGTGCACTTCCGATCCGGTCATGTTTGTTAGTAGACCTTACGAACAATCCCGCCGCAAGCGTCGATCGCCTATTTGGACGGACTGTTTACAAAACTGTTACATTCCATGGATCGTCAGGGTGCTCCCATCCCGTGCACGTAGGCTCTGCGCATGGTCAACGCTGCTCTCGCCCGCCGGATCGCCGTCTTCGCCCTCGCCGCCACCGCCGCGCTGGGGCTCACGGCCTGCACCATCTCCCCGGCCGGCCCCTCCGCGGGTTCGGCCGGCCCCTCCACGGGTTCGAGCGCCAGCGCGGACGCCTCGGGCGATGAAGGCCAGTCGGTCGAGGACGCCTGCGCGCTCGTCCAGGACACGATCTCCGAGGCGACCGAGGAGTTCGAGAACGTCGGCGCCGACGATCCCGCGGCCGTCGTCGCCTCGATCAAGGCAGCGGCGGACCGGATCGCCGCGGCGTCGTCGCAGGTCACGAACGATCAGGTCGCCGCGATCCTGCCCTCGCTTCAGGACATGTTCGCGCAGGTCGGCGAGACGATGACCGCCCTCGTGGAGGGCGATGTCACGAAGCTCGGGGACCTCTCGACCCTGAGTGAGAGCTTCCAGGAGACGACGCAGAAGTTCCAGGAGATCTGCGCCCCGTGACAGCGTGACCCGACCGTTGCCCCGTGCTCAGGACCCGTCCTTTACCATTGGGGGACGCATTCTTGCATCCGGGGGGTGATGGCGTGACGGATCTCGCTACAAAGCACGGTGCCAACACCGAACCCGAGGACGACGCAGAAGTCGCTCCCGAAGACCTGGTCGTGGCGCCCGTCGAGTCCGACCCGCACGACTCCGCCGACACCGCGGTGCTCGAGCCCGCCGACGCCCTCGCAACCGCTTCCCCCCTCCCCGGTGCGGCACCGGGAACGGATGCCGGCGACCCCGCCGGAACCGTGTATGCCTGGGCGCCCACCGAACCGGCTCGCAAGAAGTCACGCACGGCGCTGTGGATCGGGCTCGCGGCCGGGGTGGCCGCCGTCGGACTCGTCGCGACATCCCTCGTGCTCATCGCCCCGGGCACGACCGTGGGCGGCGTCGCCGTCGGCGGACTCACGCAGGGCGCCGCCATCGACGTGCTCGAGCAGCGGCTCGCCGAGACGACCATCGTGCTCACGGGCGACGGCGGCGACGTCGAGCTCACCGGCGCCGATCTGGGAGCGACGGTGGATGCGAGGTCCCTCGCCGAGACCGCGTTCGCCGAGCATCCCATGTGGAACGTCGCGCAGTGGTACTCCGAACCGATCGACGCCGTCGTGCACCTGGATGACGTCGAGGCGACGCGCGTCCTGCGCGATGCAGCTCCCAGCCTCTACGCCGACCCTGTCGACGCGACCCTGGCCTTCGACGCCGCGACGATCAGCTATGTCACGACCCCGGGCGAGCTCGGCACCGGGATCGACGTCGACGCCGTGCGCGAAACGCTCCAGGACGCGTACGCCGCAGGCACCTCGCGCGTCGAGTTCGAGCCCCTCCCCGCGCCCGTGCAACCGGAGACCCCCGCCTACGTGGCCGAGTCCACCGCCGCCGGCCTCAACCGCGTGCTCGACGAGGCGGGTTTCTATATCGGCGCCGAGCGTCTCGTCCCGGTACCGCGCGAGGTCGTGGCATCCTGGATCACCGTCGAGTCCGGATCCCGCGGCGCGTTCGAGATCTCGGTGGACGCAGCCGCGATCCAGCCGGTCGTGGACTCCATCCCCGGCATCGTCAACATCGCCCCCGTCAACAATGCGGTCATCACCAACTCGGCCGGCAAGGTGCTGCGCGAGGAGTTCAACGGCACGCCGGGTCGCGCGGTCGACGACACCTCGAACTTCGCCGAGGACTACGCCGCTCAGCTCGCCGACCTCGATCCCGTCTTCGAGCTGCCGATGACGGAAGTCGCACCCACGACGGTCACGCTCGCACGGCGCATCGAGGTCAACCTCCGCTCGCAGCGCGCCTACCTGTTCGAGAATGATCAGCTCGTGAAAGAGGTGCTGGTCTCGTCGGGTGTCGCAGGTTCCGTCACGCCCCAGGGACGGTTCACCGTCAACGGCTACTCGAAGGTGCAGAGCATGGGCTGCTTCGAGGGAGCACCCTACTGCGTGCGCAACGTGCCGTGGGTGACCTGGTTCGCGCCCGACATCGGCTTCCACGGAGCAAGCTCGCTCCGTTCGCGCCTCGGATACCCGCAGAGCCACGGCTGCGTCAACATGTGGGACGCCGACGCGAAGTTCGTCTACGACTGGACGGCGATGGGCACCGAGGTCTGGGTCCACTCCTGACCCGACCGTCGCTCGGTCGCGACGGCGACATGACGACGCTCGGCGCCACGGTGGCCCCAGAGGAGAGCCGCCGCAGCGCCGAGCCAACAGCGTGCCGGGACGTCAGCCGATCGCGTCGATGATGCCGTTCAGCGTCGCAGAGGGCCGCATGACGTTCGTCACGAGCTCGACCGACGGGCGATAGTAGCCGCCCACAGCGGCCGGCGAGCCCTGCACGGCGAGGAGTTCACCGACGATCTGCTGCTCCTGCGTGGCGAGAGCCTCGGCGACCGGCGCGAAGATCGCGGCGAGCTCGGGGTCGGCCTTCTGCGCGGCCAGCTCCTGCGCCCAGTAGAGCGCGAGGTAGAAGTGGCTGCCGCGGTTGTCGATCGTTCCGAGTGCGCGGCCCGGCGACTTGTCGTTCTCGAGGAACGTGCCGGTCGCGGCATCCAGCGTGTCGGCCAGCACCTGCGCACGGACGTTGCCCGTGAAGGTCGCGAGGTGCTCGAGCGAAGCCGCCAGCGCGAAGAACTCGCCGAGCGAGTCCCACCGCAGGTAGTTCTCCTCGAGGAGCTGCTGGACGTGCTTGGGCGCCGAACCGCCGGCTCCCGTCTCGAACAGTCCGCCACCCGCGAGCAGCGGGACGATCGAGAGCATCTTGGCGCTGGTGCCGACCTCGAGGATCGGGAAGAGGTCGGTGAGGTAGTCGCGCAGGACGTTGCCCGTCACCGAGATGGTGTCCTCGCCCTTGCGGAGGCGGTCGAGCGAGTACTGCGTCGCTTCGGCGGGAGCGAGGATCTCGATCGTGAGGCCGTCGGTGTCGTGCTCGGCGAGGTAGGTCGTGACCTTCTCGATGAGCGCCGCGTCATGCGCGCGGGTCTTGTCGAGCCAGAACACGGCGGGAGCACCCGTCGCGCGGGCGCGCGTCACGGCCAGCTTCACCCAGTCGCGGATCGCGATGTCCTTCGCCTGGGTCGCGCGCCAGATGTCGCCCGGCTGCACGGCGTGCTCGAGCACGACCTCGCCCGCGCCATCGACCACCTGGACGGTGCCGGCGGTCTGGATCTCGAACGTCTTGTCGTGGCTGCCGTACTCCTCGGCCGCCTGCGCCATGAGACCGACGTTGGGCACGGTGCCGATCGTGGCGGGGTCGAGCGGACCGTTCGCGATGACATCGTCGATGACCGTCTGGTAGACGCCCGCGTACGACGAGTCCGGGATGACGGCGAGCGTGTCGTCCTCGCCGCCGTCGACGCCCCAGAGCTTTCCGCCGTTGCGGATCAGAGCGGGCATCGAGGCATCCACGATCACGTCCGACGGGACATGCAGGTTCGTGATGCCCTTGTCGGAGTTGACGTACGACAGGCGGGGCCCGCGGGCCAGGTCGGCCGTGATCGCCTCGGCGATCTCGGCCCCGCCCTCGACCGACGGCAGACCCGCGAGGATCGCGCCGAGTCCGTCGTTGGGCGTCAGCCCCGCCGCGGCGATGACGTCGCCGTAACGGCTGAAGACGTCGGCGAAGTAGGCCTTGACGACGTGGCCGAAGATGATCGGGTCGCTGACCTTCATCATCGTCGCCTTGAGGTGGACCGAGTAGAGCACGTCGTCCGCCGCGGCTTCCTCGAGCGTCTTGGCGAGGAAGGCATCCAGCGCGGCTGCCGACAGGAACGTCGCATCCACGATCTCGCCGGGAAGCACCTTGAGACCCGTCTTGAGCGGCGTCACGGTGCCGTCGGCCGCGACGAGCTGGATCGTCAGGACGTCGTCGCCGGGCGAGACCCAGGACTTCTCGTTCGATTTGAAGTCGTCGTGGCCGAGCGTCGCGACGCGGGTCTTCGAGCCCGCGGCGAACGGCTTGTTGCGGTGCGGGTGCTTGCGCGCGTAGTTCTTGACCGACAGCGGGGCGCGACGGTCGCTGTTGCCCTCGCGCAGGACGGGGTTCACGGCCGAGCCCTTGATGCGGTCGTAGCGGGCGCGGATGTCCTTCGCCTCGACGGTCTGCGGCTCGTCCGGGTAGTCGGGGATGTCGAAGCCGTCGGCCTGCAGCTCGGCGATGGCGGCCTTGAGCTGCGGGATCGACGCCGAGATGTTCGGGAGCTTGATGATGTTCGCCTCGGGCAGCGTCGCGAGACCGCCCAGTTCGGCCAGCGCATCGCCGACCTGCTGCTCGGGCGTCAGATTCTGCGGGAACGCCGCCAGGATGCGACCCGCGAGAGAGATGTCGCGCGTCTCGATGTCGACCCCCGCCTGCCGCGTGAAGGCCTGCACGATCGGCAGGAACGAGGCGGTCGCCAGAGCGGGAGCCTCGTCGGTGTAGGTGTAGATGATGGTCGAGTCGGTCACCTGGTTCGTCTCCGTTCGGGTCTCCTTCCAGCCTATCCCACCGAGGCAAAGTATCTCGACGTCAAGATATCTCCGGTCGTGGCGCTCTTGTTGCGGTGCATGACGGCCGGTGCCCGCTCAGGGCCATCCGGGCTACCCTTTGCGTATGCACGCGCTTCGACTGGTCGAACTGTCCGCCGCCACGATCGTGGCGGTCAACAACATGTCTCTCAAGCCCGGGCAGGAGCAGTTCCTCGCGCCGGTCAGCTACGGGATCGCCGCGACGGTGATCGATCCGCAGACGTCGTGGCAGCGCGTCGTCCTCGACGGCGACCAGGTCGTGGGCTTCGTGAGCGCCAACTTCGACCATGATGCCCCCCAGGAGCACTTCCGCTCCGTGCTGTGGCGCATCAACGTCGACGCCGACGACCAGGGTCGCGGCGTCGGGCGGTTCGCCGTCGAGAAGCTGCTCGAAGAGGCGCGCGCCCGCGGCTTCGATCGTGTCAACGTCATCTACGAAGCGGGTGACGGTGGACCCGAGGCGTTCTTCCAGCGGATGGGCTTCACCCCTGTGGGTGAGACCGAGTACGGCGAGGTCATCGCCGAGATCCGCCTGTAGAACGGGCCCGGCTTCGCGCATTCGGACCGGCGGGGCCTCGGACTCCCCTCCCCCACCGAGGCCCCGTCGCCCCCGCTGACCTTGGCCGCCTGTCGGCCGCTCTCTCCTCCCCGCCAGCCCTGCCCGCCCTGCCCGCCCTGCCCGTCCCTTCGGCCGGATGATCGGCGTTCGGTCGGAGGATTTGAACGGCATCCTCCGACATTCCGCGCATCCTCCGACGGGCCGGGTCTCCTCCCCAGGGGCCGGATCGGCCGGAACGCACACGGACGCGCGCCGAGCGCGTCCCGGGGGCGCGTGAGCTTGCGAGCATGGCGCCATGGAGCTGGAGGAATGGGTCGCCGCACGCGGCGGCATCGTGCACCGGGATGCGGCACGGCAGGCGGGCTGGACCGAGCCGCGCATCCGGTCCGCCCGCGTGTCGAAGCGCGTGCAGATGATCCGCCGCACCTGGATCGCGACGTCTGCGGCACCCGGCGACGCGCTCGCGGCCGCACGCGGCGGCGCGCGGATCGCGTGCCTCTCCCTCGCCCGCGAACGCGGGTGGTGGATGCCGGAGGGAGTCGATTCCCGACGGCACCTCAGCCTTCCCCCGCACGCTCGCGCGGGCACGCTCGGCGAAGCCGACGTGGTCCACTGGTCGAAGCCGGTGGCTCCGGCATCCCGTCACTCGCTGCGCGAGCCCATCGAGGACGCTCTCGCGCATATCGCGTCCTGCGCCGACCCGGAGTCCGCCCGCGCCCTGTGGGAATCCGCCGTCAGGATCGAGCGGCTGTCGCCGGAGGCGCTGAGGAGGGTCCGTTGGACGACGCGCGCGGCTGCACGCCTGGCCGGCGAGGTCACCGGGCTCGCGGATTCGGGGCTCGAGTCGCTCTTCCTCTCCCGACTCGCGCCATGGGACCTCCAGATCCGCCACCAGGTCGTGCTGGCCGGGCGGAGGGTCGACTTCCTGATCGGAGAGACGCTCGTCATCCAGGTCGACGGCTTCGCCCATCACTCGACCGCGGCCGAGCGGGGCCGGGACGTCGCCCATGACGCAGAGCTGAGCCTGCGCGGGTACACCGTCCTGCGCTTCACCTACGCGCAGGTCGTCCACGAGTGGCCGAGCGTCGAGCGCGCGATCGCGCGCGCTGTCGCGGCCGGCCTCCACCGGGCACGGCGATGACTCGGTCGGACGCAGCGCGTCGGGTCGGAGGATCCGGTCGGGATCCTCCGACCCAACGCAGATCCTCCGACGCCGCGCGAGCCCGACTAGACGAGCGACTCCCGCCAGGCCGCGTGCAGCTGGGCGAACTTGCCGGTGCCGCGGATGAGCGCCTCGGGGGTGTCGTCCTCGATGATGCGGCCGTGCTCCATGACGAGCACGCGGTCGGCGATCGCGACCGTCGACAGACGGTGCGCGATGATGATCGCCGTGCGGTCGGCGAGCAGCGTCTGCAGCGCATCCTGGATCATCCGCTCTGACGGGATGTCGAGCGATGCCGTCGCCTCGTCGAGGATCAGCACCGACGGGTCCGCAAGGAAGGCGCGCGCGAACGAGATCAGCTGACGCTGACCCGCCGAGACGCGACCGCCGCGCTTGTTGACGTCGGTCGCGTAGCCGTCGGGGAGCTTCTCGATGAAGGTGTCCGCCCCCACGGCACGCGCCGCGGCCTTGATCTCGTCGAGCGTCGCGTCGGGCTTGCCGAGCGCGATGTTGTCGGCGACCGTGCCGCTGAACAGGTAGGCCTCCTGCGTGACCATGACGATCGCGCGGCGGAGGTCCTTCGGGTGCAGCGAGCGCAGATCGACGCCGTCGAGCGAGACGGTGCCGCGCGTCGGGTCGTAGAACCGCGACACGAGCTTCGCGAGCGTCGACTTGCCGGCGCCCGTCGTGCCCACGAGGGCGATCGTCTGGCCGGCGGGGATGTCGAGCGAGAAGTCGGGCAGGATGACACGGTCGTCCGAGTAGCCGAAGAGCACGTCCCGGAACTCGACGTGACCCTTCGCCTCCCACAGGTCGACCGGCTGCGCGGGGTCGGGCACCGTGGGCTGCTCCTCGAGGACGCCCGATACCTTCTCGAGCGCCGCCGTCGCGGACTGGTACGAGTTCAGGAAGAACGCGACCTCCTGCATCGGCGAGAAGAAGTTGCGCACGTACAGCACCGCCCCGAGCAGCGTCGGGACGAGCAGCGTGCCGTCGACGATGCGGATGCCGCCCCACGCGATGACGAGGGCGAGCGTCACCGACGAGACCGCCATGAGTCCCGGCTCGAACGTGCCGAACAGGCGGATCGAGCGCATGTTGACCTCGCGGTAGTCGCTCGACAGCTCGCCGAACTCGTCGTCGTTGCGCGGCTCCTTGCGGAACGCCTTGACGGCGCGGATGCCCGTCATCGTCTCGACGAACTTGACGATCACCTTGGCGCTGATGACACGGGACTCGCGGTACACCGCCTGCGAGCGGAGGTAGAACCAGCGCATGAGCAGCCACAGCGGGAAGCCCATGACGATCAGGATGACGCCCGACTGCCAGTCGAGCAGGAGCAGCGCGATGAGCGTGAAGCTGCCGTAGAGGATTCCCGAGACGAGCTCGTTGAGACCCCCGTCGAGGAGCTCGCGGATCGTGTCGAGGTCGCTCGTCTGGCGCGAGATGATCCGGCCGGATGTGTACGACTCGTGGAACTCGAGGCTCAGGCGCTGCGTGTGCAGGAAGATCCGCTTGCGCAGATCGAGCATGATCGCCTGCGTCAGGCGCGCCGCCACGACGACGTACCAGCCGATGAGGGCCGCGCCGCCGATCGCCGAGACGAGATAGACGGCCACGACGAGGATCGTCGGCATCCAGTCCATCTCGTCGATGACGGCGGGCAGGGCGTTGTTGAGGCCGTAGGCGATGAGCGCGGGGCCGGCGACGCGGAGCGCCGTCGAGACGACGAGGACGACACCCGCGAGCCACAGCTGCCCGCGAACCGGTGTGATGAGAGATCCGAGCAGCCGAAGCGAGCGCTGGCGCACCGCACGGCTCTCTTCGCGCGTGTAGTCGGAGCGGTCTTCCCCGCTGGTGCCGGTGACGGTGGTGCTCACGGGTTCACCTCCGTTTCGCCATCAGAGCCATACGGCTCGTATCGAAGCTCTTTCAACCGGGCCTCCTCCACCTCGAGACTCGAGATGACGTGCCGGTAGTGCTCGCTCTCGCGCAGCAGCTCGGAATGGGTGCCGACCGCCGTGATGCGGCCCGCCTCCAGCAGCGCGACGCGGTCGGCGAGCATGACGGTCGAGGGCCGGTGCGCGACGACGAGCGAGGTCGTGTCGTGCATCACTTCGCGTAGGGCGTCCTCGACGAGCGCCTCGGTGTCGACGTCGAGCGCCGACAGCGGGTCGTCGAGCACGAGCACGGCGGGCCGTGCCGCGACGGCGCGGGCGAGAGCGAGACGCTGGCGCTGGCCGCCCGAGAGCGAGAGGCCCTCCTCACCGATGACCGTGTCGACACCGTCGGGAAGCTCGTCGACGAATCCGGCCTGCGCGACGGCGAGCGCCTCGCGCAGCACGGCCTCTGCCTCGGGCGAACCGGGGACGAGATCCTCGCGACCGATGAGCACGTTGTCGCGCACACTCTGCGAGAAGAGCGTCGAGTCCTCGAAGGCCATGCCGACGTGCGTGCGCAGCTCTTTCAGCGTCAGGTCGCGGACGTCCACGCCGTCGAGGGTCACGCGACCCGCGGTCACGTCGTACAGGCGCGCAGGCAGTGTCGTGAGCGTCGTCTTGCCCGAGCCCGTGAGCCCGACGAGGGCCATCGTCTCGCCGGGGCGCAGCACGAGGTCGACGCCGTCGACGAGGTCGCGCTCGCGGGCAGCGGCATCCTGGTATCGGAAGTGCACGCCCTCGAACGCGAGCGCACCGCGCGGCTCGGCGATCGTGACGGGGCTCTCGGGATCGACGATCGGGTTCTCCTCGTCGAACACCTCGAAGATGCGGTCGGTCGCGGTGCGCGCGTCCAGCAGGAACGAGAAGAGGAAGCCGATGGACTCCATCGGCCAGCGCAGCACGGTCGCCATCGCGAAGAACGCGAACAGCTCCGCGATCTGCAGCTGCCCGAGCTGGATGAGGTAGATCCCGGCGCCGAGGCACAGCGCGAACGCGATGTCGGGCAGGAGGACGAGCCAGAACCAGATCGAGCCGACGGCGCGCGCCTTGCTCAGCTCGGTCTGGCGCAGGGTCTCGGCCTGGCGCGTGAAGTTCTGCAGCGCGTGCTTGCCGCGGCCGAAGGCCTTGAGCACGCGGATGCCGTGCACGCTCTCCTCGACGGCGGTCGCGAGGTCGCCGGCCTGGTCCTGGCTCTGGCGCGCGAGCGTGCCGTAGGTCTTCTCGAAGAGGTAGCCGGCGTACCAGAGCGGCAGCGAGCAGACCACGAAGATCGTGCCGAGCAGCCAGTGCCAGCGGAACAGGAGCACGAGCCCGACGGCGATCGTCAGGACGTTGACGACGAGCAGCACGACGCCGAAGGCCATCCAGCGGCGCAGCATGCTGATGTCCTGCATCATGCGGCTGAGCAGCTGCCCCGACTGCCAGCGGTCGTGGAACGACACCGGCAGGCGCTGCAGGCGCTCGTAGAACCCCGTGCGCAGCTCGTACTCGACTCTCGTCGCGGGAGCCAGCACGAACCAGCGACGCGCCCACACCATGAGCGCCTCGAGAAGGCCCAGGACGAGGATGGCGATGGCTCCCCAGATGATCTGGGTCGTGTCGCCCGACGAGATCGGGACCCTCGACGACGACTTCGAGGACGAGCGGGATGCTCAGTGCCAGCAGGCTGGCGATGAGCGCGCTCAGGGCGCCGAGCGCGAGGCGCGGCAGGACGGGGCGGGCGAAGGGAAGCAGTCGTGCGAGCGCTTTCCAAGTGGACAGTTGCGACCGTTGCGGTTCAGCGGTGGTTGTCATGATCCTTGTGGGGACGAGGTGGAGCGGATGCCGAGACGAGCGGCAGGGGTGCCTGCGGCGACGCAGGGCGTGACGGAGCGCGCAGTTCCGTGGTGGGAACGCTCCGTGAAGCGGCGTTATGCCGAGTGGAGGCGGAGCAGTTATCCCGCGAGCGGCAGCGCGGGCCCGAAGACCGACGTGCGTCCACGGACGATGACAGCGGCCTTGGCGTCGATGGCGGCGTAGGTCATGTCATCCTCCTGGATTCTCTGCGGACGAGGCCGGGCGCGAGCGCGACAGCCCTCCAGACTAACTCTGGGAGTTCGCTGGATGCAACATCAGATCGTCGCCTCGCGCGAGAGCAGTGCGCGCTTGACCTGGAGTCCCCACGCGAACCCGCCGAGCGACCCGTCGGAGCGCAGGACGCGGTGGCAGGGCACGAAGAGGGCGGGCGCGTTGCGGGCGCAGATGGATGCCGCCGCGCGGACGGCGCCGGGCTGGCCGAGCGCGGCGGCGAACTCCGCGTACGAGAGCGGGCGACCGGGCTGGATCGCGCGGAGAGCGCGCCACCCCGCGAGCTGCATCGCGGTTCCCGACTGCGCGACCTCTACCGAGACGATGGCCGCGAGGTCGCCGTCGTAGTACGCGCGGGCGGCGGCCGAGGCATCCGTCTCCCCCTCGCGCACAGCCACGGGCCGCGTCGCCGTCGCAAGTCGGCCGAGGATCGCGGCGCGGTCGCTCGTCCAGCCGCTCGCGAGCACACGGCCGCGGTCGTCGGCGAGGATCGTGAACGCGCCGTCGGGGGTGTCGATCGTCTGGATCGTCGCAGTGCGTCATGAGGACTCCTTCGCGGGGCGAGGCGCGCGCGGCGGGACGGCGCGCCAGAGGTGTGCGGTGAGGTAGCTGCGCCACGGCGCGAGAGGCGCCGACCAGGCGACGAGTCCTGCCGGGTCGGCGGGGATGCCGAGCGCGGCGGCGCCCGAGCGCACGGCGACGTCGCCGGGGAGCATGACGTCGGGGTCTCCGAGCACGCGCATGCGCACGTAGTCGGCCGTCCACGGACCTATGCCCGGCATCGCGAGGAGTCGCTGCCCGCTGCTCGGCACCGTCGTCTCCGGTCGAGAGCGGCAGCGTCCCGTCCGCGAGGGCTGCCGCGGCACCGGTCACGGCACGGATGCGGGCGGCGGGGCCTCGCAGCACCTCGTGCGCGCGCTCGGCGATCGCCTGCATCGTCGGGAAGAGCCGCGTCGCGTCGCCGAAGCCCTCGATCGGCTCGCCGAGCTCGGCGGTCAGCGTCGTGAGCGCCGTGCGGGCGGCGACGACCGTGATCTGCTGGCCGATCATCGCGCGGATGAGCATCTCGTGCGGGTCGGCTGCGCCGGGCACGCGGATGCCGGGGATCGCAGCGATCCGTGGTGCGAGCGCGGGCTCGGCCGCAAGAGCGGCGTCGACGGCGAGCGGGTCGGCGTCGAGGTCGAACAGCCGGCGGGCGCGCGCCACGAGCGACGTCAGGTCGGACAGCTGAGTCAGCCGGGCGCGCAGCCGCACTCGGGAATCGTCGTCGACGCGCAGCTCGAACCAGGCCGGGCCGCCGGCGAGCCGAAAGGCGCGGGCGAACGAGGACGGTCCCGCCGTCTCGACCTGGGGGACGGCGCGGGCCGCCATCCATGCGAAGAGCCCGTCCGAGTCGAGCGGACCGCGGTGCGGCAGCACGAGATCGATCGTGCCGGGCACGTCGGCCGCCGCACCCTGCGCCCGATGCCGGCTTCGACGCGCGCGCAGCTCGAGGGGAGGCATCCCGAACACTTCGCGGACCGTGTCGTTGAACTGCCGCACGCTCGCGAAGCCGGAGGAGAACGCGACGTCGGACGCGGGCATGTCGGTGCCGACGAGCAGCATGCGCGCCGTCTGCGCGCGGTGCGCACGGCTCGAGCGCGAGCGGGCCTGCGCCGAGCTCGGTCGTGAGAAGCCTGGTGAGGTGGCGCTGCGAATAGCCGAGGCGGCGCGCGAGGCCCGGGACCCCTTCGCGCTCGATGACGCCGTCGGCGATGAGCCGCATCGCCCTGCCCGCGATGTCGCCGCGGAGGTTCCATTGGGGCGAGCCGGGCGCGGCTTCGGGAAGGCACCGCCTGCACGCGCGGAAGCCCGCCTCGTGAGCGGCCGCGCTCGTCGGGTAGAACGTGACGTTGGACGGCTTGGGCGTGCGCGCAGGACAGCTCGGGCGGCAGTAGATGCCGGTCGAGCGCACCGCCGTGACGAATTGACCGTCGAATCGGGCATCGCGCGAGTCGATCGCGCGGTACCGCTCATCGAAGGTCATCGTCAGGGTCATGCCTCTACACTGACACGCCCCGGCCGCGCTGGCTCGCGGAAATCGGACACGACTGCTCGGCAGATCGCGCTCGCGCTGGGCGCGTGCGCATGTCCGGAACCATGTCGCGAATCGCGCAAAACGCCGACCCCTGTCCGGACACGCGCTGACCCACGTCCGGACGCGTGCGCGAGCAGCCCGACCCGACCCGGGCAACCCGGCTCGGTCAGTGGAAGAAGTGGCGCTCTCCCGTGAAGAACATCGTGATGCCGGCATCCCGCGCCGCCTCGATGACCTCGGCGTCGCGCACCGAGCCGCCGGGCTGGATGATCGCACGGATGCCGGCGTCGATGAGCACCTGCGGGCCGTCGGCGAAGGGGAAGAAGGCGTCGGATGCCGCGACCGAACCGGCCGCGCGGCCCCCGGCCCGCTCGACCGCGAGGCGGCACGAGTCGACGCGGTTGACCTGTCCCATGCCGATGCCGACCGTCGCGGAGCCCTTCGCGAGCACGATCGCGTTGGACTTGACGGCGCGGCACGACTTCCACGCGAAGATGAGGTTCTGCATCTCGTCGGCTGCGGGCTGCTCGCCCGAGACGAGCTCCCAGTCCTTCGCGACCGAATCGATGTCGTCGGGGAAGCGGTCGGCGTCCTGCAGGAGCAGACCGCCCGACACGAGGCGGACATCCATGGGCTCCTGGCGCCAGTCGGACGGCAGCTGCAGCACGCGGAGGTTCTTCTTGAGTGCGAAGACCTCGAGCGCCTCAGGCTCGAAGTCGGGCGCGACGATGACCTCGGTGAAGATGTCGCGCAGGTTCTCGGCCATCTTGAGCGTCACGGTGCGGTTGGCCGCGATGACGCCGCCGAATGCCGAGACGGGGTCGCACTCGTGGGCGCGCAGGTGCGCGGAGGCGATGGGGTCGAGCGCGTTGGGTGCGGCGACCGCGATGCCGCAGGGGTTCGCGTGCTTGATGATCGCGACCGCGGGCTTGATCATGTCGAACGCGGCGCGCAGCGCGGCATCCGCGTCGACGTAGTTGTTGTAGGACATCTCCTTGCCCTGCAGCTGCTTCGCCTGGGCGATGCCGTGGCCGTCGACGCGGGTGTAGATCGCGGCGCGCTGGTGCGAGTTCTCGCCGTAGCGCAGCGTCGCGAGCCGTTCGGCCTTGATGGTCAGGTGGGTGGGAAGCTCGTCCTGCACGAGCGTGCCCTCGGCGAACCATGTGGCCACGGCGCGGTCATACTCGCACGTGTGGGCGAAGGCGCGCGCGGCGAACTCGCGGCGCTGCGCGAGCGTCGTGCCGCCCGCGGCGATCGCCTCGATGACGGCGGGGTACGCCTCGGGTGAGACGACGATCGCGACGTTGGCGAAGTTCTTGGCGGATGCGCGCACCATGGCGGGACCGCCGATGTCGATCTGCTCGACGATGTCGGCGGGATCCGCGCCCGAGGCGGCCGTCTCGACGAACGGATACAGGTTCACGACGACGAGCTCGAACGGGCGGATGTCGAGCTCTGCGAGCTGCCGCTCGTGGTCCTCGAGCCGCAGGTCCGCGAGCAGGCCCGCGTGGACGCCCGGGTGGAGCGTCTTGACCCGTCCGTCGAGCGACTCGGGGAACCCCGTGACCGAGGCGACGTCGGTCACGGCGTAGCCCGCATCGCGCAGGAGCGATGCCGAGCCGCCCGTCGAGACGATTTCGATACCGGCGGCATCGAGCGCCGCGGCGAGATCGAGCAGGCCGGACTTGTCGCTCACCGAGACGAGGGCTCGTCGGATCGCGACGATGTCTCGGTCGCGGTAGAGGTTCGGGTCGTGGCTCGGGCCGGCCATGGTGCTCCTTCGGGTCAGGGTGTCGTGACGGATGCCTCGAGGTCGAGGTCGCCGGTCGCGACGCGACGCACGACGTCGATCAGCAGGCGCCTCTCGATGGGCTTGATGCGCTCGTGGAGGGTGTGCTCGTCGTCCCCTTCGAGGACGGGCACGCGCTCCTGCGCGAGGATCGGACCGGTGTCGACGCCCGTGTCGACGATGATGACGCTCGCACCCGTCTGGGTCGCCCCCGCGGCAAGTGCGTCGCGCACGCCGTGGGCGCCCGGGAACTCGGGCAGGAACGCGGGATGCGTGTTGATGATGCGAGGCGCCCACTCCTCGACGAGCGAGGCGGGGAGCAGCCGCATGAGACCGCTCAGCACGACGAGGTCGGGCTGCCACACGGCGAGCTGCGCGCCGAGCTCTGCGCCCCATTCCTCACGGCTCGAGAACTGCTCCCATGGCACGAGGAAGGTCGGGATGCCGTACTCCTCCGCGTGGGCGAAGCCTTCGGCTTCGCGGTCGGCGCCGACGACCACGATCCGCGCCGGGAAGTCCGGATCGGCCGCGGCATCCAGGAGAGCCCGCAGATTGGAGCCCGCGCCCGAGATGAGGACAGCGACCGTGAGCACGCGCCTAGTCTACCGGCGGCCCGTCGACCGCCGTTCCGGCCTCCCGCGGCGCGGGTTCTGCCTGCCATGGCTCGTCCGGCTGCGGCTGCGCAGACCGGCGCCGGCGGCGAGAGGAGCAGGATGCCGGCACCGAGCGCGACCTCGAGACCTACGGCGAGCGCGACGGGGCCGGGGGTGGGGCCGACTTCGGCGAGGGTGCCGGGGCCGAGCGATCCAGAGGCCGTCGCGGCGAGGAGCGCGGCCACGGCCGCCGAGAGGACGGCGATGCCGAGGGCGAGGACTGCGCGCACGCCGGTGCCGTCCGATTCCGGCTCGGGCTCGCGCGTCGTCCCCTCGACGTCGACCCCGATGAGGCCTGCGAGGACGGACGTGTGGGCCGAGGCATCCGGAACCTCGTCGGTGACGTGCGCGAGCACGAGTCGCGAGCGCGCGATCCATCCCGCGAAGGCGCCCACGGCGATCGGAAGGAGAGCGAGGAGCAGCATCCACGAGCTGATCGTCTCCGGGAGGGCGCCGAGAACCGGGATGCCCGGCAGCACGCCGACCTGCGTTCCGGCCGGCGAGATCGTCGTGCCCGCGCCGATGAGGAAGCCCGGTCCCGCGATGAAGGCGAGCGCCCACACGATGAGGGTCGGCAGGTACGCCAGCTGCCCGAGCGTCATGATCGTCGCGCCGAGGGCATCGACATGCGCGGACTCGAAGAGGGCGATCACCTCTCCCCCGCGGGCGAACAGCGCGATCGCGGTGACGAGCGCCGCGATGCCGACGAGCCCCACGACGACGACCGCCGTGCCGTGCACGACGAGCGCGGGCACGGCTCCCCAGCCGCCAGGGGCGGCCTCGACGCGATCGCGCACGCGTGCGATCACGCCGTCGGTCGCCTCGACCCATTCCGTTGTGACGGCTCCGAGAAGGGCAGGGATGGTGAAGACGAGCGCCGGCAACAGGATCGCCACCCACAGGTCGGTCGCTGCGACATCTATCTGAGACGTCACGGCGATCACCACGGCCGTGACCGTGAACAGCACCGACCCGGTCGCGACGCCCGTGATCCACGCGCCCGCACGCGATGCCCGCCGTCCCGATCGTGCGGCGAAGATCGCGGTGAAACCCGCGAACGCGAGCGGAGCGAGCGAGAGGGTGAAGGATGCCGCGGCATCGTCGATCCCGGCGGCCGCGAGGTAGTCGCCGGGCAGCGTGATGCCGAGGGGCACGAGATGGCCGAGCTGCCACACCTTCGAAGCGGCGGGCCAGAGCAGACCCCAGTCGGCCGCGCCGCCGGCCGCGAGCACCCATACGAGCGTCAGGGGGGCGAGAGTCGCGGCAATGCCCACGGCCGCCGCGATGGCGGCGTCGACCGCGGCGAGGAAGAAGACGATGAGGCGATGCATGCCTCATCGACCCTACGACGACCCAGGCCGCGTCCCGGCACCGGCGCGCCTCCCACCGGCGATGTCAGGGGTGTGCGCGCGAAACCGCTATCTTCAACTTCGGAGGTTCATACAACATGACAACAGCGCCGTCATCCGCCCCTGAGACGACCGACGCCGAACCGCGTAACGGTTTCGACAGGTTCTTCGAGATCACCCGCCGCCGATCGACGGTCGGCACAGAGGTGCGAGGCGGTGTCGTCACCTTCGTGACGATGGCGTACATCGTCATCCTGAACCCCATCATCCTGTCGTCGGGTGTCGACATCGACGGCAACACTCTCGGCTTCACGGCCGTCGCCGCCGCGACCGCCCTGACCGCGGGTGTCATGACGATCCTGTTCGGTCTCGTGACGCGTCTGCCGTTCGCGTTCGCGGCAGGCCTGGGCATCAACTCGTTCCTCGCCGTGTCGGTCGTCGGCCAGGTCACGTGGTCCGAGGCGATGGGCCTCGTCGTGATCAACGGCCTCATCATCGTTCTCCTGGCCGCCACGGGCCTGCGGCGCATGATCTTCGACGCCGTGCCCATCCAGCTCAAGCTCGCGATCACGGTCGGCATCGGCCTCTTCATCGCCTTCATCGGCTTCGTCGACGCAGGCTTCGTGACGGCGACCGGTGCGTCCTCGCCGCCCGTCGGCCTCGGCGTCGAGGGGTCGATCTCGACGATCCCGACGCTCGTCTTCGTCTTCACGCTGCTGCTGACCGGCATCCTCGTCGCCCGCAAGGTCAAGGGCGGCATCCTGATCGGTCTCGTCAGCGGCACGGTCCTCGCCGTCATCATCGAGGCGATCTGGAACATCGGGCCCAAGTTCAGCGACGACGGCGTCAACCCCGGCGGCTGGGGCCTCTCGGTGCCCGAGCTTCCCGCGTCGCTCGTGAGCCTGCCCGACCTCTCGCTGCTCGGTCAGGTCTCGTTCGGCTCGTTCGAGCGCATCGGCGTGCTTGCGGCCCTCATGCTCGTCTTCACGCTCGTCTTCACGAACTTCTTCGACGCCATGGGCACCATGACGGGCCTGTCGAAGGAGGCCGGTCTCGCGAACGAGAAGGGCGACTTCCCGCGCATCAAGTCCGCGCTCATCGTCGAGGGCGTCGGCGCCGTCGCCGGTGGTCTCACGTCCAGCTCGTCGAGCACCGTCTTCATCGAGTCGGGCTCGGGCATCGGCGAAGGAGCCCGCACGGGCTTCGCCAACGTCGTCACGGGCGCGCTGTTCCTCGTCGCGATGTTCTTCACGCCGCTCGTCTCGATCGTCCCGACCGAAGTCGCCGCCGCGGCTCTCGTCATCGTCGGCGCGCTCATGATGTCGCAGATCCGGTTCATCGACTTCACCGAGTTCTCGGTGCTGCTGCCGGTCTTCCTCGCGATCACGGTCATGCCGCTCACGTACTCGATCGCGAACGGCATCGGCGCGGGCTTCGTGTCGTGGGTCATCGTCCGCTCGCTCTCGGGCAAGGCGAAGCAGATCAGCCCTCTGCTGTGGATCGTCGCGGCCGGGTTCGTGCTGTACTTCGCACGCGGACCGATCGAGGCGCTGCTCAACACGTGAGAAGGGGGGCGGATGCCGCGCTCGCCCGATCGGGCCGCGGCATCCGCCCTCGTCAGTCCTCGACGGGTTCGAGGACGAAGACCGCGATCAGACGGTCGGTCTTCTTCTGATATTCCTCGTAGTCGGGCCAGGCTTCGACCGAGCGCGCCCACCATTGCGCACGCTCCTCGCCTGACAGCTCGCGCGCGACGTAGTCACGCTTGTCGGCACCGTCCTGCAGCTCGACGTGCGGGTTCTTCTTGAGGTTCCAGTACCACTGGGGCGCCTCGGGCGCTCCGCCGCGTGACGCGACGACGGCGTAGCGGCCGTCGTGCTCGACCCGCATGAGCGCCGTCTTGCGCAGGGCACCGGTCTTGGCGCCCACGGTCGTCAGCACGATGATCGGCTTTCCGCGCAGCAGATTCGCCTCTTCACCGCCCGTCTCTTCGAATCGCTCGGCCTGGACGCGGGCCCACTCGGAGGTGGACGGCAAGTACTCCCCTGTCAACGGCATCTGTTCAGCGTAATCGCCGCTCGCTAGCATGTCGCGCACGGGCAACGGCGGGCACCCGGGGGGCGTCATGGCAGAAGGCGGACCGGCAGTCGAGGCGAAGGTGCTCGAACTGCGCGTGCACGGCGTCGACAACACGACGCCCGCGACGCTCCTCGATCTGCCGCCGGGTGCCGTCCGGCTCGTCGCGGGAGACAAGCTCGGGTCGTTCTGGGGACCGACGCCGGATGCCGCGAAGGCGATGACCGGCGCTCCTCCCGACGAGCGCGGATCGATCCCGCCCGGCATCCGGCGCGAGGCCTACTCGTGGGGCGGGATGGTGCGCACGCTGCCCGACTTCGGCGGCCTGGGCGTCGGCGGGGTCGTGGCGGGCGTGTTCGCGCGCATCCTCTACGCGATCGTGCTGCCCTTCAGCGTCGGCAACGCCGTCCAGTGGACGCGGTCCCTGTCGACGCCCGGCGAGCCGTCGGGCCTGCGTGCGAAGGCGACGGCGGGCGCCGCACGCTTGTTCGGCCTGCTCCTCACCCTCCTCTACACGACGACCGCCGTGACCCTCGCGATCGACGTCGTCGCGCTCCAGTGCGGGCCCACGCCGACACGATGCGGCCCTCTCGCGGATGCGACTCTCGGCACTGCAGGCACTCACGGAGGGGCAGCGCCTCGCGATGCTCGCCCTCGTGCCCGTCGCCGCGGTCGCGGTGCTCGCGATCTTCTCGACGGTGTCGCGCCTGCGCTACGACGTGCTTCCCGGCATGGAACGGCACAGGGAGGAGACGACCGTGCGCGACCGCGCAGGGCTCCGGATCGACATCGCCACGCCGCAGCAGGGCACGGGCCTCGTACCCGAGTCGGTGCTGGCGCAGCCGGGTTTCTGGTCGAACCGGCACACAAGACACCTCTCGCAGGCGCATGTCGCCGCCTCCGTCTTCCTCACGACGGCGTTCGTGGCGGGTCAGGCAGCGGCGGGGCCCTGGCGGGCATGGTTCACGGTCGTGTTCTGGATCGCGTGCGTGCTCCTGGTCGCCACCGCCGTCCTCGTGTGGTCGATGCCCACCATGACGCCGACCGCCGACACGGCCGCGGAGGACGACGCGACACGCGGGTCGCGGGCCCGCATCCCGAGCATCGTCCTGCTCGTCGCGTCGGGCGTGCTGTTCCTCGTCGCGCTCGGCCCCCTCGCGATCGCCCCGGGCTGGAGCCTCGCCTCGGCTGCCCTGCTGCCCGCCGACGCGATCCCGCTCACGATCGTCGCGGGCGGTGCCGTGCTCGCCCTCACCGGCATCTGGTGGCGCAGGGGCGGGAGGCGCAAGGCGACGGCCTGGTTCGGCTGCGCGCCGGCGGTGCTCATGACGCTCGCGCTCACGGTCGGCGTCGCGATCAGTTCGATCGTCGTCGTCACGACCGCCGACTGGCTCAACGGCGCCCAGGGCCCTGCCGCGCTCATCGGCCAGGGCTCGGCCGCGGAGCCTCCGCGGCCCATCTCGCTCACGTGGGTCGATCGCGCGACGGGCGCGACCGGCGACGTCCTGATCGGCGAGGCGGTCGGGCCGAGCATCCGGGTCTCGAGCATCTACGTCGTGCTGGGCACGCTGATCGTGGCGGCCATCCTCGTCACGCTCGTCGTCGCAGGGATCAGCGCGGCGACCAAACGGATCGGCGATGTGCGGGCGACGGCGTGGGGGGCGCCGACGACTCCGGAGCACATCGTGTATCCCGCGGGAGGGGTGCTGCCGCCCTCGCGCAGGACGCTCCTCGACCGGATCGTGGCGGCGCGCACGCGGGCGGCGCGGCTGCACGTCGTCGAGCCCGTCGCGGGAGTGCTCGCGACGGCGTTCGGCACAGCCCTCGCCCTCTCGCTTGCAATGCTCCTGTGGGCGAGCACGAGCGAGACGCCGATCGTGACGCTCCTCCCCTGGCCGGCCCTGCCGTGGGAGGCGATCGTCGCGAACACACTCAATGTCGGCATCTGGCTGCTCGCGGTCGCGGGCATCGCGCTGCTCGTGCTTCTCGCGGCGGGCGGCTCGGGGCACGGCACGCGCCCTCTCGGCACGGTGTGGGACCTCGCGTGCTTCCTGCCCCGCACGGGACACCCGTTCGGCCCGCCCTGCTACGCCGAGAGGGCCGTGCCCGAGCTCGCGGGGCATCTGAGCACATGGCTCCAGCGCGATGACCGCCGCGCGGTGCTCTCTGCCCACAGCATGGGTGCTGTGCTCTCGCTCGCCGCTCTCGGCCTGCTCGCGAGCTCCGCGCGCACGCGCCCCGCCCTGGCCCGCATCTCGCTCCTGACGTACGGCGTGCAGCTGCGCCCGATCTTCGGCCGCATCCTGCCCGAGCTGCTCGGACCCGACGTCCTGGGCCTGCACGCCGCCGCCCCGCCGCGAATCTGGGCCCACGATCCGTGGGACCGCGACTTCGCGCAGCAGCGCGCACTCGGCCTGCCGCCTGCCCCGCCCACGCGGGCGAGCCGGCGACGCACCCTGATCGACCGGTTCGCCGGGCCCGAGCGGCCGACCGGCACCGTCTCGGGCACGCTCCTGCGCGCGGAGCTCGACGGCCGACCGGCGCCGGCTCCCCCCGTGCGCTGGGTGAGCCTGTGGCGACTCACCGACTACCTCGGCTATCCGTCGCTCAGCACGGCACCGGCCGCCGCCGACGGCAGCTGGACGAACGACCTCGACCGCATCGTCGACGAGCTCGACACGAGCGGGTACCTCGTCTCCGTCGGCACGCACAACGCGTACTACCGCACGAGCGGCTACACCGAGGCCCTCCTGCAGCTCGCGCGCAAGCCCCGCCCGTGAGACGACGAGGGGGCGGATGCCGCAGCATCCGCCCCCTCGTTCGTTTCAGGCGCTCAGAGCCCCGCGATGATCTCGCGCATGAGCGAAGCCGTCTCGGACGGCGTCTTGCCGACCTTGACTCCGGCGGCCTCGAGGGCCTCCTTCTTCGCCTGCGCCGTACCGGCCGAGCCCGAGACGATGGCGCCGGCGTGGCCCATCGTCTTGCCCTCGGGAGCCGTGAAGCCCGCGACATAGCCGACGACAGGCTTGGTCACGTTGGCCTTGATGAAGTCGGCGGCGCGCTCTTCGGCGTCCCCGCCGATCTCGCCGATCATGACGATCGCCTTGGTCTCGGGGTCGGCCTCGAACGCGGCGAGCGCGTCGATGTGGGTCGTGCCGATGATCGGGTCGCCGCCGATGCCGATCGCGGTCGAGAAGCCGATCTCGCGCAGCTCGTACATCATCTGGTAGGTCAGGGTGCCCGACTTCGAGACCAGGCCGATCGGGCCCTTGCCTGTGATGTTCGCCGGCGTGATGCCGACGAGCGACTCGCCCGGCGTGATGATTCCGGGGCAGTTCGGGCCGATGATGCGGGTCTTGTCGCCCTTGGACTGCGCGTAGGCCCATGCCTCGGCGGTGTCGCCGACAGGCACGCCCTCGGTGATGACGACGAGCAGCGGGATCTCGGCGTCGATGGCCTCGACCATCGCGTCCTTCGTGAAGGCGGGCGGCACGAACGCGATCGACACGTCGGCGCCCGTCTTCTCCATCGCCTCGGCGACCGAGCCGAAGACGGGCAGCTCGACGGGGTTGCCGTCGGCGTCGTGGTGCAGCACCGTGGTGCCGGCCTTGCGGGCGTTGACGCCGCCGACGACCTGCGTGCCGGCCTTGAGCATGAGGGCGGTGTGCTTCGTGCCCTCGCCGCCCGTGATGCCCTGGACGATGACCTTGGAGTCCTTGTTCAGAAAGATCGACATGTTGAAGTCCTTACGCGTTCGCGAGTTCGGCGGCCTTGTCGGCGCCTTCGTCCATGGTCTCGGCGAGGGTCACGAGGGGGTGGTTCGCGTCGCGCAGGATCGCGCGGCCCTCCTCCACCTTGTTGCCGTCGAGGCGCACCACGAGGGGCTTCGATGCGCTCGCGCCGAGCTCGGCGAGCGCGCCGACGATGCCCTTAGCGACGGCGTCGCATGCCGTGATTCCGCCGAAGACGTTGACGAACACGGACTTCACCTGCGGGTCGCCGAGGATGACGTCCAGGCCCGCGGCCATGACCTCGGCCGAGGCGCCGCCGCCGATGTCGAGGAAGTTGGCGGGCTTGACGCCGCCATGGTTCTCGCCCGCGTAGGCGACGACGTCGAGCGTCGACATGACGAGGCCCGCACCGTTGCCGATGACACCGACCTCACCGTCGAGCTTGACGTAGTTGAGGTCGTTGGCCTTGGCCTTCGCCTCGAGGGGGTCCGCCGCGTCCTTGTCCTCGAGGAGCGCGTGGCCGGGGTGGCGGAAGTCGGCGTTCTCGTCGAGCGAGACCTTGCCGTCGAGGGCGATGATGTCGCCCTCCTCCGTGAGGACGAGCGGGTTGACCTCGACGAGCGTCGCGTCCTCACCCTTGTAGACCTGGAAGAGCTTGACGAACACGTCGCTCACCTTGTCGACGAGCTCGGGCGCGAAGCCCGCGGCCTCGGCGATCTCGACGGCCTTCTGCTTGTCGACGCCCTGCAGCGGGTCCACCGCGATGCGCGCGAGGGCCTCGGGACGCTCGACCGCGAGCTCCTCGATCTCCATGCCGCCCTCGACGCTCGCGAGCGACAGGTAGGAGCGGTTGGCCCGGTCCAGCAGCACCGAGAAGTAGTACTCCTTGTCGATGCGCGCGCCCTGCGCGACCATGACGCGCTTGACGACGTGGCCCTTGATGTCGAGGCCGAAGATGGCCTTCGACGCTTCGTATGCCTCTTCGGGCGTCTTGGCGACCTTGACGCCACCGGCCTTGCCGCGGCCGCCGGCCTTCACCTGCGCCTTGACGACGACGACTCCGCCGATCTTCTCGGCTGCGGCCCGCACCTCCTCCGGCGTGTCCGCGACGATGCCGGCGAGAACCGGCACCTCGTACTTCTCGAAAAGGTCTCGTGCCTGGTACTCGTACAGATCCACAGTGGAATTCCTTCGCAGTGGCGAATGGGGTGGGACGACGCGCAAAAGCGTCTCGACGTCGAGAGATCGACCAATCCCACAGCCTACTACTCGCGCACGCGAGCTCAGGACCCGCCCGGGACGTACGACTCCCCCTCGCGGGTAGGCTCGCGGCATGAGCGACTCCGCGTCACCGTCCGCCGCGAACATGGCCGTGGTCGCGGCGGCGATCGACCTCTTCGCCGAGCAGGGCTTCGACCAGACGTCGGTGGAGCAGATCGCCCGGGCGGCGGGAGTGTCGCGATCGACGTTCTTCCGGCAGTTCGGCGGCAAGGACGACGTCGTCTTCTCGGACCATGAGCTGCTCCTCGAGGAGCTGCGGGAGTACCTCGCGCAGCCGCACGAGAATCCGTGGGCGGCCGTGTGCGAGGCATCCGTCCGCGTCTACTCGCATTTCGCCGCCGACCCCGAGCTCGCGCGACGTCGCTATGCGATCGTGCGCGGCGTCCCGACGCTCCGCGACCGCGAGATCGTCACGGTCTTCCGGTACGAGCGACTCTTCGACGAATACCTGCGCTCGGCACTCCCCGGCCTCGATCCCCTCGATGCCGTCGGCTTCGCGGCGCTTGTGACGGCGGTGCACAACCACGTGCTGCGGCAGCTGCTGCGCGGGCCCAAGCGTGTGCCCGTGGCGATCCTGCGGCGAGCGCTCGACGACGCGATGAGGCGCTTCGGCGTGCACGCCGAGAGCGAGGAGCAGGATGCCTCGCCCGACGACGT
This sequence comes from uncultured Actinomycetota bacterium, assembly GCA_963695125.1. Taxonomy (GTDB): domain Bacteria; phylum Actinomycetota; class Actinomycetes; order Actinomycetales; family Microbacteriaceae; genus Microbacterium. The sequence goes on from CAVOFY010000003.1 coordinate 472,202, forward strand.
CATCGTCGCGGTCTTCCCCCGCTCCATGCCGACCGCCGAGCTCGCCCGGCGGCTGGGGGCGCAGCTGGACGACGAGGCGCGCTCAGCGGGCTGACGCACTACTCCGGGCCCGTGGCGGGAGGACCGCCGAGACCTACAGCGCGTCGTACACGGCCCGCAGGTAGGTCCGGCCCCGCTCCGACGCGAGGATGCCCTCGGACATCCGATTCATGACATACCCGAACGTCACGCCGCGATCGGCGTCGGCCGTCACGAGCGAGCCACCCCATCCACCCCAGAACGCGATCCGCCCCTCCGGGATGTAGTCCGTCGAGCCGGGCTGGCGGAGGCCCCAGCCGAGCCCCCAGCGCAGCGGGAGGCCCAGCACGCAGTCGATGCCGTCGATCGTGTCGGCGAAGACGCGGTCGACGGTCTGCTCCGAGACGATCCGTGTGCCGGCCACCTGGCCGCGCCCGGCGATGATCGCGTTGAGCAGCGCCGCCGAGCGCGCGTTCCCCTGACCGCCTGCGCCGCCGATGCCCGCGGCGCGCCACTCCCGCGTCCAGGTCGCTTCGGCACCCAGTGCGGGACCGGTGAACGTCTTGAAGGCGGGCGATTCGGGCGGGAGGGAGGCGATGTCGAGTGACGACGGGGGCGGAGGCACGACCGGCGACACGCGGTGGTCTTCGCTCTCGGGCAGCCCCAGCCAGAAGTCGGCGTCCAGCGGGCCCGCGAGCTCGTCGGCGACGAACTGACCGAGGCTGCGGCCGGTCGCGCCGCGCACGATCCCGTGCACGAGGTGCCCGTAGTCGAGCAGGTGGTACCCCGAGGCCGTTCCTGCGGGCCACCATGGCGCCTGCGCCGCCAGGCGGTCGGCGGCGGCATCCACGTCGAGGATGTCGTCGCCCGTGACCGGCTGGTTCCAGCCTGAGACCCCCGATGCGTGGGTCAGCACGTGCCGGACGAGCACGCCCTCCTTTCCCGCGGCGCCGAACTCGGGCCAGTAGTCGGCGACCGGAGCGTCGGGATCGATCGCGCCGCGGTCGATGAGCACGAGCACGGCGAGCGAGGAGACGGTCTTCGAGATCGACCAGACGTTGGTGATGGTGTCGCGCTCCCACGTGTGTGCGCGCGCGCTGTCTGCCCACCCGCCCCACAGGTCGACGACCGGTTCGCCGTCGACCAGCACGCACAGCGAGCCGCCGAGCTCTTCGCCGCTGGCGACGTTCGCCAGGAACGCGGACTCGAGGGCGGCGAACCGCTTCTCCGCATTCCCCCCGTGCGGAACGGTCTCGGTCGCGCTACTGGGCATGGTGACTCCTTCGTCGCCGGATCAGGACATGCGCGGCACCATGGCCGACATGATTCGCAAAGCATACCGCGTGGTCGGTATGCTTGCCACGCTGCGAATCGGACGAAGATCGAGCACAGCAGGCAGTCACGACGAGGAGGTCGGATGCGCATCACAGGTGCAGTGCTCGAGCAGTCGGGCGCCGCGGCCCCGTTCACCGACTCGCACCCCTTCACGGTCGGCCCGCTCGAGCTGGACCCACCCGGTCCGGGAGAGCTGCTCGTGCGGATCGAGGCCGCCGGTGTCTGCCACTCGGATCTCAGCGTCGTCGACGGCAACCGGGTGCGCCCGACTCCCATGCTCCTCGGCCACGAGGCGGCCGGCATCGTCGAAGCCGTCGGCGCAGACGTGACCGACATCGCGGTCGGCACGCGCGTGGTCATGACGTTCCTCCCCCGCTGCGGCGAGTGCGACGGATGCCGCGCGGACGGCCGACTCCCGTGCGTCCCCGGCACCGCCGCGAACGGCGCGGGAACCCTCGTCGGCGGCGGCATCCGACTGCATCGGGGCGACGGCGAGCGCGTGCATCATCATCTGGGCGTCTCGGCGTTCGCGACACACGCGGTGGTGAGCAGAACGTCGGTCGTGCCGGTCGACGCGGATGTGCCGCCCGAGGTCGCCGCGCTGCTCGGCTGCGCCGTGCTGACGGGCGGCGGGGCGGTCCTCAACGCGGGGCGACCCGCACGCGGCTCGCGCGTCATCGTCGTAGGCCTGGGCGGAGTCGGGATGGCGGCGCTGCTGGTCGCCGTCGCACGGGGCCACGAGGTCGTGGGCGTCGATCCCGTCGAGGCGAAGCTCGCCCTCGCGCGCGATCTCGGCGCCGTCGAGGGGTGGAGCCCCGCGGATGCCGCAGACCGAGGCATTCGCGCCCCCCTGGTCATCGAGGCCGCCGGCGCTGTCCGCGCCTTCGAAACCGCCCTCGCGCTCACGGCCCCCGGCGGGACGACCGTCACGGTCGGCCTTCCCGGTCCCGATGCGCGGGCGAGCGTCTCGCCGCTCCTGCTCACCGCCGAGGCCCGCACGATCGTGGGCAGCTACCTCGGGTCCGCCGTGCCCAGCCGCGACATCCCGCGCTACGTCGAACTCTGGCGTGCGGGCCGGCTCCCGCTCGAACGTCTCGTCTCGTCCCACACGACCCTCGACCGCATCGACGAGGCCATGGACCGCCTCGCCGCCGGCGGCGAACTCCGACAGCTCATCACCTTCGAAAGGAACCCCTCATGAATCGCATCGCCATCGTCACCGGCGCCGCGCGCGGCATCGGCGCCGCGACCGCCGTCCGCCTCGCCGCCGACGGCAACGCCGTCGCCGTGCTCGACATCGACGAAGCGCAGTGCGCCGACACGGTCAGCGCGATCACCGACGCCGGCGGCCGCGCGATCGCCGTCGGCGCCGATGTCTCCGACGAGGGTGCCGTGGCGAACGCCGTCGCGCGCGTGGCGGCCGAGCTGGGCGCACCCACGATCCTCGTGAACAACGCCGGGATCATCCGCGACAACCTCCTGTTCAAGATGAGCGTGGATGACTGGGACGCGGTGCTCTCGGTGCACCTGCGTGGTGCATTCCTCATGTCGCGCGCCGTGCAGAAGCATCAGGTCGACGTGGGCTGGGGCCGCATCGTGAACCTCTCGAGCGTCTCGGCGCTCGGCAACCGCGGCCAGGCGAACTACGCCGCGGCGAAGGCGGGGATGCAGGGCTTCACGAAGACCCTCGCGATCGAGCTCGGCCGGTACGGCGTCACGGCGAATGCGATCGCCCCAGGATTCATCGTCACCGACATGACCCGCTCGACGGCCGCTCGGATGGGACTGGACTTCGACGAGTTCGTCGCGCACAGCGCGCAGCAGATCCCGGTCGGCCGCGCCGGGTACCCCGACGACATCGCCGCCGCCGCCTCGTTCTTCTGCTCCGAAGAGGCCGGCTACGTGTCGGGTCAGGTGCTCTACGTGGCGGGCGGGCCGCACGCATGATCGCGGCGGACTCCCCCTCGGCGCTCTCCGACGCGATCGGGCAGGTCGCGACCGGCGACTGGTTCGAGATCGACCAGGCGCGGATCCAGGCCTTCGCCGACGCGACCGAGGACTGGCAATGGATCCACCTCGATGCCGAGCGCGCGGCATCCGGTCCCTTCGGGGCGACGATCGCGCACGGCTACCTCACGCTCTCGCTGCTCCCGCGACTCACGGCCGGCCTGCTCGCGATCGGCGGCGCGTCGATGGTCGTCAACTACGGGCTCGATCGGGTGCGCTTCCTGCAGCCGGTCGTCGTCGGGTCACGCGTGCGTGCCGCGACCGAGCTCGTGTCGGTCGAGCCGAGCCCGCAGGGCTTCCGCGCGGGACTGACGACGACGGTCGAGCTCGAGGGCTCCGCTCGCCCCGCGCTCGTGGCGGAGACGATCGCGCTCGTCGTCCCCGAGGCCTGAGGCTTCGGCCTGGGCCCCCGTGCCCGGGCCCCGTCGTCAGACCCGCTCGAGGACGAGGGCCATGCCCTGGCCGCCCCCGACGCACATCGTCTCGAGGCCGTAACGACCGCCCGTCGCGGCGAGCCCGTTGATGAGCGTCGAGGTGATGCGGGCCCCCGTCATGCCGAACGGGTGGCCGACGGCGATCGCGCCCCCATGCACGTTGAGCCGCTCCGCGTCGACGCCGAGCTCGCGCGCCGACGGGACGACCTGGGCCGCGAACGCCTCGTTGATCTCGACCAGGTCCATGTCGTCGATCGAGAGCCCCGCGCGGGCGAGCGCCTGCCGGGATGCCGCGACCGGGCCCAGCCCCATGACCTCGGGCGAGAGCGCGCTCACTCCGGTCGAGACGATGCGGGCGAGCGGCTGGAGGCCGAGCTCGTCCACGACCCGGCCCGACACGACGACGACCGCCGCCGCCCCGTCGTTGAGCGGGCAGCAGTTGCCCGCGGTGATCGTCCCGTCGGGGCGGAAGACCGGATCGAGGCCCGCCAGCGCTTCGAGCGTGACGCCCGGTCGCGGACCGTCGTCGGCGGTGACCACCGTGCCGTCGGGGAGCGTGACGGGCGTGATGTCGCGGGCCCAGAAGCCCGACGCGATCGCGGCTTCGGCACGCTGCTGAGACCGCGCAGCGAAGGCATCCTGCTCCTCGCGCGTCACCCCGTGCACCTGCGCGACGTTCTCGGCCGTCTGCCCCATCGCGATGTACGGGTCGGGCAGCAGTGCGTCGCCGCGCGGATCCGTCCACGTCGGCGCGCCAGCCTCCGTCCGTGCCGCGGTGCGCGCGACGGCGGCCGCGAAGGTCGGATTCGCGGCGCCCGGCAGGTCGGAGGCTCCCGCGCCGTAGTGCGAGACGGATTCCACTCCGGCCGAGACGAAGATGTCGCCCTCGCCCGCCTTGATCGCGTGGAACGCCATCCGGGTGGTCTGCAGCGACGACGAGCAGTAGCGGTTCACGGTCGTGCCGGGAACGCCGTCCAGGCCGAGCAGCACCGCGACGATGCGCGCGAGATTGAAGCCCTGCTCGCCGGCCGGCTGACCGCAGCCGAGCATGAGGTCGTCGATGCGCGCGGGATCGAGCGCCGGCAGCGCATCCAGCGCGGCCTGCACCATGCGAGCGGCGAGGTCGTCGGGTCTCACGCCGGCGAGCGCGCCTTTTCGAGCGCGCCCGATGGGCGAGCGGGCGGTCGCGACGATGTACGCGTCAGTCATGGGGTCTCCTCGGGTGAGTGAATGCCGCGGGTCACACGAACGCCGGGATGCCGGTGATCGCGCGCCCGACGATGAGTGCGTTCATGTCGTACGTGCCCTCGAAGGTGAAGACCGCCTCGGCGTCCGCGAAGTACCGCGCGACGCTGTAGCCGGGCGGGATGTCGCCCGGCACCTGCGACTGACTGCCGAGCTGGATGCCGTTGCCGCCGCAGATCTCACGGCACAGGGCGACGGTCTCGCGCATCCGCGCCGTGACGAACGCCTTCGCCATGGCGGAGTGGTGGTCGCGCTGAATGCCTTCGTCCTGCATCTGCGAGACGCGCATGCAGAGCGCGATCGACGCCGTGATGTTCGAGAGGGCTGTCGACAGCTTCTCCTGGACGAGCTGGAAGGACGCGATAGGCCTGCCGAACTGCACCCGGTGCGTCGCGTAGGCGAGTGCCGACTCGTAAGCGCCCACGGCGACGCCGAGGGCCTGCCACGCGACGTCGGCGCGCGTGAGGCGCAGCACGACGGCGACGTCGCGGAATCCGTGGACCGCCTGCAGCCGGTCGCTCTCGGGCACGACGAGGTCCTCGAGCACGATGTCGGCGTTCTCGACGGCCCGCAGCGATTGCTTGCGCTCGATCTTCGTCGCCGTGTACCCGACGGCGGGCGTGCGCACGAGGAACCCCTTGACCTGGTCGTCCGCGACATCGCGCGCCCAGATCACGACGAGGTCGGCGAAGGCTCCGTTGCCGATCCAGCGCTTCGCGCCGTTGAGCACCCATTCGTCGCCCCGGCGCTCAGCGGTGGTCTCGAGTCCCTTGGCCGTGTCGGAGCCGTGCCCCGGCTCGGTGAGCCCGAACGCTCCGATGAGCTCGCCCGCCGCGAGCTTCGGGAGCCACTCGGCCTTCTGCTCGTCCGAGCCGCCGACCCAGATCGAGGTCATCGCGAGCCCCGAGTGCACGCCGATGAACGTCGCGGTCGAGGGGTCGGCGCGGGAGATCTCCAGCGCGACCCAGCCGCGGAAGACGCTGCTGTTGTCGAAGTGCGCGGTCTCGGGGAACGCGTTCGCATAGAGGCCGAGCTCGGCGATCCGCGGAATCAGGTGCTTCGGGCTCTCGGCACGCTCCCACTGGTCGTCGGCGTACGGGCGCACCTCCGTCTCGAGGAAGTCCCGGATGCGGCGCAGCTCCCGCTGCTCCGGCTCGGTCAGCGCGTGCTGGAACGCGTAGAAGTCCGCGTCGAGCAGGTCTGCAGGCGACGCCGCCTGCAGCTCGGGCGGTGAGAGCGTGAAGGTCATGGTGTCTCCGATCGTCGGTGATCACGATGAGTATGCATCATTTTCCAGAATGTTGCACACCCCCGCCGCGCGAGCGATAGAGTTCGGGCATGACGACGGCCACGGCATCCCGAACCACCATCGCGAACGTCGGGGTCGACGCCGCGCCGTCGTGGTTGTCGGAACGGATCGCGTCCGGCGCGCACCCCGATGCCGTGCGCGCGTTCGAGCAAGCGCGCGAGACGTTCATCGGCGGCCACCGCATCGACATGGGCGGGCTCGCCGCTTCGCTCGGGGTCGACCGCACGTCGCTCTTCCGCTGGGTCGGCAACCGCGACGCCCTCCTCGGCGAAGTCCTGTGGTCGCTCGCCATCCCGACGCTCGTGCAGGCCGACCACGCGGCCGCCGATGCCACCGGAGGCGACCGGATCGCCCGCATCCTCACGAGCTTCGTCGACGACCTCATCACGGCCGACTACTTCCGTCAGTTCCTGCGCCGCGAGCCCGCGCGCGCACTGCGACTGCTCACGACGAAGGAGAGCCCGATCCAGCGGCGCTACGTCGCGACCGTGGAGTGGCTCGTGCGGCGCGACATCGGCGACGAACCGCTCGGCGGGGCGATCGATCCCCCCGGTCTCGGGTACCTGCTCGTGCGGATGTCGGAGTCCTTCACGTACGCCGACCTCATCTCGGGCGACCAGCCGAGCTCCGATCGGGCGCGCGTCGCCTTCCGCCTGCTGCTGCGGGTCGACGCCTGATGCCGGCCTTCGGGGCGCGCGAGCCCTTCGCCACGCGCTGGAACGACAACGACCAGTACGGACACCTCAACAACACCGTCTACTACGCCGCGATGGACACGGCCGTCAACGCCTGGATGATCCGCGAAGCCGGACTCGACCCGCTCGGCACCGGCGCGATCGCGCTGTGCGCTGCCTCGTCGTGCGAGTTCCACGCCTCGGCGAGCTTTCCCGACGAGCTCGAGGTCGGCATCGGCATCGAGCGCCTGGGCGCATCCAGCATCACGTGGGCGCTCGGCATCCTGCGCGCCGGCGAGGACGACCCGATCGCGACGGGCCGGTTCGTGCACGTGTTCGTCGACCCCGCCACCCGCCGCCCGACCCCTGTGCCGGCCCCCATCCGCGCCGCCGTCGAGGCGCATCTCCTGCGCGACTGACATCTGCACACACAGACAAACCGACCATCCGGTATGCTGATCTCGTCCGCACCGCGGACGCAGAGAGGCGGGTCGACGATGACCGAGGTTCCCGGGCTGGATGTCGCGGGGCTCACCGCGTGGCTCGCGGCCGAGCATCCTGAGCTCGCGGACGGCGAACTCACGGCGACGGTCATCGCGGGCGGACGCAGCAATCTCACCTACGCGGTCGAGGGCGCGCGCATCCCGCTCATCCTGCGTCGGCCCCCGCTCGGCCACGTGCTGTCGAGCGCCCACGACATGCGGCGTGAGCACCGGGTCATCTCGGCGCTCGGCCGGCAGCGCCGTTCCCGTGCCGGCCGTCGTCGACGTCGTCGACGACGCGGACAGGGCGCGGGTGACCGGCACGGTCTTCTTCGTCATGGAGCGCGTCGCCGGGCAGCGTGCTGGCTCACCCCGGCCAGAACGCCGACTACTCGCCCGCGGGCCTGCGCGCCCTGAGCATCGAACTCGCGCAGCACCTCGCCGACCTGCACGCGATCGAGCCCGGCACGCGTCGGACTCGCCGACTTCGGCCGTGCCGACGGGTACCTCAGCCGCCAGGTCTCGACGTGGCGGCGCCAGCTCGACGCGTCGCGCTCGCGCGAGACACCCGCGCTCGACGCGCTGCAGGCGACGCTCGCCGAGGGCATGCCCGCCTCGGCGCGGGCCGGGATCGTGCACGGCGACTACCGCCTCGACAACGCCCTCGTGGTCGGCGCCGGCGATCGAGCCGCACATCTCGGCGATCCTCGACTGGGAGATGGCGACCCTCGGCGACCCGTTCGTCGATCTCGGCATCTTCGCCCTGTACTGGGACATCGCGAGCTCTCCCCGGCGGCTTCGCCGGCGCGGTGCCGAGCGCCGTGGACCCGGCGGCCGGATACCCGGCCTTCGACGAGCTGGTCGAGGTCTACGCCGAACGCGCGGGCATCGCCGTGCCCGACCTGCGGCTGGTACCGCGCGTTCGCCGCGTACAAGCTCGCGGTGATCCTCGAGGGCATCCACTACCGCTATCAGGCCGGCGACACCGTCGGCGAGGGCTTCGACCGGATGGGCGCGCTCGTCGAGCCGCTCGCCCAGGAAAGGGACTGGAGGTGCGCTGATGGACTTCGCCGTCGACGACCGCACACGCGAGATTGACCGAGCAGGCGAGGGCATTCCTCGAGGAGCATGTGCTCCCCGCCGAACCCGTGCTCGATGCCCAGCTCGCGGCGGAACCCGATCGCTGGGGCGGCTGGCCCGTCGTCGGCCGACCTGCAGCGCAAGGCCCGCGAGCAGGGCCTCTGGAACCTCTTCCTGCCCGGGCGAGCACGGCGGCGCCGGCCTCACGAACCTGCAGTACGCCCCCATCGCCGAGGTGACCGGGCTGGAGTCCTCGCCTGGCCCCTGCCGCCTTCAACTGCGCGGCGCCCGACACCGGCAACATGGAGGTGCTCAACGACTTCGGCACGCCCGCGCAGCAGGCCCAGTGGCTCGAGCCGCTCCTGCGACGCCCGGATCCGGTCGGCGTTCTGCATGACCGAGCCCGATGTGGCCTCGTCCGACGCGACCAACATCGGCACGCGCATCCGTCGCGACGGCGACGACTACGTCGTCACCGGCCGCAAGTGGTGGTCGACGGGCGCGATGAACCCGGATGCCGCGATCTTCATCGTGATGGGCAAGACCGATCCCGTCGGCCGACCGTCACCGGCAGCAGTCGATGATCCTCGTCCCGCGCGACACCCCCGGCGTGCGGATCGTGCGTCCGCTGACCGTCTTCGGCTACGACGACCGCGACCACGGCGGCCACGCCGAGATCGCCTTCGACGACGTGCGGGTGCCCGCCGCGAACCTCATCGGCGAGGAGGGGACGGGCTTCGCGATCGCGCAGGCACGCCTCGGGCCCGGCCGCATCCACCACTGCATGCGCGCCCTCGGCATGGGCGAGCGCGCGCTCGTCGCTGCTGCGCGCGCGCGCGAACGAGCGACACGCCTTCGGGCGCGCGCTGGCCGATCAGGGCGTCGTGCGCGAGTGGGCGGCCGAGGCGCGCATCCAGCTCGAGGCGCTGCGCCTGCTCGTGCTCAAGACCGCCTGGCTCATGGACACCGTCGGCAACCGGCAGGCGATGACCGAGATCCAGGCGATCAAGATCGCCGTGCCGCGCGCGGTGCAGACGATCATCGACCGCGCCATCCAGGTGCACGGCGGCGCCGGCGTCTCGGCGGACACCCCGCTCGCCGAGCTGTACGCCGGCATCCGGTCGCTGCGGCTCGCCGACGGCCCCGACGAGGTGCACCTGCTCGAGCCTCGGCCGCGCCGAGCTGCGCGGCTGACCGAACGAACCGTTCCCCCGACCCTCGACGATGAAGGAAGGCCCCGATGACCCACTCCCCCGACCCCGCCATCGACGGCGCGGGATTCACGACGCTCTCGGTCGCGAGCATCCTGAGCGAATCCGCGACACGGCACGCCGACCGCCCCGCACTGCACTTCATGGGCGGCACGACGACCTACCGCGAGCTGTGGGACCAGACCCGCGCCTACGCCGGCGCCCTGCGCGAGCGGGGCATCGGCCGCGGCGACCGGGTCGCGATGCTCGTCCCGAACGTGCCCGACTTCGCGCGCGTGTACTTCGCGGCGCTCTCGCTCGGCGCCGTCGTGGTGCCGATCCACCTGCTCTTCAAGGCCGACGAGATCGCCTTCGTCCTGCGCGATTCGGGTGCGGATCTGCTCGTCGTGGCCGCGCCCCTGCTCGGCGAGGCGCTGCCCGCGGCGGCGCAGACCGGAGTGCCGCTGGTCACCGTGCTGCTGCCGGCGGACGCCGGCGTCGACCTGCCGCGGCTCGAGGTCGAGGCATCCGTCGCACGGCCGATCGAGCGGCACGAGCCCGGTCGGACCCGCTCGACGCCGCCACGATCCTCTACACGTCGGGCACGACCGGCACGCCCAAGGGCGCCGTCGGGTCGCACCTGTCGATCGTCGAGCAGGTCGCACTGCACGCTCATCGACGCGTTCGACCTCCGCGCCGACGACGTCGTCTTCGGCGGGCTGCCGCTCTTCCACACCTTCGGGCAGACCGCCGTCATGAACATCGCGTTCCGGGTCGGGGCATCCGTCATCCTGCTCCCCCGCTTCGACCCCGACGAGGCGCTCGCGCTCATGACCGCGCCTCGACGCGACGGTGTTCACCGCGGTGCCGACGATGTACGTCGGGATGCTCGAGGCGGCGCGCCGCTCGGCCGACGCGACCGCCGCTGCGCTACGCCGTGTCGGGCGGCGCGGCGCTGCCGGTCGCCGTGCTCGAGGCGTTCGCCGACGCCTACGGCGCCGAGGTGCACGAGGGCTACGGCCTCACCGAGACGGCGCCCACCGTGTCGTCCAACCCGCTGCACGAGCCGATCCGCCCGGGCACCGTCGGCCGGACGCTGTGGGGCGTCGACGTCGCGATCGCCGAGCCCGAGATCGAGGACCGCGTGGTGCTCGTCGAGAGCGGCTGGGCGAGATCGTCGTGCGCGGCCACAATCTGTTCAAGGGATACCTCGGACGACCGGATGCCTCGCCGGCCGCCGTGGTCGACGGCTGGTTCCGCACGGGCGATCTCGGCACGTACGTCGACGGCGTGCTCACGATCGTCGACCGCAAGAAGGACATGATCGTGCGCTCGGGCTACAACGTCTACCCGACCGAGGTCGAGGCCGTGCTGGCGCGGCATCCCGGCATCGCCTCGGCCGCCGTCTTCGGCGTCGCCGACGACGTGCGCGGGCAGGAGGTGCACGCCGCCGTCGTGGCCGCATGAGGGCGTCGAACTCGACGCCGACGAGGTCATCGGCCTTCGTGCGCGACCACATCGCGGCCTACAAGTACCCGCGCGTCGTGCATGTCGTCGACTCGCTCCCGCTCGGGTCGAGCGGCAAGGTGCTCAAGCGCGACGCTCGTGGAGCAGTTCACGCCCGTCTCCTGAGCAGCGACAGAAGGCCCGGATCCCTCGTCACGAGGAGCCCGGGCCTTCTGTCGTGCGGCTCAGGAGCCGGGGACGCCCTCGCCCGAGAGCGGCACGGGGGTCGCATCGACCGCGACGACCTCGCCGCCGTCGACGGCGTACGTCGCGCCGACGTAGTCCTGCACGCCCTGGTCGACCGTGCTGATGCCGACGCCGAGGTAGGCGGCGTGGCTGTCGGCCGAGAACGACAGCGGCAGGATGCCGTTGCCCACCAGGTCGCCCGAGGCGACGGCGTCGAGCAGCGACTGTCGCGTGGGGTCCTCGCCGGCTGCCTCGAGCGCCTCGGCGAACAGGTACGCGACGCTCATGCCGTAGATCGTGTTGCCGTCGAACGGCGCGCCGTCGTTGTACTCGTCGTTGATCTCGCGGAACAGCGTCACCCACTCGTCGTCGCCGCCGAGCGCCGGCAGGTAGTTCGTGCCGGTGAAGCCCTGCAGCAGCTTCGGGCCGACGTCCTCGCCGAGGTAGGCGACGAGGGTCGGGTAGTCCGCGCCCGACGACGACGAGAACCACTGCGGGAACCAGCCGAACTGCGCGGCGGTGCCGAGCGCGAGGGCCGTGAACCCGTTGATCGTCGCGAGGAGGTTGATCTCGCAGCCGGCCGCCTGGAGGGCGCCGATCTGCGCCGTGACGTCCTGGTTCGAGACGGAGTACCGCTCGACGTGCGTGAGCCCGTCCGGCGCCGAGCGCGAGCTCCGCGCCCTCGATGAGCTCGTCGCCGAAGTCGTCGTCCTGCCCGAGCAGGCAGACCTTCTTGCCGGGGTACGCGTCGGCGGCGTACTGCGCGAGCGCGGCGCCCTCGACGACGTAGTCGGCGTTGAATCCGAACGTGAACGGGTACTTCTCCGGCTGGTTCCAGTTGGTCGATCCCGACGCGACGAACAGGTCGGGGACCTCGTTCTGGTTGAGGTAGTCGAGCACGGCGGTGTGGGTCGGCGTGCCGAGGCCGTTGACGATCGCGAACACCTCGTCCTCCTGCACGAGTTCGCGCACGACCGTCTGGGTGTTGGCGGGGTTGTAGCCGTCGTCCTTGACGATGTACTCGATCTCGCGACCGTGCACGCCGCCCTGGTCGTTGAGGTACGCGAAGTAGGCCGACGCGGCGGCCGAGATCGACGAGTAGCCGGCGGCGGCCGGGCCCGGTCAGCGGCGTGTGCGTGCCGATCGTGACGGTGTGTCGGTGACGCCCGGCGCGGGCTCGGACGCGTCCGTCTCGCTGGCGTCGCCGGGTGCTGCAGGCGGCGAGCGCGACGGCGACGACGGTCGCCGCGGCGATGGCGGCCGCACGTCGACGTGCGGTGTGATGCTGTGACATGGTCACCTCTCTGGTGGTGGTGGTTGGGTGGGACAGGGTCGGGACGGGATGCTGCGGCTCGGCCGCGGCGTCGGGTCCGGGTGCCGCTGCGACGACGGGGGCGGCTGGGCGCCTCCGCGCGACGGAGGCGAAGGCTCGCGAGGCCACCGGGCCGCGCGAGCGTCACGACGATGAGCAGCAGCGCCGAACACGAGCACCGGACGTTGCCCGACAGCCGCTGCGAGAGGTCGGCCGGCAGGTCGAGTGCGGCCGTCGCCGTGCCGACGAGCCACGGCAGGAGCACGATGAGGGCGGAGCCGATCGCCGCGCCGCCGAGGCTCCCGAGGCCGCCGACGACGACGGCGACGACGAGCAGGAGCGAGAAGGCGAGCGTGTACGCGCCGGGGCTCACCGACTGCGTCACGAAGCACAGCACGGCGCCGCCGGCGCCGGCCGACATCGGCGCTCACGGCTGAAGGCGGCGACCTTGACGCGACCCGCGCGGACGCCGTTCAGCCGCGCGGCGGTCTCGTCGTCGCGGACCGCGCGCATCCGCAGGCCCGAGCCGGCCGCGCGCGAGCACGGCGAGCGCCGTGACGACGACGCCCGCCACGAAGATCGCCACCCAGGCCTGCCACTGCTCGACCGCGATGATCGTGCGAAGGAAGCGGCGGCACGCCGTCGTACGGCGATCTGCAGTCCCTGGTCCCCGCGGAAGACGCCGGAGAACACGGCGGTCACGGCGGGCAGGGCGACGACGAGCGCGAGCGTGACGCCGGCGAGGTACGGGACCGCGCAGGCGCGCGGCGGCGAGCCCGAGCAGCAGACCCGAGCGCTCCCGCGGCGACGACGCGGCGACGACAGCCGAGCGAGGAAGCGCGGGACGCCGTCGACGCCCGCGTCGGTCAGCGCGTTCGCCGTCAGGGCGTACCCGTACCCGCCCGCGGCCATGAGCGCGGCGTGCCCGAGCGAGAGCTGTCCGCTCCGACCCGATCAGGAGCGTCAGGCCGGCCGCCGCGCAGAAGAACGCCGCGATCGTCGCGAGCTGGAAGTTGCGGTACGGGTCGAGCAGGAACGTGCCGCCGATCGCGAGGATGGTGAGCGCGGCGCCGAAGACGATCGTGCGCGGGACGCCCGGTGAGCGAGGGAAGGATGCGGGTCATGCGCTGCGCGCCTCTCGCATCGAGAAGATGCCGCCGGGTCTGACCAGGAGCACGACGAGGAGGAGCACGAGGACCCCGATCGGTGCGACGGTCGAGCCGAGGTATCCCGTCACGAGGGTCATCGCGACCCCGACCAGCGAGCCCGCCCAGGAGCGCGCCGACGCGGTGAATCGAGGCCGCCGACGACGGCGACCGTGAACGCGTAGACGAACAGCACGTCGGTCGAGTGCGGATTGAGCCCGAGCTCGGTGGGGACGAGCAGCATCGCGGCGAGCGCGGCGACGGCGGCCGACAGCATCCATCCGATCGTCACCATGCGGCCCACACGCACACCGAGCACGCGCGACACCTCGGGGGCGAACGCGGATGCCCGCAGCTGCAGACCGAGCGAGGTGCGCGTGAACAGCAGGGCGAGCGCCGCCATCACGACGAGGGCGACGACGAGGACGAAGAGGTCGTACGGCGACAGCAGCGGCACGCCGCCGACGACGATCGGGGTGTCGTCGAACGGCGCGCGCATCGGCAGATACTGCTGGCCGAAGAGGATGCCCAGCAGCGACTGCAGCACCATCACGAGCCCGATCGCGACGATCACGCCCGGCAAGGGGGTTCTCGCGCGGCGCGAACCGCATGATGCCGCGCTCGACGCCGAAGCCGATCGCGCGCTCCCGCGATGAGCCCCGCCGCCAGCCCCATCCAGTACGAGCCGGTGAGGCCGGTCACGGCGAACGCGACGTACGTGGCGACGAGCGCCATCGCTCCCTGCGCGAAGTTGACGATGCGCGCGGCGCGCCAGATGAGCACGAGCGAGAGCGCGAAGAGGGCGAAGATCGCGCCGCGCGCGATCCCGGTCGCGAGAAGCAGGGCAAGTCGGTCCATCAGAATCCCAGGTAGGCGTGGCGGAGGGCGGAGTCGTGCGCGAGGTCGGCGGCCGGGGCATCCGCCACGACCCGTCCGAGGTCGAGGACGACGCCCCGATCGGCGATCGAGAGCGCGCTCGTGACGTTCTGCTCGGCGAGGAGCACCGTGAGCCCGCGACGCTGCGCGGCATCGCGCAGCACGCCCATGAGCTGGGCGACGACGAGCGGCGCGAGACCCAGCGACGGTTCGTCGAGAGCGAGCAGGATCGGCTCGGCGATGAGCGCGCGCCCGAGCGCGAGCATCTGCCGCTCGCCGCCGGAGAGCTGGTGGCCGGCGCTGTCGCGGCGCCGCGCGAGCGGTGCGAACAGCTCGTAGATGCCGTCGACGGCACGCGCGCCGCGCGGTTCCGCGATGACGCCACAGGGCCCCGAGGCGCAGGTTCTCGTCGACCGACAGTTCGGCGACGACGCTCTGGCCGTCGGGGACGAGCGCGATGCCGCGCCGCGCGCGATCCTCGGTGCGCACGCGCGCGAGGTCGGCGCCGTCGAGCAGGACCGCGCCCGATGTCACGGGCACGAGGCCCACGAGCGCCCGCAGCAGGGTCGTCTTGCCCGCGCCGTTCGCGCCGAGGAGCGCGACGATCTCACCCGGCCGCAGGCCGAACGTCACCTCGTGCAGCACCGGTGCGCCGCCGTAGCCGACCGTGAGCCGCTCGAGCGCGAGCGCCCCCGCGTGGGTCGTCACGGGGGCGCTCATGCCGTCACCTTCGGACCGAGGTACGCCTCTTCGACGCGTACGTCGTCGCGGATCTCGGCCGGCGTGCCCCGCGCGATGACCCGGCCGAAGTCCAGCACGACGATGCGGTCGGCGAGCGACATGACGAAGTCGACGTGGTGCTCGACCAGGAGCACGCCGCATCCGCTCGCCGCGACGGTGCGCACGATCTCGCCGAGGGCCTCGATGTCGTCGGCGCCGAGGCCGCCGGCGGGCTCGTCCAGGAGCAGCAGCCGCGGGTCCGACACGAGCGCTCGTGCGAGGGCGACGCGTTTGCGGTCGGGGTACGACAGCGCCGCGACGGGGGCGTCCGCGAACCGGCCGAGGTCGAGTGCGTCGATCCGGGCCTGCACGCGTGCCGCAGCATCGGGCTCGTGCACGACGGGCACGGTCACGTTCTCGCGGACCGACAGTCCCGTGAACAGTCCGAGTCCCTGCAGGGTGCGCGACACGCCACGCCCGCGCAGATCTGCCGTGCGCCGGGGCGCGGGCACGCCGTCGATCGCGATGGCGCCCCGCGATCGCACGAGTGCGCACACCGCGTTGAACACCGTCGTCTTGCCTGCGCCGTTCGGACCGATGAGCGCGACCACCTCGCCCGCGCGCACGTCGAACGAGACATCGTCGACGGCCGTCAGCCCGCCGAATGCGACGCTGAGCCCGGCGACCGAGAGACGGGCGGGCTCGTCCGCGGTCGCGGTGTTCGGTCGGGATTCTGCGATGGACATCGGCACCTCTTCGTGTCGGGTCCGCCCACCATATCGCAGAAACCGACCGTGCGGTATGTTGCTGTTGCGCGATCGTGACCTGCCGATTCCCGGCAGCAGCGCACGCCGATCACCGCCCTCGACGGGAGGACGGCGGCGTGCCCGTGACGCCCGCTACCGGTGCGGGATGCCGGCGATCATGCCGCCGTCGACGACGAACTCGGCGCCGCTCGTGAAGGCCGAGGCATCGCTCGCGAGGAAGACGACAGTGCCCGCGACATCCGCGGGGTCACCCGGCCGACCGAGCGGGATGTCGAGGTGCGCGGGATCGATCCGCGTCGTCATCTGCGTGCGGATGAATCCCGGATGCACCGAGTTGACGCGAATGCCCGCGGGTCCGAGCTCGACAGCGAGCGATTGCGACAGTCCCCGCACGCCGAACTTCGCCGCGGTGTAGCCGTGCAGGCCGGGGCTGCCGCGCATCCCCTCGACCGAAGAGATGTTGATGATCGAGCCGCTTCCCCGCGCCTTCATGATCGGGACGACGGCACGGCAGCCGAAGAACGTCCCGGTGAGGTTGACGGCGATGACGGCATCCCACTTGGCGGTCGTCAGGTGCTCGATCGGCGCCGCGTTCGCGATCCCGGCGTTGTTCACCAGGACGTCGATCGTGCCGAACGCGGCGACGGATGCCTCGACAGCCGCCTGCCACTGGTTCTCGTCGGTGACGTCGAGGTGCACGAACAGCGCACGCTCTCCGAGCTCGGCGGCCAGCGCCGCGCCCTCGCCGTCGAGGATGTCGGCGATCACGACCCGGGCGCCCGCGGCGTGCAGCGCTCGGACGTACGCCTCTCCGATGCCGCGGGCTCCACCCGTGACGAGGCACACGCGTCCGTCGAGGTCCATCACGCGCCGATGTCGATCACGACACGACCGACCGTCGCCCCCGATGCGAGGGCCGTCAGGGCTTCGGGGGCCCGATCGAAGGGGACGACGTGGTCGATGACCGGGTCGATCGCTCCGTCCGCGAACAGGCGCATGAGCTCTGCGTGCGCGTGCGCGACGAGGTCGGGATCGCGCTCTTGGTACAGCCCCCAGTGCAGACCCAGCACGCCGTAGTTCTTCACGAGCGCGTGATTCACCGCGAGGGTGGGGATCTCTCCGCTCGCGAACCCGATGACGACGATCCGTCCCTCGAACGCGACGCACTTCGTCGAGGCCTGGAACGCCGACCCGCCGACCGGGTCGAAGACCACATCCGCACCGTGACCGCCGGTGATCTCCTTGACGGATGCCACGATGTCGTCGACGCCGCGGATAAGGGCGCGCTCCGCACCCGCAGCACGGGCGACCTCGGCCTTCTCGGCCGATCCGACGACGCCGATCACGCGCGCACCCGCGGCGACTCCGAGCTGAACGGCGGCCGCCCCGACACCTCCGGCGGCAGCGTGCACGAGGAGCCATTCCCCCGACCGCAGGGCGGCGCGACGGTGCAAGGCGAACCACGAGGTCTGATAGGCGATCATGACGCCTGCCGCCGCGAGATCGGTCATGCCGTCCGGGATGCGGTACACCCCGGCAGCGGGGACGACGGCGTATTCGGACAGGACGCCGATCTTGGCGGCCACGACGCGGTCGCCCACCGAGAGGCCCGTGACTCCGTCGCCGAGCGCGACCACGGTGCCGCTGCACTCGACGCCCGGCACGAACGGCAGCTCGGGCTTGACCTGGTACAGACCGCGGGCGAGCAGTACGTCCGGGAAGTTCGCCGCGACGGCGCCGACCCGCAGAAGCACCTCGCCGGCGGCGGGCTCGGGTGTCGGCACGACGTCGAGCGACAGCGCCTCGGCGGGCTCGGCAAGGCGGGCGACGCGCCACGCGCGCATGGTCTCAGGCTGGGGCATCCTTGCTCCTGATGCTCGTGAGGAAGAGGTCGGTGAGCTGTTGTGCGACGAGGGTCTTGTCTTCGGGACCTTCGGGCGAGTACCAGTGCGACAAGTAGTGCAGGTCGCTGAAGAAGTGGGCGACGAGCATCGCCACGGGGATGTCCGTGCGGTACACGCCCTCGCGCCGGCCGCGCTCGATCAGCTCCGCGAACTCGTCGTGGTACGCGCGGCGGCGGCGCGTGACCTCCTGCTGGCGCGGAGCCGAAAGCATGTGCATGCTCCGGAAGAACACCGTGCCCTCCGGGAGGTAGTCGATCGAGGTCTCGATCACGTCGACGCAGACCGCCCGCAGCACATCGTCGGTCGCGCCGCCGCGTGCGATGATCTCATCGAGTCGCGACTTCTGGAGCGACAGGAGCGTCTCGTAGATCGCGAAGAGCAGATCGTCCTTCGATTCGAAGTAGTGGTACATCGCGCCCTTGGTGACACCGGCCGCTGCGACGATCTGCTGCACGCTCGTGTTCGCGTACCCCTGAGTGGCGAACAGCTCGACAGCGGCACGTGTGACGTCGTCTGCGACGTGAGAGTCCTTCATGAGACCATCCTTCCGCGAATCGGCCGCATCAGAGGAACGGACGGATGCCGGCGCCACCGTCGATGGGGAGCGTGTGCCCCGTGATCCACGCCGAGTCGTCGCGAGAGCAGGAACGCGACCGGACCCGCGACGTCATCGGTCTCGCCCAGACGTGCGAGCGGATAGGCGGCGGCCGCCTCGGCCTCGCGCCCCTCGTAGAGCGCCCGGGCGAAGGCGGTCTTGACGACGGCTGGGGCCACGGCGTTGACGCGGATCCCCGGGGCGAGCTCGTAGGCGAGCTGCATCGTGAGGTTGATCAGTGCGGCCTTCGAAATGCCGTAGAACGCGATCCCGGGACTCGCGCCCAGCCCGGCGACCGAGGCGATGTTCACGACGGAGCGCGAGAGACCTGCCTCGATCGCCGCGCGGGTCCAGTCGAGAGCCGCCACGACATTGACCTCGAGGATCTTGCGTGCGGCCTCTGCGTCGACATCGACGATGCGGCCGTAGACGGGGTTGATCCCGGCATTGTTCACGAGGTGATCGAGCCTGCCGTGGCGCTCGGCGATGTGCGCGAACACGGCGGCGCGGTGCTCGGCGTCGTCGGAGCGACCGGCGACGGCCGACGCGGAGTCGCCGAGCTCGGCGAGCGCGGCATCCAGCCCCTCCTGCCGACGACCGGTGATGACCACCGAGCCGCCCTCCGCCACGAGTCGCTGCGCGATCGCGAGCCCGATCCCGCGACTGGCTCCCGTCACGAGTGAGACGGTTCCCGCGAACCTCGCCTGTGCGCCGCCAGCGACCATCACGCCCCCTTGCGTCATGCATACCGTCCAGTCGGTTTGCCTCGACCGAGCGTACCACGCCATTCTCCCTGCGCCGGCGCCTCGCACGGCGCGACCCGCGGACCTCGCGGTGCGCGCCGGCACCCGAACCCTCTGCCACGATGGGACCCATGTCGCCGAATGCAGTTCGGCCCGCGATGGTCGGGCGCGCAGCCGCGCTCGAGCGACTGCGCCTCGCGTTCGAGGCAGGGCGCCGGGGCGAGCCGCGCGCCGTCGTGATCGCGGGCGAAGCCGGCATCGGGAAGACCCGCCTGCTGCAGGAGTTCCTCGCGGGCGCGCCGCACGACGCTGCCGAGCCGCATGTCGTCGTAGCGACGGGCCAATGCGTGGATCTCGGGCCCCATCGGGGCTCCCTTCACCCCCATCCGCCGGATGCTGCGCGAGCTGTACGACGGCGTCGGCGACGCGGCCTTCCGCGCGGCCGCCCAGTCGCCCGCGGTCGTCTCGACGCTCGCCTCGCTCGTCCCCGAGCTGGAGGACAGCGCCCCCGACCGCGACGGCAAGGCCGACTACGTGGCGGAGGCCGTCGAGCGGGTGCTGGAGCGCCTCTCCGCAACGCCACCACCTCGTCCTGGTGATCGAGGACATGCACTGGGCGGACTCGGCGACGCTCGCGCTGCTGGCGACGCTCGCCCTCACGCTGCGGGGTGCGCATCTCACCCTCGTGATGACCTACCGCAGCGACGACGTCGGTCGCGGCCACCCCCTCCGGCCCGTCCTCGCGGAGCTCGACCGCAGCCGCTTCGTCACGTCGCTCGACGTGCCGCGGCTGACGACGGAGGAGGTCGCCGATCACGTGCGTCAGCTCGCCGGCGGCGCGGTCGACAGCGAGACGATCGAGCGGATCGCGGCAGCGCAGCGGCGGCATCCCGTTCTTCGTCGAAGAGCTCGTCGGACTCGGCGACGACGCCCTCCCCGACACGCTGCGGGGGCTCGTGCTGGCCCGCGTGGAACGGCTCGGGCCGACGGCGCGGCGCGCCGTGGACACGCTCTGCGCGGGCGGTGTGCACGTGGCGGACGACGTCCTCGCGCGCGTGTGGAGAGGCGAGGCCGGTGAGCGGACAGCCGGTGTGCGTGAAGCGATCGCGGCGGGCATCCTCGTCGTCGACGACGACGGCTTCGCATTCCGCCACGCGCTGATCCAGAGAGGCCCTGCACGACGAGCTGCTTCCCGGGGAGCGGCTCGATCTTCATCGCGCGTACGCGCACGCCCTGCAGGCGCGGATCGATGCCGGCGAGGAGGGACTCGCCGCGGCCGCGGCCGAGCACTGGCTCTCGGCGCGCGACGACGTCCGCGCCTTCCACGCCATGGCGCGGGCTCTGCACGAGGCGCGAGCGGCGTTCGCGGTCGCAGCCGCCGCCCCGCTCGGCGAGCGGCTCCTGGCCCTGTGGGACCTCGTTCCCGACGCCGAGGCGGTCGTGGGCTCGAGCTATGGCCGGCTCGCCGCCGTCACGATCAATCTCCTGGAGGACATGGGCGCATCGGCCCGCGGAGTGCGCCTGGCCGAGCTCGTGCTCGCGCAGGACCTGCCCTCGGTCGAGCGCGCCGAACTGCTCCTCGTCTCGGCGCGCAGCCTGTCGCCGGTCGCAGGCGGGTGGGAGGCGAGTCGCGAGCGGATGGATGCCGCGCTCGCGCTCCTGGACGGCGATCCGTCGCCCGAGGCCCGCGCCGTGCACGTTCGCGTTCTCGCGGTCCTGGCGCAGAATCCGCACGTCTCCGACCCGGTCGACCTGCTCGAGCGCGCGATGGCCCTCGCAGAGGAAGCCGACGATCCCGATCTGATCGCGACGGTTCTGCGCGCCCGCGCGATCGCGCTCTACGGCCGGGTATCGGAGTCCGTCCTGCTGGAAGAGCTCCACCGCGCGGCGAAGCTGCCGATCGACCCCGTCCGCCACTACACGACGATGACGAATCTCGTGGCCGCGTACTTCCACATGCGCCGCTACGAGGAGGCCATCGAGATCGCTCTCGTCGCCTACGAGGAGTGCGTGCAGCTCGGACTCGAGCGCGGCGTCGGCGCGTTCCTGCTCGCGAACGCCGCCGAGGCGCAGCTGGCGAGCGGCCAGTACGACGCGGGCATGGCGACCGGTCGGCGCACGATCGAGCTGCGCCCCGCGCAGGGGTTCCACTCGTTCGCCGTCCGCACGCTCGCCCGCGCGGCGATCTGGAATGACCGCGAAGACGACGCCGAGTCCGTCGTCGAGAACATGGACGAGACGGTGTGGATGCCGGACGACCCCGACGAGGTCGTCGGATGGAGCCTCTACGAGACCGAGCGGCTGCTCCTTCTCGCCGAGACCGAGACGGGCGAGCGGCGCACGACGGCCGTCGCCGAGGCGGTCACGGCGATCGCGCCCGTCTTCAGCACCGTCACGCAGAACGCCGACGGTGCGCGCCGCGACGCGCTCCCCACCGTCGCGTGGGTTCTGCGGGCGGCGGCCGAGGCGAGCATCCCGACCGCCGAGCTGAGCGAGCACTTCGCGCGGGATGCCGAGGCGACCGCGGCGAACGGCGAGAACGCCACCGTTCTCGCACTGATCGCGGCCGAGGCGGCACCTACCGGCACACCGGACGCCGTGGCGGTCTGGGAGCAGGCCGTCGCCGTCGACGGGCGCCGCGACGGCGACGCGCGGGCAGCGGCACTACGCACGTTTTCGCCTCGCGCAGGCTCTCGCAGGCGCAGGCGCGCCCCGACGAGGCATCGGCGGTCTTCGCCCGCATCGCCGAGGAGGCGCCCGCCGACGGCATCGCCCTCCTCGGCCGCTGGGCGAAGTCCGGCGCGCCCCGTGCACGGCGGTCGGGCGCCCGACGTCCGGGCTCCCCGGCCCCGACGCTCACGGCGCGGGAGAACGAGGTCCTCGAGCTCGTCGCGGCCGGGCTCAGCAATCCGCAGATCGGCGAGCGCCTGTTCATCTCGCGCAAGACGGCATCCGTCCACGTCTCGGCGATCCTCGCCAAGATCGGGGCCGCGAACCGCGCCGAGGCCGCCGCGTGGCACGCCGCCCGGCAGCCGACCGTCTAGGGCAGTGCGCGCCCGATCTAGGGCACCCCGATCGGCAAGATGAGGCATCCGGCCGATAACGCCGCACCGGCTCAGCGAGCAGAGTCGAACCTGTCAGCAGCACACACCGACAGGAGCCACGAAATGAACGCACAGCTCGCCCCCAGCCTGGTCCGCGAAGAGCGCACGGCCTCGATCTCGCCCGCGACGGCGACGTTCGCCAAGACCGCGCAGGATCGCCCCGCCACGAGCCCCCGGCCCTCGGGTCTCGCGCAGCTCCGTCGCTGGTTCACCCGCACGTTCGACTTCCGCGACGCCTTCACCCCCACCGCCGCCTGGTGAGCGCGAGAGCGTCTAAGACGGCGGATGCGGTGGACTAAGGCGCTCGGGGCCTCGATTTCATGGGCATCCGCCCGATGAGGACGACCCCCCTCAGGGAGGATCGTCCTACCTGTCAGCACAGAGGCCGGACCGCCGGCCCACAGACAGGGAGACCGAAATGTACGAAACCACTGCCGCCGCCCTCGTCCTCGACCGGCAGCGCGCCGCCGACCTCGATCGTGACGTCGAGATGCTCCGCCGTCAGGCCGAGCGTCCGGCACACGTCATCGCACGCCCTGCCGCGCTGACCACCGTCACGTCCTGGCTCTTCGGAAGGCGCCGCAGCGCTGCGGCCCCGCGCGTCGCCGTCGCCCACTGATCGCCGGGCGGCGACGCGACGCGGCGCCGCGCCCGCGCCCGCGAACACGCCACCCTCTTCGTCGGCGCGCGGCCTGGCCAGCCCGCGCTGGAGATGTCACGATATGAGCCATCGCCAGCCAATGTCGGGAGGAGATGCATGGTCAGCCCGCGCTCCTCCGATCGGATGATCGGCCGCGATGCGGAACTGGGGACCCTTCGTGACGTCTTCGCCGCGGGCCGTGACGGCCAGCCGCGGGTGGTCGTGGTGCACGGCGAAGCCGGAATCGGGAAGACGCGGCTCCTCGACGAGTTCCTGCGTGAGGCAGGACGCACGACGACCGGCCCTCCCGTCGTCGTCGCTCTCGGGCAGTGCATCGACATCGGCGAGATCGGGGCGCCCTACACACCCATCCGCCGCCTGCTGCGGGAGCTCTACCGCGGTGTCGGCGACGATGCCTTCCGCGCCGCCGCGCGCACGCCGAGCGTCACCGCCCGCCTCGGCGCGCTGCTGCCCGAGCTGGGCGACGACGCTCCCGCGCAGCCGGCCGGAGCGGACCAGGTCACGGAGGCGATCGAGAGCCTCATCGAGGGGCTCAGCGCCGCGCATCACCTTGTGCTGGTGATCGAGGACATGCACTGGGCGGATGCCGCGACGCTCGCGCTCCTGCGCACGCTCAGCGTCACGCTGCGCGGTGCGCACGTGACCGTGATCATGACGTACCGATCCGATGACGTCGGGCGGGGGCATCCCCTGCGCCCCTTGCTCGCCGATCTCGAGAGGAACCGCTCCGTGACGGCGGTCGGCGTGCGCCGACTGACGGCGGACGAATCTGCGGAACTCGCACGCTCGGCGGGAGCGGACCTGTCGACCGAGGATCTGGAGGCGATCGCGAGCCGCAGCGATGGCGTGCCGTTCTTCGTGGAGGAGCTCGTCGACCTGGGCGGCGGCAGCCTGCCCGAGACGCTTCGCGGGCTCGTTCTCGCGCGCTACGAGCGTCTCTCCGAGAGTGCGCGGGCCGTCGTGGGCGTCGTGTCGGCGGGCGGGGTGCGCGTCGAGCACGCTCTGCTCGAAGAAGTCTGGCTGCAGGACGGAGCCGAACTGCGAAGCGGTCTTCGGGAGGCGATCGCAGAGAACGTCCTCGTCGCCGACGAGGACGGATACGCCTTCCGTCACGCCCTGATCCGGGAGTCCGTGCACGGCGATCTGCTGCCGAACGAGCGCGCCGAGCTGCACCGCCGGTTCGCGGAGTCGCTCGACCGCGACAGAGCCGCGGGCGACCGATACCGGGCCGGAGAGGCGGCCGAGCACTGGCTCCTCGCCCGAGACCTCCCCCGAGCGTTCGATGCCACCGTCGTTGCCCGGGAGCAGGCACGACGGTCTTTCGCGAGTGTTTCGGCCGCCCATCTGGGCGAACGCCTCCTCGAGCTCTGGCCGCAGGTGCCCGACGCGCGGGATCGCGCCGGGAGGAGCGAGATCGCGATGGCCACCGCGGTCGCGGAGGAATGGCGGGACCTTTCGGATGCTCACCGGATGCTCCGCGTCTGTCGTGCCGCGCTGGCGTCCGCCGAGGACGATGCCGTGGACCGTGCGCTCCTGCTCCGCGCCACGACGGTCGCCCTGTTCGTGCTGTCGCGACACGTCGATGCCCTGGGGGAACTGCGCCGAGGTCTGGCGCTGGTCGAGACGCGGACGGATCGGCGCGCTCTCATCGCGAAGGCGCGGCTCATGGCGCTCATGCTCGCCTTCGGGGATTCTCTCGTCGGCGGCGAGCAGAATCGACGCGAACTGGCCGCGAACGCCGTCGCGGCGGCCGAGACCGCGGAGGATCCGAACGCTCTCGCAGCGGTGCTCAAGAGCGCGGCATGGGTGGCATCCGACTATGGCGACTCCGCTGCCAGCGCCGCGCTCATCCGCCGCATCGCCGATCTCGACGTCGATGTCGCGACGAAGCTCGACGCGATCATCTCCGAGACCGACGGCCTGATCCGGATGGGACGCTTCGCGGACGCGGTCGCCCTCGGCGAGCCGGCCGTCGCCCTCGCGACGGAGGTCGGACTGCAGCGTGGTGTGGGCAGCATGATCAGCACCAACGTCGGCGAAGCGCTCTTCGCGATCGGGGATGCAGCGAGGGCCGATGAGGTGCTCGAACTCGCCGATTCTCATCTTCGGGGAAGCCCGCAGTTCCGCTCGTTCGTGCTCCGCACCCGCGGACTGATCTCGTCGTGGGGCGATCGCAGCCAGGACAACATGTCGGCTCGCGCACGCGAGGCGGACTTCATCTCCGACGCGTGCCACGAGGACGCCGAGGAGCATGTGGGCTGGATCGAGCACGATGTCGAGGCCGCGCTCAACCGTCTCGCCGACGTGACCGGCTCCGATCGCCGGCGAGCGCTCGTCGCGGGCGCGATCGCGTGCGTGTCCGACATCGACGCGAGCCAGCTCATCGAAAGCCCGGGCCTCTCCCGGCGCATCCTTCCCGGAGTCGCGCGCGCCGTGACGGAAGCCGCTCTCCTCGGCATCGATGGCCAGGCCGGAGCCGAGCTCGCGCGTCTCATCGATGCCATCGCGGCGGGCCTGCAGGACGATGAACCCGCGCGCGCGTGCCAGGCGCTGATCGAGGCCGAACGTGCGCGCGCGGTCGGCGACGACATCGACCATTGGATGCTCGCCGTCGGCATCACGAGCGAGGGCTTCCTTCCGGTCCGGTACCTCCACTACGCGCGATACCGTTACGCGGAGACGCTGGTGGCCGCGGGCAGGCGAGGTGAGGCCGCCGAGGTGCTGGCCGAGATCGTCACCCATGCACCCGCGCAGGGCGCCGCGGTCGTGGCACGGTGGGCACATGATCTCGGCGCCCGAGCGGGCATCCCGCTCCCGGGGCGCATGAGCCCGGCCGCCCGCTCAGCGCTCGCGGACGCATCGCTGACCCGACGGGAGCTGCAGGTGCTCGAGCTCGTCGCCGACGGACTCACCAACCCGCAGATCGGCGAACGGCTGTTCATCTCCCCGAAGACGGCGAGCGTCCACGTCTCGGCGATCCTGGTGAAGATCGGGGCCGCCAATCGTACCGAGGCAGCGGCGCTGTTCGCCGCCACTCCGTCTGCCGGCCCGTGACCTGACGAGATGCATAGCCGACGTCGTCCGCGAGCGGCAGGATGGGCGCATGCCCTACGACATCCCCGCGCCGATGCTCGCGAAGTCCGTGCCGGCTGTGCCCGATCCGGCCAAGACGCCCGGCGGACTGAGCTTCGAGCCGAAGTGGGACGGGTTCCGGGCTCTCGTCTCGTGGGACGGCGAGGCCGTCGAGATCGGCTCGCGCGGCGCCAAGCCGCTCACGCGCTACTTCCCCGAGCTCGTCGAGGCGTTCGCCCGCCTGCTGCCCGAGCCGTGCCTCCTCGACGGCGAGATCGTCGTGCCGAAAGAGGTCGACGGCCACCAGCGGCTCGACTGGGACTCGCTCACGCAGCGCATCCACCCCGCCGCGTCGCGGGTCGCGATGCTGTCCGAGAAGACTCCCGCGATGTTCATCGGGTTCGACCTGCTCGCGCGGGCCGACCGCGATCTGCAGCCCGAGCCGTTCGCCGTGCGCCGCGCCGAGCTCGTCGACCTGCTCGCGGGGGTGCCGCATCCCGTCCACGTCACGCGCACGACCGACGACCCGACTCTCGCGGAGCGCTGGCTCGCCGAGTTCGAGGGCGCAGGGCTCGACGGCGTCGTCGCCAAGCCGCTCGCGCAGCCGTACGCACCCAACAAGCGCACGATGTTCAAGATCAAGCACGCACGCACCGCCGACGTCGTGGCGATGGGCTACCGCATCCACAAGTCCGGCCAGGGCGTCGGCTCGCTGCTCGTCGGGCTGTACGGCGACGACGGCACCCTCTACCCCGTCGGCGGCGTCGCAGCCTGGAGCAACGCCCGACGCCTCGAGCTCATCGACGAGCTCGCACCGCTCGTCGCTCGTGACGACGAGGGCCGCGCCGTCACGAGCGAGGGCGAGAAGTCGCGCTTCTCGGCGCCGGACCGCGACTCGTCGTTCGTGCATCTGCGCCCCGAGCGCGTGCTCGAGGTCCGCTACGACCAGCTGGAAGGCCGACGATTCCGGCATACGGTGCAGTTCGAGCGATGGCGCCCCGACCGTGAGGCGCGATCGTGCACGTATGAGCAGCTCGAGTCGATCGCCGACTACGACGTGCGCGACGTGCTGGACTGACGACGGCACGGCCGAACAGGTCGACGCGATCATGGCGGACGCTCCTGCGAACGGGTGGACGCCGCTCTCCCACGACCGCTATCCGCACGCCGGCGGAGCCGACCATTACGCGGGCTGGCTCGAGAACGCCGCGGGGTTCAAGGTCGAGGTCGTCAGGTCCAGTTCTCGGGATTGATGCGGCTCGGCTGCACGCGCGGCGGCTCCCCCGGCATCTTGGGGAAGTCGGGCGGGAACGGCAGCTCGCCGAGGCCTGCATCGAGGTCGCGCTGCCACCACTCCAGGAGGGTGTCGATGCGACCGGGCTTGTCGAGGAGCCCCGCCCAGGGGTCGCCGACGTCGGCAAGGCGCTGGGGGATGGATCGCACCGTGAACGCGCCGGGGTCGGCGTCGGCCAGTTCGTCCCACGAGAGCGGCGTCGACACGGTCGCGCCCGGCAGCGCGCGGGGACTGTAGGCGCCCGCCATCGTGCGGTCACGGTTGGCCTGATTGAAGTCGACGAAGACGCGCTCGCCGCGCTCCTCCTTCCACCACGCCGTCGTGACCTTGTCGGGCAGGCGTCGTTCGAGCTCGCGCGCCGCCGCGATGACGGCGTGACGCACGTCGAGGAACTCGTGCGTCGGCTCGATCGGGCAGAACACGTGCAGGCCACGGTTGCCGCTCGTCTTGATCCAGGCCTCGAGCCCGGCCTCGGCGAGCACGTCGCGCAGCGCGGGAGCGATCGCCACGGCATCGGCGAAGTCCGTCCCCGGCTGCGGGTCGAGGTCGATGCGCAGCTCGACCGGGTTGTCGGGATCCGACGCGAGCGATGCCCACGGGTGGAAGACGACGGTGTTCATCTGTGCGGCCCACACGACGGCGCCGGGCTCGGTGAGGACGATCTGGGGATGCCGGCGCCCGCTGTTGTAGGTCACAGTCACCGTCTCGACGAAGGCGGGTGCGCCCTTGGGCGGGTTCTTCGAGAAGAACCGCTCGCCGTCGACGCCCTCGGGGAAGCGCTCGAGTGACACCGGCCTATCGCCGTTGGCGGCGAGGAACGGGGTCGCGACCGCGATGAGGTACTCCGCGAGCTCCTGCTTCGTGATGCCGAGCTCGGGCCACAGGACCCGGTTGGGGCTCGACAGCCCGACCTCGCGGTCCCCGTCCGGTCCCGGAACGGTCAGAGTGATGCGCTCGGACGCCATGCCACGACCATAGACGAACGAGCCGGACGAGGTCAGCGGCCCCGCGGGGTCGAGGCTGTCCTCGTCCCGGGCGCCCGGTTGCGCGCTCATGCGGCCTGGAACCGCCGGGGAGACTTCGATTCGAGCAGGATGGACTCATCGACCTCGCCTGTTGCGGGGTCGGGCGGTGGATGCAGCCAGTAGGTATCGAGGGCGGAGATCGGGTCTCGCGATCGGGTGATCCGCCAGCCTTGGTTGTGCAACCGCAGATGGCAGTTCCTGCACAGCGGTACCCCGTCGTCGACGTCGGTGCGACCGTGATGCTCCCACCAGTGGTCAGTGTGATGGAACTCGCACTGCGAGATCGGCGCGACGCACGACGGCCAGATGCAGCCCCCGTCGCGAGCTGCGATCGCGATGCGCTGCTTCCTCGTGAACAGGCGTCGATCCCGTCCGACGTCGAGGGGCCTGCCGAGCGGGTCGAGTTCGACGGCCAGCGCGCCGGCGTCGCACAGAAGCTTCTCGACCAGGCCGCCGGGCACGGCAGCTCCGCCGTCCTCGAGATGACCGGCCCGCGCGACACGCATCGCCCCGCGCTCACCAGCCCGCTCGACCGCGCTCTGCTCGACGATGATCCGCACCCCCGGCTGCCGATCGCCGAACGCCTGGTCTGGGTCCGCGTTAGCCCCGGTCCGCAGCACGGCGACGAGCGTGTCGTACTGCAGCTGCTCGTTCGTGCGCTCGTCCTCCACGGCCTCCGCCGCCCGCTCGGCGGAGCCGGAGCCGACGAACCGAGGCCCCCGCCGCGGGCGCAGCGCCGCCCCGAGGATCGCGTGCACCCATGCGGCGGCTTCATCATCGAAGACGATCCGCCCATGATGCTGCCCCTGCTCATCGACCCACGTCCGAAACGACCGCGCCCGGAAGCGCTCCTCGAACCGCAGCGTCACCCCGACGGGATCGAGCCGATCGCGCGCGATCCGGGCCGCGTTGCGCAGCTCTTCCACGGGCGTCCGCGACGCCTCGCCGATCAGGACCTCGACGGCGCGCGCCCACGCCTCGGGCAGGAACTCGGGGTGCGAGCTCCGGGTACCGCTCGACCGGCGGCTCTCCCAGCCCTTCGCGGATCGCCTGGAACTGCGCCTGCCCGACGAGCCCCGACGACAGCGCATCACGCAGCAATCGACAGCCATCGCGGTACGACGGGCGTCATCGCCGGCGTCGGCCGAAGTCCCGACCGCGGGAGCAGCGGCCGGTACGAGGTCCCTGCCCGACGCGCAGCGCCCGACCGACATCACCTCGCGTCTGCCCCGTGATGTTCTGCACGAGCGACGTCACATTCCGGTGTCCCTTGCGCTGGGCCAGTCCGGCGTACCCGAGCTCGCGCGCCGACCGTCGCGCGACCTCGGCCGATGCCACCGCGAGGATCATGTCGAGCGCATCGCGCGCGGCCGAGGCATCCGTCATGAGACCCAGCGAGAACCTCGTCGGCCAGCTCGGGCACGACCTCGACGACTCACCAGTCGCCGCACAGCGCCGCCGACCCGTGCGGACGCCCGCGAAGCCGCGTTCCGGCGGGCTGGGTCGCAGCGTTCATAGAACAAATATACGAAGGGCTCCGACATTCTTGCCAGGGACATCGAGCGCCCCCTCGCGCGCGCAGGACCACTGCCACCGATCAGCGCGACGCGGCCGATGCCAGGCGGCACGACCGCCGTCAGCGCGGCGCGGGAGCGGGAAGGGCGAGCAACGGCGCGAGCTCGTCGCGCGAGAAGCGCATCCACGGCCCTCGTGGGTCGAGGAGCACGCCCGACAGTCCTTCGTCGCCGCGCAGCGCCGAGGCGATGCGGGCGCCGTCGAGCGGTGCGGCGGTGTCCTGACGGCCCATCGCGGCGACTTCGAGCGGGTGCGAGAAGACCTCGAGGTAGCGCTCCCCCTCGGGCGAGCGGCTCTCGGCGACGCCCACGCGGCCATCGCCCTCGGTCGGCCGGTTCACGGCCACCCACAGGGGGACACGCGTCATGGCGTCCACGACGGCCGCGGCCGAGGCATCCGTCCTCTCCTGCGCCAGCAGCGTCTTGATCGTGAGGTTCTCGTCCATCGCGGCCAGCATGCGCTCGATCAGCTCGCGCGGCAGGATCGCCCGCGCGGGGCCCGACGAGGGGTCGATCGCAAGGCCCGCGGCGTCGCTGCCGAGCACGTGCCGCAGCACGACCAGGACGGGCTGGACCATCGCCGTCGTCTCGATGCCGCCATCGGCACGGATGCTGTCGGCGAGCGCCGCGCCGCTGCTGAAGGCGACCGCGAACCGGCGATCGCCGAAGGCCACGGACGCGAGCGGCAAAGGCTTGCCTTCGGCGATGAGCGCCTGCGCGTCGCCCTTGACCCGCAGGTAGAGGTTGCCCTGCAGCACCTGGCGGGCGAGGTCGAGCAGGTCACGCGGCTCAGGCTCGGCGGGGTAGCGCTTGAGGCTTTCGCGCAGGAGCACGTTGTCGCGCACGCCGGGAGCCGCCTGCGGGGCGCGCGCCGCGGTCGCGTCACCGAGACCGCGGAACGACGTCATCGAGATGCCGACGGATGCCGCGGCGGCGACGGCCTCGGCGGCGGCCTCATCCAGCGGCTCGGCGGGAGCCTGCGCAGAGGGAGTCGGCTCAGCGGGGGGCACGGCGGCGTCTTTGGACCGGCGGGAGAAGAGGGCCATCCGTCGAGCCTAACCGCGCTGCCTGGACATCGTCAGAGCTTCTCGATCGGCGCGACCTTGATGAGGAGCTTCTTCTGACCGTGGCTGTCGAACCGCACGTACGCGATGCGCTTCGCGCCCTCGCCGGTCACCATCTCGATGCGGCCCTCGCCATAGTTCTCGTGCCGGATGCGGTCGCCGGGCACGAGTTCGAGATCGCCGTTGTCGCGCAGCTTGGCGGGCAGGCGGTTGGCGAACTTGTCGAGGTTCGTCGACTCGCGGCGCGGAAGCGGCACGAGGTCGTCGCCGTAGCGGCCTGAGCCGCCCGAGCCCGACCCGCCGGGTCGGCGCGCGTTGAGGGCGCGGGACTGCGTGCCCCCGCGGGAGTTGACGTCGCCGGGCGACTGCCGCCAGTGCAGCAGTTCGGCCGGGATCTCCTGCAGGAACCGGCTCGGCATCGCGACCGTGACCTCGCCGAACTGCGCGCGGGTCATCGCGAGTGTGAGGTACAGGCGCTTGCGCGCGCGCGTCACGCCGACGTAGAACAGGCGGCGCTCCTCCTGCGGGCCCCCGGGCTCCCCCGCCGAGATCCGGTGCGGGATGAGGTCCTCCTCGACGCCCGTGACGAAGACGGCGTCGTACTCGAGGCCCTTTGCGGTGTGCATCGTCATGAGCGACACCGAGCCCGAGGCATCCTCGAGGTCGTCGGCGTCAGAGACGAGCGCGACTTCGGTGAGGAAGTCGATGACCGTGCCCTCGGGGTTGTTGCGCGCGAACTCGCGTGCGACGGCGACGAGCTCGTCGAGGTTCTCGACGCGCGCCTCGTCCTGCGGATCGCGGCTCGCGCGCAGCGCGTCGGTGTAGCCCGACTTGCCCAGGAGCACCTGCAGGCCGTCGGCGACAGCGGTCGGCGGGGCGAGCTCGCCCGTCGCGGGCAGCATGATCTCGGTCGCCTCGGCGAGCACGGCGTCGAGGTGCGCGATCGCGGCCTGGATCTTGGGGCCGACCCCGAGCGCGGACGAGTTCGCGAGCGCATCGCGGAACGTGATGCCCTCTTCGGCCGCGTAGCGCGCGATCGCCGTCTCGGTGACGTCGCCGATGCCGCGTCGCGGACGGTTCAGGATGCGGCGCACCGCCATCTCGTCAGCCGGGTTGGCGACAGCGACGAGATATGCGAGGGCGTCCTTGATCTCGGCGCGCTCGTAGAACTTGGTGCCGCCCATGATCTTGTACGGCAGGGCGGAGCGGATGAAGATCTCTTCGAGCGCACGCGACTGCGAGTTCGTGCGGTAGAACACCGCGATCTCGGAGTAGTCGGTGCCCGCACGGTGCAGCGCCTCGATCTCGTCGGCGACGAACTGCGCCTCGTCGTGCTGCGAGTAGCCCGTGAAGCCGACGATCTTCTCGCCCTCACCGACATCGGTCCAGAGCTTCTTCTCTTTGCGGTCGAAGTTGTTGCTGATGACGGCGTTGGCAGCGCTCAGGATGTTCTGCGTCGACCGGTAGTTCTGCTCGAGCAGCACGACCTTGGCGCCCGGATAGTCGCGCTCGAACTCGGTGATGTTGCGGATGTCGGCGCCGCGGAAGGCATAGATCGACTGGTCGGAGTCGCCGACGACGGTGAGGGATGCCGCTTCCTCGGCCGCAGGCTCGGCGTCGAAGATCATCATGCCGCCTGGACCCTCGGTGGGCGCCGAGTCGGCGCCCGGCGGGCGGGTCAGCTCGTGGATGAGCGCATACTGGGCGTGATTGGTGTCCTGGTACTCGTCGACGAGGATGTGACGGAAGCGACGCCGATAGACGTCGGCGACGTGCGGGAACGCGCGGAAGAGGTAGACGACCTGGCCGATCAGATCGTCGAAGTCGAACGCGTTGGCCCTCTGCAGCGCGCGCTGGTAGTCGCTGAAGAGGTCGACGAAGATGCGCTCGGCGGGATCGCTCAGGTTCGCCTGACGCGCGTAGGACTCGGCATCCGCGAGCTCGTTCTTGAGCTTCGAGATGCGGCTCTGCACGCCCGCGGGCGTGAGGCCGAAGGCATCAGCCTCGTGTTCTTTGACGAGGCGTTTGATGAGGGCGCGCGAATCGCCCGAGTCGTAGATCGTGAAGGCCTTCGTGAAGCCGAACTGCTCGGCCTCGCGCCGCAGGATGCGCACGCAGGCGGAGTGGAACGTCGAGATCCACATGCCCTGCGCGCGATCGCCGATGAGCCGGCTCACGCGCTCGCGCATCTCGCCGGCGGCCTTGTTGGTGAACGTGATCGCGAGGATCTGGCTCGGCCACGCCTCTCGCCCGCGCAGGAGCGACGCGATGCGGCGCGTGAGCACGCTCGTCTTGCCCGAGCCCGCGCCGGCGACGATCAGGAGGGCGGGCCCGCGGTATGTCACGGCCTCGCGCTGCGGCGGATTGAGCCCCGCGAGGAGGTCTTCGTCGGGGCGAACACCGTCGGGCTGCGCCACTGGGCCGCCGCCCGACTGAGGCCCTCTGTCGCCGCCGACGATGAGGGGCGCGGAGGAGTCAGTCATATCTCCACCAGTCTAGGCGCGGGGGGCGACACCGGCCGGGGTCCGCGTTCCCGGCGCGCGCGCCGAATCACCCCGGCCGCTGACATGATGGACGTCGTGCGCACCCTCCTCAACATCATCTGGCTCGTCCTCGCGGGCTTCTGGCTGTTCCTCGGCTACGTGCTCGCGGGGGTCCTGCTGTGCATCCCGATCATCACGATCCCGTGGGCGATCGCCTCGTTCCGCACCGCGAGCTTCGTGCTCTGGCCTTTCGGCCGCACGATCGTCGCGAAGCCGACCGCGGGCGTCGGCTCGTTCCTCGGCAACGTCATCTGGGTGATCCTCGCCGGATGGTGGCTCGCGATCGGCCACCTCGTCTCGGGCATCGCGCTGTTCATCACGATCATCGGCATCCCGCTGGCTCTCGCCGACTTCAAGATGATCCCGATCTCGCTCATGCCGCTCGGCAAGGACATCGTCTCGACGCGTCAGAGCGAGTTCGACCGCACGCTCACCTCGCGCTGACCCCCGAGACGCTGACGCCCGATCAGCCGCGCGGCCCCGACGACCGCGGGCTCGCGCCGTCGCGGCAGCGCGAGCAGCACGCCCACGACCGTGAGGATGAGTCCGAAGACGGCGGCGTACCACGCGGTGGCGTCCGGGATCTCGAGATACGTCGTGATCCCGAGGATCCGCGCAAGACCCCACGGCAGCAGGCCCATCTCGTCGTTCCACAGCGTGAGCGCCGCCTCGAGACCCACGATGGCGACGATCGTCGCGGGGATCGCGAGGCCCGCACCGATCGCGGCGAGGATGGCACCCCACGCGCGGCGGACGCCGAGCTGCGAGGAGAGCGCCCAGCCGGCCGCAACGAAGACCCACACGAAGAGCGCGAACGCGATGGCGATGTAGGCGACCCGTCGTACGGGATCGGTCCAGAACGCGAACCAGTATCCGCCGGGGCCGCTGAAGGATAGAGCGAACGAGCGTCACGATGCAGCGCGGCCACGACGACGCCGCCCACCGCGGCTATCGTCGGCCACGGCGAGCGCCGCCCGATGAACAGGCGCACGACGAGCGCGAAGACGATCCACGCGCCGATCACGATGAGCAGGTGCGTCCACGACAGGAACGAGGTCTGCACGGCGCGGGTCGCGACGAGCAGGGCGAGCGGGAACGCCGAGCAGCAGCCAGCGGTCGAGCGGCAGCATCCCGAGCGTCGACTCACGGGCCCGCCACGGGCGCGAGGAGCCGAGCCACGACGCGCGCGCCGCGGCCGCGCCGGGCTTTGCGACCAGACGCGTGCGGGCCGAGAGCATCCCGATCACGACCCACGCGAGGGCGAGGACCAGCAGGATGCGGGCGAACCACGCCATCGTGAGGTCGCGGTCGGCCCGCTCGACTCCCAGCTGCGCGGCGGCGAGGTTCCATGCGGGGTGGGCGACGTCGCCCTCGTAGGTGGAGAGGTGCTCGGCGGCGGCGGCCACGTAGACATCGCGCGCCGCCTGCCACTGCGCGTAGACGTCGCCCGACAGCGTCTCATGCCACTGGGCCTGCCGCAGGAACATCTCGCGGTAGTCCGCGAGCAGCTCGAGCGTGTCGGCCTCGTAGGCGAGCGCCCCCGTGAACGCCGCGTACAGGTCGGCATCGCGCCATGTGGCCGGGTCTGTCGCCGCGATGAGCTCCTGCATCCGCTGCGCGTCGGCGACCGCTGCCTCGCCCTGTGCGATCGTCTCGTCGACGCGGTCGGAGCCGATGATCTCGTAGAGGACATCGAGCGTCGCGGAGTCGCCCGTCAGGATGTCCCACTCGAAGAGCCACATCTGCGGCGGGGGCTCCAGGCCGAGGGCGAACGCCCGCACTTCGGCGAACGGCCCGAGATAGAGGCCGTCCTTGATCGCGGCGTGCGAGATCGACATCGCCTCGGCGATCGCCGTCACCGTCGCGGGGTCCTCCGAGAAGAACTCGCGCGCCCAGTCCACGGTCACGGCGCCCACGTCGACCCCGGGATCGCGCGCGATCGCGGCGGCGAGCTGCGTGTTGAGCTCCGACAGCTGCCAGAACCCCGCCTTGAGGTACAGGATCAGGGGGCCCGCGCGCCAGGGGCCGCCGTCCTGCGTCCACGTCCACACGCCCTCGATGTTCGGGTTGTCGGCGAGGAGGGTCTGCATCGCCCACTGGAACTCGGCGCCCAGGTCGTTCGGGAACGCCCCCAGAGACTCGAACTCGCGCTTGCTCTGGAACTCGACGATCCGGCGCTGCTCCCCCGCGGCGAGCGTGTCGTTGAGCGGCAGCCACGAGTAGAAGTCGCCGAGGGTGTACTTCGTCGAGACGATGAGCGCGGGCGAGTCGAGCCCATCGAGCACCGCAGCGTAGGACGCGGCATCCGTGTGCATGTCGCCCACATCGCCGATGCCGACGCTCCAGGTGCGGAAGATGACTTCGCGGGCGGATGCCTCGGCCTGCGCCGAGTACGTCTCGAGCATCGCCCGCACCGCCTCGGGCGTGCGCACGGCGATCGCCGAGTAGTAGTCCCAGCCCGGCTCCTGGTAGATGTCACCACCCTCGCCGATGCGGATGAGGATGCCCGACAGCGCGGGCTCGGCGGCGTACAGCTCGTCCAGGCCCTCGGCGTACGTCTGCCACAGCCGCGGGTCTTCGGTGTCGAGCGAGCCCAGGCGATCCACGAACCAGTCGTTCATCGCGGGCGTCAGCGTCGGCATGTCGGTGCGCAGGAAGACCTTGACCCCGAGTTCGGCGGCGCGGTCCCAGAAGGGTCCGAACGCATCGCGCAGCGCGAGAGCGCGCGCCACATGCGCGTCCCCCTCGGGATAGACGGGACCGCCCGAGACCGCGTCGAATGTCGCGTACTCGACGAACCCGGGCCAGGCGACCGCGTTGTAGCCGTTCGCGAGGGAGCGGCCGAGGAAGGCCTCCCAGTCCTCGTATGCCTCGGCGAGCGCCGCGTCGTCGATGTACGGCGCCTCGGCGAGGTAGACCTGCTCGAACGCGCGCGAAACGTGAGAGTAGTCCGTGCCGCTCGCCCACTGCGCGGGATCCGCCGCGACGCCCACCGCGCCGAGGTCCACCATGCGGAAGGGAAGCGCCGAGGCGACCGTCTCGTCGAGGTGCTCGGCGATCGAGCGGCCCGAGCGCACCTGGGCGGACAGGTCATAGATGCCGCGCGCAGCCCCGGCCTCGGCCGCCGCTTCGATGCGGAGGGCGCTGGGCGTGCCGCTCAGCGAGTAGGAGTCGTCGCCCGCCGAGCCCGTGCCGCTCACGGCGACGGTGAGGGAGGCTTCGCCCTCCGTCTCGGACGCCGACGAGACGGCCTGCTCGAGGGCATCCACCGCGAAGTCCAGCCGGGGTGTCGACGGCGCCTCGATCGAGGTGAACACGGGCGGCGGCACGGCCTCGGCGACGTCCGGGACGACGGGGGACGCCGGTGTCATCTGCGCCGAGGGCTCGGTGCGGATGCCGAGCGCATCGCCGACGGCGACACCGATGCCGACCCCCAGCGCGACGAGGACGATCAGGACGACGGTGGCGAGGGCGAGGGAGCGCCACCGCGTCGCCATCGTCATGCGCTAAGGCTAATGGATCGGGCAGGCCATCCCGCCCGATCGGAGCACGGGCCGACGCCGTGAGGGAGCTGCCGCTACCCTCGACGCATGAGTGAAGAGGCCCGCAGCACCCTCGCCCGTGTCGAGGCGGAGGAGGGCGAGATCGTCTTCCGTCGCTTCGATCTGACGGATGCCTGGGCCCTCGGCGCCCGCATGCGCGCGGCTGCCGAGACGGAGGGGCTGCCCATCGTCATCGGGATCACGCTCGGCGAGGCACGCGTCTTCCACACGGCACTGCCCGGCTCGAGCGCCGACAACGACGGCTGGCTCGAGCGCAAGACCCGCGTCGCCCGCCGCTACGGCCGATCGTCGTACGGCGTGGGCCTGTCTTTCCGCGCCGTCGGCAAGGACTTCGACACCGACGCGCGCCTGGACCCGACGCTCTTCGCGGCGCACGGCGGCGTCTTTCCGATCACGATCGCCGGGGTCGGCGTCGTCGGCACCGCCGGCGTCTCAGGCCTTCCGCAGGCCGACGACCACGCGTTCGTCGTCGAGCACCTGCGGGCGTTCGCGTTGCAGGCCGACGCATAGCGAAACCCTGCGTCACGCACCGGCGCCTGCCGTGCGGTCACCCTAGCGTGGAGCCATCGCGGCGATCCGGGTGGTCCCGGGCTCCGGTTCATACCCGGCAGTGCTGCGGGTTCGACTCCCGCCGTCGCGTCGGACTTCGGCTCGCGCGCCGCCCGGAGGATGCAGGCTCGTCCGGTGTGGACTAGCCGACAGGATCCACGTGCGAGCGCCGCACGGCGACGGGGGCACCGGCCAGTCGTGCGATCGCGAAACCGAAAAGGATGCAGACGACGCCCACTCCCACTGCGAAGAGCGCGACGCCGTACGCGACCACCGAGGTGAAGAGCGACGCGCGCAGGAACGAAGCCTGCATGACCGTCGCCCGAACCGGGTCGTCCTGTTCGAGCTCCGCGTAGGTCTTGCCGTCTGATGCCTCAAGGGCGTGCTTGTTGATGACGTCGGCCTGCACGTAGGCAGTGAATGGTCCCGTCACCTGCTGCCCCTGGAAGGCGGCCGCGTCATCGGGGATGGTGATGTTCTCGGCGGTCAGCTGATTCGTCACTCCGATCCAGGCGATGACTCCCACCGCGATGAAGATGACGCCGACCACGATGCCGAGGATCCCTGCGGCCTTCACCAACCCGAGCCTCCGTCCGGGCGCGTCGACGGCAACGGGACTGCCGGAAGCCTGGGTCATTGTGTCCTCCTCAATGGGAACGGATATCGATGGACGGATGGCGGCGCGCGATGCGTCGACGGCGAGTCCACTTCTCCACCTCGACGAACAGCGGGACGACGAGGGCGAGGCCGATCGCGATCAGCCACTCGCTGCCGCTGAGGGACACCGTTCCCACGAGTCGCTGCAGGAATCCGATCTCCACGGCCGCCACGGTGAGCGCGATCGGGATCGAGAACCACTTGAGCGCCGCAAGGATCGGCGCTGTCAGCCCGGACTCCGGATCGCGGCGCATCGCGAGTCCCCCGAGGATCGCGCCCAAGGCCGCAACCACGAACGTCATCGTCACGGGCGCATTCGGCTTCGTCGAGCTGAGCTGGTCGGGAAAGAGGAGCAGCGGGATCAAGGTCATGAGGAACAGCACGCCGCCGTACGCGAACCACAGCGCGACGGCGCCACCGTTCGCGATCGTCTTCTTCGGATTCCGAGGCGGGAGCAGCATGATCCCCGGCGGGGCAGGGTCGAGCAGGATCACGATCACCGGGAAGATCGAGATGAAGAAGTTGAGGAACAGGATCATGATCGGCGTGAGCGGCACGCCGTCATTGATTCCGAAGATGCTCGCGACGAGGAACAGCAGGACGAGCGAGAACAGCTGCGACATCTGATAGCGGACGTAGCTGACGATCTTCTCGTAGATCGAGCGTCCCAGTCGGACCGCGGTGACGAGCGTGCCGAAGTTGTCGTCGACGAGGATCATCTTGCCGGCCTGCTTGGTCACCTCGCTGCCGGATCCCATCGCGACGCCGATGTCGGCCTGCTTGAGGGCTGCGGCATCGTTCACCGCGTCGCCGGTCATCGCGACGACCGCCCCGTCCTCTTGCATGAGCCGGGCCAGGCGAAGCTTGTCTTCGGGGGTGACCCGACCGAACACATGCAGGTTCGGCAGCGCCGCTTTCAGCTCCTCGTCGCTCATCGCCTGGATCTCGGCGCCGCTCGCGGCGCCCGGCCCGAGACCGAGCTTGGCGCCGATCGCGGCGGCGGTGATGGCGTGGTCGCCCGTGATCATCCTCACCTCGATCCCGGCCTCCTGGGCGATGCGCACGGCTTCCTTCGACGATGGACGAAGCGGATCGATGATTCCGACGAGACCGACGAGCACGAGGTCTCTGACTTCGGCCATCGGGTCCGCGGGCACGGGTGTTCCGGGCTCGAGCCGGCGGGTCGCGAACGCGAGAACCCGCAGTCCTTGCTCGGAGAGACGCCGATTCGCCTGAAGGACGACGTCGCGCTGACCTTCTATCGAAGCCGGGCCGTCAACCGTCGCAACCGCCGAGCAGCGTTCGAGCACGACGTCCGGGCCGCCCTTCACGAGGACGACGCGCGACATGGCGCCCTCTCGCGGAAGGTCGTGAAAGGTCGCCATGAACTTGTATGCGGAGTCGAACGGCACCTCGGCGATGCGAGGGTATGTGGCCCGGGTGAGCTCGGCATCCACCCCCATCTTGGCTGCGAGAACGACAAGCGCGGCTTCCGTGGGGTCGCCGATCACGTCACCGTCGTCGGATACCGTCGCGTCGCTGCAGAGCGTCAGCCCGAGTGCCAGCTGAGCGAAGTCGGGGTTGGGCTGATCAGCGACCTGACGGATCTCTCCGACCTTCTCGTAACCGCTGCCACCGACCGTGTACCACTCCCCCGCAAGGTAGAGAGACTCGACCGTCATCTCATTCATCGTGAGCGTGCCGGTCTTGTCGGAGTTGATCGCGCTCGTCGCACCGAGTGTTTCGACATCGGTGAGGTTCTTGACGACGGCGTTGTGCTCGGCGAGTTGACGGGAGCCGTACGAGAGCATCGCCTGCACGAAAGAGGGCATGCCTGTGGGGATGGCGGAGATCGCCATCGAGATACCCAGCAGCACCACCGACGCGATCTCCTGGCCGCGCAGCAGACCGAAGACCACGATGACCGCGACGGCGCCCCAGGCGATCCATCCGAGTACACCGGTCAGCGCGTCGAGCTCGCGTTGCAGCGGCGATTTCGCCGGCTTCACAGCCGACAGCATCGACGCGATCTGACCCATCTGGGTGCCCATGCCGGTGTCGGTGATGACGACGCTCGCGGTGCCCCGGGTGACCTGGGTGTTCTGGAACACCATGTCGGTCCGGTCCCCGAGCGTCGTGTCGGGATCCTGGAGCGTGCCGGCATCCTTCGCGATGGGTGCACTCTCCCCGGTGAGCGCCGCCTCCTGCGTTTCGAGAGTCGCGGACCGCAGGATGCGACCGTCGGCCGGCACGATGTCGCCGGCCTCCAGGGCGACGATGTCACCGGGGACCAGTGTTGTGGCGTCGACCTGCAGCAGAGACCCGTCGCGCACGACACGGGCTTTCGGGATCTGCATCTTCGCGAGGGCGTCGACGGAGGCCTTCGCCTTCATCTCCTGGCGGGTGCCGAGGAAGACGTTGAGGACGACGAGTGCGCCGACGACGATTCCCACACTGATCTGGTTGATGAAGAGGCTGATGATCGCCACCACGACGAGCATCACGTTCATCGGGTCGACAAGCTGACTGAACGCGACTTGCCAGACCGAGGGCGAGGGTTCCGACGCGATCGAGTTGGGGCCGAGCTCGGCGAGGCGACGCCCCGCCTCGGCCTGCGTCAGCCCCTTCTCACGATCCGTGCCCAGCGCCGCGACGACCTCGTCGGCATCTTGAACGAACCAGGGGCTCGACGAAGCGGCGTCTACGATGCTCATGTCGTGGGCCGGACCGTCAGCCCGCGAGGGCGTGCGCCTTCAGTGCTTCGAACTCGGCCTGCGTGATCGCTCCCATGTCGTCATACCCTTCGGATGGAGATGGCTGTCGTTACGAGTTGATCTGCTCCACGACGTCGTCGGCGGACTTCTCGAGGGCTTCGCGCAGCTTCTCGTAGTCGTCCGAGTCGATCGCCTTGCTGATGCGCTTGTCCGACCGCTGGAGGGCGGCCTTCTCCACCCGGTCGGCCCACTTGTCGTCGACGACCGCGACCACCGCCGAGGTGCCGGGTGCGAGATACTCCTCCACGTCGACGCCGAACTTCTTCTCGTCGCGGCCCTTCTTGATCTTGCCGAGGATCGCGCCGATGCCCGCACCGACCGCGGTGGCGGCCAGCAGAGGCGGAGCGAAGAGCCCGACCACCACTCCCGCGCCCGCACCCCACGCAGCCCCGTGGCCCACGGAATGGGCGCCGTGCTCCTTGACCTGCACCTTGCCGTCCTCGCCGCGCACCAGCACGACGGCGCCGACGATCTCGTAGCCGCCGGCATCCTGTCCGCTGCGGAGGGCTTCGTAGTCCTCAGATGCCGCCGCGGTGTCGTCGTACGAGCCGACCACCAGGGCGAGGTTCTTGTCGCTCATCGATCTCTCCTTCGATTCGCGCTCGACGCCAGCGCAGGTCGCTGTCGACCGTCGTTCACGATCCAGCGATCGTATGCAGCGGTTCAGGAGTGCCGAGTCATCCGGTCTCGGGTGATTCCACGTGCACCGGTCAGCGCCCGTCGGCGTCTGCGGACTTCGGCTCGACGATGATGAGCGAAGCACCCGGTGTCGTCTCACCCTCGAGCACGGGCGACACCTGGCCGAAGTCATCGGCATTCAGCACGATGACCGGCGTGATGAGCGGATACCCGGCCTTCTCGATGAGGGCGCGATCGAAAACGACGAGCGGCGTGCCCAACTCGACGCGATCACCGTTGTTCACTTTGACGTCGAAGCCCTCGCCGTTCATGTTGACCGTGTCGATGCCGACGTGGATCAGCACCTCGACGCCCCCATCGAGGACGATGCCGAACGCGTGCCCCGTTGGCTGCACCGCCGCGACGACACCCGCCCCAGGCGAGAACACCGTGTCGCCCGTCGGCTCGATCGCCGCCCCGGGCCCCATCACGCCACCCCCGAACACGGGGTCGGGCACCCGGTCGAGCGGGACGACGGTCCCGGCCAGAGGCGAGGCGATCTCAACAGCGACGCGCTCGAGCACGGTGGTCGCAGCGACGGCGACCGAGGCCGCGGGCGCTGCGTCGGCGGCATCGATCGCGCGACCTTCGCTCGCCTCCAGAGTCGCAGGAGCGAGGTGTTCGGCCGCCGCGGCGGCTTCGGCTGCGTCGCGCGCGGCTTCGAACTCTGCCTGCTGCTCGGGCGTGCGGAAGTTCGCTCCGATCACCAGGAACATCGATGTGAAGAACGCCGCCGCGATGGCGATCGCGTAAAGCCCTATGGGGTTGAACGCGGGAATCGTGAGCAGGGACGTGAAGACGAACGCCTGCGTCGTGACCCCGTCAGGAAGACCCAGGATCAGGCTGCCCACGCCGATGATCAGCCCGCCGACGAAGCAGCCGACGAGCATGCGCGGGTAGATGCGCTTGAAGCGCAGGTGGATGCCGTACAGCGACGGCTCCGAGATACCGCCGAGAAGACCCGCGGCGAGCGCGCCGGTCGATGTCTGTCGCATCTGCGTGTCTCGG
Organism: uncultured Actinomycetota bacterium; assembly: GCA_963695125.1. Classification (GTDB taxonomy): domain Bacteria; phylum Actinomycetota; class Actinomycetes; order Actinomycetales; family Microbacteriaceae; genus Microbacterium. The sequence continues at coordinate 515,296 of CAVOFY010000003.1, forward strand.
TAGCGGAGTGATAGCACGAGCACCCCCGCGGTGGCGCCGAAGCACGCGAAGTTCCATGCGCCCATGGGCCCCTGGATGTAGTCGTAGCCGAGCGTCTGGATGTTCAGCAGCATGACGGCGTTGATGGGCCAGTGCAGGCCCAGCGGCACCATGAACGGGTACGCCAAAGGGATCACGATCGCGAAGATGAACGGGGAGAAGCTGTTGATGGCGGCGAGGAGGTTGGCCAGTGCCGCGCCCGCGTACACGCCGATCGGACCGATCACGAACGCCGTGAGCGGGATCATGACGAGCATCGCCAGGAACGGCACGAAGATCAGCTGCAGATTCGGCGTGATGATCCTGCGCAAGAGCTTGTAAAGGGGCCCGAGCACGGCGGCCATGAGCAGCGGCGGGAACACCTGCGAGCTGTAGTCGAAGATCGTGAGCGGGAGACCGAAGATCGGCACGATCGTGACGTCCACCCCGAAGATCTGTGTCGGCTCGACGCCGTCGCCGAGCGCCAGGAACCCGGGGAGCATCAGCACAGCCATGATGCCGAATCCCACCCACGGGTCGGCGCCGACTTTCTGGGACGCGTTGTAGGCCACCATGAGCGGCAGGAAGATGAAGATGCACTGCCACATCAGGTTGACGAAGGCCCACGACGGGTCGAGCGTCACGCCGGGCGCGTTCCAATCCGGGATCACACCGAGCGTGGCCAACAGCGCCATGAAGGTGATGAAGAACGACGCGCCGAGCAGGGCTCCCAGAAGCGGGCGAAAGGAGTCCGACAAGAACTCGAACAGCGAGTCGATCCACGCGACCCTACCTCGCACGCCCTTCTCGCGTTCGCGCCTCTTGATGTCGTCGAGGCTCTCCGGCTGGGCTGGCGCCGCGCCGGTCGTCATCTCGGGCAGAGCCATGATGTCGTTGTAGACGTTCTGCACACCGCCACCGATGACGACCTGGAAGCGGTCGCCCGCCTGCGGCACGGCACCCATCACCCCCGGGATCGCCTCGACGGTCTTCTGATCGACACCCGACGCGTCGTGGAGCTGGAATCTGAGCCGTGTGGCGCAGTGGGTGAGACTCTCGATGTTGCCGGCACCGCCGACGGCGCGGACGATGTCAGCTGCGGACGAGGAAACCATGGATCTCTCCTTTGAGAATCTGGCCTGCGGGCCGGCTCTGCAAGGCAGGCCTTCGTCGAGCGACACACTAGCGTCCCTCGTCGCGGCGGGTACACCCTGATGAGCCAACCCCTCGGGAGAGTGCCCGTACGCAAAGGTCGCGTGAGGGTGGGCCATGGCTCTTGTGCTGGAGCGACACTCCGGCCACACTGTGCCCGACGGGCTAGGAGAGGACCTCATGGAGAGCTCGAGCGGCGCGGCCGTGTGGACACTGAGTGCCGAGGAGTGCTGGAATCTTCTGGCGCGCAGGGAGCTCGGTCGGCTCGCGGTCGCAGTGGACGCTCAGCCCGATATCTTTCCGGTGAACTACGTCACGGATGGCCCGCACATCCTGTTCCGTACGGCCCTCGGGTCGAAGCTCTCCGATCTCACCGCGAGCCCACGAGTCGCGTTCGAAGTCGACGAGTACGACGATGAGACCGCCGCGAGCGTGGTGGTCAAGGGCATTGCCAAGCGCATCGAACTGCAGAGTGAGATCGATGACGCTGATGCGCTGCCGCTGACGCCGTGGGTTCCCACGCTCAAGTACCACTGGGTGCGGATCTCTCTCGGCACGATCAGCGGAGTGCGGTTCGCACGCACTCCCGAACCCCCGCGGTACTCTGCGTCGATGAAGTAGCCCGCCCGCGTGGAATTCTCTCAGGATCGCGTCACGAGCTGCCGCGGTTGCGCAACGACCGGCCGAGACTCCGCAGCAGCAGGAGGAGTCCACCCAGCCCGAGCAGGCTCCCCAGGACGGAGACGGCGGGGACGTCTCCGGCAAGCACGGGACCGGTGTCACTGACCCCCAGCAGCACTCCCGCGATCACGAATGTGGCGCCGACGGCCGTGACGGTGACCTGCGACGCGAGCCCGTCCCGCCATGACCGCTCCTTGCCGCTTTCGAACCTCGCCGTCTTGACCGTGAACGTCCCGTCGTCGAGCGCGCGAGAGATGCTCTCCAGGCGTCGGCCCATCCGCCGCGCACCCTCCATGTACAGCTCGAACTGGACCTCGGCAGTCATCCCCACCTCCCGGAACGAGCGCGCACGACTCGTCACGGTCCCGGCCATCTGGATGCCGCTGCGGGTGATGTTGTACTGCTCGGAAAGCCGCCGGAGCGTGCCGTCCAGAAGACTGAGCGAGCGCAGCACCAGCAGCAGCGACGGCGGAATCGCGAGGCGGTGGTGTCGAAGAGCCTCGACCAGCAGCCGGAAGATGTCCCCGCCCGTGTCGAGGTAGCGCACTCGGGTGATGAGGGCGCCGATCTCCCTCTGCAGCGCCGGCTTGTTCAGTCCCGTGTCGTAGCCGCAGATCAGCAGCACGACGTCCGTCGCACCCACGTCGTCTTCATTCGCCACCGCCAGCATGAGGGCGGCGAGCAGCCGACGCAGGCTCTTCTCCAGGACCCCGACCGCTCCGAAGTCCACGAAGCTGATCCAGCAGGCAGGATCATCGCCGCCGTCCACGTGCACGAACACGTTCCCCGCGTGCAGGTCCGCATGGAACACGCCACGCACCAGAACCTCGTCCAGGGCTGCGGCCACCAGGTGGTCGGCGATGGCGGTCGCCACCGGCTCCGGCAGATCGCCGGGCCTCAGGCGGCTGACTGGCGTTCCGACGACCCGCTCCTGCACGAGCATCCGCTCGGTGCAGTACTGCGGGTAGGCCTCGGGGATCTGCACCTGCCAGGGCGAGGCCGCGCTGGCCGCGCGCATCATCTCGAGATTGTCCAGCTCGATGCGGTAGTCGAGTTCCTCTCGCAACGCACGACGGAACTCGGCAACGAGCGCCACCACCCCGTAGTCCCGGGCCCAGTCGGTGCGGCGCTCCAGATCCACCGCCAGGCGCTCCAGGATGTCGACGTCGGTGACCACCTGCCGCCTGGCAAGCGGACGCTGGATCTTGACCACGACGTCCTGCCCGTCGATCAGCCGCGCCGCGTGGACCTGCGCGACCGACGCCGCCGCGAGCGGCTCCGGGTCGACGAGGCTGAACACGTCAGCGATCGGACGATCGAGCTCGGTCTCGATGACCTGCTTCGCTTCGTCCCATGAGATGGGAGCGGAATCGGTCTGGAGCGTCGCCAGAGCGTCGACGATCTCGCGCGGAAGCAGATCGTCGCGGGCCGAGAGCATCTGCCCGAGTTTGACGAATGTGACGCCGGCATCGTTGGCCGCATCGACGATCGCACCCGGCAGGTCACGAGCGGCTTCGCCGGTCCGAGCGTGCTCGAACAGCACAAGCCCGTGACGCGTCGCGATGGAAAGGATTTCGGCGTAGCGCTTGGCGCGGTCACGACGGCGGAAGGCCTCGCGGAGTATCACGACGGGCCGCCCCCACCCGCGGGAAGGCCAGGCGAACTCGATGGTGACAACGCATACGACCACGGCCGCGAAGAGCCATCCGAGGGTGAGCGCGACGAACGACAGCGCGATCGGCGTGCTCACCGCCAGCTGACCGTCAGCGACGACGCCGGCCGCACCAAGCGACCACCATGCGAGAGGCGACGCGACCAGGAACACGATGAGCGAGATGACCACTGCCCGCATCCAGCCGACCGCTCCGTCGAGCAATCGGCGCGAGGCCCAGGCTGCCAGGATCGTGAACGCCATGCCGATCAGAGTGAAGATCAGCCAGACCGGCACGGTCATCGCTCTCGACGGTGACGCGGACTGCGGAACCGGTCCATCGTTCGATTATGGGCGACATGAGCGGGCACGCCCGGGACGAAGGTCCCACGAACGGGCGACACATGATGCGGTCCCTCGGCCGCGCCGCGCGGCCCGGACTCCGATCATCGCCGGCTGGGCGCCCCCCGCGCCCAGCCGGCGTCGCCCCAAGTCAGTGTCGGTCTGAGCCCACGGTGTCCGCAGACGGGTAGGTGAAGACGAGCCGGGCGGGAACCGTATCCGCTCAGCACCTCCTCGACGGAATCGTTCACCTGTTCGAGGTCGCGGGTCTGCGTGATGACGCGGGTGCGGCCGGCCGCGTGAAGGTCGAAGACCTCGACGAGATCCTGGCGGGTGCCCACGATCGACCCGATGACGCTGATGCCCTTGAGCACCGTCTCGAAGATGGGCAGCGTGATGCGTCCCGTCCGCGGGCAGCGACACCAGCACCAGTCGTCCGCCGCGGTTGAGCGAATCGAAGGCCTGTTGGAAGACCGTCGGAGCCACCGCCAGGACGACCGCCGACGTCGGCCCCGCCGAGGTCGCGGATCGCCGCGACAGGATCGCTCGTGCGGGCGTTCACGACGTGGTCGGCGCCCAGTTCCTCGGCCAGGACGAGCTTCTCGTCCGTGACGTCGACGGCGATGACCTTCGCCCCGACCAGACGGGCGTACTGAACGGCGAGGTGGCCGAGACCGCCGATGCCGAAGACGACGACGGTCTCGCCCGGCACGACCCGTGCGTTCTTGATCGCGGCGTACGTCGTCACCCCCGCGCACGTCAGCGGCGCGGCATCCAGTGGTGCGACACCGTCGGGCACCGGCACCGCGTAACCGCGCATCGGCGAGCATGTACTCGGCGTACCCGCCGTCGACGCCGTACCCGTTGTTGTACTGCTGCTCGCAGAGGTTCTCCCTCCCATCGACGCAGTAGCGGCACTCGCCGCAGGCGTGGCCGAGCCACGGCATCGCGACCCGCTGCCCGACCGTGCGGGTCGTCACACCGTCACCCAGCTGCTCGATGATCCCCACGCCCTCGTGGCCCGGGACCAGCGGCATGTGCGGGTTTCACCGGCCAGTCGCCCTGCATCGCGTGGATGTCGGTGTGGCACAGGCCGCACGTCTCCATCCGGACGAGCACCTGACCGTGTCCTGGTCGCGGGATGGCACGATCTTCGATCTCGGCGGGCGCTCCGAACGCTCGGACGACTGCGGTCTTCATGTTTGCTCCTCCACAGATTGCTCTGGTCGCAGTCTTCTCCTTCGCCGCTCTCAAGGGCTGGGCCTTAGGTCCCGTGAACCGGCGGCGGACCAGTCGAAGTCGGACTCCCCCGTCGGTACGACCTCGCCGGTAGGTTGAGGTGATGCGCGGCTTCTCGGTGGACGAACGGGACTCGACGTGGGAGCGTGACGACGCGCGTTATCGCCTGTACGTCTTCGAGGGACCCGGCAACGCGGTCACGACCTTCGATATCGTCGACGCGACCGTCGAGGAGGCGCTGGAGTCCGCGCGGGCGGGTCGAACGGCGATGAGCGACTGTGGTCCCTCGCGCTCGTCGAAACCGACTCGCGCGGCATGCGCGGACTGATCTGGCTGTCGGGGATGGACTACAACGACCCGCCCGGCTCCGCTCAGGAGTGGAAGCGTCGCCGGCAGATGCAGGACCGGTACCTGCGTGCCGCACACCGGCGAGGAGAACCCGCGGTGCTGCCGAACGGCCTGCGGGTCATCCGGGTGTTTCCGGAATGGGTGAGCGGATGGCCGCTGTGGGAGGACTTCACCGACGGCTACCGTCTCACCGGGCCCGACCTGTCGCTTACGCCTGAACTCAGCGCCGATCTGCTCGACTGGAACGAGGCATGGCTCATGCGCCAGGAGGAGGACCCGCTGCCTGCCGGCTGGAAGGAGCGGGGCCTGCTGCTGGTCCGGCAGCTTCAAGACGAGCTCAGCGGTGTGGCAGAGATCCGGCCCGAGTTCCTCGGTCCGTAGGGACGGTCGACCCGCTTCCGCAGTCGTCGAGGGCGCGGTAGGCGGGCATGCCAGCATCGCCTCGGGCGCGATGAGTCCCGAGGCGATGCCGATCTCGGATCAGCGGAAGGCGGACTCGCCGGTCAGCAGCCTGACCCAGCACGAGCGTGTGCATCTCGACGGTGCCCTCGTAGGTGAGCACCGACTCGAGGTTGTTCGCGTGCCGGATCACCGGGTACTCGAGCGAGATGCCGTTGGCGCCGAGGATCGTGCGCGCCGTGCGGCAGATCTCGAGCGCCTCGCGCACGTTGTTGAGCTTGCCGATGCTGACCTGCTCGGGGCGCAGCAGTCCCGCGTCCTTGCGGCGGCCGAGGTGCAGGGCGAGCAGGTAGCCCTTGATGTACTCGAGCGACATGTCGGCGAGCTTCTGCTGGGTCAGCTGGAAGCCGCCGATCGGGCTGGCCGAACTGCACGCGCTCGCTGCGAGTAGCGTGCGGGCGGCCTCGAGGCTCGAGCGCGCCGCGCCGAGCGCGCCCCAGACGATGCCGTAGCGCGCCTCGTTGAGGCACGACAGCGGGCCCTTGCAGGCCGCGGACCTCGGGGAGCATGGCCGACGCGGGCAGGCGCACGCCGTCGAGGACGAGCTCGCCGGTCGCCGACGCGCGCAGCGACATCTTGTGCTTGATCTCGGGCGCCGAGAAGCCGGGGGTGTCCGTCGGGACGACGAAGCCGCGGATGCCCTCGTCGGTCCGCGCCCACACGACGGCGACGTCGGCGTACGGGCGCGTTCGAGATCCACATCTTGCGGCCGTCGAGGATCCAGTCGTCGCCGTCGCGACGCGCACGCGTCGCATGCTCGCCGGGGTCGGAGCCGACGTCGGGCTCGGTCAGGCCGAAGCATCCGATCGCCTCACCGGCGGCCATCTGCGGGCAGCCACTCCTGCTTCTGCTCCTCGGAGCCCCAGCGCCAGATCGCGAACATCGCGAGCGAGCCCTGCACCGAGACGAGCGAGCGCAGGCCGGAGTCGGTCGCCTCGATCTCGAGGCACGCGACGCCGTACTCGGTCGCCGACATGCCGGCGCAGCCGTAGCCCTCGAGGTGCATGCCGAGCACGCCGAGCGAGCCGAGCTCCTTCGCGAGCTCGCGGATGTTCGGGATGCCGCCGTTCTCGAACCACTCGGCGATGTACGGCTCGGCCGACGCATCGAGCATCTGGCGCACCGGCCGCGCGGACGTCCTTCTCGTCCTCGGTGAGCAGGTCGTCGAGCGCGGCCGGGTCGGTCGGGTCGAGAGCGGGCAGGGACATGGGGTCGATGTGGCTCATCAGTGGATCTCCTCTTGCAGCCAGCGGCGGATCGCGTCGGTGTGTTCGCCCAGGCGCGGTGGTGCCGTGTACTCGGTGATGGGGGTGTCGGAGTAGGTGATCGGATGGCGCACCTGAGCGGGCCGGCCGGGTCCGACGTCGACGAGCGGGTCGAGGCCGAGCTCGGTCGCGAGGGCGAAGCCGTCGGCGATGCTGCCGACCTTGCCGGCGGGTACGCCCGCGCCGGAGATCCGCTCGCACCAGGACGTCGACGCCGTCGGCGGCCATCAGCGCGGCGAGCGCGAGCCACGAGCTCGACCCGGTGGGCGACGCGAGCGGCGTTCGTCGCGAAGCGCTCGTCGTCGGCGAGCGCCTCGTCGCCGAGCACGGCGGCGAGCTTGCGGAACTGTCCGTCGTTGCCGCACGCGATCGCGATCTGGCCGTCCGCGCAGGGCAGCAGCTCGTACGGCGCGATCGACGGATGCGCGTTGCCCAGTCGACCCGGCGACGCGCCCGGTCGTCAGGTACGCAGGAAGCCTGGTTCGCGAGCGCCGAGAGCAGGCTCGACAGCAGGTTGACCTCGACGAGCTGGCCGCGCCCCGTCTGCGCGCGGGCGTGCAGGGCGGCGAGGATGCCGATGCTCGCGTCCTTCGACGTGAGGACGTCGACGAGCGCGACGCCCGACCTTCATGGGCGTGCCGCCGTCCTCGTCGGGGTCTCCCGTGATCGACATGAGTCCGCCGACGGCCTGCACGAGGAAGTCGTAGCCGGGAAGATGCGCACCGCCGCCGCTGCCGAAGCCGGTGATCGAGCAGTAGATGATGCCGGGGTTGGTCTCGCTCACGCTGCTCGTAGCCGAGCCCGTACCGATCGAGCGCGCCCGGGCGGAAGTTCTCGACGAGCACGTCGGCACGTCGCGCGAGCTCGCGGGCGAGCTGCTGGTCCGCCGGGATCGGCCAGGTCGAGGACGACGGACTCCTTGCCGCGGTTGGCGCTCTCGAAGTACGACGCGCTGTTCTCGGTCCACGGCGGACCCCACGAGCGCGTGTCGTCGCCGCTGCCGGGACGCTCGACCTTGACGACCCGTGCGCCCAGGTCGGCGAGCGTCGCCGTCGCGTACGGACCGGCCAGCACGCGGCTGAAGTCGGCGACGAGAAGGCCGTCGAGGGGAAGTGGCATATGTCCAGTGTGCGGGTGAGCAGTCATGACAGGAAGTACCAATAGTGATACCGCACGATACCTGCAGGGTATTGACAGGTCAGTCGTCGGCGGGCTGGACCGCCGACGCGCGGGCAACATCGACGAGCGCGGCGAGTGCAGGGCTCACGTCGGCGCGGCGCCACGCGAGCCTGACCTCGACCGCGCCCAGACTCGGAGCGATCGGCAGGTACACGACCGAGTGCACGGGGATGTTCTCACGGACGCCCGAGAAGGTCAGCGCGATCCCCGCCCCCGCATCCACGAGCAGCAGCTGGGTCGCGGAATCGACCGCCGTCTCCACGATGCGCGGGACGAAAGGACCTCGACCGGCCAGGCGGTTCAGGCGCCGGGAGAGCGTCGCGCCGCCTCCGCCCGGGAGCACGACCCACGGCTCGTCGGCGACATCCGCCGCCGTCACGGACTCCGCCGTCGCGAGCCGGTGATCGGACGCGACCGCCACGAGGAGCTCCTCACGGGCGATCACGACGGAGTCGATGTCGCGCGGAAGAGCATCCCATCGACCGACGACGGCATCCAGGGCACCCGACCTCAGCTTCTCCATGCCCGGCTGCGAGAGCAGGGAGCCCGACAGCTCGATCGAGAGGTCGGGCCGCACGTCGCGAATGCTGTGGGTCAGCGTGCTGACGACGGCGTTGACGGATGCACCGGCGAAGCCGAGGCGTACGCGCCCGGTCTCACCGCGCTGGACGCGGCGGGCGAGCTGCACGATGCGCTCGGACTGCATGACGAGCTGCCGCGCGGGCTCCACGAGCGCCTCGCCCACGGGCGTCAGCGCGACCCGCTGCGGACTGCGGTCGAACAGCACGACCCCGAGCTCGTCCTCGAGTCCGCGGATGAGCCTGCTGAGCGGCGGCTGGGCCATGTGGAGACGCTGCGCCGCGCGGCCGAAGTGCAGCTCCTCCGCGACGGCGAGGAACGCCTTGGCCTTGTGAACGTCCACCGTCACAGGCTACGGGTCCACTCACTCACCGGGCGAGCGGAAGCCGTGCCGCTCCCGCAGGGGGCGCAGGGCGTCGGATGTCAGGAAGTCGAGCGCGCGCCGGGCTGCCGCGGGATCGGCGGATGCCGCGGCGACGGCGCCGCTGAAGACGGTCGTGATCGCGCAGTCGGACGGAAGGACTCCGAGCACGCGGACGCCCGGGTGCCCTGCGATCTCGCTGAGCTGCTGGAACCCGAGATCGACATCGCCCCGCGCGACGAGTTCGGCGACCGGAACACCGGGGACCGCCTGCACGAGACGATCGCGGAGCTCGTCCGTCATCCCCCAGCCGTCGATCAGTGTCAGGAGGCCGTCACCGCTCGGTCCCGTCGAATAGCCGATGCGGCGCGCGCGCGCCAGAGCGGCACGCACGTCGGCGGCGCCGGTGAGCGGACCATCGGCCTGCGGCCCCGCATCCAGGGGTACGGCGACCGCGACGTCGGACAGGACGAAGGGCACGACGGTGCCGGCGTTGACGTGGCCCTCGCGCGCGAGCGCGCCGAGCGCACCGTCGGCGAGAAGGACGAGATCGAAGGGCTCACCGGCGCGCACACGCCGCGAGCCGTCGACCCCGCCGACCGATTCGAGGTCGATGGACGGGAGTCCCGCACGCGCGGCCGCCTCGAAGGCGTCGGCGAGGACGTGGCGGGTCGCCATCGACGAGAGGGCCTTCATGCGCCGACTCAGCGCTCGACGTACTCGAGGCCGGCCGCGGCGAGCGGCTCGCGCATGCCGTAGATGTCGAGGCCGAGGACGCCGTCGCGGAACTTCTGGCGCTTCGCCTCCTCGTTGTCCTCGCGGGCCTGCGAGGCATCGGCGACCGCGCCGACGAGCTCGCGCGGCACGACGACGACACCGTCCACATCGGCGACGACGACGTCACCCGGATGGACGAGCGCGTTGGCGACCACGACCGGGATGTTGACCGATCCGAGGGTCGCCTTGACCGTGCCCTTCGCGTTGATCGCGCGGGAGAAGACGGGGAAGTCCATCTGCTCGAGGTCGGCGACGTCGCGCACGCCGCCGTCGATCACGAGGCCCTTGCACCCGCGCGCCGCGAGCGACGTCGCGAGCAGCTCGCCGAAGAAGCCGTCCTCGCTCTCGGTCGTGCATCCGGCGATCACGACGTCGCCTTCCTGCACCTGCTCGGCAGCGACGTGGAACATCCAGTTGTCGCCGGGCTGCAGCAGCACCGTGACGGCGGGGCCGCACAGCCTCGCTCCCTTGTAGACCGGGCGGATGTAGGGACGCAGGAGTCCGACGCGCCCCATCGCCTCGTGGATCGTCGCGACCCCGAATCGGGACAGCCGGGCCACGTCGGCGGGGTCGGGGCGCTGGATGCGGGTACGGACGATACCCAGGTCGTTCAGACGCATGGCGATCCTCTCTAGAGTCCTCGCGCGCTCAGCGCGCGGTCGATGCGGGGATACACGCGACGCGCATTGCCCTCGAAGATCTGCGCGCGCTGCTCATCGGTCAGATTGGGCGTCGCATCCACGTACCGCTTCGTGTCGTCGAAGTGGTGACCCGTCCGCGGATCGATGTCGCGCACGGCGCCGATCATCTCGCTCGCGAACAGGATGCTGCTCGTCGGGACGACGCTCGTCAGCAGATCGATACCGGGCTGGTGGTACACGCACGTGTCGAACAGCACATTGCCGAGCAGGTGCTCTTCGAGCTCGGGCTTGTGCAAGGCCATCGCGAGCCCGCGGAAGCGACCCCAGTGATACGGCACCGCTCCCCCGCCGTGCGGGATGACGAGCTTGAGGTCCGGGAAGTCGGCGAAGAGGTCGCCCTTGAGCAGCTGCATGAACGCCGTCGTGTCGGCGCCGAGGTAGTGATCGCCCGTCGTGTGGAACTGCGGCTTGCACGACGTCGAGACGTGGACCATGGCCGGAATCCCGTACTCCACGAGCTTCTCGTAGATCGGATACCACGAGCGGTCGGTCAGCGGCGGCGCGGTCCAGTGACCGCCCGAGGGATCGGGGTTGAGGTTGATCGCGACGGCGCCGAGCTCCTCCACCGCGCGGGTCAGCTCGCCGACCGCCGTCGATGGATCGGCTCCCGGCGACTGCGGCAGCATCGCGCCCATGAGGAAGCGGTCGGGGAAGAGCTCGCTCACGCGCGCGCAGAGGTCGTTGCAGATGCGAGCCCACGTGCGGCTCACCTCGAGGTCGCCGATGTGGTGCGCCATGAACGAGGCGCGCGGACTGAACACCGTGATGTCGGTGCCGCGGTCGTTCATGAGGCTCAGCTGGTTGGCCTCGATCGTGTCGCGGATGTCTGCGTCGCTGATGCGCAGGGCAGCGGGATCGGGTGCCTCACCGCGTCCTTCGGTGAATGCGATCTGCAGATCGCGCCAGACCCCGAGCTGCGCGGGGGCCGTCGTGTAGTGGCCGTGGATGTCGATGATCATGCGCTCACTCCGATGCCGCATCGCGGACGGGAGCGACGTAGGGACGCCCCTCCATCGCCGCGCGGTCGATCCCCTCCTGGTCGTCGACGTACGGGGTTCCGTGGGTGTGGAAGGTCGGGACGGTCTTCATGCCCCATGCCTGCCCCTTCGCCCGCTCGGCCTGCGACCACTCGACGACGGGCCAGTCGGGATCCACGAGCAGCCGGGCCTGCGCGTTCGCGAACTCGATCCGGTTGCCGCCCGGCTCCCACACGTAGAGGAAGAACGTCTGGTTGATGGCGTGCTTGTACGGCCCGTACTCGATGTAGATGCCGTTCTCGAGGCAGATGTCCGCCGCGCGCAGGATGTCCTCGCGCGAGTCCGGCGCGAATGCGAAGTGGTGGAAGCGTCCGCGGTTGCCCGTCCAGTCGTCCGAGTAGACGACGTCGTACGACTTCTGCGCGAAGCGGAACCACCACGCGCCGTAGCCGCCCGTGTCGAGCTTCACGCGCTCGGACTCGCGGGTCATCATGACGTCGCGCCAGAACTCTCCGGCGGCGTTCACGTCGGAGGTGAGGTAGTTGATGTGGTCGATACGGCGCGTGTTGATGCCACGACCCGGGAACGCCGATGCCTGGTTCTTGATCGCCGGGCGGTCCTGGTCATCCGGAACGTAGTACTCGGTGTCGAAGTAGAGCGCCATGCGGTGCCCGTCGGGGTCGTCGAACTCGTACGACCGGCCGACGCCGACCTCGGGCTCGCGCCACCCGCGTCCCAGGCCCGTCTTCTCGATCGCCGCGACCCGGCGCTGCAGCGCCTCTTCGCTGCTCGCCCGGAAGAGCGTGCGCCCGACGCCGTTCGTGTCGGATGCCGTGAGCTTGAGCGTGTAGAGCTGGTACTCGTCCCAGCACCGCAGGTAGGCGGAGTCGCCGATGCGGGCGACCTCACGCATCGCGCACACATCGCGGAAGAAGCGCAGGCTCTCCTCGAACTTCGGGGTGAAGAGCTCGACGGCGCCCAGGTGGGCGAGGTCGAAGTTCTCGGGAACGGCCATGATGGTCCTCTCTGAGACGGAGCCTGACGAGGACGCCCCGCTAGGGGCGTGCCTCGCGCAGGATCCCTGCGAAGAACGACGTCAGCTCGGCCCGCTCCGAGAGCGGGAGCACGTGCGCGACGTACTGGTCAGGGCGGACCACCACGACAGCACCGTCCTCGTGGATGCCTCGCTCGGCGAAGATGTCGGCGGACGGGTCGACCGCCCACACCTTCTCCCAGTCGATGAGGCCGAGGGAACCGGTCTGCGGACGGAGGATCGCTGGAACGCTGTTGATCTCGATGTCGTGGTGGCCGCAGCGGAAGATCCCGTAGAGGTCGAAGACGGCGTCGACGTCGGCCCCTTCGGGAGTGAACCGGACGAGCGGCGAGTCGGGCGACTCACCTGCCCATTCGGCGAAGTCGATGAGCGCCTGGTTGTCCGAGGCGCCGAAAGCGTAGATGCGCCACCGGCCGTCGGCGCGATGCACGTGGCCGAGGTGGGCCCGGCGCGCATCGGCGACGCGGATCGCCTGCGCCGAGTGGAAGCGCGTGCCGATCTCGAATCCCGTCGCGAGGTACTGGTGAGCGTCGGAGCCGATGAGCCGCGACTCGGGGTACCGTGTCGCGAGTCCTGCGAGGTAGCGGCCCTCCTGCGCGAAGGTGGCCTGCATCTCCTCCGCCGTGACGCCGCCGAGCTCGGGTCGCGCGGGGTCGAAGCGGGGCTTCGCGACGAAGTCGGCCCAGAACCGGTCGAACTCGATGAGGTCGTTGGCGACAGGCTGGCGCTCGGCCGAATACGTGTGGAGGAGAGATTCATCGCTCAGGCCCGAGAGCACCGAGACGAGCTTCCAGCCCAGGTTGAAGGCATCCATCATCGAGACGTTCAGCCCCTGCCCGGCCTTCGCGGAGTGCGTGTGGCATGCGTCCCCTGCGATGAACACGTGCGGCGTACGCACGCCCTCCTCGCCCGCCTGCACGTCGTCGAACTTGTCGGTGACACGCTGCCCGACCTCGTAGACCGAGAACCACGCGACCGACCGGACGTCGAGCGTGTAGGGGTGCATGATCGCGTTGGCCTGGGCGATGATCTGCTCGACGGTGGTCTGCCGGATCGTCGTGTCGCCCGCCGGGACCACGCCGAGGTCGACATAGCAGCGCACCATGACGCCGCCTTCGCGCGGAATGAGGATCATGCTGCCCTTGCCGGCCGACCCGATGAGGTTCTTCGTGCGCCAGTCGGGGAAGTCGGTGTTGGCGAGGACGTCCATCACGCCCCATGCGTGATCCTGCGATTCACCGTGCAGTTCGCGGCCGATCGACGTGCGCACGGCGCTGCGCGCCCCGTCGCAGCCGACGACGTACTTCGCCTTCACCGTGAACTCTGTTCCCGCCCGGTCGCCGCCCACGTGGCGCAGCGTGACCGTCACGGGATACTCGCCCTCGCCGACGACGAGGCCGACGAACTCGATGCCGTACTCGATGCCCAGGCGCGTCGCGCTGCGGCCCATGTAGTCGGCCAGGTACTGCTGCATGCGCGCCTGGTTGACGATGACGTGCGGGAACTCGCTCACACCGTCGGGGGTGTCCTGCACCCAGCCGGTGCGGGCGATCTGCGACGAGTCCGCCTCGGAAGGACCCCAGAACCGCGTCTCGTTGATCCGGTATGCCTCGCGCAGGAGTTCCGCCGAGAGTCCGAAGGTGTCGAACAGTTCCACCGTGCGCACGGCGATCCCGTCGGCGTGACCCACCTCGAGCGGGCGCTCGCGCCGCTCGACGATGCGCGTCGTGATGCCGGGGAACGTCGACAGCTGCGCGCCGAGCACCGACCCGGCGGGACCTGTGCCCACGATGAGCACATCGACCTCGTTCGGCTGCCCGTCGGTCCGGCGGGCGCCGGGTGCCTCGGGGGCGATGAACGGATCGCCGGGTCGGTACCCTTCGCGATGGAACTGCACGTCTATCTCCTGGTGTGTGTCGGGATGTCTGCTGGCCTGCGTCAGCCGCGGGTCAGGGGATGAGCCGTCCACCGTCCATGACGATGGTCTGACCCGTGATGTAGGCCGCTTCGTTCGACAGCAGGAACACGACGAGGTACGCCGTCTCCCATGCGGTGCCGAAGCGTCCCATCGGGATGCCGATCCCCGACCGCGCCGAGCGCTTGCGCCCGCCGCTGCGTCCGAGCGGTGTGTCGATGAGGCCGGGCGCCACGACGTTGCACCTCACCTGGCGCGGCGCGTTCTCGCGCGCGGCGTGCAGGCACAGCGCCGTGAGCGAGGCCTTCGACGCGCTCATCGCGGGGACTTCGCCCGCGGCGCTGAACGCCGAGGTGGACGACATGAGCACGACCGAGCCCACCCCGTCCGGCAGCAGCGGCATGCCGTGCTTGACGCCGAGGAAGTGCGACCGCGCATTGACCGCGAACACACGGTCCCACGTGGCGACATCCGTCCCCTCGAGGCGGACGCCACCGTCGATGCCGACGTTCATGAAGATGCCGTCGAGGCCCCCCATGAGCTTCTGCGCCTCGGCCAGCATGCGCTGGACGGATGCCTCGTCGGTCGCGTCCCCCTCGATGGCGAAGCACTCGACGCCCTCCGCCCGCACGAGCTTCGCGGTCTCTTCCGCGAGCTCGAGGCTGAGGTCGGCGACCGTGACGACCGCGCCTTCACGCCCTGCGAGGATGCTGACGGCGCGTCCGTTGCCGGGCACGTCGTCGTCTCCGTGATTCGCCTGGCCGCCGCCGACGATCAGGATCTTCCTGCCGTCGAGGCGCCCGCGCCCCGGGGCGATGCCCCGGGACTCGGGCGAGAGCTCGATCTGCACGTCGTCGCTCATCGTCGGCTCAGTTCTCGGGCTCGAGGACCTTGCCGCCGACCTCGATGGGCGCGGCGTCGAGCAGGATGAAGGCGACCTTGGTGGGCACGTCGCCGTCGTTGCGCCACGTGTGGATCGTGCCGCGCTGGATGACGACGTCGCCGGGACGGCAGACCGTCTCCACACCGTTGTCGAGCTCGAGCGTGACCTCGCCCTCGAGCACGATGCCGTAGTCGAGCGAGTGGGTGCGGTGGTGCTTCGACGCGGTGTGCGGGTGCATCGTGACGAACTGCAGGACCGAGCCGCCGGGCGAGACGCGGCGGACTTCGCGCAGCGCGCCGTCGAACTCGTCCGAGTTGTCGGACGGGAAGACGGCGGTCGTCCAAGCGAGCACCATCTCGGCCTCGGTTCCGAGGACCTTGGTGTCCATCGTCTTGTCTTCGCGGATGACCGCATTTCCTTCGGCGTCGTGTCCCGTGACGATGCGACGGACGTTGAGGTGAGCCATGTGGGTGTTCCTTCTCTGGTGGTGGCTGGTGGGAAAGGGGTGTCAGCCCTGGGTGGAGGCGATGAGCTCGTCGACCTTGCCGCGGACCCAGGCCTCGAGCTCTTCATCGCTGATGGCCTCGGTGCCCGCGCGCGGGTCTGGATCGAACTCGAAGCCCTTGTAGTCATGGGCGATGATGTCGTCGAGCCGGTCGGCGTAGACCTTGATGCCGCCCATGTAGATCGTGATGACCTCGGGTCGAGGCTTGGAGGCGATGTTCGCGCCCGTCCAGAACGAGTCCGTCCGCAGCACGAAGGTCTTCTCGGCGAGCTCCTGGCAGAAGCTGCTCCACGCGAGCTCGGCCGCGCGCGTCGACTCGATGACATCCACGCCGTTGCGCTCCGCGTAGTCGACGAGTCCCGCGATGAAGTCGACGTTGATCTGGATGCCGAACAGGAAGCTCGCCATGATCGACGGCGCCTGCGGACCCTGCAGGAGCAGCATGTTGGGGAAGCCGTGGGTCGTGACGCCGAGGTTGGTGCGCACCTCCACGCCGTTGCGCCACTTGTCCTGCAGGAGCTGGCCGTTGCGGCCGCGGATGTCGAGCTTGAACAGCTGACCCGTGACGGCGTCGAAGCCGGTCGCGAACAGGATGATGTCGAACTCGTACTCCTTGACCGAGGTGCGGATGCCCTTCTCGGTGATCTCGACGATCGGCTCCTCGCCGAGCGCGACGAGGTGCACGTTCTCGCGGTTGAACGCCTCGTAGTACCCGTCCGCCTTGACCGGTCGCTTCGTGCCGAAGTAGTAGCTCGGCATGAGCTTGCGCGCCGTCTCGGGGTCGGCGACGATCGAGGCGATCTTGCCGCGCACGAAGTCCGCCGCCCACGCGTTGGCCTGTTCGTCGGTGTTCAGGTCGTTGTAGGTCGCCAGCGCGAACGCCTGTGCGCCGTAGTCCCAGGCCGCCTGGAAGACGGCATCCCGCTCCTCGGGGCCGTCCTCGTGGGCGGAGCGGTTGGTCGACGTGCCGGGGGCACCGAACGCGGACTGTCGCATCTCGTCGTGCAGGCGCTCGATGTTGTCCTTCCACTCGGCGCGCGACGCGTCGTCGTGCAGGCGCTGGCGGGCCGGCGTGATGTACTGCGCCGTGCGCTGGAAGACGGTGAGCTCCGAGACGACGGAGTTGAGCGCGCAGACGAGCTGGGCGCCGGACGAGCCCGTGCCGATGATGGCGACGCGCTTGCCCTCGAACTGGGGCTGCTCGATCGGCCATTCACCGGTGTGGTACCACTCGCCCTTGAAGTTCTCGAGGCCGTCCACGGGCGGGAGGTTCGCCGCGTTGAGCGGACCCGGGGCGGGGACGAAGTACTTCGCCGTGACCTCGGTGCCGTCGTCGAGGCCGATGCGCCAGAGGTTCTTCTCCTCGTCGTACGTACCCGACACGACCGCCGTGTCGAACTGGATGTCGGGGCGCAGCTCGAGCTCCTCCGCGACGAAGTTCGCGTAGTCGAGGATCTCGTGCCACGGCGCGAAGCGCTTGGACCAGTTCCACCGGCGATACAGCGCGGGGTCGAACGTGAAGGTGTAGGCCATCGCCTCGGTGTCGCACTGCAGACCCGGGTAGCGGTTCCAGAACCACGTGCCGCCGAGGTCGGAGCCACGCTCGTAGGCGCGTACCCTGAGCCCCAGGCTGCGGAGCTTGTAGAGCGCGTAGAGGCCGGAGAATCCCGCCCCCACGATGACGGCGTCGAAGTCCGTTTTGTCAGTCATGTCTTCTGCTTCCTTTACTGCAAGGTGAATGTCGTGCCGGCGCGAAGCCGAGAATGCCGTGCCCGCGAAGTGCGGAAAGGGTCAGGGCTTGCGGCCCCAGAACATCTCGATGCCCTTCCATTCGAAGATCTGCGGGTCGTCGACCTTGCCGGTGAACGCCTCGAGGATCTGCGCGGGGGACCAATAGGGGATGTCGGAGAGCCGGACCTGCTCGTAGAGCTTGTCGACCCACTGGCGGAGATGGACGTCGGCGTCGACGCGAGAGAAGAAGGTGGGACCGGCGAGGATCGCCTCTGCGAGCACGATCCGTCGTCCGGACCGCATCACTCGGAGCAGGTCGCCCGCCGTCTCACTCCAGTCGTCGGCGTGCTGCGTGGCCTGAAGTACTGCGACGCAGTCGTACGACTCGTCTTCCAGGTCGTCGGCGTACGCCCAGCGCCAGCATCCGGTCTGTCCGTTGCGACCCGGGAGCCGGCTGTGGACAGCGCGACGCCCGTCGCGGATGATCTCGACCTCGTCGAGCACGCCCTCCTCGCCGATGATCGCGCGGATGTCCTCGCGCCAGCCGGACGGCTCGATTCCCTCGCCGATGAGCAGCACGCGGTCGCCCGGGCGAAGCTCGAGGAGTCCGTAGAGGATCTGCGAGACGGGACGCGCGAGCTCGTTCCAGATGTAGGGAAGACCGCCGGCGAGCCGCGTCGCGAGCTCCCACGTGCGCCGCTGCGCCGGGTCCTTGACGTCGTCCCCGAGCAGCTCGAGGTCCCAGGGCTGAATGTGGTCCCACGGGTTGCCGCCACCGAATTGTGCGACGGAGCGCCCTTCTGCCCCCGACATCAGTGCGCCACCCCGAGCATTTCGAGCGCCTCGGCCCGGTACTTGTGGAAGGCGGGCAGCGAACGCGTCGTGACCTGGTCGCGCGGACGGGGCAGATCGATCGTGATCTCCTTCGCCACGTACGTCGGGCGCGGAGCGAGGATCAGCACGCGGTCCGAGAGGTACACGGCCTCGTCGACATCGTGCGTGACGAACAGTGCAGTGAAGCCGAACTCCGCCCACAGACCGAGGAGGCCGTCCTCCTGCTGGATGCGCGTCAGAGCGTCGACTGCCGCGAACGGCTCGTCGAACACGACGAGGGAGGACTGGCGGGCCAGTGCGCGAGCGATCGCGGTGCGCTGCTGCATGCCACCCGAGACCTGCCACGGGTAGTGGTCGACGAAGTCGATGAGACCTACCCGCTCCAGCGCCTCGCGAGCACGCTCACGGGCCTCCTTGCGCGGCAGTCTCAGACCGAACATGACGTTGCGCTCGAGCGTGAGCCACGGGAACAGGCTCTTGCTGTAGTCCTGGAAGACGACGGCCGTCTCGGCGGCGACGCCCTTGGTCCTGTGCCCCCCGAGGATCACCTCACCGGAGTCGACCGTGTCGAGGCCCGTGATGCAGCGCAGGAGGGTCGTCTTTCCGGCACCGGAGGGGCCGAGCACCGAGACGAACTGTCCCGGTTCGATCGTGAACGACAGGCCGTCGATGATCTGCGAGACGCCGCCGTCGGGGCCGGGGAACGACTTGCGCAGCTCGACGCATTCGAGACCAGGGGCTTCAGAGCGCATTTGAACCTGCCCGGGAGTCGTAACGGACATACTTCTTCTCCAAACTGACCAAGAGCACGTCGAGCAGGAAGCCGACGATTGAAAGGACGATGATGCCGCCGTAGGTCCCCGCGATGTCGAAGGACTGCTGGGACTGCACGAGCGCGAACCCGAGCCCCGAGCTCGCGCCGAGCATCTCGCCGGTCACCATGAGGACGAGCGCGAGCTGCATCGTGAGGCGCAGTCCCGGAAGGATGAGCGGAAGCCCCGCGGGGAGCTTGACGGTGAACATGGTGCGAAGCCACCCGACGCGGGCCACCTTGGCCACGTCGAGGTACTGCGGCTCGACGCGGGCGATCGCGTCGGTCGTGTTGATCAGGACGGGCCAGATCGATCCGAAGACGATCACGCCGATGACCAGGGGGGTGTTGAGGCCGAGGAAGGCGATCGCCACCGGGATGATGATCGTCGCCGGCGTCGCCCGCAGGAAGTCGAACACCGGGCGAACGAGCCGCTGCAGCCACGGAACCGAGCCGAGCACCATGCCCATCGCGACACCGAGCACTGCGCTGATCCCGAATCCCGCAAGGATGCGAAGGAGTGAGGGCCAGACGGTGTCGCCGAAGTCGTACACGACGATGTCGAAGGCCGCGCCGAGCGCCTCTGTGAGCGTCGCCACCACGGGCGCGCGCGTGTTGAGCAGAGGCGGGAGGACGAACTGCCACAGCAGAAGCGCGGCGGCGACGCCGGCCAGCCCGAGCACGAGCCGGCGTGAGGCGGTCAAAGGCTTCATGCGCTCTTCCTTCGGTATTCGGGGCTCCAGAACAGGACTCGCCGCTCGACGGCCACCAGCACGAGGTTGAGCAGTGTGCCGAGCAGGCCCGCCCAGAGGATCCCCGCGTAGGCGCTCGTGATGTTGCCCACGCCGCGGTACTGGTTGATCAGCGCCCCGATGCCGCTGGATCCGATGAGCAGGTCGACACCGACCGTGACGGCGAGCGTCAGCGACATCGACACCCGCAGGCCCGACACGATCGACGGCGAGATCGTCGGCAGGAGCACCTTCCTGATGAGCTCGAACCGCGTCAGCCGCACGGCCGTGGCGGTATCCCGGTACTGCGGTGGCACGTGCCGAACACCTGAGGCGGTGTTCAGCAGGATGGGCCAGATTCCGGCGAAGACCACGATGAGCAGCTTCGACTGGAGACCGATCCCCGCAAGGAGGATCGCCGCCGGGATGAACGCCACGGCCGGCGTGGAGCGGATGAACCGCAGGAGCGGCGAGAGCGTCGCGGACGCGTAGGCCGAGTTGCCCACGAGGATGCCCACCGCGATGCCCGCGACGCTCGCGATCGCGAACGCGAGCAGCCACGTCAAGGCCGTCTGACCGGTCGCCACCAGCAGCTTGCCGCTGAAGCCGGCGCCGAGCTCGGTGAAGAGCCGGCCGACGATCTCGAAGAACTCCGGGAAGAACTGCTGCGGCAGGACCCCGACCAGGCGGAGGAGGTCCCACAGCAGCGCCGCACCGACGAACGAGGCGACGACGAGTCCCGTGTTCAGCGCGAGCCGCTTGCGCGCCTGCGTGTTGCGCCGACGGTTGTCCGACTGCCACTTCGTGATCAGCGTGGTGGTCGCCAGGTCACCGTCCGCTTTCGCGACCGACCGGTCCACCGCATCTTCGACAGAGTTCATATCCGTGGTGCTCTCGGGTCAGCTGCCTGCGATAGGCGTGACGGCGTCGGACGGGTCGAAGTCGCTGTTGAGCATTCCGTACTTCTTGGCGAGATCGGCCCACGTGGTGAGGTCCTCGAGCGAGATGTTCGCGTCGAACTGGGGCACGGATGCCTCTTCTGCGACGTCCTCGGCGAAGCCCATCGTGTCCACGAGCGTCCGGGTGATGACGTCGCGGTCGCCGTTGGCCAGCTCGTTGGACGCGTTCATCGCGGCCACGAAGGCGGCGAGTGCATCGGCGCGCTCCGTGATGGTCTTCGTCGTCGCGGCCCAGCAGCTGAACGCGGGCGTCTCGGCGATCGCCTGGTAGGGGCGCTCCTCGAGCACGGTCGCGCCGTCCTTGATCGCCTGAGTCGTGAACGGCTCATCGGTCAGCGCGGCATCGACGTTGTTGTTGGCGAGCACCTGCGACATGTTGGGGAAGTCGGTCGGCACGAGGGTGACGGACTCGGGGTCGACGCCCTCCGAATCGAGCCATGCGCGCAGGACGAGGTCGTTGGCGCCGCCGAGGGCGTTGACCGCCACCTGCTTGCCCTCGAGGTCCTCGGCGCTCGTGATGTCGGAGCCGCCCGGCGTGAGGAGGGCGAGCGGTCGGCCATCAGCGGGGCGGCGCGTGATGAGGGCGAAGCACTGCACGTCCTGGCCGTTCTGCTGAGCGACCATGACCGACAGGACGTTCGACGGAGCGATGTCGATCGTCCCCTCGACGGCGGCGGGGATCATGGCCGCGCCGGCGCCCGAGATCTGCGTCGCCTCGAGGGTCACGCCGTACTCGGCGAAGATGTCGGCGTCGCGGCCGGCGTACAGTGCCGCGAGCTCCATCACGGGGAAGTCGGCGATCTTGAGGGTGTACTCCGCCGCCTGGCCGTCCTCCGACGGCGCGTCCGTCGGCGTGCCCGCGCTGCACGCGGTGAGCAGCGCCACGGCGGCGACTGCCGTGACGGCGGTTCCGGCCCGGAGGGAGCGGATGACCTTCTTGTTCATGTGTTTGCCTCTCAACATTGAGCGCCTTAGCGACGTCTGGGTCGTTCCATCTGGCAGGATTACTGTCCTGCCACGCAGGACGTTAGCACGGGGTCGCGAGGTCGTCAAGCGCCGGTCCCGAAGATCTCTCGGACGATCGGGGCCGCCGCACGGACGCTGGCGAAGCCGAGCGGGGCGATCACCGCGAGCACTTCGATGAGCTCCTCGACGGTCGCGCCGTAGCGCAGCGCGTTCTCGATGTGCGGGCGCACGCCGGTGTCGAACAGGTGGGTGCACGAGAGGTCGATCGCGATGTAGATCAGCTCCCGCACCTTCGGCGAGAGCACCCCGTGCACCCACGGGTGCGACGAGTAGTTCGTGTACGCGCGGAACCACTCCGGGTCCGCCCGAAGGAGCGTCTCGTTCATGGGACTCCAGTAGCCGCGCTGCGAGGTGAATGCCTCGCGGATGCGGGCGCGTTCCCCGGTGAGCGGCTCCTCGTCGACGAGCTTCTGGCCCAGCTGCGCCTCGGCGACGTCGGCCAGGGGCGGGATGCCTGTGACGTACGAGTGGATGCCGAGCACGGCCACGAGGTGGACGGCCTCCATCGCCTCATCGCGGGTCGCCCCGGCACGATGCGCCTGCTCGGCCGCCGTGCGGATCCCCGCGCTGTCGAGCGTCGTCACCGCCGAGGTCACGGCGAGCATGATGAGCGCCCGCGTCTTGTCATCGAGTCGCCAGGTGCGGCCCGGCACCTGCACGAGGTCGAGGTAGGCGGCGACGAAGTCGGTGTCGATCTCGAGCGCCGCACGCAGCGACTCGTCTAGCGTTCCCGCCATGGCTTCGAGCCGAGGTTTCACTGCATCGGCCTGCGTGGCGGGGGCTGAGGTGTCGTCGAAGGTCACGACTTCTCCAATCGGTTGTCGGAATCACGCCCATAGCGCGAGTGTTCGGAGTATAGTCCTGATATGCAGGCTTCCTGTCCTACCCAACAGATGCCTATGCCTGGGCGGGGCGAGATGCGCAGGCGGCCCCGAACCGGCCGATCAGCGCGGAATCCTGCATCCCACGCCTGACTAGACTGTCAAAGACTGAAACGAGGAGGGTCATGCCCCAGCGAATGGCAAAGGTGCCAGGCGCCGTGGACACCCATGGCGGCGAGAAGTCGACGAGCGCGTATCGAGAGCGCAACTCCACATCGGACCGCACGCTCGACATCCTGACGATGTTCTCGGACGAACGCTCCGTGGTGCGTGCGGCCGACGTCATCGAGAGACTCGGCGTCGCACGATCGACCGGCTACCGCTATCTGCAGACCCTGACCTCGACCGGATTCCTCGAGGACACCGGCAACGGCTACCGACTCGGCCTCAAGATCTTCGAGCTCGCCCACATCGCCCGGCAGGCGCACAGCCCCGAGGAGATCATCCGTCCCGCGCTCGACCGACTCGCGCGCGACACCGGCGGGACGGCGCTGCTCACGCGGAGGACCGGCGTGCGCGTCTACTGCGTCGACCGGGCCGAGCCGCCGCAGCGACACCTCCAGCTCTCGTACGAGCGCGGACGAGCGCTGACCCTCAACGCGGGGGCCGCGGGGCAGGTGCTCGTCGCGTGGGAGCCCCCCGCGGTCATCGAGGATCTGCTCGCGCGCGCCGATCTGCCGTCGTACACCGCCAACACGCTCACGACGATCGCCGAGATGCGCGACCGGCTCGCGGCCATCCGCGACGAGGGTCTCGCCGTGACCGAGAGCGAGGTCGACCTCGACACGGTCAACATCGCGGCGCCCGTCTGGCAGGCAGGACGCGTCACCGCGGGCATCGGCATCGTGATCGTCGACGCCCAGATCGACCCCGAAGAGCTGCAGCGCTACATCCTCCGGGTACGCCAGACTGCCGAGATCGTGAGCGAGCGGATGGACAGCATCCGCTGACCGGGTGAAGCGTCGGGTGATTTTCGGAGTGCCGCCCCGCGAGTCGCCCCGCGCCTTGCCAGGCTGGTCGTCGTGAAGACCGCATCCGACGCCCCTGTCCCCGACGCCCCGGCCCTCATCGACGGGCTCTGCAACTTCCGCGACGTCGGAGGCATTCCCCTCCGCGACGGCGGCATGACCAACGCGGGCGTGCTGTTCCGGTCCGAGGCGCTCTCGCGCACTTCCGCCGAGCGGCGTCGATCGCTTGCCGAGACCCCCATCGGGGTCGTGGTCGACTTCCGCACGCCGCAGGAGCGCCAGGCCGCGCCCGACCGGTTCCCCGCATCGCGCCCCTTCCAGACGGTCGAGCTCCCCCTGCTCGAGGGCGCGATGGCCGAGATGGCGAGGCAGTACCTGCAAGGAGCGGCACCGTGCCCAGCGCCGAGGTCCTCGCGCAGGCGATGGACTCGCTTCCGAGCCTCGGCGAGCTGTACATCGGGATGCTGCAGCACGGCGCCCCGGCGTTCGCTCAAGCCGCTCGCCTGGTCGCCGCCTCGAACGACGACGCTCCCACCGCGGTGCTCGTTCACTGCACAGCCGGCAAGGACCGCACGGGCGTCGCCACGGCTCTCCTGCTCGACGCCGTCGGCGCGGAGCGCTCCGCGATCGTCGCATGACTATGCGTCGTCCGAGGGCAACCTCGCGGGCCCGTGGGCGGAGGGCATGATCCTGAAGGGCATCACGTCGGCCGGGCTTCCGGTGACCCCGAAGCTGCGCACGCTCGCGACGGGCACGCCTCCCGAGGCCATCCAGACGGCGCTCGCGTGGATCGACACGACGTACGGCGGAGCCGCCGAGTACCTCGCCTCGGGTGGACTCACGACCGAGGAGCTCGGCGCACTGCGAGCGCGACTCGCGGGCTGATCCCTCACGCCCGTCGCGCCGCCCGATGCGTCGGGATGCGATGGGCCGGTGCGCGATGTGTCGCGGTGAGATGCGCGGATGCCGCAGCACGCGCTGATCGGATCTCATCGCGCCACCTGCGCCAGAGCGCCCGCCGCCGGGACGGGGTCTGCGCCGGGAGGACGTGCCGAATCGATCGAATCGGCGAGGTCCGTGAGTGCAGCCTCCACCTCGGCGACGTCCTTCCGATCGATGCGCGCGCCCGAGGCCTCGGCCGTCGTGGCCGCGGCGGTAGCGGCATCCGTCACCCGCTCGAGAGCGCCTATCGCGGGCATCCACGCGGCAGCGGCGCTGCTCACCGGCGGCGGCTCGGCCAGTGCCCGCGCCGCGTCCGCGCGAAGGTTCGAGATGCTCCGGTACGTCGCGCGGCGCGCATCCGTGCGCGACGGGACGGCGCCCGCATCGCCGGACGGCTCCGTCGCGGTCGGGCCGAGCGCGACGCGGACGTACTCCGCAAGCGCGCGACACAGGCCTGCGACGCTGCCGCCGAGGCGCTGCGGCGCCCGCCAGGTCGACGGCCATATCGCATACCCGAGGACGAGCACGATCGCGCAGCCGAGCACGGTGTCGAGCAGGCGGCTCTCGACGAGGCCCGCCTGGACACCTGCGTGCATCTCGACGAGCATGACTGCGAGCGGCGTCGAGATCACGGCATAGAGCCCGTAGTTGCGCGGCATCACGATCGGGATGCGCGGCCGCGAGGACGAACACCGCGACGACCTGCCACACGCCGCGGGAATCAGGAGGATCGAGAGCGAGCCGACTCCGACGCCGATGAACGTCCCGGTCCCCCGCTGGACGGCTCGCGCGAACACCGATCCGAGCTCGGGCTTCATGATCTGCGCGACCGTGAGCATCACGAGGTAGGGCCGGTCGAGGTGCAGCGCGAGCGAGATTCCCTGCGCGACGGCCATGCACAGCACGAGGCGCAGGACCGCCATCCAGTGCTCGCTACCCGTCACGAGGGCCCGCTCCGCCCTCGCAGGAGCTCTGCCACCGACGGCTTCTCGGGGAGCGCGCGCTGCGCGGACACCCGGCGGCGGTGGTCGAGGTCCACCCGGGCGAGCGTCCGTGCGGCGACGCTGGACGGAATCCCGCAACGCGGTCTGCTCCGCGTTCGGCAGGCGCAGACCAGCGTGCGGAGCGGGAAGCTGCGGGGGTGTCGCCCCGGGAGCGCCTGACCCAGTCGGCGATCGCGCGCAGGATACCCGACCGCTTCCGGGATCGGCCTTGCGTCCGGCTGCGACCATCGCGATCGCGGCATCGACGACGGGGGCGGATGCGTTGAGCGACTGTCACGAGAGACCCTGCCATCGGGCGTCCCGACGGCGGCGCCGGTGCTCGGCCGCCACGATCACGTCGTACGCGTCGTTGAGCGCGACGTGAGGCCATGCCGCGGCACGCGGCGCGGATGCCGTCCGGTGCGGCGGCGAGCTGATCGGCCACCGCGGCGTAGACGTGCGCGACCGCGCGTCGTTCCGGCGAGAGACTCACGCCCGCGGACGGTCGCGGCGACGACGGTGAGGGTCAGCCGCCAGATCGCCCCGACCGCGAACGCGACACGGCGCGCCACGAAGGACTCAGGCCGAAGTCGGCGTTGGCCGCGGTGACGACGTAGACAAGGAAGAAGAGCGCGGCCTTCGAGGCCGTCGCACTGATGGTGCCCGCGAGTCCCGAGCGAGCGCCGCGCCGACGACGGCCGACAAGCGTCAGGGCCGAGTGCCCGTACACGGCGGTGCCCAGCGCGAAGCCGATCGACGCCAGGACCGATGCCAGGGTGACCCGCTGGATCCGCTGGACGCCGGCCGAGCCGACGTCGGTGATCGACCCGACCATGGCGCCCATCGCGGCAAGGGTGCCCGCGACGGCGGCGCCCGACACGTGCGGCTCGAGCGCGAGGCCGATCGCGACCGGCGTCGTGATGCCCACGGCGGCGAGACCCACCCGCTGCCACGAGATGCGCGCGGGAGCGGTACGCACGAGCGCGCGGACCCACGAGGCCGAGGCGTCGGGGCCGGATGCGCTCACGTCTCGCCTTGACGGTCTCGGCGCGGGACAGCGCGAAGACCCCACCTACGGCGACAGCACCCGCGGCGACGAAGGCGAGGAAAGCCCAGGCCGGCGCGCCCGCCGCTTCGCCGAGGATCGTGATGCCCAGCACGACCGCGATCGTCGGGTCGACGACCGTGAGCCCCGCCACGACGACGTCGGGCCGGTTGTCGGCATGCGCACGCTGCACGAAGTAGATCGAGAGCCCGCCAGCGACGCCGATACCCAGGAGGCAGAGGATCGTGAGCACATCGGCGCTGTTCCACCGCAGATCTGTGCGACGCGAGCATCGTCTGCACGCGCAGGATGACGGTCTTGCCCAGCGTCGCGACGAACGCCGAGTACACCCCGCCGAGCAGCACCCACAGGATCGGCGGGGTGCGGCGGCGGCGCCCGACGCCCAGTCAGGATTCCGGTCGCGAGCAGCACGGCACCGAGCACGATGAGGACGGCGATGAGCTGTCCGTCGCTGATCGTGCTCTGCGTGCTGACGAGCGCGGCAACGGTGACGAACGCCGCGACGCCCAGGACGCAGACGGCGATCGCGCCGGACGACCTGTGCCGAGGGTGGGCGCTTGAGCACGAGCGCCGTGAGCAGCACCGTGAACACGAGCGCCGAGACGCCGATCGGCTGGACGACGATGAGCGGCGCGAACGTCAGACTGCCCATCTGCAAAACGATCGAGATCCCGAGCAGCACGGCGCCGATCATCCAGACGCGGTCGCGCAGGAGATGCATCACCTTCGATCCGGGCCGGCCGGCGGCGGCGCGCGACTGCACGACCCGCACACCCCGCGCCTGGAGCAGATTGCCGACCGCGAGCGCGAAAGCGGACGCCACCGCGAGCGCGATCCCCACCAGCGGCAACGACGACAGTTCCATGGTCACTTCTCGCTTTCCCAGTGGAGCTTGACGCTGATCTCATACGCGTCGAGTTCGTCCAGCACGTATCGGAGCGCACCCGTGCTGTGGCGCCCGGACCGGCCCAGTTCGTGCAGCCGCGACCGCATGACCGCGATGAGAGCGAGCTCGAACTCGAACGCCTCGGGCGCATCCAGCCCGTCGGTGGGGTCGAGCGGCATCGCGAAACGGGATGCCGGGACCGAGGAGATGTCGTCCGAGAAGCGCGACCGGTCCCCACGGCGCAAGGTGCCGGCAGCGGCAGCTTCTTCGGCTGCCGCTCGGAGCTCGGCGTCGATCGCGCGGACCTCGTCGCGCGGCACGCTGCTCGCGCCGTCCCGGCGAAGCCCGAGAGCTCGTGCGAGCGCGGGAAGCGTGAGCCCCTGGATCAGCAGGCTTCCGGCCGCGACGAGGAACGCGACGAAGATCAGGAGGTCGCGTTCGGGGGCATCCTGCGGAAGCGTCTGAGCGGCGGCGAGCGTCACGGCGCCGCGCATTCCCGCCCAGACGACGATCGCGTTGTGCTTCCATGTGAGCGGAGACGCATCGAAGTAGTCGATGTCGGCCCGCCTGCGTCCCGCGCGTGCCGCGCTTCGCGCGGAGGAGCCCTCCGAGAGGCGCCGCACGGCGGCACGGCGCGTCAGGACGTCGTGCAAGCCGAGAAGCGGGAAGACATAGACCGCGCGCACGACCAGGAGCAGGACGAACGCCCCCGCCGCGAGGACGATCCCCCTACGGAGCCCTTCGCCGGCCGCGAGGTTGTTCTCGACGATCCCGCACAGCTGGAGCCCCATCGCGAGGAAGACGGCGCCTTCGAGGATGAACTCGACCGTGCGCCAGTTGAGCTTGTCGGAGATGCGCTGCTCCGGGCGTGAGCCATCGGACCGACCCCTGCCCGCAGACCACTCCTGCGGCCACGGCCGCGACGAGACCGGATCCGCCGAGCGCCTCGGTCGGCAGGTACGCGAGGTAGGGCACCGTCAGTCCGAGTGCGGTGTTCGCGGTCGCGCTCGTCGTCCACGAACGCAGCCGAAGGGCGACCAGCCCCACCACGACGCCCACGACGAGCGCCGCGATGACGCTCCAGGCGAACGTGCCGAGCGTCGGCAGGAAGGAGAAGCCCGCGGCGCCCGCGACGATCGCGGTGCGCAGCAGCGACGAGGGCCGAGGCGTCGTTGAGGAGGCTCTCGCCTTCGAGCACCGCGACGACCCGCCGCGGCACGCCGAGTTTGCGGATGATCGACGTGGCGACAGCGTCTGTGGGGCTGAGGATCGCGCCGAGCGCGACGGCGAGCGGGAACCCGAGATCCGGGATCGCCCAGACGAACAACAGGCCGAGCGCGAGCGAACTGACGATCACGAGCGCGACGGCCAGCCCGCTGATCGCGCGCAGGTCGCGGCGGAACTCGATCGCCGGCGCCGAGACCGCAGCCGAGAACAGCAGCGGCGGCAGCACGCCCATCGAGGATGAGCTCGGGGGGGATCACGACGGCCGGGACCCCCGGGATGAGACTGATCCGCGACGCCGATCGCGACCAGGACGAGCGGTCCCGCGACGCCGAGTCTGGTCGAGAGCGAGTTGCCGAAGATGATCACCAGAATCGCGGCGATCACGGACCAGCAGAAGCTCGACCGACATCTCAGGCCACCAGGTCGGTGCCACGCCCGAGCCGACGAGCTTGACACCCGAGGATGACGAACAGCACCGTCATGATGACCGCATGGTTGGTCACGAGCCACGTCGCGCATTCCGCTGAGCCGCACTTCGACCTTGCCGGGCGAGATGACGCTGATGAGCCACGGGCACGAGCACCGCCATGACGCCCATGAGCCCGAAGATCAGGATGACGGCGACGATCTCGGCGCTCGGCAGCGCCGCCTGCGATATCCGGCCGCCCGCGGCGATGAGCAGCGGCAGGTCCTTGGGTGAGAGCGGCCCTGAGATCAGCATCCCCACCAGGAACGCCTTCCAGATGTTCAGGCCGTCGAGCTTGTCCATCCACGCGGGCGTGCTGTGGCTCGAACGCTGCCGCCACTGCAGGACGGCGAGCACGAGCAGGGCGAGGCCGAGCGCGATCTCGATCACGTCGATCGTGATGTGCGGTCCGGAGTCGGGCTCGTCCGCGCCGGCCGCCCGCCCGAAC
Source organism: uncultured Actinomycetota bacterium (assembly GCA_963695125.1). Taxonomy (GTDB): domain Bacteria; phylum Actinomycetota; class Actinomycetes; order Actinomycetales; family Microbacteriaceae; genus Microbacterium. The sequence goes on from CAVOFY010000003.1 coordinate 545,341, forward strand.
AGCACCAGGACACCGACGAGGAGCACGGCGAACGTGTAGCAGCCGAGGATGAACGCGGTGCCGTTCGTGCGGCCCTTGCCGGCCGTGGCCATGAGGATGACCGCGACGATCGCGAGCGGACTGATCGCGATCGCGACCCCGAGCGTGAGCAGATCCGTGAGGACGAGGAGCATCAGCGTGCCGCTTCGACGACGGAGGGTGCGGCCACCTCATGAGCCGGGTTGCCGACCCCGACATTGCGCAGGAAGAGGATGATCCAGCTGAAGATGAGGACGGCAGCCACGAGCTCGACGGCGGTGAGGTTGTAGGCGCCGACAGCGAAGAGGAGCGCAAGGCCGATGATCGCTGCCACGAACACGAATCCGAGCACCATGAACACCTTCGGCATGCGCGGTGCGAACCACGGCAGCCCGATCACGAGCACGGCGAACATGACGGCCATCCCGGTCGCGACCGTGTTGTGCAGCAGGAAGAACCGGTCGACCGGGAACACGCCGACGCATGCGAGGAGCGCCCCGAGGAGGACGAACAGGGTCCGCACGGCATCCCTCCGCCGGCGCTCCGAGGCGGTGTCGGCCGGCAGACCCGCCGTGCCGAACCGCGCGATGGTCGTGACGATGACGCCCGAGACGATGAGCGTGGCGTTGAACGTCAGCGCCGAGACGTCATCGGTGATGCCGAGCGCCGACAGGTTCATCTGCCACCAGTACGGATCTGCCGAGGTGAGCATTGCGGTGAGCATGCCGATCACGAGGAAGACGGCGAGGACGAGTGACAGCTGACGGGGCGACATGGCCCCGCCGCTGAGGAAGGCCGCGTAGGCGCTGAGCGCCGTCGCGGCCGCCACGAGCACGACGCCAGGCGTCGCATAGACGGTGGCGCCGACGAAGCTCTTCTCCATGACGGTGGCGACGCCGATCCACCCGAGCAGGGCGATCGCCCCGTGCGCGACGGCGAGGGCGGCGACATCGAACCAGTGGAAGCGGACGACTCCGCGCGTGCCGTCCGACGAGCGGCCCGCGGCGCCGGTTCTCAACCGGGATGCCGTGAACGAGACAGCGGCTGCCACCGCGCCGGCGAGCGCGGCGACGTCGCCCACGGAGCCGCGGCCGACGATCGGATGCTCCCGCCCGCCGAAGACGATCGCGGCGACGATCGCACTGACGACGAACGCCGCGATGGCGAAGACGAGCGCGATCCACTCGTCGTCCTTGAGCCGCCACGCCTCTGCGAGTCGCACCGGCAGGCTCATGCGGCCGACGCCGGAGTCGTCGAGACGGAGCGATCCCACTGCGGCAGGACGATCAGCGAGGCGATGAGAAAGCCGAGAGCGCCGATGAAGGTGCCCCAGGTGGCCAGCCGCTCCGTTGACGGCATCTCCGCTCGGGAGGACGAAGGCTCCGATCGCGGACAGCCCGAACGCGACGCATCCGACGAAGTTGACGACGCCGGACCACCAGCTGCGCTTGCCCGGGTCCCATCCCTTCGCGACGTGAGCGTAGGCGATCAGAACGAAGACGCCGCTCACGAGGAAGGCGACGGATCCGCCGGCATCCGGGTTCCAGACCCAGTGATCCTGGGCGGTGACGGACCTCGCGTAGAGCGCTGAGGTGGTGCTGACGTTGAACAGGATCGTGCCGAAGGACTGCGTCGCCGCGGCGAGCCACTCCGCGCGCACCATCCGCCCGGGCGCATAGGAGACGGGCACCGAGATGGCGCCGCTCAGGAAGAGCTGGATGAGGCCTGCGGCGGTGAAGAACCACGCACCGATGAAGCACAGGAGGTTCGCGCCGCTGGCCCCGAGCGCCTGGCTCAGCCCCGGCGCCGAGGCCAGGGCGAAGAAGGCGGACCCGATCATGAAGCCCCAGCACTGCTTGGTCACGGTGGGTATGAGGAACGGCTTGCGGGTTCGTGGGATGCTCGTCGCTGGCGCGCTCATGCTGCGTGCTCCTGATCTGTCAAGTGCTTCTCGTCGTGCGACGGAGCGGGTGCGGGGAGGGCGCCGCATCGACGCCCTCCCCGCACCCGGACCGATCAGTGGTGGAAGTGCGACCCGCTCGTCGCCTCGCGGGGCAGCGGGGTCTGGAGCGAGTCGAGGAATGCGACCTCGCCCTTGATGTCGGACAGGAGCGCCGAGGCGAGGTCACGGCTGAGCCCGACCTTCACGACGATGCGCTGCAGCACCATGTCCGACATGTCGTCGGCCATGGGGTACGCAGGCACGAGCCAGCCCTTCATCCGCAGGCGGTCGGCCAGGTCGTACAGGCTCCAGTTCTTCGGTGTGACCGTCCTTGAGGATCCATGCGAAGACGGGGATCGTGTCACCCTTGCTGACCAGCTCGAACGGACCGATCTTCGCGATCTCGGACGAAAGGTAGGTCGCGACGTCGATCGAGTTCTGCTGGACGGCGCGGTAGCCCTCACGGCCGAGGCGGAGGAACTGGTAGTACTGCAGCAGGACCTGCGCGCCGGGACGCGAGAAGTTCAGCGCCAGCGTGGGCATGTCGCCACCGAGGTAGCTGACGTGGAAGATCATGCTCTCGGGCAGCACGGCGGTGTTGCGCCACACGACCCAGCCCACGCCGGGGTAGACGAGCCCGTACTTGTGGCCCGAGGTGCAGATCGAGTTCACGCGGTCGATCTGGAAGTCCCACACCAGGTCGGGCTGGCAGAAGGGGGCGACCATCGCACCCGACGCGCCGTCGACGTGGATCTTGATGTCGAGACCGGTCTTCGCCTGGATCTCGTCGAGCTTCTTGGCGATCGCCGACCGGTCGTCGTACAGCACCGGTGAAGGTCTGACCGAGGATCGCGACGACACCGATCGTGTTCTCGTCGACGTAGTTCTCGAGGTTGTAGCCGTCGAGGATCAGGTGATCCGTGGTGACCGGGACGTAGCGGGGCTCGATGTCCCAGTAGTTGCAGAACTTCTCCCACACGACCTGCACGGCCGCCGACATGATGAGGTTCGGCTTCTCGGTGGACTTGCCCTCGGCCTTGCGCTTCTCCTGCCACAGGCGCTTGAGCGCGAGACCGCCGAGCATGCACGCCTCGGACGAGCCGATGGTCGAGGTGCCGATCGTGTCGTTGACGTCCGGCACGTGCCAGAGGTCGGCGAGCATGCGCCAGCAGCGGTCCTCGATCGCCGCCGTGGCCGGGTACTCGTCCTTGTCGATCATGTTCTTGTCGGCGGCTTCGAGGTAGAGCTTCTTGGCCTCGTCGTCCATCCACGTCGACACGAAGGTCGCGAGGTTGAGGCGCGAGTTGCCGTCGAGGATCGCCTCGTCGTGCACGATCTGGTAGGCCGTCTCGGGCAGGCTCGGCTGCTCGGGCATCGTGAACTTGTCGAACTCGGTCGCCTCGCCGGGGCGGACGAACACGGGGTTGACGCTCAGCGTCGGGTCGATGTTCGTCGTCTGGCGGGCCCGGGATGTGTTGATTGTCATGTGTACTCCTAGGATTTCTTTTTCAGCGAGGACGGGTGTGTGGCGTGTCGGCCGGCGCAAGGTTCACAGCGTGTTCTTGATGACCTGGCCGCCCTTGACGATGAGCTTGAAATTGACTTCGGGGTTGGCGATGAGTGACAGATCTGCGATCGGATCGCCGTCGACGAGGATCATGTCGGCCCACGCCCCCTCGGCGATGACGCCGAGCTTGCCGCCGCGGTAGCTGTTGCGCTCGCCGGCGAGCTCGAAGAGCGCGGCATTGCCCGACGTCAGCATCTTGAGCGCCTCGAGGTTGGTGTAGAACTCGCCCAGGCGCGCGGCCATGACACTCTGGCGCGGAGCCGACTGCGGTTCGAGCAGCAGGTCGGTGCCCCATGCCGTCTTGACGCCGTGCTTCTTCGCCCACGCGTACACCTGCGTCGGTGCCGTGGCAGATCTCGGCGTTCTTCGCGGCCCGCAGCGGGTCGGGGATAGTGGTGGTCCTCCTCGGCGAAGGGCTGCATCGACAGCCACACGCCCTTCTCTGCGAGGAGGCGCGACGGTGGCCTCGTCGGCCAGGTGCCCGTGCTCGATGGAGGCGACGCCGGCCTCGACGGCGCGGGCGATGCCGGCCGGTGTGTAGACATGGGTCGCGACGTACGTGCCGTAGTCGGACGCGGCCTGCACCGCGGCGCGTGATCTCGTCGGGCGTGTACTGGAGCGTGTTGAGCGGGTCGTACATCGACGTGGCACCGCCGCCGAGGGTCAGCTTGATCTGGCTCGCACCCTGGCGCAGCTGCTCGCGCACGGCGGCGAGCACGCGCGGCACGCCGTCGGCCACGCGGGTGAAGTGGATGTCCTCGGTGCGGCTCGGCCGACCGCCGAACTCCTCGGGCACGTCGTACACGAAGGAGAAGTCGGCGTGACCGGACGTCTGCGAGATCATCGCCTGGCTGGGGAAGATGCGCGGGCCCTGCGAAGGTGCCGCGGTCGATGAGCGACTTGACCGGGCGCGAGGTCGCCGCCCATGTCGCGCACCGTCGTGAAGCCGCGCAGCAGCATCCGCTTCGCCTCGGCGATCGTGTTCCCGTACAGCGTGCCGGTCGCCCCCTGCACGAAGTCGAGCATGCTGTTGGCGTTGCCCATCAGATGCACGTGCGCGTCGCTCAGGCCCGGCATCAGGAATCGGCCCCGGCCGTCGATCTCGACGACGCCGTCCGACGCGTCGCCGGCGACGGGCGACGACGAGACAGCGACGACGCGCGATCCTTCGATGAGGACATCGGCGTTGTCGACCGTCGCGTCGCTGACACCGTCGAAGACGCGCACATTGCGGATGATCATCCTCGAGGGTGCGTCGGAAACGGTACTCATGGCCCGGACACTATCCAGCAGTCGACCCGCGCCCGATGCCGCGCGGGCCTATTTCCCCTGCATGCTCATTCGCCCACCCACCCGTCTGCGCACCCATGGCCCACCCTCCCATCACCCGGCGATCACCCGCGTTTCGTGCCCCAGGGCGGCACGTCACCCGCTGTTAGGCTGACGCCGCCGGGCCCCACCGACGAGGCCTCGGCAGCCTGCATCGCGATGAGGCTATTTCGAGGAGACACCAATGACGACACAGAGCGCGCCGCGCGCGGACGACACCGACAGCACCCAGAAGGCGGCGACGCGCCAAGGGCATCACCGCGATCATCATCGCCGTCGTGGCACTGGCGTTCGTGTTCTCCAACGTCGCCCCGGCGACTCTTCGCTTCCTCTTCCTCGAGTTCACGATGCCTGCGTGGGGATGGTTCCTCGCGGTGCTTCTGGCCGGCGTCGTGATCGGATCGCTGTTCCCATGGTTCCGTCCGCGTAGGAAGGCGCGCGCCCAGTAGGCATTATCGTGAGGCTGTCCGGCGGTTTTCGAACTGCGGGAACAGGACCTCGCGGCCGCTGAAGGCAGGGACAACCGAAAATCCACACAGGGTCGGGGGGCCTCTATGAACGCACGTTTCGCGTGCCACAGGGCGGCTGACGCAAACTCGTCCGCCGGATCACGTACCGATGTCGCACTGCGACGGCGAAGCCGCAACGCGCCATCACCTTTCTGCGGGAGGTGGGCGCCGAATGAACTTCTCTGACACAGCACGCGCCCGTGAAGAACTCGAACGCGCGATGGCGTCACTCCATGCCGAGACGATCGCCAAGGCCGCGATGGCGAACATCTGGCCGCTCTACAGCGCGCACTACGCCCTGCTCACAGAGGCGATCGATGCCCTGCCCGGATCGGTCTTGGAGCGCTACCCGGTCCTGCGCGTCGTCCACCCGATGACGCCCGTACTGGCCATGCAGCGGCCGTACAAGCCACTCGTCTACCCCGACGACGCGCGGGGGATGAGCCCGGACGAAATCGACGTCCTCCTGCTCGCGCAGATGGTCGCGTTCCGGCTCAGCGGCGACGTCGCAGCGGCTCTCATCTACGCGCAGCGGCTCGAGGAGCGCATCCAGCAGATGCATGCGCAGTCGCGCGCCCGGGCGGACGGCCCGCTGTGGTTCCTGCACCTGCAGATCGGATCCACCTACCTCGCGGCAGGCAACTCTGCGCGCGCCCTCCTGGAGTTCGCCTCCGCGCGCCAGCTCGGCCGACTGTCGAACCAGACGGACGCCGAACGTCTCGGACTTGCGCGGATCGCCCTCGCGCATGCGCTGCGCGGATCCGTCGACGATGCCGAGCGCACGCTGGCCCGGGCGGCCGGGCTCCCCGCCCCGACAGCGGCGCACGTCAACTCGACGCGAACCACTGAACGGACGGCAGCCGCACTCATCGCGGTCGAGCGCATGTCGGCCGACGTCGAAGCGAGGCTTGCGGAGCTGGAGCCGTACGACAGCGTCGAGTTCACGTGGCCGTTCGCGCTCCTCGCCCGCACCCGCGCCCTTCTCGCATCGCGGCGTCCGCACGAGGCGCTCGAGGTGATCCAGCTCGCCCGCGACGCGCATCCCGCCCAGCACGGCTCTTTCGCCTCGGACGTCATCGTTTCGAAGACCATCGAGGCGCTGCTCGAGATCGGAGACGAGGCCGCCGCCCACCGGATCATGGAGACCAACGGCAACCCCGGAATGCTGACGAGCATCGCCACCGTGCAGCTCGCCCTGCGTGAGGGGAACCACGATGCGGCGGCCCGCGAGCTGCGACGCATCGCCGGCCTCAACGATCTCTGGCCGAATATGCGGGTGAAGCACCTGCTGCTGCTCGCGTGGCTCCAGCTCGCCCGCAAGGGCGCGGTCGATGCTCGCCTGGCTGCCGATATCTCGCGCATGGCGGTCTCGGTGAACACCCGGCGGCTCATCTCGACAATGCCATGTCAGCTCATCGATGAAGTGCGAGCGCAACTGACACCTGAGGCGCGAGAGCAGTTCGTCCTGGCCCTGGCGGATCTCGAGTTCTCGGATATCGAGTCCCGGCCGGCCCTGACGAACGGAGAACGGCGGGTGCTGGCGGCTCTGAGCGACCACCGGACGATTGCCGAGATCGCCACCGCCTTCCACGTCTCACCGAACACGATCAAGTCGCAGCTCAAGTCGGTGTACCGCAAGCTGCGGTGCACCTCCCGCGAAGAGGCGATCGAGATCGCGGCGCGCTTTCGCGTGTCATCCCGCGAACGCGAGCCTTCGTGGCCCCGGTGAGCGGGACCGCGCACCGGGTGACACCCGGGTGACCGGCCACGCGGCGCGGCGGGTGAAACCCTCGCGACGTGCCGCGGCGCCGTGCGCCGCGCGGATAGAGTCTGCCGGGTCACGGGAGGCTGCATGTTGGAAACCATTGTCACGGTCCTGATCGGGGTGATCGTCGCGGCGTTCGCGGCGTGGGTCGCGCAGCACGTGCTCGGGTCGCCCATCGGGTGGTTGCGGGGGATCCTGCTGGTCGGAGTCGTGTATGCGCTGACCGTGCCCATCGTGAGGGCCGCGCTCCAGGCGGCCGATGTCGTGACCGACGGGCAGCTGTCGGTCGCCGGTCCGATGGGCTACGTGTTCATCGCGGTCGCCCTCGGCTGGCAGTTCGCGATCGCCGTGACGATCATCATGATCTCGGAGCTGTTCTGGCCGTCGGGCCGCGGGCTGCATCCGATCCGCTCGGTGAAGGGGATGATCCGCCGTCGCAAGCGGATGCGTCGCTACGCGCAGATCCTGCGCATCGCCTCTCGGCACGGGATCAATGTGTTCGGCAATCACGGGCACGGCGAGGACGAGGATGCGCCGGCGGCGCTCGTGGCAGCCATGAACGAAGCGGGCGTGACGTTCGTCAAGATCGGACAGGTGCTCTCGACACGCGACGACATCCTGCCTCCCGAGCTCACGAAGGCGCTCGCGACGTTGCAGATGCAGACCACTCCCCTCCCGTGGCCCGACGTCCGGGCCGCCATCGAGGCGGAGCTGGGGGGTCCGCTCGATGCCACCTTCGCCTGGATCAACGAGGTGCCGCTCGCGACGGCATCCCTCGCGCAGGTCCACGTCGCCCGCCTCATGCCCGACGACGACAACCCCCTGGGTGCGAAGGTCGTCGTCAAGGTCCAGCGCCCCGACGCGCGCGCGTCGGTCCTGACCGACCTCGACATCATCGTGCGCCTCGCCGCGCAGGCCGAGCGTCGCACCGCGTGGGCGCGCGCGTACGGCCTGAGCGCGCTGGCGGACGAGTTCGCGCGTTCGCTCAAGGAAGAGCTCGACTACGGGATCGAGCTGCGCCAACACGGAGCTGCTGCGCGGCACACTCGCGCGCTCGAGCGTGAAGCCAGTGCACGTGCCGCGAGGTGTACCCGGCTGCTGTGCACGGAGCGGATGATGGTCCAGGAGCGGGTCGAGGGTGTCGCCGTTCTCGAACCTCGACGGCGGCCTGCCCACCGCGATGACGGACGCAGAGCCGGCCGAGCGCGTCGATCGCGCGGAGATGGCGTTCGAGATCTGACGCGCGGAGGTCGCGCTGACCCGATCGGAGCCGACACGCACGGCGCGCGAGCATCGCCGACCGTCTGGTCGACACGGTGTTCGAGCAGATCGCCGTGCGCGGCGTCTTCCACGCCGATCTGCATCCGGGCAACATCATCCTTCGCGCCGGACGGCGAGGTCACGCTCATCGACTTCGGATCGGTCGGCATCCTCGAGCGGAGCATGCGCCGCGTGCTTGATCTCGATGATGTCGGCGATGGCAGCCGAGGACGACATCGCACTCACCGATCTGCTGCTCATGATCACGGGCTCGGCCGAGAGTCGGAATCGATCGCAATGCGCTGCAGCACGACATCGGCGTGGTCCTCACCCGCGTGCACAACGGCAGCGGCGATGCCGACATCTTCCGCGAGGTGATCGATGTGCTGCGGCGCGCACCAGCTGACACTGCCGCCCGCGCTCGTACTGGTGTTCCGCACCATCGGCTCGATGCAGGGACGCACTGCGCCAGCTCGTGCCCGAGTACGACATGGTCGATCAGGCCATGAAGCGCACGCCGCACTTCGTCCGGCTGACGCTCGAGCCGCAAGGCGATGCTCGCGGACATGCCGGCGCAGCTGCAGCTCGTCGGCGAGCAGTTGCGACGACTCCCGCGACGGATCGAGACGATCGGCTCGCCAGCTCGAGAACGGCACGTTCGGGATGAGCCTCAACATGTTCCGCGACGCCCGTGAACGCGGCTGGATCGGGTCGCTGGTCGGACAGTTCACGACGGCTCTCATCGGGGTCGTCCTGATCATCGCCGCCGTCGTGCTGGCGGTGTTCGGGCCGGCCCGACGCTGACGCCGGAGGTCGGACTCTTGCCGTTCCTGGGCGCCGTCGTGGGCTTGGGCGGCCTGTTGCTGGTGCTGAGGGCGCTCCGAGGGGCTCTCATGCGACGCGATCTCGGCGCGTAGGGTTTCGAGCGGCCCGAGTCAGCGCGTCAGGGACGGATGCCGGTGGCGAAGATGGCGACGAGTCGCCGCCCCAGTCCCGGCGCCAGAGCGCGGACGGCCTCCGGCTGCGGACGGGAGAGGATGCCGATCGCGAGGACGAGTTCGAGGGCGGAGAGCTCGTCGTCGGCGAGGCCGATGGGCGCGGGCCTGCGGCGAGCACGCGATCGACCTCGGCGAGCGCCGCACTCTGCGCATCGCGCAGCGCGGTCGGACAATTCGCCCGCGACCGACGTGCGAGAGCGCATCCGTGAGGGCGCCCGAGGTCCAGGTCGACGAGGCGATCGAGGAACGCCCGCCACGCGGCATCGCGGGTCGCCGCTCGACCGGCGGCGCGGCAGCGCGCGCGCGCCGCTCGCGATGTCTTCGAGGCTCGCATCGATCACCGCGTCGATGAGGTCCAGCCGCGACGGGAAGTTGCGGTACAGGGTCGCGATGCCCACCCCCGCGGCCTCCGCGACGCTCTCCAGCGCCACGCCGCTGCCCTGCGCGGCGAACAGGCGCCGCGCCTCGCGGATGATCGCCTGCCGCCGACGAGCCGCATCTGCGCGCATCGCTCTCCTCCGTCTCGCTCGTGTCGTCATTCTCTCAGCTAAGCGGAGTATATTCATCCATATAACCGGAGGGATTTCCTCCACTATAACCGATCGAGGCCCCATGAGCACGCCACACCGCTCGCCGAACCCGACAGCATCCCGACCCTACCGACGCGACCCGCGCACACGTCGGCAAGCGCCGCCCGCCCGCGGCGATCATGCTCGCCGCGCTGACCCTGGGTCTGTCCGTGATCCTGACGCTGCTGCTGGTGGTGTTCATCATGCCGTCGCTCAAGAGCGGGGCGCACGGACCTGCCCGTGGGCATCGTCGGCATCCTCGCACGACCATCGAGACAGGTGGATGCCGGCCTCGCCGGCCGCGAGCCCCGGACGCGTTCGCTCTCGCCGCCTACGAGTCGCCGGAGGACCTGACCACCGCCATCCGCGACGCGGGAAGTGGCGGGCGGATTCGTGGTGGCGACAGCGCGGTGCACACGCTCGTGGCCAGCGCGGGATCCGTCGCGATCTCCTCCACCATCGGGGCGACGGGCGAGGCACTGGCCGCGCAGCTCGGCCTGGAGGCCGCGCAGACCGACGTCGTGCCCCTGCCCGCCGCGGATCCCGTCCGGGGTCGGGCATCGGCGGACTCGCCTTCCCGCTCGTCTTCGGCGGCATCGTGCCGGCCGTCGCCTTCCGCGCCGTCTTCCCCCGTCGCCTCGGCTGGGCCGTCGGCGGCATCGTCGGCTTCTCGGCCGTCGGCGGCGCCGTCGTCGCCGCGGTGCTGGCATTCCTCTTCGGCAGCATCTCGCACGGCCGTCTTCTGGCCGGTCGCCGGCGCCATGGCACTGGGGATCGCCGCCCTCGCCCTGCCGCTCGCCGGCCTGAAGGAGCTCTTCGGCGGCAAGGGCTTCACCATCGGCGCGATGGTGATGATGTTCCTCGGCAACCCGCTCGCGGGCATCTCGACGTCGGCGGCCTGGCTGCCGGGCTGGCTCGGCGTGATCGGCCAGGCGCTGCCGCCCGGGCTCGGCCGGCACGCTCGTGCGCGCGGTCGCCTACTTCGACGGCGCCGGCGGATGGGGCGCCGCACTCGTCCTGGGCTGCTGGACCGCCGCCGGCGCGCTGATGCTCGGGATCGCCGGGTGGCGAGCGCGCCGGGACGCCGTGACAGCCTCGGCGGGACTACTTGAAGTCGATGATCGCGAGGTTGAGCGGCAGCTCTCGCGTCCGCGACTGCGGCTTGGGCAGCTTGCCCTGCAGGAAGGTGCCGCTCAGGTAGTCGTCCGCGTCGGCGATCTGCTGCGGGCGCGACCTGTCCGTCGTAGTCGAAGCCCTTGAGCTCGTAGGGCAGCGAATCGGATTCGAGCAGGCTCGGTCCGTCCATGAGCTGGAAGTGCAGGTGCGAGGCGTTCGCGTTCCCGGTGTTGCCGAGGTGCCCCAGCACGTCGCCCTCCTTCACGGTGTCGCCCAGGGCGACCGTGACCGATCCCGAGATCATGTGCGCGTACATCGCGTACACGCCTCCCCCGAGGTCGAGGACGACGTGGTTTCCGTCGACGTTGTCGACCGTGAGCTTGGCGGCGAGCTCGGGGTCGTGCGCGGGCAGGACTCCGGGCGCGTTCGCCTGCACGCCGTCGAGGATCGACACCACGGTGCCATCGGCGACAGCAAGGATCTCGGCGCCGTAGTCGACGTAGCTCTCGTTGCTTCGTCTTGTCGCCCGAGTAGAACTCGCCCTCGTCGTTCGTGCGCTTCCAGTCGATCGCGAAGCGCTGGCTGTTGTTGAGCTTGCCGTTGACCGACATGACGGAGCTGCGGTGCGGAAAGCCCGGCTCGCAGCATCCGTTGAGCGCGATCCAGTTGTCGCCGCGCACGGGCGCAGCGATGACCGGGACCGGCTCGGTCGAGAACGCCAGCGGAGTCGTCAGGTACGGATCGGCCCGGGCTCCCCGAAGGCGGGCGACTGCGCACCCGTTCCCGTGATGCGGTGCAGGAGCGCCTTGGGTGCGTCGTCGAGGGACTCGAACGAGAAGTCGATGAAGACGACGCGGCTCTCCTGTGGGGCGATGACCGCGGTGTCGAGATACGAGGCGGGAAGGCCGCGGAGTCGGTTGCAGTCTCCGAAGGCGCACGTCGTGTCGACGAGCGCCGTGCCCGCGAAGCTCACGATCGTGCGATCCGGGTCCATGCCGTCCACGACATCGATCTGGGCGAGAGTCGCCGGGATGTGCGGTCGCGTTCGTGAGCTGCAGGTCGTACGCGACGTGATAGCGGCCGTCGGTCGCCCGGAACGGAAGCGGGGGGTTGCCGATAGGCGTGAGCGTGAGCGCCGTGAACGCATCCGGCACCGTGACCCCCTCGACCGAGCCGGCCGGAGGCGCGGCCGTCGGGGCAGGCGGCTGATTCGAGGAGCATCCTGTCGCGAGAAGGGCGGCTGTCGCGACGACGGCGACGAAGAGAGTGGTTACGCGGCGAGAGGTCACGCTGGATGCTCCGAATCTGCAGTTTCCCTCGAAACTATCAGCCGCATGGCTGTGCATATGCCAAAGAGGGATGTGCCGCAGCGCCAGTATTACCGACGAGGAATGCGGCGGCGACGGATCTTCGCCCGTTGTCGCTGTCGGCGATCTGCGCTAGCCTGCTCGCGCCGCGACCCCTCGGCCGTTCTCGAGCGGGGGAACCCGAACGCACGGATCGAGCGGGACATGTCGTGAGCTGCACGCCGGGGGCGCGCCGACCTGTCACCTTCGCGGGCGGCGTGCTCGACCGCTACCGCCACGTCTGCGCGTTCCTGCACCGCCGGGCGCGGGGCGACCGGCGTGTCGACCCGCTTCGTCAGCCAGGGATGCGGCTCGGGGATCGAGCGCCTCTGTGTCGTTCGAGACCCGCGAAGTCGGCGGAGCCCGTGAACCGTCTCCGACACCTCGGCTTCGACTCCGCGGAGCTGCTCTCGCAGCATCGATGCGAGATCAGAACCTGGAGCGACACGTATCTGCGGGGCGGAGCATTCGACCAGAACGCCATGCTGGAACAGCTGGACCGGCTCCTGGTGCGTGCGGTGCATCCGCGGGTGCGCATGTGGGCGGACATGGGCTGGGCGGTCGGCCGACCCGAGGTGGCGGACAGTCTCATCGAGTTCGAGGCGAAGGCGAACTTCATCCACGCCCAGCACCGGAATGTGGTGATCTGCGCCTACGACACCGCGAAGTTCGACGGGGCCTTCGTCATCGACATCCTGCGCACTCATCCGATGGTGCTGCTGGGCGGCGTGCTGCAGGAGAACCCGTACTTCGTTCCCCCGTCCGAGTTTCTGCACGAGCGGGGCGTGAAACACGAGCACTGAGGAAGGGGCGGGATCGATGATCGCGACGCTGGCTGCGCGACATGAGCGCGCTGCTGGCATTGCCCGCGATGTGGATGGATCGACGGCCCGCGGAGATCGCTGCCGGTCTGATGAGCGTGCTCACCGGAATTCTCGGGCTCCGGGGCGCCTATGTCCGCTTCGACGGGCCGCCTCGCGAGCAGCCCATCGAAGTCGTGGCTGCCCACAGGGGTTGCCGCGCCCGCGGAGCTTCTCGCCGCGCAGGAATCCGAGGCGCTCAAGCCGACCGGCATCACGACGACGGACGTGGAATCGTCGACCGAGCAGTTCCGCGTCACATGCCTCCCCCTCGCGCTGCCCTGGGAGACCGCCACCGTTCTGGTGTCGTCGGATCGGGGCGACTTTCCGACGGAACTGGAGACGCACCTGCTTCGGGTCGCGGTGGGGCAGGCGGTGGTCGCATTCCACACCGCACGACGGCTCGCGCACGAGCAGCAGGCACGAGCCGCGGCGAGAATCCGCCTTGCAACGGCGGGATGCTGTCGATCCGATCACTCGCGGACGACCTGGAACCGGCGCTGACCGCGGTTTCGCGTCGAGTTCGCGATGCGGTGCATGCCCTCTCGCTGGCCGATTCCGCACCCCCACTCCGAGCGTCCCGTCGGTCAAGGAACCGGCACATCGAGCGGGCACATCCACCATGCCGATCAGCCCGCAACCGCGCAATTGAGCAGCCGGGAAGCAGAGGTGCTGGGTCTTCTCGCCCAAGGGCTGAGCAACAAGGAGATCGCGGGCGTGCTGTGGCTGAGCGATCGGACGGTGGAGCGCCACATCACCAGCCTGTATCGCAAGATCGGGGTCGGCCGGCGAAGCGAGGCGACGGCGTTCGCCCTGCGTCACGGGCCGCGTAGCGAATCGCTCGCACTCGTTCGCCGCGCGTTGAGGGATTCTCCCCAACCCGCGTCATCGCGGGATCGAAGTTGCGGACTCCCCCGGACGTCGCCGCGCGCGGAGCTCGGATCCGTCGATACTGAGCGACGCACGAGCGCATTCGAAAGGAACCGCGATGACCATCACCGAACCAGTCCGGCCGACACGGACGCAGACCGCGATCCGGCCCTTCACGGATCGACACCTCGGATCGACGAGCTCGAGGACCTGCCGCGCCGCGTCGCGCGACACGCGGTGGCCACAGCGGGAGACCGTGGACGACACGTCGCAGGGGGTGCAGCTGGAGGTCGTCGAGGCGCTCGCCGCGTACTGGGACGACGACTACGACTGGCACGACGTCGAGGCGCGGCTCAACGCGCTGCCGCAGTTCGTGACCGAGATCGACGGGCTCGACATCCACTTCATCCACGTGCGGTCGCCGCACGCGGACGCGCTGCCGATGATCGTCACGCACGGCTGGCCGGGCTCGGTCATCGAGCAGCTGAAGATCGTCGGACCGCTCACCGACCCGACCGCCCACGGCGCGGATGCCGCCGACGCGTTCGATCTCGTCATCCCGTCGCTGCCCGGACACGGCTTCTCGGGCAAGCCGGACGCGACCGGGTGGGACCCGATCCGCATCGCGAAGGCGTGGGTCGAGCTGATGAGTCGTCTCGGCTACGACCGCTACGTCGCCCAGGGCGGCGACTGGGGCAACGCGGTCACCGAGCAGATGGCGCTCCTGCACGCCTCCCGGGCTCGATCGGCATCCACACCAACATGCCGGCGACGGTTCCGGACGCGATCCAGGCAGCGCTCGACGGCCGGCGAGGAGCCGCCCGCGGACCTGTCGCCGGAGGAGCGCGGCGCGTGGGATCAGCTCGCGTTCTTCTACGCCCACGGGCTCGCGTACGCGCAGGAGATGGGCAATCGGCCCGCAGACGCTCTACGGGCTCGTCGACTCGCCGGTCGGACTCGCGGCGTGGATGCTCGACCACGACGCGCGCAGCTACGACCTGATCGCGCGCGTGTTCGCCGGGCGGATCCGAAGGCCTCACCCGCGACGACATCCTCGACAACGTCGACGCTGTACTGGCTCACCAACACGGCGGTGTCGTCCGCGCGGCTGTACTGGGAGAGCAAGCTCGCGTTCTTCGCGCCGAAGGGCGTGACGATTCCGGTCGCGCGTGAGCGTCTTCCCGGACGAGATCTACGCGGCGCCGCGGAGCTGGGCGACGAGGCGTATCCGAACCTCATCCACTTCAACCGTCTCGATCGCGGCGGTCACTTCGCCGCGTGGGAGCAGCCGGAGCTGTTCTCGCAGGAGATGCGCGCCTCGTTCCGGTCGCTGCGGTAGGCGGACGGTCATGGCAGCGTCGCATCGGTCTCGAGCAGCCCGGCATCGGCCCGATCGCCGGTCGACGCCGGGCTGCTCGTGGGTCGCCGACGTCGGCCCCCGGACGGCCCCGCTGTGCTGCTGCTGCACGGGTGGCCGTACGACATCCACAGCTTCGAGGAGGTCGCGCCGCTCCTCGTCGACGCCGGGTTTCGGGTGGTCGTGCCGTACCTCCGCGGCTTCGGCACGACGACCTTACGCTCCGCCGGACCCGCGCAATGCGCAGCAGCCGGTCTTCGCCGGGACGCGATCGCCCTGCTCGATGCGCTCGGCATCGACGCCGTCGTCGGCGGGTTCGACTGGGGCGCCCGAGTCCGAACATCCTCGCCGGCCCTGTGGCCCGAGCGTGCCGGGGACAGGTCGCCGTCAGCGGGTACCTGATCGGCGGCCAGGCGGCCAACGCGCACCCGCTTCCGCCGGCCGCCGAACTCGCCTGGTGGTACCAGTTCTACTTCGCGACCGAACGCGGTCGCGCCGGATACGACCGGTACCGCGACGAGTTCGCCCGCCTGATCTGGCGGACGGCTTCGCCGCAGTGGGAGTTCGACGACGCGACCTTCCACGCGGCCGCCGCGGCCTTCGCCAACCCGGACCACGTCGACATCGTCATCCACAACTACCGGTGGCGGCTCGGACTGGCCGGCCGCCCCGATCTCGACGCGTCGAGCCGCGGCTGGCCGCCCCGCCATCGCGGTCCCGACGATCACGCTGGAGGGCGATGCCAACGGCGCACCGCATCCCCGATCTCACCGCCTACCGGGAGCGCTTCATCGGGCCGTACGAGCATCGTCTGTTCACCGGCGGCGTCGGCCACAACCTGCCGCAGGAGGCGCCGCGCGCGTTCGCCGATGCGATCATCGACGTCGAACGGATGCGGGCCGCCGCCCGTGACCAAGGGGAGGACGCTCATGCGTCCTTACGCACGATTCGACGCCCGGCGCGAGCGCGCTGCCCGACGAGGGCCGCCTGCGTCGTTCGCCCGGCGACGGGGTGGCTGAACTCCGAGCCGCTGACGCCGAGGCGCTCCGCGGCCGGGTGGTGCTGGTCGACTTCTGGACCTACACGTGCGTCAACTGGCTGCGCACGCTCCCTACCTGCGCGCGTGGCACGCGAAGTATGCGCGGGCGGGGCTCACGATCGTCGGCGTGCACACTCCGGAGTTCGTTCGAGCACGACTCGGCAACGTCACGACCGCACGCGCGAGCTCGGCGTGGAGTACCCGGTCGCGGTCGACGACGACTACGGCGTGGGGCGACTTCGCCAACCACTACTGGCCCGCGGTCTACCTCGCCGACGCGGACGGGCGGCTGCGGTACCACCACTTCGGCGAGGGCGAGTACGCGAGCACCGAGATCGATCCAGCAGCTGCTGATCGAGGCGGGTGGAGCCACGAGCGACCTCGTGTCGGTCGACCCGATGGGACTCGAGGTGGCCGCGGACTGGGGCACCCTGCGCTCGCCCGAACCTACCTCGGGTACGGGCAGAGCAGCGGTTTCGCGTCCGAAGACGACCGCTACGACCACTCCGAGCGATATCACGCCGTCCGCGTCAGCTCCCGCTGAACGGCTGGTCGCTCGACGGCCGTGGACCGCTCCGCAGCACGCCGTGCTCGACGAGGCCGGCGGGAGCGTCTCGTTCGCCTTCCATGCCCGGGACGCGAACCTGGTCATGGGCCCGACGCCCCCCGGTGAGGCCATCCCCTTCCAGGTGCTGCTGGACGGGCAGCCGCCGGGCGACGCGCACGGAACGGACGTGGATGCGGACGGTCGCGGAACCGTCACCCGCCAGGACACCTACCAGCTGATCCGGCAGGGCGACCGCATCGACGAACCCGCGTCGTCCTGACCTTCGACGCCCCCGGGCTCGAGGCGTACTGCTTCACGTTCGGGTGACGGCCGCCCGGCTCAGGCGATTCCGTGCCGGAGCGGACGCGGATAATCGGGGCAATGGATGGAAGACGCGCATGGACGATCTGAAGGGCTGTTCCGCAAGACAGCGACTGGCCGCTCTGGAGGAGCTGGCGCGCGACGGCACGCCGCCGGCCGATTGGCTGCTGCGGAACCTCAGGGCGCTGCTCGAAGAACTCGTGGTCGTCGAACCGCTCGCCGCTCTCGAGGTCGAGCGGAATCAGCGGGAAGCCGAAGGCGCTCGCGCCGTCGACGGTCTTGCGGACAGCCCCGCGATCACGGCGATCCAGGTCAGCGCGAGCGTGAACAGGACGAGCATCCCGACGACGGCGAGCCACACCCCAACGACGCCCCCGTGCGGAATCCCATGAGCAGGGCGACGCCCACCACGAGCGCGACGGACACGAGGTTCGCGACGAGCGACGTCAGCACGTGCGCCCACAGCACACTCGATCGCGCGATCGGCATCGACTGGAACCGCTCGAAGATGGCTGCCCTGCAGATCGAGGAACAGACGATACGCCGTGTACGCGATCCCCGAGGCGATCGTGATGAGCAGGATGCCGGGGAGCATGTAGTCGATGTACGGCTCGCCGGAGCCCGTCGCGATGGCGCCGCCGAGCACGTAGACGAACAGGAGCATGAGCGCGATCGGAGTCACCGCCGTCGTGAGGATCGTGTCGGGGCTGCGCAGGATGTGGCGCAGCGATCGTCCGTGAGCACCGTCGTGTCACGCACCGCATGAGTCGTCATGGGAGGTCCTTCCTCTCCTGTGCGGGTTCGCGCCCGGAGCCGACGAGTGCGAGGAAGACGTCCTCGAGCGAGGGCTGCTTCTCGACGTACTCGGCCGTGGCGGCCGGAAGGGAGCTGCCGGAGCTGCGAGCGTGCCGTTCTGGATGATGACGCCTTGGTGCAGGATCGCGATGCGATCGGCGAGCTGCTCGGCCTCGTCGAGGTACTGCGTCGTGAGCAGCACGGTCGTCCCCGCCCCCGCGAGGCGCTTGATGGTCTGCCACACCTCGATGCGCGCCTCGGGGGTCGAGACCCGTCGTCGGCTCGTCGAGGAAGATCACAGACGGATCGCCCATGAGGCTCATCGCGATGTCGAGCCGTCGGCGCATCCCGCCTGAGTATGTGGCGGCCCGTCGCCCGCCGGCCTCGGTGAGCGAGAACCGCGCGAGCAGGTCGTCTGCGACGGCGCCGGGATCGTCGACATGTCGCAGCTTCGCGATGAACAGCAGGTTCTCCCTGCCCGTGAGCACGTCGTCGACGGCGGCGAACTGGCCCGTGAGGCTGATCGACTCGCGCACGTCTGCGGCTTGCGTCTCGACATCGAATCCGTCGACAGTCGCGGTTCCGGCATCCGCCTTCGACATCGTCGACAGGATGCGCACGAGTGTCGTCTTGCCCGCGCCGTTCGAGCCGAGGAGGGCGAAGATGCTCCCCCGTGCGACGTCGAAGTCGACGCCCTTCAGAACGTCCAGGCCGGAGAAGGACTTGGTGAGCCCCTCGACGTGGATCGCGGCGGCGGTCATTCCTCCTCCTTCTCCGCGTCCGCGATCGCCTTGTCCAGACGGGGCGCGCTCCTTGTCGATCCATCTTTCCGCTGTACGCCTGTGCGAACGTCTCGGCGAAATCCGCGGGGTCGTCGCCGACGATCTCGCGGACGGGCGTGCCATCGGCCGCGGCGCGCTCCCACAGGTCGGCGAGATCACCGAACATCGTGATCATCGTGTCGCCGTCGACGACGCCGCCCGCGTACATGGAGCGGTGCATCGCCTTGGCCGCCGTGCCATAGGGCTCGGGCAGCGCGTCGATCCGCGTCTTGTCGCGGCGGTACTGCTTCTGCTCGAGGGACCCGGTGAGGGCCTCGATCCACTTGGCTGCCATGTCAGTCCTCTCGTGCTTCGCGTTCGGGGCGGAGGTGTTCGATACGGTCCGCGAGGAAGCTCCAGGTCCTCCAGAACTCGTCGAGCTGGGCTCGACCTGTGTCGTTGAGCGAATAGACCTTGCGCGCGGCCTTCTCGGACGGGACCTTCTCGACGTCGACGAAGCCGCGCTGCTCGATGCGCAGGAGGAGCGCGTACACCGTGCCCTCGACCAGCTCGGCGAAGCCCTGCTCGCGAAGCCGCGCCGTGATCTCGTACCCGTAGGCGGGCCGCTCGGCCAGGACCGCGAGCACGATGCCCTCGAGCGTGCCCTTGAGCATCTCGGTCATCTGATTCGCCACGGGGACTCCTTGACTACTCTGTGACGTTGACTACCACTACAAAGTAACACTGAGTACTAGTACTTGGCAATACTGAATAGTGGTACCCCGCCGCTCTGATCGTGATACCTCTTGCACATGCGGAACACACGCGCCGGCGCCCTGCGCCATCTCGGGTGGTGGGCGCGAGACTACGCATATGCGGGCATCTGGCAGACCCGCGCATTCCTCAATCGCGTCGATCCCGCGACCTTCCGCACGGGCGGCGGGACGCCGATCGTCGTCATCCCGGGGTATACGAGACGTGGAAGTTCCTCCAGCCGCTCGTCGAGCAGACGCACTCCGCGGGGCATCCCGTGCACGTGCTCGAGCTCCTGCGACACAATCACCGCCCCGTCGCGGAGGGAGCCGAGCGCGTCGCGGCCTATCTCGAGCAGCACGATCTGCACGATGTCGTCATCGCCGCGCACAGCAAGGGCGGACTCATCGGCAAGCACGTCATGATTGGACCGGCGGGCGATCGGGTGCAGTCGATGCTCGCGGTCGCGACTCCTTTCGGCGGATCGCGCTACGCCGATCTGATGATCGCGCCCACCCTGCGCATCTTCTCGCCGAACGACGCGACGATCCTCGCGCTGGCCGAGCAGCTCGAGGTCAACTCGCGCATCGTCTCGATGTACGGACGGTTCGACCCGCACATCCCCGAGGGCAGCGAGCTGCCCGGGGCGACCAACATCCAGCTCGACGACGGCGGCCACTTCCGCATCCTGGCGAACCCCCGCGTACTGAGCGAGCTGCTCGCCCTCGCCGAGTGAAGGCATTGCCGGTGTCGGCGGCCCCTGGTTGCATGGGACCAGGCGCACCGTGGGCTCGCAGGACGCCCCCCGGCATGGGCCGGAAGGCCGCCGCCGCGGC
This sequence comes from uncultured Actinomycetota bacterium, assembly GCA_963695125.1. GTDB lineage: Bacteria > Actinomycetota > Actinomycetes > Actinomycetales > Microbacteriaceae > Microbacterium. The sequence goes on from CAVOFY010000003.1 coordinate 565,899, forward strand.
CGCGGTCAGGACGAGTCGCTCGATCCGGGGCGCACAGTCTCCATGTAGCCCAGCAGCGTCAGGTTGATGCGGCGGATGTCGCGGATCGCCGTCGTATCGTCGGGCGTCTCGCCAGATGCCAGGCCGGGGAGTTCGTCGATCGTGTGGATGCGGGACGGCAGGCGGTCGTCGAGGACCGCGATCGTCGCGGCGAAGTTGTCGCGGGTCACGGCATCCATCGTCTGCCAGACACCGGGATCGGCAGACGCCGCCGTGCGTTCGTCGGCGTCAGTGAGGAGCCTCCGCGCGTAATACGCGAGCGCTGAGAGCGCGGCGAGCTGCGCCTCGATTCCCGTGCGCTGCAGGGCGCCCGGCCCGCGGCGCAGCGGGTCGGCGTGCTGCGCGACGGCATCCAGCTGTCGCCGCATCGTGAGCTCCTGCTCCGACACGTCATGTGTCTGCTGCGTGCTCGAGGGTGCGGGCGCGGAATCCGACAGTCGCTGCAGCGCCGCGTGCACGACTCCCGCGACGGTGGACACGCACGCGGCCATTCCGCCGAGCACGCGGACGCGCGTGCGCGTCGGGAGGATGACGAGCGAGACGACGGTCGCCACGACGGCGCCGATCACGGTCTCGACGACCCGGACACCGACGGCCTCGGCGGTGAGCTGGCCGAGCAGGTCGTACATCGTCGCGAGCAGGACCGTCTGCCAGAACGCCGTCCACGACGACGCGACTGCGCGCAGGAGCGACATGAAGAAGACGCTCACTGCGAGCACGGCGAAGGCGATGACCGAGTCATGCCCGGTCCACAGAGCGAGGCCGAACGCGCAGGCGGCCCCGATGACCGTCCCGATGATGCGTTGGATGCTCCTGACCGCCGTCTCCCCGTCGCTCTGGCTGAGAGCCTGGTACGCCGGCATTGCGGCCCAGTACTCGTGGGTCGACGAGACGAAGCTTCCGAGGAAGAGCGCGACACCCGTCGACACCCCCGCCTGCACGGCCCGCTTGTCGACGGCCGTGACCGTCGCGCGGTTCGGCGCCGATGAGCGTGTGACCGGCTTCACGGGCTCGACGGGCACCTCGGCATCCGTCTCTGCGTGGGGGTGGAAACGGTCCAGCGCAAGGCCGAACTCGGCGATCGCGGCGAGGGCGCGACGCGCATCGATGGGCCAGCCCGCCGGCGCGACCGACCGCTGTCCCGTGCTCGGGTCCGGCATCCCGTCTCCGCGGCGCAGCCGCTCCTGGAGGGCGATGAGCTCACCGGCGAGGCGCGAGCGCTGCTCCATCGTCACGGTGCCGTCGTCGGCACCCGGCAGGGCGCGAGTGAGGTTGCCCGCGGTGAGCTCGATGTCGAACACACGCAGCCGCAGACCTGCCGCACCCCCAGGAAGGCTCGTACCGGCCGCGTCGGGATCGAGCAGCGCCTCGAGCGCGGTCGCGGATCTGCGCAGCGCCTCCGACTCGGCACGGAGGATCCTCCCGCTGCGAGCACTCGTGCCCGACGTCAGCGCATCCACCGCGGCGTCGATGAGTGCCGAGGCGCGCTCGCGGACGGCCCTCATGGCCGCGGTGATCTGCTTGTCGCGCTTCGGCAGCGGGATGACGTTGCCCGCCCAGCTGCAGACGACGCCGATCGCGGCGGCGGCGAGGGCCCCGAGGAACTCGCGCTGCGACACCGCGAGCAGGAGGGAGAAGTAGTAGGCGATGAAGCCGACCTGGCCGAAGGTGGCCCAGACTGCCCCGAACCGGCCGAGCCACACTGCCACGGCCGCGACGATCGCGACGCCGACGACGACCCCCACGGGGTCACGGGGCAGGAAGGCGCCTGCCGTGATCCCGACGACCACCGGTATGAGCGGCAGGAGCCCTGTGCCGCGCCACAGGCCGCCACCCCAGCCCGACGTCATGGGCGCTGAGAAGAGCGCGAGCAGCCCTGCGAAGACGGCGGCGGTCGTCGGGTCGCCGCCGACTGAGACGCCCAGGAGCGCCGCGACCACGACGGCGGCCACCACGGCGCCGAGAGTGCGCAGCGCGATCGTGAGGCGCACGCAGCCGGGATCGAGCAGGAGCTGCCGGCGCCACAGCCATGCCGTGAACGGGGACGGGCGCCGCACCGGAGGGGGACTGCCGGCGGCGGCGTCACCCGACGGCGCGGCCGCCGCCGTCGTCGCGGGGGCGGCCGCCGCCGGGTCGTCGGCGTGCGTCGACACGCCCCGGTAGATCGGCTGATAGTCGAGGTCGCGACTGACCGCCTCGACGAACTGCGCAGCGGGATACGCGAACGGAAGCCAGGCCGTGTACCGCGCGTACGCATCGGCGACATCGGTGGGGGCTGGTGCCCCTACGAGTTCGGCCATCTCGTCGTTGAGCGCGAGGAACCGCGCCGCCCACGGATCGATCGGCGACGGGATCGTGCGTGCCCGGTACGCCGCGAGCGAGGCCGCGAAAGCGTCTGCGTCGAGGACATGTGGGAGCACGGGCGTCGCCCAGTGCATCTTGCGGTACCTGCGCTCGCGGAAGTCGTCGAACGCCTCGGCCAGGCGCGGGAGCGACGGCGCCACCGACGCCGGATGCCCGGTCGGCAGACCCCAGCGCAGCGCCGCGATCGTGCCCGATGTCATGAAGAGGGCGAACGGCAGCGCGAACTGCTCGTCGCCGCTCTGGAAGTGATACGCCGCGTGGTCCTGACGCAGGCTGTCGCAGTACAGGTTGAAATCGCCGACGAGTTCGTTGAGGTGCCGGTCGATGTCGCGGGGCTCCCCATTCGGAAAGTAGGGCTGGAGCGCCTCCACGGGGCTCCCGACGCCGGGACCCGTGCTGAAGAAGTCCGCGCACAGCGAGCGCAGCAGTTGGATGACTCCGTAGATGTTGCCCAGGAACGTGATGATGAACGAGAGCATGACGACGCTCGTGAGCGCCTCGAGCACGGGGACGAGGTTCACCCACCCGCCGCCCGGCGCGATGTTGTCTGCCCCGACCGTGGAGAACTGCCCGACGCTCAAGTACAGCGCGCCCACGAAATCGGAGTCCACTCCCTTCGACAGCTGGAACGCCCCCAGCCCGATGAGACCCAGGTAGATCAAGGCGAAGCCCAGGATCACGCCGGTGAGCCAGCTCAGGATCGTCGTCAGCAGGAGCACGCCCGTCACCTGGCGCAGGACGATCGGTCGCCACCGGCGTGACACGCGCCGGGTGAACGCGCGGATCGCGATCCACTGCCACCGGACGAGGCGGTTGACGAGGATGCCGCCCTCGTCGTAGTTCAGGACCGTGACGAACGTGTCGGCGAACGTGAGCGCGAGCAGGGCGACGCCCAAGACGATCCACAGCGCGTCCATTCCGCTCAGCGTGCTTCCGGGTCGGATGGCACCGACCGCCGCTGCCAGGCGGTCAGGGAACAGGCGGTGAGGATGATGACGGATGCCGCCACGAGGCCCAGACCGAACGAGACGCGCAGGAGCAGAGAGCCCACGATCGCGCCGCCGGCGAGGGCCGCGACCGCCCCGACGCGCCGCACGATCCCGCCCCTCGTCTCGGAGCCGACCTTCGGCACGACGAACAGGGCGGCCCCCAGACCCACGACCGCCGACGAGACGGCGACCGTGATGAGCTGCGGCACCGCCAGCCGGAGCGCCTCGGCGCCCTGCATCCCCATCCCGAACGCGAGGACCGCCGTCACGACGTAGGCGCTCAGCTCGAACCTCTCGGGCGGAAGCGCGAGCGTCACGATGCCCACGACGAGGACCGCCGCCCCGACCGACAGGAAGATCACCGACGTCGCCCTCCCCCACCCCGGTGCCGCGCGGAACTGCACGCGCCCGGCCGTCGCGGCGCCCACCAGGAAGAGCACGAGCGCCGCGAGGGGCGGCGCCCAATGCGCACCGCCCGCGCCGACGGCGCCCATGCCGATGATGAGGACGTTGCCGGTCATGTTGGCCGTGAACACCCCGTTGAGTCCGAGCCAGCTGAGCGCGTCGATGATGCCGGTCGCGAAGGTGAGAACGAGCAGGCACGCGACGATGCGGTCTCCGGACGCGCGGGCTCGCCGACGTAGGGGACGGCCATCTCAGATCGCCCGGCCCAGGACGAGACCGACGAGCGCGGCCGCGACCGTCACGACGAGCATCCCGACCGAGTTCAGGAGGAAGCGCCACGATGCGCGCTTCTGCCAGAGGTGCACCGTGTCGACCATCGCGGTGCTGAAGGTCGTGTAGCCGCCCATCACACCGCCCAGGATGTACAGCCAGCCCGCCTCGAGCCCGGCGGAGTCGGCGAGGCCGGTGAGGAACCCGAGCAGGAGCGAGCCCGTCGCGTTGACGACGAAGGTGCCCCACGGGAAACCGCCCGCGACGTGGCGCATGACGAGCCCGTCCACGATGAAGCGCAGCGCCGCGCCGGCGCCGCCGCCGACCACCGCGACGAGGAAGAGGCCGAGACTCATGATGGCGCCGCCGGCGCGCGGAAGACGTGCGTCGCGATGACGATGCCGATCACGGCGACGAGGAGGCGCGGCGTCCGAGCGCGCCGGGTCGCGCGAGTGCTCGCTGGCGGTCATCGCGGGTCCTTCTCGTGTGAGCAGAAGTCGGTCGCGCGCCAGTCAAGCACACGACCCGAAACGACGATCCAAAGGGGTGAAAGGAAGGGGTGAAGGTATGCCCGGAACCGTCCGCACGCGATTTTCCGACCCCTAAGCTGACCTCACGCCCGGGCTGCGTATCCCCGGACGGGAATGGGGGCCGTCATGAACGCATCCTCGAGCACGCAGTGCGTCATCCCCCGGACGGGGGCACCCTCGAAGGCGGCAGCGTGACCGCGGGGGCAGGGGCCCTCGCCGAGCCGGAGGCCGCCGCCGATGCGCCGCTCGACCCCGCCCGTGGAGCGAGCGAGCCGCTCCTGGCCGCGCGTCTGTTCGATCTCATCGAGGCACGACACCGCGACCCACGGGTGGATGTCGCGTGGCTCGCGCGCGAACTGCACACGAGCAGACGGCATCTCTACCGCGCCGTGAACGGCACGGGCGTCGCCGCGCTCCTGAGCCACCGCCGCATCGAGACCGCCCGCGCCCTTCTGATCCAGCACCCCGGACTCACCATCGGGCAGGTCGCCGAGCGGTCGGGGTTCTCGCGCCGACAGCTGCGGGAGCAGTTCGTGCGCGAGACGGGGTGCACGCCGAAGGAGTACCGTCAGAGAATCGCGCGAGACATCGCGGCGGCGGAGAGCGAAGGGGTCGGATGAGCAGCCGCTCCCCGTCGCCGGCCTGGACCCCCCTCGAGCGGAGCCGGTTCCACGAGGTGTGGGACGCCCTTCCCGCTCTCACGATCCTCGCGGCGCTCCCTGGCTGGGGCGCGACGGAGTGGATGCATCAGTGCCGTGCGCACCGCGGAGCGGACGCACGCTGGGTGCAGGACTCCGCGACGCTCGCGCGCATGCTCGCAGACCCCTCCGCGCCGCCCGCCGACGTCTATGTCGACGATGTGCCGCTCGAGCCCGAGGACCCGCGCTGGGGTCTGCTCGCCGCGGCTGCCGCTCGTGGCGCCCACATCGTCGTGTCGGCGGCCGATCCTCCGGCTGAAGACCTGCTCGCGGGCATCCCGTCGCGCGTGCTCACTGAAGCGGACCTCGCCTTCGATCCCGACGAGGTCGACGAGCTCATCGCCCGCAATCGACTCGCGATCGGACCAGACACCCGCGGACACCTGGTGACCGACCTGCGAGGATGCCCGCTGCTCGTGCGTACCCAGATCGAGCGCCTGCGGACACGGCGTGCCCACTCCGTCTGGGCGGGGCTCGCGTTCGCGCTCGAGCGCCCGCTCCTCGAGCACCTTCGCCTGGGCGAGGGCGCCCCGCGGGGCGGGTTCGGGATGCTGCTGCGTCGCGGAACGGCATTCCGCCGGTTCTCGAAGGAACTCGTGAGCGCGCCCGGCGACGTCGCCGCGCAGCAGTTCGCACGGCTCGAGGCGTATCCGCTCGGCTCCATGGATGCGGACGACGAGACCGGTGCGCGGGAGTTCGTGTGGTCCAGCGCCGCCTGGAGCGCCCTCGACGATCTCATCCCTCCGCGCCGGCGCCGGGCCGAACTCGCGGCGGGCGCCGAGCGTCTCCGAGACGAGGGCCGCGCAGTTCAGCTGCTCTTCCCCCTCCTCGCGCTCCGCCGCTTCGCCGAGGCCGACGCCGTCGTCTTCCAGGACTTCCGCCGATTCCTGCTCTTCACCGATGGCCCGACACAGGACGCCCTCCTCACGGCGGCTCCCGACTGCGGCGATCGACCGAGCCTCCAGCTCCTCGCGAGCGAACTGCGGCTGCGCGTGCACGGCGCCAATCGGCAGTCCGTCACGGCCGCTGCCCGCTGCCTCGACGCGTTCCGCAGCCTTCCTCCCGACTCCGCACTGATGCGGTTCCGCCTGCAGTGTCGCGCGGCGATGGCGGCGACGCTCGCGGGACAGCGAAGCGCCGCCGTGCGGCAGCTCGAGCAGATCGCCGCGGCGATCGATCCGGCCGCCGACTCGGTCATCCGCCGTGAGGCCGCGGCCGATCGCGCGGTCGCCGACACCCTCGCGGCCGACCTCTTCCTCGCCTTCTGGTCCTCCGTCCAGGTCGACCGCCACGCGTTCGCGCTCGCGTTCGTCGAGGCCATGCAGGAGTGGGGCGACCCGTCATCCATCGTCACCCGCATCGACCGCCTCACGGCGATGACGGAACAGGACTTCGCGGGTCTGCGCTCGCTCGACCCCGACGGCGCCCGTCCCGACGACCTCGAGTACAGTCACGCCGCGGCCCTCGTCCTCCTCGAGGAGGGGATGGATGCCGAAGCCGTCGAGCGCACCCACCCGCTGGCCAGTCGCGCGCGACCTGCCCCCACCCGGTCCGCCGCGGACGCGCTGCTGATCCTCGCGCGCGCGCTCGCTGCCCCGGGCGCGCTCGGCGCCGCGATCGTCGACACGACTGTCCAGCGCAGCGCAGCATTCTGGGACGACGGCGAGCCGAGCACCTTCATCGCCTTCGCCGCGACGGTCGCGCGACTGGGCTCCGACACGACGGGGACACGACGGGCCCGCACGCGCGACTGGTTCACAGGTGTCGCGCGGGCTCTCGACGAGCTCGCCGCCTCGCGGCCCGCCGAGGCCGCCGTCGCGCTCGAGCAGGCTGGCCCCACGTCCCTGCCGCGGCTCGCGTGGATCCATGACCTGCTGACCGCGACGACCTATCTGCGGATGGAGCGGGATGATGCGGCGGACGCCCGCCTTTCGGCGGCATGGGGACGGGTCCCCGCTCCGAGACTCGTGCGGTTCGCGGCGAGGTTCGTGTCGGTGGACGACTTCCTCCTGCTGCGCGCGGCAGCGGACCGGCTCGGCGGCCGCCTCGCCTCGGCGCTGGCCTCGGCGGACGACGACCTCCGCCCTGTCGGCCGGGCTCCCCGCATCACGCTGACGCCGGCCGAGCGCGAGCTGCTCGCGCTGCTGCGCCAGGGCGCATCCAACGGCGACCTCGCCGCGATCCGCGGCACGACGATGAACACCGTCCGCTCGCAATTGCGCACGCTGTACCGAAAGATCGGTGCGACCGACCGCGCCGCCGCGACCGCGTACGCCGAGATGCTGCTCACCGAGTCGTGAGCGGGACGATCGTCCCGCCCGCCAGGGCGCACCCGCCGGCGCTGAACGTTCACGCCCCGCGGAAGAACGCGACCCCGAGGTCGGGGTGGTCGACGAAGACGCCGTCGACGCCGGCATCCCGGATCACACCCCACTCCGCCTCCCAGTCGCCGAAGGCGGCCGGAGTGCGGCCGCTGCGGAACTGACCGATCAGGAATCTGTTCTCGGGGCGACAGGTCCAGGTGAAGACGCGCAGGCCGCGCTCGTGCGCGTCGCGGACGAGCGGCGACGGCCCCGTGAGGCGGCCGAGCTTGTCGGGGGCGAGGATCATGCGCTTGTCGACGCTGATCCCGTCGACGCGGCCGACGAGGCCGTCGAGCCCCCGAGGACTCGCCGTCTGGCGATACGTGAGGGCCGCGCGCCCCTGGATCGTCGCGAGGTCGAACGGCCGCCCCGTCGCCTCGAGCAGGTAGACGTAGCTCGCGGCGACGCCGCGCTCCTGCAGCCCTCGCAGGACCGTCGATTCGAAGGACTCGATCGTGAGCGGCAGCTCACCGCGTGCCCAGCCGGCGTCTGCCAGCTCGGCGGCGACGAGCTCGGCGACGTCCCAGCCGAGCGAGGCGAAGTACGTCGCGTGCTTGAGCTCGAGCACGACTCCCAGCTCTCGGCCCTTGTCGAGCGACGCCGCCCGCACGAGGTCGAGCACGTCACGCAGCCGCAGCACGGGCTGCTCACCGTCGAACGTCGCACTGGACGCGCGCAGCTTCGGGAGTCGCTCGCGGCAGCGCAGCGTCGCGAGCTCGTCCCACGTGAAGTCCTCCGTGAACCACCCCGTCAGCTCCGCCCCGTCGATCGACTTCGTCGTCCGGCGATCGGCGAACTCGGGCCGGGATGCGACGTCCGTCGTCCCCGAGATCTCGTTCTCGTGGCGCACGACGAGCACGCCGTCCTTCGAGACGACGACGTCGGGCTCGACAGCGTCCACGCCCATCTCGAGCGCCAGGTGGTACGAGGAGCGGGAGTGCTCGGGGCGGTATCCCGGCGCACCGCGGTGGCCGATGACGAGCGGGATTCGGCGCGGCACCCCTCCAGGCTACCTGCGGGTCCGCTCAGAGCCCTCTCCCAGCCCGCGCTGGGCGACGTTGCGGGGTATTCCGATATCGTTGACCAACAGCACAGTGCTGGGAATCCCGACTTTGGAGTGTGAGAGCAGTGGCCCTCAACAACCCCGCATTCAACAATCCCGCCTTCCAGGACCCGAAGGCCGTCAGCACCTACCCGGGCGGCGCGCAGGCGGCGACCCTGGGCCGCGGCGCGCAGACGGCCTCGGCGCAGCACGCGACCGTGGATGCCGCGGCGAACGCGCAGCTCGAGGGCGCATTCGCCGCACCGGCCGCCGGTGCCGTCGACACCGACCGCATGACGGTCGAGGACACCGTCATGAAGACCGTCGGCCTCTTCGCGATCCTGCTCGTCACCGCGGTCGTCGGCTGGGTCTGGACCCTCGGCGGCGCGCTCTCGGCGCAGGACGCGCAGACCGTGAACGTCGTGCCGTGGATCCTCGGCGCGCTGGGCGGATTCGTCCTGTCGATGGTCGTCATCTTCACGTCGCGCAAGAAGATCCGCCCCGCGCTGATCTTCGCCTACGCGGCGTTCGAGGGTCTCTTCATCGGCGGCATCTCCGCTTTCTTCGAGATGCGCTGGGAGGGCATCGTCCTGCAGGCGACGCTCGCGACCGTCGCCGTCGTCGGCGTGACGCTCGCCCTGTTCGCGAGCGGCAAGATCCGCGCGTCGAAGAAGGCCACGAAGATCTTCATGATCGCGATGTTCGGCTACCTCGTCGTTCTCGCTCCTGAACCTGGTGCTCATGTGGACGGGCGTCGTCCCGGACGCCTTCGGCCTCAGCAGCCAGCCCAGCCCCCTGTTCGGCATCCCGTGGGGTCTGCTCATCGGCGTGCTCGTCGTCATCATGGCCGCCTACTCGCTCGTGCTCGACTTCGACTCGATCCAGCAGGGCGTGCGCAACCGCGCTCCCGCGCCAGCTCGCCTGGCTCGGCGCCTTCGGCATCATGGTCACGGTCGTCTGGCTCTACATCGAGATCCTGCGCATCATCGCGATCGCGCGCGGCAACAACTAGCCGCTGCTCGCCGCACGAAGGGGTCGTCCGTCCGGGCGGCCCCTTCGTCGTTTCGCGCGCGTCTCCGCACGGCTGTCGCGGCGTCCGGAATCGTCGCTAGGGTGACGGACATGACCGCGTCCCGCGCGATCTTGCATCGCACGCGAGAGGGGGCCGCCGCGACGGCGTCGTCGCGACGGCGTCTGAGTCGCGGGATCGCGAGCGCCGTCGCTCTGGTCCTGGCGACGGGATGCCTCGCCCCGGTGGCTGCGTCGGCAGATGCGTCCGACCGCGGCGCGATCGTCGACTCCCCCGTCGGGTTCACCGTCGCCCAGTGCGACACGGCAGTCCCCGAGTCCCGCCTCGGGGAGGTGAGCTGCGGTGCCCTCACCGTGCCCGAGCACCGTTCGGCCGGCAGCGACCCTGAGCGCAGGCTGCGCCTGCCGGTCGTCGTGATACGCAGCACGGCGAGAGACCGGGTGACGGATCCGCTCGTCGTGCCGGTCTCGGTGGGGCCCGACACCAGCAGCCTCGGCTCCCTCGCCTCCTTCCTGGCGGGAGCGGACTGGGTCGGCGCCGCGCGACGTCATCCTCGTCGAGCTGCGCGGCGACCGCCGGGCGGAGCCCTCGCTCGACTGCTCTGAGGTGGGCGGCGCCCTCTCCGGCGCGGAGCGACTCGGGCGCCCTGCAGGCCTGCCGGGATCGCCTCGTCGCCGCGGGTGTCGACCTCACGGCGTATTCGAGCGCCGAGAGCGCCGCCGACCTCGGTCGAGCTGCGCGCCGCGCTCGGCTACGCGACCTGGAACCTGTACGGGGTCGGCTACGGCTCGCGCCTCGCGATGACGGTGATGCGCGACCCTCGGGTGGGCCTGCGATCCGTGATCCTCGACGGCGCGTTCCCGCCCGATGTCGATCGGTACGAGCTGCAGGCCGCAGGTGTGCAGAGCGCCGTGGACGCCCTCTTCGCCCGCTGCTTCGCGGTGCCCGACTGCCGCTCGCACCACCCCGATCCGGCCGCGAGCCTCTCGTCGGCGCTCGCGCTCGCCGCCCGCGAACCCTTCACCGTCGTGGCGCGCGATCCGGCGACGCGGGCGCCTGTCTCGGTGACGGTCGACGGCAACGCGCTCGCGGGAGCCATCGTCGCAGCGCTGAGCGATCCGCAGACGGCCCGGGCGCTGCCGTACGTCCTCGACCGTCTCGCCGCGGGGGACGCGGATGCAGCCCTCCCCCTCGTGCAGCGGCGCCTCGATGCCGCCGCGCGCGCGGTCGAAGGGCGCGACCTCTCGATCGAGTGCGCGGAGGAGCTGCCCTTCCACGACCCCGCCGTCGTCGCAGCGACCGTGAACACGTCGGTGCTCGCACAGCATCTCGACCAGTACGCGCAGCGGACCGCCGAGTGCGCCGTGTGGGCCGTGCCCGCCGCTGATCCGATCGAATCGCTCCCGGTCTCAAGCAGCGTGCCGACGCTCCTCCTCTCGGGTGAGATCGACCCCATGGCGCCGGCTGCGTGGAGCGACATCGCAGCCGCAGGGCTCGCCCGCCACAGCGCCTACGTGCTGCCGTACACGGGGACCGGGGCCGTATGGTCGGACGCCTGCGCAGCATCCATCGCACGGCAGTTCCTTCAGGATCCGGTCGCGGAGCCCAAAGCTCGATGCATCGGCGAGATGACCGCACCCGACTTCGTGACGACGGGCCGACATCGATCCGACCTCGGCGGTCTACCGCCTCGACAACGACCTCCGCGAGGGCGCGAGTTCCGGCCAGATCGCCCTCATCGTCATGGTGCTGCTCCTGCTCGCCGGGACGCTCGTCTACGGCGTCCTGTACGCCCTGCGTCGGCGCTGGGACGCGCCCGCCGGCGCCGTCTTCGCGGCGGTGTCGGCCGCGAGCCTCAACCTCGCGGTCACGGGGATCGTGGCCCTCGTCCTCGCGAACGCCGATCCCCTCATCCTCGAGTACGGCCTGCCTGCCGCCGCGTGGCCCGTCCTGCTGCTCCCCTTCGCGGCGCTCGCGTGCGCCGTCGTGCTCGTCGCGCTGCTCGTGCGGTCGTGGATGCGGGATGACGGCACCCTCGCGCACCGGCTCGTCCTCACGGTCTCGGCGCTGGCCTCACTGGGGTTCGCCGCGTGGCTGCTCGTGCGCGGCCTGCTCGCACTCTGACCGAGGTCTGGCCGCAGACGCGGCCCCTCGCTAGCGTGGGAGCCGTGAGCGCCGCCCGCAAGGAGGAGTTCCTCGATATCGAGGGGCGGGAGGTGCGCGTCTCGAGCCCCGACCGTATCGTCTTCCCGCAGGTGGGCCTCACGAAGCTCGGGATCGTGCAGTACTTCCTCGCGGTCGCGGACGGCGCCCTGCGCGGAGCGGCTGGGCGCCCCATGGTGCTCAAGCGGTTCGTGAAGGGCATCGATCAGGAGGCCTTCTTCCAGAAGCGCGTCCCCGAGAACCACCCCGACTTCATCGAGACGGCGACGCTGCACTACGCACGGGGAACGTCGGCGGAGGAAGCAGTGCTCCGCGATGCCGCGGGACTCGCGTGGATCGCGAACCTCGGATGCCTCGACCTGAATCCGCATCCCGTCCGCGCCGAGGACCTCGACCACCCCGACGAGCTGCGGATCGACCTTGACCCGATGCCGGGCGTGGACTGGTCGCAGATCGTCGATGTCGCCTTCGTCGCCCGCGACGTGCTCGACCGATGTCGGTCTGACCGGCTGGCCAAAGACGAGCGGCTCGCGCGGAATGCACATCCTCGTCCGCATCGCGCCCGAGTGGGACTACGCGCACGTGCGCCTCGCGGCCGAGACGCTCGCGCGCGAAGTGGAGAACCGCGCGCCGGGGCTCGCGACGGCGCGCTGGTGGAAGGAGGAGCGGGGTGAGAGCGTCTTCGTCGACTTCAACCAGAACGCGAAGGATCGCACTGTCGCCTCCGCCTACTCGATCCGGCCGCTGCCCGACGCGCGCGTGTCGACGCCACTCGACGTGGGGCGAAGTGCACTCGCGGCGGCCCGAGGAGTTCACGGTGCCGACCGTCCTCGAGCGCTTCGCCGAGATCGGCGACCCCCATTCCGGCATCGACGAGGCGATCGGATCGCTCTCGGGCCTCCTCGCGCTCGCGGAGCAGCTCGGACCTGCCGAGAAGCCGCCTCGCGGCGAGGGCGCCGACGGACGACGCCGGTCGACGATGCCCCTCATCGAGCTGGCCCGCACGAAGACGAAGCCCGAGGCGCTCGAGGCGCTCGAGGCATGGAAGGCCGAGCATGCGTCGATCGCGGGGCACCTGCATCCCGCCGATGTCCTCGTCGACGGCATGCGCGGCTCGTCGTCGCTCTGGTATCGCGTGCGCGTCAATCTGCAGCACGTGCCCGAGGACGAGCGGCCCGCGCAGGGACCGCTGCTCGCGGACTACGACCCGTGGGCGGGCAGGACCTGGCCGGACCGCGAGGCCTGAGCCTCCAGCCCCGCCTGGATCGTCGCGAGCCCGAACTCGAACGCCTCGTCGACGTCGCCGCCCATGCGGAAGCTGCCGGCGAGCTCCATGTTCAGGAAGCCCGTCGCCCACGCCGTGAACAGGCGCGCGGCATCGAGCGCCCGCTCGCGCGCCCACGACGTCCGCGGCCGCAGCGAGGATCGGTGCCACGGCACGCTGCATCGCCATGGGCGCGCCGGTCGTCGCGAACATGAGCCGGAACGCCTTCGGGGCGTTCGTGCGCGAACGCACGGAACGCGCGGGCATAGCCGGCGAGCGAGGGAGTCGGCATGCCTCGAGCCGCTCGGCGAGCTCGTTCGCGGTCGCCTCGGCGACGAGCAGGAGGAGGGCGTCGCGGTCGCGGACGCGCTTGTAGAGCGACGGCGCGCGCACACCGACGCGGCTCGCGACGGCCTCATCGTGATGCGCGGTCGGGCCGCCGGTCTCGAGCAGCGTCGCGGGCCGCGTCGACGATCTCGTCGAGCGATGGTGCGATCAGGCGTCGGCATCCCGACTCCTCCTTATGGCTATTGACGTAAGCCATGATGGCTACGTCAGCATAGCCATGCACAATCCCTGGAGGCTCTCATGCGACTCGACGACACACCTGTACCGCATCGGCAACGACATCGTCGCCGCCCACCTCATCGTGACGCCCGACGGCGTCACGGTCATCGACGCGGGCCTGCCCGGCCAGTGGAAGGACCTGCTCGCCGAGCTCGCGCGACTCGGCCTCGACGCTGCGCGACGTCCGCGGACTCGTCGCTGACCCACGGCGACAGCGACCACATCGGCTTCGCCGAGCGGCTGCGCGTCGAGGCCGGCGTGCCCGTGTACGTCCACGCCGCCGACGCGGATCGCGCGCGCGGCGGCGACAAGCCGAAGGCCGCCATGCCGCCCATGAAGCTCGGACCGACGATCGGGTTCTTCGCCTACGCGCCTGCGCAAGGGCGCCGTCCGGACGAAGCCCATCACCGAGGTCGTCGAGGTCGCCGACGGCGACGTGCTCGACCTGCCCGGTGCGCCGCGGATCATCGCTCTGCCCGGCCACTCGCCGGGCAGCATCGCGGTCCACTCCGCCCGTCGCGAAGGCGCTCTTCGTCGGGCGACGCGCTCACGACGCGTCACGTCACGACGGGGCGCACCGGCGCTCAGCCGGCGCCGTTCACGGACGACCCGCCGCAGGCGCTGGCCTCGCTCGATCGGCTCGCCGACATCGATGCGGAGTGGGTGCTCCCCGGGCACGGGGCGCCGTGGCGCGGTTCGCCCGCGAGCGCTGCCGAGGCGGTCCGCCGCGCGGCGTGACCGTGCCGTTCTCAGGCTGAACGCGACGGATGGCCGCGCCGCGGCCCCGCAAGGGCGGTCGGGCCTGAGTGCGCGGCATGGCGCGGCATGACGGCGCGCGCGCGACCTCAGAGGCGGCGCGAGGGCCGCGCGAGCACGTCTCGCGCGGCCCCGGCGAGCGCGGCCATCGCGTGAGCGGGGTCAACGGACCGCGCGGCCTGGATGCCTTCGAGGCCGAGCCGCTCGTGCAGGTCGAGGTCGGTGAGGATCGCGCACGAGAGCGTCGGCGAGCGCCGCCTCGTCGCCGTCGGGAACGAGGATCCCGCCGCCCTGTGCGAGCAGCTCGCGCGGTCCGTAGGGAGCGTCGTACGAGACGACAGGACACCCGTCGGCGAGCGCTTCGACGATCGAGAGCCCCTGGCCCTCGTACGCCGAGGTCGACAGGTACGCCATCGCCTCGCGCAGCACGCGGGCCGCGGCGTCGGTGTGGCCGCGCAACGCGACGTGCGCGCCGAGGCCCAGCTCGTCGATGAGAGCCTGCAGGCGGTCGCGCTCGGGACCTTCGCCGTAGATGTCGAGCGTCGCATCCGGGACGGCAGCCACGACAGCCGACGAACGCGCGCACGGCGTGGTCGATCCGCTTGCCCGGCGCCAGGCGGTTGAGCATCACGACGCGGCCGAGCGTGCGCCCTGCCGAGGGCGAGACGGATGCCGCCGCCGGCACGCCGTGCGGTGCGACGAGGTGGACGCCGGCTCCGCCGAAGCGCTCGGCGACGTCGGCGCGCTGCGCCTGCGGTGGGCCACAGGACGGCATCGAAGCGCTCGGCGAGCGTGAACCAGCGCGACCAGAGGGCGTTGACGTCGGCATCCGGGGTGTACGGCGGCTCGAGGTGGATCGTGTGGATCGCATGCAGCAGGCGCACCGCCGGATCGTCCCAGCCCGCGAGCAGCTCGCCGAGCTGGCGGGACTCGCAGATCACGACGACGGGCCTGTCGGCGTCCTCCGCGCGCAGGCCCGCGACGACGTGGTCGAGCCACGCCCGGTAGAGGGCGCCGAAGCCGTCGAGCACGCCCGCGACCGACCCGTCCGCGGCGCGCACGACGACGGGCGCGGTGCTGATGTGCCAGTCGGGATCGCCCACGATGACCGGCAGGTCGACGAGCGGGCGGGATGCGGCATCCGTCACGACGCGGTACTGCAGCGCGGGATCGGGCTCGCCCGCGTGGGCGGCATCGATCAGCCACGGCGCGCGCGCCGCCGTCGGGACCCGCGGCCTCGTCGAAGAGGTTGCGCATGACCGACGGATCGACGATGAGATCGCGCCCGTCGAACGCCGCCCGGTGCCGCGCGTGCTCCTCAGCGGTGCCGGGGTCGACCGTGAGGAGGAGGGGACCTCGTCCCCCGTGGACGCCCGCCGCAGCCATCTGCCGCGCCCGCGCGAGGGTCGCGAGCGTGTACCCGCCGTCCATGTCGGGGATGAGGCGGCTGGAGAGGATGACGTACTCGGCGTCCGGGAACTCGGTCACCCGAGGATCACTCCCACTCGATGGTCCCCGGCGGCTTGGACGTGACGTCCAGCACGACGCGGTTGACGTCGCGGACCTCGTTCGTGATCCGGTTCGAGATGCGGGCCAGCACGTCGTAGGGCAGACGCGTCCAGTCGGCCGTCATGGCGTCCTCGGACGAGACCGGACGAAGGACGATGGGGTGCCCGTACGTGCGTCCGTCGCCCTGCACGCCCACCGAGCGCACGTCGGCGAGGAGCACGACGGGGCACTGCCAGATCTCGCCGTCGAGGCCCGCCTTCGTGAGCTCCTCACGCGCGATCGCGTCGGCGTCGCGCAGGATCTCGAGCCGCTCGGCCGTGACCTCTCCGACGATGCGGATGCCGAGGCCGGGCCCTGGGAACGGCTGCCGGCCGACGATGACCTCGGGAAGCCCGAGCTCGCGTCCGATCGCGCGCACTTCGTCCTTGAACAGGGTGCGCAGCGGCTCGACGAGCTCGAACTGCAGATCCTCGGGAAGACCGCCGACGTTGTGGTGCGACTTGATGTTCGCCGTGCCCGCGCCGCCGCCGGATTCGACGACGTCGGGGTACAGCGTGCCCTGGACGAGGAAGCGGATCGGCTCGCCGTCGGCCGCAGCCTCGGCGACGAGGGCCTTCTCGGCCTCCTCGAACGTGCGGATGAACTCGCGCCCGATGATCTTGCGCTTCTGCTCGGGGTCGCTCACTCCGGCCAGCGCCGTGAGGAACCGCTCGCGCGCGTCGACCGTGACGAGGCGGACGCCCGTGGATGCGACGTAGTCCTGCTCGACCTGCTCGCGCTCGTCCTTTCTCAGCAGACCGTGGTCGACGAAGATGCAGACGAGCTGGTCGCCGACGGCCTCGTGCACGAGGGCCGCAGCAACGGCGGAGTCGACGCCGCCCGAGAGGCCGCAGATGACACGGCCTCCGCCGATCTGGGCGCGGATGCGCGCGACCTGCTCGGCGATGACGTTGCCGCTGTTCCAGTCGGCGGGGAGCCCCGCACCGACGTGGAGGAAGTTCTCGATGATGCGCTGGCCGAAGTCGGAGTGCTTGACCTCGGGATGCCACTGCACCCCGTACATGCGCCGCTCGTCGCTCCCGAATGCGGCGACCGGCGTCGCAGCCGTGGACGCGAGCACCGTCGAAGCCCTCGGGTGCGCGCGAGACCTGGTCGCCGTGGCTCATCCAGACGTTCTGCTCGATCGGCTGACCGGCCAGCAGCACCCCGCCGTCGCCCGTGACCGAGGCATCCGTCGCCCCGTACTCACGCAGGCCCGTGTTGGCGACCTCGCCGCCGAGCGCCTGTGCCATGACCTGGAAGCCGTAGCAGATGCCGAGCGTGGGGACGCCCAGCTCGAGCACTCCGCTGTCGAGCGACGGCGCGCCCTCTTCGTACACCGACGACGGGCCGCCCGACAGGATGATGCCGACGGGGTTCTTCGCGGCGATCTCGTCGGCCGTCGCGGTGTGCGGGACGATCTCGCTGTAGACGCCCGCTTCGCGCACGCGACGTGCGATCAGCTGCGCGTACTGCGCCCCGAAGTCGACGACCAGGACGGGTCGTTGCGAGGTCTCGGTCTGCTCGGTCAACGGGAGCCTTCCACTGCGGGGACGGGGAGGGATGCGGCTTCCGCCGCTTCTCGCTCGGCGAGGTAGCTGCGCACCTGACGGGCGACGCGGGCCTCCATGAAGAACGACAGGAACGGCACGACGCCGCCGAGCGCGAGGAGGATGAAGCGCGGGAACGGCCAGCGCATGAGGCTCCAGATGCGGAAGCACGAGAACAGGTACACGACGTAGAACCAGCCGTGGGCGACGAGGATGAACAGCGAGATGTTGAAGCCGTCGCCGACCGACGTCATCTCGCAGTCGTTGGTCATCGGCAGGAACAGCGACCACCACTCGCAGCCGGGGCCGGCGATGACGGGGGCGAACCACAGGGCACCGCCGGATCCGCCCGCGAAGAGCTCGAGGTGCAGCGGCGTGTACTTCAGGATCATCTCGGCCAGAAGCAGGAGCAGACCGATGCCCGTGATCGTCGAGCAGATCTCGTAGAACCGGAGCGCTCCGCGGATCGCCGGGAACGAGGCGAGCTTGGGGGCGCGGGGCATGGAGTACGAGTTTACCCGTGGGATCACGCCTCGCTGTCGGGCTCGAGGTCTTCGAGCTCCTTCTCCCACGCGTCCCGCGCGAGGCGGTACCAGATGTAGAACGCGAAGCCCGCGAAGACGGCCCATTCGAGGGCGTAGAAGATGTTGAGCCAGTTGACCGGCGAGCCCTCGGCCGGGCGCCGGCGAGGAGATGTCGACGAGCAGGCGGGGAGCCGTCTCGGAGGCGAGGTACGGCCGATAGACGTCGAGGCCCTCGACGTCGTGCCACCGGCCGAGAAGGGACGCGGGCGACATGCGCGTGAGCGTCTGCGGATCGGCGCCGCGTGGCGGGAGCGCGGGCCCCTCGTCCGAGATGAGCCTGCCCGTCACCTCGACGGGCGCCGCGTCGGGTGACTCGGCGTCGAACTGGAGCTGCTCGACTGCGGCACGCGCTTCGTCCTCGGTGCTCGCCCAGCCGATCGCGACCGCGACGACGTCGGCACCTCGGTGTCGGCGAGCCGCAGCTGGCCGGTGACCCAGTAGCCCTTCGACACCGTCGTTGAAGCGCGACGAGACGACGATGAAGTCCCCCGGGATCCAGTTTCCGGACGCCTCGACACGCTGTCCGACGAGCGGCTCCGACAGGTACTCGCCCGGACTCGCGACGTCGGAGAGCGGCCGGATCGTCCTCGGTCGCACCGGGCGGCGGCGGGTCTGTGTCGATCGCTCGGCTGAGCTGCCACTGGCCGAGCCACGCGAAGACGCCGGCCACGGCGAGGCACAGCAGCAGCATCGCGATCCAGCGCGGTCGCAGCAGGACCTCGCGCAGCGTCGGCGGGAACACCTCGACGGGCCCAGCGACCGGGCCCCGGTCGGCTGCGCCCATGGACGGGTCGGGCTGCGTCATCCGCCGTGGTACGGCGCGACGACGACCTCGACGCGCTGGAACTCCTTGAGGTCGGAGTATCCCGTCGTGGCCATCGACTTGCGGAGGGCGCCCATCAGGTTGGCCGTGCCGTCGGCGACGGGCGCCGGGCCGTAGAGCACCTCTTCGAGCGGCGCGACCGTGCCGACCGAGACACGGTGGCCGCGGGGCAGCTTGGAGTGGTGCGCTTCGGGGCCCCAGTGGAAGCCGCGGCCCGGAGCATCGGTCGCACGCGCGAGCGCCACGCCGAGCATGACGGCGTCGGCGCCCATCGCGAGGGCCTTGACGATGTCGCCCGAGGTGCCGACCCCGCCGTCGGCGATGACGTGCACGTAACGTCCGCCCGACTCGTCGAGGTAGTCGCGGCGCGCGCCGGCGACGTCGGCGACCGCCGTCGCCATGGGGGCGTGGATGCCGAGGGTCGCGCGCGTCGTCGAGGCCGCGCCGCCCCCGAATCCGACGAGCACGCCCGCGGCGCCCGTGCGCATGAGGTGCAGGGCGGCCGTGTAGGTCGCCGCGCCGCCCACGATGACGGGGACGTCGAGGTCGTAGATGAACTTCTTGAGGTTGAGCGGCTGGTCGCCCGACGAGACGTGCTCGGCCGAGACGGTCGTGCCGCGGATGACGAAGAGGTCGACACCGGCGGCGACGACGGTCTCGTAGAGGTCCTGCGTCCGCTGCGGGGTCAGCGCGCCCGCAACGGTCACGCCCGCGGCGCGGATCTCGGCGAGCCGGTCGCGCACGAGCTCGGGCTTGATCGGCTCGGCGTACAGCTCCTGCATGCGGCGGGTCGCGTCGAGCCGTCGTCGAGCGACGCGATCTCGGCGAGCAGCGGGTCGGGATCGTCGTAGCGCGTCCACAGGCCCTCGAGGTCGAGCACGCCGAGACCGCCGAGCTGGCCCAGCATGATCGCCGTCTGCGGGCTCATGACGGAGTCCATCGGCGCCCCGAGCACGGGGATCGCGAACGAGAACGCGTCGATCGACCACGATGTCGAGACATCCTCGGGATTGCGCGTGCGCCGGGACGGCACGACCGCGATGTCGTCGAACGCATACGCCCGGCGGGCGCGCTTGGCGCGGCCGAGTTCCATGTCCATGCTCACCCCTCCAGCCTACTCGGGGCTCGGTGCCCTCGAGATCGGCGACAGAGCCTCCGTCGAGCGTCGAGCCGGCGGCTGATGTCGATGCATCCCACGATCATCCCGGCTGCCCGGGCGATGCCGAGCCGACGCGGATCGCCGCGAGGTCAGGCGGTGGCGTACCGCCCCGAGGCGACCGCTCGGGCGCGGGCCTTGGCGGCCTCCTCTTCGCGGTTCTTCGGCGGCGCCGACCGCGACGAGGTCGTCGAGGAGGTGCTGCGTGATGTGCGCGATCTCGTGCACGGCGCGGTCGAAGGCCTCGTGGTTGGCCTTGGACGGCTTGGTCGTACCCGCGATCTTGCGGACGTACTGCAGGGCGGCGGCGTGCACCTCTTCGGACGACGCGGCCGGCTCGAAGTTGTGGAGGGTGTGGATGCTGCGGCACATGCCCCCGACGATACGCCGTGGGTCCCCCACGGTCACGTGCTCAGCCGGATGTCCCCTGCGGGGCGCGGGGAGTGAGGTCGGCCCGCGCGATGCCGCGGAACCGCCGCTGTCGATGCTCCCGAACGCGGTCGTCGTCAGATCGACCGCGACCTACTTGCGGTAGTTGGGCGCCTCGACGACGATCTGCACGTCGTGCGGGTGGGACTCCTTGAGCCCGGCCGCCGTGATGCGCACGAACTTGCCCTTCGCCTTGAGCTCGTCGATGGTGCGCGCGCCGACGTAGAACATCGACTGACGCAGGCCCCCGACGAGCTGGTACGCGACGGCCGCGACGGGGCCGCGGTACGGCGACCTGGCCCTCGATGCCCTCGGGGATGAGCTTGTCGTCGGTCGGGACGTCGGCCTGGAAGTAGCGGTCCTTCGAGTACGAGGTCTTCTTGCCGCGCGTCTGCAGCGCGCCGAGCGAGCCCATGCCGCGGTACTGCTTGAACTGCTTGCCGCCCTGGAAGACGATCTCGCCGGGCGACTCGTCGGTGCCCGCGAGGAGCGAGCCGAGCATGACGGTGTCGGCGCCCGCGACGAGCGCCTTCGCGATGTCGCCCGAGTACTGCAGGCCGCCGTCGGCGATGACGGGCACGCCCGCCTCGCGTGCGGCGAGGGATGCCTCGTACACGGCGGTGACCTGAGGCACGCCGACGCCGGCGACGACGCGCGTCGTGCAGATCGAGCCCGGACCGACGCCGACCTTGACGGCGTCGACGCCCGCGTCGATGAGCGCCTGCGCGCCCTCGCGCGTCGCGACGTTGCCGCCGATGACGTCGATGTGGTCGAAGCTCGCATCCGCCTTGATGCGACGGACGATGTCGATGACTCCGGCGGACTGGCCGTTGGCGGTGTCGACGACGAGCACGTCGACGCCCGCGTCGCGCAGTGCCTCGGCGCGCTGCCAGGCGTCGCCGAAGAAGCCGATCGCGGCGCCCACGCGCAGGCGGCCGTGCTCGTCCTTCGTCGCGAGCGGGTACTTCTCGCTCTTGTCGAAGTCCTTGATCGTGATGAGGCCGGCGAGCTTGCCGTCGTCGTCGATCAGCGGCAGCTTCTCGACGCGGTGCTGCGCGAACAGCGCGATGACCTCGTTGGCGCCGATGCCGACACGGCCGGTGACCAGGCCCTCGCTCGTCATGACGTCGCGCACGACGGTGGTCTGGCGCTCGAAGCCCGAGACGAAGCGCATGTCGCGGTTGGTGATGATGCCGACGAGCCGTCCGTCGTCGTCGACGACGGGGAGACCGGAGATGCGGTACTCGGCGCACAGACGGTCGACCTCGTCGATCGGTGGCGTCCGGCCGTCGTCGTGATGGGGTCGGTGATCATGCCCGACTCGCTGCGCTTGACGCGGTCGACCATCGCGGCCTGATCCTCGATGGAGAGGTTGCGGTGCACGATGCCGAGTCCGCCCTCGCGCGCGATGGCGATCGCCATGCGGGCCTCGGTCACGGTGTCCATCGCGCTCGACACGCAGCGGCGTTGCGACCGTGATGCGGCGCGTCACGCGCGATGATGTGTCGGCCTCGCTCGGGATCACGTCGGTGTGACCGGGCAGAAGCAGGACATCGTCGTATGTCAGTCCGACGAATCCGAAGGGATCGTTGTGCTCCATGGGTTCTCCTGCGCGCGCTCGACCGGTGGACCGGATCGACAACGGCGCGTTGTTCGAGGTGGACGACGACGGCCGGTGCGCGGGGAACCCGCCGTACTCGATTCTAAGCGGCTCCCGCGGGGATTTGTTCCCCGAAGGGGGGTGGCCGCCGGCGAATCGGATAGCGATTGGATCACGCCTCACGATGGGGTTGTAGGTGAAACACCGACGACACATTAGGGTCGTACCGTCGTTCATCATGGCTGATGCGACCCGGAGCTTTCGGTGTCTGCGTTGTGCCGACGGGGAGGTTTCGTGAGTCCTACGAGTTTGGCAGCGAGAGGATCGCTCCGCTGGCTGATCGTCCTGGCCGGAGCTCTGCTCGCGGCGGCGATGGTGCTGCTGTCCGCACCTCTCGGCGCGCAGGCCGCGGTGGCGGCGCCCGACACGCCGGGGGGCGACCAGGAGGCGACCGACTTCTACTTCGGCGGACTCATCACGTTCGACGGCGCTCCCGTGCCCGACGTCGTGATGGAGGTGTCCGGCAACGGCTTCGAGGCAGAGACCGTGACGGATGCCGAGGGCAAGTGGCGCCTCTACGTGCCCGAGAAGGACGAGTACCGCATCACGGTCGACGAGACGACCCTGCCGGACGGCGTCATCGTCGACGCGGAGCAGCTCCCCGCGGGTGCCACTCCCGTGCCAGGAACCTCCGGCGCATTCGACGTCGGCTTCGGCGCCACGGGCACCAAGATCGTCAATCTCTTCCTCGGTGAGGGCGAGCGCGTGACGACCTCATTCTGGGACCAGTTCTTCGAGCGCCTCGTCAACGGACTCAACTTCGGTCTGCTGCTCGCGCTCGCCGCCGTGGGCGTCTCGCTCATCTTCGGCACGACCGGCCTCACGAACTTCGCCCA
Organism: uncultured Actinomycetota bacterium; assembly: GCA_963695125.1. Lineage (GTDB taxonomy): Bacteria > Actinomycetota > Actinomycetes > Actinomycetales > Microbacteriaceae > Microbacterium. The sequence continues at coordinate 588,965 of CAVOFY010000003.1, forward strand.
CGCCGAGATGCTCACCTTCGGCGCGATCGTCGCACTCGTGTTCGGCGTCAACTTCGCGCTGCCGATGTGGATCGTCCTGCCGATCGTCGTGCTCTTCGGAGCGGCGCTCGGATGGACGCTCGATGCGGGTCTGTGGAAACCGCTGCGACGCAGAGGCATCGGTCTTGTCCAGCTCATGATCGTGAGCATCGGTCTCTCGCTCGCCCTGCGGTACGTCTACCAGTTCTTCATCGGCGGCTCGACGTATCAGCTCCCGGGAGCCGGCGCGGGCCGCGACATCCACATGGGACCCATCTCGCTGTCGTGGATCGACCTCGTCTCGATGGGCGTCTCGGTCGTGCTGCTGCTCGCCGTCGCGTTCTGGCTGCTGCGCACCCGCATCGGCAAGGCGACGCGCGCCATCAGCGACAACCCGAGCCTCGCGGCCGCGTCCGGCATCAACGTCGACCGCGTCATCCGGATCGTGTGGGTCCTCGCGGCGATCCTCGCCGCCGTCGCCGGCGTCCTGTGGGCGTACTTCCGTCCCGGCGTCAAGTGGGACATGGGCGTCCAGGTGCTGCTGCTCATCTTCGCGGCGGTGACCCTGGGCGGTCTCGGCACGGCGTTCGGCGCTCTCATCGGCGCTCTCATCGTCGGAATCCTCGTCGAACTGTCGACACTCCTCGGCATCCCGCCTGACATGAAGTATGTGGGTGCGCTGGCCGTGCTCATCATCATCCTCCTCGTCAGACCGCAAGGCCTGCTGGGCCGCAAAGAGAGGCTGGGCTAGGCCATGGATTGGGGACAGATTCTCAACAACACGGCGTACTGGGTCTTCAGCCCGGAGACGATCGCCTACGCGCTCGCCGCGACCGGCCTCGCCGTGCACTTCGGCTACGCGGGTCTGCTCAACTTCGGCATGGCGGGATTCATGGCGCTCGGCGCCTACGGCTACGCCATCTCCATCCTGAGCTTCGGATGGCCCTGGTGGGTCGGAATCCTCGTCGGCTGCGCTGCGGCCGTCGTGTTCGCCTTCATCCTCGGCATCCCGACACTGCGACTGCGAGCCGACTATCTCGCCATCGTGACGATCGCCGCCGCCGAGATCGTGCGACTCGCGCTCACGACGCAGCTCTTCGACGAGTGGACCAACTCGGCCGACGGTCTCGGCGGCTACCACGCGGGCTTCCGCGCAGCCAACCCGTTCCCGCCCGGCACGTACGGGTTCGGCCCGTGGACATGGACCGCCGATCAGCTGTGGGTGCGCGTCTTCGGTCTCATCCTGCTCGCGATCGCCGTCTACCTCGTCTGGGCGCTCATGCGCAGCCCGTGGGGCCGCGTGCTCAAGGGCATCCGCGAGGACGAAGACGCCGTGCGCTCGCTCGGCAAGAACGTCTTCGCCTACAAGATGCAGGCGCTCGTCATCGGTGGTGTCTTCGGCGCCCTGGGCGGTGTGGTCTTCGCACTCCCCTCGGCCGTCGTCCCCGCGACCTACACGACCAGCCTCACGTTCTTCATCTGGACCATCCTCCTGCTGGGTGGCGCCGCGACGGTCTTCGGCCCGGTCGTCGGCTCGCTCATCTTCTGGGTCATCATGGGCTTCCTCGGCAACGTGCTCCCCGCCCTCGCGAACTCGGGCATCCTGCCGATGACCAGCCAGCAGGCGGGCACGCTGCGCTTCATCCTCGTCGGTGTCGCGCTCATGCTCATCGTGATCTTCCGCCCCCAGGGCATCTTCGGAAACAAGAGGGAGCTGACCTTTGTCAAGTAACCCGCCTACCGAGCCGGCAGTGCCAGAAGAGCCGGCACCCGTCACGACGGCGACGGGCAGCATCCGTCGCCCCAAAACGACGGGACTCGCCAAGGGCGAGAACGTCCCCGGCGTCGAGAAGGTCGACCCGATCCTCGTCATCGACAACGTGACCCGCCGCTTCGGCGGTCTCACCGCGGTCGACGTCGACCACATCGAAGTGCCGCGCGGCGTCATCACGGCCCTCATCGGACCCAACGGCGCCGGCAAGACGACGTTGTTCAACCTGATCTGCGGCTTCGACAAGCCCAACTCGGGAACCTGGAGCTTCGACGGCAAGAGTCTGGCGGGAATCCCGTCGTTCAAGGTCGCCCGCTTGGGCCAGGTGCGCACGTTCCAGCTGACGAAGGCCCTGTCGCTGCTCACGGTGCTCGAGAACATGAAGCTCGGCGCGACCAGCCAGAAGGGCGAGAAGCTCTGGGCGAGCATCATCCCCGCCCTCTGGCGCAAGCAGGACGACGCGATCGAAGAGAAGGCGATGGAGCTCCTCGCGCGCTTCAAGCTCGACGCGAAGGCCGACGACTACGCGGCCTCGCTGTCGGGCGGCCAGCGCAAGCTCCTCGAGATGGCGCGGGCGCTCATGAGCGATCCGACCCTCGTGATGCTCGATGAGCCCATGGCAGGCGTCAACCCGGCGCTGACCGAGTCGCTGCTGGACCACATCCTCGACCTCAAGGAGCTCGGGATGTCGGTGCTGTTCGTCGAGCACGACATGCACATGGTGCGCCACATCGCCGACTGGGTGATCGTCATGGCCGAGGGCCGTGTCGTCGCCGAGGGGCCGCCCGAGACCGTCATGAACGACAAGGCCGTCATCGACGCCTATCTCGGCAGCCACCAGGACGTCGACCTCGGCGTCGTGACCGGCCGTGTCGCGGGTGAGCTCGACACGTCGGCCGTCGAGCTCCTGGAGGAGATCAAGGTGGCCGAAGAGGCCTCCATCGCCGAGGCCGAGGAGGAGAACCGATGAAGACCGCACAGACGGCATCCACGGGCGCCGGCGCCCAGGCCGAGGGCAAGACGGATCGCGTCGTCGTCGAGGTCAAGGACCTCTACGCCGGCTACCTCCCGGGCATCAACATCATCAACGGCGCCAACCTCATCGCGCACAAGGGCGAGCTGATCGGTATCATCGGCCCGAACGGCGCCGGCAAGTCGACGCTCCTGAAGGCGATCTTCGGCATGGTGAAGGTGCGCGACGGCGACATCACGGTCAACGGCGAGAGCGTCGTCGGACTCAAGTCCGACAGGCTCGTGCAGCGCGGGGTCGGCTTCGTGCCGCAGACGAACAACGTCTTCCCCTCGCTCACGATCGAGGAGAACCTGCAGATGGGTCTCTACCAGGCGCCGAAGACCTACAGCGAGCGCCTCGAGTTCGTGACCGGCATCTTCGCCGAGTTGGGCAAGCGCCTCAAGCAGCGTGCCGGCTCGCTCTCGGGCGGCGAGCGCCAGATGGTCGCGATGTCACGCGCGCTCATGATGGACCCCGCCGTGCTGCTCCTCGACGAGCCGTCGGCGGGCCTCTCTCCCGTCCGTCAGGATGACGCGTTCATCCGCGTCTCCGACATCAACAAGGCGGGCGTCACGACGATCATGGTCGAGCAGAACGCTCGGCGCTGCCTGCAGATCTGCGACCGCGGCTACGTCCTCGACCAGGGCCGTGACGCGTACGAAGGCTCCGGCCGCGACCTGCTGAACGACCCCAAGGTCATCGGGCTCTACCTCGGAACCCTCGGCGCCGACGGGGTCTGATCCGGTCAGGTCTTCTCGGCGTCCGGATCCGCCGACACGGGGGCGGCGGCCGGGGCGCCGTAGGCAGAGCGTACGCGCGCGCCCCGCACCGTAAGAAGAGGCGCGGACAGCGGAAGGGCCCCGGATCGCTCCGGGGCCCTTCGCTTGCGACAGCTGCTATCAGCCGATGCGGGTGTTGAGGTTGTCGGCACCGTACTCGAAGATGCCGATGGTCGCCTCGGTCGGGTCACCGTTCTCGTCGAACGTGATCGGGCCCGAGGGGCCGTCGTAGTCCGCGACGCCACCGGCGAGGATGATGTCGGCGCACGCTTCGAACGTGTCGCACTTCTCACCGTCGCCCGTACCGCCCGAGACCTCCTGCAGCTTGCCCGCGACGTCGGCCGCGTCGGTCGAGTTCGCCGCCAGCGCCGCGAGGGCGAGGAGGATGACCGCGTCGTACGACTCGTTGGCGTACGAGAAGTCGGTCAGCTCGGTGTTGCCGTCGGCGACCCACCACTCGTTGAGGCGCTCCTGGAAGCTGGCGTCGGCCTCGAGAGGGCCGGCGGGCGTCGTGCCCTTGGCGCCTTCCATGCTCGAGCCGGCAGGCCACTTGTCGTCCGAACCGAAGTTCTTCAGGTTGCCGTCCACGAGGTAGAGCTGGTCGGCCGGGTAGCCGGCGGCCAGCAGCGCGGGACCGATCGTGTAGATCTCGTCGAACGTGATGAGCACGACGGCGTCGGGGTTCGAAGCCATGATCGCGCTGATCTGAGCGTCGAACGACGTGTCGCCCGTGTTGTAGGACTGCTCCGCGACGATCGTGCCGCCCGCGCCCGTGAAGGTCTCCTGGAAGACCTCGTTCAGGCCCGTGCCGTACGAGTCGTTGAGGTAGAGCACCGCGACGTTCTCGCGGCCGTCCTCGGCGACGAGGTTGCCGAGGACCTCGCCCTGGAGCGTGTCGGACGGAGCGGTGCGCCAGTAGAGACCGTTGTCATCCCACGACGTGAAGTCGAGCGAGGTGTTGGCGGGCGAGAAGGTGATGATCCCGGCGGCGACGGCGTCGTCGAGGAACAGCTTCGTGACACCCGACGAGGCGGCGCCGATGGCCGCGGTGACGCCCTCGGAGATGAGGGTCTGGATCGTCGTGGCGTATGCCTTGTTGTCGGTGTCGCCCGAGTCCCCCCAGACGATGTCGTCGATCGTGAGGCCCGTCGTGTCGGCGTATGCGTTGACGTCGGCGGCGGCGAGTCCGACACCGGCTTCCTCGGGCGGGCCGAGGAACGACAGGTTGCCGGTCTGCGGCAGGATCGTTCCGATCTTGAGGGTGAGGTCGCGCTCCTCCGCGGGAGGGTTAGAGGCGTCGCCGCCCGTTCCTCCGCCGGAGCACCCGGCGAGAACGAGGGCGCTGGCGCCGGCGAGCGCGATGCCACCGAGGACGGTGGCCTTGCGCGAGCGAGTGAAGACGCTCATGTTGCTCCTTGCTGTGAATGGATACGCGGAGCGGCTCGGGCGCCGTCCCAGTTCGTCTAACCTAACCGCGGCGCGGTCTCGCCAATGTTGCCGTTCGTTAACGATGTGTAACGCGACTCAATCGTTATCTGCCCGCTCATCACCCGCCGGAATACCCCTCACCGGTACGGGGTTAGGCTGGATGTACCCCCAAGGGGTATCCAGGCATCCCGCACCCCGGGTGCGGCGCAGGAAGGACGCGACATGACAGTGACCACCGAATACCGTGTGACCGGAATGAGCTGCTCGCACTGCGAGGCGAGCGTGCGCGGCGAGGTCTCGAAGCTCGACGGCGTCGAGCGCGTCGAGGTGAGCGCCGCCGACGGCCGTCTGGTGATCGAGTCCTCCGCTCCCCTGGCCGATGCGGACGTCGTCGCGGCCGTCGACGAGGCCGGGTACGAGGCGGCGCTCGCCTGATGTCCCCCGACGCATCCGGTGTGACCGGTGCGCGCATCGAGCTCGAGATCGGCGGGATGACGTGCGCCTCGTGCGCGACCCGCATCGAGAAGAAGCTCAATCGGCTCGAAGGGGTCGAGGCATCCGTCAACTACGCGACGGAGAAGGCGGTCGTGCGCGCCGCGCACGACATCGATCCCGCAACGCTCATCGCCGAGGTCGAGAAGACGGGGTACACGGCGACCGTTCCTGCGCCGCCGCGCACCGAGCACTCCGCGGGTGAGCACGACCACGATGTGAGCGACACCGAGCTCGTGGGCCTGCGCCAGCGCCTCATCGGCTCGACCGTGCTGGCGGTGCCGGTCATCCTCCTCGCGATGATCCCCGTCCTCCAGTTCACGTACTGGCAGTGGGCGTCTCTCGCCCTCGCCGCCCCCGTCGTCGTCTGGGGCGCATGGCCGTTCCACCGTGCCGCGTGGATCAATCTGCGGCACGGTGCCGCCACGATGGACACGCTCATCTCGATCGGCGTCTCGGCCGCCTTCCTGTGGTCGGTGTACGCCCTCTTCTTCGGCATGGCCGGCATGCCCGGCATGACCCACGGGTTCGAATGGACGGTGCAGCCGGGCGACGGGCTGAGCCAGATCTATCTCGAAGTGGCCGCCGGCGTCACGATGTTCGTCCTCGCCGGACGCTACTTCGAAGTGCGCTCCAAGCGGCGGGCAGGCGCCGCGCTGCACGCCCTCCTCGAACTCGGCGCGAAGGACGTCGGCGTGCTCCGCGCCGGTGCCGAGGTGCGGATCCCGACCGCCGAGCTGCGCCGGGGCGACGAGTTCGTCGTGCGACCCGGCGAGAAGATCGCGACCGACGGCGTCGTCGTCGACGGCACGTCGGCGGTCGACACGTCGCTCGTCACGGGTGAGCCCGTGCCGCTCGAGGTCGCCCCCGGCGACGCCGTCGTCGGCGCGACCGTCAACGCGGGCGGCCGCCTCGTCGTGCGCGCGACGCGCGTGGGAGAGGAGACCCAGCTCGCGCAGATGGCGCGGCTCGTCGAAGAGGCGCAGTCGGGCAAGGCGAACGTGCAGCGCCTGGCGGACCGGATCTCCGGGATCTTCGTGCCGGTCGTCCTGGTCCTCGCCGTCGTAACCCTCGCGGCGTGGCTCCTGCTCGGCTTCGACGCGGCCTCCGCGTTCACAGCCGCCGTCGCGGTGCTCATCATCGCATGCCCCTGCGCCCTCGGACTCGCGACGCCCACAGCGCTCCTCGTGGGCACGGGCCGCGGCGCGCAGCTCGGCATCCTCATCAAGGGCCCCGAGGTCCTCGAATCGACGCGTCGCGTCGACACCGTCGTCCTCGACAAGACCGGCACCGTGACGACCGGCCGCATGGCCCTCGTCGACATCGTGGCCGAGGGCGAGGACCCCTCCGAGCTCCTCCGGCTCGCGGGCTCCCTCGAGCATGCCTCCGAGCACCCCATCGCGCGCGCCATCGCGACGGCAGCCGGCGAGCAGGGCGCACTGGTGCCTGTCGACGGCTTCCAGAATGTGCCCGGGCTCGGCGTCTCGGGCATCGTCGACGGCCACACCGTCACCGTCGGACGCGCGGCGCTCCTGCGCGAGTGGGCGGTGCCCGTGCCGGACGACCTCGCCGCGGCGGCGCAGGCCGCCGAGACGCACGGGCGCACCGTCGTGTGGGTGGCATGGGATGCCGCGGCCCGAGGCCTCCTCGTGGTGTCGGACCAGGTGAAGCCCACGAGCGCCGAGGCCGTCCAGCGGCTGCGTGCCCTCGGGCTGACACCCGTGCTGCTGACGGGCGACAACGAGGCGGCCGCGCGCACCGTCGCCGACGAGGTCGGCATCGACCGCGTGCACGCCGAGGTGCTGCCGGCCGACAAGGTCGCCGTCGTCAGGGCCCTCCAGGACGAGGGCCGGGTCGTCGCGATGGTGGGAGACGGTGTCAACGACGCCGCCGCCCTCGCACAAGCCGACCTCGGGCTCGCGATGGGGACCGGGACGGATGCCGCGATCGAAGCCTCCGACATCACGCTCGTCCGCGGAGATCTGCGCAGCGCGGCCGACGCCATCCGACTGTCGCGCTCGACGCTCGGCACGATCAAGGTGAACCTGTTCTGGGCCTTCGCCTATAACGTCGCGGCGATCCCGCTCGCGGCGCTCGGCCTGCTCAACCCCATGATCGCGGGGGCAGCGATGGCGCTGTCGAGCGTCTTCGTCGTGGGCAACAGCCTGCGACTGCGCCGCTTCCGCTCCTTCGACACCCTCCGCGACGGGGAGACCGCACGATGACCGATGCACAGCACGCCCACCACGGCTACATCACCGACAAGGACAAGTACCTCAATCGCCTCAAGCGCATCGAAGGACAGGCCCGCGGCATCCATCGGATGGTCGACGACGAGCAGTACTGCATCGACATCCTGACGCAGATCAGCGCGCTGACCTCGGCGCTCGAGGCCGTCGCCGTGGGCCTCCTCGACGACCACCTCCGTCACTGCGTGGTCGACGCGGCACGGCTCGGCGGCCCCGAGGCGGACGCGAAGATCACCGAGGCGACACAGGCCATCGCCCGACTCGTGCGCTGACGCCGCTCGTCACGCGCGGCGGGCGCGCCGCGCGTGCACGATCGAGTCGGTCGCCAGGACGGCGAGCGCGATCCAGACGAGGCCGAAGCCGAGCCACCGTTCCAGCGGCATGGGCTCGCCCAGGATCCAGGCGCCCGTCACGAACTGCATGACGGGTGTGAGGAACTGCAGGAGCCCGATCACGGTGAGAGGCACTCGGCGCGCGCCCGCGGCGAAGAACAGCAGGGGCACGCCCGTCGCCACCCCGACGAAGGAGAGCAGCACGGCGTGCCACGGGCCCTCAGCGCCCAGCGTGATCCCGGTCGTCGCGCCGACGACACCGAGCAGCACGGCGGCGACGGGCACGAGCCACAGGGATTCGAGGGTCAGACCGCTCATGGGGTCGACCGTGGGGCCCACGCGCTTCTTGACGAGGCCATAGAGGCTGAAGGATGCCGCGAGTGTCAGGGCGATCCACGGGAACGCGCCGTAGCCGACCACGATGACCCCGACGGCGATCGCCGCGATGCCGACCGCGATCCACTGGGTCAGGCGCAGCCTCTCGTGCAGCACGAACACGCCCAGAACGATCGTCGCGAGCGGATTGATGAAGTAGCCGAGGCTCGTCTCGATCACGTGGCCCGTGAGGGTTCCGACGATGAAGACCTGCCAATTGATGTAGATCAGGACGCCGGCGATCGCCGTGAGCGCCAGGAGCCTCGGCTGCCTCATGACCGCGATGAGACGGCCCCACGACCGCATGACCGTCAGCAGCAGCGCGTAGAAGGCGAGCGACAGCAGGATCCGCCACGCGACGAGCTCCCACGGCCCCGTGGGCACGAGCAGCAGGAAGTAGAGGGGAAGGAAGCCCCACCACAGGTAGGCGGCGAACGCGTAGACCCCGCCGAGGAGCCGCTCGCGATCGCTGCGCACGACGGGGATGCCCGCCGTCGTGACCGCCGCTTCGCCGAGATCAGGCTCACCGGAGGAGGCGGGTGGGGTGCTCACCCGTCCAGCCTACGGGCCGCATCCTGCCCCGCCGTGACGTGCGGAAGGGGCTCGGATGCCGAAGCATCCGAGCCCCTTCAGATCACGAGGATCAGCGGACGACGACCGCCAGGACGTCGCGCGCCGACAGGACGAGGAACTCGTCCGCGCCGAACTTGATCTCGGTGCCGCCGTACTTGCTGTACAGGACGCGGTCGCCCACGGCGACGTCGAGCGGAACGCGGTTGCCGTTGTCGTCGATGCGACCGGGGCCGACCGCCACGACCTCGCCCTCCTGGGGCTTCTCCTTGGCGGTGTCGGGGATGACCAGACCACTCGCGGTGGTCTGCTCGGCCTCGACCTGCTTGATGACGATGCGGTCCTCGAGCGGCTTGATGGAAACCGACACGGTCTACCTCTGCTTTCCTTGAGACTGAAGACTCGTTAGCACTCTGACGTGGAGAGTGCTGATACAAGTCTAGGGATGCGCTGGCACTCATGCAACGTGAGTGCCAATCACCGTCATCCTGAACGGTCCGGACGACGCATAGGCTGTGGGGATGGATGCCGCAGAGCTCGCCGCCCTGCTGACGCCTGAAGGCCTCCGCCTGCTGGACGGGATCCCGCCCGTGGAGTCGACCGACGACGTCGCGCGCGTCGTCACACGGCTGCGGAAGGACGGGCACTCCCCCGAGCTCGTGTCGGCCGTCGTCGGGCAGGCACGCCTGCGCGTCAAAGCGCGCGCCAAGTTCGGAGAGTTCGCCGACCGCATGCTGTTCACGCGCGCGGGGCTCGAACAGGCCACACGACTGTCGATCGCGGCACGCCACGCCGGGCGCTTCCGCGATGCGGGGGTCGTGTCGGCGGCCGATCTGGGGTGCGGGATCGGCGGCGACGCCCTCGGGCTCGCGGCCTTGGGCATCCGGGTCGAGGCGGTCGACGCCGACGAGGTCACCGCCGCGATCGCGGCCTACAACCTCGCCCCGTTCGGAGCGGACGTCACGGTGCGCCACGGCACCGCCGAGGCATCCGACCTCTCGCACGTCGAAGCCGTCTGGCTCGACCCCGCACGCCGCACGGCCGGACACTCCGAGACCTCGCGCACGCGAGCGGAGGACTGGTCGCCGGCGCTCGACTGGGTGTTCGCACTGGCGTCGCGCATGCCGGCGGGGATCAAGCTCGGCCCGGGCCTGGACCGCGACCTGATCCCGGACGGTCTCGAGGCGCAGTGGGTGAGCGCCGACGGCTCGACGATCGAACTCGTGCTGTGGTCGAAGTCGCTCGCGCGGCCGGGTGTCCGACGCGCGGCACTCGTCGTGAAGGGCGATGCCGCGCACGAGCTGACCGCGGCGCATGACGCTGTGGACGAGCCCGCGCGCCCGCTCGGCGCGTACCTGCACGAACCGGACGGCGCCGTCATCCGCGCGCGGCTCATCGGCGACGTCGCTCGCGCCCTGGATGCGGGGATGCTCGACGAGCACATCGCCTATCTGACGTCGGATGCGGCGCTCACGAGTCCCTTCGTGTCGAGCTTCCGAGTGCGGGAGGTGCTGCCCGCCGACGTGAAGTCGCTCGCCAAGGCCCTGCGCGCGCGTGGCATCGGCCGCCTCGAGATCAAGAAGCGCGGCGTCGACATCGACCCCGCCGAGCTGCGCACTCGACTCAAGCTCCGCGGCGGCGAGGCTGCGACGCTGTTCATGACGCGGGTGGGGTCGAAGCGGACGGCGATCCTCGCCGATCGCGTCTGACCGCGCGGTGGTCTCAGCCGAACAGGTTGGCGCGGCTCGCCGCCCAGACGAGCCAGCCGGCGCTGTAGAGCAGCGAGACGAGACCGAGCGCGAGGGCCCACACCGCCATCTGCCTGCTCTCGACGGGTCGGCGCAGCGCGACGATGGCCGTGATCCCGCCGATGAGACCGATCGGGAAGCCCCATCCGACGAAGAGCGAAACGGCCAGGCCCGCGATCGAGAAGGCGAGCGCCCACCCCGCGAGGCCCCGCGCGACAGGCTGCGGGTACTCCCCTGTGTAGGGCCCGTCATCGGCGACCGGCGCCGACTCGGTCGTCACGTCGACCGGAGCGGTGGGAAGCCGTGCGAAGCCGCCTCGGTGCACGCCGGGAAGCGGCGTCGCGTCGGCCGTGGCATCGACATCGGCCGACGCGGGTTCGACGTCGGTCTGCGGTCGCGGGACCGCGTCGTCCACGGGGTTCGTCATGCCGTCTCGCCTTCCGCCACCTGGATGTCGGTCACAGGAAGGGTCGAGTCGGCGCCGAACCCGAGCGTCGACGGCGGGCGCCCCGCCATGACAAGCTCCGAGGCGAGCGCGGCGATCATCGCGCCGTTGTCGGTGCACAGCGACAGCGGCGGGATGCGCACCGCGACACCGGCGGCCTCGGCGCGCTCCAGTGCCACGTCGCGCAGACGCCGGTTCGCGATCACGCCCCCTCCGAGGAGGAGGCGCGGCACACCGTGGTCGGCGCAGGCCGCGAGGGCTTTCGTGACGAGCACATCGACGACGGCCTCGCGGAACGACGCGGCGATGTCGGCGACCGGAACGGGCTCCCCCGCCGCCTCGCGCTGCTCGATCCAGCGCGCCACGGCGGTCTTGAGACCCGAGAACGAGAAGTCGTACCGGTGCGCGGCCATGTCGGAGGCGCGCGAGAGCCCGCGCGGGAAGCGGATCGCGTCGGGATCGCCCGAAGCTGCGGCACGGTCGATCTCGGGTCCGCCGGGATAGGGAAGACCGAGGATCCGGGCGATCTTGTCGAAGGCCTCGCCGGCTGCGTCATCCATCGTCTCGCCGAGGAGTTCGACGTCCGCGGTGAGGTCGCGGACGAGCAGGAGGGATGTGTGACCGCCGCTCACGAGGAGCGCGACGGTCGGGTACTCGACGTCGTCGCCGGTCAGCAGATCGGCGGCGATATGCCCCACGAGGTGGTTGACGGCGTACAGCGGCTTGCCGAGCGACACGGCGAGCGCCTTCGCGGCCCCGACGCCGACCATGAGGGCGCCCGCGAGTCCCGGTCCGCTCGTGACGGCGATCGCGTCGAGATCCTCCAGACGCACGGATGCCTCGGCGAGCGCCGCCTCGATCGACGGCTGCAGCGCCTCGAGGTGGGCGCGGGCGGCGACTTCGGGCACGACCCCGCCGTAGCGGGCATGCTCGTCCATCGAGCTCGCGATCGTATTCGACAGGAGCGTGCGGCCGCGGACGATCCCGATGCCGGTCTCGTCGCAGCTGGTCTCGATGCCCAGCACGAGAGGCTCTTGCCGGGTCACGTGCACACCCCCGCGTCTGCAGGATCCGGCGTCCGGCGGGCGCTCCACGCCACGAGATCGAGCTTCATGACGATCGCGTCGATGTCATCGGGCTGGTAGTACCGGGGGCGACGGGCGATCTCGATGAAGCCCTCTGATTCGTAGAGCGCCTGAGCGACGGGGTTGTCCGCCCTGACCTCGAGGAACACATCGCGCACGCGCGCGTCGGGACGCCTCGCTCAGGAGCGCCTCGAGCAGTGCCCGACCGCGTCCGGTGCCGCGGGAGGCTTCAGCGATCGCGATGGTCTGGACGTCGGCATCCTTCGACCCCGCGACCGCGCGCAGCCCGGCGTAGCCCACGAGCCGGTGGGCGAGCTCATCGACGACGTACCAGCCGTGCGTCGAGGAGAGCTCTTCGCGCATCATGGCCTCCGACCACGCATCCGTGGGGAACGAGGCGCGCTCGAGCTCCATGATCACGGCGAGGTCGTCCGGTGTCGCACGGCGGATCATGTCGTCACCCGCTTGGGGCCGCGGGGCAGCGTCACATCGGGGGCCCGCAGGTAGAGCGGCTCGGTCGAGCAGAGCTCACGGCCGGCCGCGATCGCGCGAGCGGCGACGAGCGCGAGCATCGCTGCGGGGACGGATGCCGCGTCCCGCCGCTCGGCGCCGAGCTGCGCGAGCACGCCGTCGAGGTCGTCGCGGGGGGCGAGCGCGGGCTCGGTCACGCGCACCGGGAGACCGTCGTCGTCGAGTCCTTCGTAGACCGTGTACGCGAACTCCTTGCGGCGTGCGTCGGTCACGACCGCGAACCGCACGGGCGGGGCATCCATGATCGCCTCGTCGAGGAGGAGGGCGAGTGCCACGGCATCGTGGCTCGGCACGGGGACGACCGGGATGCCTCGCCCCAGCGCGAACGTGCGGGCCGCGGCGATCCCGACGCGCAGTCCCGTGAAAGGCCCCGGGCCCATGCCCGAGGCGACATACGCGATCTCGGGGGCCTCGGGTGCGCTCGTCGCGCCGACGGCACCGTGCGCGGCGCCGGCCAGCACGTTCTGCAGCATCTCGCCGATGACCTCGGCGTGCCCGAGCGGATTGGCGCTGGATGCCTCGCCCCGCACGAGTCCGTCGTGCTCGACGACGGCGACGGCCGTACCGAGGGACGTGTCGATGCCGAGGATCACCCTTCCAGGGTAGCCGCGCCCGGCGCTGCCCCGGTCGCCGCGGGAAGGCGCGTGAGCGTGATGCGCCGCGGCGCATCCGCGTCGAGATCGGCCGAGACGCGCGAGAGGTCGCCGCACATCGTGTCGGCGCCGCGACCTCCCGTCTCGCGGTCGAGCTCGATCTCCCACCAGGTGTCTGCGCAGGTGGTCCGCCATGCCGCGGCCCCACTCGACGATCACGACCGAGTGGTCGACGTCGATGTCGAGGTCGTCGAGCTCGAGCGCCGATCCCAGCCGGTACGCGTCGACGTGCACGAGCGGCGGCCCGCCGACGAGCGAGGGGTGCGTGCGGGCGATCACGAAGGTCGGGCTCTGGACGGGACCGCGCACGCCGAGACCCGCGGCGATGCCACGCGCGAGGGTCGTCTTGCCGGCGCCCAGCGGTCCCGTGAGCACGACGACGTCGCCCGCGCGCAGCATCCCGCCGATCTGCTCGCCGAAGGCGTGCATGTCGTCGGGCGTCTCGATCTCGCGCTCTCCGACCAGCGCGTCGAGGCCGCTCACGCCGACACCCAGCGGCGCGGCACGCGAGGACCGATGCGCGTCACGATCTCGTAGTTGACCGTCCCCGCGGCGTCCGCCCATTCGTCGACCGACGGGAGCACCGAGCGTCGGATCGCCGAAGAGCACCACCTCGTCGCCGACGGCCACCTCGTGATCGCCGACGTCCACGACGAACTGGTCCATCGCGATGCGGCCCGCGACGCGGAAGTCCTCGCCGCCGATGCGGACGGGACCGCGCGCCGACGCCTGTCGCGGCACGCCGTCGCCGTACCCGAGCGAGACGAGCGCGAGCGTCGTCTCGGCCGAGGTGCGGTGGTCGTAGCCGTACGAGACGCCTGTGCCCTCGGGCACGCGCCGGACGGCGGCAACGGATCCACGGAGCGCCATCGCGGGGCGCAGGCCCAGTTCGGCCGACGTACGGTCGGCGAACGGCGAGAGCCCGTAGATGCCGATGCCCAGCCGGACGCAGCCCAGGCGCGACTCAGGAAGGGCGATCGCGGCGTGCGTCGCCGCGATGTGGCGCTGCCGCGGTGCGAGACCGGCGGATGCCGCGATCTCGGCCCCCGCGAGGAAGGCGGCGAGCGCCGCGCGGTCGTCGGCCTCGGACGCGTTCGAGAAGTGGCTGAACAGGCCGATGACGTGAAGGCGCCCGATGCGCTCCAGTCGCGCCGCCTCGGCGAACACGATGCGGTAGTCCGCAGGCGCGATGCCGTTGCGCGACAGCCCCGTCTCGAGCTTCAGGTGAACGCCGACGGGACGCTCTCCGGATGCCGCGGCCGCCGCCGCCTGCAGCTGGTCGTACGACGAGATGCCGAGCTCGATCCCGACCGACGCGGCTTCGGCGAACGTCTCGCCCGGAGCGTGCAGCCACGCGATGACGGGAGCCATGATGCCGCCGCGGCGGAGGGTGAGCGCCTCGCCGACGTCGGCGACGCCGAGCTTCGTCGCCCCGCCGTCGAGTGCGGCCGCTGCGGAGCGGACGGCGCCGTGCCCGTAGCCGTCGGCCTTCACCACGGCGATGACCTCGGAGTCGGTGAGCCGGCGCAGGTGGCGGACGTTGGCCGTGATCGCCCCGACATCGATCGTCGCCTCGCGCATGACGCCGGCGGGCAGGCGACTCACGAGTTCGCCTCGGCGACGACGTACGCTGTCGCGAACCCGCCGTCGTGCGACATCGAGAGGTGCATCGTCGTGATGCCCCGCGCCGCCACGACGGCTGCAGTCGAACCCGTCAGGGTGAACCACGGGCGACCGGATGCCTCGGAGGTGATCTCGATCTCGGTCCAGTGCACGCCGTCCGAGCCGCCCAGCGCCTTGATGAGCGCCTCCTTCGCGGCGTAGCGCGCCGCAAGCGAGCGCGCAGGGCGCCGGCGCTCACCCTCGGTGAACAGCCGCTCCGCGAGACGCGGAGTGCGCGCGAGCGCGCGCTCGAAGCGTCCGATGTCGACGAGGTCGACGCCGATCCCGACGATCATGTGGTCCTCCAGGATGCCGCGGCCGCGGCATCCGTCACCCTACCGCCCTACTCGACCGTGACGGACTTCGCGAGGTTGCGCGGCTGGTCGACGTCGAGCCCCTTCGCCGTCGCGAGGCCCATTGCGAAGATGTGCAGCGGCACGACCGCCAGCAGCGGCTCGAAGAGCGGCCCCGCGAGCGGGATGCGCAGCACCTCGTCGGCGAAGGGCAGGACGGCGGCGTCGCCCTCCTCGGCGATGACGATGACGCGGGCGCCGCGGGCGCGGATCTCCTGGATGTTGGAGACCACCTTCTTGTGCAGCTCGGATGACTCGCGCGGCGACGGCACGATCACGAAGACAGGCTGGCCGGGCTCGATGAGCGCGATGGGTCCGTGCTTGAGCTCGCCCGCTGCGAAGCCCTCGGCGTGGATGTAGGAGATCTCCTTGAGCTTGAGCGCACCCTCGAGGGCGATCGGGTAGCCCACGTGACGACCGAGGAAGAGCACCGAGCGCGTATCGGCCATCCAGTGGGCGAACTGCTCGATGCGCGCCTGCTCGCGCTCCAGGATCTGGGCGATCTTGCCCGGGATCGCCTCGAGCTCGAGCACGTGCTGCGCCGCCTCGGTCGGCGAGATCGAGCCGCGCACGCGCGCGACGTGGAGCGCGAGGAGGTAGAGAGCCGTGATCTGCGCGACGAAGGCCTTGGTCGACGCGACGGCCACCTCGGGACCCGCGTGCGTGTAGATGATCGCGTCGGACTCGCGCGGGATCGTGGCGCCCTGCGTGTTGCAGATCGAGAGGGTGCGAGCGCCGTGTTCGCGCGCGTACTTGACGGCCATGAGCGTGTCCATCGTCTCGCCCGACTGGCTGATCGACACGACGAGGGTGTCGCTGCCGATGACCGGGTCGCGGTAGCGGAACTCGTGGGCGAGCTCGACGTCGACGGGGACGCGGGTCCACTGCTCGAGCGCGTACTTGCCGACCTGGCCCGCATAGGCCGCCGTGCCGCACGCGATGACGATGATGCGGTTGATGCCCGCGAAGAGGTCGTCGAGGCCGTCCAGCTCGGGGATCTCGATCTGCCCGTCGCGGACGCGACCCCGGAGGGTGTTGGCGACGGCCTCGGGCTCCTCCGAGACCTCCTTCGCCATGAACGACGACCAGCCGCCCTTGTCCGCCGCAGCGGCATCCCACATGACCTCGAAAGGCTCGACCTCGACGGGGTTGCCGTGGAAGTCGGTCACCTCGACACCCTCAGGCGTGATCGCGACGATCTCGTCCTGTCCGATCGCGAGGGCCTTGCGCGTGTGCTCGACGAACGCCGCGACGTCGGATCCGAGGAAGTTCTCGCCCTCGCCCAGGCCGATCACGAGCGGCGAGTTGCGCCGGGCGCCCACGACGAGTCCGGGCTGCTCCTGGTGCATCGCGAGGAGCGTGAAGGCCCCCTCGAGCTTCGCCGCCGTCGTGCGGAACGCCGCGACGAGGTCGCCGCCGTTCGCACGGTACTCGCGGCCGATGAGGACCGCCGACTACCTCCGTGTCGGTCTCGCTGCGGAACGTGTAGCCCTCGCTCAGCAGGTCGGCCTTGAGCTCGGCGAAGTTCTCGATGATGCCGTTGTGGATGACGGCGAGCTTGTCGTCGTCGGCGAGGTGCGGGTGGGCGTTGGCGTCCGTGGGACCGCCGTGGGTCGCCCAGCGCGTGTGGCCGATGCCCGTCATGCCGTCGGCAAGCGGGTGCGCGCCGAGGTCGTCTCGCAGCACCTGCAGCTTGCCCGCGCGCTTGCGCATCTCGAGGGCGCCGTCGCCGTCGATGACGGCGATGCCCGCGGAGTCGTAGCCGCGGTACTCCAGTCGGGACAGGCCCGCGAGCAGGATGGGCTGGCTCGGGCGAGGGCCTACGTATCCGACGATTCCACACATGTCGTCAATGGTACGAGCACGACAATGTAAGGACGCTGAACGAACCAGGCAATCGCAGGTCAGCGCGAGGAACGACTGCGCCGCATCACACCTTGCGCAGCAGGACGCGCTCGACCGTGTGATCGGCCGCCTTCTGCAGCACGAGCGTCGCGCGATGCTTGGTCGGCAGGACGTTCTCGACGAGGTTCGGCAGGTTGATGCTGTTCCAGTACCCCAAGGCCGTCTCGACAGCCTCGTCGTCCGACAGGTGCGCGAACACGTTGAAGAACGAGTTCGGGTTGCTGAACGCGGCATTGCGCAGGGCGAGGAACCGCTCGACGTACCACTGGGCGACGTGGTCGCTCTCGGCGTCGACGTAGATCGAGAAGTCGAACAGCTCGCTCACGGCGACGTCGTTGGGCGAAGGCGGCGGCTGAAGGACGTTCAGTCCCTCGACGATCACGACGTCGGGCCGACGCACGGTGACGTGCGCGTCCGGCACGATGTCGTAGCGCATGTGCGAGTAGAACGGCGCACGCGCCTCGGGCGCACCGCTCTTGACGTTCGTGAGGAACTCCACGAGCGCGCGTCGGTCGTAGGACTCCGGGAACCCCTTGCGCTCCATGAGGCCGCGCCGCTCGAGTTCGGCGTTCGGGTAGAGGAAGCCGTCGGTCGTCACGAGCTCGACACGCGGCGTGCCGGGCCAGCGGCTCATGAGCTCGCGCAGCAGACGGGCGATCGTCGACTTGCCCACGGCGACCGAGCCGGCGACGCCCACGACGAACGGCGTCGTCGTGTCCTCTTCTCGCAGGAACGCGCTCGTGTCGGCCCCGAGCCGCTTCGTGCTCGTGGCGTAGAGGCTCAGCAGGCGACTGAGCGGCAGGTACACCTGGGCCACCTCGGCCATGTCCAGCCGGTCTCCGATGCCCCTGATCTGCACGATCTCGGTCTCGCGAGAGCGGCTGCGACATCCCGGCGGCAAGGTGCGCCCACTCATCGCGGTCGATCTCGCGATAGAGCGAGTCGGCGAGGATGAGGGCGACAGCGGCGTCTTCGGCAGGCATCGGGCCCATCGTACCGGTGCCAGGCAGGGTGAGCGCGCTAGCCTGAAGCGTGCGCCTCGGAGTCCTCGACATCGGCTCGAACACCGTCCATCTGCTGGTCGCCGACGTTCGACCCGGCGGTCGTCCGCTGGCGACGACGAGTCGGCGGACGGTGCTGCGGCTCATGCGCTACCTCGCGCCGGACGGCTCCATCACCGACGAAGGGGTCGCGGCGCTCGTCGCCGCCGTCGCGGAGGCCCGCGAGGTCGCCGCCGTCGAGCACGTGACCGAGCTGCTCGCGACGGCGACCTCGGCCGTGCGCGAAGCCGCGAACGGCGCAGACGTCATCGCGCGCATCGAGGCGGCCCTCGGACAGCCGCTCCAGGTGCTGGGCGGAGAGGCCGAGGCCCGCTTCACGTTCCTCGCCGTCCGTCGCTGGTTCGGCTGGTCGGCCGGACAGATCCTGCTCTTCGACATCGGCGGCGGCTCGCTCGAGCTCGCGGCCGGCGCCGACGAGCTGCCGGACGTCGCGGCATCCGTCCCGCTGGGCGCCGGTCGCATGACGGTGCAGTTCCTCCCGCACGACCCGCCGGGCGAGACCGACGTCGAGCTTCTGCGCGACGCACGCGCGGTCCGTGCTCACGCCTGTCACCGAGTCGTTCCGCACGCTGTCGCGGCCCGATCACGTCGTCGGCTCGTCCAAGGCGATCCGCTCGCTCGCGAAGCTCGTCGGCTATCCCGTGCCGGGCTGGTCGGGCATCGAGCGGATGCTGCTCCCCCGCGCCGCGCTCGGATCGTGGATCCCCCGGCTCGCGCGCATCCCCGCCGAGGCGCGGCAGGAGCTGCCGGGCATCACCGCGGACCGCACGTTCCAGATCGTCGCGGCCGCGGTCGTCCTGCACACCGCGATGACCGCGCTCGACGTCGACGAGCTCGAGGTCTCGCCGTGGGCGCTCCGCGAGGGCGTGCTGCTGCGCTACATCGAGTCGCTGTCGTGGAGCACGCCCGAGGCCTGACCCCGGCGCTGCTCGCGCCTGCTCCGGGCGTCCGGACCCTCAGAGCGCAAGACGCTCGCGCACGACGCTGCGAGGCGGTCGGCGATCTGCCGTGCGACGACGGCATCCGCCGCTTCGACCATGACCCGCACGAGCTGCTCCGTGCCCGAGGCACGCAGGAGCACGCGACCCGAGTCGCCGAGCTCAGCCTCAGCAGCAGCGACGGCGGCCGCGACCTCGGGGTCCGAGACGCGCGTGCGATCCACGCCCTTCACGTTGACGAGCACCTGCGGGTACACCGTCATGATCGAGGCGAGCTCGGCGAGCGATTTGCCCTGCCGTGCCATCTCGCTCACGAGATGCAGTCCCGTGAGGATCCCGTCGCCCGTCGTGGCGTACTCGCTCATGATGACGTGCCCGGACTGCTCGCCGCCCAGCGAGAAGCCGCCTTCGCCCATCGCTCTCGAGGACGTAGCGGTCGCCGACGGCGGTCTGAAGGACCGTGATGCCGTGCTCTTCCATCGCACGATGAAGACCGAGGTTGCTCATGACGGTCGCGACGAGCGTGTCGTCCTTGAGGTGACCGCGTTCCTTCATCGCGACGGCGATGATGGCCATGATCTGGTCGCCGTCGACGATGTTGCCCTGCGCATCGACCGCGAGGCAGCGGTCGGCGTCTCCGTCGTGGGCGATGCCGACGTCGGCGCCTTCGCGCACGACATGCGCGGCGAGCTGCTCGAGATGCGTCGAGCCGACGCCGTCGTTGATGTTGAGCCCGTCGGGGTCGGCACCGATCACCGTGACGCGTGCGCCCGCATCGCGGAACGTCTCGGGCGAGACTCCGGATGCCGCGCCGTGCGCGCAGTCGAGTACGACATGGATGCCGTCGAGCCGGTGCGGCAGCGAGCCGAGCAGGTGAAGGACGTAGCGGTCCTCGGCGTCTGCGAACCGGGCGATGCGGCCGACGTCGGCCCCGGTGGGCTGCAGCTTGGGCTGCGCGAGGGCGTCCTCGATGCGCTGCTCGACGACGTCGGGCAGCTTGACGCCTCCGCGCGCGAAGATCTTGATCCCGTTGTCGGGCGCCGGGTTGTGGGATGCCGAGACCATGACGCCGAAGTCGGCGTCGCGATCGGCGATCAGGAACGCGGCGGCGGGCGTCGGCAGCACGCCGGCATCGAGCACGTCGACACCCGAGGAGGCGAGTCCTGCAGCGACGGCCGACGCGAGGAACTCACCCGAGATGCGGGGATCGCGCGCGACGACAGCGGTCAGGCGCTTGCCTGCGGCACGGCGGGCATCGGCCGTGCGACCCTGGCCCAGGACGACGGCAGTCGCCTGGGCCAGGGTGAGTGCGAGGTCGGCGGTGAGGGGGCCGTTGGCCAGCCCCCGCACGCCGTCCGTGCCGAACAGCGGCATCGGATCGACTCGCGTTAGCGCTTCGAGTACTGGGGCGCCTTGCGGGCCTTCTTGAGACCAGCCTTCTTGCGCTCCTTGACACGGGCGTCGCGCGAGAGGAAGCCGGCCTTCTTGAGGGTCGGGCGGTTGTTCTCCTCGTCGATGCCGTTCAGCGAGCGCGCGATGCCCAGACGCAGCGCGCCGGCCTGACCCGAGGGTCCACCGCCCGAGATGCGGGCGATGACGTCGTACGCGTCGGTGAGGTTGAGCACCGTGAAGGGGTCGGTCACGAGCTGCTGGTGGAGCTTGTTCGGGAAGTAGTCCTCGAACGTGCGGCCGTTGATGGTGATCACGCCGGTGCCGGGGACGAGGCGCACGCGGGCGATGGCCTGCTTGCGGCGTCCGACGGCTGCGCCCGGAACCGAGAGCACGGGGCGCTCGACGACGACGGTGGTCTGGTCGACCGGCGTCTCGGTCGAGTAGTTGGATTCGGTGGTCTCTTCGATGTTCGCCACGAGGGTGTCCTTAGTCTTCGGAGTCTGAGCGGCGCTTACTGAGCGACCTGGTCGAGGGTGTACGCGGTCGGCTGCTGGGCACCGTGGGGGTGCTCGGCGCCGCGGTAGACCTTGAGCTTCTTGAGCTGCGCCGCACCCAGGCTGTTCTTGGGGAGCATTCCGCGGACGGCCTTCTCGACCGCGCGGACGGGGTTCTTCTCCATGAGCTCGGAGTACGGGACCGCCGTGAGTCCGCCCGGGTAGCCCGAGTGGCGGTACGCCTTCTTCTGCTCGAGCTTCTGGCCCGTCAGCGCCACCTTCTCGGCGTTGACGATGATGACGAAGTCACCCGAGTCGATGTGGTTGGCGAACGTCGCCTTGTGCTTGCCGCGCAGGAGCGCTGCGGCGTGCGAGGCGAGGCGGCCGAGGACGACGTCGGTCGCGTCGATGACCAGCCAGTCGCGCTGGACTTCGCCAGCCTTGGGAGTGAAAGTGCGCGTCACAGTAGTGCTGCTTTCTTGATTCGAACGGAGAGGTTCGTGAATCCCACTCCGGGGTGCTTCACCGCTCGAGAAGCGGGAAGAGCGCCAGTGGAGGGCTCACGTTCGTGGCGCCGGCCAGCAGGACGCGGACACCAAAGGGAGAGTCTACGCCATTGGGCGCCCCCGAGCGAATCCGGCGCGCGCGAGAGCGCTGATCTGCGGAAAGAGGGTCTTGGCCTACACGTTCGATGCGCGAAAAAACCCGACGTGCAGGGCGTTTCGTCGCGACTCTTGACCGACTCTCAGGCAAGAACCGATATATTGATCGTGGTTCGTTGATCGATAGCCGCGAAGACGTGTCCCCAGCACGATCTGTCGAGGGCTGACCCCAAGCAGCTCCCGCGGCACAATTGCGAACCACGTGGCCCCCTCGAATCGACCAGTCCCCAATGGACGACTCGAGGGGGTCACCCTGGTTGCGCACCCCAAGTGTTGTTGTTGACCGGTGGAATCGCCCCACTCGAGTGGCTGGATTCCTACGGCGATTTCCCAAGCCGACAGTCCCCACTGCCGACCATCGCCTGCGGCCTGAAGGAGACAATACCTCGAAATCGGCTTGTCCACCATATGGGGGACAAATCTTTCCCTCGGATTGCGCGGCGGGGCGGATCGGGGCGGGGCCGATGACGTGCATGACGACTCGGATCCATCCCACCATGACCACGAACGCGATCATCTCGAGCACCGTGAGCGACATGATGCCGGTCATGAGCAGTGCGACGGAGATCGCGAGGAGGATGCCCAGCACACCGCTCAGGCGGTGAAGCCAACGGGGCAGGTCGCGCAGCAGCACGCGACCACACAGCAGCAGCAGCGCGAACGACAGCATCATCGCGTTCGTCGCGCGCTCGTGGAGGAACTCACTGACGGTCAGGGGGATCGCACCGGCGAGGCTCAGGCTCACGCCGAGTGAGACCATGAGCGCCGGCATGAGTCGCCGCGCCCAGGGACCGCCGCCTCGACCCACCTGCTGCGCAGCGCGGAGCGAACGCGAGAGCGGCAGGGCGAGCGAGGCGATGAGGATGCCGGTCACGACGAGCGTGACGTTGAAGATGAGACCGGAGATGTCGTCGAACATCCCGAGACGACTGAAGTAGAGGTGCCACCAGAGGGGATCGTTGGTGGTGAGCGCCGAGAGGGCGATGCCCGAGACGGCGACAGCCGCGGCCTGTGTGATCGTCGGCGCCGGCAGCCGATCCACGATCGGTGAGGCGCGCGACCGCATGATCAGGTCGACGGGATTCGGAGAGCCAGCTGTTATGAGAGACATCGTTCCAGGGATGTCGGGGTGCTCGACCTGGGGAACCCTAAGTCAAGTCCTGTTACGAACTCTCCCCCTGCCAAGCACCGACGCCTCGAGTCCACCCCAGCGCACCCGCTTTACGCGCCTCATGGTACGGCAATCACCTGGAAAGAGGACGATTCGTGAAAAAGCCGTCACGAATCACGCGGCACCGGACGCGACGTCGGCCGCCACCCGTGCCGTCACGAGGATGGGCAGATGGTCGCTGAGCCCCTGCGGAAGGGTGCGCACGCGGTCGATGTCGAAGCCGATCGAGGTCGCGAAGTCGTAATGCCCGCGGAAGAACCGGTAGCGCGTGTACGTGCGCGCATCACTGAGTGACAGCTCGTATCCCTGCTCGCGCACCTTCTGTCCGAGGTTCTCCTTGAACACGGGGTAGTTGTAGTCGCCCACCATGAGAGCGGGCAGACCTTCGCCCAGCTGGCCGAGCTCGGCGAGCGCCGTGCGGATCTGGTGGCGCCGCAGCGAATTGAGAGCGGTGAGCGGAGCGGCGTGGAAGGACGCGACGATCACCTGGCGGTTCTCGTCGATGTCGTGCAGGCGCACACCCAGCAGCCGCTCTTCCGCGGGCTTGAGCACACGGTCGTGAAGCGACTTCTTGAGGGCGAGAGAGCGGACCTCGAGCGCGCGGTAGGTGTTCTCGCGGTAGTAGACGGCCAGGCCCAGGCGATTGCGCGACGTCGCGTCGGCGAGCGCGAGTCCGCCGATCGAGCCCGGGATGTCGGCGGTGTCCGCCTCCTGCAGGCACAGCACGTCCGCGCTGTAGCGCTCGACGAGGGCCGCGAGCTCACCGGCGGCCCTGTGCTTGCGCAGATTGTACGAAATCACCCTCATGACGACTCCACCATACGGGTGTCGCGTGACGACGGGATGTCCCTTGGCGAACGCACAGAAGACGCAGAGCCGAATCCACCGCGACGGCAGGACCGACACATCAGGAGTGCAGCATGACCACGACCGCCCACCACGCACCGCGGCCCGCCCGCGCGCGCCGGATGCTCATGGCCGCGCCGGAACCGGAAGCCCGCTCTGCCGCCGCCCTGCGCCGCGACCTCGAGCACGTCGTCGAGATCGCCGCCGCGGAGACCGCCGCCGCCGAGCACGCCCTGCGTGCAAGCGAGCTCGCACGCAGGGACGCGGGCCGTGCCCTCGAGCAGGATCTGCGGCCCCTGCGGATCGACGAGGCGGCGCGCTCGGCGCTGCGGGCTGACTACGCGGCGGCGGACGCCGACGTCGACCGACGCCGTCGCGCACTCGAGAAGGCCGCTCGGCTCGAGCAGGCTGCCCGCGAGATCGTCGCGGCGCTGAGCGCCCGGGCCGAGCCGGAGCCGCACGTCGCTGCCGAGGATGCGGGCGGTGTGCTGCTCACAGGGAGTCGGCTGCGGGATGCCGTGAGCGGCCCTCGCATAGCGACGGCCTGACGCGGGCGGCGGCTCACTCGGCGTCGCGGCGCGCCCTCGTTCTTTCGGCACGCGCCGCGAGGAGCTCGTCGGCCGGGTAGCCGACCTCGGTCAGCGTGAGACCTCGCGCCGCGAGCACCTTGACCTCGGGCACGCGGTCGAGCGCGTCGCGGATCGCGGTGACATCCTCCGCATCGAGGCGCCCCTCCCCTACCGCGACGCACGCTCCGACGAGCGCGCGCACCATGCTGTGGCAGAACGCATCGGCCCGGACGTTCGCGACCAGGACCCCCTCGGCATCCCGGTGCCAGTCGAACTCGAGGAGCGTCCGGATCGTCGTCGCCTCCTCCCGCGGCTTGCAGTAGGCGGCGAAGTCGTGGAGCCCGATGAGCGAGCGGGCTGCGGCATCCATCGCCTTCTCATCGAGCGCGGGCCGCACCGACGTCGTGCGCAGCCGCTCGAGCGGGTCGTACCCCGAGGTGCGGTCGGCGAGGCGATACGCGTAGCGGCGCCAGACGGCCGAGAACCGTGCGTCGAAGCCGTCGGGCGCCCGGGTCGTCCGCCCGACCGCGACATCCGGGTAGGCGCCCAGGACGCCCGTGAGCCGGGCGGAGAGCGCCTCGACGGGGGACGTCCCGCCGCGCCGCGCCGCGAGACGATGCTGCTGGGCCTCGTCGAGGTCGAGGTGCGCGACCTGGCCGGAGGCATGGACACCGGCATCCGTCCGCCCGGCCACGACGAGCCGCGGCTCGCCGCCCAGCACGCGGGCGAGGGCGTCTTCGAGCGTGCCCTGCACCGTCCGCAGTCCGGGCTGACGTGCCCAACCGCGGAAGTGGGTGCCGTCATAGGCGATGTCGAGGCGGATCCGCACGGCTTCGAGCCTATTGCGCCGCTGGGTCATGTCGATGCCCGGCTCGTCGGAGTCGCCCTTCACACAAGAAGCGAGGTTCACGGCATCCCCACACACACATGTCGTAAACGACCCGCACGGCCCGGTGAGCGGCCGAGCGGGCGCGTCCGATAGTGTCGGCGACCGCGCTCTGCAGCTCGCCCGCGCGCGGCGCGGGTGGCCGAAGGGCAGAGGACGGCGACGTAGACTGTCCTCTCCCGATGAGGTACCAGAGATGACGTCCGCCACGCTCACCACCGCTTCTCCGCGCGCTGCGGAGCAGGCCGCGGTACCCGCTCCCCGCTACGCGGGCCTCGACGGCATGCGCGCGATCGCCGTCGCTCTCGTCGTGATCTATCACCTCTTCCCTCCGGCCCTCCTGCCGGGCGGATTCATCGGGGTCGATGTCTTCTTCGTGATCAGTGGATTCCTCATCACGACGCTCCTGCTGCGCGAGCACACCTCGACGGGACGCATCCGCCTCGGCGCGTTCTGGATCCGTCGCGCACGCCGATTGCTGCCCGCCCTCGCCCTCGTCGTGACCGTCTGCGCGTCGGCGGCATGGATGCTGGGCGGCGACGTGCTGCTGCGCATGCGGGAGCAGGTGATCGGCGCATTCACGTTCAGCTACAACTGGATGTCGATCGGGGGCGACGCCGACTACTTCGGCTTCGCCGCCCCCGAGCTCTTCCGCAACTTCTGGTCGCTCGCGGTCGAGGAGCAGTTCTACGTCGTGTGGCCGCTCGTGCTGCCGCTGTTCCTCCTCATTCCGCGCACGTGGGGGCGGGCCGTCGCTGTGCTCCTTCTCGCGGGCGCCTCCGCCGCGTGGATGGCGAGCGTCACGGCGTCGGGCGCGGTGACCCGCGGCTATTTCGGTACCGACACGCACTCCTTCGGCATCCTGATCGGCGTCGCCCTCGCCTTCTCGCTCGCGCCCCTGCTGCGTCTGGGGACGGCCCGGTCCGCTCCGCCCATCGTGCTCGCCGGCGGCTGGAAGGTCGTGTCCCTCACGCGCGAGTCCGCCACGCAGTCCCGCACGCGGGTCGTGACGGCCGTCGTCGGCTCGATCGCCCTCGCCGGCATCGTGGGCGTCGCGTTCGTGCCGGCGACGGCCACTGCCGCGACCTTCCCGGGAGTACTCCTCCTCGCGAGCATCCTGAGCGCCGTGGCGATCGCGGCGGCGGTCTGGCCGGGCTCGGCCTTCGGCCCGCGCCTGGACCGCCCGCTCCTGCGCTGGATCGGCGATCGCTCCTACGGGATCTACCTCTGGCACTGGCCGATTCTCGTGCTCCTCGTCGCGGGCGTGCAGGGCACGGGGCCGGAGGCGGGCTTCTCGCCGCTCCTCGGCGCCGCCGCCCTCGTGCTCACGATCCTCATCGCCGAGATCTCGTACCGCGTGCTCGAGACGCCGATCCGCCGCCTCGGCTTCCGCGGCGCGCTGCGCGCCCTCGGCGCCCGGCTCAAGGGCTCCCCCGATGCCCGGCTCGGCGCCCTCGCGACACTCGCCGCCGGCGTCCTGATCGCGAGCGGCACATCGGCGGCCATCGCCTCGGCTCCCGAGATGGGCTCTGCCGAGGCCGCTGTGGCCGCCGGCGCCGACGCGCTCACGTCCGCACGGTCCGAGAGCATAGCGACACCGGCTCCGGCAACCGACGTGTACGACGTGTCCGAGCCCGCCGAGGAGCCCGCGGCCCCGGCCGCTCCCGCCGCGGACTCCCCCGCACCGGCGCCGACCCCGACGCTCTCGCCGGTCGTCATCACGGGCGACCAGATCACCGCCGTCGGAGACTCTGTCATGCTCGCGTCGGCGCCCGGCCTGCTTGAGCGCCTGCCCGGCATCCAGATCGATGCCGCCGTCTCACGTCAGGCCTGGGCGGGGCCAGGCATCCTGCGGAACCTCGCCGCTGCCGGCGCCCTGCGCCCCTACGTCGTCGTCGCGCTCGGCACGAACGGCCCCATCAACGCCTCGTCGCTCGAAGAGATGGCCGCGATCGCCGGCCCCGATCGCACGATGCTGCTCGTCAACGCCTATGCCCCCCGGTCCTGGACCCCGGGCGTCAACGCGACGATCGCGGCGTTCGCGCAGAGCCATCCGCGGGTGCGGGTCGTGGACTGGGCCGGTGCGATCGGCCAGCAGACGAACCTGCTCGCGGGTGACCAGATCCATCCCGGCGCTGCGGGCGGCCGCGTGTTCGCCGATGCCGTCACGTCGACCATCGAGGCGATCGAGCTGCAGCGCGCGCAAGCACAGTACGACTATGAGATGCGCATGTACCGCAGCGCGCGAGAGAAGGTCACGCTGCCCCGCTAGGGTCCGTCAGACGTGCGAGACGAGCGCCACCGAGCGCTCGGTCGGCTCGAACCCGAGACGACCGTAGAGGCTGTTCGCGCCCGTGGGGCTCTCGGTGTCGACGTCCAGAACGGCCTTCTCGAGCCCTGCCTCCTTCGCTGCACGCAGCAGCGCCGTGATGACCGCGGGGGCCAGCCGCCGACCACGACGATCGCGCGTGACCCCGATGAGGTCGATGTAGACGCTCGAATAGCCCTGGACGACCCAGTCGTCCTCGTTCACCGACCCCAGCGCGAAGGCCACGATCCGGTCGCCCTCGACGGCGAGCCACGACAGGTCGTGACGCAGGAACGGTCCGTCGGCGAAGTGCGACCACCGCTCGGCCGGCGTCTCCAGGCTCCCCCAGTGGTCACGGAAGGCGTCGTTGCGCGCACGGCGCGCCTGCTCCTTGCGCGACGCGTCGTAGGCGACGATCTCGAGCGCCGCGGCATCCCCCGACTCGCCGTCGGCGATCGCGATCTCGGGGATCTCGAGTGCGAGGTCGCGCACCATCGTCGAGAACCACCGCTCTTCGCGAAGGCCCCGGCGCTCCGCGAGGTGTCGCGCCGCGATGTCGGGCTCGTCCGCGTACACGAACACCGCAGCCGGGAGCGGGCTGTCAAGCTCTGCGAGTGCCTGCAGCGCACGCTCGTGCTCCCACCGCATGACCTCGCGGCCGATCCCGCGCCCACGCAGGTCGGGGTGCACGCGTCCGCCGAGATAGGCGTGCAGGTTCTCCTCGCGCGCGGGATGCATCGTCACTGATCCTGTCGCGACGATCCTGCCCTCTGCGTCGACACCGACGACGGTGTCGCGCGCAGGGTCGATCCACGATGCCTGGAAGATCTCCTCGATGTCCTCACGGGGCGTGACCCACGACGGGTGGTCGACGCTGTCGGCCGCCCGGAAGAGCTCAGTGAGCGCATCGACGTCGTCGATGGAAGCGGCCCGCCAGGTCGCGATTTCGGGATGCGCCGGAAGCGCGATCCTTGTGGGTGCGTCGATGCGCTGCGCGGTGGTGCGGTCGGTCATCGTTCCAGCCTATTGCGCGGAAAGCGGCCTGGAGAATGAAGAGACCCGCGATCCCCGAAGGGACCGCGGGTCTCGACGCGATGCTGTGCCGGTCAGGCCTTGTCGGCCTCGACGGCGTCCTCGGCTGCAGCCTCGGCCGCGGCGCCTTCCTCGGGCGACTCGGCGCCGGCCTCGGCGGCCTCGTCGACGGGAGCCTCCTCGACGACGGGCTCCTCCGCCGGCGCCTCGGCAGGCGCTGCCTTGGCGGCGGCGGCCTTCTTGGCGGACGGCTTCTTCACGACAGGCTCGAGGACGAGCTCGATGACCGCCATGGGCGCGTTGTCGCCCTTGCGGTTGCCGACCTTCGTGATGCGGGTGTAGCCGCCCTCACGGTCGGCGACGAGCGGCGCGATCTCGGTGAACAGGACGTGCACGACTTCCTTGTCACCGATGACCGACAGCACGCGACGTCGTGCGTGCAGGTCGCCGCGCTTGGCGAAGGTCACGAGGCGCTCGGCGAGCGGACGCAGGCGCTTGGCCTTCGTCTCGGTCGTCTTGATCGACTTGTGCGTGAAGAGGGCCGCGGCGAGGTTGGCAAGCAGCAGGCGCTCGTGGGCGGGGCCGCCTCCGAGGCGGGGACCCTTGGTGGGCTTGGGCATTCTCAGTTACTCCAGATCAGAATTCGGGTGAAGCGGTGGCTCAGACGGTCTCGTCGTCGTAGCCGCCGTAGAAGTGCGCGCCGTCGAACCCGGGGACCGAGTCCTTGAGCGAGAGACCGAGCGAGATGAGCTTGTCGCGGACCTCGTCGACCGACTTCTGGCCGAAGTTGCGGATGTTCATGAGCTGCGTCTCGGACAGCGCGACGAGCTCACTGACCGTGTTGATGCCCTCACGCTTGAGGCAGTTGTACGAGCGGACCGAGAGGTCGAGGTCCTCGATGGGCATCGACAGCTCGTTCGAGAGGACGGTCTCGACCGGCGCGGGGCCGATCTCGATGCCCTCGGCCTCGACGTTGAGCTCGCGTGCGAGACCGAACAGCTCGGTCAGCGTGCGGCCGGCCGAGGCGACGGCGTCACGAGGAGCCATCGAGTTCTTGGTCTCGACGTCCAGCACGAGCTTGTCGAAGTCGGTGCGCTCACCGGCGCGAGTGGCCTCGACGCGGTAGCTCACCTTGAGGACGGGCGAGTAGATCGAGTCGATCGGGATCTGACCGGCCTCGGCGTACTCGTTGCGGTTCTGCGTCGCCGAGACATAGCCGCGGCCGCGCTCGATCGTGAGCTCGAGCTCGAACTTGGCGGTGTCGTTGAGCGTCGCGATGACGAGCTCGGGGTTGTGCACCTCGACACCGGCCGGCGCCGAGATGTCGGCGGCGGTGACCTCGCCGGCGCCCGTCTTGCGGAGGTACGCCGTGATGGGCTCGTCGCGCTCGGACGAGACGACCAGCTGCTTGATGTTCAGGATGATCTCGGTGACATCCTCCTTGACACCGGGAATGGTGCTGAACTCGTGGAGGACGCCGTCGATGCGGATCGACGTCACTGCGGCGCCGGGGATCGACGACAGGAGGCTGCGACGCAGCGCGTTGCCGATCGTGTAGCCGAAGCCGGGCTCGAGCGGCTCGATGACGAAGCGGCTGCGGAACTCCCCGACCTTCTCCTCGG
Organism: uncultured Actinomycetota bacterium; assembly: GCA_963695125.1. Classification (GTDB taxonomy): domain Bacteria; phylum Actinomycetota; class Actinomycetes; order Actinomycetales; family Microbacteriaceae; genus Microbacterium. The sequence goes on from CAVOFY010000003.1 coordinate 619,354, forward strand.
TCAGTGTGGGACGCTGTGCGATGAGCACTATGTGTTCCTTTCGATCACGTGCCCGCTATATGACACGTGCGGTTTTATGAGGTGTTGAGTTTTTCTCGAGGGATGCCCCGACTCGGGCATCCCGAAGCGTGCGGGTGCCGGGACCTCGCGAAGAGGCCCCGGCTCCGGTGTCAGACGCGGCGGCGCTTGGGCGGACGGCAGCCGTTGTGGGCCTGCGGCGTCACGTCGTTGATCGAGCCGACCTCGAGGCCGGCAGCCTGGAGCGAGCGGATCGCGGTCTCGCGGCCGGAGCCCGGCCCCTTCACGAAGACGTCGACCTTCTTGACGCCGTGCTCCTGCGCCTGACGGGCGGCGGACTCGGCCGCCATGCCCGCGGCGTACGGGGTCGACTTGCGCGAGCCCTTGAAGCCCACGCCACCCGACGATGCCCAGCTGATGACAGCGCCGGTGGGGTCGGTGATCGAGACGATCGTGTTGTTGAACGTCGACTTGATGTGGGCGTGGCCCAGCGCGATGTTCTTCTTCTCCTTGCGGCGCGGCTTGCGCGCGGCGGTCTTGGCCTGTGCCATGTGCGTTACTCCCTAAATCCCTGGGGCGCCGGCGGAGGCCTAGCGCGCCTTCTTCTTGCCGGCGACGGTGCGCTTGGGTCCCTTGCGGGTACGCGCGTTCGTCTTCGTGCGCTGACCGCGCACCGGGAGACCGCGACGGTGGCGGATGCCCTCGTACGATCCGATCTCGACCTTGCGGCGGATGTCGGCGGCGACCTCGCGGCGAAGGTCACCCTCCACCTTGTAGTTGCCCTCGATGTAGTCGCGGAGTGCGACGAGCTGGTCGTCGGTGAGGTCCTTCACGCGGATGCTCTCATCGATTCCCGTTGCCTTGAGGATCTCGTGCGAACGAGTGCTGCCCACACCGTAGATGTAGGTCAGGGCGATCACCACGCGCTTGTCGCGCGGGATGTCAACGCCGGCAAGACGTGCCATGCGATTTCTCCTAGGAGTTGCGGGGGTATGGGGCAGGATCGGTGCCCGGGCCCCCGCCCGAGGTGTCCCCCGCGCCGGAGCGCGGGTTCTGATCCTGCTGGTGTGTGTATTGAGTTGTGAGACCGGCGGGCCCACGATCGATCGACGATCGCCGCGCCCGCCGAGGCATCAGCCCTGGCGCTGCTTGTGACGCGGGTTGCTCTTGCAGATCACCATGACGCGGCCGTGGCGGCGGATGACCTTGCAGTGGTCGCAGATGGGCTTGACGGAGGGGTTGACCTTCATGACTTCTTCTCTTCGCTGTCTTCACCGGGCAGGCAGAAGCCTGGGGTGTTACTTCTCGACCGGCCTAGCGGTAGCGGTAGACGATGCGACCGCGCGTGAGGTCGTAGGGCGACAGCTCCACGACCACGCGGTCTTCGGGGATGATGCGGATGTAGTTCTGCCGCATCTTGCCCGAGATCGTCGCGAGCACCTTGTGTCCGTTGCTCAGCTCGACGCGGAACATCGCGTTGGGGAGAGCCTCGGAGATGACGCCCTCGATCTCGATGACACCGTCTTTCTTCGCCATACACTCGCTCACATAAAGCAGACCGGTCGGTCTGCGGTTGGATGGGATTGCGGTGCCCCGACACGCCAATGAAGGCGCAAGGCACCAAGGATCAATAGTACGTGATAATGGATGCCGCGGCAAATGCGCCGCATCCACTCCCGCTACCGGACTCTGGCTGCGAGGTCGGCCTCGGGGTCCCCCGTCAGCGTGATGAACTCGCCGTTGACGATGACCGTCGGCGTGCCGGCGCTGCCGGTCGCCGGGTTGGTGGGGAGCTGCGTGGTCTGGTCCTCGACGAAGGAGAAGTACGTCCGATCCGTGACGCACTCGTCGATGCCCGTCGCGCCGACCGAGCTCGCCATCGCGATGAGCTCCTCGTCGGTCTGGCCGGGCCCGGACGGGTTCGTCGCGAACAGCTGCTGCATGAACGGGTACGCGGCATCGGGCTCGGCCTCGGCGACGCAGTAGAGGGCGTTCGCGGACCGCTTCGAGAAGTCGGTTCCCGACGCGGCGTTCAGGCCCGCGAGCGCGACCGGGAACAGGTTGAGCGTGATGTCGCCCTGCTCGAGGAGGTCGTCGACGGTCGAGCCGTACTCCTTCTCGAAGTCCTGGCAGTGCGGGCAGTAGAAGTCGAACCAGAGGTCCACGGAGTTCGTGCCCTCGCCGACGACGACGGCACCCGTCTCGGAATCGATGCCCGAACCGTCCGGGCGCACCCCCGAGCCGGAGTTGGAGTTGTTCATCCAGACCACCAGGACGACCACGAGGACGAGCACGACCACGACGGCGATGCTGATACCCGCCGCGAACCAATTGACCTTGCGCTGAGCCATGACTCTTCTCTCCCTCAGCCGATCTCGACCGGACTCACTCCGAACGGAGCGAGCCCTGCCGCTCCGCCGTCGGGTGCCGTGAGCACCCAGATGCCACCATCATGCACCGCGACGCTGTGCTCCCAGTGCGCGCCCGCGGTGCCGTCGACCGTCGAGACCGTCCAGTCGTCGTCCTCGACGAAGGTCTCCTGGTCGCCGATGACGACCATGGGCTCGATCGCGAGGACGAGGCCCGGCTTGACTTCGGGACCGCGGTCGCTCACGCGGTAGTTGAACACCGACGGCGACTCGTGCATCTTGCGGCCGATGCCGTGCCCGACGTAGTCGCGGAGGATGCCGTAGCCGCCCTCGGGCGCGTTCGCCTCGATGTGGTCTTGAATCGCCGCGCCGATCTCGCCGATGTGCTTCGCCGAGGCGAGAGCAGCGATGCCGGCCCACAACGAGCCCTCTGTGACGGCGGAGAGCCGTTCGCGCGCCGCGACGACGTCGGGCCGAGCGGGGTCGGGGATCACGAGGCTGAAGGCCGAATCGCCGTTCCAGCCCTGGTACTCGGCGCCCGCGTCGACGGACACGATGTCGCCGGGCTGCAGCACGCGGTCGCCCGGGATGCCGTGCACGACCTCCTCGTTGACCGAGGCGCAGATCGTGTGGCGGTAGCCGCGCACCATCTGGAAGTTCGAGACGGCGCCGCGCGAGGCGATGACCGCGGCGGCCGCGGCATCCAGCTCACCCGTCGTGACGCCCGGAGCGATCAGCGCGCGCACCGCGTCGAGTGCAGCGGCCGTGATGAGACCCGGCTCGATCATCGCTCGCAGCTGGGCGGGCGACTTGTAGATCGAACGGCGCAGACCCATCACTCGGCGGGCAGGATGCCGCGTGCGTGCAACGCGCCCAGGATGCGCTCGGTGACCTCGTCGAGCGAGCCCACGCCGTCGACGGAGTCCACGAGGCCGTGGTCGCGGTAGACGTCCAGGATCGGCGCCGTCTCGCGCTCGAAGATCGCCAGACGGTTCGAGATGACCTCTTCCGTGTCGTCGGAACGTCCCTGCTCGAAGGCGCGGCGTGTCAGACGATCGATGCTCACGGCGCGCGGAACGCCCAGCTCGATGACGGCGGTCAGAGGCTCGTCCCGCTCGGAGAGGAACGCGTCCAGCATCCCGAGCTGATCGAGGTTGCGCGGAAACCCGTCGAGCAGGAAGCCCTCCGCGGCATCGGGCTGACCGAGCCGATCACGCACGACCTCGAACGTCAGAGCGTCCGAGACGAGGTCGCCCGCCTCGAGGATGGCCTTGACCTGCTTGCCGAGATCGGTGCCGTCGGTCACGTTCTGACGGAAGACGTCGCCCGTCGAGATCGCAGCGATGCCGTAGGCGTCGGCGATGCGCGCCGCCTGGGTGCCCTTGCCCGAACCCTGGGGACCGACCAGCACGATGCGCGCCGCCTGACGTGGAAGCTCCGACTCGCGGCGGTGCTTCTCGCCCTCGCGGTGCTGCTCCTCCTGGCCGAAGCGAAGGTGCCCCTCGTGGCGGGTGTCGATGTTGCTGTCGGTGTCGGTCATCGGAGAAGCCCTTCGTAGTGGCGCTGCTGGAGCTGGGCGTCGATCTGCTTCACGGTCTCGAGGCCGACGCCGACGATGATGAGGATCGAGGCGCCGCCGAACGGGAAGTTCTGGTTCGCGCCGACGGTGGCCAGAGCCACGAGCGGGATGAGGGCGATGAGGCCGAGGTAGATCGAGCCCGGCAGCGTGATGCGCGTGAGGACGTAGTCGAGGTACTCGGCCGTCGGGCGACCGGCACGGATGCCCGGGATGAAGCCGCCGTACTTCTTCATGTTGTCCGCGACCTCGACGGGGTTGAAGGTGATCGCGACGTAGAAGTACGTGAAGCCGACGATGAGCAGGAAGTAGACCGCCATGTAGAGCGGGTGGTCTCCCGAGACGAGGTACTGCTGGATCCACGCCACCCAGCCCGGCACCTCCTCGCCCGGCTGCGGCTGGTTGAACTGTGCGATGAGCGCCGGGATGTACAGCAGCGACGAGGCGAAGATGACGGGGACGACGCCCGCCATGTTGACCTTGATCGGGATGTACGTGTTCGTGCCGCCATACGTGCGACGACCCACCATGCGCTTCGCGTACTGCACGGGGATCCGCCGCTGAGACTGCTCGACGAAGACGACGAGGGCGACGACGACGATGCCGACCGCGAGCACGAGGAGGAACGTCTCGAAGCCGCGCGACTGCCAGATCGCCCACATGGCCGAGGGGAAGGTCGCCGCGATCGAGGTGAAGATGAGCAGCGACATGCCGTTGCCGATGCCGCGCTCGGTGACGAGCTCGGCGAACCACATGATGAGGCCGGTGCCGGCGGTCATCGTGATGATCATGAGGAGCTGCGCCCACCACACGTCGTTGGTGAGGAGCTGCTCGCACTCGGGGATGCCGGTCGTGCCGAACAGCTGACCGCTGCGGGCGACCGTGACGAGAGTCGTCGACTGCAGGAGCGCGAGGGCGATCGTGAGGTAGCGCGTGTACTGCGTGAGCCGCGCCTGGCCCGCCTGACCCTCCTTGTAGAGGGTCTCGAAGTGCGGGATGACGACGCGCAGGAGCTGCACGATGATCGTCGCGGTGATGTACGGCATCACACCGAGCGCGAAGATCGACAGCTGCAGCAGGGCGCCGCCCGAGAAGAGGTTGACGAGCGAGAGCAGACCGTCGGTGCCGGCAGACTGCCGGAGGCACTCCTGCACGTTCGGGAAGTCCACGAAGGGCGCCGGAACGTGCGCGCCGAGGCGATACAGGGCGATGATCGCCAGTGTGAATGCGATCTTCCGACGTAGGTCGGGAGTGCGGAAGACCCGCGCGATGGCGCTGAACAAGAGGATGCCTCCAGAGGGGAATGCCGGTGCGCCGCGGCGCCCGCCATCCAGGGTAACCCAGTGGGGGCCGGAGAATGCTCCGGCCCCCACTGTGAGGTACTACTTGACGGAACCGCCCGCGGCGACGATCTTCTCCTGGGCAGAGCCCGAGACCTTGTCGACCGACACGGTGAGCTTGACCGCGATGTCGCCGGTGCCGAGCACCTTGACCTTCTCGTTCTTGCGCACGGCACCCTTGGCGACGAGGTCGCTCACGGTGACGTCGCCACCGCTGGGGTACAGCTCCGCGAGCTTGTCCAGGTTCACGACCTGGTACTCGACGCGGAACGGGTTCTTGAAGCCACGGAGCTTCGGGGTGCGCATGTGCAGCGGCATCTGCCCACCCTCGAAGCCGACCTTGACCTGGTAGCGGGCCTTCGTGCCCTTGGTGCCGCGACCGGCCGTCTTGCCCTTCGAGCCCTCACCGCGACCCACGCGGGTCTTGGGGGTGTTCGAGCCGGGGACCGGACGGAGGTGGTGCACCTTGAGCACACCGGGGCGGGATGCCGGAGCATCCGCCTTCTTCGCGGCGGCCTTCTTGGGCGCAGCCTTGGCGGCGGGCGCCTTGTCGGCCTTGTCAGCGGCAGCAGCCTTGTCGGCGGCCGGCTTGGCGGCGGCCTTCTTGGGAGCGGCCTTCTCGGTCGCAGCCTTGTCGGCGGCAGCCTTCTTGGGCGCAGCCTTGGCAGCGGCGGCCTTGGGGGCCTTCTCTGCCGCGGCTTCGTTCTTCTCGGCCTTCTCAGCCATTAGTCGATCTCCTCAACCTTGACGAGGTGCGCGACGGTCTTGACGTAGCCGCGCGTCTGCGCGTCGTCGGGACGGACGACGGAGTCGCCGATCCGCTTGAGACCGAGCGAACGCAGCGTGTCCCGCTGGTTCTGCTTCTCACTCACCTTGGACTTGACCTGGGTCACCTTGAGCCGGCTCGCCATCACGCACCTGCCTTCTGCGCAGCGGCGGCCTTGGCCTCGTTGCGGATGATGATCGACGGCACGACCTGGTCGTAGTCCAGGCCGCGACGCGCGGCGACGGCGCGGGGCTCCTCGAGGCTCTTCAGCGCCTCCACCGTCGCGTGGACGATGTTGATCGTGTTCGACGAGCCGAGCGACTTCGACAGGACATCGTGGATGCCTGCGCACTCGAGCACGGCGCGCACGGGACCACCCGCGATGACACCGGTACCGGCAGCAGCCGGACGCAGCAGCACGACGCCGGCAGCGGCCTCGCCCTGCACGGGGTGCGGGATCGTGGAGCCGACGCGGGGCACGCGGAAGAAGTTGCGCTTGGCCTCTTCGACACCCTTCGAGATCGCCAGGGGGACCTCGCGGGCCTTGCCGTAGCCGACGCCCACGACGCCGTTGCCGTCACCCACGACGACGAGCGCCGTGAAGCTGAAGCGACGACCGCCCTTGACGACCTTCGACACGCGGTTGATCGTGACGACGCGCTCGAGGAACTGGCTCTTGTCGGCATCGCGACCACCGCGGTCACGCTGGTTCTGGTTGCGCTCGCGACCACCGCGACGCGGCTCGCGCTCGCGCTCGGCGGGCGCCTCGGCGGCGGCGGCAGGCAGCCTGCTCGGTCACTTCGTTCTCCACGTTGTTGTTGGTTGCATCGCTCACAGGTTCAGGCCTCCCTCACGGGCGCCGTCGGCGATCGCCGCGACACGTCCCGCGTAGCGGTTGCCGCCACGGTCGAACACGACGTCCGAGACGCCGGCGGCCTTCGCGCGCTCGGCGACGAGCTCGCCGACCTTGCGGGCCTTGGCGGTCTTGTCACCGTCGAACGAGCGGAGGTCGACCTCGAGGGTCGACGCCGAGGCCACGGTGTGGCCCTTGCTGTCGTCGACGAGCTGCACGAACACGTGACGCGACGAGCGGCTGACGACGAGACGGGGACGGTCGGCGGTGCCGACGACCTTCTTGCGAAGGCGGGCGTGACGACGCGAGCGTGCGTCGGACTTTGACTTGAGAGCCATGGTTACTTACCACTCTTTCCGGCCTTGCGGCGAACGACCTCGCCGGCGTACCGCACACCCTTGCCCTTGTACGGCTCGGGCTTGCGGATCTTGCGGATGTTCGCGGCTGCCTCACCGACGGCCTGCTTGTCGATGCCGCTCACGGTGACCTTGTTGTTGCCTTCGACCGTGAACGAGATGCCCGCGGGCGGATCGACGAGCACGGGGTGCGAGAAGCCGAGCGCGAACTCGATCGAGCTGCCCTTCTGAGCGACGCGGTAACCCGTGCCGACGACCTCGAGGCCCTTGGTGTAGCCCTGGGTGACGCCGATGATGTTGTTGTTGATGAGCGTGCGGGTCAGGCCGTGCAGCGAACGCGACTCGCGCTCGTCGTCGGGACGGGTGACGAGCACCTGGCCCTCTTCGACCTTGACCTCGATGGGGCGCGAAACGGTGAGCGTCGAGCTCGCCCTTCGGGCCCTTGACGGCGACGTCCTGGCCGTCGACCGTGATGGTCACGCCGGCGGGGATGTCGATGGGAAGACGTCCGATACGAGACATTCTCAGGTCACCACACGTAGGCGAGAACTTCTCCGCCCACGCCCTTCTGCTCGGCCTGACGGTCCGTGAGGAGACCGGAGGAGGTGGACAGGATGGCGACGCCGAGGCCACCGAGGACGGTGGGGATCTCGGTCGACTTCGCGTAGACGCGCAGGCCGGGCTTCGAGACGCGCTTGATGCCGGCGATCGACCGCTCGCGGTTCGGGCCGTACTTGAGCGTCAGCGTGAGGGTCTGGCCGACGCGGGCGTCGCTGACCTCCCAGCCGGCGATGTAGCCCTCCTGCTGGAGGATCTCGGCGATGTGCGTCTTGAGCTTGGAGCTCGGCAGCGACACGGTGTCGTGGTGCGCCGAGTTCGCGTTGCGCAGACGGGTCAGCATGTCTGCGACCGGGTCTGTCATTGTCATGTGATGATTCCTTTGTTCATGAGGTTTCGGCTGCCGTTACACGACAGACGACCTGCTATGACGGCCTCGGGCGGTGTCCCCCGGGACATCCTGCTCAGGCCTGAGCGTCCTCGTTGCGGAAGGGGAAGCCGAGCTGGCGCAGCAGGGCGCGACCCTCGTCATCCGTCTTCGCCGACGTCACGACCGTGATGTCGAAGCCGCGGACGCGGTCGATCTTGTCCTGGTTGATCTCGTGGAACACGGACTGCTCCTGGAGACCGAAGGTGTAGTTGCCGTTGCCGTCGAACTGCTTCGGCGACAGACCGCGGAAGTCGCGGATGCGGGGCAGCGCGAGGTTCACGAGGCGGTCGACGAACTCCCACGCGCGGTCGCCGCGGAGGGTGACGTGCGCGCCGATGGGCTGACCCTCGCGCAGCTTGAACTGCGCGATGGACTTGCGGGCCTTCGTGACGATCGGCTTCTGGCCGGTGATCTTGGTGAGGTCGTCGACCGCACCATCGATCACCTTGCTGTCGCGAGCTGCCTCGCCGACGCCGGTGTTGACGACGACCTTGACCAGACCGGGGATCTGCATGACGTTCGGGTAGCCGAACTCCTCCTGCAGGGCCTTCTTGATCTCGGTGTTGTACTTCTGCTTCAGGCGCGGCTGGATCTTGCCAGCCGGCGCGGCAGTTGCGGTGCTCATCAGAGGTCCTTGCCTGACTTCTTCGCGTAGCGCACGCGGACCGTGCGCTTCACGCCGTCCTTCGTCTGCTCCTCGACGCGGTGGCCGACACGCGTCGGCTTCTTGGTCGAGGGGTCGACGAGGGCGACGTTGGAGATGTGGATCGGCGCCTCGAACGTCTCGATGCCGCCGGTCTTGGTTCCGCGCTGGGTCTGGCCCACGCGGGTGTGCTTGGTGACGTAGTTCACGCCCTCGACGATGACGCGGTTCTGCTCGGCAAGGACCTCGAGGACCTTGCCCTGCTTGCCGCGGTCTCCGCCGCGCTCGGGCTTGGCGCCCGAGATGACCTGAACGAGGTCGCCCTTCTTGATCTTCGCCATGACTTAAATGACCTCCGGGGCCAGCGAGACGATCTTCATGAACTTCTTGTCGCGAAGCTCACGACCGACCGGTCCGAAGATGCGGGTGCCGCGGGGCTCCCCGTCGTTCTTCAGGATGACGGCGGCGTTCTCGTCGAACTTGATGTACGAGCCGTCGGGACGGCGCGTCTCCTTCTTGGTGCGGACGACGACCGCCTTGACGACGTCGCCCTTCTTCACGTTTCCGCCGGGGATCGCGTCCTTCACCGTCGCGACGATGATGTCGCCCAGACCGGCGTACCGGCGGTGCGAGCCGCCGAGCACGCGGATCGTGAGCAGCTCCTTGGCGCCGGTGTTATCGGCGACCTTGATGCGAGACTCTTGCTGAATCACTTGTTACTCCTTGGATTCCAAGCAGCGCGAGGCTTACTTGGCCTTCTCGAGGATCTCGACCAGGCGCCAGCGCTTGGTGGCGCTCAGCGGACGGGTCTCGTTGATCAGGACGAGGTCGCCGATGCCGGCCGTGTTGCCCTCATCGTGCGCCTTGACCTTGGAGGTGCGGCGGATGACCTTGCCGTAGAGCGGGTGCTTCACGCGGTCCTCGACCTCGACGACGATCGTCTTGTCCATCTTGTCGCTCGTGACGTAGCCACGACGCGACTTGCGGTAGCCACGGGCGTTCGCGTCGCGGACGTCGTGCGCCGACGACTCGTGACCCTTGGCCACGACGGTCTCAGCCGCGGGGGCCTCGACCTTGGCCGCAGCCTTCTTGGCGGGAGCCTTCGCTGCCGGAGCCTTCTTGGGTGCAGCGGGCTTCTTGTCAGTGGTCTCAGCCATCACTCGGCCTCTTCCTTCACGGCCTCGTCAGCGGCATCCGCCTTCTTGGCCTTGGTCTTCTTCGCCTTCGTCGCCACCTCGACGGGCGCGGGCGTGGCACGGATGCCGAGCTCGCGCTCACGGATGACGGTGTAGAGCCGCGCGATGTCGCGCTTGACCGCACGGATGCGGCCGTGGCTCTCGAGCTGGCCGGTGGCCGACTGGAAGCGCAGGTTGAACAGCTCTTCCTTGGCCTTGCGCAGCTCCTCGACGAGGCGCTGGTCTTCGAACGTGTCGAGCTCGCTCGGGGCGAGCTGCTTGGTGCCGATCGCCATTATGCGTCGCCCTCCTCGCGCTTGATGATGCGTGCCTTGAGAGGCAGCTTGTGGATGGCACGGGTCAGGGCCTCGCGAGCGAGCTCCTCGCTGACACCGGCGACCTCGAAGAGGACGCGACCCGGCTTGACGTTCGCGACCCACCACTCGGGCGAGCCCTTACCGGAACCCATGCGGGTCTCGGCAGGCTTCTTCGTGAGCGGACGGTCGGGGTAGATGTTGATCCACACCTTTCCACCACGCTTGATGTGACGCGTCATCGCGATACGAGCGGACTCGATCTGACGGTTCGTCACGTACGCGGGCGTCAGGGCCTGGATGCCGAACTCGCCGAACGACACCTTCGTGCCGCCGGTGGCCTGGCCCGAGCGACCCGGGTGGTGCTGCTTGCGGTACTTGACCTTGCGGGGAATAAGCATCAGGCAGACGCTCCTTCTGCGACGGGGGCCTCGTTGCGCGGGCCACGGCGGCGGTCGCCGCCACGGTCGTCACGACCACGGGGCGCCTTCGGCGCGTTGGCCTGCTCGCGAGCCAGTTCCTTGTTGGTGAGGTCGCCCTTGTAGATCCAGACCTTCACGCCGATGCGGCCGAAGGTGGTCTTCGCCTCGTAGAAGCCGTAGTCGATGTTCGCGCGCAGCGTGTGCAGCGGCACACGACCCTCGCGGTAGAACTCCGAACGGCTCATCTCGGCGCCGCCGAGACGGCCGGAGACCTGGATGCGGACACCCTTGGCACCGGCGCGCTGAGCGCCCTGCAGACCCTTGCGCATCGCGCGGCGGAACGCCACGCGAGCGGTGAGCTGCTCGGCGATGCCCTGCGCGACGAGCTGAGCGTCGGCCTCGGGGTTCTTGACCTCGAGGATGTTCAGCTGGATCTGCTTGCCGGTGAGCTTCTCGAGGTCGGCGCGGATGCGCTCGGCCTCGGCGCCGCGGCGACCGATCACGATGCCCGGGCGGGCGGTGTGGATGTCGACGCGGACACGGTCACGCGTGCGCTCGATCTCGATGTTGCTCACGCCGGCGCGGTCGAGCTGCGTCTTGCAGGAGCTTGCGGATCTTGATGTCCTCGGCGACGTAGTCGGCGTAGCGCTGACCGGGCTTCGTCGAGTCGGAGAACCAGCGCGACACGTGGTCGGTGGTGATCCCGAGGCGGAAGCCGTACGGGTTGACTTTCTGGCCCATTACTTGCTCGCCTTCTTGGTCTTGGCTGCCGGGGCCGCCTCGGCGACCTCGGGGGTCGAGAGCACGACCGTGATGTGGCTCGTGCGCTTCTTGATCTGGAACGCGCGACCCTGTGCACGGGGCTGGAAACGCTTGAGCGTCGTGCCCTCGTCGACGTAGGCGTTCGCCACGTACAGGTCCTGCTCGTCCAGGTACTCGCCGTCCTTGTCGGCCTTGACGCGAGCGTTCGCGATCGCGGCGGCGACGAGCTTGTAGATCGGCTCGCTGGCACTCTGCGGGGCGAACTTCAGGATGGCGAGAGCCTCCTGAGCCTGCTTGCCCTTGATGAGCGCGACGACACGACGAGCCTTCTGAGGGGTCACGCGGATGTGCTTGCACGCGTGCGATGGAATCCACCATTGCTTCTCCTCCTTCTCTTCTTCTCGGAGCGCCCCCGCGTCAGCGGCGGCGACCCTTCTTGTCGTCCTTCTCGTGGCCGCGGAAGGTGCGGGTGGGCGCGAACTCGCCCAGCTTGTGGCCGACCATGGTCTCGGTCACGAACACGGGGATGTGCTTGCGACCGTCGTGGACGGCGATCGTGTGGCCGAGCATGGCCGGCACGATCATCGAACGACGCGACCAGGTCTTGATGACGTTCTTGGAACCGGCTTCGTTCTGGACGACGACCTTGCGAAGCAGGTGCTCGTCGACGAAGGGGCCCTTCTTAAGGCTGCGAGGCATCTTCCTCTACTCCTACTTGCGCTTCTTGCCGGCGTTGCGACGGCGGACGATGTACTTGTCGCTTTCCTTGTTGGCGTGGCGGGTGCGACCCTCAGCCTGGCCCCAAGGAGTGACGGGGTGACGTCCACCGGACGTCTTGCCCTCACCACCACCGTGCGGGTGGTCGACCGGGTTCATCGCGACACCGCGGACGGTCGGGCGGATGCCCTTCCAGCGGTTGCGGCCGGCCTTGCCCCAGTTGATGTTCGACTGCTCGGCGTTGCCGACCTCGCCGATCGTCGCGCGGCAGCGCGCGTCGACGTTGCGGATCTCGCCCGAGGGCAGACGCAGCTGGGCGTAGGGGCCGTCCTTCGCGACGAGACGCACCGACGCACCGGCCGAGCGCGCCATCTTCGCGCCGCCGCCGGGGCGGAGCTCGATCGCGTGGATCACGGTACCGGTCGGGATGTTGCTTGCAGCGGCAGGTTGTTGCCGGGCTTGATGTCGGCCGACGGACCCGACTCGACGATGTCACCCTGCGACAGCTTGTTCGGCGCGATGATGTAGCGCTTCTCGCCGTCGAAGTAGTGCAGGAGGGCGATGCGCGCCGTGCGGTTGGGGTCGTACTCGATGTGAGCGACCTTGGCGTTGACGCCGTCCTTGTCGTTGCGACGGAAGTCGATGACACGGTACTGGCGCTTGTGGCCACCGCCGATGTGGCGGGTGGTGATGCGACCCTGGTTGTTGCGACCACCGGTCTTGGAGAGCGGGCGGAGGAGCGACTTCTCGGGCGTCGATCGGGTGATCTCGGCGAAGTCGGCCACCGACGAGCCGCGGCGACCCGGGGTCGTGGGCTTGTACTTGCGAATAGCCATGTTCTCTAGTCCTCTATCCCGACCGTCAGCCGACTGCCGTGAAGATGTCGATGGTGCCCGACTTCAGGGTCACGATGGCGCGCTTGGTGTCCTTGCGCTTGCCCGTGCCGAAGCGGGTGCGACGGGCCTTGCCGACGCGGTTGATCGTGTTGACCGAGGCGACCTTGACGCCGAAGATCTTCTCGATGGCGAGCTTGATCTCGGTCTTGGTCGCGCGCGGGTCCACGAGGAACGTGTACTTGCCCTCGTCGATGAGCCCGTAGCTCTTCTCGGAGACGACCGGCTTGAGGATGATGTCGCGCGGGTCCTTGTTCACGGCAATGCTCGAGTGCTCATGCCGAGACCTCCTCGGTGGCCGTCTTGGACGCGACGAACGCGTCGTAGGCGGCCTTGGTGAAGACGATGTCGTCGGAGACGAGCACGTCGTAGGCGTTGAGCTGGTCGGACGTACAGCACGTGGACGTACGCGAGGTTGCGCACGCTCAGGATGCTGAGCTCGTCGTCACGCGTCGATGACGACCAGCACGTTCTTGGTCGGCGCGAGCGCGGCGAGAACCGCGGCGGCGGCCTTGGTCGACGGAGCACCCTCGATGCCGAAGCAGTCGACGATGTGCAGACGCTCACCGCGGGCACGGTCGCTCGAGCGCACCGAGGAGGGCGGCGGCGATCATCTTCTTGGGGGTGCGCTGCGAGTAGTCGCGCGGCTTCGGGCCGTGGACGATGCCACCGCCGGTCATGTGCGGCGCGCGGATCGAGCCCTGACGGGCGTTACCCGTGCCCTTCTGCTTGAAGGGCTTGCGGCCGGCGCCCGAGACCTCACCGCGACGCTTGGTCGAGTGGGTGCCCTGGCGAGCCGCCGCGCGCTGCGCGACGACGACCTGGTGGATCAGCGGAATGTTCGTCTTGACGTCGAAGATCGCGGCGGGCAGCTCCACGGAGCCGGCCTTCTTGCCGTCGGCCTTCAGGACGTCGAGCGCGAGAGTCGAGTCAGCCATGCTCAGGCACCCTTCACTGCGTTGCGGACGTAGACGATGCGGCCGCGCGCGCCGGGGACGGCGCCCTTGACGAGCAGCAGACCCTTCTCGGCGTCGACGGCGTGCACCGTGAGGTTGAGGACGGTCACGCGCTCGCCACCCATACGGCCGGCCATGCGCATGCCCTTGAAGACGCGGCTCGGGGTCGACGACGCGCCGATCGAGCCGGGCTTGCGGTGGTTGCGGTGCGCACCGTGCGAAGCCGAGACGCCCTTGAAGTTGTGGCGCTTCATGACACCCGCGAAGCCCTTGCCCTTGCTGGTGCCGACGACGTCGACGAGCTGGCCGGCCTCGAACGTGCCCTCCACCGTGAGCTCCTGACCGAGCGTGTAGTCGCCGGCGTCAGCCGTGCGGACCTCGGTGAGGTGACGACGCGGCGTCACGCCGGCGGCCTCGAAGTGGGCCGTCTGCGGCTTGTTGACCTTGCGGGGGTCGATCTGGCCGTAGGCGATCTGAACGGCCTTGTAGCCGTCCTTCTCGGGGGTGCGGATCTGGGTGACCACGTTCGGGGCGATCTCGATCACGGTGACGGGAACGACCTTGCCGTTCTCGTCCCAGACCTGCGTCATGCCGAGCTTGGTGCCCAGCAGACCCTTGGAAACCTTGGAGTTGATGTCAGCCATGGCGAGCCTCAGAGCTTGATCTCGATGTTGACATCGGCCGGGAGGTCGAGACGCATCAGCGAGTCGACGGCCTTGGGCGTCGGGTCGATGATGTCGATGAGGCGCTTGTGGGTGCGCATCTCGAAGTGCTCGCGGCTGTCCTTGTACTTGTGGGGCGACCGGATGACGGCGATGACGTTCTTCTCGGTCGGAAGGGGCACGGGGCCCACGACGGTCGCGCCTGCACGGGTCACGGTGTCGACGATCTTGCGGGCCGACGAGTCGAGGCCGGCGTGATCGTACGACTTCAGGCGAATGCGGATCTTCTGTCCCGCCATTGTCTGCTCACTCTCTTTCCGCGTCATACCTCTCGGGCATTGGACGCACGGGGGCGTGGGAAGGGTCATCCCTCGCCCTTGGCACTTCGTTCACCGCGTTGCCGCGGCGCATGCTGCACCACTGTTCTGCTGTCATTCCGGATGCCTCGGCACCCGGCTCCTTCCCGCATGTACGCGCACTGCCCCATCGGGGCGCACGTGGTACGGGTGGAGTGGTGTTCTGCTGCCCGCGGCCTAGGACCTCGCACCCACTCGTGAGCGCCGCCTATGCACTGCCCTGGCAGTGATCCATCGCACGCCAACGGCGCGCAGGAATGTGGAACCTCATAAGTCTACGTGCAGCCCGGGCGTGTCGCAAACTCGGGCGTGTCGCGCGACGCGATGCTCGGCGGCCTCACAGGCGACGCGCCCGGTGGACTCTACTTCTTGTCGTTGCCGATGACGCCGTCGACCGCATCGCGTGCACCGTCGACGTGCCCGTCGACCGCGTCGGGAGCGACCTTCTTCACGAAGTCCGCGGCCGTGTCGAGCACGTTGTCGCTGACTTCTTCGGCCTTGTCGCTCTTGAGCGCGTCGCCGATCTTGTCCTTGTTCTGCTCCAGGAAGTCCTTGCCCTGTCTCACGACGTCGTCGATGTCCATGTCCGCTCCTCCGTAGCGCCCCGCAGGGCCGTCGATCCATTCTCGATCCCGCCGGGACGAGGGTCAACGGCTGCCGGTCGCCGGGCCACGCGTCCGGCCCGGCGGCGGGCCACGAGCAGCGCCAGGATCCCGGCCAAGAGCGCGACCACGCCGAAGTCCGTCAGCCCTTCCGGCGGGACTCCGCCGGTGCCGGCGATGCCTGGACCGGGGTCCGGGACTGGCGGCCTCACGGGGGGAACGGCGCACCCCGTGTCGGACACGGTCCCGCCGAGATGCACAGCCGTGGCGGTGTTGAAGAACCCTCCGCCGTCCGCGGTGCAGCTCACTGCCGAGGAGGGGAGCGGACGGACGGAGGAAGTGGCATCCACGCGGTAGGTGTACACGTCGATGCCCCCGGGCTCGATCTCGACGTCGGCGACGTTCGGCGACCCGACCCAGCCCTGCGCGACGATGGTGAAGGCCGTATCGAACTGCGGCGCGTCGGTGAGGGTGTATGTGGTGGCCTGCAGGCCGGGGTTCGTCACCGTCACGGTGTAGTCGACGCGCCAGCGGTCCGCGCCGAGGACGGTCACCGTCCCGTCGGACTTCTCGAGCTCGACGGGCACCACGACGAGCTCGCTGCAGTCCTGATCGGACTCTTCGAAGGCGCCGTTGTCGACGCGTGAGGTGTTCCACACGCCGCCGCCCTCTTCGGGCGTCTCGCCGCAGATCAGGTCGTCGGGGTCGGCTGCGGCGACGCTGACCTGAGCGCTGACCGTGTACGTGTGGGTCGCACCGTCGGGGATCAGACCCGTCGCCGCCTCGGTCTGCGCCACGCCGTCCCAGCCTGCCGTGAGCGCTCCGGTGCTGCCGCCGGCGGGTTGGACGACCGGGCCTTCCACCGTCCACGGCGTCACGAGTTCGAGCCCGCCCGTCAACGGCTGAGGACGGTCTTCCAGCGTGTACGCGACGGTGACTCCGCTGCTGTTGGACACCACGACGGCGTACGACACGATCCAGACGCCGGCGCCGAGCGGGGTCGGAGGCTGCGCGGTCTTCGTCACCGAAGGCCCACCGGGCTCGGCGCAGCCGTCGTCGGCGTCGCTTCCGCCGGGGAAGACGACCTCGACGGTGTTGAAGAAGCCTCCTCCTTCGCCGGGCTCGCACACGAGCGCCGGGTCTGCGGCATCCGGGTCTATCGAAGCGACGATGCGGTAGGTGTACTCGGCCGATGCGCCGGCCGCCAGCGGGCTGTCGGGCGCAGGCGCCGTCCCGACCCACGCGCCCGAGACGAGGTCGATGCCGCTGCCCAGATCCGGGACATCGACGAGGCGTGTACACGGTGGCCACCGTGGCGCTGGTGTTGGTCACCGTCACGACGTAGTCGATCTGCCAGTCGCCGTCGGGGAGCTGCTGCGGCGCACCGTCGGTCTTCTCGACTGTGACGGGCGCGACCAGCACCGTCACGCAGCCCTCCGCATCCACCGCGATCTCGCCGGAGGTCACCCCGGCCGTGTTGATGAGGCCGCCTCCTGCCGCGCACGCGCCGGGCGCGACCGCCTCGACGGTCGGCGAGAGCACCCCCGTCACCGTGTACGAGAGCGACGGCCGCCGGCTCCAGCGCGCCGGTCCACACGTCGGCCGTCGTCCCCGGCGCTGCGGTGGGGGTCGTCGGAGCGGGCGCGTCGCCGACCGCTGCGATCGTCCAGACTCCGCCTCCGAGCACCCAGCCTGTGGGCACCGCCGGAAGCGTCTCGGTGAGCGCGGCCTGTAGGGCGACGGCACCGGGGTTGCTCACGGTGAGCGTGTAGGTGACGTTCCACGACGCGTCCGGGTTCTGCGTGGCCGGGTCGGCGCCGGTCTTCACGAGCGCGGGGAACGCCGGCTCGGCGCAGCCGTACGCCGTCTGGTCGTCCTCGCCCGTCACCGACAGCGTCGCTGCGTTGAGGAAACCACCGGCCGAGGGCGTGCCCGGGCGTCGTGTCGCACCGCCATGTCTCGCCGTCCTGAGTGCCGTTCGCGATCGAGGCGGTCACGGTCACCGTGTAGACGTGCGTCGCCCGCGCGGCAGGATCGCCGGATGTGGGAAGCGCGGCGCCGGTGGCCAGGGTGGCGGTTCCGGTCGGGAGCGTGAAGGTACCCGACGTACCGTCCGGCCCCGTCCAGCTCGCGGCGGTAGGCGTGATCCCCTCGCCGTACTCCAGCGTGTCGGACAGGCTGTAGATGTACGTCGAGGTGTCCGAGTTGTTCGTCACGACGATGTCGTACGAGATGGTCCACGTGCCGTCGGCGTTCTGCACCGGTGAGCCGTCCGCCACGCGCTTGTCGATCGTGCCCTCCGCGCGGGATCGCCGTGTTCGACGATCTCGCAGGTCACGTCGACGCCGAGGCGTGAGCCGCACAACTCCGGCCGCGACGAGCGGGTAGGCGGCGCCGCCTGACGGTCTCGACGCAGGCCCAGTCACCGGCGGTGTATCCAGACGGACCGAAGGTCTCGGACAGCGTGTAGTCGACATCGGCGGCCACTGGCCCGGACACCGACGGCGGTGCCGTCCCCGCGGGCGTGCCTGTCACCCGACAGGCGGGGATCGTTCTCTCCGGCGACGGCGTTGAGCGTCCATGCTCGGGCGCCGCCGTGCCGACGCCGCCGAGGTTGTCGACGTTCTTCACGAGGGTGAGCGTCGGGGCGATCGAGGCGTTCGAGAAGGTGCAGGTCACGGCCTGGCCGTTGGCGACGGTGACGACGGGCGAGGCGAGGGTGACTCCGCCGGTGCGTGCACGACAAGGCGGTCCACGCGTAGTCGGCGAGCTGGTCGACCTCGGCCAGCGTGTAGGCGCCGGCCGGGACGAGCTGGGTCTGGGCGTGGTCGAAGACCAGCGCCGCTCCGGTCGCTGGCTGGGCCGTCAGCCGCTGGTCCCAGTCGGCCGGCACAGCCGAACCGCCGAGGGTGTTGTCCACGTCCTTGACCAGGGTGAGGGATCCCGGCAGGTCGGTATTGCCGAACGTGCACGTGACGTTCTCGGCCAGACCCAGCGTGAGTGTCGGCGCCTGCGGACTGATGGTGGCGCCGTTGTCGCAGACGAGCGTCGACCACTCGTAACCGTCTGGACCACCGGACTCGGCGAGGGTGTAGACGACGCCTGCGGGCACCGGCACCGCGGTCACGGCCGGCGTGCCGGTCTCGCCGGTGAGATTCGGTCCGTCCGGGGTCGTCGCAGAAAGCGTCCAATCGGCGGGCACCGCCGATCCGCCGTTGGCGTTGGCGACGGTCTTCACGAGAGTCAGAGTGGGGGCGACATCGTCGTTGGTGAACGTGCAGGTCACCGCAGCACCGTTGGGCACCGTGACGGTCGGCGCGGTCAGGCTCGTGTCACCCGTGCTGCACGACAGTGCCGTCCACTCGTAGCCCGCCGGGCCTGTGCCTTCGGCGAGCGTATACTCGCCCGCTGCGACCTGTTGCGAGACGTCATGGTCGAACGCGATCGCTGTTCCCCCGGTGAGCTGAGCCGTGAGGGACTGGTTCCAGTCGCTCGGCACAGCTGTTCCACCGCTGTCGTTGACGACCTGCTTGAGCAGGGTGAGCGTGCCGGGCACGTCGCTGTTCACGAAGGTGCAGGTGACGTCCTCATCGAGCGCCAGCGTCAGCGTCGGGTCCGTCACCGACGCGGTGGAGCCGTTGTCGCACGACAGGGACTCCCCGTCGTAGCCCTGCGGACCACCGCTCTCGCCGAGGGTGTACTCCGTGTTCGCCGGGACGGTGACAGCGGTGACGGCCGGTCGTCCCGGTCGCGCCCGACAGGTCGGGGCCTCCCGGGGGTGGTCGCCGCAGAGCGTCCACTCGGCCGGCGCCGCAGAGCCGCCGGCATCGTTGACGACCGTCTTGACGAGGGTGAGTGTGGGCGCGACGTCGTCGTTGACGAACGTGCAGGTCACGTTCGCCCCGTTGGGCACCGTCACCGTCGGCGCTGCAAGCGACGTGCCGTCGGTGGTGCAGGAGAGGTCGGTCAGGGCGTACCCGGGGAGCTGGTCGACCTCGGCCAGGGTGTAGGTCCCGCCCGGGACGGCGATGGTCTCGTTGTGATCGAAGACGAGGGTGTCACCGGTGGTCGGCTGCGCCGTGAGCCGCTGATCCCAGTCCTCCGGCACGGCGGTGCCGCCGTCGTCGTTGACGACCTGCTTGACCATCGTGAGACTGCCCGCCAGATCGGTGTTCGCGAAGGTGCAGACGACGTCTTCGTCCAGGGCGAGGGTGAGAGTGGGGCTCTCGGGCGAGATCTCGGCGCCGTTGTCGCATGTGAGCACGACCCACTCGTAGCCTGACGGACCACCGCTCTCGGTGAGGGTATAGACCGCCCCCGCCTTCACGGCGACGCCGGTCACCGCGGGTGTTCCCGAGGCCCCGGAGAGGTCGGGCCCGCCGGGAGTGGTCGCCGACAGCGTCCAATCCGCAGGCACCGCGGAGCCTCCTTGCGCATTCGTGACGGTCTTGACCAGGGTGAGCGTCGGCGCGACGTCATCGTTGACGAAGGTGCATGTGACGTCCTCGCCCACCTCGAGCGTGAGCGTCGGGCTGGCGGGCGACGCGTTCGAGCCGTTGTCGCAGGTGAGAGACTCCCACGTGTATCCCTCGGGACCGGTCTCGCCGAGCGTGTAGGCCACGCCTGCCGTGACAGCCACCGACGTCACCCCCGCACTCCCGGTCGTCCCCGAGAGCCCGGGCTCGCCTGGGCTGGTGGCGGTGAGGGTCCAGCCGGTCTCGGCGGCCGTCCCGCCATCGTCGTTGGTCACGGTCTTGACGAGCGTGAGCCGCGGGGCCACGTCGTCGTTGACGAATCGGTAGATCGGGTCCCCGAGCGCCGGCACGCTGATCTGCCAGTTGCCGGCGGCGTGCGCTGCGGATACTGAGCGGGGTCCGGGTTGGGCACCACATCGACCCACTCTTCGCCGACGCGTTCCTGCAGGCGCGAGAAGGCGTACCCGTCCACAGCGGATTCGGTGAGCGTGTACACGTGGTCGGGTCGGATCTGTGCGCATTGGCGTCGGAGGGGATCTCGGAGCCCTGCGACGGTGCTCGTAGGGAGACCGTCTTGCGGCGTGGGGGTCGCCGTGAGCTGCCACGCGGCAGCGGTCGCCGTGCCGCCGTCGTCGTTGACGACATCCTTCAGCAGGATCACCTGGGCGTCCTGGTTCACGAAGGGTGCACGCGACGCGATACCCGACGGGAACGTTGACGCCGCCGTTGATGCCGTCGGAGTAGCCGCTGTCCGGATACGGCTCCCCGTTCTCGTCGACCCGGACGCATGTGGCCGAGCCTGTCGAGAGGG
Source organism: uncultured Actinomycetota bacterium (assembly GCA_963695125.1). Lineage (GTDB taxonomy): Bacteria > Actinomycetota > Actinomycetes > Actinomycetales > Microbacteriaceae > Microbacterium. The sequence continues at coordinate 640,408 of CAVOFY010000003.1, forward strand.
GATTGTCCTGCAGGTCGGTGCGCACGTCGGTCTGCACCCACCGCGGGTCGCCGCCGGACTCGAGGAGCTGGTAGCGGGCATCGGGAGTGACCGGCTGGTCAGTCACCGCGGCGGAGCCGGAGGCACCGCTGAACCCCTCAAGGCCGGTCGGCGCGGTCCGGGGTGGCGAGGAAGGACGCGCCCAGAGTCCACTGGGCGGGATCTGTTGCACCGCCGCCTATGCGCTTGATCAGCGTGAGTCGGCTCTCACACGTGACGGTGTTCGTGATCGTCGCGGTGTTCGCCGCCTGGCTGAGCGCGAGGTCATAGCCCGTGCCCAACGGGGTGTCCACGGTCACCCCGTTGACGCTCGTGACCGCGGCCGTTGCCGTGCACAGCTGCGGGGTCGATGAGGGTCAGCTCTTCGGAGAGCGTCACTGTATCGCCCTGGGTGTAGCCCGAGCGCGACACACCCCAGCCTTGACCGCTCGCGGGCGCCCCGTCAGGGCCGGTGAGCAGAAGCTGCGCGGTGAGGTCGCTGGGCTGGGCGCCTTCCGGGTAGGCGACATCGTTGACAACCCAGTTCTTCGACACGGTCAGCTCCGCCTCGGGCAGGGCAGCACGGTTGTAGACGATGCAGTTCACCGCTTGCGTGCTCGGCACGGCGACGGTGAAACCGTCCGTCGGGGATGCGGCGGGTGCCACCGCTTCGCCGGTGTCGAGGTTCGTGCATGCCGCGTTCTGCCCCTCGACCGGCTGCAGCTGCGAACCCCGTCCTGGGGCGTCTCGGTGACCGTGACGATCGCGGCCGTGGTGCCTCCGGGGAACGTGAGGGGGTACGCGACCGTGCCGGTGCCGTCGGCCGTGGTCGTGCGCACCGCTTCCGGCGTGGTCACTCCGTCCGTCTCGATGGAGCCGGTGAACTGCCATCCGGCCCCGGCGGGCGTTGCGCCCTCGATCGAGCCCTCGGCCGCGGTCCTCCGGCACGATCTGCTTGGTGACCGTCAGCGTCGCCCGCGCAGTTGCCGAGGGCGAGGGTTCGCAGGGCTCGATCCCACCGAGGCAGTAGTCCGGCGGTCTGGTAGTAGTCGGCAGAGGTCGCGTTGGTGCCGTCGTACGCCGTCGGTGCCGCGAGATCGCGCGCAGATTCAGCGCCGTCGCGGTGCCGCTCGCGCCGGCGCCCACGCCGAAGGCGACCAGCCGGCTTCGGTGATCCGAGGGCGGTGCCGGCCTTGAGCGCGTTGGCCGAGAAGATGCCGTTCTCGATCTCGCGGAAGCGGTTGTAGTTGCCGGGGCCCTGATCGGGCTGGTTGTAGAAGGTCGGATCGCCGTCGGTGATGACGACGGCGAGGTCGAAGTCGTTGGCCGCGGTGTTCGGAACGGCGGCGACGCCCAGCCCGCGATCCCAGTTCGTCCCGCCCACGGCCGTCCACGCGGCGTACCGGCTCTTGAAGGCCGTGCCCTGTTCCGTCGTGGCAACCGAGGTGAGGCTGGGAAAGTTCGCGGCAGCGCCTTCGGCCGGGGAGACGCGTGGAGAAGGAGAACAGCGCCATCCGGGACGGGGTACCGGTGAGCGAGTCCACGAACGTGTCGGCGGCAGCCTTGAGCGCTCCCACGTTCGGTCCCGACCGAGCCGGACAGGTCGAGGATGAGTGCGACGTCGAGGCCGCAAGAGGCAGTCCAGCGGCGGGTTGACCCGTGATTGCTGCCATATGCCGCCGGAGGCCGTGGGCTGCTGCAGTCCGGAGGACAGCATGAAGTCGCTGGCGTTCTGCGAGCTGTACACATTGCCTGCGCGCAGCTGGGTGCCGGTGCGGAAGCGATACGCCGTTGCGGTGCCTTGACCGGTGCCGGGCCCGGTACGCAACGAGGGGTTCGCGAAGTACCCCGCCGGCACCTCTGCCTGCACGACCCAATAGCGGTCGTCGCGGTTCGCCTGCGGAAATCCGAAAGGCCCCGTGCCGGTGTCCGGAACGACGAACGAGCAGTCGCCCTCGGCGTCGGAGACGCATCTCGCCCATCCGTCCGCAGTGCCCGAGACGCCGTCCGGCCGCGTGCCGTTCGGGCCGCCCGCTCCCCCTCGTTCAGGATCAGGACCACCCCGGCGAGGTTGGTGACGCCGGTGATGCCCGTGCGATCCGAACCCACCTTCACGGTGATGACGGCCGTGGTGGCGCCGGGCTCGGGGACAGCGAGCACTCCGACGTCGGCCGAGTCCTCCGTCGACGCCGTGGGCGCCGCGGGGGCTCCGGGCGCTTCGGGTGACGGGGATGGCCCGGGTCCTGAGGACTCCGTCGCCGACGGCTGGGGCGCCGGCTCACCTGTCACGGGCGGCTCCGTCTCCGAGGGCTGGGGCGCCGGCTCACCTGCCGCAGGCGGCTCCGGTGCCGCCGGATCCGGCTGCTCCGGCGGGGGGAGATCCGGTTCCGGTTGCTCCGGCGCGGGCTCCTCCGCCGCGGGCGTGGCCGGTGCTTCTGCCCTGAGCAGCTCCGCGCTCGCCGGAGCCGTGCCCGACGCGAAGACGGCCACAGCCAAGCCGATCGCGACCAGCGCCATGAGTCGAGGCTCGTGCCGCCGCGACACTCTTCGTGGGCGCATGTTGACCTCGTCGCTCTCTTCGAGTGACTCGGTCAAGGGAACGTCTCGGCCTGCGCGGCGTTCGGTGGACCAATGCACCCGTCCGGAGGCGAACGTAACGCCGGTCGCGGGACGACGAACAGGGCCTTCAGGCCCTCCGCGCGGACGCACGAAGGGCCCCCGGTCTCCCGGGGGCCCTTCGTGATGCAGCGGGTGTTACTTGAGGATCTTCGTGACCGTGCCGGCGCCGACGGTGCGGCCACCCTCACGGATCGCGTAGCCGAGGCCCTCTTCCATGGCGATCGGCTGGATCAGCTCGACCGTCATGTCGGTGGTGTCGCCGGGCATGACCATCTCGGTGCCCTCGGGCAGCGTGATGACGCCGGTGACGTCCGTGGTGCGGAAGTAGAACTGCGGGCGGTAGTTCGTGAAGAACGGGTTGTGGCGGCCGCCCTCCTCCTTGGACAGGATGTACGCCGTGCCCTCGAAGTTGGTGTGCGGGGTGACCGAACCGGGCTTCACGACGACCTGGCCGCGCTCGACGTCGTCACGCTTGGTGCCGCGCAGGAGCAGACCACAGTTCTCGCCGGCCCATGCCTCGTCGAGCTGCTTGTGGAACATCTCGATACCGGTGACGATCGTCTTCTGCGTCGGGCGCAGACCCACGATCTCGACCTCGGAGTTGATCGCGAGGGTGCCGCGCTCGGCGCGGCCCGTGACGACCGTGCCACGGCCGGTGATGGTGAAGACGTCCTCGATGGGCATGAGGAACGGCTTGTCGCGGTCACGCACCGGGTCGGGAACGTTCTCGTCGACGGCTTCCATGAGGTCGAGGATGGACTGGGTCCACTTCTCGTCGCCCTCGAGCGCCTTGAGCGCCGAGACGCGCACGACGGGGGCGTTGTCGCCGTCGAAGTCCTGCGACGACAGCAGCTCGCGGACCTCGAGCTCGACGAGCTCCAGGATCTCCTCGTCGTCGACCGCGTCGCGACTTGTTCAGCGCGACGAGCAGGTAGGGCACGCCGACCTGCTTGGCGAGCAGCACGTGCTCGCGGGTCTGCGCCATCGGGCCGTCGGTCGCGGCGACCACGAGGATCGCGCCGTCCATCTGGGCGGCACCGGTGATCATGTTCTTGATGTAGTCGGCGTGACCGGGCGCATCGACGTGCGCGTAGTGACGCTTGGGGGTCTCGTACTCGATGTGCGAGATGTTGATCGTGATGCCGCGCTGACGCTCCTCGGGAGCGGAGTCGATCGACGCGAAGTCGCGCTGCACGTTGGTCGCCGACGGGTACTTGTCGGCGAGCACCTTCGAGATCGCTGCCGAGAGCGTCGTCTTGCCGTGGTCGACGTGACCGATCGTTCCGATGTTCACGTGCGGCTTGGTCCGCTCGAACTTGGCCTTAGCCACTGGGTCCTCCTCAGGACGTTCGTGTAGGGGTCACGGTCGCTGGTTTGCGACCGGTTCTCTACGGGGATATCTCCACTTTAGTAGAGATGCTTCTTGTGGATCTGTGTGTCCCCCTTGCGGCGGCAGCGCCGCCGGGAACACCACTATGCAGTTGTAATCGGATGCCGGACCCCTCGAGGCCCGGCATCCGGAGCCTTACTCGCCCTTGGTCTTCTGGACGATCTCGTCCGCGACGTTGCGCGGGACCTCGGCGTAGCTGTCGAACTCCATCGAGTAGACGGCACGGCCCGAGGTCTTCGAACGGAGGTCGCCGATGTAGCCGAACATCTCGGACAGCGGGACGAGTGCCCGCACGACCTTGACGCCCTGGGCATCCTCCATCGACTGGATCTGACCGCGACGCGAGTTCAGGTCGCCGATGACGTCGCCCATGTACTCCTCGGGAGTACGCACCTCGACCGACATGATCGGCTCGAGGATGACGGGGTTCGCCTTGCGGACGGCCTCCTTGAAGCCCATGGAGCCGGCGATCTTGAACGCCATCTCGGACGAGTCGACGTCGTGCGACGCGCCGTCCAGGAGGATCGCCTTGACGCCCACCATGGGGAAGCCGGCGAGCACGCCGACGTTCATGGCGTCCTGGAAGCCCTGGTCGGTCGGGCTGATGTACTCGCGCGGGATGCGGCCACCGGTGACCTTGTTCTCGAACTCGTACGTCTTGTCGGCCGTGACCTCGAGCGGCTCGATCGCGAACTGGATCTTCGCGAACTGACCCGAACCACCGGTCTGCTTCTTGTGCGTGTAGTCGTGACGCTCGACGGACTTGCTTGATCGTCTCGCGGTACGCGACCTGCGGCTTTCCGACGTTGGCCTCGACCTTGAACTCGCGCTTCATGCGGTCCACGAGGATGTCGAGGTGCAGCTCGCCCATGCCCTTGATGACGGTCTGACCGGTCTCGGCGTTCTGCTCGACGCGGAACGTCGGGTCCTCTTCGGCGAGCTTCTGGATCGCGAGACCCAGCTTCTCCTGGTCGGCCTTGGTCTTGGGCTCGATCGCGACCTCGATGACCGGCTCCGGGAACGTCATCGACTCGAGGACGACCGGGTTCTGGGCGTCCGAGAGCGTGTCGCCGGTCGTGGTGTCCTTGAGGCCGATGACGGCGTAGATGTGGCCCGCGGTGACGGAGTCGACCGGCTTCTCCTTGTTGGCGTGCATCTGGAAGATCTTCCCGATGCGCTCCTTCTTGCCCTTGGTCGAGTTGACGACCTGAGCGCCGGAGTCGAGGTGACCCGAGTAGACGCGGATGTAGGTCAGACGACCGAAGAACGGGTGCGTCACGATCTTGAACGCGAGCGCCGCGAACGGCTCGTCACGGTCGGCGTGACGCTCGATGACGATCTCTTCGTTCTTGGGGTCGTGCGCCTCGATGGCGGGGACGTCGAGCGGCGACGGGAGGTAGTCGACGACGGCGTCGAGCATCGGCTGCACGCCGCGGTTCTTGAACGCCGAGCCGCACAGCACGGGGTAGAGCTCCGAGGTGATCGTGAGCTTGCGGATCGCGCCCTTGATCTCGGCGACCGTGAGGCCCTCGCCCCAGAAGTGCTTCTCGAGGAGCACCTCGTCGGACTCGGCGACCGTCTCGAGCAGCATCTCGCGGTACTCGGCAGCCTTGTCGGCGAGGTCGGCCGGGATCTCCTGGACCTCGTACTTCGCACCCATGGTCACGTCGCCCTTGGCATCGCCGGGCCAGACCAGCGCGCGCATCTCGACCAGGTCGACGACGCCGATGAAGTCGTTCTCGGCGCCGATCGGCAGCTGGATGACGAGCGGCTTGGCCTTGAGGCGGTTGACGATCGTGTCGACGGTGAAGTAGAAGTCGGCGCCCAGCTTGTCCATCTTGTTGACGAAGCAGATGCGGGGGACGTCGTACTTGTCGGCCTGGCGCCAGACGGTCTCGGACTGGGGCTCGACGCCCTCCTTGCCGTCGAACACCGCGACGGCGCCGTCGAGGACGCGCAGCGAGCGCTCGACCTCGACCGTGAAGTCGACGTGGCCGGGGGTGTCGATGATGTTGATCTGGTTCTTGTCCCAGAAGCACGTCACGGCGGCGGAGGTGATCGTGATGCCACGCTCCTGCTCCTGCTCCATCCAGTCGGTGGTGGCAGCGCCGTCGTGCGTCTCGCCGATCTTGTGGTTGACGCCCGTGTAGAACAGGATGCGCTCGGTCGTCGTCGTCTTGCCGGCATCGATGTGCGCCATGATGCCGATGTTGCGGACCTTGTTCAGGTCGGTGAGCACTTCTTGTGCCACGGGGTGTCTTCCTTACGTGTGGTGAGGGATGTCGCGGTGGAGCCGGCCGGAGGGTTCGCCTCCGGCCGGCTACCGGAGCGCTGTTACCAGCGGTAGTGCGCGAAGGCGCGGTTCGACTCGGCCATCTTGTGGGTGTCTTCGCGGCGCTTGACCGCGGCACCCAGGCCGTTCGAGGCATCCAGGATCTCGTTCTGGAGGCGCTCGGTCATGGTCTTCTCACGACGACCCTTGGCGTAGCTGACGAGCCAGCGGAGCGCGAGCGTGTTGGCGCGGTGAGGCTTGACCTCGATCGGCACCTGGTAGGTCGAGCCGCCGACGCGGCGCGACTTGACCTCGAGGGTCGGGCGCACGTTGTCGAGGGCCTTCTTGAGCGTCGCGACGGCGTCCTGGCCGTTCTTGGCCTCGACGCCCTTGAGGGCGGTGTAGACGATCGACTCGGCGAGGGACTTCTTGCCGTCCACGAGGATCTTGTTCACGAGCTGGCTGACGATCGGAGCGCCGTAGACCGGGTCGTTGACGACGGGACGCTTGGTGACGGGACCTTTACGAGGCATTGGACTCAGCCCTTCTTCGCGCCGTAGCGGCTGCGAGCCTGCTTACGGTTCTTGACGGCCTGGGTGTCCAGGGCGCCGCGGACGATCTTGTAGCGGACACCGGGGAGGTCCTTGACACGACCGCCACGGACGAGCACGAGCGAGTGCTCCTGGAGGTTGTGACCCTCGCCGGGGATGTACGCCGTGACCTCGGTGCCGTTGCGGAGCTTGACACGGGCGACCTTGCGCATCGCCGAGTTGGGCTTCTTGGGCGTGGTCGTGTAGACGCGGGTGCAGACGCCTGCCTGCTGCGGGTTCGACTTGAGCGCCGGTGCCTTGGTCTTCGAGACCTTGGGCGAACGACCCTTGCGAACCAACTGCTGAATGGTTGGCACGTTCTCTCCTTCTAATGCTGCACGGTGACAGCGTTCGTGTCTCCCCCGCGGCATCCGGATCTTTCGAACCATGACGCTGCGGGCTCACATGTATCCACCGGCGCGGCATGATGGTGCCGAACGTTGTGTGTGGTGGATATGCCGTGGGGGTGGCCTGTTCGCAGGCCGTTCCCTGAGATGCGGCGGGTTCACGATCCGTCCGCGTACCGAGGCACGGCAGACGGCGCGCGAACGCGCACACCCGATCGATCATACCCGGGATCGAGAGGGCGGGCAAACGCGCTGCCCGCCCGGGGATCACGCCGGCAGGGGCGTCACATCCCGCTCAGCAGGGCGACGAGCCCGACGACGGCGGCGGCTGCGATCAGCAGGGCAAGACCGCTCCCGATCACGACACGGCGGCGGGCGGTGCGGCGGCGGGCGGACTCGATGGCCGCACTGTCGACGGGGATCTGGGGCGCGCGCGGCACGAACGGCGAACGGGGCACGATGACCGGTTCCGGTGCCCGCGGCGTGTAGCTCGCAGGTTCGCCCGACGTCCCATCGGGACGCGTCCGCACCGGCGGCGCGGGCTTCTCGCGCTCGCGCCCGCGCCCGCGCCCCCGAGACGATCGTGATGGGGTCATCGTCGTCGCCGGAGGACGCCGCGGCTGCGGCGGCACGACGCCTGGACTCACGGCGCACCACGACGGTCGATCCGTCGTCGGGGTCGACGTCCAGCGGCTCGGCCGCGGGATCGGGATCACCCGCCGCGACGGGCGCGCGACCTCCACGGGAGCGGACCCGCACCGTGCGCGTCGCGTCCTCGACGTCGTCCGAGCGCTCCGTGTCGACTTCTTCCGCGGAGGACTGTGCTCCCGCCCCGTCGGGTGCGGGGGCGGAGGGCTCGACCCGAGGGTCCTCGGTCACTCGCCGCTCCGGACGAGCCGGATCTCCGCATCGCCCAGGAGGAACCTCTCGCCGGCCTCGACCGTGACGCTCGGCGCCACATCGACCTCGGCGCCGCGGTCGGTCGTCAGCACGACGCCGTTCGTCGAGTCGAGGTCCGTGATGTACCAGGCGCCCTCACGCAGCTCGAGGCGCGCATGCGTCTTGGACACCGTCGCATCGTCGATCGCGACGAGCTGCGCGCCGGGGAAGTCGTTCGCGACCCCGGGGCGCCGCCCGAGCAGCATCACGTCGGCCACGACCGCCACTTCGCGTCCGGACGGCGCGATGAGCGACCAGCCCGTCCGGCGGCGTCGAGCGATGACGGTCTCGTCGATCGGGGCCTCAGGGATCGTGGGGCGACGGGTCTGCGCAGAAACCGACGACATCGCGGCGCGGGGTCCTCCGGCGACCGGCGCGCCGACGATCGCCGAGACAGCGCCCGACGTGTCGGGGAAGGCATCGGCCTCGGGGAACGGCGAACGCGAAGGCTCCCACGGCTCGCGCGCAGCTTGCGGCGGCGCTGCGGCGGGAACACGAGTGACGGGAGGCATGGGCACGGCCGACAGCGGCGCGGGCGCACCCGGGACCGCGCCCGTGACCTCGCCCGATGCCTCGACGTCGGAGGGCAGGCCGCGTGCAGCCCATTCCTCGCGGGCTTCGGCGCGCGCCGCGGCGCGGCTCGCGGGCACCGACGTGGGCGCATCCACCTCGTCGTCGAAGATGGGGACCGGGCGTGCGGGCGCGAGGGGCGGGGGCGCGCCCCAGCCTCCCTCGGGCGGCGCCACGGGAGACGAGGCGCGCGTCGCGAGCGGACCCGCGGTCTCTTCGAGGTCGTCCTCCATGGGCGGGAACGGTGCGGACCGAGACGGCGACACGTTGCCGGGGATTCCCGGCGCGGGCGCCGTCGGCATGGGCGGGATGGGTGCCGCGATGTGCGTCTCGCGGCCGAACACGGGCCGCTCGGCGACGGGCGCGTAGAGACCGTGCGGAGCAGCCCCCTGGACCGGCGGTGGGCCGTCGGGGCGCGCAGGAAGCGCCCCGGTCTCGCGCGACGACTCTTCACGACCCACCCATCGCTCGGGCCCGAAGCCCACGATCGACGCCCACACCGGCAGGACCAGGGCCGCGAGCACCGTGAGTCCCGGCCCGAATCCGAACGCCTGGCCGATCCGATGACACGCGACGGTCTGCAGGACCCACACCGCGAGCACGCCGAGACCGGGAATCAGGTACAGCAGGACGAGCAGCCCCGACATGCCGCCGAGCTGCAGCAGCACGGCCTGATTCAGGAACGGCACCCACGCCTTCCAGGACTGCTCGCCGGACTTGCGGAGCACGGCGGCCAGCGCGAGTGCCGTCCACACGTACAGCACCGCGAATCCGACGATCGACAGGAGGGCGATCGCTGCGGTGGTGGAAGCGTCAACGGTCATGGTGTCGGGCGCGCAGGTCGCGGAACCTGGCGCCGCCCCCTCTCGGTGAAGAGTGCGCGGGCACTCGGTGCGGGTGCCAGCGGGCGGACTATCGATCTCAAAGATACGGCGGTGAGGACTCCTCCCCAGAACCCTCTCTCCCTGGTCAGGGTACGACGCTGCGCGTCGACTCTGCTCCAGAACACGTCGGCGTCCTCGTCGGAGAGCCCCGCGTGAGCTCCCGCGAACGCCGCGCGATCGGCCTCGAGCGCGAGTGCCGCACCGTCGGGAGTCGCGAACGCCTCGGCGAGCTCGGAGCGCGTGGCGGAGCGCGGGAAGTCGCGACCGGCGTCCGCGGCGGCGTCCGCATACTCGTCCCAGCCGCCGACGATGCGCTCCGCCGGGGTCGAGGCCTCTCGGCGGGCGCGGCGGCGCAGGGCCTTCGTGATGAGGAGGGCGACGACCGGGCCCGCGGCGAGCAGAAGGATGAGGAGCACGGATGCAGCGATGCGCAACGTCGGGCCGAGCCATGCCAGATCGAGTCCGACCCCGTCCTCGGCGAGCTCGGGCGCGATGGCGTCCTGCTGCACGGGATCGGGTGGCAGGATCTCCTCCGGCGCGGCAGGACGCACCTCGGTCACGTTCTGCGGATCGCGCTGCTCCGTCACCTCGAGACTGGGCGCCTGCGCGTGCTGGGGCGTCGTGTCGATCGGCACCCAGGCTCCGCTCGCCGAAAGGACCTCTGCCCAGGCCGAGATGTCCTGCGCGCGGCAGACGCGATCGCGGCACGTGACGGCATCGTCGTCGCCGCTCGTGATCCTCGCCCCGACGACGACACGAGAGGGGAAGCCCAGCTCGCGCGCGATGAGGGCTGTCGCGACGGCGAACTGCTCGTCGTCGCCGATCCCCGCGACGTAGTTGCCCGAGGCCGCGGCGCGCGGGTCGCTCTCGCGCTCGATCAGCCGGTCGAACAGCGCCTCGATGCGCCCGAGCGAGTGCCCCGACGCGCTCGGCTGCGGCGAGTACGCCCCGAGGCTCTCGGCCCACGCGGGGAGCGCCGTCGCGCCGGACTCGAGGCCGTGACTCAGATAGCCGCGCTCGCGCAGCAGCGCGACGAGCCCTGCGAGCGCCACGCCGTCGGTGCCGGACACATGCTGCTCGACCCATGTCCGCAGGCTCTGCGGGGGCACGACGTCGGTCGAGGCGGCGCCCGGGGCCGCGATCTCCTCGAGACTCGGCGAGACGGGCTCGACGCCGATCAGCCGATAGGCGTCGCCGTCCTCGAGTCCCCCACCGGCGGTCTGGATGCCGGCCTCGGTCGCCGCGCTGTAGTAGAACCCCCCCGACAGCGCCGTCGCGCGCGGCCCGGCGAAATCGACGCGCGAGATTCGCCCGGCCGTCGGCATCCACGGCCCGCTCAGCCCTTCGATCGTGAGCGCGACCTCGAACGGCGTGCCCTCGCCCGGGTCCAGCGCGGACGGGATGCGCAGGAAGCGCCCCTCGTCGACCGCGCCCGGCGCGCCCGTGCGGAAGACCTCGCCGTCGTACTGCGTCAGGGTCGCGATGCGGATGCGCTCGGGAAGGGCGCCTGACGCGTCCAGTGTGAAGAGCACCTCGTCGGCACGCGCGTCGGCGAACAGCGAGCGGTAGGCCGAGAGCGGGCTCACGGCGGTGGACATGTCGATCTCCGGGCCGAGCGCCGAGCGCAGCACCTCACGGTCCGCCCCGCGGGCGGCGAAGGGCACGATCGCGACGGCGGCGACGACCGAGACGGCGATCATGCCGGCGCCGAGCGCCGAGCGACGGCGGTCGGAGAGGGACGAGCGGCTCGCGATCCGGACGCCGCTCGACACCGCCGCGCGCTGGAGGGCGTGGCGGCGCGCATCCTGCGTGCGCCACGAGAGCCACAGGAGGCTCGCGAGGAGGCCGCCCACGCCGAGGGCCGTCTCGACGGGCGCGTACAAGGTGAGGGGGCCGATCGCCAGCGGCTCGCTCACCGAGGTGCGGCCGAAGAAGAGGCCGAAAGACACCATCGCGACGGCGACGGCGGCGGCGTAGACGGAGCGTCCGTCATCCCGCCACGACAGCAGGAGCAGCAGGCACGTGCCGACGAGGAACACGATGAGCGCGGGCACGAGGAGGTTGCGATACGTCCCGACCGGCAGGTCCACCGTGACGAGGTCCTTCCACGCCACGACGGTGCCGAAGGCGAGCTCGCCGAACCCGCGCAGGAACTCGAGCGGACTGCCGAGCCGCGAGGGCACCGCGAGGGGCACACCCAGCACGAGGTAGGCGCCGGCGAGCGCCGCGGCGACGGTCCAGCCGCCCCACCGCCGCACGCGCGCGACGATCGCGATCGCGACGGCGACGACGGTCGCGACCACGACCAGGACGAGATAGCCCGACGACGCGTAGATGGGCCACGTCGCGACCGCCGCGACCGCGACGATGACGGCCCCGAAGAGCGCCCCCGCCACGATGCGAGGACGCACGATCGCCCGCGTGGTGCGGCCGGTCCGCCCGCCCGGGTGCCGCGCGTCGACGCTCATGCCGTCACCCCCCGCAGGAGCAGCCCAGACAGATCGTCGGCCGTGCCGACCGTCAGCAGCGAGAGTCCCGAGAAGCCGCGCATCCGCGGATGCGAGCGCTCGTCGCATACGACGGCGATGACGGCCGTCTCCGCCGAGAACGCGAGCGCGGCCTGCTGCAGGCGTGCGAGCGGCACGGTCGAACCCGTGACGATGACGGCGATCGAGAGCCGCTCCTCGGACTCGGCGATGAGCCGGCAGACATCCACGACGGGCATCGTGTTCTCGAGCATCTCGACACCGCTGAATCCGTCGAGAAGCACGCGCGGCGAGGCCGCAGGCAGCCGGCTGATGGCGCGGAGCCGGCCGCGCACGACGCGCGGGATCTCGGACCCGGTGACGATCGCGACGTCGCGCGCGTCGCGGATGGCCCGCAGGCCCAGGGATGCGGCGCAGGACACCGCGAGCTCGAACTCGTCGCCGTCGAGGAACTCGTCCTGCGCGACCGCGAGGATGACGGCCATGCGCGAGCGACGCGACTCCTCGTACTGACGGACCATGAGCCGGCCCGTCTTCGCGGTGGACTTCCAGTGGATGTGGCGGCGCGCATCCCCCGGCGCGTACGGGCGGATCGCATGGAACGACATGTCGGCGTCGACCGTGCGCCGCGTGGGACTTCCCTCGAGATCGCGGACGATCCCCGCGCTCGTCGAGGGCAGGCTCACCGTGCGGGGGTGCACGTACACCTCATGCACGTCGGCGAACGCGTGCTCGCGCCGCAGGAGCCCGACGGGGTCGCTTCGGACGGTCGTGGCGGGGCCGACCGTGATGATGCCACGGCGGAGCGCAGGGATCTCGAGAGGCTGCGCGATCGTATGGCCAGGACGCAGGAGCGGCACGCCGAATTCGACGAGCCCGTCCCCCACCGGGATGTCGATCCGGCCCGGGAGTGCCGCTCCCCTGCCGTGGTTGCGCACGACCACCTCACCTGTGACGCCTTGGCCCGCCACGACGCGGCCATGCTGCAGCGAGAGGTCGACGTCGTACGACCGCGTGCCGAACAGGAACGGGATGCTCGCCGCGAGCAGGAGCACCGCGGTCGCGCCGGCGACCATCCACTCGACCCAGCCGAACACGATGCCCACGCCGAGCCCGACCGTCGCGGTCAGCACGATGAGCGCTCCCGCGGGCCGCACAGTGCCCAGCACCCACTCCGCCACGGCGGCAGCCGCGCCGCGCACGGCGGCCCACGCGCGCGCGCCGGAAACGACGAGGCCGACGAAACGCCCGGACGCGACCGAGGTCGCCGTGACCGAGGTCGCCTGCGTGCGGCCGTCCGGACCCGTCGAGGTGGACGTGCGTGTGATGCGTGTGTCGCTCAGGCTCATACGGCCTCGCGACGGGTCGGCGGCGGGGTGTCGAGCAGCACCTGGCCGATGACGGCCTCCTGCGTGACGCCGTCGAACTCCGCCTCGGGATGCAGGATGAGCCGGTGCGACAGCACCGCGACCGCGAGCGACTTGACGTCATCGGGGGTCGCGTACGTGCGCCCCTGCGACGCCGCGCGGGTGCGTGCCGCGCGCGTGAGGGCGAGGGCGCCGCGGATGCTGACGCCCAGGCGGACCTCGTCGGCCGAGCGGGTGGCATCCACGATCCTCGCGATGTAGTCGAGGACGAGCGCATCGACGTAGACCTGGGCTGCGAGATCCGCCATGCCGACGAGCGCTTCGGGGCTCACGATGGGGGTGAGATCCGCGGTGGCGACGGCGGCCCCGTCGAGGATCCGCACCGTCGCGGCGTGATCGGGATAGCCGAGCGACGTACGCATCATGAAGCGGTCGAGCTGCGCTTCGGGCAGACGATAGGTGCCGGCCTGCTCGACGGGGTTCTGCGTCGCGAGCACGATGAACGGCACGCCGACCGAGCGCGAGACGCCGTCGATCGTGACGTGGCCCTCCTCCATGACCTCCAGGAGCGCAGACTGCGTCTTGGGGCTCGCGCGGTTGATCTCGTCGGCGAGCACGATGTTGGCGAAGACCGGGCCGCCGTGGAACTCGAAGACGCCCTCCTTCTGGTCGTAGACGCTGATGCCCGTGATGTCGCCTGGAAGCAGGTCCGGCGTGAACTGGATGCGGGTGTTGGTGCCCTGCACCGACTGCGCCATCGCACGCGCGAGCGAGGTCTTGCCCGTGCCGGGCACATCCTCGAGGAGGACGTGCCCGTCGCTCAGCATCGCGGTCAGGACGAGCTCCACGACCCGGCGCTTGCCGAGGACGGCCCGCTCGACGTTGTCGGCGAGCTGGCCGAAGGTCTGCGCGAACCACGTGGCCTGATCTTGCGTGATGGTCATCCGGTCGTCCTCGATCGATGGGTGGAGAGTGTCATGGTGCCGGGGCGGCGGGTGGTGGCGGACCGGGGTCGCAGGCTGCGGCGAAGATCGTCGACGCGGGCGAGAGTCCCCAGGGCTGGCTCCAGCCCGCGGTCACGGAGATCCCCTCGACGCGCACGGCGCCCGAGGGAACCGTCCACGTCCCTCCGTCGTGCAGCACGAGGGCTCCTGCCGCATCGTAGTAGCGAAGGTCGTCGTTGCCGAAGACGATGGATGCCCCGTTCCCCGCGGCATCCGTCGACGAACTGCCGACGAGGGTGAGCGGTGTGCCCGCGACGCACGAGGCGACCGACCAGCTCGCCTGCACCTGATAGGGGGCGCTGCCCGTCCTGGGCGTGACCGCCGCCCACTCCGTCGCGATGCCCCAGATCGAGTGCACGTACCGGACGCCGATACCGGGATCCGTCCCGAACACGCCGCTCGGGAAGCCGCTGAACTCCGCGACGTTGCGGTTGGGCTCGGTCTGACTCGATGTCGGCGCGCTGCGGATGATCCACTGCGCGCGGGTCTCGGACACGTCCGGCGTGCCGTCCACCGCGAAGGTGAAGCCTTCGGGCGGTTGGGGCGACTGCTGCGCGCGCACGGTCTGCGTCACGGCCACGCGACCGAACGACGTGCCGAAGGCGATCGACTCGACACACAGCGTGAACGCATACTCCTCGCCGTCGGGGAGGCCCCGGAAGGTCGCTGTCTCTCCGTTCGCGCGCGTCGTGCACGTCGTGCCGTCCGGCACGATGCCGAAGCGCAGCACCGAGCCGTCGCCATTGACCGCGGCGGTCGCGGTCGCGGTCACGGTCGACGTGCCGCCGCCCGTCGAGGTGGACGACAGCTGGAGTGCGGGCGAGAGCGGTGCGCCGATGCCGTTGCCCGAGACGTTCACGGTCGGGCCGGACGGGCTTCCGCCGACGACGGGCGGCGGGTCGAACCGCGAGAACGGCGTGACCGAGATGACGGACGCCGTGTTGGAACCCACGTTGTAGGCGGGCACATCGAGGCTCGTCTGCCCGTCGGCCAGCGGTACCTGCATCTGCTCCCCCGCGGGGCTCGTGATCTCGATGCTGCCCGTCTTGACCGTGTCGAGGCCCTCGATCGAGAGCGAGACGACACCGCCCGCGCCGCTCGTGACGACGGGCTGCACCGTGACCTCGCGCGGGGGCGCCGGCGGGTCGTACGCCCAGGCCGTGGTCCGCGCGGACGCCCGGGACTCGCCCAGCGAGCTGATCGCGAACGCCTCGTAGACGCGCTTCTCGCCGTTGGGCGCGGCCAAGCGCGGGCAGACGCCATCGGCCGTGCACCGCGCGACGTCGGCGCCGCCCGAGCGGAGGACGAACCCCGTGAGGGCGGGGTACGCGAGCCGCGCCTCGCCCGGATCCACCCGGAGCGTCAGCGTGCCGTCGCCGAACGCCGACTGCGTCACGCTCGCGGGTGCCTTCGGATAGCCCAGCAGGTCGAGCGTCAGGATGCCGTCGCGGTCGCCGTTCGTGCGTCGACCCTGCGCGTCGCGCACCGAGAAGCTCGCCGTGCACGATGCGCCCGGGGCATCCGTCGTCCAGGACGCCTCGACGCTCGATGCGGATGCGACCCGGAAGCTCACCCCGGCGCACGCGCCCGCGTCGCGCACATCGAACAGCTCGAGCGGCGTGCCCGGCAGCGGATTGATCTCTCCCGCGGCGCCCACGACGGGGATGAGGCACGAGGAGCCGGAGGCCTGCGAGCACTGCTGTGCGAGCGTGCCGCCCTTGGGAAGCGTCGACGGCGCGGCACCGACGCGCAGGATGAGCCGGACGGGCGTGACGTCGGCGTGGCTCGTCATCGACACGATCGCGACCTCGTCGGACCCCGGGACGGCGCGGTCGCGTCCCGTGATCGAGAGGATCGATCCGTCGCGCACGACGTCGAAGGCGGCGCCTTCGTACGCGAGGTCGTACGCGACGGCGTCCCAATCCGCGCGCAGCTGCCATGTGGTCATCGTCCGCAGGTCGTACGTCACCGACTCTCCGGGGCCGACCGTGAGCGACGCCGCCCGCAGTTCGGGCTGAGGATCGAGCGCGCGCACCGTGATGGGGACGAAGAGCGAGGTCCAGTCCTCCTGACCCGCGAGGCGGACGGGGACTCGGCAGGTGTCGGTCCAGGGCGCACCCGATCCCGCGTCGTAGCGGACGACCGTGCCGGACTCGACGACGCAGGTGGCGTTCGTGCGCGCACCCGAGGCCGCGACGCCCGTGCCCACCTCGAGCACGCTGCCCCTCGGTCGTCCCACGAGCCTGGAGAGGTCGAAGCGCACGGACTCCAGCTCCTCGACGGAGGGAGTCGTGATGCCCGGCCTCAGCGCGAGCGTCAGGTCGTCGTCGCCCGGGACGCGCAGGAACGCGTACGTCGTCACCTCGCCCGCCGGGCCGGTACCCGTGACGGCGAAGGGGATGACGCGGGTCTTCGCCGGCAGCGAGCCGCTGCAGCTCGCGTCCTGCCGCCGTCACGTCTTCGGGCTCGCCCCACAGCGCGACGGAGAGCTCCTCGACATCGCCTCCCGACCACTCCGCCTTGCCTGTGAGCACGTCGACGCCGGTCGGGAACTCCTCGCGGGTCTCGGCCGTCAGGATCGTGTCGGCCACGACGGGATAATCGGGCACGCTCTCGCGGACGACCTTGACGACGATGAGGCCGCGCGCGGTGTTGCCGGAACTGGACTCGAGGTCGTACAGGAAGGTCAGCGTCCCCGGGTCCTCTCCCGCCGAGATCACGACCGACTGGGCATCGACGGAGAGCAGGCGGTCGTCGAGGCGGTCGTACTCGGGGTTCGGGTCGCCGTCGACGAGGGATGCAGGCGCATCCGGGCGCACGTCCGAGATGGTCAGCGTCCCCTCGAGCGGGTCGATGTCGTTGGACAGCGGGCTCACGCGGATCGTGTTGGCCCCGCCCGCCTGCACCTGGACGTAGTCGGTGTAGGTCACAGGGCTCGGGTTGGACTGGGCGTCCAGAATGCCGATGCGGACAGTGCCCTCGCCCGTCTCGCCGAACTCGTCCACGACGCGATACCGGAACGAGACCGGCCCCTTGTCGCCCGGGACGCTCGTGTAGACGATGGATGCCCCGTCCGCCGCGATCGACGCGGACCCGCGCTCGGGTTGGGCGACGATCCGATCGAGCGTCACGACGTCGCCGTCGGGGTCCATCCCGAACCCGTCGAAGTCGATCGAGACCGACCGGCCGCTCAGGACGCGTCCTTCCAGCGTCTCGGGCAGGGGCGCACGGTTGGAATCGCCCGGCAGAACCTTGATCCGCACCGTCGCGGTGTCTGCGAGAAGGGGCGCACCCGTCGTGAAGACCGAGTACTCGACCGTGTACTCCCCCGGCTCGTTCGGCGCGAGATAGCGCACGAGGTCGCCCGAGCCGAACGCGAGCGCGCCGCCGGTCGCCGTGACGGTCGCCGGATTGAGCGTCGGGCGCCCGCCTGAGGGCGAGATGTCGTTCTCGAGCACGGGGATGTCGACCTGTGCCCCGATGCGCACGGCGACGATGTCGTCGACGGCGATCGGCGCGAGGGCTGGTGCGACGGGAAGCAGATAGACGGTCGCCTCGCCCTCGACGCGCGCGCCTTCGTTCTCGGTGCCGTCGCTCACCACGTAGCGGACGGTGCCGAGCCGGCCCGGCGCCCCCGTGGCCGTGGTGCCCGAGACGCGCAGATGGTTCTGCCCCACGGCATCGACCGAGAGCGTCGCACCGGGGTCGGCGATCGCGACGAGGTCGCTCAGCAGCAGAACGCGGTGGGTCGGGTTCGAGACGGCCGTGAAGACGTCGATCGTCGCGTCCTCCTGCGGGCGGACGAAGGCCACGACCGGCGCCGTCGTGAGCTGCGGCCCCGCGTCGTCGGGCAGCACCGTGATGCGCGCGGTGCCGCTCGCATCGTCGCTGCCGTCCGTGAGCGTGAAGTCGACGCGGTACGTGCCGGGCTCACGCGGCGAGAAGTCGAATCCCGTCGTGCCGCCGACGATCGTCGCCGACGCCGGGGCGTCGTCGAGGACGCGCACGGACTCGAGGGAGAGCGTGCCGATCGTCCCGGTGACGTACGGCGCGACGTCGATCGTCGCGCCCGCGCCCATCGTCTCGATGACGGCGAACGACTCGGCGCTCAACTGCGGCTGCGCCGAGACGCGGACGATGAGCGGTTTGACCGTCTCGCCCCCGCGCGTGTCGGCGACCGTCACGGCGATCTCGACGAGCTGATCGCCGCCCTGGCCGTCCTCGCTGTGCTGGTAGACGATGTCGCCGGCGGGGGTCGCCGCGACGCTGCCGCCCCCTGAGACGATGTGCGCCGACAGGAGCAGCAGGGGGTCGCCGTCGGCATCCACCCACCCGGGCAGCGTGGGGACCGTGACCGTCCCGCCGTTCGCGACCTCGGGCATCGGCCACTCGATCAGGCAGTTCGCCACGCCGCACCACGCGGGAGCCGTGTTCGTCCCTTCGGGGGTCACCGTCAGCGTCACGGTCGTCGGCTGCGACACGAGACCGCTCTCGCTCGTGCCGTCCGTCACGGCGTAGGAGAAGGTCGCGCTGCCGCTCGCTCCGGGTGCCACACGGACGGCGAGACGCTGCCCCTCGTTCGTGATCGACACCGTCCCGAATCCCGGATCCAGCCCCGTGACGGATGCCGGGTCGATGCTCAGCACGTCGTCGTTGGGGTCGTGGTCGTTCATGAGCACGGGCAGGACCGCGATCCCGCCCGCGCGGACCCCGAAGGCGTCCTCCACCGGCGACGGGCGGCTTGGGGTCGAGCATGACCTCGAGCTGCTCATCGCTCGGCTCGATGGCGGGCAGCATCCGGTCGTCCAGCGTCCAGTCCTGGCTCGAGGGCACGAGCGCGCCGGCCGGCACGCTCCACACCCATCCCGACCGCGTCTCGTTCAGCACGAGCGCGTCGCCGTTCTCGACGAAGACCGGGCGGCGCTGCCCGTTCAGCGCACCGTCGCCGTAGTCGAGCGGCTGCGGGTTGCCCCCGCCCTGCCAGAGCATGCCGCCCGACGCGCCCTGCCCGAGCCAGGCGGCGTACACGCGCCCATCGTGGACGACCGGGCGCGCAGGCGTGCCGAGGACCGTCGTGCCGATGCTGAAATCCGTCACGATCTCGGACCCGTCGACGGGGACCCGTACGAGCGAGATCTGGTCGGCGAGGTAGATCGCCTTGCCCGACGCGTCGGGAGCGCTCACGACGACGGGCCCCGTCGTCGGCGCCTCTGACGCACCGTCGGCGCCCTTGAGCCAGACATCGCCGTCGTCGGTGTCGACGACCGCCCACATGTCGCCCGCCGCCGTGATGGCCGGGACGGCGAGTCGCTCCGCGTCGAGGGAATCGCGCGAGCGCACGGCGCCGGCCGTGATGTCGTACCGCAGGACCGAGGCGTCCTGGCGCGAGTACGCGAACAGCATGCCGCGGTCGTCGACCGCGATGGCGTCGGCCGTGTACTGCGGGTCGCCCTCGTCATCGGTCGACGGATCGATCCGGACGGTGGTGTCCTCCGACAGGCGGCCCGCGAAGACCGTGCCGGCATCGGTCAGGTACGCGACGAAGTCATCGGCGGTCACGACGTCGACGGTGCCGTCGGGAGTGGACGTCGACGACTGCAGGGTCTCGCTGTCGAGATCGGCGGGCAGCGCCTCGTCGATCTTGGTGACCTTGCTCAGGCTGTCGCTGAAGACGTATGCGCCGCTCGAGGACTGCACGACCTGGTCGGGGTTGCTGATGCTCCGCACGGTGTCGAGCTCGCCGACCGTCGTGTTGACGCGGGCGTAGCGGCGTCCATCCGACGTCTGGAGCGCCCACACCGAGGCATCCACATCGGGCGTCTCCTTCGCGTCGAGCCCGGGCCACACGATGCTCGCCGTGACGACCAGGGCCACGGCGGCGGATGCTGCGACGATGCCGCCGACCGCGCGGCGGCGCATCAGAGCACCCCGGTGGCGTACAGGGCGGTGACGACCCCGGCGATCACCGTGACGACGGCTGCGATCGTGATCGCGACGGCGGTCGTCCTGCCTCCACGCGAGCGCGGCGAAAGGGGGATGTCGGTGTCCTCATCGCGCGCGAGGCTCGCGACGCCGGCGCCAGGACGCACCTTGCGTCGCGTCTCGCCCTCGAGGTGCGGGCGTGCCGGACCGCGGAGCGAATCGTCGGCGAAGTCGACGGACCCGGACGAGGGCGCCCACTCCTCGCCGGGAACCTCGAGCGGCGTCGGCGACACGCCGAGCTCGGCCTGGACCTCCTGCAGCGCTTCGGCGAACCCGCGCGCCGAGGCGTACCGCCGAGCGGGGTCGCGGCTCATGGCCCGGGCGAGCACCGACTGCAGCGACGCGGGCACGTCGGTGCGCGGGATGTCGATGTACGTCGCCCGCGCGATGCGCCGGCGCAGCTGCTCCTTCGTGTTCTGGCCGCGCTCCCGTCGCTCGAACGGGCTGTGCCCGGCGAGCAGGGAGTAGACGGTCGCCCCGAGACTCCACACCTCGCTCGCGATCGTGCCCGCCGTCTCCTCCGCGACGACTTCGGGAGCGCTCCACGGGATCGACATCGCGAGGACTTCGTCGGCGGTCTCGCGCTGGAGCGACGACGAGATGCCGAAATCGGCGAGCACGGGCGTGCCGAAGGTCGTGATGAGGATGTTGCTCGGCTTGACGTCGCGGTGCACGAGTCCTGCCCGGTGCGCGGACTCGAGCGCACTCGCCATCCGCACGCCGATCGCGAGCACTTCGTGCACCGGGATGCGCTCCACCCGGTACCGCCGCGACAGCGAGCCCGGGCAGTACTCCATCACGATGTAGGGGCGCCCGTCCGCCGAGATGCTCGCCTGATAGACCGTCACGATCGCGGGATGAGCCGACAGATGGGCCAGGACGTCGGCCTCGGCGTTGAACATCCGGCGCAGATCGGGATCGCGCACGTCGCTCGGGAGCACCTTCACGGCGACGTTGCGGCGCGGCATGTCCTGCTCGTACAGGAACACGTCCGCGAAGCCTCCCGATCCGAGCGGACGAATGTAGGCGAGTCCGGGCAGGATGGGGGGTGCCGAAGGCAGACGAGTCGCCACCGATCCCTCCCCAGGGGCTCAGCCGCCGGAGCCCGGCGGCGTGCGTTCTGCTCAAGCGCGCAGAAGTGCGCCCATGCTAACAAAGGGTGCCCGAACTGGCTGGGTGTCGACTGTGGAGAGCGTGCCCCCGAGCCGCATCACGACGGGGAATCCGTCGGATCGAACGGCACATCGAGCGAGCGTGAGAGGTCCGCGAGCATCGCCTCGATCTGAGGCTCGACGTACTCCGTGATCGCCGCCTGGATCCGAAGCCGGTGGTGCAGCAGGACCGTGCACACTTCGCGGCCGATCATGTTGGCGTAGTCGTCGGCGAGCCCGACCTCCTGCCGCAGGGCGGCCTTCGCCTCCTCGCTCAGCGGCGGGAGCGCAGGCACGCCGATCTCGGCGTCCTGCGCGAGCCCCGCGATCGTGAAGAGGAACGGGGAGCCGGGCACAGGGTCGGGGTCGAGCGGCAGCCCCTCGAACTCGGGATCCAGCCCCTCAGCCGGCCGGTAGCTGCGCGCGCGGTTGCGGGCGGCCTGCTGATCGAGCTCTGCCTGGAGCATGGGCAGGTTCATCGCCGTGTACTCGGCGACCGCGTGGTCGACGATCGTCTTGATCCGGGTCGAGAGACCGTGCTGCACGCCGTGCGGCACGTCGGCCCCGAGACCTGCCGCCGAGAGCACGGGCGAGCCGAGGCAGCGCCGGCAGGGGGCGACTCGTCCACGGTGGGTCGCGGGCTCCCAGCGGGGCAGCCAAGCGAGCCACGCGTCCACCGCCTGGCTCACCTGCGTCTCGAGCGATCGCTCCACGATCCCACGGTAGCCGGTGTGCGCGGGAATCCGCGGGTTTCACATGCTCGGGATGCTTCCGCCCCGGCTATTCGTCCTCGTCGCGCTCCCACGGCCAGCGCGGCCGGCTCGCCCGCGTGCGCACGAGCGCGATGCCGCCCCACGCCGAGATCGCCGCAGCGCCCGCGACGATCGCGCCGAACCACGTCGTCGCGATCCGTCCGATCACGGCCGTGGCGGGTGCGATCCCCGCCCCTGCACCGAGGGCACCGAACCAGAGTGCGACGAGGTACGCGAGGAACACCGCCGCCGTGATCCACAGCACGGCCCCGAACGACGGCGCGGGACGCCGCACGACGGGGAGGAGGCACAGGGCGAACGCGGCCGTCGCGGCGGCGACGGACACGATGCCGGGCACCTGCCCGAGACCCCTGACCTCGATGACGTCCTCGCCGAGCGCGAGCGACAGCATCCCGAACCCGAAGATCACGAGGGTCGCGAACGCGATCGTCGCGAACGCGACGGCGGCGAAGGGACCGACGCCCGGGGCGCCGTCTCGTGGTGATCCGGGTCCGGCCACTGGACTACCGCTGGACGAGCTGCGGGCCCGCCTCGAGCGTCCGCTCGTACTCGCGCTGCGCCTCGATGTTGAGCTCGGTCACGCGCTTGCCGCGTGCGGCCACCCATGCGCCGAACCAGATGGTGAGCTCGCGACCGAAGATGAACGCGGCGATCGCGAGGGGCGCGAGGAGCTGTCCCTCGACGAGGGTCGCGCCCTCGGTCGCCGTCAGCGTCCAGAAGGGCGCCTCGAAGAGCTGGCCGAGCAGGTGGCCGCCGTACGCGGCGACCCCGACGAGCAGACCCGTGATGACCCAGACGCCCCAGCGTCCGCGGTTGATGACGGCTCCCAGCAGCCAGAATGCCAGGAAGAAGACGACGGTCGGCACCCAGAGTCCGAACGTGCCGACAGCCGCGAGTGCCGCCGTGCCGATGTTGTCGATGGTCACGTCGCCCGCGATGGCCTCGAGGCCGAGCGCGGCGAGCAGGTACAGCACCGCGAAGCTCACGGCGGCGAGCAGGCCGATCGCGCCGGCGGCGGCGCGGTTGCCCCGCGGGCGCGGAGCTTCGGGAGCCTGCACGAAGATCGGTGAGGGCGCAGGGATGACGGGGGCCGCCACGACCGTCTCGTACGCGGGCTCGCTCGGCGTCACGGCGGGCTCGTACGCGGTCGTCTCGACGGCCTCCGGCTCGTCGTAGACGGCGGTGGCCGCCTCGGATGTCGCCCAGGCCGGCGGCTCGGCGGCCCACTCGTTCGCGGCGGACGGCGCCTCGTCGTCGAGGACGACGACCGGCTCCTCCACCACGACGACGTCGGCTTCCTCGACGCGCGCGGCCTCGGCTTCGGCGAGTCCCTCTTGCGCGCGAACGACGATGTCGTCGTCGACCGCGGCCGGCTCCTCGACGGGCTCGCCGTGGGACGAAGTGGGGTTGCTCATCGGACGGACTCCTCACGCGGGGCTGATCCCTGCAGAGCGAGAGTAACGCCCCCGGCCCCCGTCGCCGCGGAGGCGTGCCGGGCGTCGCGAGAGTGCGCCCGCGCCGCGCTGTCGTGTGCGCGTAGCCTCGCCACTCGCCCTTCGCACGAATCGGCTCGTCGGAGGCTCAGCCCGACGGGTCGCTCATCTGCACGGGTGCGATCGTGGCGTCGCTCTTCGGCTGACGTCAGCCGAGCACGAACGAGGCGATCCGCGTGGCATAGTCGTCGGGATGCCAGCCGACGACGATGCTCGAGAGCCACAGGTCTCCGCGCAGGATCTGATCCTCGATCGTGCCGTCGCGGGACAGGCTGCAGTGCAGGGCGTCCCCTGACTGTTCGCACGAGAATCCCTGACCTTCGAAGCCCGCCTGGGCGATGGCAGCGGCGTCCGTCCCCACGTTCGACAGCGTCGAGACGACCGACGAACCGTCGGGGAAGGTCCACCCGCACGACAGCCGCGGCGTCGGCACGAGGGCCTCGACGACCGGGGCCGCCGCCGTCGCAGGGAGCGTGACGGTCTGCGACAGCAGCCCGTCTCCGCGCCACAGGAGCTCGGCCCAGACGCCGTCGGGGTACAGATCGCTGCAGTCGCGGATGTCGTCGATGTCGACGGCCGCAGCCGGAGCGGCGACCGTCACGAGCGGCTGGGTGAGAGCCGTGTGCACCGTCTGCCCCACCCACCCCGCGGCGACGGGGACCATGGGCAGCGAGAACCAGACGAGCGCCCCGACGACGCCCGCGCAGATGACGCCGACGGGTACGGCGATCCACGAATTGCGCCCCGCGATACGTGCCATCGTGCCCTCCGCCTCCACGGTAGGCAACGGATGCCTCAGCCGCGTGTCGGCGCGCTGGACACGCCGAAGGCCCCCGGCTGGAGCCGGGGGCCTTCGGTCGATCTGGCGTCAGATCAGTTGTACGCCGTGAAGTGCCGTCCGTCGAGAAGCTGTCGAAGTCGACGTAGCTCAGGTCGGCGTCCGTGAACGCGCCGTCCGAGGCGAAGATGCGGTTGGGGTACCGCTCGCTCTTGGCCTCTTCCGTCGCCTCGACCGTGACGTTGCGGTACTTCGCAAGTCCCGTTCCGGCGGGGATGAGCTTTCCGATGATGACGTTCTCCTTGAGGCCGACGAGCGGGTCGCTCTTGCCCTCCATGGCGGCCTGCGTGAGGACGCGGGTCGTCTCCTGGAACGACGCGGCCGACAGCCACGACTCGGTCGCGAGCGACGCCTTCGTGATACCCATCAGCTCCGGACGACCCGACGCGGGGCGCTTGCCCTCGGCCACGGTCTCGCGGTTGATGTTCTGGTACTTCTTGAAGTCCACCAGCTCACCCGGGAGCAGCGTCGTGTCGGCGTGGTCGACGACGGTGACCTTGCGCAGCATCTGGCGGACGATGACCTCGATGTGCTTGTCGTGGATCGGCACACCCTGCGAGCGGTACACGCCCTGCACGCCGTTGACGAGGTACTTCTGCACCTCGCGGGCGCCCATGACGCGCATGACCTCCTTGGGGTCGAGCGTGCCCACCAGGAGCGGCTGGCCGACCGTGACGTGCTGGCCGTCCTCGACGAGCAGCGTCGCGCGCTTGAGCACCGGGTAGACGTGCGGCTCGTCGCCGTTGTCGGGCGTCAGGATGACCTTCTTCGCCTTGTCGGTCTCGTCGATCGTGATGCGACCGTCGGACTCGGCGATCGGCGACGCACCCTTGGGGGTGCGGGCCTCGAAGAGCTCCTGCACGCGGGGCAGACCCTGCGTGATGTCGTCGGCCGAGGCCGAACCACCGGTGTGGAAGGTGCGCATCGTGAGCTGCGTGCCGGGCTCACCGATCGACTGGGCGGCGATGATGCCGACCGCCTCGCCGATGTCGACGATCTTGCCGGTCGCGAGCGAACGGCCGTAGCACTGCGCGCAGACGCCGACAGCCGAGTCGCACGTGAGGACCGAGCGGACCTTGATGGTCTCGACACCGGCCTCGACGAGCTTGTCGATGAGGACGTCGCCCACGTCGTCGCCGGCCGCGGCGAGCACCTCGCCCTGGGCGTCGACGACCTCGCTCGGCGAGGGTGCGGGCGAACACCGAGTTCTCGACGTTCGCGTCCTTGACGAGCGCGCCGTCGGCGCCCGGCGCGGCGATCGGAAGCTCGAGGCCCTTCGTCGTGCCGCAGTCCTCCTCGCGGATGATGACATCCTGCGAGACGTCCACGAGACGACGCGTCAGGTAGCCCGAGTCGGCCGTACGGAGGGCCGTGTCGGCCAGACCCTTGCGGGCACCGTGCGTCGCGATGAAGTACTCCGCCACCGACAGACCCTCGCGGTACGAGGAGATGATCGGACGGGGGATGATCTCACCCTTGGGGTTGTTCACCAGGCCGCGCATACCCGCGATGTTGCGGATCTGCAGCCAGTTACCACGAGCACCCGACGACACCATGCGGTTGATGGTGTTGTCCTCCGGGAAGTTGTCGCGCATCGCCTTCTGGACGTCGTCGGTCGCCTCGGTCCAGATCTTGATGAGCTCCTGACGACGCTCGGCGTCGGTCGTGAGACCCTTCTCGAACTGGCGCCTGGACCTTCGCGGCCTGCTTCTCGTAGCCGCGCGACGATCTCGCCCTTGTTGGGCGGGCGTGAGGATGTCGGACAGCGCGACCGTGACACCCGAGCGCGTGGCCCAGTAGAAGCCGGCGTCCTTGATCCGGTCGAGCGATGCGGCGACCTCGACCTTGGGGTACTCCTCGGCGAGCTTGTTGACGATCTGCGACAGCTTGCCCTTGTCGGCCTGCTCGCGAACGAACGGGTAGCCCTTGGGGAGCGTGTCGTTGAAGATCGCCTGACCGAGCGAGGCGTCCACGAGGCCGTGGCGCTCGTAGCCCTCGGGCGCTTCGCCCTCGAGGAACGTCAGACCCGGGATGCGGATGCGGACCTTGGCCTGCAGGTCGAGGGTGCCCTCGT
Organism: uncultured Actinomycetota bacterium; assembly: GCA_963695125.1. Taxonomy (GTDB): domain Bacteria; phylum Actinomycetota; class Actinomycetes; order Actinomycetales; family Microbacteriaceae; genus Microbacterium. The sequence goes on from CAVOFY010000003.1 coordinate 667,205, forward strand.
CCTTGGCCAGGATCGCCTCGCCGACCGAGCCGAACACGCGACCCTCGCCCGTGGCGCCCTCCTTGACCGTGGTCAGGTGGTGCAGACCGATGATCATGTCCTGCGAGGGCAGGGTGACCGGACGGCCGTCCGACGGCTTCAGGATGTTGTTCGACGCGAGCATCAGGATGCGGGCCTCGGCCTGGGCCTCGACCGACAGCGGCAGGTGCACGGCCATCTGGTCACCGTCGAAGTCGGCGTTGAACGCCGCGCAGACGAGCGGGTGCAGCTGGATGGCCTTGCCCTCGACGAGCTGCGGCTCGAAGGCCTGGATGCCGAGACGGTGCAGCGTGGGCGCACGGTTGAGCAGCACGGGACGCTCGCGGATGATCTCCTCGAGCACGTCCCAGACCTCGGGACGCGTGCGCTCGACGGCGCGCTTGGCGGCCTTGATGTTCTGCGAGTGACCGAGGTCGATCAGGCGCTTGATCACGAACGGCTTGAACAGCTCGAGCGCCATCTGCTTGGGCAGACCGCACTGGTGGAGCTTGAGCTGCGGGTCCGACGATGATGACCGAACGGCCCGAGTAGTCCACGCGCTTGCCGAGCAGGTTCTGGCGGAACCGGCCCTGCTTGCCCTTGAGCATGTCGGACAGCGACTTGAGCGCACGGTTGCCGGTGCCCGTGACGGGACGACCACGGCGGCCGTTGTCGAACAGCGCGTCGACGGCCTCCTGCAGCATCCGCTTCTCGTTGTTGACGATGATCTCGGGGGCACCGAGGTCGATCAGGCGACGGAGGCGGTTGTTGCGGTTGATCACGCGACGGTAGAGGTCGTTGAGGTCGGAGGTCGCGAAGCGGCCACCGTCCAGCTGCACCATCGGGCGCAGCTCCGGCGGGATCACCGGGACGACGTCGAGCACCATCGATGCCGGGCTCATGCCGGTCTGCAGGAACGAGTTGACGACCTTCAGGCGCTTGATCGCACGGATCTTGCGCTGGCCCTTGCCCTCGGAGATCTGCAGGTGCAGGTTCTCGGACTCGGCGGCCAGGTCGAACGCCTCGAGGCGACGCTTGATCGACTCGGCGCCCATGTGGGCCTCGAAGTACTGACCGAAGCGGTCCTGCAGCTCGTGGAAGATCTCGTCCTCGCCCTTGAGCTGCGCCGACCTCGAGCGTGCGGAAGTCCTCCCACACCTGCTCGAGCCGGGCGATCTGGTCGTCCGCGTTCTTGCGGATCTGCGCCATCTCCTTCTCGGCGGCGTCCTTGACCTTCTTCTTCTGGTCGGCCTTGGCGCCTTCCTCCTCGAGCGCGGCGAGCTCCTCCTCCAGCTTCTGGAGGCGGGCCGCGATGCGCGCGTCGCGGCGGTCGCCGAGCGTCTTCAGCTCGAGGCGGATGTTGTTCTCCTGCGTCGCGAGGTCGCGGTGACGCGCCTCCTCGTCGACCGAGATCACCATGTAGGCGGCGAAGTAGATGACCTTCTCGAGGTCCTTCGGCGCCATGTCGAGCAGGTACCCGAGGCGCGAGGGGACGCCCTTGAAGTACCAGATGTGGGTGACGGGCGCGGCGAGCTCGATGTGGCCCATGCGCTCGCGACGGACGGAGGACTTGGTGACCTCGACGCCGCAGCGCTCGCAGACGATGCCCTTGAAGCGGACGCGCTTGTACTTGCCGCACGCGCACTCCCAGTCACGCGAAGGTCCGAAGATCTGCTCTCCGAAGAGGCCGTCCTTCTCGGGCTTCAGCGTGCGGTAGTTGATGGTCTCGGGCTTCTTGACCTCACCGTACGACCAACGACGGATGTCGTCGGCGGTGGCCAGGCCGATGCGAAGCTGATCGAAAGTTGTTGATTCGAGCACTAGTTCAGTTCTCCTGTGTCGGAATTCTGTTCGTTGCCTGGCCGGGTCAGATCTCGTCGATCGACGAGGACTCGAAGCGGCTGGAGATGTTGATGCCGAGCTCTTCCGCAGCGCGGAAGGCGTCGTCGTCGGTGTCGCGGAGGTTGACCGCCGTGCCGTCGGCCGAGAGGACCTCGACGTTCAGGCAGAGCGACTGCATCTCCTTCATGAGCACCTTGAACGACTCGGGGATGCCGGGCTCCTGGATGTTCTCGCCCTTGACGATCGCCTCGTAGACCTTGACGCGGCCGAGGATGTCGTCGGACTTGATCGTGAGGAGCTCCTGCAGCGCGTACGCGGCACCGTAGGCCTCGAGGGCCCACACCTCCATCTCACCGAAGCGCTGGCCGCCGAACTGCGCCTTACCACCGAGCGGCTGCTGCGTGATCATCGAGTACGGACCCGTCGAGCGCGCGTGGATCTTGTCGTCGACGAGGTGGTGCAGCTTCAGGATGTACATGTAGCCGACCGAGATCGGTGCCGGGAACGGCTCGCCGGAGCGGCCGTCGAACAGCAGCGTCTTGCCCGTGCGAGTCGATCAGGCGGTCGCCGTCGCGCGTCAGGTTCGTCGAGTCGAGCAGACCCGCGATCTCCTCCTCGAACGCGCCGTCGAACACCGGGGTCGCGACCTTGGTGCCGGGAGCGGCCTCGCGGGCCTCCTCGGGCAGGCCTTGGCCCACTCGGGGTTGCCCTCGACCTTCCAGCCCTGCTTGGCGATCCATCCGAGGTGAGTCTCGAGCACCTGGCCGAAGTTCATTCGACCCGGGATGCCGAGCGGGTTCAGGATGACGTCGACCGGCGTGCCGTCGGCGAGGAAGGGCATGTCCTCGATCGGGAGGATCTTGGCGATGACGCCCTTGTTGCCGTGGCGGCCGGCGAGCTTGTCGCCCTCGGTGATCTTGCGCTTCTGGGCGATGTAGACCACGACGCGGCGGTTGACGCCCGAGCCGAGCTCGTCGTCGCCGTCCTCGGCGTTGAACTCCTTGACCGCGATGATCGTGCCCTGCTCACCGTGGGGAACCTTGAGCGACGTGTCGCGCACCTCGCGGCTCTTCTCGTTGAAGATCGCGCGGAGCAGACGCTCCTCGGCCGACAGCTCGGTCTCGCCCTTGGGCGTGACCTTGCCGACGAGGATGTCGCCGGGACGCACCTCGGCGCCGATGCGGATGATGCCGCGCTCGTCGAGGTCCTTCAGCAGGTCGGGGCTCACGTTGGGGAGGTCACGGGTGATCTCCTCCTTGCCGAGCTTCGTGTCGCGGGCGTCGACCTCGTACTCCTCGATGTGGATCGAGGAGAGGGTGTCGTCCTTCACGAGGTCCTGGCTGAGGATGATCGCGTCCTCGAAGTTGTGACCCTCCCACGTCATGAACGCCACGAGGAGGTTCTTGCCGAGCGCGAGCTCGCCGTTCTCCGTCGCGGGGCCGTCGGCGATGACCTCGCCGACCTCGATGCGGTCGCCCGCCGAGACGATGACGCGCTGGTTGTACGACGTGCCCTGGTTGGAGCGGTCGAACTTGCGCAGGAAGTAGTCCTGCGTGCCGCCCTCGTCGAGCTGGACGGTCACGACGTCGGCCGAGACCTCGAGGACGACGCCGGCCTTCTCGGCGGTGACGACGTCACCGGCGTCGATGGCCGCGTAGCCCTCCATGCCGGTGCCGACGACGGGCGACTCCGAGCGCAGCAGCGGAACGGCCTGGCGCTGCATGTTCGCACCCATGAGGGCGCGGTTCGCGTCGTCGTGCTCGAGGAACGGGATGAGCGAGGTCGCGACCGACACCATCTGGCGCGGCGAGACGTCCATGTAGCCGATCTCGTCGGCGTGGAACAGGTCGACCTCGCCACCCTGACCGCGGCGGGCCAGGACGCGCTCCTGCGCGAAGTGGCCGTCGGCCTTCAGCTCGACACCGGCCTGGGCGACGATGTAGTCGCTCTCCTCGGATGCGGTGAGGTAGTCGATCTGCTCGGTGACCTTGCCGTCGACGACCTTGCGGTACGGCGTCTCGATGAAGCCGAACGCGTTGATGCGCGCGAACGACGCGAGCGAGCCGATCAGACCGATGTTCGGGCCTTCCGGCGTCTCGATCGGGCACATGCGGCCGTAGTGCGAGGGGTGGACGTCACGGACCTCGACGCCGGCGCGCTCACGCGACAGACCACCGGGGCCGAGCGCCGAGAGGCGGCGCTTGTGGGTCAGACCCGCGAGCGGGTTGTTCTGGTCCATGAACTGCGACAGCTGCGAGGTTCCGAAGAACTCCTTGATCGCGGCGACGACGGGGCGCACGTTGATCAGGGTCTGCGGCGTGATCGCCTCGATGTCCTGCGTGGTCATGCGCTCGCGGACGACGCGCTCCATGCGGCGACAGACCCGTGCGGACCTGGTTCTGGATGAGCTCGCCGACGGCGCGGATGCGACGGTTGCCGAAGTTGTCGATGTCGTCGATGTCGAGGCGGATCTCGGCGGGCTTGCCGCCGCGGATGCCGTCGAACGAGACGTCGCCGCGGTGCAGGCGCACGAGGTACTTGATCGTCGCGACGATGTCCTCGACGGTCAGCACCGAGTCGGACAGGGGCTTGTCGAGGCCGAGCTTCTGGTTGATCTTGTAGCGACCGACCTTGGCGAGGTCGTAGCGCTTCGGGTTGAAGTAGAAGTTGTCCAGCAGCGCGCGGGCGGCCTCGGCGGCGACCTGCTCGCCCGGACGGAGCTTGCGGTAGATGTCGCGGAGCGCGTCTTCCTTCGTGAGGATCGTGTCCTTCGACAGCGTCTCCTCGATCGAGTCGAAGCCGGCGAACTCGGCGAGGATGTCCTCGCTCGTGAGGCCGAGGGCCTTGAGGAAGACGGTGACCGACTGCTTGCGCTTGCGGTCGATGCGCACGCCGACCTGGTCGCGCTTGTCGATCTCGAACTCGAGCCAGGCACCGCGGCTCGGGATGACGCGCGCCGAGACGATGTCCTTGTCGGACGTCTTGTCGGGCGTCTTGTCGAAGTAGACGCCGGGCGAACGGACGAGCTGCGAGACGACGACACGCTCGGTGCCGTTGATGATGAACGTGCCCTTGCCGGTCTGGAGCGGGAAGTCGCCCATGAAGACCGTCTGGGTCTTGATCTCACCGGTCTGGTGGTTCATGAACTCGGCCTCGACGTAGAGCGGGGCGGCGTACGTCTTGCCGCGCTCCTTGCACTCCTCGATGGAGTACTTCTCGGGCTCGAGGTACGGGTTCGTGAACGAGAGCTGCATCGTCTCGCTCAGGTCCTCGATCGGGCGAGATCTCCTCGAAGATCTCCTCGAGGCCGCTGATCTCGGGCACGTCGGTGCGGCCGGCCGCCTGCGGCCTCGGCGACGCGCGCCTTCCACGCGTCGTTGCCGACGAGCCAGTCGAAGGACTCGGTCTGCAGCGCGAGGAGGTCGGGGACCTCAGCGTGTCGGAGATCTTGGCGAACGAGAGGCGGGATGCTCCGCGGCCGTTCTTGAGGGTGGTGGTGGTGGATGCGTTGCGCGCAGCAGCCAAGGGGATTACCTCCGTGGGCCCGGGCAGGGCTCGTTTCCTTGTCGTCAGGGTGGAGTGCTCATCGTCCCCGAAAACCCGCGCCGTGCACGCCGTCGCCGATCGAAGCGGGGGCACGCAGGCACAGCCGACCACCATATGAGGGCAGGGGGAATCCAAGAGCGCAACTACCAACTATACGTCCTGATCGACGCGCCGTGTCCAGCCGAATTCTTGACGAGTGTCGGATGCTGCGGTATAACCGCGCGACGCACCGCGACCTGCGGATTCCTTGCGGATTCCTTGCGGAGGCATGGAATCCGGCGCTCTCCCGCGCCATGATGTGCGTCATGACCGGGGATCACCCGGCCCGTGATCCGCACGCCCGATCAGCGGATCCGGGTCTTCGTGAGCTCGACCCTGCGCGAGCTCGCCGACGAGCGGCGGGCCGCCCGCGCGGCCATCGAGCGCATGCGGCTCGCGCCGGTCATGTTCGAGCTCGGCGCCCGCCCGCATCCCGCCGCGCGAGCTCTACCGCTCGTACCTCGACGCAGAGCGACGTCTTCGTCGGCATCTACGGCGCGAGCTACGGCTGGGTCGCGCCCGACGAGGAGATCTCGGGCCTCGAGGACGAGTACGACCTCGCACCCGCGCGGCATGCCCAAGCTCATCTACATCAAGGCGTCGGCCGAGCGCGACGACCGCCTCGTCGGAGCTCATCGCGCGCATCCAGAGCCGACGACACCGCCGCGTACCTCCCCTTCCGCTCCGCGACCGAGCTCGAGGAGCAGGTCGCGGCCGACCTCGCGACGCTCCTCGCCGAGCGCTTCGACGAGTCGCGGATCGGCCGGAGCTCGAGTCCGAGACGGCCGTCGCCCTCCCTCGCGGCGCGGATGCCGGTCCCGTACACGACGACGATCGGCCGCGACGCGATGACATCGCGGCGGTGCGCGGGCTGCTCGCGCTCGGCGTCGACCGGGTCGTCAGCCTGATCGGACCGGGCGGCATCGGCAAGAGCCGGCTCGCGATCGAGGCGGCGCTCGCGACGCGAGGACCTCTTCCCCGACGGGACGTACTTCGTGCCGCTCGAGGGGGTGCTCGAGCCCGGGCTGCTGCTGCCGACGATCGCGTACACTCTCGGCATCCGCGACAACGGCGAGGCCGCGCTCGAGGAGCGCATCTCGCACGCCCTCGCCGACCGGCGCGTGCTCCTCGTGCTCGACAACTTCGAGCAGATCGTGGATGCCGCGCCCGTCCTCGTGCGGCTGTACACGGTCGCCCCCACCGCGACGTTCCTCGTGACGAGCCGCATCGTGCTGCGCATCCGCGGCGAGCGCGTCTACGACGTCCCTTCGCTCACGACGCCGCCCGGCGACGGGCCCGCGAGCCTCGACCCCGCGCACGCGCTCGGCCGCCGTCGCGCTCTTCGTCGATCGCGCGCAGGCCGTCAAACCCGGACTTCGCGGTCACCGCACGGCAACGCGCGGACCTGGCTGACATCTGTCGCCGGCTCGACGGGCTGCCGCTCGCGATCGAGCTCGCCGCCGCGAAGGTGCGGATCCTCGACGCCTTCGGGCATCGCCGAGCGCCTGGGTCAGCAGCCTGCCGCTGCTCACCGCCGCCGTGCGGGACCTGCCCGAGCGGCACCGCACGATGCGGGCGACGATCGACTGGAGCGTGAGCCTGCTCCCCGAGGTGCAGCGCGACCTGCTCGAGGACCTCGGCGTCTTCGCGACGCGGTTCACCCTCGAGGCCGTCGAGGCGCTCGGCGCCGGACGCTCGTGGGAAGGTCAGGCGATCGACGCGCTCGCCGCGCTCGTCGACGGCTCGCTCGTGAAGCAGATGGAGATCGGCGGGCGCTCGGTGTTCTCGCTGCTCGCGATCGTGCGCGAGTACGCGCTCGGCCGGCTGAAGGACGCGCGGCGACGCGGACCTCGTGCGCGCGGCGCACGCCGACTACTACGCGCAGCTCGTCCTGCGGGTGGCGCCGGGCCTCGGCGGGCGCGGGCCAGGCCGAGGCCGTCGTCCAGCTCGGACTCGAGCTGCCGAACCTGCGCGCGGCCGTCCGGCACCTCGTCTACACGGACCGACTCGACGACGCCGGGCGACTTCGCGTGGAGCCTGCTCATCTACTGGTGGATCTCGGGCTTCTTCGCCGAAGTGCGGCTGTGGATGCTCGAGCTGCTCGAGAAGCAGACGACACCCCATCACGCAGCACACGCGCGCGGTCGCGTGGTTCTTCGCGCTGTGGGGCGAGATGTGGCAGCGCCCGAGCGAGCAGGTCGTCGCCGGGCTCGGCGAGTGCGTGCGCCTGTTCACCGAGAGCGGCGACGACGATGCGGCGGCGATGGCGCTCGCGGCGCGCGCGACCGCTCGCGTGCAGCTGCGCGACCCCGATGTCGAGAAGGCCGAGTCCGAGCTGCGCGATGCCGTCATGCGGCTGCGCGAGCCTCGGCAACGGCTGGGCCGAGGCGATCACCGAGGTCTCGCTCGGACGCCTCGCGTGGGTGCGCGGGTCGACCGACGACGCCCTCGCCCACTTCGACCGCGCCGCCGAGATCGCGCAGATCGCGCGGCGACCTGTTCACGCGCTCGGTGGCCGGCAACCTGCGCTCGCGCCTGAACTTCCAGCTCGGCCGGATCGATCGACGCCGAGGCGGAGTTCGTGCACACGCTCGTGCTCTCGGTCGGCCTGCACTACGACGAGGGCGTCGCGTACGGGCTCGAGGGCATCTGCGCCGTCGCGGCCGCCCACGGCGAGGCGTGGCGGGCAGCGGCGCTCGCGGTCGCGGCCGGCGTCATCCGGCACCGCATCGGCATCTTCGACGTCGAGGCGTTCACGGTGCACACGCCCTACCTCGAGATCCTGCGCGGCCGGGATGCCGCGAGCGTCGCGGCGGGTGAGGCCGCAGGCGCCGACCTGACGGTGGCCGAGGCCGTGCAGCTCGCGCTGCCCGAGCCCGAGTTCGAGCGCGTCGCAGAGGCGGTGCGGCAGTGGTGAGCCGGACGGTCAAGGGCGTGGCCTACGGCCTCGAGGGCATCTCGGCGATCGCGTCCGCCCGTGGCGATCTCGAGACGGCGGCCGTGCTCGCGGGAGCGGCGGACTCCCTCCGGCGCGAGGATGTGCACCGGCGAGGGCGGCGAGTTCGCACCGGCGGCAGCCGACGCACTCGCGGGGCGAGCGTCAGACCGCTGTGCGTGCGTGGCGGAATCGGATGCGCGTGCCGGGCCGCGCCTGCGCGAGCAGGTCGAGCGACGCATCCGTCGTCACGGCGATGACGGGATAGCCGCCGGTGACGGGACCGTCGGCGCACAGGATCGTGGGTCTGCCATCGGGCGGCACCTGCAGCGCACCGGGGATCATCCCCTCGCTCGGCAGCTCCCCCGCGCGCCCCCGCGCGAGCGCAGGCCCTTCGAGCCGCACGCCGACGCGGTCGGCGGCGGAGCCGACCGTCCAGGTCGTCTCGAAGAGCGCCGCGCGAGCGGAGGCCGTGAACCACTCGGCGCGCGGCCCCGGGGCGAGCTCGAGCTCGAGGTCGTCGTGCGGCGCGCCCCACGGCGCGAGATCGACGGCCGGCACAGGACGTGCCGGGCGCGGCCCGACGGCCACGCGCGCTCCCGCGGAGAGCGGCTCCGGGCCGAGGCCCGCAAGCAGGTCGGTCGAGAGCGACCCGAGGGCGGGCCGGCCGAGCAGCCCGCCTCGCACGGCGAGATAGGCGCGAGCGCCGTGCGAGAACCAGTCCAGGTGCAGCTCCGCTCCCTCCGGCCACGCGTGCGCCTCGTACGGGTCGACCTCTCGGCCGTCGAGCACGACGGGTCCCCACCCTCCCGAGACGGCGAACCACGTGTCGGTCTCGGCGACGGCGCGCAGACCCCCCATCGTGACCTCGAGCGCCGCGGCGTCCTCGGGATTGCCCACCAGTCGGTTCGCGGTCCGCAGGGCTCCCCGATCAAGCGCTCCCGACTCGGCGACGCCGAGGCCCGCCACGCCCGGGCGGCCGAGGTCTTGGAGCGTCGTGAGCAGCCCCGGTTCGAGGATCCGGATGCCCGGCCCCGCGCCGGCGGCAGCGGGTCGCGCGGAGGCGGTGGCACGCGACGCCACGGTGGACGGGCCGGAACCTGACCCGCGCACCCGGCGCGAGGAGAGCCGGAGCCGCCGCCTCCGCGTCGAACAGCCGCGCAGCGGTCGTGCCGATGAGCCGCCAGCCGCCCGGTGTCTCTCGGGGGTAGGCGCCCGTGAAGCCCGCAGCGAGGCCGACGGCGCCCTGCGGCACGCGCGTGCGGGGCGCAGGCAGACGCGGCACGTCGAACAACCAGTCGTCGCTCACGAGATACCCGAAGCCCGGCGCGAAGCCGGTGAACGCGACCGTCCAGTCTGCCGTCGAGTGCCGGCGCACGAGCTCGTCGACCGTCAGACCGAGGATCTCGGCCGTCTCGACCAGGTCGGGGCCGTCGTACGCGATGTCGAGTTCGACCAGCGACCCCGGGGCCCGCTGCGCGGCATCCCCGCCGCTCTGCGCCTGCGCCCACGCGCGGGCCCCCGCGAGCGGCAGGACCCGAGGATCGACCCGCACGAGCACCGTCCGCGCGGCGGGCACCAGATCGACGATGCCGTCGACGCGCGACGCCTCGAGTCGCGCGTGCAGGGCGATGACCTCGTCGAGGGTGTCGACCTCGAGGAGGATCGCACGATCCCCCATCGGCAGGATCACCACGGCGCGCGGACCGTCACGTCGGCCTCGTCGAGCACCCGCCGCACGGCCTGCGCCATGCCGACCGCCTCGGGGGAGTCGCCGTGCAGACAGAGCGACGCGGCGTCGACCTCGACGATGCCGCCGTCCGCGGTCACCACGGTCCGCTCTCGGACGAGCATGAGCGCCCTCTCCGCGACGACGTTCGGATCGTTCAGGAGCGCCCCCCGCTCGCTCCGGGGCACGAGCGTCCCGTCTGCGCGATAGCCGCGATCGAGGAAGGCCTCGCGCACGAAGGGCAACCCGGCCGCGAGCGCCGCGGCGACGACAGGTCCGTCGAGCCCGAGGAGCGGCACGGGCCTGCCGAGCCGCTCCGAGAGCGCGGCGACAGCCGCCACGACGGCTCGTGCGTCCTCGATGCGCTCCGAGACGGCGTGATACAGCGCGCCGTGCGGCTTGACGTACCGGATGTCGGCGCCGGCGGCGGCGAGGGCGGCGAGCTGGGACGCGACGGACGCCTCGAGCTCCTCGGACGCCATCCGCACGTCCAGGCGGCCGAAGTTCGCCGGGTCGGGGAAGGACGGGTGAGCGCCCACCGCGACGCCGAACCGCTCGGCGCGCTCGACCGACGCGCGCAGGGACGCGGCATCCCCCGCGTGCCCGCCGCACGCGACGCTCGCGCTCGAGATGACGGCGAACATCGCGTCGTCGTCGGCCGTGGGCACGCCGTCGACCGTCTCGCCCAGGTCGGCGTTGAGATCGACGGATGCCATCTGCCCACCGTATCCGCCGCGCGGGGCGTTACGACTGCGTAAAGCTCATGCCGATACGGGTGCGCGGGCGAACCCCGGGAGGCAGGATGGGTGGATGCCTCGCTCCACCGAACGCCTCGCCGCCGGCACGCCCCTTCTGCAGGTGCGCGACGTGGCCGTCGACTTCCTGACGCTCGAGGGTCCGGTGCACGCGGTCCAGTCGGTCGACCTCGATCTCGCGGCGGGCGAGACCCTCGCGATCGTCGGCGAGTCGGGCTCGGGCAAGTCCACGACGGCGATGGCCGTCATCGGCCTGCTCCCCGGCAACGGACGCGTCACACGGGGCAGCATCCTGCTCGAGGGCGAAGACCTCGTCGGCGCACCCGAGAGCGTCATGCGGACGATCCGCGGCCGGTCGATCGGCCTCGTGCCGCAGGACCCCATGTCCAACCTCAACCCCGTCTCGAAGATCGGCACGCAGATCGCCGAGACGCTCCTCGCGCATGGGCTCGCGACACGCAAGGACGTCGACCGCAGGGTCGTCGAGACCCTCGCAGCGGCGGGACTGCCCAACGCGCAGGAGCGCGCGAAGCAGTACCCGCACGAGTTCTCGGGCGGAATGCGCCAGCGCGCGCTCATCGCGCTCGGGCTCGCATGCAATCCCAAGCTCCTGATCGCCGACGAACCCACGAGCGCGCTCGATGTCACGGTGCAAAAGACGATCCTCGACCAGCTCGGCCGCATGACGAGCGAGCTCGGCACGGCCCTCATGCTCATCACGCACGACCTCGGGCTCGCCGCCGAGCGCGCCGAGCGCGTCGTCGTGATGCACCGCGGGCGCATCGTCGAGCAGGGCCCCGCCCGCCAGATCCTCGAGGACCCCCAGCATCCCTACACGCAGGCCCTCGTCCAGGCCGCGCCGTCGGTGGCGGCCGTGCGCCTGCGGCCCCAGTCGTTCTCGAGACCGGGTGCTCCGCTCGCGTCGGTCGCGGACGACGCCCTGCCCCCGGCATCCCGCACCGCCGACAGCATCGTCCAGATCGAGAACCTGACCAAGGTCTTCACCGTGCGCGGCAAGAAGGACGACTTCGTCGCCGTCGACGACGTCTCGCTCTCGATCCCGCGCGGCGAGACCGTTGCGATCGTGGGCGAGTCCGGGTCGGGCAAGACGACGACGGCGCGGATGCTGCTCAAGGTCATCGAGCCCACGAGCGGCACGATCCGATTCGAGGGTCAGGACGTCACCACCCTCAAGGGGAGCGCGCTGCGCCAGTTCCGCCAGAAGGTGCAGCCGATCTTCCAGGACCCCTACTCGTCGCTCAATCCCATGTTCACGATCGAGCGCATCATCGGGGAGCCGCTCGCGTTCTACAAGCGCGGCAGCGCGAAGGAGCGCACCGCCCGCGTCCGCACGCTGCTCGACGACGTCGCGCTGCCGACATCGATGATGAGCCGCTACCCGTCCGAGCTGTCGGGTGGCCAGCGCCAGCGCGTCGCGATCGCCCGTGCTCTCGCGCTCTCGCCCGACCTCATCGTGTGCGACGAGCCGGTCTCGGCGCTCGACGTGCTCGTACAGGACCAGGTGCTGACGCTCCTGCGCGATCTGCAGAGCGAGTACGGCCTGAGCTACCTCTTCATCTCGCACGATCTCGCCGTCGTCCGCCTCATCAGCGACTACGTCTGCGTCATGAAGGACGGCCGGCTCGTCGAAGCGGCGACATCGGAGGAGATCTTCACGAACCCGCGCGACCCGTACACGCGCCAGCTGCTGGCCTCGATCCCCGGCAACGAGCTCGACATCGCGGTCTGAGCCCGGCCGGACTCAGACCCCGATGCGCGCCACAAAGGGAAGCGTCAAACCGGCGTAGCCTGCGTTCATGCTCACGGAGAACCTGCTCTGGCTCAACGTCCTGGCGATCGTGCCGATCACCATCGTCGGCTCGCTTCTGCACTTCGCCTTCGACTGGTCGGGCCACAACCGCATCGTCGCGGTGTTCGGAGCCGTCAACGAGAGCTACTGGGAGCACATCAAGATCGCTTTCTGGCCGCTCATGGCGTGGTTCATCGTCCAGTTCGCCATCGGAGGCTGGGCTATCCCTGGATTCGTGCCGGCGGCGACGATCGCGCTGTACGCGGTCCCCGTGACGATGATCGCTATCGTGTTCGGCTACAAGCGCCTCGCCCGCCGCAACGTGCTGTGGATGGACATCGTCGCCTTCCTCGCCACGGTCGCCGTCTCGCTCATCGTCTTCGCCCTCATCGCGGGCGAACTCGATGCGAGCGGGTGGACGATCGCGCTCAGCGTCTTCTTCCTGATCGTCCTCGGCATCGCCTTCGCCGCGTACACGATCGCGCCGCCTGAGGAACCGGACCTGTTCGTGGACCCGCTGAATGAGCGGTACGGGCTCGACGCCCACCCCGACCGGTAGCGGGACCGCGCCTGCCGGCGACGGCTCAGCGCCTTCGCGTGCGAGGATCCATCGCCTCGCGAAGCGCCTCCCCGAGCAGCGTGAACCCGAGCGCCGTGATCGTGATGCAGATGCCCGGCAGGAACGCGAGCCACGGTGCGACCGCGAGCTCGAGCTGCGCGTAGGTCAGCATCCGGCCCCACTCCGCCGTCTGCGGCAGCCCGCCGCCGAGCCCGAGGTAGGACAGCGCCGCCGCCTCGATGACGGCTGTCGCGAGCGAGAGCGTGCCCTGCACGATGACCGGTCCGACCGAGTTCGGCAGCACGTGGCTCATCGTGATGGTGCCGCGGCCGAGGCCGAGGGTCTGCGCCGAGAGGACGTAGTCGGCAGACCGCTGCTGCAGCATCGAGGCGCGCAGGAGCCGCGCGAAGATCGGCACCTGCGCGACACCGATCGCGATCATGACCGAGGTCTGCGTCTGCCCGAGGAGCGCCGCGATCGACACCGCGAGCAGCAGGCTCGGGATCGACAGCATGATGTCGACGATCCGCATGATGAGCGTGTCGACCCAGCCGCCGAACATGCCGCAGAGGAACCCCAGAAGCATGCCGCCGAGGAGGCCGATCGCGGTCGACACGATGCCGATCAGCAGCGACGCGCGCGCACCCCAGATGAGCTTGGACAGCACATCACCGCCGAAGCGGTCCAGACCGAGCGGGAACTCCGGGATCTCGCCCGGTCCCGGGATGTGGGTCGGCGTGATGTAGCGCTGGCCCGGCAGCTCGGTCGGGCCGTAAGGCGCGAGCCACGGCGCGAGGAGCGCCACGAGCAGGAACAGCGCGATGATGACGGCGCCGACCCACGCGCTCGGATTGCGCATGAGACGCCGGAAGACCCCGCGCCAGAAGCCACCGCCCCCGCCGCCGACCTTCGCCGCCATGAGCTCCCGGTCATCGACCGACGTGTCGTCGACGGGTCCGCCGCTGGGTGCGGGAGGAAGCATCGCAGAGGTCATGAGACCCTCACTCTCGGGTCGATGAAGCTGTACGACACATCGACCAGCAGGTTGATCAGCGCGTAGCCGATCGCGATGAAGATGATGAATCCCTGCAGCACGGGATAGTCGCGCGTGAAGATCGCGCGCGCCATGAACGACCCGATGCCGGGGAAGGCGAAGACCGTCTCGGTGAGGACGGCGCCCGAGATGAGCAGACCGACCTGCAGGCCGATCGTCGTGATGACGGGGAGCAGGGCGTTGCGCAGGATGAAGCGCTGCCGGATGGTGCCCCGCGAGACGCCCTTGGCCATGCCCGTGCGCACGTAGTCGGAGTTCTGCACCTCGAGCACCGACGCGCGGGTGATGCGGACGATGATCGCGAGGGGGATGGAGGCGAGCGCGAGGCCGGGAAGGATGAGGTGCAGGAACGCGTCCCACGCGGCATCCCACTCGCCCGTGATGATGCCGTCGAGCACGTAGAAGCCCGTGTAGTGCGTGGCATCCATCCTGGGATCCTGCCTGCCCTCGGACGGCAGCCAGCCGAGCTGGACGGCGAAGACCCATTTGAGGATGAACGCCAGGAAGAAGACCGGGATCGTGATGCCGATGAGGCTCGCGCCGACCAGGACGTGGTCTGCCGCCCTGCCGTGCCGTCGGGCGGCGAGATAGCCGAGCGGGATGCCGACGCCGACCGCGACGATGATCGCGAAGACGCTGAGCTCGATGGTGGCCGGGAAGGCGACGCATGAACTCGTCGACGACGGTGGCGCGCGTCTGGATGGACGCCCCGAAGTCGCCGCTGAGAAGCCGACCGAGCCATGTGAAGTACTGCTCGATGGGCGGCCGGTCGAAGCCGTACAGCTCGTTGATCTCGGCGACCCGCTCAGGTGTGGCGCGTTCGCCGAGGAGCGCCACGGCGGGGCCGCCCGGAAGGGCGCGGACCCACAGGAACAGCAGGACCGACAGCCCGAGCAGGGTCGGGATGAGCAGGAGGAGCCTCTTGCCGATGGTGCGTAGCACGGGGGTGGTCTCCGGGGGGTTGAGGAGCGAGACGGCGACGCGCCTGCCGCGGACCCGTGAAGGCCCGCGGCAGGCGCAGGAGCGCGCTTACTCGCTGAGCTCGATCATGTTGTAGACCTCGTCCTGCACGGGGCTCGCGGGGTACGACAGCACCCGCGCGGCGAACGCGAGCGTGGGCACCGGGTGCGCGAGCGGAATGCCGGGGAGGAACTCCATGATCTGCTCGTTGACCGCCTGGTAGGCCGCCTGCTGGTCTTCCTCGGTCGCGAGTCCGCGAGCCTCGGTCAGAGCGTCGAACAGCTCGGGGTTGTCGAAGCCCCACTCCATCGTCGGCTGGCCGAAGAACGTGCCCACGAAGTTGTCGGGGTCGTTGTAGTCGCCGGTCCAGCCGAGCAGGTGGATGCCGTGGTCGCGGCCGCCCTGCATGAGGTCGAGGTACTCGCCCCATTCGTTCGACACGGGGTTGAGCACGATGCCCACGGCCTCGAGCTGGCTGCTCGAGGTTCGTGAAGATCTGCTCGGGGTTGGGCATGTACGGACGCGACACGTTCGACGGGGTAGTTGAACGTGATCGTGAGCGGGTTCGACTCGCTGTAGCCGGCCTCGGCGAGGAGCGCCTTGGCGGCATCCGGGTCGTAGTCGTACGTCGTGACGTCGTCGTTCCAGCCGATGACGACGGGCGGCATGAACTGCGTCGCCGTCTCGGTGCCCTCGGGCAGCACCTGCGCGATGAGCTGCGTCCTTGTCGATCGCGTGGGCGATCGCCTGGCGCACCTTGATGTCGGCGAGGGCCGAGGCACGGGGGCATCGGCGGTGCCGGACGACTGGTTCATCGCGAGGTACAGCACGTTGAACGGCGCGCGGTTCACGAGGGTGAACCCGGCGTCCTCGAGCGCGCCGAGGTCGGCGGGGGCCGCGAGGTCGTAGCCGTCGATGCTGCCCGACTCGAGCGCCTGGCGGCGCGCGGTCGTGTCGCCGATCACCTGGAAGATGACCTTCTGGACCTGGCCCTGCTCGCCCCAGTAGTCGTCGTAGGCCGAGACCGTGGTGGATTCGCCGGGCGACCAGGAGTCGAACGCGAACGGGCCGGTGCCGGTCGGGTGACCCTGGCCGTACTCGCTCTGGGTGGGTGCCTCATCCGTGCCGCCCACATCGTCGGCGTTGTACTTCTCGAGGGCCGTCGGGCTCTGGATCGCGAAGGCCGGCAGCGACAGCGCCGGGATGAATCCGGCGAACGGCTGCGTCAGCGTGATCGTCGCCTCGGTCGCGCTCGTTCGTCTCGCAGCCGCCGTAGATCGACGTGCCGCTCTCGGCGAAGCCGCGCATGATCACGCCCCAGTAGTACGCCATGCTCTGGCTCGTCGCGACCCCCGTGAAGTCGTTCTGGCGGTCGAAGTTGAAGCACACGGCGTCGGCGTCGAAGTCGGTGCCGTCGTGGAAGGTCACGCCCTCCTTGAGGGTGAACGTGTACGAGAGCCCGTCCTCGGACTGCGTCCCAGCTCTCCGCGAGCAGCGGTGCGGGATCGGCGGTGCCGGGCTCGACGCCGACGAGGCCCTCGAAGATCTGCCGCGAGACGCGGAACGACTCGCCGTCGCTCGCGAAGGCGGGGTCGAGGCTCGAGAGGTCGCCCGAGGCTCCGAAGACGAACGTGCTGTCGACGTCGGAGCTGTTCTCGTCGTCGCCGCTGTCGTCGCGCTGGCTCGCGCAGGCGGTGAGCACGACGGCGCCGATGGCGACCGCGGCAGCGCCGGCGAGCCAGCGCTTTCTCGTTGTGTGGAGCATCTGCTGTGCACCTTCCATAGGGAAGCGAGCGCGGTGCGCGGTTGCGCGCGGTGGCTCGCGGGGGAATGATTCCTCGACGCTACCTGCGGGGCCGCCCTGCGAGCATCACACCTGTGTCTCGATTGTGTTTCGACCTGCCGGCGCACAGAGGGCTAGCGTTGAGCAATGGCGCGCGCACGGATCGAGGAATCCATCCCCCCGGTTCGACTGTCGACGGGGTGATCGCGCGGATCGTGCCGTCGGCGTACGCAGGCGGGCTCGAGCTCGACGTCGACGGCACGCCGCAGTCGCACGTCGACCTCGACGATCCGACCCACCTGCACTTCGAGTACATCGCCCGCATGGGCGCGGTCGATGGACCTGCTCCGGCTGCCGCGCCAGCCGCTGACCGCCGTGCACCTCGGCGGCGGGGGGCTCACGCTTCCCCGCTACATCGAGGCGACCAGGCCAGGCTCGCGCCAGCAGGTCGTCGAGCTCGAGCCCGCACTGTGGGACCTCGTGCGCGAGAACATGCCCTTGCCGCGCAACGCCGCGATCCGCGTGCGGATCGGCGACGCCCGGGCGGTGCTGGGACGCCTCCCCGCGGCGCTCGAGGGCAACGTCGACCTGCTCGTGTCGGACGTGTACTCCGGCGTCGCAGACGCCTGCACACCTCACGACCCTCGAGTTCTACCGCGAGGCGGCGGCGCTGCTCGCGCCCGAGGGCGTGCTGCTCGTGAACGTCGCAGACGGGGCGGGCCTGCGCCTTCGCGCGACGCCAGATCGCGACCGTGCAGGCGGTGTTCGAGCACGTCATCGTGCTCGCCGAGGTGCAGATCCTCAAGGGCCGACGGTTCGGCAACCTCGTGATCGCGGCCTCACCCGCGCCCCTTCCGACCGAGTGGCTGCCCCGCCTCATGGCGGCGGGTCCCCACCCCGCGAAGGTGGCCCAGGGCGCCGAGATCGACGAACTGGCGCGCGGCGCGCGGATCGCGACGGATGCAGATTCCACCGATTCGCCCAAGCCCGCCGACTCGATCTTCGAACGCTGACAGGCGCATCGCGCCCTGCCGGGCGTGCCGGGCCGCGTGGACGCGACGCTCGATGCACACTGGAAGGGTCGAGGACGGGAGGGCGCCGACGTGAGCTACATCAGAGGTTATGACCCAGACACGCTGCGCGAGATCGTCGATGCGCGGGAGTGCAAAGACCGGCTCGACGAGATCGGCGAGCAGCGGAGCCTGCCCGCGCTGCTCGAGCGCGTGTGGCTGCTGAAGGTGCTCGGACGGCTCGAGGACGCGCTCGTGCTGTCGGAGCAGTCCGTGCGCGTCGCGCGCATGGCGGGGACGCGCAAGGACCTGCTGCGCGCCCGCATTCTGCACGCGACCGTGGACCAGCACCGTGGAGCCTTCGCTGCGGCCGAGCACGAGCTCACGACCTGCGCCGAAGAGGCAGAGGGCCAGGGCTGGTCCGCGATCGCGGCCTTCGCCGTGCAGCACCGCGGCAAGGTGCACTTCGACGCGGGCGACTTCACCCGCGCGCGGGCGGACTTCAAGCGCGCGCTCTTCCTGCGTCAGGAGGCAGGCACGCCCGACGACCAGCTCGAATCGACCCTCCTGGCGATCGATGCCGCCGACCGACGCCGTGCCTCCGCGGCGATCGCCGGCTGAGTGTCGCAGGTCTGTTCTAACCTCGCCGGCATGACCGAGCTGCACCGTGTGCGCGTGTGGGCCGAAGCCCTCATCGAGAAGCACCTCGACCCGTCGTGGACCTTCGCGTTCGACAGCGCCAAGCGCCGCGCAGGACTGTGCGACTACACGCGCAAGCGGATCACCGTCTCGCGCTACCTCGCCGCACGCTACGAGGACGACGACAACCACCAGACGCTCCTGCACGAGGTCGCGCATGCGATCGCGGGGCCTGGTGCCGGGCACGGCCCGGCATGGAAGCGGACCGCGCGGGAGCTCGGGTACGTGGGCGGCACGACCCACCATGGCGAGACCGCGACCGAGCTCGCTCCGTGGGTCGGGGTGTGCCCGCACGGCCACACGGCGTACCGGCACCGCCGCCCCTCGCGGCCGACGTCGTGCGCGCAGTGCGCACCGCGCTACGACGAGCGCAACCGGTTCGCCTGGACCCGGCGCGAGATCAGCCCGGCCGTCAGGCTCGCGGCGATGACTCCGCGCTGACGAAGACGCGCTCGCGCAGCACGGGCACGGCCGCCGAGGCATCCACTTCGGCGGCACCGAGCACGTCGTCGCGCAGGCCGCGCTCGATGAGCTCCTGTCCCGATGCGCTCGCCGTGAGGAGGTGGCGCACAGCCCCCCGCAGTCCGCGGAACGACTCGCACGCGGCGGCGGCCTCGGGCGAGGTGTGATCGATCCCGAGCGTGCTCAAGGCGTCCACGACCGCGCCCGCACCGAGAAGGTCCTCGACCGCGAAGCGCAGATCCCCCGCCGCACCGACCTCGCCCGCCGCGATGACGGCGATGCTCGTGCGGGCGCCGCGCCGCTGCTGCTCGTCGAGCGCCCCGCGCGCGACAGCCGCGGCATTGCGCAGGCAGCCGAGCATGACGGCGGCGCCGGTCTCGGCCGCCGCAAGGGCAACGGGCGCTCCGTTGATCGAGACGGCGCGTGCGGACGCGTCCAGTGTGACCTGTTCGCCTCGCTCGACGGCATCCGTCACGGTCGACGAGAACCGAAGGACGTCGACGACCACGACGATGTCTGCAGGCGCGAGGCGGGCGAGGCCCGCGAGGCCCCACTCGAAGCGGAGCTGGTAGCGATGCTGGTCGAACGGATGGGGCACCCGACGAGCCTACGGCGGCCGCCGCGCGTGCGTGCCGCGGTGCGACACTGGAGCATGCGGATCCTGCTCAAGCTCGAGATCGACTGCGACCCGGATGCCGCGTGGCGTGCACTCCACTCGCCGCGCGCCGTCGCAGAGCTCTACGGCCCCTTCGTCGACCTCGAGCCTCTCGCGGCCATGCCGACCTCGTGGCGACCGGGCGACGACGTCCCGGTGCAGCTCTCGGCCCTCGGGATCGTGCCGATCGGGCGCCAGCTCATCCACATGAGCGAGCGGTTCGTCGCCGAGCCGGCCGGCCGCGTGCGCATCTTCCGGGACAGCGGCATCCCGCTCACAGGACCCCTCGCGAGCCTCGACGTCTGGGATCACCAGATGGCGATCTCGCCCGTTCCGGGGCATCCCGACCGCACGCTCTGGCGTGACCGGCTCGTCGTCGGCGGGCCCACCGCTCTCGCATTGTGGCCGCTGCTGTGGAGCATCTGGCAGTGGCGGGCTGCGCGCATCCGCCGCCTCGCTCCCACGTGGGCGCACGACCCCGAGGTCGACGCCGATCCCGACTCCGCACGCGTCGGCTGATCGCGGAGAGAAGCAGCGATCGCCCGGCTCGCCGCCCCCCGAACCGCTACTCCGCGAGCGCCTCGACGGGCGCCACCCGCGTCGCGAGGCGCGTCGGCACCACGGCGGCGGCGAGCGTGAGCGTCGCGGTCGCGACGGCGATCGCGACGATGGGCCACAGCGGGATCGCAGGCATCACGAGCGTCGGACTCATCCACAGGGGTGGGAACCGCACCGAGCCCAGGAGGGACTGCGCCCCGGCCCAGCCGTAGAGGACACCCAGCACGAGCCCCGTGACGGTCGCGCCGATCGTGATGTGCGCGGCTTCGAGCAGCACCATCCGGCGCACCTGGGCGTTCGAGACGCCGAGTGCCCGCAGCAGTCCCAGCTCCCGGCGGCGCTGCACGACACCGATCGTGAGGAGGTTGACCAGGCCGACGGCGGCGATCGCCGCCGAGACCCCGACGAGGCCCATCATGATGGCCGAGAAAGTGTCGACGAGCGTGACCATCTGCACGGGCGGCTCACCGCCGCTCGAGGCCACGATCACCGACTTCACGGTCTCCAGGGCGACGGCGAACATCGTCACGAGCGTGACGCCCATGACGACGCCGATCGCCATGCGGCTGGAACGCTCCGGGTAGCGCAGCGCGTTCTCGGCTGCCAGGCGCGCCGTCGCGGAGCCGCCGAACCAGCGGCCGACGAACCGCAGAACCGGGGGCATGACGAGCGTCGCGCCGAGCGCCGTGCCGGTGAAGGAGAGGACGCCGCCGAAGAACGCGATGACGACGCCGAGCGGGACGATGAGCCCGACCAGGATGCCGAGCGCGAGGAGCGCCGCACCCGTGATGAGCAGCGCGAGCGCCGCACGGTTCCTGCTCGTGCGACCCGCGATGTCGGCGTGCGGGGGCTCGACGGAACCCGCGATCGCCTGCAGGGGCGTGACCGTGAGCACCTTGCGCGAGCCCGCCCAGGCCGCCGCCCATGTCGTGAGGGCGACGATGACGGCGGGCGCGACGAGTTCGGGCCGGACGACGGCGTACTCGACGCCGGCGATGCCGAAGGCCGCGGTCGCCACGAGCACGCCGCCCACGGCCGCGGCGGTGCCTCCCACGAGCCCGAGGAGCGCCCCGATCGCGCCCACGACGAGTCCCTGCCGGGCGACCTCGGCGCGCTGCGAGCGGGCCGAGGCACCGATGAGGCGCAGGAGCGCGATCCGACGCGTCCGCACGGCGACGACGGTCGCGAACGTGTTGGCCGTCACGATCGCGCCGACGTAGAGCGCGAGCGCGAGGAGCAGTCCCGTGAGGATGACCACGACGACCGCGAGCGTCCCGCTGTCGCCGATGTACGGGTCGTCCTGCAGCACGGCCGCGATGAACCCGGTGGCCGAGATGAGCAGGACCCCGAAGGCGCTCGAGATCGCGGAGACGAGGATGCTGGCGCCCATTCCGCGTTCGCGCAGCCACGCGAGCCGCGCGGGGCGCTGCATCCGGTCGCTCGTCGTCGACGCGAGGGTCGCGGCGGTCATGACGCCACCTCTGCGGCTGCACCGAGCTCCGACGCGAGCATCCAGCTCGAGATCTCCTCCGCGCTCTGGCGCGGCTTGTCGGCGACGATCCGGCCGTCGCCCAGGAACAGCACGCGGTCGGCGTGGGCCGCCGCGATCGGGTCGTGCGTCACCATCGCGATCGACTGGCCGTGGTCGCGGGCCGCCGCGGCGAGCAGCGCGAGCACCTCTCGGCCGCTGCGCGAGTCGAGGTTGCCCGTCGGCTCGTCGGCGAAGACGAGGTCGGGCGACGTCGCGAGCGCACGGGCGATCGCGACGCGCTGCTGCTGACCGCCCGAGAGCTCATGCGGACGGTGGCCGAGGCGCGCCGTCAGACCGAGCGTCTCGATGAGACCGTCGATGCGCGCACGCTCGAGCGCCGTCGGACGACGCCCATCGAGGTCGAACGGAAGGAGGATGTTGCCGATCGCATCGAGCGTCGGCACGAGGTTGAACGACTGGAAGACGAACCCGACGCGGCGGCGCCGCAGGATCGTGAGCTCGAGATCCGAGAGACCCGTGATCTCGGTGTCGCCGATCCACGCGCGGCCGGACGTCGGGGCGTCGAGTCCGGCCATGATGTGCATGAGCGTCGACTTGCCCGACCCCGAGGGACCCATGATCGCGGTGAACTCGCCACGGCGGATGCCGACGGTCACCCCTTCGAGCGCGTTGACGGCGCCCTCGCCTGTGCCGTACGTCTTGGTCAGCTGCTGCACGCGGGCGGCGAGCCCGAGATCCGTCGATGTGAGTTCCATGCTCCGACGCTACGAATCCGGCCCCGCCCGCCGCGTCGGCCTGGCGAGGCATCCGCGTACATCTCGAGGATGATCCTCTTCCCCCGGTGGCCGACGAGTCGTAGGGTGCCTGCAGCGGGCACCATCGACCCAGGAGGCCTCATGAGCGCCACGGCCCTCCCCCCGAGCGGAGAACTGCCCTCGGGCCCGAAGACATGCGATGCGAGCGGCATGGCAGAGATCCATCGCCTGTTCACAGCCGGCTTCGGCGAGGGACCCACCCTCGTGCGCGGCGTCCACGTCGGCGACACGGCCCACGCCGCCGTGGTCGCGACGCAGCTCGAGATGCTCTCGACGGCCCTCCACGCGCACCACGAGGGCGAGGACGAGCGGCTGTGGGGGCCGCTCGTCGAACGCTCGCCGGCGTGCGCCCCGCACGTCGAGCGGATGAAGCACCATCACGCGGCGATGCTGCTCGAGCTCACCGCGTTGGACGAGGCGCTGCCCGCGTGGCACGCGACGGCGATGCCCGCCGACGCAGCCCCCGTGATCGCCGCCCTCGACGGCGTCAACGGCGCGCTCGCGATCCACCTCCCCGACGAAGAGGCGAACATCGTCCCGGTCATGGAGCACACGATCACCGAGAAGGAGGTCGAGTGGTTCGCCCAGCACGGGCGCGCGGCGACGCCGAAGGGGCAGACCTGGAACTCCCTCGGCGCGATCCTGTCGGCACAGCCCGACGGCGGCGACCAGTGGCTGCGCACGCGGCTCCCCGGACCGGTCCGCGTGCTCTGGCGGTGGGTCGGCAGACCCCGGTACGAGCGCACGCGCGCCGCGCTGGAAGGCCGCTGATCGGTCCTCAGGCCAGGCCGTGGTCGAACGCGAAGACGACCAGCTGCACGCGATCGCGCAGCGCGAGCTTCGTGAGGATCCGGCTGATGTGGGTCTTCACCGTCGCCTCCGAGAGGAACTCGCGCGACGCGATCTCGGCGTTCGAGAGGCCGCGAGCGGCGAGCGCGAAGATCTCGCGCTCGCGCTCGGTGAGCTGCTCGTAGGCCTGGGGAACGGGACGAGGGGCGGCGGCCTCGACGTGCGCGAACAGATCGCGGGTCGCGGATGCCGCGATGACGGCCGATCCCGCGTGCACCGTGCGGATCGCGGCCAGCAGGAACTCGGGATCCGCGTCCTTCAGCAGGAACCCGCTCGCACCCTGCCGGATCGCCCGCGCCGCGGCCTCGTCGAGGTCGAAGGTCGTCAGCATGACGATCCGTGGCGGGCTGGGGTCCTTCAGCAGCTCGGCCGTCGCCTCGAGGCCGTCCATGACGGGCATCCGGATGTCCATCAGCACGACGTCGGGACGGGTCTCGCGGACCATCGCGAGCGCCTGGGCTCCGTCGGAGGCCTCGCCCACGACCTCGAGATCGGGCTGCGAGTCGACGAGCATGCGGATGCCGGCGCGGAACAGCGCCTGGTCGTCGACGAGTGCGACGCGGATCACGGGAGACCTCCGATCGGCAGGGTCGCGGCGACGACGAACTCGCCGCCGCGCGGGGTCGCCTCGAGCCGGCCGCCGACGAGTGAGGCACGCTCGCGCATTCCGACGAGGCCGTGGCCGGACGACGCAGGGCCGTCGGCCGCGCGGAGCGGATTGCGCACCTCGAGGTCGACGAGGTCGGGATGCCAGGCAAGCGACACCGAGACGGGTCCCCCGCCGTGGCGCAGGGCGTTCGTGAGCGCCTCCTGAAGGATGCGGTACACCGCGAGCTGCAGGGCCGCGGGCGGCTGGCCGGGCGGCACGGGATCGACGGTCACCCGCAGTTCGACACCCGCGGCGCGCACCTGCGCGTACAGCGCCTCCAGGTCGGCGAGCGTCGGCTGCGGCCCCTCCGCCTGACTGTGCCGCAGCTGCGTCAGGAGCAGGCGCACGTCGGCGAGCGCCGCCCGCGCCGTCGTGGAGATCGTGCCGAGCGCGGTCGTCGCCGCATCGGGGTCGGCCGCGGCCGCGTAGCGGGCCCCGTCGGCCTGCGCGATGACGACCGCGAGCGAATGGGCCACGACGTCGTGCATGTCGCGGGCGATGCGCACGCGCTCCTGCTCGACGGCGGCCTCAGCCTCGGCCTGCTCCTGCGCGACCCGGTTCGCCCGTGCCCGCAGGGCGGTGCGCACGAGGGCACCCGCGGTCCAGGCCAGTCCGAGCGCGAAGGCCGCCGCGACGAGCAGCAGAATCGCCGACGGAAGATTCTGCCACGAGAGTCCGCCCGCCGCGAAGAGCGGACCGGCCATCAGGTAGACCGTGATGACGAGGGCGCCGACGACGGCGGATACGAGGCCCGCCCGGTACACGGCGGGCGAACCGTACGCCGCGACGGCGTAGAGGACGGCGAAGATCGCGAGGTCCGAGAAGCTCGGCGGCCGGCCGGTCGCGATCTGCAGGATCGCGCCCGCCCACGCGATCGCGAGCGCGAGCCCCGGAGCCGCGCGCCGGAGGGCGAGGGCGCCGCTGAAGAGGGCCGCGATGACGGTGCCGACGAGCGGCGACAGGCTCGATTCCGACGCAGCACCCATGAGCACGACCGATTCCAGCGGCCACGCGAAGAGGAAGAACACGACGGCGACGACGATATCCACGACGCGCTGATACGGCCTCAGACTTCGGAACACCGTCTCACGCTACGGGAGGGCGGGTGGCCGGGGCATCCGTCTCGCGATGTATCCGCACGATCACGCGGAACACGCCAAGGCACGTCGGGCCGACCATTGCCACGCGAGGACGAAGCCCTTACTGTCGCGTCACAGGCCGAAACCGACGCGAAACGTCGACTCGACATGACCAGCGAAGACGGACGGAGAGACGATGACGACGGTACGTGCGGCGATATCGCAGACCACCTGGACCGGCGACAAGGAGTCGATGCTCGACAAACACGAGGGCTTCGCGCGGGATGCCGCGGCGCAGGGCGCGGGCGTCGTGTGCTTCCAGGAGCTCTTCTACGGCCCGTACTTCGGCATCACGCAGGACAAGAAGTACTACCGCTACGCCGAGGCCGCGGACGGCCCGATCGTCCGGCGCTTCGCGTCGCTCGCGAAGGAGCTCGGCATCGTCATGGTGCTGCCCATCTACGAAGAGGCCGAGACAGGGGTGTACTACAACACCTCGGTGCTCGTCGATGCAGACGGCACGATCCTCGGCAAGTACCGCAAGAACCATCTCCCGCATCTCGATCGCTTCTGGGAGAAGTTCTATTTCCGCCCCGGCAACCTCGGGTATCCCGTCTTCGAGACGGCCGTCGGCCGCGTCGGCATGTACATCTGCTACGACCGCCACTTCCCCGAGGGGTGGCGCGAGCTCGGGCTCGCCGACGCGCACATGGTCTTCAACCCGAACGCGACCAAGCCCGGCCTCTCGAATCGCCTGTGGGAGGTCGAAGGACCGGCCGCCGCCGTCGCCAACGGGTACTTCGTGCTCCAGCCCAACCGGGTCGGGCGTGAGGACAACGAATACGGCGAGCTCGCCGTCGACTTCTACGGCACGAGCCAGATCATCGACCCCCGCGGCGACTTCGTCGGAGAGCGCGGCTCGGGCGAGCGCGAGGAGCTGCTTGTGCGCGACCTCGACCTCGGCATGGTGCTCGAGATGCGGGATGACTGGCAGTTCTATCGCGACCGCCGGCCCGACTCCTACACGCGGATCGCGAAGCCCTGACGGCGGAGGACCACCATGGCGACGACCCTCATCACGAACGGCACGGTGGTCTCTGCGACCGGCCGCGCTGCAGCCGACGTCCTGATCGACGGCGAGACCATCGCAGCGGTGCTCGCGCCGGGCTCTGCGCTGCTGGGGACGGATGTCGCGGCATCCGTCGACACCGTCATCGACGCGACCGGCAGATACGTCATCCCCGGCGGGATCGACGCGCACACGCACATGCAGCTCCCCTTCGGCGGCACCTTCGCGAGCGACACGTTCGAGACGGGCACGCGCGCCGCGGCGTGGGGCGGCACGACCAGCATCATCGACTTCGCCGTGCAGAAGTACGGCGAGCGCGTGCAGGACGGCCTGGCGCACTGGCACGAGCTCGCCGCGGGCAACTGCGCCGTCGACTACGGGTTCCACCAGATCATCGGCGGTGTCGACGACGACTCGCTCGCCGCGATGCGGGGCCTGCTCGATGAGGGCATCTCGAGCTTCAAGCTCTTCATGGCCTACCCCGGCGTGTTCTACTCCGACGATGCGCAGGTGCTCAGGGCCATGCAGGTGAGCCGGGACACGGGCCTCATGACGATGATGCACGCCGAGAACGGCCCCGCGATCGATGTGCTCGCGGCCCAGCTGGTCGAGCAGGGCAAGACCGACCCGGTCTACCACGGCATCGCCCGCGCGTGGCAGATGGAGGAGGAGGCGACCCACCGCGCGATCATGCTCGCGAATCTGACGGGCGCGCCGCTGTACGTCGTGCATGTGAGCGCCAAGCAGGCCGTCGAGCAGCTCGCCTGGGCCCGCGACAAGGGCCAGAACGTGTTCGGGGAGACGTGCCCGCAGTACCTCTACCTGTCGCTCGAGGAGCAGCTCGGCGCGTCGAGCGAGGAATGGGGCGCCTTCGAGGGCGCCAAGTGGGTGTGCTCCACTCCGCTGCGCTCCCGCGAAGACGGCCACCAGGATCACATGTGGCAGGCGCTGCGCACGAACGACATCCAGATGGTCTCCACCGACCACTGCCCCTTCTGCATGAAGGGCCAGAAGGATCTCGGCCTCGGCGACTTCCGCGCGATCCCGAACGGCATCGGCTCGGTCGAGCACCGCATGGACCTGATGTACCAGGGCGTCGTGACGGGCAAGATCACCCTCGAACGGTGGGTCGAGCTCACCTCGACGACACCGGCCCGCATGTTCGGGCTCTATGGGCGCAAGGGCGTCATCCAGCCGGGAGCGGACGGAGACATCGTCATCTACGACCCGAACGGGCACACCTCCATCGGCTACGGCCGCACGCACCACATGAACATGGACCACTCCGCGTGGGAGGGCTTCGAGGTCGACGGACACGTCGACACCGTCATCTCGCGCGGAAAGGTCATCGTCGACGGGGGCGAGTACCTCGGGTCCAAGGGCGACGGCCGCTTCCTCAAGCGCGGCCTGAGCCAGTACCTGACGTAAGGATCACGGCATGGACTTCGGAGTCGTCCTCCAGACCAACCCTCCCGCCGCCCGGACGGTGCAGCTCGCGAAGCTCGCCGAGGCGTACGGATTCAGCCACGTGTGGACGTTCGACTCGCACCTGCTGTGGCAGGAGCCCTACGTCCTGCACTCGGCGATCCTCGCCGAGACGAATCGGGTCACGGTCGGTCCGTTCGTCACGAACCCCGCGACGCGTGACTGGACCGTCACGGCGTCTGTCTTCGCGACGCTCAACGAGATGTACGGCAACCGCACGATCTGCGGCATCGGTCGTGGAGACTCTGCCGTGCGTGTCACGAACGGCAAGCCCACGTCGATGGCCGAGCTGCGCGAGTCGATCCACGTCATCCGCGAGCTCGCCAATTCGCGGACGGTCGAGTACAACGGCGCGACGCTGCAGTTCCCGTGGAGCCGCGGATCGTCGCTCGACGTGTGGGTCGCCGCCTACGGGCCGATGGCGCTCAAGCTCACGGGCGAAGTCGGCGACGGATTCATCCTGCAGCTCGCGGACCCCGACATCACGGCGTGGATGATCAGGACGGTGAAGGATGCAGCGGCCGCTGCCGGCCGCGATCCCGAGTCGCTCGCGTTCTGCGTCGCGGCCCCCATGTACATCGGCGACGACATCGAGCACATGCGCGCGCAGTGCCGATGGTTCGGCGGCATGGTCGGCAACCACGTCGCCGACATCGTCTCGAAGTACGGCCACCACGGCGCGATCCCCGATGCCCTCGCGGACTACATCGACGGGCGCACGGGCTACGACTACAACACGCACGGCAAGGCGGGCAACGACCACGTCGACTTCGTGCCCGACGAGATCGTCGATCGCTTCTGCGTCCTGGGCACGGCCGAGGAGCACATCGCGAAGCTCGAGCACCTCCGCGAGCTCGGCGTGACGCAGTTCGCCGGCTACCTCCAGCACGACAACAAGGAGGAGACCATGCGGGTGTACGGCGAGACCGTCATCCCCGCGCTGACCGATCACGCGACGGCGAAGAGGTGACGCCGCCGACCGCATCCCTTCCCCGCCGACGGCGGGACGTGCAGGCGCGCACGATGTCGGCCGTGATGTGGGGCGTCATCGGCATTCTCGCGGTGCTCCTGCTGTGGGAGGCGTACAAGTTCCTCGGCCCGGCCGAGGGGGTCGTCATCGGAGGCGATGGAAGCTCGGGGTCGGGCGTCATGATCCTCCCCCGCACGCACGATCGCGCGATGCCCCATGTGTGGGACATGGTCGCGCGGCTCTTCCAGCCCACGAGCGGCGGTGACACCCCGCCGCTGTGGGTGTCGGTCGCGACGGCCGCTCTCGTGACCCTCGGGATCGCGGCGGTCGGCTGGGTGATCGGCGTCGTCGTCGGCGCGCTGCTCGGACTCGCGATGCAGCGCTGGCGCCTCGTCGAGTGGGGCCTGCTGCCCTGGATCGTCGTGAGCCAGATCGTCCCGCTCATCGCCTTCGCCCCCGTCGTCAACGCGATCGGCAATCAGATCGGTCGCGGCGGTGCGCCGTGGCCGCAATGGCTCTCGGTCGCCGTCATCGCGTCGTACCTCGCGTTCTTCCCCGTCGCGGTCGGCGTGCTGCGCGGACTGGAGGCACCCGACCGCATCCACATCGACCTCATGCGCACGTACGCCGCCGGCTACTGGTCGACGCTCCTGCGGCTGCGGGTACCCGCAGCGGTGCCGTACCTGCTGCCGGCGCTGCGCCTTGCCGCCGCGAACGCCGTGCTCGGCGCCGTCGTCGCCGAAGTGTCGATCGGGATGCGCGGCGGCATCGGCCGCATGCTCATCCAGCTCGCGGGCCAGGCCTCGAGCGACCCCGCCGCTCCCTGGGGGCCGACCTTCGGGTCCATCGCCCTGGGACTCATCGCCGCCGGCTCGGTCGCCCTCCTCGGGCTCGGGCTGCGCAACTACCGCAGAGGAGAGGCGTCCGCATGACCCTTCGACAGGACGAGACGCCGGATGCCTCGACCGCGGCCGAGCTCGCCGTGCGCGCCGTCGGGGTGGGCAAGGTCTTCCCGACGAAGGACGACGAGATCACGGCGCTGACCGGCGTCGACCTGATGGTCTCGGCGGGCGAGTTCGTCTCGCTCATCGGGCCTTCGGGATGCGGCAAGTCGACGCTCCTGCGGCTCATCGCGGATCTCGACCAGGCGACGAGCGGCGAGCTGCGGATCTTCGGCAAGGACGCGCGGCGCGCACGCCTCGATCAGGACTACGGGATCGCGTTCCAGCAGGCGGGGCTGCTCCCATGGCGCACGGTCGCCGCGAACATCGCCCTGCCCCTCGAGCTCAACGGCACGGCGCGCGGCGCCCGCACGACGCGGGTCGCCGAACTCGCGGAGCTCGTGGGTCTGACGGAGTTCGTCGACCGCTACCCCGATCAGCTCTCGGGCGGCATGCAGCAGCGCGTCGCGATCGCCCGGGCCCTCGCGACGAGCCCGCGCCTGCTGCTCATGGACGAGCCCTTCGGCGCCCTCGACGAGATGACGCGCGAGTACCTGCAGTCCGAGCTCGCCCGCATCGCGAGCGAGACGTCTGCCGCCGTCGTCTTCGTGACGCACTCGATCCCCGAGGCGGTCTTCCTGTCGGACCGTGTCGTCGTCATGAGCCCTCGCCCTGGCCGCATCACCGACGTCATCACGACCGACCTCGGGGTCCGGCGCGACGAGAGCCTGCGGGAGTCGACCGCGTACTTCGACCGTGTGACGGCCGTCCGCGAGGCCCTGCACGGAACGCGTGTCGAGAGGGCCAACGAGCGATGAGCACCGAGACCGGCGAATCGACGGCATCCGCACAGGACGTCACGCTGCGGCGCACACGGAGCCCGCGCCCGGATCGCGAGCCGCCGAGCTGGCTGCGCATCGCGGCGCCGATCGTCGTCGGCGTCGCCATCGTCGTGCTGTGGACGCTGTACGTCGCATCGGGCGCCGCGCCCCGCATGCTGCCGAGCCCCATCGCGATCGGCGCGGAGTTCGTGCTGCGGTGGGACATCATCTGGGACGACATGGTCATCACGGCGACCAACGCGCTCGTGGGTCTGCTCGTCGGCTCGGCACTGGCGATCCTGTTCGCGGGATTCGCGGCTGCCGCCAAGCCCGTCGACGGGATGCTCGCCCCGCTCATCGCCGCGCTCGCGGTCATCCCGATCGTCGCGATCACGCCGATCCTCAACACGATGTTCGGCGCATCGAGCCAGTTCGGGCGCCAGGCGGTCGCGACGATCGCCGCCTTCATCCCGGTCTTCATCAACGTCCTGCGCGGCCTGCGGCAGACCCGCGCCGTGCATCGCGATGTCCTGCGGGCATCCGCTGCGACGAGCAGCCAGACCTTCCGGTTCCTGACGCTGCCCACCGCCCTGCCCTACCTCATGACGGGCCTTCGGATCGCGAGCTCGCTCGCGGTCATCGCCGCGCTCGTCGCGGAGTACTTCGGAGGCCCTGCCGACGGCATCGGGACCGCCATCGCCACCTACGCCAAGTCCGGACGCGCCGCGCTCGCGTGGGCGTATGTCGCCGGCGGCATCCTCATCGGCCTCGTCTTCTTCCTCGTGACCTCGCTCCTGGAGCGGCTCGCCACAAGGAGGTCGCCGGTCTGACCGGCGCTGCACCACAGCACGACCGAACCCGAAAGGATCAGCATGAGACACAGCACCAGGCGCGGCTTCGCCGCCCTGTCCACCGCAGCCATTGCGGCTCTCGCGCTCGCCGCGTGCTCCGCAGGCTCACCGTCCGACGGCGGCGACTCCGACGAATTCGAGCCGATCACCGAGATCAGTCTGCAGCTGCAGTGGCTGCCGCAGGCGCAGTTCGCGGGCTACTTCGTCGCGCTCGATCAGGGCTACTTCGAGGAGGAGGGCTTCGACTCCGTCGAGATCATCCCCTCGGGTGGCGACATCGTGCCCCAGGACGCCCTCGTGGCGGGCGACGTCGACTTCGCCATCGCGTGGGTCCCGAAGGTCCTCGGCACGCTCGAGAGCACCGGCTCGTCACTCACCGACATCGCGCAGGTCTATCAGAAGTCCGGCACGCTGCAGGTCTCGTGGGCGGGTGACGGCGTCACCGAGGTCGCGGACTTCGAGGGCAAGCGCATCGGCTCGTGGGGCTTCGGCAACGAGTGGGAGATCTTCGCCGCGATGGCGGCCGAGGGTCTCGACTCGACCACGGTGTCGATCACGACGCAGGACTTCAGCATGAACGCCCTGCTCGACCGCGACGTCGACGCCGCCCAGGCGATGACGTACAACGAATGGGCGCAGATCCTCGAGGTGGTCAACCCCGAGACGGGCGAGCTCTACCAGCCCGAGGACTTCGACGTCATCTCGTACGAGGACACCGAAGGCGCGATGCTGCAGGATGCCATCTGGGCCGACACGCAGCGGCTCGTCGGCGACCCCGCCTACGCGGATGCCGCCGTGCGGTTCCTGAAGGCCGTGACGAAGGGCTGGATCTTCGCGCGGGACAATCCCGAAGAGGCCGCGGCGATCACCTACGACGCCGCGATCAACGCGGAGGCCGCGTTCCCCGTCGGTCCCGTCCACCAGCTCTGGCAGATGAACGAGGTCAACAAGCTCATCTGGGCAGGCGGCGAGTTCGGCCTCATCGACAAGGCCGCGTGGGACAGGACCGTCGCCGGAGCGCTGTCGGCCAAGAACCAGGACGGCATCGAGCTCATCACGGTCGAGCCCCAGCCGTCCGCCTACTCGAACGACTTCATCCGC
This sequence comes from uncultured Actinomycetota bacterium, assembly GCA_963695125.1. Classification (GTDB taxonomy): domain Bacteria; phylum Actinomycetota; class Actinomycetes; order Actinomycetales; family Microbacteriaceae; genus Microbacterium. The sequence goes on from CAVOFY010000003.1 coordinate 699,741, forward strand.
CAGGCGCTGGACGAGCTGGCGGCGGAAGGCTTCGAGGTCGGCGGCTCGTACACGCCGATCGAGGTCGTCCTCACCGAGGGCGGCCAGTAGCACCGTGCCGGCCGGGCGGTCCGAGGGCCGCCCGGCCGGTCACCCCCACGAGGAGGCCATCATGAGCACCAATCAGGAGACCCAGGACCTCGACCATGCCCACGTCTTCCACTCCTGGTCGGCGCAGGGCGCCCTCCGGCTCCCCGTCATCGCGGGCGGGTCGGGCACCGAGGTGTGGGACTTCGAGGGCAACCACTACCTCGACTTCGCCAGCCAGCTCGTCAACGTGAACATCGGCCACCAGCATCCGGCCGTCGTGAAGGCGATCCAGGAGCAGGCGGCGACCCTCGCGACGATCGGACCTGCGACGGCGAACCTCACGCGCGGGCGGGCCGCGCAGCGCATCCTGTCGACGTCGCCCGAGGGCTTCGCGAAGGTCTTCTTCACCAACGGCGGCGCCGACGCAAACGAGAACGCGATCCGCATGGCGCGTCTGCACACCGGCCGCGACACCGTGCTGTCGACCTACCGCTCGTATCACGGCAACACCGGGGCGGCGATCGTCGCGACGGGCGACTGGCGACGGATGCCGAACCAGTACGCACGCGGTCACGTGCACTTCTTCGGCCCCTATCTGTACCGCAGCGAGTTCTGGGCGACGACGCCCGAGGAGGAATCCGCTCGGGCTCTGCACCACCTCGAGCGGGTCATCCAGGCCGAGGGCCCGCAGACCATCGCGGCCATCCTGCTCGAATCCGTGCCCGGCACCGCCGGCATCCTGGTGCCGCCGCCCGGCTACCTCGCGGGCGTGCGAGCCCTGTGCGACCGCTACGGCATCGTGCTCATCCTCGACGAGGTCATGGCAGGCTTCGGCCGCACGGGTCGCTGGTTCGCGTTCGAGGGCTACGACGTCGTGCCCGACCTCATCACGTTCGCGAAGGGCGTCAACTCGGGCTACGTGCCCGTGGGCGGCGTCATCATCTCGGACGAGATCTCGGCGACGTTCGACGACCGGGTCTTCCCCGGGGGACTGACGTACTCGGGACACCCACTGGCCGCGGCATCCATCATCGCCTCGATCGACGCGATGGAGGCCGAGGGGATCGTCGAGAACGCCCGCCGCGTGGGGGCCGACGTCATCGGGCCGGGACTGGCTGCGCTCGCCGAGCGGCACACGATCATCGGCGAGGTCCGGGGCGAAGGCGTCTTCTGGGCGCTCGAGCTGGTCGCCGACCGCGAGACGCGCGAGCCGGTCGGCGCCGAGGTGATGGGCCGGCTGAAGAACGAGATGACCGCGCGGGGCCTCATGCCGTTCACGGCCGACAACCGCATCCACGTCGTGCCGCCCTGCATCGTGACCGACGACGAGGTCGAACGAGCGCTCGCGATCTACGACGAGGCGCTCTCTGTCACGGACAGGTGATACGGCCAGGGTGCACAACTGCGACGGATCGCCCGAGACGGATGCGTCGCACTGACGCAGACTGGGATCATGCCGCCCTACAGGGCCGCACACCCGAAGGGACAACACCATGACCGAGAACACGATCCTCGACCACTGGGTCGGCGGCGCCGCGTGGGCGGGCACATCGACGCGCGCGGGCGACGTCTACAACCCCGCCCTGGGCACGGTGCAGAAGCAGGTGCGGTTCGCCTCCACCGCCGATGTCGCGAGCGTCGTCGGTGTCGCATCCGAGGCCTGGAAGGCGTGGCGGGATGCCTCGATCTCCAGGCGCACGGCGGTCATGTTCGCCTTCCGCGAGCTGCTCAACGCACGCAAGGACGAACTCGCGGCGATCCTGACGGCCGAGCACGGCAAGGTGCTCTCGGACGCACTCGGCGAGATCGCCCGCGGCATGGAGGTCGTCGAGTTCGCGTGCGGGCTCGGGCACCTCACGAAGGGCGCCTACTCCGAGAACGTCTCGACGGGTGTCGACGTCTACACGCTGCGTCAGCCGCATCGGCGTCGTCGGGATCATCAGCCCCTTCAACTTCCCCGCCATGGTGCCGCTGTGGTTCTTCTCGATCGCGATCGCGGCCGGCAACGCCGTCATCCTGAAGCCGTCGGAGAAGGACCCGACCGCGGCGAACTGGCTCGCCGCGCTCATGAAGGAGGCGGGCCTGCCCGACGGCGTCCTGAACGTCGTCCACGGCGACAAGGAGGCCGTCGACGCGCTGCTGGAGCATCCCGAGGTCCGCGCGATCTCCTTCGTCGGCTCGACGCCGATCGCGAAGTACGTCTACGAGACCGCGACGGGTCACGGCAAGCGCGTGCAGGCCCTCGGCGGCGCGAAGAACCACATGCTCGTCCTCCCGGATGCCGACCTCGACCTCGCCGCCGACGCGGCCGTCAACGCCGGCTTCGGCTCGGCGGGCGAGCGCTGCATGGCCATCTCGGTCGTGCTCGCCGTCGACGCGGTCGCCGACGCCCTCGTCTCCAAGGTCGCCGAGCGCATGGCGACCCTGCGCACGGGCGACGGCACGCGCGGCTGCGACATGGGACCGCTCATCACCAAGGTCCACCGCGACAAGGTCGCGTCCTACATCGACGTCGCCGCGACCGACGGTGCGAGCGTCGTCGTGGACGGCCGAGGCGTCGAGGTCGACGGCGACCCGAACGGCTTCTGGCTCGGACCGACGCTCATCGACAAGGTGCCCACGACCTCGAGCGTCTACACCGACGAGATCTTCGGGCCCGTGCTGTCGATCGTGCGCGTCGAGGGATACGAAGAGGGCCTCGGCATCATCAACGCGAGCCCGTACGGCAACGGCACGGCGATCTTCACGAACGACGGCGGTGCCGCGCGGCGCTTCCAGCGCGAAGCGACGGTCGGCATGATCGGCATCAACGTGCCGATCCCGGTGCCGGTCGCGTACCACTCGTTCGGCGGATGGAAGGCATCCCTCTTCGGCGACGCGAAGGCCTACGGGCCCCACGGCTTCGACTTCTACACCGCCGAGAAGGCTGTCACGTCCCGGTGGCTCGACCCGTCGCACGGCGGCCTGAACCTGGGCTTCCCCCAGCACGACTGACCGGGTATTTTTCGGGCGCCGTCCTGCTCTCTCCCTGCGGCAAGCACTTTCGCGTGAGGAGAGCAGGGCATGGACGACTCGAAGGACGACCTGGCGGCGCGGGAGATCGATCCCGAGGCCCTCGCCATCCCGGTGCAGGCGATCGATCGCGCGCACAGCACGACCCACATCGAGGCCGCGCTGCGAGCGAGCGGACTCGAGTCCGAGATCGCGACGGCGCTGCCGGTGCGCGGTGGCGACGGCCCGCAGCACTGGGGTGAATGGGAGGATGCCTCGTGGACGGGCGCTTTCGGGCGCAAGCCCCGCCTCGACATCGATCTCGACCGCATCCGGTGGCCCCAGGGGCTCTACATCCCCCGGGATGCCGACTACCGCGACTACTGGCTGACGCCTCCACCGAGTGGCAACCGCTACGCCCTGGCCTGGCCCGCCCCCACCGGCGCCACCGGATGGGCCCGCGACACGGACGGCGCCATGTACGCCTTCGCGAACACGCCGTGGTCCGACCCCGGCGCGGACGACCGGACGGAAGCCGGTATCGGCGTCGACTACTCGCCCGATTTCACACTCGGCACGGTCGACTTCGAGCCGATCGTGAACCTGCAGGACGGCATGCTCACCTCCGTGCTCAACTACGATCCCCTTCTCTCGGCCGGTGGTGTGACTCTCCGCGTGAGCGTCGTGCTCGCGCTGTGGCAGGTGATCCCGGGCGGCTTCGATCTCATCGACCACGCCACCTTCGTGCTCGCCCGCATCACGCGCGATCAGAGCTACGGACCCGAGCGGCACCGCCTGCCTGGCACTCTCTACACGCCGCGGACGTTCCGCAAGCGGTTCCTCGTGCAGGGCGACCGCACGTACCTGTTCGGCGCCGTCGTGCGGGCCGAGTCGATCTCGAGCCTGACCGACACCCAGGGGCGCAAGCTCGTCATCCCGCAGCCGAGCGACAACGACACCTTCACGGTCTACTCGTGGGCGACCCTCGGCATCCCGTATATGACGATCGACACGGCGCAGGTGTACATCCCCTGACGCGGGTCAGGCGTCGAGGGCGATGGGACGGTTCTCGAAGAACGTCTGCAGCACGATCGTCGTGCGGGTGCTGCACCGACGCGGCGAGCCGGATGTCGCGGATGAGCGTCTCGAGGTCGCGCGGCGTCGCGACCCGCACGAACAGCATGTAGCTCGCGTCGCCGGCGATCGAGTGGCACGCCTCGATCTCGGCGAGGTGCTCGAGCAGCTCGGGTGCGTTGTCGGGCTGCGCGGGGTCGAGCGGCGTGATCTCGACGAACGCCGAGAGCGGCTTGCCGACGGCCTCGGCGTCGACGACGGCCCGGTACCCCGTGATGACGCCCCGCTGTCTCGAGCCGCCGCAGCCGCGCCTGCACGGCCGAGACCGACAGCCCGACGGCCTGCGAGATGTCGGCGAGCGTCGCCCGGCCGTCCGCGGCGACCGTCTGCGACGATCCGCCCGTCGATGTCGTCGTCGATATGGGCGCCCGATCCGTTCATGCATCGACCGTAGCAAACAACGGAAACTTTCCGGCGACCCCTTCGAGCCTGCGTAGGGATTCCGTTAGAATCACTGCGACACCGTCCGCGAACACGAACGATCGGAGGTCCCCCATGTCAATGACCCAGCCCACGCACGCCGGCAAGGCCATCGTCGGCGAACCCGAGGTCGTCGAGGACGGCCGCGCGGTCGGCGTCGAGCACACCGCCGCATGGCTGCGGCTGAAGGATGCCGCGATCGCGCTGCAGGGCATCCAGGTCAAGGACGGCTCGGTGCCCGAGGCGTCCGATCACGCCGAGGCCCGCGCCGCGGTCGCAGGCGATCGTCGAGTCGATCCGCGCGCTCACGCCGTGGTTCCCGCACGACGCCGAGTACCTCGCGGCGAGCGTCGCACGACTTCGAGCGCTGGGCGGCCGACGGCTTCGGCGTCCCGGACTTCCTCGACTCGCTCGTCGCCTTCCAGCCGCAGCAGCACCGCGTCGACGGCATCCGCCACCTCGTCGTCTTCCCGATGTACACGCAGAACGGCTCGGCGAACCGCTTCGTCGAGGCGCTCATCGTCGAGGTCGATCTGGCCCGAGTTCATCGCGCAGCTCGAGGCGGGCGACTACGGCAACAAGCTCTTCGTGTCGCTGCGGCTCGTCGACTTCACGCCCGGCTACGACACGAACTCGGCGGTGCTCTTCCCCGAGACCGTCGCGATGCGCGAGATCCCGACGTTCACGTGGGGCGCGATCTTCCAGGACCGCGAGGCCGCGCGCTACCGCCGCGTCACGCGCGCCGCCGCCGAGATCACGAAGCTCGACCTGCCCGCGCGATGCGGCGCCGCATGCTCGACGACCAGGCGCTCACCGAGCAGACGTTCGTGATGTGGGACATCATCCACGACCGCACGCACATGCGCGGCGACCTGCCGTTCGACCCGTTCATGATCAAGCAGCGGATGCCGTACTTCCTGTACTCGCTCGAGGAGCTGCGCTGCGACCTCACGGCGTTCCGCGAGTGCGTCGCGATCGCAGGCACGCCTGCGCGCCCGGATGCGACGCGGGCGAGACGCTCGACGCGACCGAGGCCGAGATGCTCGAGCACGCCGTGCTCGTGCAGTACGCGGTGATCTTCGACCGCATCTTCCGGTTCGCGATCACCGGGCTCGCGCGTGCGCAACTACGACGGACTCGGCGGCCAGCTGCTGTTCGCGTGGCTGCACCAGCGCGGCGTGCTGCACTGGACCGACACGGCGCTCGCCTTCGACTGGGACGAGGTGCCCGCCGCGGTCGTCGCGCTCGGCGACGCGATCGACGAGCTGTACTGGCGCTCGATCGACCGCCCGAAGACGGCGCACTGGCTCGCCGCGTACGACCTCGTCCGCGCGACGCTGACGCCGAACCCGGCGTCGCAGTGGGCGCGCGGGCTGCCCGACGAGATCCTCGCCGGGCCGCCGAAGGGCTACACCGACGCGGTGCTCGACGACGAGTTCCCGCTGTCGATGTTCTTCGAGGCGCTCGAGAAGAAGATGCGCCCGGTGATCGAGTCGACCGTCGGCATCCGGGCGACCGATGCCTGAGCTCCGACGCCCGTCAGTGCCGGATGCGGCTCGCGCGCCGATCGCGGAGCGGCCTGAACGGTGGCTGCGTGGCGCGGGCGCGACGCAGCGCGATCGCGGTCTCGCGGCGACCCGCGTCGCTGGCGTCGGCGCGCGGGCGCGGGTCGTGCGCCGTCGGTCGCGATGCGGCGAAGCTCGCCGGCCGCTCGCGCGCCGCCGTGCCGGAGCCGCGCATCGAGGTGTGCGATCTGACCGACGAGGCAGGCCGTCGCGGCGCTCGCCGAGCGCGTGCACGCCGTCGACGGGCCGGTCGACGGCATCCTGCACCTCGTCGGCGGCTGGCGCGGCGGCGGCGGCCTCGCCGGGCCAGACCGACGACGACTACCGGTTCCTCGAGCGCTCGCTCACGGCGCTGCGCCACGTGACGCGGGCGTTCGACGAGGACCTGCGCGCATCGACCGCCGGCGCGCCTCGCGATCGTGTCGTCGACCGCGGTCGCGCGCCCGCTCGCCGGCGGCGCGAACTACGCGGCCGTCAAGGCCGCGAGCGAGGCGTGGACGCGCGCCGTCGCCCAGGGCTTCGCGAAGGCTGCTCGGGATGCCGGAGCACCGCTGCGCCGCGGCATCCGTCGTCTTCCGGGTCGAAGGCTCTCGACGGGCTCGAGGACACGCTCGCCGCAGGCGTTCGTCGACCTGTGGGACGCCGACGCCGTCCGCCGTCAACGACACGATCATCGACCTCGCCGACCCGGTCGCCGCGCGGCGCTCGGACGGCTGGACCACTAGATTGGACACTCCGTGACCACGATCCACGACCCGAACATCCGCGGCTTCGCCTCCGACAACTACTCCGGCGTCCACCCCGAGGTGCTCGCGCGCGATCGCCGCCGCCAACGACGGCCACCAGGTCGCGTACGGCGAGGACGTCTACACCGAGCGCCTGCAGGAGGTCTTCGCCCACCACTTCGGCGAGGGCGTCGAGGCGTTCCCCGTCTTCAACGGCACCGGCGCCAACGTCGTCGGCACTGCAGTCGATGCTCCCCCGCTGGGGCGCGGTCATCGCGGCATCCACCGCGCACATCAACGTCGACGAGGGCGGCGCGCCCGAGCGCGTCGCGGGCATCAAGCTGCTCACCGTCGCCGACCGACGACGGCAAGCTCACGCCCGAGCTCATCGACCGCGAGGCGTGGGGCTGGGGCGACGAGCACCGCGCGCAGCCGCTCGTCGTCTCGATCACGCAGTCGACCGAGCTCGGCACGCTCTACACGCCCGACGAGATGCGCGCGATCGCCGACCACGTCCACGCGCTCGGCATGCGCCTGCACATGGACGGCGCGCGCATCTCGAACGCGGCCGCGTCCCTCGGGCTGCCGCTGCGCGCCTTCACGCGCGACGTCGGCGTCGACGTGCTGAGCTTCGGCGGCACCAAGAACGGGGCCATGCTCGGGCGAGGCGATCGTCGTGCTCGATCCCGAGGCATCCGACGGGGCTCACCTACCTGCGCAAGCTCAACATGCAGCTCGCGTCGAAGATGCGGTTCGTCTCGGCGCAGCTGATCGCGCTGCTCGAGGGCGACCTGTGGCTGCGCAACGCGTCGCACGCCAACGCGATGGCGCAGCGCCTGCGCGCGGGCGTCGAGGCGGGCCTCGCCGACGGCATCGATCCGCGGGCGTCGCGTTCACCCAGCCGACGCAGTCGAACGGCGTGTTCGCGACGCTGCCCGACGGCGTCGCCGACCGCCTGCGCGAATCGTTCCGCTTCTACGACTGGGATGCCGCGAAGAACGAGGTGCGCTGGATGTGCAGCGTTCGACACGAGCGAGAGCCGACGTCGACGCGTTCGTCGCAGAGCTCTCGCGCCTCACGACCTGATGCGTCCCTGCGATCCGGCGGTTCAGCGCCCCGCGAGCCAGTCGGCGTAGGCGTCGAAGGCGAACGGCCGCCCGAGGAACGACTCGACGAGGTCCCGCGCATCGCGCGAACCGCCGGGCTCGAGCACGAGCTCGCGGTAGCGCTGCGCCGCGACGGGGTCCATGAGGTCTCCCTCGAAGCCCGAGAGCAGATCGCGGGCGATCACGAGGCTCCACTGGTACGTGTAGTAGCAGGCGCCGTAGCCCGTCAGGTGACCGAATCCGGCGTACATGTGCAGTCCGTCGAGCTGACGCACGGGCGTCGATCCCGCCTGCAGCGCCTCGGTCGCGGCCTGCAGATCCGCGGGCCGGTCGACGTGCAGGTGGTACGAGACCCGCGCGTAGGCGAGCTGCTGACGCACCCCGAGCGCACGCCCGAATGCGTCGGCCGTGCGCATCCGGGCGACCAGTTCCGCCGGGATCGGCTCGCCTGCGGCGTTCGCCGTGAAGGAAGCCAGCACTCCGGCATCCCACGCCCACTCTTCGAGCAGCTGACTCGGCGCCTCGACGAAGTCCCACTCGGTCTCGAACCCGCTGAAGCGCGCCCAGCGCTGCCTGCCACCCAGGATGACGTGCACGAGGTGGCCGAACTCGTGGAAGAACGTCACGACCTCGTCGTGCTCGAGCAGTCCGCGCGAGAAGTTGCACAGCAGCACGCTCTCGGGCAGCACACGGCCGTCGATCCCGCGGGCGAGCTCGAAGCACGCGGCGTGGTTGTACTTGCCCTCGCGCGGGTGCAGATCGAGATGGATGCGGCCGAGCCGGTCCTCGCCGCGCACGACGTCGTAGGAGCGGACGTCGTCGTGCCACGTCGGCACATCGACCTCGACGAACTCGATGCCGAGCAGGCGTCCCGCGACGTCGAGGACGCCGGGCAGCACCCGGTCGAACGGGAAGTACGAGCGGACGATCTGGGCGTCGACGCCGAACCGCTCGCGCTTGACGGCGCCGAGCAGATACGCGGAATCGGCGTTCGTGACGGCCTCGGCATCCGGAACGTCTTGGCGCAGCCGCTCGAGGAGCGCGGCGTACTCCGCGGCTGCGGCCTCGGCCGACGCGTCGTCGAGCTTCGCCAGGAACACCGGGATCTCGGCACCCGCACCGATCATGCGGGTCTCGGTCTCGAAGTCCGCCCAGTCCGAGTAGCCGAGCAGGCGCGCGCGCTCTGCGCGCACGTCGAGCAGCTCGGCGAGGATCGGGTCGTTCTCGGGCCAGCCGAGATTGCGGAAGACGCTGACGAGGGCGAAGCGAGTCGCACGGTCGGTCGCGTACTCCGTGACCGGCCCGACGTCGGTGTACTCCGTGGTCAGGGTCACGTTGCCGTCGGCGTCGGCAGGATGCGCGTCGATGAAGTCCTGCGGCAGCCCCGCGAGGCCCGCGGCGGGCACCGTGATCTCACGACGCCCCTCGCGGATCGTGCGCGAGAACGCGAGCGAGAGCTCGGTGTCGCGATCGGTCAGCTCCGCGACCCGCGCGCGGCCCGCGTCGTCGAGGTCGACGCCCCCACGGCGGAAGTCGCGCAGCAGGCGCGAGAGCAGCCGGGCGGCACCCTCGTCGAGCCCCTCGGCGCGCGAGTCCGCGAAGGCCTGCCACAGGTCGCGGTCGAGCAGACGCGCGGCGGCGAGGGACTCGACCGCCTGCACCTGCGCCTCAGCGGCTTCGCGGACGGATGCCTCGGGATGGGCCTCGCTCAGCACGTACGCCTCGCTGATCGCTTCGTTCAGCGCGATCTCGGCGTCGTTCCACAGCTCGAGGCGCTCGATCGTCGAGAGCTCCTCCGAGCGCAGGCGATCGTCGATCGACCGCACGCGCGCGATCCGCTCGACCGGGCGCTCGGTCGCGAACGCCGTCCATCCCGCGGGGTCGGACGGCAGCGCCAGGGGCTCGAGGGTCACTCGTTCAGGGGTCACGCGTCGAGCCTAGGACGTGCGAGCCGATGCCGCGAGCGGTCAGGCGTCGGCGCGCTCCCGCACGTCGGCGTCCTCGTCCTCGTCGGCGCCCTCGTGCTCTGTCTCTTCGGCGTCCGCCTCGGCGTCCGCTTCCGCGTCGTCGATCACGTCGTCCTCGGGGGCCTCGAGAGCCTCGGGGCCTCGGGAGCCTCGACCTCGGCCTCCTCTGCCTGAAGAGCCGCGGCCTCAGCGCCGGCATCCGTCACCGTCTTCGACACCCCGAGCGGGGTCTCGGGCCGGATGAGCTCCTTCACCTCGGCCATGAAGCTGCTGAGCTGGTGCTCCTGCCAGCGCAGCTGCCGCGTGCGGTCCTCCGCATCACGCAGCGACGACTGGGCGTGGGTCGTGACGAGGTCGATGATCTTCTGCGCCTTGCTGCGCGCCTGCTCGAGCAGGGCGTTCGCGCGAAGGGTCGCGTCGGCCTCGATCTGCTGCGCCTGCGCGCGCATGAGCCGCTCGAAGTCGTCGGCCTTGGCCGACACGCGCTGCGCGTGCTCGAGCGACGCCGCGACCTGGTCGTTCGCGTCCTGCGTGATGCGCTCGGCGTGCGAGACCGCCTGGTTGTGCAGCACGAGGAACTCCTGCTGCGCGTCGTCCTGGCGGCGCGTGAGGGATGCCTCGAACTCGAGCGCGCGCACGCGCAGCTCACGCACGGCCTCTTCGGCTTCGGAGCGGGCGTTCGCGGTCTCGCGGGCGACGAGCGAGCGCAGCGCGGCCGCGCCCTTCTCGGCCTCGGAGCGGATCGCAGCCGCCTCCTGGGTCGCCTGGGAGACCTTCTCGGCGGCGTGGGCGGCCTCGCGCTCGATCCCCGCCTCATGCGCCGTGCGCTCGGTATCGATGCGCAGACGCGTCTGCTGGGCTTCGTGCTGAGCCTGCGAGATGATCGCCTCGGCCTCGGCCTGGGCGTCCTTGCGCCGGTTCAGGATCTCTTCGCGAGCCGCCTCGAGGAGACGCTCGCCCTGCACCGTCGCGTTGCGCAGCAACACGCCCGCCTGCTCCTCGGCGACGCGCAGCACCTCTTCGAACTGGTGGCGGTTCGGCGTCTCTGCCGCGGCGCCCGTCAGCTCCTCGGTGAGAGCCTGGGCACGCTGCTCCGCCGCGCTGGACTTGGCGTTCGCCGTCGCGAGCTCGGCCTCGAGCCGCTCGATCCGGTCCTGCGCCTCGGCAGTCGCGGCGGCCGCTGCGGTCTCGGCGCGCTCGGCGGCCTCGGCCTCGCGCTCCTGCGCGGCGGCGAGCTCGACCTCGAGCCGCTCGACGGTGGACTGCGTCTCGGCGCCCGCGCGCCATTCGCGGTCGCGCAGCTGCGCGACGGTGTGGGCGGCGGCGCGCGCCCGCGCTTCGAGGTCGGCGACCGTGGCGTCGACCTCGTCCTTGTCGTAACCGCGGAAGACGGTTGTGAACGACGTGTCGGCGACGCGCGCCGGCGACGACGAGAAGAGGTCGTCGAAGGGCGTGGCGTCTTCGGAGGAGTCAGGTCCGGTGGGCGCTGAATCGGGCATCGTGTCTACCTGCGTCTCGGTGTGGGTTCGTGACGGCGAGCAGGGTGGCCAGGGGCGCGCACTCGACGGCTGGAGAAGACGATGCGGCACCGCGAAGACCTTCGACGGCACAGGGGGGCATATATCACGCAGAATGCTTCATGCGGGACAGCATGAACACTACCCGGCCAACCTGAGCGATCGGAACGGATTCTCCGCAGGTGTCAGCGCAAAGCGCCGACGCTCGCGAGCGCCAGCCGGATGAGCGTGCCGCGCCCGCCCTCCATCTCGGATGCGAGAGCATCCGACGCCGCCTCCTCAGGCGTGAGCCACGTCACCTCGAGCGCGTCCTGGCGCGGCTCGCACGTGCCGGTGACCGGGACGACGAAGGCGAGCGACACCGCGTGCTGGCGGTCGTCGTGGAAGGCGCTGACACCGGGCAGCGGAAAGTACTCCGCGACCGTGAAGGGTATCGGCTGTGCCGGGAGCAGGGGGAACGCCATCGGCCCGAGGTCGTTCTCGAGGTGGCGGAACAGCGCGTCCCGCACGGTCTCGCCGTAGCGGACCCGCCCCGACACGATCGTGCGCGACATCTCGCCGAGAGGCGATGCGCGCAGCAGAATGCCGACCTGCATGACCTGTCCCATGCCGTCGACCCGCACGGGGATGCCCTCGACATAGAGCATCGGCAGGCGCCGACGCGCCTCGGCGAGTTCGATCTCGCTGAGCCACGCGGGGTTCGACACGTTCCCGGACGGCGGACCGAAGGGCTCGTCGCCGGCGGGCTCGGGGTCGGGGGTGCGGACGGCCATGCCTCCTGTATACCTCACCAGGACCTCCGGGCTTCCTGCCAGGATGGTGCGATGCAGGACTTCACCACCCCCGCTGCCCCGCCCCTCGATCCGAGCGTGGTGCGCTGGTCCGCCCCTCCCGAGGAGCGCGCAGACCGGCCCCTCCTCGTCCTGCTCCACGGCTACGGGGCCGACGAGCACGACCTGTTCGGGATCGTCCCGTACCTCCCCGAGGCGTTCATCGTGGCATCCGTGCGCGCTCCGCTGTCGCCGCCCTTCCCCGCGCCCGGCTACTCGTGGTACCCCGTCGAAGGCCTCGACAACCGCGATCCACGACACGTCACGGCGGCCGCCGCCCGGCTCGTGGAGTGGGTGGATGCCGAGGCCGGCGCAGCTTCCGTCGGACTCCTCGGGTTCTCACAGGGCGCCGCGATCGCCCTTCAGGCGCTCCGCCTGCATCCGGACCGCTTCTCGTTCGCCGTCAACCTCAGCGGCTACGTCACGCCGGGTCCGCTGCCTCGGGACGAGGATCTCGCCGAGCTGCGTCCCCCCGTCTTCTGGGGCAGGGGCACGCGTGATGACGTCATCCCGTCGTTCCTCGTCGAGCACTCGATCCAGTGGCTCCCCGAGCACGTCGAGCTCAGCGGCCGCGTCTACGACGGGCTCACGCACAGCGTCTCTGACCAGGAGCTCGCCGACGTGCGCGCGTTCCTCGACAAGGCCCTCGAACGCGACGCGACCCCCGAAGCCTGAGGCTGCACCGCCCACGAGATTCCCAGCCACATCGGCCGGGGCATCCGGTATCGTGGCGGGCGCTCCTGTTCCCTCCGTGAGGAATTCCGTTGAAGCTGATCGCCGCGACCGCGCTGTAATCGCGCCGCTCCGTCGATCCCCCGACGCACCGGCGCTTCCGATTCCGCGCTGACCGTCGATCCCGCCGCATCCGCATGCCCTGAAGGGCGTCGTCGGCCTTCGTGTCAGCGCATCCGCGACCCATCACGGAGGTCTTCATGCCCGCTCATACGCTCACCCCTTCCATCGCCCTGGACCACGTGTCCTTCTCGTGGCCCGACGGCTCACCCGCCGTCTCCGAGATCTCCGGCGCCTTCGGCATCGGCCGCACAGGACTCGTCGGCCGCAACGGCTCCGGCAAGTCGACGCTGCTGCGCCTCATCGCAGGCGAGCTCGAACCCGACTCGGGCCGGCTCGTCCGCACCGACGAAGCGGCCTACCTGCCGCAGCAGCTCACGCTCGGCGTCGACAGACCCGTCGCCGACCTGCTCGGCGTCGGGCGCGCCCTGCGCGCACTGCGCGCGATCGAGGCGGGCGACGCCGACCCCGCGCACTTCGACGCGCTCGCAGACGACTGGGACGTCGAGGCTCGGGCGCACTCGGCGCTCGTCGAGGCGGGGCTTTCGCCCGACATGCTCGAGCGCCGCGTCGGCGAGCTCTCGGGAGGAGAAGCCGTGCTGACGGCGATCTCGGGCATCCGGCTCCGCCGGCCCGCCATCACGCTGCTCGACGAGCCCACGAACAACCTCGATCGCGTCGCCCGGTCGCGGCTGTACGACATGGTCCGCAGCTGGCGCGGTGCGCTCGTGGTCGTGAGCCACGACACGGCCCTGCTCGAACTCATGGACGACACGGCCGAGCTGTACGACAGCCGGCTGTCGGTCTTCGGCGGCCCCTACTCCGAGTGGCGGGCGTGGCTGGATGCCGAGCAGGGCGCTGCCCAGCAGGCCGAACGCGCGGCGGCCCAGGCCGTCAAGCGCGAGAGGCGCGACCGCATCCAGGCCGAGACGACGATCTCGCACCGTCAGGCGATGGGCCGCAAGGCGCAGCTCGAGAAGCGCGTGCCCGGCATCGTCGCGGGCGGGCGCAAGATGGCCGCCCAGGTCTCGGCGGGCAAGCTCCGCGGCGAGAAGGCCGATCGCGAAGCGGCCGCGCGGGCCGCGCTCGATGCGGCCGAACGACGCGTGCGCGACGACGACGGCATCCGGATCGACCTGCCCGATCCCGACGTGCCCGCGGGCCGCCGGATCGCGACGCTCGGCGACGCCGAGCACTCCTGGGTCGTGCAGGGGCCCGAGCGCGTCGCCCTCGTGGGGCCGAACGGCGCCGGCAAGACGACGCTGCTCGAGCGGCTGGTCGGGCGCGGCGCGGCGTATTCAGGCTCAGGGGCCGCGAACGGCCCGGCGAAGGGCCCGGGCGCGCCGTTCAGCCTGAATGGGGCGCACGCCGAGGCGCACACCGACCGGATCGGGTACCTGCCGCAGCGGGTGGACGGGCTCGACGACGACGCCTCGGTGCTCGACGAGGTCCGCGCCGCGGCGCCCGGCGTGAGCACGGCCGACCTCCGCAACCGGCTCGCGCGGTTCCTCATCCGCGGTTCCGCCGTCGAGCGGCCGATCGCGTCGCTCTCGGGCGGTGAGCGGTTCCGGGTCGCGCTCGCGCGTCTGCTCCTGGCCGACCCGCCGCCGCAGCTGCTCGTCCTCGACGAGCCGACGAACAACCTCGACCTCGATACGGTCGACCAGCTCGTCGACGCGCTCGCGGCCTATCGCGGCGCGGTCCTCATCGTGAGCCACGACGACGCCTTCCTCGCGCGCCTGGGTGTCACCCGCACGCTCGAGCTCGAGGGAGGGAGGCTGACCGAGCTGTGAACCCGGGGGCACGGCCGTGCGCAGCCTGCTGTGGATCATCAGCCCGCAGGAGCGCGCCCGACGCGCGGCGTGCAGAACTGCGGATCACGGGCGAGACACGCCGGGCCGGGCATCCCGAGCCCGGCGTGTCGACACCCCGTTCCGCAGTTCGGCACGCTGAGGGCGATCACCCGCCCCGATGTCGGCCATCCCGGCGAAGATGGACGGGTGACCGATGTGCTCGAGCGATTCGGTCCTGCGACGCAGGACTGGTTCCGCAGCGCCTTCGCCGCGCCGACGACGGCGCAGGCCGGCGCGTGGGAGGCGATCTCGGCCGGCAAGCACGCGCTGGTCGTCGCCCCGACCGGATCGGGCAAGACGCTCTCGGCCTTCCTGTGGGCCATCGACCGGGTCTTCCACGAGAAGGATGCCGCACCCGCGCCCGCCGCCAAGGGGCGCCGCAGCGCCGGCCCCGAAGCCCGGCACCCACATCCTCTACATCTCGCCCCTCAAGGCGCTCGGCGTCGACGTCGAGCGCAACCTGCGCTCCCCGCTCGTCGGCATCGCGCAGTCCGCACGCCGGCTCGGCATCGCGCTTCCCGACGTGACGGTCGGCGTCCGCTCGGGCGACACGACCTCGAGCGATCGTCGCAAGCTCGTGAGCGACCCGCCCGACATCCTCATCACGACGCCCGAGTCGCTGTACCTCATGCTCACGAGCCAGGCTCGCGAGACGCTGCGCGACGTGCACACCGTCATCGTCGACGAGGTGCACGCCGTCGCGGCGACCAAGCGCGGCGCGCATCTGGCGGTGAGCCTCGAGCGCCTCGACGATCTGCGTCGCGAGCACCGGCCCGACGCTGCGGCCGCGCAGCGCATCGGGCTGTCGGCCACGGTGCGGCCGATCGACGAGGTCGCGCGGTTCCTCGGCGGCTCGGCGCCCGTCGAGATCGTGGCGCCCCGCGCGACGAAGGCGTTCGACCTCAAGGTCGTCGTCCCGGTCGAGGACATGCTGAACCCGCCGCCCGCCCCGGGCGCCGAGGAGGAGCCCGAACCGGGCGGGTCCGACGCGGGCGAGGACTGGTTCGACAGCCGCATCCCGCAGTCGACCGAGATGACGGGATCGGTGTGGCCGCACGTCGAAGAGGCGATCGTCGATCGCATCCTCCAGCACCGCTCGACGATCGTGTTCGTCAATTCGCGCCGGCTCGGCGAGCGTCTGACGGGCCGGCTCAACGAGATCTACGCCGAGCGCCTCGGCCTCGACATCCCCGACCGGACGGTGCCGGCCGCGATGATGGCCCAGGCCGGCGCGACGGCGGGGGCCGAGCCCGTGCTCGCGAAGGCGCACCACGGCTCGGTCTCGAAGGAGCAGCGCGCACAGGTCGAGGAGGAGCTCAAGTCCGGGGTCCTGCGCTGCGTCGTGGCGACCTCGAGCCTGGAGCTCGGCATCGACATGGGCGCGGTCGATCTCGTCATCCAGGTCGAGGCGCCGCCCGAGCGCCGCCTCGGGCCTGCAGCGCATCGGCCGCGCGGGGCACCAGGTGGGCGAGGTGAGCCGCGCGGCGCTCTTCCCGAAGCACCGGGCCGACGTGCTGCACACGGCGATCGTGACCGAACGGATGCTCGCGGGTCAGATCGAGGCGATCTCGATCCCCCAGAACCCGCTCGACATCCTCGCGCAGCAGACCGTCGCCGCGAGCGCGCTCGAGCCGCTCGACGTCGAGGGCTGGTACGAGTCGCTCAAGCGCTCGGCTCCGTTCCGCTCGCTCCCCCGCTCGGCGTACGAGGCGACGCTCGACCTGCTCGCGGGGCGGTTCCCGTCCGACGAGTTCGCCGAGCTGCGCCCGCGACTGGTGTGGGACCGCGATCACGGCACCCTGACAGGCCGCCCGGGGTCGCAGCGCATCGCGGTCACGAGCGGCGGCACGATCCCCGACCGCGGACTGTTCGGCGTCTTCATCGCGGGCGAGAGCCAGAACGCCCGCGTCGGCGAGCTCGACGAGGAGATGGTCTACGAGTCGCGGGTCAACGACGTGTTCACGCTCGGCACGACGAGCTGGCGCATCGTCGAGATCACGCACGACCGGGTGAACGTGCTGCCCGCCTTCGGCCAGCCGGGCAAGGTGCCGTTCTGGCACGGCGACGGGATCGGCCGCCCCGCCGAGCTCGGCGAGGCGCTCGGCAGGTTCTCGCGGGAGCTGTCGAGCGCGAAACCGGATGCCGCGCAGGCACGCCTGCATGAGGCCGGCCTCGACGCCCTCGCGCAGTCGAACCTCCTGTCGTACCTCGCCGAGCAGCGGGAGGCCACCGGCACCCTCCCGAGCGACAAGAACCTGACCGTCGAACGCGGTCGCGACGAGGTCGGCGACTGGCGGATCATCCTGCATTCGCCGTACGGCATGAAGGTGCACGCGCCCTGGGCGCTCGCGGTCAACGCCCGCATCCGTGAGCGTCTCGGGGTCGAGGGGTCGGCGGTCGCGAGCGACGACGGCGTCATCGCTCGGGTTCCGGATGCCACGGCCGAGCCTCCCGGCGCGGAGCTGTTCGTCTTCGATCCCGATGAGCTCGAGCAGATCGTGACCGACGAGGTCGGCGGGTCGGCGCTGTTCGCCTCGCGCTTCCGCGAGTGCGCGGCGCGCGCGCTGCTCCTCCCGCGCCGCAATCCCGGACGGCGGAGCCCGCTGTGGCAGCAGCGGCAGCGGTCGGCCCAGCTGCTCGAGGTCGCACGGCGCTACCCGACCTTCCCGATCATCCTCGAGACGCTGCGCGAAGTGCTGCAGGACGTCTACGACGTGCCGGCGCTGCTGCGCATCGCCCGTGGCATCGGCGATCGCCGCATCCGCCTCATCGAGACCGAGCCGGCACAGCCGTCGCCGTTCGCACGCGACCTGCTGTTCGGCTACGTCGGCGCATTCATGTACGAGGGCGACTCGCCTCTCGCCGAGCGGCGGGCGGCGGCCCTGTCGGTCGATCCCGCGCTGCTCTCCGAGCTGCTCGGCAAGATCGAGCTGCGCGAACTGCTCGACCCCGCGATCATCGTCCAGTACGAGCGCGAGCTGCAGCGCCTCGATCCCGAGCGGCGGGCGCGCGGCGTCGAGGGCGTCGCGGACCTGCTCCGGATGCTGGGCCCGCTCGATGCGGCCGAGGTGGCCGCCCGCCTGCTTCCGTCGGAGTCCGGTGAGGCGACGCCCGAGGACGCGGCCCGCACTGCTCGACGAGCTCGTCACGGCGCGGCGCGCGATCGCCGTCACGATCGCGGGCGTGCGGCGCTTCGCGGCGATCGAGGACGCCGGCCGCCTGCGCGACGCGCTCGGGGTCGCGCTCCCCGTCGGCATCCCGATCGCCTTCGTCGAGCCCGTCGCGGACCCGCTCGGCGACCTCGTGGCCCGGTACGCGCGGACGCACGGTCCCTTCACGGCGGATGCCGCGGCCACCCGCCTCGGCGTCGGCATCGCGGTCGCCCGGCACACGCTGCAGCGGCTCGAATCGCAGGGCCGCGTCGCGAGCGGGTTCTTCCTTCCGGAGGCCGCGAGCGGTTCGGGCGACGAGGTCGAGTGGTGCGATTCCGAAGTCCTGCGGCGCCTGCGCCTGCGATCGCTCGCGGCGATCCGGGGCAGCGTCGAACCGGTCTCGGCCGAGGCGTATGCCCGCTTCCTCCCCGTCTGGCAGCACGTCGCGACGGCCGCTCGAGGGCATCGACGGCGTCGCGGCGGTCATCGAGCAGCTCGCCGGCATCCCGATCCCCGCGAGCGCGTGGGAGTCGCTCATCCTGCCCTCGCGCGTGGCGGACTACACGCCCGCGATGCTCGACGAGCTCACGGCGACGGGCGAGGTCATCTGGTCGGGCCACGGCACGCTCCCGGGCCGCGACGGCTGGATCGCCCTGCATCCCGCCGACGCCGCGCCGCTCACGCTCGCTCCTCCGAGCGACGAGATCGCACCCGGGTCGCTCGAAGACCAGCTGCTGCACGCGCTGTCGGCCGGGGGCGCGTACTTCGCGGCGCAGCTGACGCAGCTGACCGGAGCCGAGAACGAGCAGTCCGTCGTCGACGCCCTGTGGGCCCTGACGTGGTCGGGCCGCGTGACGAACGACACGTTCGCGCCCGTGCGCACCCTCGTCGGGCGGCGGCAAGACAGGCCCACCGGGTGGCGCGCAAGGCGCCGCGCGCGCGCCTGTACCGCGGTTCCGCCGTGCGCGCCGTCGCGGCGTCGGTGCCGCCGCGCCCGCCCGCGATCGGCGGCAGATGGTCGCTCCTGCCCGAGCCGTCGGACGACGCGTCGCTGCGGGCGACAGCGACGGCGAGTCTGCTGCTGGACCGCTATGGCGTCGTGACGCGGGGCGCCGTGCAGTCCGAGGGCGTACCGGGCGGGTTCGCGCAGGTGTACCGCATCCTCGCGGGCTTCGAGGAGGCGGGGCACTGCCGGCGGGGATACGTGATCGAGAAGCTCGGCGGTGCACAGTTCGCGGCGTCCGCGACAGTCGATCGGCTGCGCGAGTTCGCAGGGCTCGCCGATCCGCCGCCGTACCGGGCCGTGACGCTCGCCGCGACCGACCCGGCGAACCCCTACGGTGCCGCCCTGGGCTGGCCGGCGCTCGAGGGCGTCGCACATCGGCCCGGCCGCAAGGCGGGGGCGCTCGTCGTCCTGGTCGACGGGGCGCTGACTCTCTACCTCGAGCGGGGCGGCAAGTCGGCGCTCGCCTTCACGGGCGACGAGCACGCCCTCGCGGCCGCCGCGAAGGACCTCGTCGCGACCGCTCGTGCGCGAAGGCTCGACACGCTCACGATCGAGCAGGTCAACGGCGCCATCGTCTTCGGCACGGGCATCGGGCAGAAGCTGCGGGACGCCGGGTTCGTCGAGTCTCCGCGCGGTCTGACGCTGCGGCGCCTGACCGCGGGCGACGCGGTGCGCGAGGCATCCCGTGCGTGACGTCCGCGAGGGCGCACGCGGATGCCTGAGGGCGACACCGTCTATCGCGCAGCGCACCGCCTCGACGAGGCGCTCGCGGGCGCAGAGGTGACCGAGTTCGATCTGCGGGTGCCGCAGCTCGCGACGACGGACCTCACGGGGCTCGTGGTCGGCAGGCGTGATCGCGCGGGGCAAGCACCTGCTGCACCGCATCGGGCCCTGGACGCTGCACTCCCACCTGAAGATGGAAGGCGAGTGGCACGTCTACCGGCGTGGCGAGCGCTGGCGCAAGCCGGCCTTCAAGGCCCGGGCGGTCGTCGGCACGGCCGCAGTGGCAGACGGTCGGATTCGATCTCGCCGAGCTGAGCCTCGTGCCCACGGCGCAGGAGGATTCCCTCGTCGGCTATCTCGGTCCCGATCCCCTCGGCGCGGACTGGGACGCCGACGAAGCCGCGCGGCGCGTGCAGGCCGACGACCGGCCCGTGCACGTCGCGATCCTCGACCAGCGCAGCGTCGCGGGCTTCGGCAATGTCTACGCCAACGAGATCCTGTTCGTGCGCGGCATCGACCCGCACACGCCCGCGAGCAGCACCGACGCCAAGGCGCTCATCGACCTCGGCAGCCGCATGATCCGCGCCAACAAGGACCGTCCGTCTCGCACCTTCACGGGCGAGAACAAGCCGGGCCGGAGGTTCTGGGTGTACGGGCGCGAAGGGGCGCCCTGTCGTCGGTGCGGCACCCCGATCCGGGCTACGACATTGGGAGCGGATGCGACGCGCGAGCGCAACGTGTTCTGGTGCCCGCGCTGCCAGAGCTGACGATTTCGGAGCCCTCGGTTCGAAACGCCGGCGTGCCCTGTTCGTAACGCACGGCCAGACGATCTGTCGCGTGCGCGGCACACGTGGTCCGACATCGCGCTCAACGTTCGGTCATCTCGGTCGACGAGCACACGAACGCCCTCGTCCACCCCGGCAAGCTGGCTGTGGGCCTCGCGAGGGCGGCCGAGTATCTCGACGCGATCGGCGCGTACACGGCACCCCCACCGCGGCGGCCCGCAACGCCGTCGTGCCCGACCGGCCCGAACCGGCCGATGGACGGATCGAACGGGATGCCACCGGCGAGCCGATCCGGCGCCGTGCTCGACCGCGACCCGTTCGCGTGTCCGGCGAACGAGACCGGCGCCGCGTCGCGCTCCGGGCGCGGCCGGCGGGAGATGTGCCGGACCCGGACCGATCCGGTCGAATCGTCCTGATCTCGGGCCAACCCCTGGATTGCGCACCGCGGCCCGGGCGACGATCTACCACACACCGATCGACAGGGAGTGATACCCGTGGAAACCACGGTCTACGAGCGGCAGCGGCCCGCGGCATCCGTCGTCGCGCACAGCCTCGCCGACAGCGCCCACAGCGTGTTCTGGCTCGACGATCTGCCCGCGACGCCGCGGCGCGCGGCGCTGAGCGGCCAGGTCACGGCCGATCTGGTCGTCGTCGGAGCCGGCTACACAGGCCTGTGGACCGCCCTGCTCGCGAAGCGACGCGACCCCGACCTGCGGGTCGTCGTGGTCGAGGCCCGCACGGCGGGCTGGGCGGCATCGGGTCGCAACGGCGGCTTCTGCGAGGCGAGCCTCACGCACGGACGCGACAACGGCCTCTCGCGCTGGCCCGACGAGATCGACCAGCTCGACCGCCTGGGACTCGCGAACCTCGACGCGATGGGCGAGGACATCGCCTCGCTCGGCATCGATGCCGACTGGGAGCGCGTCGGCGCGCTGGCCGTGGCGACTGAGCCCCATCAGCTCGAATGGCTCGACGAGTGGGCGACGGACGCGGCGGTGCGAGGCGAGGACGGCGTCGTGCGCCTGAGCGGCGCGGACGTGCGCTCCTCGGTCGCCTCGCCGACCTTCCTCGGCGCTGTGTTCGAGAAGCACACGAACGCCCTCGTCCACCCCGGCAAGCTGGCTGTGGGCCTCGCGGCTGCGGTCGAGGCCGCCGGCGTCACGATCTTCGAGGGCTCGCCCGTCCGGTCGCTCGACGACACCGCGAGCGGGATCGACGTCGTCACGGCCGAGGGCCGGGTGTCTGCGAAGAAGGTCGCCCTCGCGACGAACGTCTTCCCCTCGCTGCTCGTGCGCAACCGACTCATGACGGTTCCCGTGTACGACTATGCGCTCATGACCGAGCCGCTCTCGGACGACCAGCTCGACGAGATCGGCTGGGGCGACCGTCAGGGCATCAGCGACCTCGCGAATCAGTTCCACTACTTCCGCCTGAGCCGCGACAACCGCATCCTGTTCGGCGGCTACGACGCCGTCTACCATTACGGCAGGCGCGTGCGGGCGGCCTACGAGAACCGGCCCGAGTCATGGCAGAAGCTCGCGAGCCACTTCTTCACGACCTTCCCGCAGCTCGAGGGCCTGCGCTTCAGTCATCGCTGGGCGGGGGCCATCGACACGTCCACGCAGTTCTGCGCCTTCTTCGGGAAGGCGCGGCGCGGACGCGTCGCGTATGCGGCGGGCTTCACGGGGCTCGGCGTCGCGGCGACGCGCTTCGCCGGCGAGGTCATGCTCGATCTGCTCGCCGGTGAGAAGACGGAGCGCACCGAGCTCGAGATGGTGCGCTCGCGGCCGCTCCCCTTCCCGCCCGAGCCCGTCGCCGCGATCGGCATCGCGGCGACCCGATGGTCGCTCGATCGCGCCGACCACGATCGAGGCCGGCGCAACATCCTGCTCAAGACGCTGGACGCCCTCGGCCTGGGGTTCGACTCGTGACCCGGCTCACGTCGGGCGTCGCGACGGATGCCGCGTACCTCCCGGTCCCCTACGAGCCCGTCGAGGCGGCCAAGACCGTCGCGGGTTCGCCCTCCACACGGTTCCTCGACATCGATGAGACGTCGGGCCGCACGGTCGGCGTGTGGGAGCACACGCCCGGCGTCTCGCGCGACGTCGAGGCCGACGAGGTCTTCATCGTGCTCGCGGGCGACGCGACGATCGAGTTCGACGAGCCCGCGCTCCCGCCCATCGAGGTGCGTCCCGGCTCGATCGTCCGGCTCGAAGAGGGCATGCGGACGGTGTGGACCGTGCGCGAGACCCTCCGCAAGGTCTACGTCGCCCCGTAGCCGTCAGCGGCCCGCCGATGCGGCGGACGAGCAGCGCGATGTGCAGGGACGTCTGCGTCTCGCCGTCGTCGAGGTCGACATCCAGCAGCTCCTGGATGAGCGAGAGTCGCTGGTAGAAGACCGAGCGCGACAAGTGCGACGCGGATGCCGCGGCCGTGCGGTTTCCGGGGTGGGCGAGCATCGACTCCAGCACATCGATCAGATCGCCGTTGCGACCCAGGTCGTGCTCGATGAGCGGCGCGAGCATCCGCTCGCCGTGCGCGAGCATGCGGTGGTCTCCGCGGAAGGCGGTCATGAGCTGCACGAGCGGTCGGTCCTCTGCGCGACGCAGCTGCGGGCCCGAGCCCGCGCGACGCCGCCCTCCGCGCGTGAGGTCCACGGCTTCGTGCAGTGAGACGATCGCGGCCTCGACGCCCTCGGCGGCCTGGCCGATCGAGACGACGAGCCGGTCGGCGTCGGGGCTCTGCTCGACGATCGCCCGCGCGAACCGCAAGGCGGCGGCATCGTCGAAGACGACCTCCCGGGGGAGCGAGAGCAGCACCGTCACCGCCGGCGCCGGCAGACCCTCGGGCGCCGAGCCCACGATCGCCCGGCCGCGCAGGGCACGTGCCGCGGCATCCACCGTCTCCGCCGTCACGGCCGCTCCGAGGGCCGCGATCCCGAAGAGCTGAGCGCCGCGCAGCGGCAGCCCTGCGGCTTCGAGGCGGGCAGCCGCTCCGCCGGCGCCGGCGAACCGCCCCGCGAGCAGTCCGTCCACGAGCCGACGGCGGCTGATCCTGCCCCACTCGTCGCTGTCGCCGTCGGCGAGCCGTCCCGACGGCGAGCGCGATCGCGGCCTGCTCGAGCACGGCCGAGCGCCCCGCGGGGTGCGCGGGCCCCGGCAGCAGCACCAGGTGGCCCCACCGGATGCCGCGGGCCTCGACAGGCACGACGAGCCACTCGTCCGCGGCCGGCATCCCGCCCGTTCTCTCGACGCTGGTCGACGCGACGGTGCGCGGAGCGGGAGCGCAGCTCCCACTCGGTGAAGAGCTCCTCCTGCAGCGCGAGCGGCACTTCGGCGCAGATGACCTCGTGCGCGCGGTTCTCGAGCACGACGGGGGCGGCGAGCGTCTGCGCGAGCTGCTGGACGATGAAGTCCGCGGGCGAGCCGCGCAGCGCGAGCATCGTGAACCTCTCGCGCACTTCGTCGCGCGCACGCAGCGCCTCGGTCTGCCCCGAGATGATCCGCTCGTGCACCGCCTCGGTGAGCGTCACGAACTTGACCTCGCGGTGCAGCACGATGAGCGCGAGTCCGCGATCAGCGGCCGTCTCGAGGACGGCCGGCGGAACGACGTCGAGGTGGGTGCCGAGTTCGAGCACGACGCCGGCGACTCCCGCGTCGGCGAGCGTCGAGACGAAGGCGCGCAGCTCGGGATCGCTCGTCGGCCAGGCCGAGCCCGTCGTCAGGAGAATCTCTCCGCCGTCGAGCAGGCGCGCGACTCCCGCGCTGTCGGAGACGTGCAGCCAGCGCACGCGGGCGTCGAGGGCCTCGTCGCCGACGAGCACCTCGGGGACGCCCTGGGCCACGGCATCCAGGGCGATCACTTCGCGCACCGTCGGCAGGATCTCGTTCGCGACGCGTCCCACCGGACGTTCCGTATGGATGCCTCGATCTTCGCGACGTTCGGCCACCATCGAGTCCGCTCCTGCTCTGAGACACTGAGACCCGCACAGCATAGACGATCTCCGGTCGATCTGTCCGGAGCAGCCCCTCAGGAGCATCCCATGACAGACAGTCTGACGTTCGCGCCCTCGATCGATCTCGACGCCGATGCGCAGGTCCGGGCCGACGACCGCGGCCACGTCTTCCATTCGTGGAGCGCGCAGGCTCTCATCGATCCGCTCCCCGTCGCGGGCGGCTCGGGCTCGACGTTCTGGGATTACGCGGGCAACTCCTACCTCGACTTCTCATCGCAGCTCGTGAACCTGAACCTGGGTCACCAGCATCCCGACCTCGTGGCCGCGATCCAGACCCAGGCCGGCCGTCTCGCGACGATCCAGCCTTCGATGGCCAACGACGTGCGCGGCGAGCTCGCCCGCCACATCGCCGACGTCGCCGGCGATGGATTCGAGAAGGTGTTCTTCACGAACGGCGGCGCGGACGCCAACGAGAACGCGGTGCGCATGGCCCGCGTCGTCACCGGCCGTCGCAAGGTGCTCTCGGCGTACCGCAGCTATCACGGCAACACGACGACAGCGATCTCGCTGACGGGCGACCCTCGCCGATGGGCGAACGAGCCCGCCGACGGCTCCGTCGCGCACTTCTTCGGCCCGTACCCCTACCGCTCGGCCTTCCATGCGACGACGACCGAGGAAGAGAGCACCCGCGCGCTCGAGCACCTCGAGCAGACCATCATCCTCGAGGGCGCATCGACGATCGCGGCGATCATCCTCGAGACGGTCGTCGGCACCAACGGCGTGCTCGTCCCGCCGCCCGGCTACCTCGCCGGCGTGCGCGAGCTGTGCGACCGCTACGGCATCGTCTTCATCGCCGACGAGGTCATGGTCGGCTTCGGCCGCGTCGGCGAGTGGTTCGCGTTCCAGGCCTTCGACGTCGTGCCCGACCTCATCACCTTCGCGAAGGGCGTCAACTCGGGCTACGTGCCGCTGGGCGGCGTCGTCATCTCGGACCGCATCGCCGCGCACTTCGACAACACGGTCTTCCCCGGCGGGCTCACCTACTCGGGGCACCCCCTCGCCTGCGCCGCAGGCGTCGCGACATTCGAGGTCTTCCGTCGCGACGGCATCCTCGAACGCGTCCGCGACCTCGGCTCGCGCGTCGTCGAGCCGGCGCTCACCGCGATCGCCGAGCGCCACCCGTCCGTCGGCGACGTGCGCGGTCGCGGCCTCTTCTGGGCCATCGAACTCGTCAAGGACCGCACGACGCGCGAGCCGCTCGTTCCGTTCAACGCGAGCGGGGCGGATGCCGCGCCCGTCGCCGCGGTCGCCGCGGCCTGCAAGCGCGAAGGCGTGTGGCCCTTCACGCACTTCAACCGCCTGCACGTCGCACCGCCGCTCGTGATCTCGGAGGACGAACTCGTCCGCGGTCTCGAGGTCATCGACCGCGCGCTCGACGTCGCGGACGCGCACGCCTGCTGATCGTTCCCATCCGCTGAGCGCTCGGCGCCGAATCCCGTACATACACGGGAATGAATCGCCCGTGGTGACCGTTATCTCTTTACTCGGCACTGTTCAGCGCCGTAGGAGGGGACCGTGGGTAAGAACTACGTCGACATCGAGAACGACCGGGGCGAGACGCTGCGCTATCGCAAGCATGTCAACGGCCGCGGACTGGTCGCGCACGGCGCGAAGGTGCACCCGAGCGCCGTCGTCGAGATCGGTGCATACGTCGAACCGGGCGTGCAGATCGCCGCGGGAGCGCATGTCGGCCGCGGAGTGTGGGTCGAGTCGGATGCCGTGATCGGCCCCGACGTCGACATCGCTCCGCATGCCTACATCGGCGCAGGTGCCGCGATCGGCGCACGATCGAAGATCGGCGTGCGCACGCACGTGGGCAGCGGCGCGCGCGTCGCGGTGGGATCGCTCATCGGCGACGACATCACGATCGCCGACGGCGACAAAGTCGCGACCGACCGCCGCGGACTGCGCCTGGCGGCCTGAGCGAGCGAGCGCGGGCACAACCCGCGCCGCGGATCAGGCGAAGAAGAACAGGACGAAGCCGATGAGCGGGAGCGTGCCCTGGACGAGCGCGGCGCGCAGATAGCGCCGACCCGAGGTCAGCAGCACGAGCGACGCGGCCAGCATCGATCCGAGGCTGAACAGCACGAGTGCGCGCCCCGAGATGTCGGCGACCGTGCCCGGGTCCCCGGCCCAGAACAGCACGAGTCCCAGCAGTGCGCCGATCGCAAGGAACAGGTTGTAGAACCCCTGGTTGTAGGCCAGGGGTTTCGTCGTCTCCGCCGCGGCCTGGTCGGCGACCCCGAACCGCTTCCAGATCCGGGGCTGCGTCCACTGCACGCTCTCCATGATGAAGATGTAGACGTGCAGCAGGGCGGCAAGCCCGGCGAACACGGTGGCGATGATCGCGATCATGACCGAAACGATACGCCCCGCTAGCCTTGAGGACATGGCGAAGGGCGGTGGAGCACGCGGGGGCAGACGTCCTCCTGCAACCCGCAAGCCGCCGGTCGCCCCGCGCGTCCCGCCCCAGCGCCCCGCCGATCAGGTCGTCGAGGTCGGCCCCCTGACGCTCGGCGTCATCCCCGGAGCGACCCCCGGCAAGTGGATCGACACGTGGAATGAGCGCCTGCCGCACGTACCGCTCGAGCTCGTTGCGCTCTCCGTCGCCGATCAGCGCCGCGCGCTGATCGAGGGCGATGTGGATGCCGCGCTCGTGCGCCTGCCGATCGACCCGGACGGGCTCAGCGTCATCCGGCTGTACGACGAGCTGCCGGTCGTGGTCGTCTCGGTCGATTCGCATCTCACCGCCGCGGACGATCTCGCGCTCGAGGACCTGGGCGGCGAGGTCGTGATCGATCCGCTGGATCGGGCATTCCAGATCGACGTGCCGGGCGCCGTCGCGCCGCGGTTCGACCCGCCCGAGACGACCGCCGACGCGATCGAGACGGTGGCAGCCGGCGTCGGCATCGTGATCGTGCCGATGTCGCTCGCCCGCGCGCACCACCGCAAGGACGTCGAGTTCCGTGTGCTGACCGACGGGCCGAGTTCGACCGTCGCGCTCGCATGGCCCTCCGCGCGCACGACGCCCGCGGTCG
This sequence comes from uncultured Actinomycetota bacterium, assembly GCA_963695125.1. GTDB lineage: Bacteria > Actinomycetota > Actinomycetes > Actinomycetales > Microbacteriaceae > Microbacterium. The sequence continues at coordinate 727,429 of CAVOFY010000003.1, forward strand.
ACGCCTTCATCGGCATCGTGCGCGGGCGCACCGCCAATTCGTCACGGGGTTAGCCGCGTCGCGAGGTGGCACGCGGGCACGACGAACGGGGGATGTCGTGGACCTGGGTCTTCACGACATCCCCCGTTGAGAAGGGCTCTTCATCCAGCTGACTGCCCCCGACGCAGCCTCGGCGCCCCCAGTGAGCGCGGATCCCCAAGGTTCCGCACTCTGCGCAGGGTCCTTCCGTCAAGAAGGAGCGCGACTGCGCACGCGTGATACATCGGCCAGGAGAAGTCTCAGAAGCCCGCTCCGTGCGCCATGAACGGCGCGATGAGTCCCGTGCGCGCCGATGCCGCGGCAAGGGCATCCGACGGCGCCGCCCCTGCCGCGAGGTCGACGTGCATCTCGCCCAGCAGCTCGCACGCGACGTCGTCGGCGACCACGACGGGTGCCGCGATGACGCACGACGTGCCGGCGTGCAGCCAGATCCGGGTCATCCCGATCGCCTCCTCGCCGCCGCGCACCGACGAGCGGCCGACCTCGCACGCCGACATGACGACGAGGTCGGGCACGACCGGGATGAGGTCGATGTCGTAGCCGAAGAGGACGCCGTCGGCGAGCTCGAGACCCGAGAACAGCGGATGCTCCGGCGAATGCCGCCCGTGCGCCGCGACGTGCAGGAGGTCGACCCGTGAGGCAAGGGCCGTGACCCGCTCGACGGTCGCGTCCGGGCCCCGAAGGGTCGCCGCGCCCTGCCACGCCGCCTGGGCGCACGCGACCTCCTCCTCGGCGCGGGCGACACGCGGGCCGGCGACGAAGCCGACCGCCGTCCTCGCACGCGGCGCGGGGCGATCGACCCACTGCGACGCGGAGGTCGCGAGCGTGAACACGCGCCCGCGCATCGCGGGCAGCATGCCCCACGGCAATCCACCCAGCGCGCCGGGGATCGTCAGGACGAGCCGTCGGTCGCCCAGCACGCGCAGCAGCGGATCCATCAGGAAGCTCGAGAGAGCCGCCAGCCGCGACTGGAGCGCGCCCGCGACGGCGGCCGCGAGCGGACCCGTGCGCACGGACGCCGACATGTCGAGGTCGGCGCGCAGGCCTGCGAGCGACGAGGAGATCTGCGACCATGCGCCGATCCGGACGCTGCGCGCCGCGCCGCCCACGACGGCGAGCGCCGAGAACTCCGAGCCGTCGAACAGATAGGTGAGGAACGCGGTGTCGTCGGGGAGCGAGGCACGCAGCTCGGCGAGCGTGATCCGCCGGACCGCTCCGGCCGTCGCGACGCCGGTCCACTGCCGTGCGCGCACCCGTTCGCGCAGCTCGCCCGCACGAGGGTCGGACAGCCAGTCCTCCGAGCCGGACTCGGAGCGGAGGATGCGCAGCTCGGCGAGCTCGGCGGCCATGTCGGGATCGGGCGGCGGGCGCAGGGGAACGCTCTGCTGGGCGAGATGACGCGCCCGCTCGGACCAGTCGAAGACGACCTCGGGGTCGGCGGAGCGCATCGCGGCGCGCAGGCCGGAGTAGATGAGGCCTGCCCCGTGCGTCACGAGCGAGCTCGCGAGGTCGAGGCTGCCGAACGACGCCTGCCATTCGGCGAGCGTCGTCGAGGCCCGCGGCGGAGTGCCGGCGCGCCGCCCGATCGTCGCCGCGCGCGGACGCTCGTGCCGCTCGCACCTCGTGGGCGAGCATCCGCACCTGGATCGGGGCATCCGCCGGGATCCGGATGCGGGGCGCGCGCGCGCTGTCGGCGACCGGGACGTAGGCCGACCGAAGCTGCCACGCGAGGCGGAGCGACGCGGCATCCGCCCGCAGGCCGCGCGCTTCGAGCTCGGCGGCGATGCGCGCGACCTCGTCGGACGTCGGCGGCTGCACCCGGCGGATCAGGCGCCGATCGGGCTGCGGATCAAGAAGAGCCCGGATGCGGACGGCGTCGGCGCGCAGGGCCCACCACTCGCTCCCGATGCGGCGGAAGGTGCGGGCGGCGCGCGCCGCCGACTCCGCCGCGCGGTCGGGCGCGTGGGTGAGCTGCGAACGCGCGAGCTGGTACTCCGCCTCACCGCGGGCCTGGCTCATGCGGTGGGCGCCGAAGACCTGCGCCACGCGCTCGAGGCTGCGCTCGGCATCCGTCGCCATGCCCGCGTCGCGCAGCACCTCGGCGCGGTCGAGCTCGCAGATCGCCGCGTTGACGGCCGACGCCGCCGCGAGCGCCGAATGCGCGTCCCCCATGACCGCGAGCGCGCGGATGAGATCCCCTTCGTACAGCGCGACGTAGCCGGCGTTGTGGACGGCCATGGCCCGCTCGACGTCGCTGCCGGTCGTCGCATAGTCGGCGACGGCGAGTTCGAGGTCGACGCGAGCCGCCGCGAGTCTGCCTGCCTGCATGTGCGCGACGCTGCGGTTGAGGTACATGGGTCCGCGATGCTCGGCGTCGTCTCCGATCCCGGCGATCGCCCGGTCGAACAGCGCGACCGACCCGTCGAGGTCGCCTCGCTCGAGCGTGAGCAGGCCGAGCTGTCCGTAGATGACGGCCTCCGTTCCCGCCGACAGACCGCTCAGTGCGAGAGCGTCGCGACACAGCCGCTCCGCCGTCGCACCGTCGCCCTGCCGCGCCGTCACCGCCGCGAGCGACCCGACGATGCGCGCGCGCAGGTCGCCGTCGTCGGCGCGCTCGGCGGCGAGGGCGAGGGCGCGCCTGCCCGCGGCGTTGCGTCCCGCGTTGAGGTGGGCGCGGCCGCGACGATACAGCTCCGAGGCGGAGAGGGTCACCCCCTCAGCATGCCGTGTTCACGGCCGCTGCGGGTGACCGGATTCGTCGCTTCTTCTTGAGCCGGTCGATGACCTTCTTGACCGTCTTGGGGAGGTCGGGGGCCTTGGCCGTCGCGACCTGCGCAGCGGACAAGGCGGGCGCGAGCTCCGCGGCGATGAGTCCTGCGACGAGCGGCGCCGAGAACGACGTCCCGCTCCACACCGCGAAGCCCGAGCCGAAGTCGTCGATGTCGAGCGTCTCGCGCCAGCGGTCGTAGCCGCGCAGGCTCAGGTCCGCCTGCATCGAGCCGCGGAACGAGACCGGGAGCGTCGAGACGATCGAGACGCCGGGCGCGTACGTGCTGACCCACGGCCCGACGTTCGAGAACATCGCGACCGAGCGGTTCGAGGGGTTGAGCGCCCCCACCGCGAGGTGGGGCGCGACACCCGCCTCGTCGGCGGCCGTGATCGCGTAGTCGTTGCCGGGCCACGCGTAGAGCGACGCGGGAGCCGTCGGCCGGTCGGTCGCCTCGTTGCCCGCCGAGCAGACGACGACGCAACCCAGGGCGCGGATCTCACGGAGCATGTCGTAGAGCTCGCCCTCGATCGCCGCGGGGTCGGCCGACTCGTGGAAGTACCTGAACGACAGGTTCAGCACATCGACCTTCGCCCCGTTGCGCATGGCGTCCAGCAGCACGCCGAGGACGTCGAGCAGGACGTCCTCGAGGATGACCCCCTCGACCGTCCGAGACCCGCAGCGGAAGGATCCGGGCCTTCGGGCAGACCTGACGGATGATGCCGGCGATGAAGGTGCCGTGCCCCGCTGCGGGATCGAGCACGCCGTCGAGCGGATCGCCGAGCGCGGGGTTGCGCTCGGGGTCGGACGCGGGGTCCACGACGCCGACGACGCCCAGGTAGGGGGCATCCGGGCCGACCGGATCGTCGGCTCGCACGACGCAGTCCGCGGGAAGCCACGGATGCTCGCCGAGCCCGGTGTCGAGCACGGCGACGACGGGGCGTCGCCGCCCCGCATCCGCCGCACCGTCCGGCAGCGGGGGGCCTGCGAACGACACGGGCTGGCGGCCGCCGAAGCCGGGCGACGCGTAGCCGTCGATGCCCCCGTTGGAGCGGATATCCCTTGAAGGGATACGCCTTGAACGGGTAGCCCTTGAACGGGTACCCCTTGAAGAGGCTCGACGCCGATGGGATCGATCGACAGGACGTGGTTGAGCGAGACCCCGGGGATCGCCGCCGCGCGCGCAGCGCCGAGCAGGCGCCACGCGTCAGGGCGCTGGATCGGCACCGTCGTCACCACATCGGGCCGGACCTCGATCCGCGCGCGTCTCGTCCGGGCGGCGCTTGCGCGGCGGCGGGCCCGAGACCGTGGATTCCGCCTGGAGCCCCGGTCTCTCGCCCGTCTCCTCGGTCACCTTCCAGCCGAACTCGGCCGCGGCGTCGTTGAGCCGCGCGAAGACGCTGACGGCGCTCTTCGCATCGGCGCGCACGAGCAGCACATCGGGCTGGTACACGGTCGGATAGACGTCCGGGCCGCCCGCGGGCTGGGTGGCGGGATCGAGCACGACGCCGCGTGATCGCGCCGCCCGCTCCCTGTCGCGCCAGGTCCAGCCGGGGGCGCCCCCATCGGTGCCGTCGCCGATCATGCTCATGGAGGTCCTCTCTCGGCGCGCCCGCGCGCGCGTATCTCAGGGGGTCAGATCTCGAACTGCGGAGTGCGGAAGTCGCGCAGCTCGCCGTCGGCGCCGCGCACGACGATCCGAAGACGCGCGACCCCCCGCGCGACGCCTTCGAAAGCGAATCGGCCGTTGTCGGAATCGGCCGAGAGCTCGGTGCCGCGGTGCTCGAGCCGGATCGCGAGGGCAGCGGCATCCACCCACCCGTCGACCCGATGACTGCCGTCCTCGCCCTCGCTGACGTGCAGCAGCACGGTCGTCGAGCCGTCGCTGAACTGCAGCGTCGCGGTGTCGGCCGCGCTGCGGACGGCTGCGAGCTCGGATGCCTCGACCAGCGTGAGCAGGGCGTATTCGCGCGTCAGATCCTCGACGGCGACGGCGGCGACCATCCGGTCGACGAGGCCGGCCGGCACCGGATCGACCTCCTGCCAGACGCCGCGAAGACGTGCGAAGAGCGCCGCATCGGCGGCGATGTCTTCAGTGTCCATGGTGGTCTCCTCCCCATCCATCGCCCTCGAGGAGGGCGCGGAGCTTGCCGAGACACCGCTGGCGCGTCGGTCCGATGGATCCGATGGGCATCGCAAGGTCCTTCGCGATACGCGCGTAGTCCGGTCGCTCATCGAACGCGACGACGCGGAGCAGCCTCTGGCATCGGTCGTCGAGCCTGTTGACGGTCTCCCACAGACGGCGGGATTCGTCGTCCTGGGCGGCCGTCTGCTCGGCGGATTCGTGGACGGGAAGATGGGGCTCGAGGGTTTCGGCCTCTGTCGCATCGGCACGGCGGTGCTGCTTGCCCACGCGCCATGCCTCGCGACGCGCGCACATCGTGAGCCAGCCCGAGACTGCGCGGGGCTCGAGGATCGACTCGTGCCTGCGCACGAGCGTCAGCCACGTCGTCTGCACGACGTCCTCGGCAAGGGCCTGATCCAGCCCGTACGCGCGCACGACGTGCCACAGCACGGGTGTCATGAGACGGACCAGGTCATCCATCGCCCGGCTGTCGCCGGCGCGCCACCGCACGAACAGATCTGCGGCGCGCTCCCATCGCGTCGGCTCGTTCGAGTCGACGAATGCGGTCGCGTCCGCGTGCGCCATAGCGCCCATTGTGTCCACACCATGCCAGAGCAGGGAAGTACCCTCCTGATACACGGACGGCTGAGGACTTCACCGCGGGTCACAGGACTCGCCCTTCCCGCACGCGCCGACCTAGAATCGCGCCATGTCGTCGGCCCCCCTGCTGTATGTCTGCGTCCGCCCCCAGGCGGGCGCCGCCGCCGCCGAGTACGAGTCGTTCCGCGCGGCGACGCGTCTGGATGCGGACGGTATCCTCTCGCACGACCTCGTGCGCTCTCCCCTGCCCGACGACGTCTTCGAGCGGTTCAGCGGATTCGTCGTCGGCGGCAGCCCGTTCAACCTGACCGACCCCGAATCGACGAAGACCGACGTGCAGCGCCGGCTCGAGGCAGACCTCGAGCGCATCGCGCAGGCAGCCGCGGACGCCCGCACCGCGGCGATGTTCACGTGCTACGGCATCGGCGTCGTGACGCGGATGCTCGGCGGCGAGGTGAGCCGCGCCCACCCCGAAGACACCGGACCCGTGTCCATCGAGCTGACGGCCGACGGGCAGAGCGATCCCCTCTTCGGCGGACTCGCGACTCCGCTTCACGGCGCTCTCGGCGCACAAGGAGGGCGCAGGAGCCGCGCCCCCCGGCGCGGTGCTGCTCGCGACGAACGAGGAATGTCCCGTACAGGCCTACCGCGTGGGTGACCGGCTGTACGCGACGCAGTTCCACCCCGAGCCGACGAGTGCCGCGTTCACCGAGCGCATGGCCGTGTACCGGGACGACGGGTACTTCGCCGCGAGCGACTACGACGCGATCGCCGCACGCGTGCTCGCGGCATCCGTCACCGAGCCCTCGCGGCTCCTGCGCGCCTTCGCGAAGTCGTTCGGTCCGCAGACCCCCTGAGCTACGCCTCGGCGTTGCGGAACTCGGTCGCGCGCCGGACGATCGTGCCGGCGATCGGCACGACGGCGACGACGACCGCCACGACGATCGCGGTCGCCCCGATCGGCACGCTGCTCGGCGTCATCTCGAGCCGGCCGAACGCGATCCAGCTGAGTCCCCATGCGATCGCGAGGCCCGGGGCGACCCGCCAGCGACTGAACCAGGCGATCGCGACGCCGATCACGCCGACGACGATCAGGACCGCGACACCGAGTGCCGTCCCGGCCGATTCCCACTCCGAAGGCCCTTCCGCCGTGAGCCACGCCGTCGTGTTGGCGACGGTCGCCAGCGACACCCAGCCGAGGTGGAGTCCGATGGCCGCGTCGGTGAACACGGTGTCGAGGAGCTCCTCCGCTCCGAACGCGACACTGCGCTGGAACGTGATGCACAGCACCACGAGCAGGGTGACGATCCCGGCGACCGTGAGCACGAGCGTCGTGAACTGCGCGAGGAGGAGCCACACGCCGTTCAGCACGGAAGACGCGGCGATCCACCAGCCGAGACTGCGCTGCCGCTCGCGTGCGCGCTGCGACGGAAGCGCCTGCCACACGGTGTAGGCCGCGATGAGCGCGTAGATGAGGGTCCAGATCGAGAAGGCGGGGCTCGCCGGCGCGAGCAGGGTCGCGTCGGACGAGAGGGCCCCGTCCTGCAGGTCCTGCACGGGCGTTCCACCCAGGACGCCGGCGCCGACGACCGCGGCGATGATCATGAAGACGGTCGACGAGATGACTGCGATCTGACGGGTGACGTCCGTTGCAGTGGTGGCCATGCTCCCACGCTAGGTGGCGGCATGCGACGCGGTCAGGGGGTTGACAGGGGCGTCACGCGCCGGGCAGAGGCTCGACGAGCAGCAGGATCCGCTCGGAGAGGTAGCGCTCGAGCGGCACGAAGCCGGCCGCGGCGCTCCATCGGATGCTCGGCACGCCGTCGACGAGGGCGAGGGGGCCGGATGCCTCGCCCCGGTCGAGCGCGGCGGGATCGAGCGGCCGCCAGTCGATGTGCACCGTCGCGCCCTCGGGGAATCCTCCCCGGAAGGCCGCAGCCGCCCGCTCGGCACGGCGGCGCTGCGCTTCGGCGGCGAAGCCGCGGCGCACCTCCGCGCGGGCACGGATGATCTGGCCCGTCGCGTAGACCGCGTCGTCCGTGAGCAGGATCACGCCGAGGTGCCAGGCCTCGGCTGCGGGAACGATCCGCGGCGCACGACCGATGCCGAGGAAGCGGCGGGGCTCGACGTCACGGCCGAGCGCTTCGCGCCGAGCACCGACGAGCCTGCGGCGGGCATCGGCGAACAGCGCGACCGCGCTCATACGTCGTCGTCCTGGAGGACGGATTCACGGCGCACCGCGGTGCCGCGTATCGCCATGGCGGCGAGCGGCAGGATGAGGACCGACAGCATGCCCGCGCCGACGAGCACCGAGGCGGCCCCCGAGGTCAGCACACCCTCGTCCACGCCGATCGCCGTCACCGCGACGATGATCGGCAGGCCCGTTGCCCCCAGGAGCCCGATCGCGATGCGGTCGCGAGACGATGCGCCCTTCGGCGCGGCGAGCACGGACGGCAGCCCGCGCACGACGAGGAGCGCCACGACCCCGACGGGCACGAGGGCGAACAGGATCGGCTCCGCGAGGAGCGCGGCCAGATCGAACGTGACCCCCGTGTAGATGAAGAAGACGGGCACGAGGAACCCGAACGCGACGGCTTCGACCTTGCTCTCGACGGCTTCGCGATCGGCGGGAGCGGCGTCGCGCATGACGAGACGCCACACGATCCCGGCGGCGAAGGCGCCCAGCAGCAGATCGAGGTCGAGGAAGATGCTGAGCGCGACGAGCAGCCCGAGGATGAGGAACAGCAGACGGATCGCGAACTGCCCCGACGTGTGCAGCGTGGAGTTCACGAACCGGTGCATCGCGCCCTGCGGCATGCGGAAGGCGAGCCAGATCGCGAGGCCGGCGATGAGCGCGAAGATCGCGAGCACGAGCGTCGAGATGCCGGGCTCGCGCTGGCCGAGGAAGATCGAGATCGCGATGAGCGGCCCGAACTCCCCGACGGCGCCGATCGCGCCGACCGACTGGCCGAAGGGAGTGCGCAGCTCGCCGGCATCCCGCAGTATCGGCAGCAGCGTGCCGAGCGCGGTCGAACACAGCGCGACCCCGATGATGATCGCGGCCTCGCCGGGGATGAGGATCCAGCCGATCGCGATGCCGCCCGCGAGGCTGATGATCCAGCCGAGCACCGCGTTGCGTCCCGTCCGCCCGCGGAAGGCGCCGAACTCGATCTCGGAGCCCGCGACGAAGAAGAGGGTCGCCAGGCCGAAGGTCGAGAGCGTCTCGACGAAGTCCGACGGCACGGCCCAGCCGAGCAGGCTCGGACCGATCGCGATGCCGAGGAGGAGCTCGAACACGACGATGGGCACGCGCGCGACGCGCCCGATCGCGCGGGCCAGGAGCGGAGCGAGCACCGCGACGACAGGGATGAGGAGCAGCGTCGGCTCGAGCGGAGTCACCTGATCAGGGTAGCGATCCGCGAGGTCACCTCACCCCCACGCGGGGACTCCGTCTGCGGTGCGGCTCGATCATGCCCGCGACGGCATGCGTCGCACCGGAGCCGGATCAGCCGAGCGCATCGCGGGCGGCTGCCGCCCGCTTGTCTGCCGAGCGGACGCGGGACGCCGCATCCTCCCGCTCCCTCTCCCACCGGGCGAGCTCCTCGCGGGCCGTCGCGGCGTCGGCCCGCATGCGCTCGAGCTCGCTCGTCAGGTCGTCGATCCGCTCGGCGAGGTGGTCGACGCGCTCCTGCGCCTTCGCGCGACGCGCCTCGACGCGCGCGAGCACACGCCCTGCCTCGTTCGCGGCGCGCTCGGCTTCGCGCGCCGCCTTCTCGGCCTCCTTGCGTGCGCGGCGCTCGGCGAGGTCGTCGCGGCGCGGAGGCGCGGGCGGCGGCTGGCCTTCGGGCGTGCTCCCCCCGACGGCACCCTCGAGGTCGACCGCGTCGAGACCCGTCGCCTCGAGTGGCCGCACGAGGCGGGCCGTCATGACGGCGGCGGCGGCCGAGGCATCCAGCATCGCCGCGTTGAGGGTCTTCTCGACGTCTTCGCGCGCCGCGGCGCCCACCGTGACGCCCTGCGCCGCGGCGGCGTCGACCGCCTGCTGCGCGAGGGCCGACACGAGGGCCCTGCGCTGGCGACCGAGGCGCGCGAGCTCGACGGCGTCGAGGTCGTCCTGCGCGTCGCGAAGCGCTGCGGCGAGCTCGAACGCGTCACCGAGTCGGCCCTCGCGTGCGAGCAGGTCGACGGCCCACGCCGATACGACGGGCTTGCGGAGCGCCTTGACGGATGCCGCGAGTGCGCGATCCGCCGAGGCGGCGCGCTCGTTGCGCGCGGCCGTGAACGCATCGGGCGGCAGTGCATACAGCGCCACCGCGATCTCGTCGAGGTCTTCCGCGTCAGAGGCCACGGCCCCATTCTCACCGCGGCGGCGACTGCGCGCGACCGTCAGGCCCGGGCGACCGCCGAGGCCTGTGCCGCGGCGCCGAGGGCGACATACTCCCCCGGCTCGGGAACGACGACGGGCACGCCGAGCACGTCAGGCGCGATCGCGCGCACTGCCTCGGACTGCGCACCGCCGCCGATGAGCAGGGCGCGCTCGAGCGGCACGCCTAGGCCGCGGAGAGCGTCGAGCCCCGCCGCGAGGCCGGACAGCATGCCCTCGACAGCGGCGCGGGCGAGGTTCTCGCGGGTCGTCGAGGCGAGGGTCATCCCGGTCAGCGAGGCCGTCGCATCAGGAAGGTTCGGCGTGCGCTCGCCCTCGAAGTACGGCACGAGCGTGAGACCGCGCGCGCCGGGAGCCGCGGCGAGGGCGAGTCTGCTCAGCTCGGCGTGGTCGACGCCCAGCAGGCCGGAGATGGCATCCAGCACGCGCGCGGCGTTGAGGGTCGCGACGAGCGGCAGGAAGCGACCCGTGCAGTCGGCGAACCCCGCGACCGTGCCGGTCGGATCGATCGTGCGGGTGTCGCTCACGGCGAAGACGGTGCCTGAGGTGCCGATCGAGACGACGACGTCGCCCGGCCCCGCACCGAGACCCAGCGCCGCTCCCGCGTTGTCGCCCGCGCCGCCGCCGACACGGCGTCCGTCCGCGTCGAGCACGAACTCGTCGGGGCCCAGCACACGCGGCAGGATGGCGTCGTGGCCCAGGGCCTCGATGAGCAGCTCGCGGTCGTAGCCTCCCGTCTCGGGGTTCCAGTAGCCGGTGCCCGAGGCATCCGACCTGTCGGTCACGAGCTCTTCGAGAACGGGATGCTGCGGCCCGAACCCGCGCAGCCGCCAGGTCAGCCAGTCGTGCGGGAGAGCGACGGCCGCGACGCGGGCGGCGTTCTCGGGCTCATGGTCGCGCAGCCACCTCAGCTTCGTGATCGTGAACGAGGCGACCGGCACGAGCCCCGACCGCTGCGCGAGCGCCTCGGCACCGAACTCGGCGATCAGGTCGGCCGCGGCATCCGCCGAGCGCGTGTCGTTCCACAGCAGGGCGTCGCGGACGACCCGCCCCTCCGCGTCGAGGGCGACCATGCCGTGCTGCTGGCCGCCGATCGCCCACGCCACGACGTCGTCGAGGCCCCCCGCCGCCGCGATCGCCGCCTGCAGCGCCGACCACCACGCTTCGGGGTCGACAGCCGTGCCGGCCGGGTGCGCCGCGCGCCCTTCGCGCACGATCGCACCCGAGTCGGCGTCGACGACGACGACCTTGCACGACTGTGTCGACGAATCGACGCCAAGGACGAGGGTCATCGATACTCCCTAGCTCTCTGTGCGGCTGTCCGCCGTCCAGTGTCCATGGATTGCGGTTCTGCGTCCCGCAGAACAGCAATCCATGGACACTGAACCGGGGGTGGGCGGACGGGAGGGGACGCGGGTCAGCGGGCGCCGAGCAGGTGCTCTGTCGCGAGCTGCTGCAGACGGACGAAGCCCGCACCCTTGCCGTTGAAGTACACGCCCGCGTCGAAGTCCTCGTACGCGGAGCGGTCGGCGAGGAACTCCTCGTACGTCTCCCCCTCGTTGAGCGTCGGGGTCGCGAGATCGTCGACCTTGGCCGCGGCGAGCGCCTCCTGCACCTCGGGGTCGGCACGGAAGGCCGCTGCGCGCTCCTTGAGCAGGAGGTAGGTGCGCATGTTGGCCGCGGCCGACTCCCAGACGCCCTTCTCATCCTCGGTGCGGGACGGCTTGTAGTCGAAGTGACGCGGGCCGTCGTAGGCCGGGATGCCGCCGGGTCCGCCGTTCTCGAGCAGGTCGACGAGCGCGAACGCGTTGTGCAGGTCGCCGTGGCCGAACACGAGGTCCTGGTCGTACTTGATGCCGCGCTGGCCGTTGAGGTCGATGTGGAAGAGCTTGCCGTGGTACAGCGCCTGGGCGATGCCGGCCGCGAAGTTCAGGCCCGCCATCTGCTCGTGTCCGACCTCGGGGTTCAGGCCCACGAGCTCCGGACGCGCGAGCGAGTCGATGAAGGCGATCGCGTGGCCCAGGGTCGGCAGCAGGATGTCGCCACGGGGCTCGTTCGGCTTGGGCTCGATCGCGAACCGGATGTCGTAGCCCTTGTCCGTCACGTAGTCGCCGAGCAGGTCGACGGCCTCGCGGTAGCGCTCGAGCGCGAGGCGGATGTCCTTCGCCGAGTCGTACTCGGCGCCTTCGCGTCCGCCCCACATGACGAACGTCTTGGCTCCCAGCTCCGCGCCCAGGTCGAGCTGGCGGAAGACCTTGCGCAGGGCGAAGCGCCGCACGTCACGGTCGTTCGCGGTGAAGCCGCCGTCCTTGAAGACGGGGGCCGAGAAGAGGTTCGTCGTCACCATCGGCACGATGAGGCCCGTGTCGGCGAGGGCACCCTTGAGCCGGTCGATCTGGTTCTGCCGATCGACGTCGGTCGAGCCGAACGCGAAGAGGTCGTCGTCATGGAAGGTCAGGCCGTACGCCCCGAGCTCGGCGAGCTTCTCGACGACGTGCACGACGTCGAGGGGTGCGCGGGTCGGACCGCCGAAGGGATCGGTGCCGTTGTAGCCGACGGTCCACAGGCCGAAGGAGAACTTGTCGTCACGGGTGGGGGTGGGCATGATGCTCCTGTTCGGCGGTGAACTAATTGTTGCGAACCACAACGTATCGCAGGGTCGATGCCGTGTCCACACATTCCGCGTGGCGCCGCCGCCCTACAGTGGGTCGGGTGACCGAGCCGCATCGCACCGCCGACACCGTCGCCCCCGAGGGCGTCCGGCAGCGCAACCTCGCGCGGCTCCTGCGCCTCGTCCACGTGGAAGGCCCCCTCTCGCGTGCGGCGCTCACCGAGTCCACGGGACTCAACCGCTCGACGATCGCCGACCTCGTCGGCGAACTCGTGCGCGCGGGACTCGTCGAGGAGCGCAGTCCCGATCCGTCTCGCCGCGTCGGCAGGCCGTCGCCCGTCGTCGCGGTGTCGCCCGACGTCGTGGCGATCGCCGCGAACCCCGAGGTCGACGCGATCGACATCGCGGCGATCGGCCTGGATCAGCGCATCCACGCGCGGATCCGCATGACCGTCGACGAGCTGCTCTCGCCGCAGCGGGTCGCCGAGCTCGTCGCAGCCCAGGTCCGGGAGTGGGAGGCGGCCGAGCTCGCCGACCGGCGCATCGTGGCTGTCGGGCTGGCGGTGCCCGGCCTTGTGCGCTCCTCGGATGGGATGGTCCGCAACGCGCCCCACCTGAGGTGGCGCGACGAGCCCGTCCGCGATGTCGTGGAGCAGGCGATCGGACTTCCGGTGGTGGTCGGCAACGACGCGAATCTCGGCGCGATCGCCGAGCACCTGTACGGTGCCGCGCGAGGCATCGACGACGTCGTCTACCTCAACGGCGGCGCGAGCGGGATCGGCGGAGGTCTCATCGTGCACGGCCGCCCCGTGGGCGGGTCAGGCGGCTACGCCGGCGAGTTCGGGCAGAATCGGCCAGGCATCGCCTCGGCGGCCGACCGCCTCGCCGGCGACGGCGTCCTCGAGGACGAGGTCAGCCGCGCACGCCTGATCGCGGTGGTCGGGCAGGGGCCCCTCGACGACGAGGCCCTCGGCGTCGCGCTCGGCTCGCCGTCGGCTCCCGACATCGCCGAGGAGACCGCGCGCCAGCGTCGCATCCTCGCGACCGCACTCGCCAATGCGGTCAACGTCCTGAACCCCGCCGTCATCGTCCTCGGCGGGTTCCTCGCGACCCTGGCAGAGGTGGATGCCGACGAGCTCGCCGCGTCGGTGCGCCGTCACGCCATGTCGGCGAACGGGGAGGACGTCGTGGTGCGATCGGCCGTGCTCGCGCAGGATCGCCTGCTGATCGGTGCGGCGGAGGCGGCCTTCGGCCCTCTCCTGAGCGAGCCCGACGCGACGGCGTGGGGCAAGGACTGAGGCTCAGGCGGGCGGCGGCGCGGTCGTGGAGCGCACGACGAGCCTCGTCGGCAGCAGCACGCGGGTCTGCGGGGGCGCCTCGCCGCTCATGAGGGCGGTGAGCATCTCGACGGCGACGCCGCCGAGCCGCTGCATCGGCTGCCGGATCGTCGTGAGCGGCTGAGCACGCTGCGATGACTCGGGGATGTCGTCGAATCCGATGACGGACAGGTCGTCGGGCACACGACGGCCGAGCTCGGCCGCGACCTCGAGGAGGGCGATGCCGAGAGGTCGTTCGCCGCGAAGACGGCCGTGGGCGGATTCGCGGCAGACAGCAGCGTGCGCGCCGCCGCACGGGCGGCATCCGCCTCGTAGCGCCCGATCTCGATGAGCGACGGGTCGAAGACCAGGCCCGCGTCCGCGAGCGCTTGCGGTAGCCCGCTTCTCGCAGGCCGGCCGAGCGCAGGTCGGGTCGCCCGGCGAGGAATCCGACGCGACGATGCCCGAGTTCGATGAGGTAGCGCGTCGCCTCGAGGGCGCCGCCGAAGCTGTCGGATTCGACCGTCGGGACATCGGCACGCCCTGTGTGCGGGTCGATCGCGACGATGGGGATGTCGGATGCCGCCCCGACGACAGTCGGGGTGACCAGGATCGCCGCATCGATGAGCGTGCCCGACAGACGTTGCAGCGATCGCCGCTCCCACCCCGCCGCCGCCTTGTCGCGCGAGCCGCTGTAGGCCAGCAGGTCGAGCGACGAGTCGCGCAGCGCCGGCACCGACGCCCTTGAGGATCTCGGCGCTGAAGGGCTCGAAGTCCGCGACGAGGACGCCGATGACGCCTGTCTGCCGCGCGCGCATGCTGCTGGCCACGAGGCTCGACTCGTAGCCGAGCCTCTCGACTTCCGCCAGGACACGGGCGACCGTCGCGTCGGCGATGCCGTATCGGCCGTTCACGGCTTTCGATACCGTCGCCACCGAGACGCCGGCCGCTTGGGCCACGTCGTGAATAGTCGGTCGTCGTGCCATGATGACGCGACTGTAGCGGATGGAAACTGTTTTCGAAAACGTTTGACACGTTCTGTGACGTCTTGCCACACTGACCGGCATCCCGGATGAGTCACCTGCCGGGAACGGGGACACGGCACGCGCACCCCCCAGAGAAGTACCAGAGCGCCTCATGTGCGAGGCGCGGCTCAACGAAGAGAAACGGGAATCACATGAATGGCAAGAAGCTCCTTGCGGGGTCTGCCGTCCTGGTCGCGGGGGCGCTCGTCATGAGCGGCTGCACCGGCGGCGGCAGCAACGACGGAGGATCCGGCGGCGACGTCACGATGACGCTGTGGCAGAACTCCACGACCGGCCCCGGCCAGCAGTTCTGGAAGGACGCGATCGCCGCGTTCGAAGAAGAGAACCCCAACGTCACGATCAAGATGCAGTCCATCCAGAACGAGGACATGGACGGCAAGCTGCAGACGTCCCTCAACGCCGGCGACCCGCCGGACATCTTCCTGCAGCGCGGCGGCGGCAAGCTCGCCGCGATGGTGCAGGCGGGCCAGCTCATGGATCTCACCGGCAAGATCGAGGGTGAGGCGAAGGAGAACATCTCCGAGGGCTCGTTCAAGGCCGAGACCTACCAGGACAAGCTCTGGGCGATGCCCCTGTCGGTTCTCCCCGGCGGCATCTTCTACAGCCAGGACCTCTACGACGCCGCGGGCGTCACGGAGAACCCGACGACGATCGACGAACTCGTCGACGCCAACGACAAGCTCAAGGCGACCGGCGTCGCCCCCCTCGCGCTCGGCGCGAAGGACGCATGGCCGGCTGCGCACTGGTTCTACTGGTTCGCACTGCGCGAGTGCTCGCCCAAGACGGTCGAGGAGACCGGGGACTCGAAGGACTTCAGCGACCCGTGCTGGCTCAAGGCGGCCGAGGACCTCGAGGCGTTCGCCGCGACCGAGCCGTTCAACGAGGGCTTCCTCACCACCTCGGCCCAGCAGGGCGCCGGCAGCTCGGCCGGCCTCGTCGCCAACCACCAGGCCGGCGGAGAGCTGATGGGCGCCTGGGATCCGGGTGTGATCGCGTCGCTCACGCCGGACGAGAAGCCGCTGCCCGACCTCGCGTGGTACCCGTTCCCTGAGGTGCCGGGCGGCGAGGGCGAGCCGGGCTCGATGATGGGCGGCGTCGACGGGTACTCCTGCTCGGCCCAGGCCCCGAAGGAGTGTGTGGACTTCCTCAACTTCATCGCGTCCGACGCTCAGCAGACGGCGTACTACAAGGCGTTCTCGTCGCCGCCGGTCAACCAGGTCGCGCAGTCGGAGGTCAGCGAGCCGTACCTCAAGCAGATCCTCGAGGCCTACAACGCAGCCCCGTTCGTCTCGCAGTGGCTCGACACGGTCCTCGGGCAGAACGTCGGCAACGCGCTCAACGTCGCCGTGGTCGACCTGCTCGCCGGCGGGAGCACGCCCGAAGAGATGATCGCGGCAGCCAACTCAGCCGGCGCGAAGGGATAAGGAACACCTCGCATGCACACGAGCGAGACACCGAAGACGGACGATCGCCCGGAGACGGATCTCGCGCAGCGCACCGGGGGTGGCGGCGACACGCCGCCGCCCCCGGTATCGCAGCGCCGCCGACGCCGTGGGATCGGATGGTCGGGCCGCCTCGAGATCGCCGTCCTCGCGGGTCCGGCACTCATCTTCTTCGTCGGCTTCGTCATCTTCCCCGTCGCCATGGCGGCGTACTACGGATTCTTCAACTGGCACGGATACGGGCCGCCGACGGACTTCATCGGCTTCAAGAACTACGTCACGATCGTCACGGATCCCGACTTCCAGGAAGCACTCGGCCACAACGCGTTCATCGTGGTCATGTCGCTGATCATCCAGGGGCCGGTCGCCCTCCTGCTGGCGCTGCTGCTCAATCGCAAGATGCGAGGACAGTCGCTCATCCGGGTGCTCATCTTCGTGCCGTACGTGATCGCCGAGGTCGTCGTGGGCACGGGATTCAGCCTCCTGCTGGCGACGAACGGCGCCCTCAACGGCGTGCTCGACGAGTGGGGGCTGTCGGGCCTCACGAGGGACTGGCTCGCAGATCCATCGATCGCGATCTGGACCCTCATGGCGATCCTCACGTGGAAGTACGTGGGCTTCGCCGTCATTCTCTTCCTCGCAGGACTCCAGGGCATCCCCGACGAGCTCTATGAGGCAGCCGCCATCGACGGTGCGACGTACTGGCAGATCCAGCGACGCATCACGATCCCCCTGCTCGGCCCGACGCTGCGCATCTGGGCCTTCCTGTCGATCATCGGCGCGCTTCAGCTGTTCGACCTGGTGTACATCATCTGGGGTCAGTACGTCGCGCCCGTCGCCGGCACCTCGACGATGGCGACCTACATGGTGGCCAACGGCCGGAACGCGGGCAACTTCGGATACGGCAACGCCGTCGCCGTCGTCATCTTCGTGATCTCGCTGATCGTCGCGCTGATCTACCAGCGGTTCGTCCTGCGCCGCGACACCGCGGGCGCCCTCACCGAGAGGACGACACGATGACCGCCACCACCGACGCGCTGGCGACCATCGAGCTGCCCCCGCCGCGCCCCACCCGCATGCGTGCCAGCACGCCTGCCGTGTACTTCATCGCGCTCGTCGTGATCGCCCTCATGCTGGGTCCGGTCATCTACATCATCCTGGGCGGATTCCGCTCGAACTCGCAGATCACGACCGACCCCGGCGGGCTGCCCGACCCATGGATCTGGACGAACTACTTCGATGTGCTGACCGGCGGAGTCTTCTGGCAGCTCGTCCTGAACTCCACGATCGTCGGCATCGCGACCACGCTGGGAGTCATCTTCCTCGGGCTGATGGCGAGCTACGTGCTCGCCCGCTACCGCTTCCGGGGCCGCGGCGCGCTGTATGCGCTGTTCGCCGCGGGACTCATGTTCCCGATCACGGTCGCCATCACACCGCTCTACATCGTCGTGCGCGACCTGGGCCTCATCAACTCCCTCGCGGGTGTCATCCTGCCTCAGATCGCGTTCTCGCTGCCGGTGACGATCATCATCCTGGTGCCGTTCCTGCGTGCGATCCCCGATGAGATCGAGGAAGCGGCGTTCATCGACGGATGCAGTCGCCTGGGCTTCTTCTGGCGGATGGTGATCCCGCTCGCGGTGCCCGGTGTCATCACGGTCGGGATCCTGGCCTTCGTCGGGAGCTGGAACAGCTATCTGCTGCCCCTCTTCCTCCTCAACGACAACGCGAACTTCACATTGCCCCTGGGAGTGCAGGCGTTCTCGTCGCAGTACTCCGTCGACACGGCGAAGGTGCTCGCCTTCACGTCGCTGTCGATGATCCCCGCGCTCGTGTTCTTCAGCCTCTTCGAGCGGCGGATCGTCGGCGGGCTGACGGGCGCCGTCAAGGGCTGATCGACCCGGATGCCGCGGCATCCGCCGGTGAAAGAGAGAACCACGTGTATTCAGAGGAGGGCGCCGAGCTGTCGGC
Organism: uncultured Actinomycetota bacterium; assembly: GCA_963695125.1. GTDB lineage: Bacteria > Actinomycetota > Actinomycetes > Actinomycetales > Microbacteriaceae > Microbacterium. The sequence goes on from CAVOFY010000003.1 coordinate 745,727, forward strand.
GCGTGTCCGAGGCCTGCTGGCCGAGATGACCCTCGAGGAGAAGCGCGCACAGCTCGTCGGATTCTGGGTCGACCAGGGCGACGAGGTCGTCGCGCCGATGGCCGGCGAGATGCGGACGTCCGCGCGGTACGAAGAGGCGACGGCGCATGGGATCGGGCACCTCACTCGCGTGTACGGCACGCGCCCCGTCGATCCCGTCGAGCGCGCCGCGTGGCTCTGGGGCGAGCAGCGTCGCCTGGTGGAGGAGACCCGGCTGGGGATCCCGGCGATCGTGCACGAGGAGTGCCTGACCGGCCTTGCGGCATGGAAGGCCGCGACCTTCCCGACCCCGCTCGGGTGGGGAGCCGCCTTCGACCCGGAGCTCGTCGAGCAGCTCGGCGTGACGATCGGCGAATCGATGCGCGAGCTCGGCATCCACCAGGGCCTCGCTCCCGTGCTCGACGTCATCCGCGACCCTCGCTGGGGGCGCGTCGACGAATGCATCAGCGAGGACCCCTACCTCGTGGGCGTCGTGGGCACCGCCTATGTGCGCGGATTGCAGAGCACGGGCGTCCACGCGACGCTCAAGCACTTCGTCGGCTACTCGGCTTCGCGGGCAGGGCGCAACCACGGGCCCGTGAGCGCGGGTCCTCGCGAGGTCAGCGACGTGCTTCTGCCTCCCTTCGAGATGGCGCTCCTCGAGGGCGGGGCCCGGAGCGTCATGAACTCGTACTCCGAGATCGACGGCGTCCCGGTTGCGGCGACGTCGCGCTACCTCACGGAGCTCCTGCGGGACGAGTGGGGCTTCGACGGCGTGGTGGTCGCAGACTACTTCTCCGTCGCGTTCCTGGAGTCGATGCACCACGTCGAGGCGGATCGCGCGGGTGCGGCCCGGCGAGCGCTCATCGCAGGCATCGATGTCGAGCTGCCGAGCGCCGACGCGTTCGATTCGCTTCCCGAGCTCGTGCGCACGGGAGCGCTCGACCAAGCGGTGCTGGACCGCGCCGTCGCCCGCGTGCTCGCCCAGAAGGAGGAGCTGGGCCTGCTGGATGCGGTCTTCGACGCTCCGCCGACGCGCGTCGACCTCGACTCTCCGCAGCATCGCGCACTCGCGCGGACCCTCGCCGAGGAGTCGCTCGTGCTGCTGAGCAACGACGGCATCCTGCCGCTCTCTCCGGCTGCGACCCCGCGCATCGCGGTCGTCGGCCCGAACGCCGACAGCTCCGAGGCCTTGATGGGCTGCTATTCGTTCGTCAACCACGTGCTCGCTCATCACCCTGAAGCTCCGCTCGGGATCGCGTTGCCGACGGTGCAGGCTGCGCTTGCCGAAGAGTTCGCCGACTCGGTGCTGGTCCACGCGGTCGGCTGCGACGTCGAGGACGACGACGAGTCGCGGATCCCCGAAGCCGTGGCGGCAGCCGAGTCGGCCGATGTCGCGATCGTCGTCGTCGGGGATCGCGCAGGGCTCTTCGGGCGCGGCACGGTCGGCGAGGGCAACGACGTCGAGTCGCTCGAGCTGCCCGGCGCCCAGCGCGCGCTGGTCGAGGCCGTGTGCGCGACGGGCACCCCCGTCGTCCTGGTTCTGCTGACCGGCCGACCGTACGCGATCGGGTGGGCACTCCCCGAGCGGCCAACCCGCCGCGGCGCGGTGACGGGTCTCGGCGCAGCCACACGCACCACGACGTCGACGAACCACTCGGGGCCGCGGCCCGCGGCCGTCCTGCAGGCGTTCTTCCCCGGCGAGGAGGGCGGCGTCGCGATCGCCCGGGTGCTGTCGGGCTCGGCCTCGCCCTCGGGCCACCTGCCGGTGTCACTCCCGCGATCCGGTGGCGCGCAGCCGTACTCCTATCTTCATCCGACCCTGGGCGGCACATCGGATGTGACGAGCGCCGATTCGGATCCGGCGCTCCCCTTCGGCCACGGTCTGACCTACACGACGTTCTCGCGAGAAGGCCTCGAGGTGGACCCGACGGTCCTGGCAGGGGCATCCTTCGCCGCGTCGGTGCGCGTGCGCAACACGGGCGACCGATCGGGGACGGATCTCGTCCAGCTCTACGCGCGCGACGAGATCGGGAGCGTCACGCGGCCCGTGGCGCAGCTGCTCGCCTTCCAGAGGGTCGATCTCGCGCCGGGCGAGGAGGCGGAGGTGCGCTTCGAGGTGCCGACGCAGCGGCTCTCGTTCACGGGCGTCGACGGACAGCGCATCGTGGAGCCCGGCGATGTGACGCTGTGGGTGGGACCGTCCTGCGCCGAGCGCGAGACCACCGCGCGCCTGGTCGTCGACGGGCCGGTGTACGAGGTCGGTCTCGCCGACCCGCGCACGGTCCGGTCCGAGGTGGAGCGCGCGCCGCTGCGCGTGGGGTGAGGTCGGGCCGTCGCCGCAGGACCGGGTCTCCCGGCCTGAGGGCGACGGTCCGCCGCGGGGCGCGCAAGATCCGCACAGTCCGACCGACACGGGCTCCTACGACGGATTCGGCGGGAGGGGTATCGTCGGGAGCACCTGACGGAAGGCCCGCAATGTCGATCACGACCGAACGCCACGCCCGCACCGAAGCCGAACTGCAGGCGATGGCGAAGGACCATCTCTGGATGCACTTCTCGCGCCAGTCGACGATGGATGCGAGCGGCGTGCCGATCATCGTCAAGGGCGAGGGCCACCACATCTGGGACTCGGACGGCAAGAAGTACATCGACGGACTCTCAGGGCTCTTCGTCGTCAACGCGGGCCACGGCCGCAAGCGCCTCGCCCAGGCGGCGGCCAAGCAGGCCGAGGAGCTCGCGTTCTTCCCGATCTGGTCGTACGCCCACCCGCCGCGATCGAGCTCGCCGACCGCATCGCCGATCTCGCACCGGGCGACCTCGACCACGTCTTCTTCTCGACGGGCGGCGGCGAGGCCGTCGAGACGGCCTTCAAGCTCGCGAAGTACTACTGGAAGCTCAAGGGCCAGCCGGGCAAGCACAAGGTCATCTCGCGGGACGTCGCCTACCACGGCACGCCGCAGGGCGCCCTGGCGATCACGGGCATCCCGGCGATGAAGTCGATGTTCGAGCCGCTGACCCCCGGCGGCCTCCGCGTGCCCAACACGAACTTCTACCGCGCGGCCGAGATGGGCGGCCCGACGGGCAGCCTCGAGGAGTTCGGCGTGTGGGCGGCCGACCGCATCGAGGAGATGATCCAGTTCGAGGGGCCCGAGACGGTCGCCGCGGTCTTCCTCGAGCCGGTGCAGAACTCCGGCGGCTGCTTCCCTCCCCCGCCGGGTACTTCCAGCGCGTGCGCGAGATCTGCGACGGCTACGACGTGCTGCTCGTCTCGGACGAGGTCATCTGCGCCTTCGGCCGTCTCGGACACTACTTCGGCGCCGACGCCTACGGCTACCAGCCCGACATGATCACGTTCGCCAAGGCCGTCACGAGCGGCTACTCGCCCCTCGGCGGCACGATCGTCAGCGACCGGATCTACGAGCCGTTCCGCAAGGGCGACACGACGTTCTACCACGGCTACACGTTCGGCGGACATCCCGTCTCGACCGCCGTCGCCCTCGAGAACCTCGACATCTTCGAGGAGGAGGGACTGCTCGAGAACGTCCGGACGAACTCGCCCGTCTTCCGCTCGACGCTCGAGAAGCTCAGCGATCTGCCGATCGTCGGCGACGTCCGCGGCGACGGATACTTCTTCGGCATCGAGCTCGTCAAGGACAAGGTCACGAAGAGACCTTCGACGACGACGAGTCCGAGCGACTGCTGCGCGGGTTCCTCTCGCAGGCGCTGTTCGAGGCCGGTCTGTACTGCCGCGCCGACGACCGCGGCGACCCCGTCATCCAGCTGGCGCCGCCGCTCACATCGGTCCGGCGGAGTTCACCGAGATCGAGCAGATCCTGCGCGGCGTGCTGACCGAGGCGGGGTCGCGCCTGTGACGGTCGGCGGGATCCCCGCGCTGCGCTCGGTTGCACCCCGTCATGAGCGACAGTGGGAATCATCGGAGCAGGGCATATCGGCACGGCGATCGCGAAGGGTCTGGTCGACCGAGGCTACGCGCGGTCGAGAGCTCGCGGCGCGACCCGATCGGCTCGCGGGCCTCGTCGCGGAGCTGGGCGACCATGCGTCGGCGGCGACGGCGGCGGATGCCGCGGCAGCGGGTGACGTCGTCGTGGTGACCGTGCCGCTCAAGGCGCTCGGCGACGTACCCGGTCGAACCGCTTGCGGCAAGATCGTGCTCGACACCAACAACTACTACTGGGAGCGCGACGGGCACGTCGCGGCCCTCGACGAGAGCGCGGCGCGACGACCACGGGACGGCTGCAGCAGCACCTGCCGACCTCGAAGGTCGAGGGCTCGACGGCGATCGTGCCGCGCGACATGCCGGTCGTCGCCGGTCCGCGGGCGATCGCCCTCGTCATCGCGCTTCGCGACGGCGAATCCCGCCCTCACCGACACCTGCGGGGCACTCTCATCGTCCGATCTCGGCCGTCGAGACGGCCGACATCGGCTTGTTCGCGCCGAACCTCGCGTCGAGCGCCTGGTACCCGCCGGGACTGGCAGATCTTCCAGAAGCTCTTCGGAGCATCCTCGCGCGCGCAGCGCGTGCAGCAGATCCTCGAGGCCATGCCGAAGATCGGCCGAGCCTGGCCGGCTGACCCGCCCGGTCGTTCAAGGCGGTCAGAGTAACGTCGCGGCGAGGGGTCGAATTCGGCGGGCACCGACCGATCCGCTCAGCGTGCTCTCCACGGTCACGAAGCTGCGGGTGTCGACCGCCTCCTCGATCGAGAGCAGCGTGTCGAGCACGTGATAGCCGAGCTCGCCGTGGCGACGTGCGGGCGCCCCTCGCGGATCGACGCGCACCATCTCGAGCAGCCCGAGTCCACGGCCGACCGAGCACGCCCTCCTGCGCCACGTCGATCACCTGCTGCACGACCGGCGCGGGCGGCACGACCATCTCGGTCAGCGGGCGGGTGATCGTGATCTCGCCGCCGAACGTGTTCGGGTCGGGGATCACCAGGGTGCCCTCGGTGCCCGTGATCTCGACGACGCCGTGGCGGCACAGCGGCGAGTCGGTGCTGTAGAGGCTCTGCGCCTGGCCACCCGGCCTCGAACTCGGTCAGCACCGTCACGGTCGAGGGGATCTCGACCGGGAACTCGGCGCCGGCGAGGGCCCCACCTGCACGGCCGCGACGGCGTGACCGCGCAGGCCGAGCGCGGCGACGGCGGCGACCGGCCCGAAGAGTGGACGAGCGTCGACACGTAGTACGGCCCCATGTCCAGCAGCGGCCCCCCGCCTCGCGCGTACAGGAACGCGGGGTTCGGGTGGAAGAGCTCGGGCCCCTGCCATTGGAACGTCGTGTTCGCGAACAGCGGGCGGCCGATGTCGCCGCGCGCGATGGCGCGCTTGGCGGTCTGCACGCCCGGGCCCGAGCACGGTGTCGGGCGCGACGCCGACGCGCAGGCCCGCGGCATCCGCCTTCTCCAGCAGCCCCCGCGCTCCCTCACGGTCCACGCCGATCGGCTTCTCGCTCCACACGTGCTTGCCCGCGGCGATGATCGCCTCGGACACCGCGATGTGGGCGGCCGGGATGGTGAGGTTGACGACGATCTCGATCGCCGGATCGTCCAGCACCACCTCGACGCCGCCTGAGCGCGGGACGTCGTAGTCCTCGGCCTGCGCGCGGGCGCGCTCGAGGTCGAGGTCGCGCGATGGCGAGGACGCGCACGTCGGGGAAGCGGGAGAGGCTCGTCAGGTACTGGCGGCTGATGTCGCCCGCGCCGATGATGCCGACGCCGACCGGCCCGGCCATCAGCGGCCAGCCCTGGTGTCGAGGAAGAGTCGGCTCTGTTCGACGGCGTCGAAGATGTCGCCGTCGAACGCGTCGAACTCGACGACGGCGTATTCGAGGGCGGATGCCGCGTCCAGCGCCTCGGCCAGCGGAACGACGCCCTGCCCCGCCGGAACCTGATCCACGGGCGGGTACGCGAGGAGTGCGGCTTCCTCGAGCGTGCCGTCCTTCACGTGCACCGCCACGACACGATCGCCGAGCCTGCGCAGCAGCGCGGGCGCATCGACGCCGGCACGGGCGACCCAGTAGAGGTCGACCTCGAGCACCACGCGGGGGTCGAGCAGGCCCGCGAGGACCTCCAACCCCGTGGTGCCGTCGAAGGTCGCCTCGAGCTCGTGTGCGTGGTTGTGATAGCCGACGCGCAGCCCGTGCGGCTCGGCGAGAGCGGCGGCGGCGTTCAGTCGGCGTGCGGTGTCCTCGATCTGCGCGACGGTCTCCCAGCGCGCGGGCACCGTGTAGGGGTCGATGACCGTCGTCATGCCCAGCGTCTTGGCGGCGGCGAAGACCTCCTCGGGGGCCGGCACCTCCACGGTGGTGCCCGAACCGTCCGGGCGCACGAACGAGTCGGACGCGAGGAACGCGTGCCCCGTGGGCGCCTGCAGGCCGTGCGCGGACAGCGCCGCGGCGAGGGGCTCCGCCCGGCGGACGAAGTCATAGGGCTCGACGGCGGTGAATCCGCGGCCGGCGAGGGCGGCGAGCGTGCCGTCCAGATCGGTCTCGAGGGCCGCGTTGACAGTGAAGAGCTGGACGGATGTGAGCGCCGGCATTGTCGTTCTCCTTGTGTGTCGCCGTTGATCGGGGTCGCCCGGGCGGCCCGCACGATCACACGCTAACAGACAAAACCTCCGGGTGGAGGTTTTGTTTGAGTAGCATGGGGAGCATGCCCGCAGAGTCCGACGACGCCGCTCCCACCCGGGCCCGCGGCCCGTATCCGAAGGGCCTGGCCCGGCGCCAGGAGATCCTCGACCGCGCGATCGAGGTCTTCGCGCGTCGCGGCGCCGAGCGCACCAGCCTGCGCGCGATCGCCGCCGAGATCGGGGTCTCCCACTCCGCCCTCACGCACTACTTCCCCTCGCGGGAAGAGCTCCTGGTCGAGGTCTACCGCGAGGCGTCCCGGCAGCTCGATGCCCGGCATCCCGCCCGCCCCGATGCCACCGCCGTCGAGATCATGACCGCCTCCGCCACGCGCAATCGCGAGGTTCCGGGGCTCGTCCAGCTGTACTCGACTCTCGTGGCGACCGCACTGGAGGACGGCCACCCGTCCGCGACCGAGTTCGCCACGACGCGCTTCGCGCGGCTGCGGGAAGAGCTGGCCGACGGCGTGCGGCGCAGTCAGGCCGCCGGGCGCCTGCGGCAGGACGTGGATCCGGTGGCTGTGGCCGCGCTGGTGATCGCCGCGTCGGACGGACTGCAGACGCAATGGCTCCTGGACGACAACGCCCCGCAGGAGGCGGCGCTGCACCTCCTGGAGCGACTGCTCGAGCGCGAGGCGCCCACGACGCCGTAGCCGCGCGCCGACTCAGGCGGCGTCGTCCCGCTCGGCCCGCAGGGCGGCGTGGAAGATCGCACGACCCCGACGGGCGACATCCGGCCGCCTCCCGGGGTCGCTGCGGGCGATCGCCGTCGCCAGCATCTCGGTGGCCAGCAGCACGTCCTCGGGCTCGACATCGCCGGACACATGGCGCGCAGCGCGCTCCCGCTCCAGCAGACCCATCACGACACCGCGGTAGCGGCCGTGCAAGTGCTGCACACGCGGGTTGTGCGGGTCGCCGGTCAGCAGGTCGATGAACGCCGTCGAGACCATCGCCTGGTCCACGACGCGATCGAGGAGGTCGTCGAGGGTGCGGTCATCGTCCGCCGCGAACGCCTCCAGCTCGCCGACGTTCTCGTCGAACACCGCCACGGCCAGCGCGGTGCGGTCGGGAAAATGCCGGTACAGGCTCCCCTGCCCGACGCCGGCACGCTTGGCGACCGCGCTGAAGGGCGCGTTCAGCCCGGATTCGGCGTAGACCGCGCGCGCCGCAGCCATCAGAGCGCGACGATTCTCGGGCCCGGCGGCCGGTCCGCGATTGGCCTTGGGCGACTCTTCCTCCCGCGATTCCACAGGTGTAGCCTAATACCGGACACGCATGTCCGGTAGAAGGGAACATCATGGGAAAATCTGCACAGCCACTCTCGGGTGACTCGTCCATCTCCACCTGGCTGGCCGACCCCATCGGGGGCGCCATCCTCACCGACATGCTCGCGCAGGGCGGTCAGACCCCCGACGTATTCAAGCCCGTGAGCCGCCTCGCGATCAAGCGCCTCGTGAAGATGAGCCGTGGCGCGTTCACGCAGGAGATGCTCGACGACCTGGTGCGCCGGGCCGCCGCCGGCGAGGTGCCCGCGGGGACGACCGCCGCCCCCTCGACCGAAGAACCGGACGCCGAGAGCGCTGCACCCGCCGTCGCCCTCCGCGAATGGACCGAACGCATCGACCAGGGCCGCTTCACCGGCCAGACCGTCATCGTCACCGGCGCCGGCTCGGGGATCGGGCGGGCCACGGCATCGCGCATCGCCCGCGAGGGCGGCCGCGTCATCGCCGTCGACGTCAGCCGGGAGCGCCTCGACGAGTTCGTCGCCGAGCACGCGGCGGCCGACGTCGTGGCGATGGTGGCCGACATCACCGACGACGCTGCGGTCGCCCGCATCGTCGAGGCCGCAGAAGGCACGATCGACGGGCTCGCCAACATCGCCGGGATCATGGACGACATGACGCCGGTCGCGGAGATGTCGGATGCCGTGTGGGAGCGCGTCTTCCGCGTGAACGTCGACGGCACGATGAAGCTCATGCGCGCGGTCATCCCCGTCATGCTCGCCCAGGGCGGCGGATCGATCGTCAACACGGCGTCGGAAGCCGCCCTGCGCGGCTCTGCGGCGGGGGCGGCCTACACCGCCTCCAAGCACGCCGTGGTCGGCCTGACCAAGAGCGCGGCCTTCATGTACGGCCCCAGCGGCCTCCGCGTGAACGCCGTGGCACCGGGCGCCACGATCACCAACATCGAAGCGCACTTCGCATCGCCGCTGGGCGCGGAGCGCGTGCGCACTGCCATGGCGATCCTGCCCGACGCGGCAGAGGCCGACGCGCTCGCGGCATCCATCACCTTCCTGCTCAGCAACGACGGCGTGAACATCAACGGCGTCGTCCTGGCGAGCGACGGCGGCTGGTCGGCGGCCTGACCCGCAGCGCATGGCCGGGGCATATGCCCCGGCCATTGCCGTTCGCCTCAGAAGGGCCAGATCAGCGGGACGTAGTAGACCGCCACCCCGATGAACAGCACCGCGAGAGGAAGCCCGAGCTTCCAGTAGTCGCCGAAGCGGTAGCCGCCGGGATGCATCACCATCAGGTTCGCCGGCGTGGCGATGGGCGTGAAGAACGCCGCAGCTCCGGCGACGGTGAGCGCCATCATGAAAGGCTGCACCGACAGTTCCATGCTGGCGGCGACCGAGATCGCGATCGGCGCGACGATGAGCACGGTCGCGGTGTTGCTGATCAGCTGACCGAGCGCGAGCGTGAGCAGGGACAGCGCGAGCAGCACCGTGTGCGGGCCCGCGGCACCGACGACATCCAGCAGCCCGCCGGCGACGAGATCCGCCGTGCCGGTGCGGATGAACGCGGTGGACAGCGGGATCATGCCGGCGATGAGCACCACGGTGGTCCACGAGATCGAGTGGTACGCCTGGGTGACGGTGACGGTGCGGGTGAGCACGAGCGCGCACGCCGCCAGCAGAGCCGACACCGCGGGGGGCACGATGCCGGTGGCCAGCAGCACCACCATGGCGCCGAGGATGATGAGCGCCACGACGGCGCGGGGGCCGAGCGGCGCCGAGCGACGCAGCTGGGCGGGGGGATGGACGGCGAGCATGCCCGGCTCCTCCGCGCGCCGGGCGAGTTCGTCCCATGAGCCCTGCAGCAGCAGTGCGTCGCCCGCCTGCAGCGTCACGTCCTGACCCTTGAGGTGCTCGTCACCGCGTCGCGCGGCGAGCACCACGAGGTCTCCTGCGGGGGTCGCCATCCCGGGATACACCTTCGTGCCGATCAGCGGCGAGCGCGGCGCGATCACGAACTCGGTGACCCCGTTCACCGCGCCGACGAGCAGCCCGGTGTCCAGGCTCAGCGAGTACTGCGACCGCAGCAGCCGGGCGTGCCGCACGAGGTCGAGCGGCATCAGGGCGCCGGTGCGCATGGTCGCTACCAACTT